>CAXXFK010000009.1:0-58896 GCA_963663965.2 Sedimentisphaerales bacterium
AGTTATTTATTTATAAATAATTATATTCATTAGGGGTGTTTTGAGATAGATTGATCTTCTTGGTTAACCCATTTTAATGCTTATTGTTTCCGCCATAGTATATTCGAGTGATTAACCATGCAGCCACAAATGCGAAACAACTATTTTTATTATCTTCCCATCTCCAGATATAATATTGTCTGGGAGTTGTATTTAACCGGCATTGGTTTGTGTAACAGTTTGCCTCATATGCCATATCCACCCCGTGGGCACCCGGAATTGTATGATTTCAATTGGGATAAAGGTCGCGTATTGCCTGAATATCAGGTGATTACGATATCTCAAGGTGAAGGAACCTTCGAATCGACACAAACCGGTATATGTCCAATTAAAGCCGGCCAGGTATTATTGCTATTTCCTGGTGTCTGGCATAGATATCGTCCATCGGATCGTACTGGTTGGTGTGAACACTGGTTAAGCTGGAATGGGGAATATTTATATCGATTAACTCGAAGAGGATTGATGTCTCCCCGGCGGCCTATTTTGGATCTGAGTGATCAACTTAACCCGGTTTTGAAGGTGCATAACAGATTGCTTGAGACGGTCAGCGGTCAATCCGCGGAAAACTCTCATGTTCTGGCGGCCTGGGCACTGGAATTGCTCTCTCTGGTATTGGAAGCGGATGATCGTACTGAACGAAAACTGGAACATGAGCATACCTATCCGCATGGTATTAAAGATCCAATAGTTGGTGAGGCAGTGAAATACATCTGGTCGCATAGCTATCGTGATTTAAGTGTAACTGATCTGGTAAGGCATCTGCCCGCAACTCGTCGAACCCTGGAACGAAAATTCAAACAGGAATTGGGACATTCGATTGGTACTGAAATCAAGCGTTGCCGAATTGAAAGGGCGCGTCATCTGCTGGAACAGACTCGATTGCCTATCGAACATATAGCGTTGGCGGCAGGATTTTCTGGTGCAGATCGGATGGGCAAAGTTTTTCAACAGGAAGCCCAGACCACACCTGGTGGTTATAGAAAAAGAATTAAAAATACCACACCCGCCGATAACAGTGATTCAAATTTTGAGGAATAGATGATCGAACACTAGGATTAGTGATTTATGGATTGAAAAGGAGGCAAAATACCCCATAGTCGCAATGATAAAAATGAAATGAACACATTATTGAGTGGATATAACCGTCTGATTAACAATGAGATACAATGTTTTATAAAAAAAGTGAAAAAATTGTTCGGTCAACGTCATTTTCTATCGATAGCACAGATAAGATAGTTCGACGCTATTTCGTTTAACGTTGCTTTGATCTGATAGATTATAACAGGACAAAGAGTTCTCGCAATCAAGTCCTTTAATGTGCAAACCGGTTTATTATGGTAGATCAGACGTCACAAAATGAATCTCAAAAAATGAATCAGTTCCTGCAACTCTATTCAATTCATCAAAGCCGGTTTTATGCCTACATCATCACTATCGTAGCTAATCTCGCAGATGCAGATGATATTTTTCAGGAAACGACCACGGAAATGTGGAGGAAGTTCGATCAGTTCAGTTTGGGGAGTGATTTTGTGGCCTGGGGGATGACGATCGCACGCTATAAAATCATGGAATACCATCGTCACAGAAAGAAATCCATACTATTCGGCGATGATACGATCGAAACTCTGGAAGCCAGATTGCATCAAATGTTTGAAAATGGTAATTTTCGTATCGATGCCCTGAAATTTTGCTTAAAAAAATTATGCCACTACGATCGCTGGATTATCATGCTTCGTTATCAGGATGAATTAACCGTCAAAGCCATATCCGAACGAATAGGAAGAAATATCCAGCATGTCTATCGACTGTTGGCGCGTATCCATGATGGTTTGCGTTACTGCATTACACAAGCGATTACGCAAGAGGATGTATGACCTTGGATCCGAAACAATCTCGCGAATTGACGATGAAAATCATGGCGGCCCTGGATGGCAAGCTGGATGATGAATCCCTGAATTCTCTGGCCCGAGAGGTACATGATAATCCTGATAGCCAGCAGTATTATATTGAGTTAATGGCTGTTCACTCATTATTGCGTCAGTCGCGTGGTTTTATGTCCAGTCTATTAGTAACGGAGGATACTCGGTTAGATGAAATAGGCGTTGGAAGTTTTCGTGATACCGTTGACAAAGATTTACAGGATATTACGATTCGGCGCGTTTTAAGTGGTTCGGACAAAACAGGTCATGGTAATGTCTCCGTGTTGGTCCGGCCTCGCCGTAAAATCACTACCCGGGAGTTCATGGCCGTTTTAGGACGATTGGCCGCCATACTCGCGTTATGTTTGTCCGTACTCTGGTTTGATCGGTGGCTTCTGAGAAATGTTCCAGTACCCAAAGGAGGGGTAGAAGTAGCGATCCTTTCTAAAGTCTGTCAGGCTCGCTGGATTGGCGTTGGCCCGGAAGGAATGCTTAAAGAAGGGATTTCCCTGACAAATCGGACTTATCAATTGCAGGAAGGCTGGGCTCAGATCAACATGGATCAGGGGGCGGAAGTGATTTTGCAGGCCCCGGCCACAATCAGTCTTGAGACGGCCAATCGAGTGTTTCTTCATCAGGGTACATTGACGGCTCGGATTACACCTGAAGCTCACGGATTTACCGTTCGATCAAACTTGTTTTGTGCGGTAGATTATGGCACGGAATTTGGAATGCAGATTTCGGATTCAGGCGGGATAGAAACCCATATTTTTGCCGGTAATGTTGATTTGCGTACTGGTAGCGATCCTTTGGTCTTTGATCGATCCCAGAGGATTCGTGCCGGATATGCGGCTCAGGCTAAACAAGATGGTGAAATCGTCGTTTCTGAACTAATTAACCGGCCAAGGTTATTCATTCGGGAACTACCTCAAGCCGGTTCCACTGCCATTCCTGGCCGGTCGATCGATCTGGCTGATGTGATCGGTCAGGGAAATGGCTTGGGCACGGGCCATCGTGATTGGTCGATAAACATGTTTACCGGCCATAGTGGGCCCAAGCCCCGGTTTGTTAATAATGATAGCGTTAAAGATGATTCTGAAACGATGCCCAGCCGTGAACGGGTTGATCGCACGATTTTAACGGCTGTTCAGGATAATCCTTTTGTGGATTGTCTCATTATCCCGAAGGGGGCCGGTGAGGCACCCATATCAACAGCAGGCCATGTATGGGATGATTGCCCTCAGTCCAGTGGTGAAATATTTCAGCAGATTACCAATTCAAATCCGTTAAGCAAGAAACTAAGCTTGAATGACATTACATACGGGACACCAGATAAACCCGGTTTCTATATGCATTCGACTACCGGAGTGACTTTTGATCTTGTTGCGTTACGCCAGGCTTTGCCTGGGATTTCTTTTAAAGAATTTCAAACGTATTTTGGTATTGATGATAATCAGATAATCAGTGGTCGGGTGGGACTGAATATTCTGGTGGATGGAATAGAACGTTTTGCCATTGAGGGTGAACTGCGAGGAGCCAATCCGATATCGGTTCTATTGAAACCGGATGATCGTTTCTTGACAATATTTGTTACGGATGGGGGAGATGGGACCGGTGGAGATCGATGTGTCTTTGGAAAACCTTGTCTTTTAGTGCAATAAAACTAACGAATAATTGGCGAATAAGCAGATCCTGGCTGACGGGCATGTGGCTCGTTGGATGGGTCTGATGTGATTTATTTCTGAAAGGAGTGAATCATGAGAAGATTCATAATCTGGACAATGTGGGTAATAATTGGATTGGTTCTGGCGCCGATGGCGCAGGCGGAACTGTTGCTGGTGGAGAATTTTGAGACGCTGACAGTGGGCAATATTGACGATCAGAATTGCTCTGGAGAGTTGGGCGGATTCTGGGATACCCAATCAAATACTACCGGGAATGCCCAGGTGGAAGACGAAGATGGCAGTCAGGTGTTGCAGTATCGCTCTCTGAACGCCGGTGGGGGTCGGGGAGCAGCCTTTGCCGGCATAACCAATCCCATTGATAATACCGAAACCGGCGTCTGCTTTTTCCGGTTTAAGGTGCGAACCGATTCCAATGGGCCGCGGTCTTTCATGGGTTTGCATGCTCTGACAGGCAACGACCCTCTGTCAACCACCAATCCAGCTGCTGTATTCGTGGCGGGTTTTGGTGCCTTGGATGACGGCGCCGGTGGATATAATATTACGGCTTTGGATGGCACGACCATTTTGAAAACCGGGATGGTCCGTGGAAGTCAGTGGTATAATTGCTGGATTATGGCTGATAACGCCTCGGATGTTTACGATCTGTATATTTCGGAGGCTGCCGGGCCTGGCGGGGAATTGGAATTGCCGGATCCCGAAGATATGATTCTGAGCGGCCATGATTTTGATATGGCGACTGAAGAACCGATTACCGGAGGCGCTTTTGTCTGTACCGACGATACGGTTGCTTCAGCCCGAGCGTTTGTTGATGATATTTACTGGGATGGCGACTCAGGTTTGAAGTCAAGATGGGCCATTAATCCAACACCTGATGTGAAAGCAACAGGCGTTCCGCTAAACCAGATTCTGAGCTGGGAAGCCCCCAATGATCCTGCCATTGGCCAGATTATCAGTTATACGATTTATGTAGATCCCAATCAGACCAAAGTTATTGAAGGCAGCGATGTTACATGGGAGGGTGAAAACCTGACAGAGACAAGCTATGACCCAATGCCGGATTTTGCCCTGGATACTACTTATTACTGGCGCGTCGAAACTAAACTGATCATGGCCAACGATCCCAATCAGATTCAACTGACAATACCAGGCAAACTGTGGAGTTTTACTGCGCGGTTATCCACACCGGTGTTTGAGCAGCAGCCGACCAACCTGCTGGTTGATCCGGGGGATACCGCTGAATTTACCGTAGTGGTCTCCAGTATCCGACCGGTCAGTTATACCTGGTACAAGACCCTTGACAAAGCCACTGACACTCCGGGTGACGATACCATGGTAGGTAATAGCGCGACGCTCACTATCTCTGACGCGCAGGTCGCCCAGGAAGGCTACTATTTCTGCAAGGCCGATAATGGTGAGCCAGAATACAGCGAAGTTACTTGGCTGGGTGTCCGCCGTCTGGTGGCACACTGGACGCTGGATTCTGACAAGATAGCTGATGGTGCCTTTGTGGATGAAACCGGGGACCATCCGGCCGCAATCACCGATCCGGCCGATCCGGTTGAATTTGTCACCGGTATTATAGATGATGCTGTCGACTTCGATCCCAACAGCAATGCTATCGTGGGCGAATGGAATCCCTCAGAATTTTCCAACCAGATCAGTATCAGCGTCTGGATAAACTGGGATGGTTCCGAACTGGATGATGTCGGTATTCCGATAATCGAGAAAATCAATGCGTGGGGATCTGACACCATGATGTGGACATTGCGCATTCGCGCTATCGCCGACGGCAAGGCCGGTATCCGTTTCTATAACGCCAGTGATATGAGTGTCTGGCCGCGGGGCGTTATTACACCTGGCGAATGGACCCATGTCTGCGCTACCTTTGGCGATCAAAGCGCTTCCGTATATATCAACGGCATACTGGTCGAAACCGACGATACCTCGGAATTGAGCACTGCCCTTGAGTCTGAGTTAGGCTTCCCGACAGGGACATTCCCAGGCCTGATCGATGATATCCAGGTATATAACTACTCACTGGGACTCACTGATGTAATTGATATTTACAACGATGTGACAGGCGAGAATTTCTGCATTCTGGAATCATTCGATAATCGTTACGATTTGAGTGGGCCTCAGGGCGAACCGGATTGCAAAATTGATATTTACGATTTTGCCGACCTGACCGCCCACTGGCTGGATTGCGGACTCTATCCCAATTGTCAATAACTTGATTTTGAGTTTGCCGGTACACCTCCAGTGAACCGGTCAATAGTCATCGATAAGGAGAATGCCGCATGGCGCGGCATTCTCCTCTGTGCCGATTTGTCTAACAAACAATTGAGTATATTATGGAAAGAACTCGGCATGAAAAAGCGTGCATTTACTCTGATCGAACTGCTGGTAGTTGTATCGATTATCGCTCTGCTGGTAGCCATTCTGATGCCGGCCCTGGGCAAAGCGCGCCAGCAGGCCCGGCGTACCGTCTGTATGACGCATCTAAAGGATATCGGAACCAGTATTGGCATGTATACTACTGAACAGAATGATTTTCTACCTTACGACTGCAATCTGAACGGCCGCGATCTGGGCTTGCTCAATTATTGCCTGCGCTGGGAAAATGACCTTACCGGCGCCAGTCCAAACCGATGGGTCAATCAGGGCCGTCTGTACGAAACGGGCATGGCTAAAAATCCGGAGATATTTTACTGTCCCAGCGAAAAGCCTACTTCGATCGGTTCGGATTATAAAACCTATTGGAACGGCGGTCTGCCCCGCCCCGAGGTCGATGTTGTCGCCGATTTAACCGTACTCTTTCCATCCTGGAGTGACGGCCAGAAACGGCGTATCCGTGCCAGCTACCTAGCGCGTCCTGTTTTTAAAGGAGAAAAATCGCGAAAAAAAGATAACCGACAACCGTGACGAGGCATATCTGGCCGATCGCTGGACCTACGGCGGCACGGTGCATATGGGCGAGTATTTTAATGTATTATTTAATGACAGTCATGTGTCGGCGTATCGCGACCAGAATAAATATGTCATGGATTGCGGTGACGATGGGGCCGGAGACAGTAAATATGATTCCGACCAGACATTTCATATTTATGAGGGGTGGAAAACTCTGGAAAACAGCTATTAAGAGCCTCTCTGCGAAGCCGCATTTTGTAAGGGCGCATTCATGCCAGCGCGATTAGGCAAACGCTGCTTTGTCGGCTGGACGATAATATAAAAACACTTGAACCAACTTCCGGCAAAGGAGATGTATGTTTGTAGCAAGAAAACGCTGGGAAAATAACCGGCTTCTATTATTTCTGATATTTGGGCTGGTATTGTTAGTCGCCCAGGCAAATTTATGGGGTCAGGAAAGCGCCTTGGTCTATAGCGGACCGGACGGACGACTGCTCTATCGTTACTATGCCAATCAGGGCGAAGGCCTGGCGATAAATTCTCTGCCGGATTTTTCCAGTTGTGGATATGGTGGTGGCGGGATTCCGATTCCGCCTGTTCCCACTGTCATGACGATTACCCCCGTCGAGGGCGATAATACCCTCCATATTCAGGCCGCGCTGGATAGTGTCTCGGCCCGTCAACCGGACCAGAATGGTTTCCGCGGCGCATTGCTGCTGCGTGCAGGCCGATACCCGGTGGCCGGGCCGTTGCGGATCGAAGCTGACGGAGTAGTCCTGCGCGGCGAAGGCCAGGACAAGCTGGGCACCATTCTGGAAGCAACTACCCCGACCGACTATACCGTTATTACTGTTGGAACAGGCAGCGGCAGTTACGCACCTCTGAGCAATACTACTCAACCGATCACTACAGCATATGTGCCGACCGGGGCGACTGGCTTCAGCGTTAGCAGTACCGAAGGATTTACCGTCGGAGACATTATTGCAGTAGTACGCAGCCCCAACGATTTCTGGATCGACGATCTGGACATGCGTCAATGGGGTTGGACACCCGGATCATATACTATCGAACATGAACGGACGATCACAGCCATATACGGCAATACACTTAAAATCTCACCTCCGCTGGTCGATGTCATACAGGACAAATACGGCGGCGGCTACATTTATAAACTAGCGCCCATCCGCCGGACAAACCTTTGCGGCGTCGAGAATCTTCGCTTGGAATCCTGTTATGCCGGCAATACGGATGAGAACCACCCTTGGAACGCAATCCGGCTCAGATATCTGGAAAATGGCTGGGTTAGGGGCGTGACGGCCGTCTATTTTGCCTATGCCTGTGTCAATGTCGGTGATTATTGCCGTTACAATACCGTTGAGGATTGCGCCATGCTGAGTCCAAAATCCCAGATAACCGGGGGACGCCGCTATTCTTTCAATATTGAAAGTACCGCCACCAGAACATTGTTTCAACGCTGTTTTTCTCAACAGGGCCGTCATGATTTTGTTGCGGGTTCTCGGACCCGCGGCCCCAATGCCTTTGTGGATTGTATCGCCGATCAGTCTTATGCTGATAGCGGTCCGCATCATCGCTGGTCCACAGGAATTCTTCTGGACAATGTCTGGGATAGTAGCGCCCTGGCCGTAGAAAACCGTGGACCCAGCGGCACCGGACACGGTTGGTCCGGCTCTCAAATTGTCTTCTGGAATTGTAAAGCGCAAACCCAGAAATGTGACGCCCCTAAAGGCGCTATGAATTTCGCGATTGGTTCCAAAGCCCAAAAAACCGAGGGCAGCTGGTTTCCGGCAGAACCGTTTGGCTGGTGGGAACTTGATGACCAGGATGTGATACCTCGAAGTTTATATTTGGCCCAATTGAAGGATCGGGCTGGCATGGAGGCAATCGACCACATTACGATGCCTGAGCAGACTTACCGGAATATCTGGTCTGAGTTGGTTAACTGGGCTGGAAAAGATAGATTGCAACAACCCCCCGATTCAAATGAATACCCCACAAGAGGTGACATTGAATGTTGGGCATGACCTGAAATTTTACCTTGTTCCTCTGGATAACGCTATTATTTCTTATCATTGGTATGAAATACAGGGTAGCCAATATCTTCCTGTGGGTGAAAACCTGCCCGTACTGACCATCCCGCAGGTGCAATCTGATGATCTGGGACGTTCCTTTTTCTGTCGGATCATTACTCCAAAAGGACCTTACTGGTCGAAAATTGCCAGGATCGTTCCCTTGAGAACGGACTTAAATAAAGATCATCGGATCGACAATCTGGATTTTAATATAATCAGTTCCCAATGGTTATCCGATGGTTCGGCTACCCCATCGGCTAATATTGTGAATGATCTGCATGCCAATTGCGTGGATCAGGAAGATTTAGCGATATTGATTCAAGAGTGGACCCTGCTAGAGCAAGCTGGAGTTCCCCAACTGCTAGCCGGATTTGATACCTATGAATTGAACGGCAAACTGGACGGGATGCCTTTGGATGGTATTATGGGAGGAGTATGGGATACTCATGCCGAAGAAACAGGCAATTGTGTGGTAGAGTTAAGGGATGGGAGTCAGGTCCTGCGTTTTATGTCGTTGTCCACCGGGGAGGGTAGAGGGATTGCTTTCAATAATATCGATAATCCGATCGAAAACAATGAGCGGGGTATGCTTTTCTTTCGATTTTTAATTCGTGCCGATTCTCAAACCCCCAGAAGTTTCTTTGGCTTGCATGACCGGACCGGAAGTAATCCCCTGACATCAACCAATCCGCTGGATACCATTGTGGCGGGATTTGGCGTCCTGGAAGAAAATGAAAACCGGTTTAGCATAACATCGATCAATGGAACAGATACGTTTAAAAGCGGGTTGTTACGTGACCAATGGTATGATTGCTGGATTGTTGTAGATAATAGCGCTGACCTGTTTGGTGTTTATCTTTCTGAGGCGGAGAGTTTAGGCAGTCCTCCGTCTATGCCCAGGGATCAGGACTCGATTGCAAAAGAACGCGGATTTGATCTCAAGACGAATAACCCGATTACCGGAGCCGCTTTTATCTGTCCGGCCGGTGACATACAATCTTCGCGAACCTATATCGATGATATTTACTGGGGGGGAAAGTAATCCGTTATCTTGCAGGCTGACTATTATTCCTGATGGTGATCACTGTTTAAGAATCGTATTGATTCAGGATTAGTATGATCCTTTAAAATTAATTGAGAGATATTGTCAACGACTTTTTTTTCGCAGACAGTTGTCATTTAGCACAATATTATGACACTTATTGAAAATGAGTTGCGATTGCGAACCGGTTATCTGGCATTGACTCAAAATCAAATCGTCAACAAATTCGAATTGCAGATTACCGTCAAATTGACATTCTTCGATTTTAACATGATGAATAACAGGCTCTGATGGCCAGATTATTTGCTGATTGTTGTCAAACATCTGAGCGGAAAAACTGGCATTTAAATTACGATTGCCGCGCCCAAGAACGAAGGTTGAGTTCGTAATCGTGACATTAGATGGCAATGGCCCTTCAATATTTGTTCCATAAAACCAGCAAAAAGAATTTAGTAGGGAGTCATCAATCGTGACAGGTGATTGAAAACGGCAACTTTGAAATATTTTACATCTTCGTATCATCGTGTCAGGATTAGCTGAGGTTGCATTCCACAGTTGGTCCCCGGCTTTCAATCCTTTGATTGGAGTATTTAATTGCAATAAGATGATGGGAGCAGTAGGGCGGTTATTTATATATTCGGTCTTGGGTTTTCCTTTGGCTTCAACGATTAAAGCTTGGCCGGCTAGTTTCCCGCCTGTGACATCGTAGATGACAATCTGGTCGTTCGGTAGAAAATCGACAATATCCAGAGGATAATTCTGCCTGACTTTAACTTGTTCTGGATTAACGACTTCGACTATTTCTGACATATGGGTCGCTATGTTAAGCGCATCATCATTCATTCCTTCCAGACGGCATTCTTCCCAGAGCAGGCTGGCTCGATTGGCCTTGACGTGAAAGCCATCTCGCCATACAGAAGTATGCCGTTGAGTGTCGGGCTTGGGACAGATATTGAAGCGTCGGAAAGATAAATGTCCTTTGTTATGATTCAATCGCACGGCAAACCAGGGCGCCGACCACATCTGGATATCTTCAAATTGGATATCTTTACAGGAATCAATCTGGATATTGGCGCCATCCAGCGCGCAATGAGCAATACCCCGTACTGGCACCGTAATTAAATCTCGCCCGGTACGAATACTGTCAAAATCTTGAAAATCTGAAAAGAGTCTTACGATTCTTCCATTCGTTTGGCCGTCTGACGGCCTGATAATATTTGTGACAAAGTAATGTTTACTGGACAGCCGGCCGGGATCTTGTGGCCAGATCATGGCAAACCATGCCTGCTCACCGTTTTGGTGAGTTGGCCCGCCGGTTGGTGGCATGTCGAAGCCATCCAGAATTCTGACATCGACATAGCGTTCCTGTTTGTTCTTGTCTATAATAATCCCTTCAGCAAAAGGGAGCGGATCGAAGTCGATCTTGAGATTTTTAATGCTGATATTGCTGGCATTCTCGAGCCACATAAAGCGAACAGGGCTGTTTAGTAGAAACAAAGAGCCGTTTCCGTCGATGCTTATGTTCTTTACTCTTTCCATCCGGAATAGCCGGATGTTTTCAACCGATTGAATTCGGTAGGTTCTGTTTGGCTCGAAAATGATTGTTACTGGTTTATTCAGCTTGACGCATTCATGCATCATCCATTGTATCGCTGGTCCATCATCGGTTAGTCCATCACCTGTGACGTCAAATTCCCTCGCACTGATGAGGGTCTCTGGCGCCAGGGTCGTATCTGCTGAAGTAATGGTCGTGTGAAGCCATATGGCCAACTGGCAGGATAAGAATAATATAATCCTTGTCATAGAAGTTTATCATAACAGACTTGATTGAATAGGCAATAAAAATGCAATTGTGTTAGCAATGTTTCCTGGTAACAATAAAAAAACCTCGTGATCCTGTTTGAAACCACGAGGTTGGATATTTGAGTTTATTAATGCGTTAGACTTCGTCAAAAGTCATTAATTGATTAAGTTTTTCCAGCGCTTCTTTTTCGATTTGGCGCACTCTTTCACGGGTTAATCCGACACGTTTGCCAATTTCCTTGAGGGTCATGGGTTCTTCATCGCCATTTAGTCCGTAACGGAGCCGTAATATCTCCGCTTCACGGTCATCAATTTCATCGAGAAGCATACGAATCGTATCCAGTTCATCCGCGTTGAATACCGCTTCATCCGGACGAGGCGTTTTGTCATCTTCCAGCATTTCATTAAGGGCCATTTTTTCGTCATCATCGGGCATTTGAGAAGGTGATGAAAAAGCCTTCACCGCGCGCTTAATGATACGAAGCTTTTTGGGCGGTACTTGCATCGCCTGGCCCATCTCTTCATTACTGGGTGCCCGGCCCAGTTTGTCTTTGAGTTCCATATAGGATTGCTTCCAGCGGCTGATCATTTCAACCATGTATGCTGGAATATGAATGGGTTGTACGCTGTTAATCAGGGCACGCTTAATGGCTTGTTTGATCCACCACGATGCGTAAGTGCTGAATCTGGAGCCAAATGAGGGATCGAAACCTTCTACGGCTTTTAAAAGCCCGAGATTGCCTTCCTCGATCATGTCGGCCAGCGGCATGCCGCGATTACTGAATTTTTTTGCGATATTGACAACCAAACGTAAATTGCTTCGAATCATTTGATCGCGTGCGATCGGATCGCTCTCTTCAATAATACGGCGCGCCAGTTCCTTTTCTTCCTCGGCCGTTAACAGTGGGGCGGCGTTGATTTCTTCCAGATAGACCTGTAAGGATGAGTCCACGGTGTTCGCCTCTCTGAAGTAACGAAAAACTTTGCTTTTTAATAAGTTAAGTACCGATTATTTCTACGAAAAATAATCCGCTTCAGTTCCTGATTATTATATCGGACTTATACAAATCTGGAACAAAAAAAGTCTTTTGCATATTTCCAAATGATAAAGAATAGGGCAGCCCAGCTATGGGTCCGCCCTGTTTATTATCTTTGTCATTTAGATTATCGGTAATCCCGGTGGAAAAATTCAAAATAAGACCCGGGACTTAAGTTTTATTCCTGATCGGGAGCCGGTTGCTTTTCTGATTCGGTCGGTTGAACTGGTTTTACCGGTTGAGCCGCTCGCTTGAGCAGGGAGGCATCGATCAGATTGGAACCCCCGCCCAGACCGGCTACGCCATCAAGACCGCCGCGCTGTGTGGCTTTGCCTGATTGTTCTTCATCTTCATGCTGCCATTGGGCGCGTTTCAGAGACAGGCCGATTTTGCGGTCTTCGATATCGACACGCAGTATCTTGACTTCTACCTCTTCACCCGGCTTGACGATATCCTGGGGACCTTCGACTTTTTCGTCGGAAAGCTCGGAAATATGCAGTAAACCTTCGAGATCGCGTTCCAGCTCGATGAAGACACCAAAATTGGTCAGTTTGGTCACTTTGCCTTTCACAATCTGGCCGGCGATATACTTTTCCGGAATGGCGCGCGCCCAGGGATCTTCGGTCATCTGCTTCAGACCCAAACCAACACGCTGTTTTTCCTGGTCGACGTTGAGCACAACACAGGTAATGGTATCACCTTTCTTGAGCATTTCGCCCGGATGGCTGATTTTCTTGGTCCAACTCATGTCAGATACGTGCAACAGGCCATCGATACCTTCTTCGATTTCGATGAAAGCGCCATAATTAGCCAGATTACGTACGCGGCCTTCCACCAGTGTTCCGGGCGGGTATTTGTGAACGACCTGGACCCAGGGATTCTCAGTAAGCTGTTTAATACCCAGTGAAATTTCCTGTTTTTCTGGAATGACTTCCAGCACCACCACATCGATTTCCTGGCCTACGCTGAGGATTTCGCTGGGATGATTGATGCGTTTGGTCCAGCTCATCTCGCTGATATGCACCAGACCCTCGATGCCTTCTTCCAGTTTGATAAAGGCGCCGTAGTTGGTGATATTGACCACCGTGCCCTTGACCATATGATGGACTGGATAACGTTCTTTAGCGGAAATCCACGGACTTTCGGATTTCTGCTTGAGACCCAGCGCGATTTTTTCTTTGTCGTAATCGATACTGAGAATTTTGACTTCGATATCCTGATCCAGTTCGACCAGTTCTGATGGGTGATTCACGCGGCCCCAGCTCATATCGGTAATATGCAGCAAACCATCGAGCCCGCCCAGATCGATGAACGCGCCAAAATCGGCAATGTTCTTGACGATACCTTTGCGGATCTGACCAACCTGCAGTTCTTTGAGCAGGGTGTCTTTCGCGTTGGCGCGTCTTTCTTCCATCAGTTTGCGGCGCGAAATGACGATATTACGGCGTTCAAGGTCTATTTTTAGAATCTTGGCCTCAATTTCCCGGTTAAGAAATTCTGATATATCGTTGGGACGACGAATGTCAACTTGGGATGCCGGCAAAAAGACCGGGACACCCACATCAACCAGCAAGCCGCCTTTGATGCGACGTGTGACTTTGCCAAGGATGACATCGCCTTCATTTTTGGTTTCAATAATACGTTCCCAGCCCCGGATGCGATCGGCCTTGCGTTTGCTCAAAACGACTAAACCGCTATCGCTTTCCACGGATTCCAGCATCACCTCGACGGCGTCGCCCATTTGAATTTCGGACTCGTCGTCAAATTCGGATACATGAACCGTTCCTTCACTTTTCAGGCCCAGTTCTATCATCACTTCGTCGCCAATTCGATTGACGATGGTGCCTTTTAGAATCATGCCAGGTTCGAAATCGCTGACGGTTTTGTCGATCATATCCAGCATGCTGGATATGTCAGAGGTACCCAGCGCAGCATGAATCTGGGCCTCAATTTCAGCTTCATTGATTTCAAAATCCCTGTAAATACTTCTGTCAACCATGTTACCAATACACTCACTACCGGGCGATTTCAGGTTTTCTCCGTATCGCCCGTAGGATACGGAACCTGTTATGATATATATTTACTCCACAATATGGAATCGAACATTAAACCGGGTTTCAGTTAAAAAGTCAATAATTTAATAAAATAAAGGGATGGAAAAAACAGAATTATGACGAGACGTAAATATGTAACATATTGCCATACAAGTATATATGTCGTATTATGAGTGCGATAACTGGATAGTCAAAGATGCTCTGGCATTTTCTCGGGTTGTGGTTCTGCCTGAATCTTATGATGAATTTGAGGAAGTCATATTAAATTAATATTATCGGTCGCAAGGAAGTTATCCGGCTTAACGTTAGGTAATTGATATGGTTCCACATAAGATATGCATCCAGGTAACTGTCAAATTTCAAGGAAATCTGTCCATGCCTAGCAAAAAGTTGACATTGAATGTTGTAGCGAAAATGACCCTGGTTTTAATTGGCTTAATTATTGGTATCAAAACGTCTTATGGGGCGGGCTTTCTTCATACCCAGGGCCAGAATATGGTTGACCAGGATGGGAATGTCGTGCTGTTGCGAGGAGTAGGCCTGGGAAACTGGCTGCTGCCCGAAGGCTACATGTGGAAATTCGGCAATAATGGCGACCGGCCGCGTAAAATAGAAGCGATGATTGATGAAATGATCGGTACTCAGGCGGCTGAACAGTTCTGGCTGGATTTCCGCCGTAACTATATTACTGAAGCGGATATCCGCCGAATTGCCGAATTGGGCTTTAATTCGGTTCGTCCCGCATTGAATGCACGCCGATTTTTAACCGAAGGAAATAATCCGGTTTATGTCCAGGAGGGTTTTGAATTGCTGGATAACCTGGTTAACTGGTGTAAAAAATATCAATTATATGTGATCATGGATATGCATGGGGCTCCGGGCGGTCAGACGGGGGCGAATATTGATGATAGTCCGAATGATCAGCCGGAATTATTCAGTAATCCGGAAAACCAGAAACGTCTGATTGATTTATGGATTAAAATTGCCGAGCGCTATAAAGATGAATCCACTGTGGCAGCCTATGATCTGCTGAATGAGCCGCTGCCGGCCCGAACGGGTGCCGCCGAAAAATATAAAGCTCAATTGGAGCCATTATACAAAAAAATTACTCAGGCAATTCGTACAGTAGATAAAAAACACATGATTACACTGGAAGGATGCGATTGGGCCAACGACTGGTCCGTTTTTTCGCGACCCTTCGATGACAATGTCTTCTATCAGTTTCATTATTACTGCTGGGACAGTGTTGAAACTTTGAAAGGCGTCGATGATTTCATTGCGCGTCGAGCCAGATTTAATACTCCGGTTTGGGTTGGTGAGACGGGTGAAAAGAACAATACGATCTATTGGGGAACGACGCAATACTTTGAAGCCAATAATATCGGTTGGTCATTCTGGCCCTGGAAAAAGATGGATACTGGCAATACGCCCTATTCGATCAAGCGTCCGACAGGATGGGAACAGATCGTCAATTATTCCCGGGGTCGTGAAAAACCGTCACGGCAACTCGCGCAGAAAGCATTGGATGAGTTGCTGGAAAACATCAAACTGGAAAACTGTATCTATTATCCAGATGTGGTTAATGCCATATTGCGACGGGCGCCGGGTATCGTTGAGGCGGAAAACTACGGCCATGAAGGCGCCGGTAAGTCGTATTTTATTCTGAATACCAAACAAAATTCTCAATTATATCGTAAATCGGAGCCGGTTCCCGTCATAGCCGATGACGAACGCGGTGAACGAAAAAGCGTTCGATTGCAGGCAAATGAATGGACGGCCTATGTGATCAATAGTGAACATCCGCAAAAGTATCATTGTTTCGCCAGGGTCAAGGCGGAAACCTCACCAACCGTCCTGATTTTTACTTCGGGACGTTATCAGATACCAATCAAATTGGAAAATACGGATTGGAAAGAAATTGATCTGGGTGAAATACCGCTGATCGGAAGAGAAAATCGTTTCCAGATTAAAGTGCAAAATGGGCAGGTATTGATCGATTGGTTCCGCTTTGACGAATGACTGCTGAACCTTGACAACGTGATCAAAGCTCAGCATACCAGTAACTGGTTGGTCTGCCAGTTACTGGCGCATTAATTTTGGTTTTCAGGAAGAGCGGCGTCGAAATTTTTTGCTGCCGTTGAAGCTGCTTTGTCGCGAAGAGCTATTTCCGCCCAATGACTTCTTATTAGCCGTTTGCCCGGAGCGTTGCGAAAAATTTCCACTGGAGTTTTTCGGTTTAGCAGATGACTTCTGATATTTGTTGAACCGGTATTTGCCTGGGCGATTGGAGTGCTTCTTTGCGCCCTCACCAGAAGAAGTTGCCGGAGGAACTATGGGGAATTCGTAGACAAAATCATCACAGGTTTTCATGTCAAATTTTCGGCCAATAAATTTCTCGATTTGCTTCAGATGGCGGTGTTCTTCATGGGCGACGAAAGTAATGGCATCCCCAGTGGAACTGGCGCGTCCGGTTCGGCCTATCCGATGAATATAATCTTCAGCATAGGCCGGTACATCATAATTAATGACATGCGAGATCCCTTCGATATCAATGCCGCGTGCGGCAATATCGGTGGCGACCATAATGCGGAATTTCCCATCTTTAAATCCAGCCAGAGCTTTAATCCGCTGGCGTTGAGTGCGATCGGCATGGATCGCTACTGTGGCGATATCGGATTTGTTCAGGCGCCAGCAAAGACGGTCTGCGCCATGTTTGGTGCGGGTAAAGATCAATACGCTGTCCATGTGTTCGGATTCCAGCATGTGTAATAGCAACCCGATTTTCTGCTGCTGCTGAACGGGATATACGTGCTGGGTGATCGTATCGATGGGATTATGGCGTTTCCCCACCTGAATCATTTGCGGCTCTTTTTGGATACTTTCGGTTAATGATTTAATTTCAGGGGATAAAGTGGCCGAAAATAGCATGGTTTGACGTTCGCTCGGAATGGCTTTGGCAATTTTATAGACATCTTTTACAAATCCCATGTCCAGCATACGGTCCGCCTCATCCAGCACCAGAATCTGAATCTGGCCCAGATCGATCGTCTCTCGTTTCATATGGTCCAGTAATCGTCCGGGCGTACAGATAGCAATATCCACACCCCGTTGCAGGGCCTTGATCTGATTTTCGATACTGACCCCGCCATAGATTGCCAGGGTGCGCAGTTTCATGAATTGGCCGTATTCGGCGATGGCCGCTTCGACTTGAAGCGCCAGTTCCCGGGTCGGAGTCAGGATTAACGCGTGAACCTGCTTTTTGCTCGGCTTGTTTTTTCGAAAGGTTAACTGCTGAAGCATGGGCAGAACAAACGCGGCGGTCTTGCCCGTACCGGTCTGGGCGCACGCGATCAGATCGGTACCGGCTAGAGCGACAGGAATCGCCTGGGCCTGAATCGGAGTAGGGGCGGTATAGCCCGCGGCTTGAATTCCTTGAAACAACAAATCATTAAAACTGAATTTAGTAAATGGCATGAAAATCCTGTAAAATATGAGTTAGATCTCTAAAGCAATTATCCGATTGCTTGTAGTTTTATATTTTTAACAATTGGAGTTATGGACCGAAGCAGGCATCCGGAGGTATATCCCTTTGTAGCTATTTGAGATTCTTGTTTCATCAAATAGTTTTCGCGTTTAGTGTATCTGCGATTTCTCAGAATCAAATAGAGAAACGTTGTATACTAAAAACGCAAATTAGAATAGGGGTATCAGGCCTGCGAGGAATGCGTATCGAATATACTAGATACTTTAATCATGTAATTATATCGTCTTATACCAATATTGCAAGTTAAATCTGGCATCTGGACCGGCCGGCGGGGTGATCATTAAATGATCTGAGATGTTAAGCGGGTCGAGTTGCTGTAACCTGTTGTCAGAAAATGACATACGCAGTATTTATTCATGCCGGAATCATCGTTGAACGCATACGCATTAATCGGTTATAATCTCCAATTGCAAAGATTTAATGATTTTTTTGCTGGACAATTTTCTGACAATTGGCAGGAAGATGTTAAAATTCGATCTCCATAATAGTTGTGATGTATATAACCTTATTGAAGCGATATTCTGGTGTGCAGTCGGGGTATTCTGCTTGATACGTTTCCTGTTTGAGAAAGTTGCCTTCCGTCGAAGGATAACCGGAATCTTATCGTGCTTTTTTGTTTTATTTGGAATCTCAGACTTGATTGAGATTAACACAGGTGCCTGGTGGCGTCCAATTTGGTTGCTGGCACTGAAAGGGCTTTGTCTGGGAATTTTTGCCTTGTGTGGTTGGATAATATACCGGCGTTCCAGAATATCTCAGGGCGGTCAAGCCGCAACCAAAAATAATGGAACTCTGCTCGGAGATGAAATATAGTAGCATCCTCATAAAGGTTAACCACAACGAATACGAGGACACTACTATGAAACTGATAGAATTATACCAGGATAAGTTGTTCGGTGCAATAAGCGGTTGGGACCGGATTCGATTTCGCGGAACGATTCGTTGGCTGGCCAATAAGCTGGGCTTGGAAAAGTTTCTGGGCACACATGGCATACTTCTCAAGGACTTTACCGCCTGGGCCACTTGTATTACTGAGGCGATTCGCGCCGATTGGGATCAACAAGCCGATCGGTTGGGAATCGAAACCCGTTATCTCAATAGCAGTAACATCGACAAAGAGAAACTGGCCCGCGAGATCGCCCTGACCCAGGGAATTACGGCCGGTCCGATTTGCCATCTGAGTGTTTTGGAGACCTGTCATGTTCCTAAGATCAAGGGCAATAAGTCTAAGAAAATAATCGAGTTGCAGATTGTTCCGAGTAAGTGTATTCATCTGTATCATTACTTTGATCATCCGGACTACGGTTTTGGCCATGTCCGGATCCAAACCTGGGCACCCTATAATCTTTTTATCTGCCTGAACGGGCGACATTGGCTGGAGCGCCAGTTGCAAAAACACCAGATCGCCTATATCAAGGATGGCAATTGCTTTCCCTGGATTGAAGATGTGGCGCTGGCCCAGCAACTAGCTAACCGGCAATTGGCGGTTAACTGGTCTAAGATGCTCGAACAGTTGGTTCGTCAGGCCTGCCCCTCATTGCATCAGATTCTCCCTTTGCGCCCCGAGTACTACTGGTCAGCGGAAGAGACGGAATGGGCCACCGATCTGATGTTTCGATCGGTGTCGGATGTGGAAGCGGTCTATCCGGAGTTGGTGTATCACGCCATGCGGATATCGGATAGTCCGGCGGTGATGAAATACTTTGGCCGGCGTAACGTAACGGAGTCCGGGGCAATCCAGGGCCGGGGTCCCAATGAAGTATTGAGTGATTGCCGGCGGCGTTATCCAGGCGTTCGTGTCAAACACTGGATCAATCGCAACTCCGTCAAAATGTACAATAAAAGCGGAAGTTTATTACGCATCGAAACGACGATTAATAATAGCCGGGATTTTAAAGTGTTTCGTTCTCCCAATGATTCTGCCCAGGGCAAAGCTTCCTGGCTGCCGATGCGTTGTCCGCAATGCAAGTGGCGGAAAAACTCAAGGAAGTGGTCGGGACCGCCTGCGACCGGGTTCGTAAAGACAAACGGAGCTATCGCGGTCTGAATCCCTGGCAGGCGGAGGATTACCGGATGCTGACATTTTTGGCCCAGGGCCAGTGGGCGATCCGGGGGTTTCGGAATAAGGAGATGCGCGAGTGGCTGTATCCGGCATCCAGGAACCGGTGTGCCACGGAGCAGAAACGCGATTCGGGCAAAGTTACCCGCCGGATTGCTTTGCTGCGGGCCCATGGTCTGGTCAAGAAAGTTGCCAAGGAAAATCGCTATATGCTGACCGGCAAGGGCCAGAAGTTCGTGACAGGTCTGATGGCGGCATCCGATGTTGATATTAAACGACTTACCGAAATGGTGGCATGAAAACTTTGCTAAAAAAACAAAGAGATGAGGGATTGTCGTGCGGAAAGACGCAGGGCGGTCAAGCCGCAACCAAGAAAAAATCTCACACCAAGCCACCAGGAAAAACAGCCGGTTTAACGCAAAGCCGCAAAGCATCCGTTGATCATGGTTGCGACTACTGCGCTGCTGACTTTTTTGCCGCTGGTTACGCTTCTGGTGTTATTTGAGGCGGGTGAGTCGGGGCTGTATTTCGGGACATTCACCTATATGTTCAGCGGCAACCTCTTTGCTTCCGACTGGGACCGTATCCACGCGGGATTTGCGCTGGATCAGCCGACTATCGGAAAATGGTACTTCTGGTTCAGTGTGTTTACGGTTCTGAGTATTCCCTATCTGGTGGCTATCAAGTGTTATTGTGTGCGCCAGTCCATTCAGCGGCACACTATTTTTTGCTGGGGCTGACAATGCTGTCATTGTTTTTACTGTGTCTGCTGAGTATTCCCTTTTACTGGCTGATTCAATATATCTATGCGATGGGGGTTACTACCAGGCGCATTGCGGGTATTTTGTATGGTATTGTTGGTTATATGGTGGTACTGGGTTTTTAACTCTGGGTGATTCGATTCAAGCGTCAGGTACTCTAAAGTTAAAACAAGGTTGAAACAGCAGCCACCACACCACCGGAACGGAAATGTCAAGTTGGGGTGGGGATATAGGCGTTCATGGTTTTGAGCCAGAGGTCCAGTTGCGTTTGGAGTTCTTGGGCTTTTTGGGGGTTCTGGTCGTAAAGGTTGTTTGTTTCGCCGGGATCGTCTTTGAGGTTATAGAGTTCGAGTTGGTTGTCCTGATAATGATGGATTAATTTGAAGTGGCCTGAACGGATGGCGCTGCAGGGGGTTTCGCCGGCGCCGTGGTAATGGGGGTAGTGCCAGTAGAAGGTGGAGCGGTCAAGTCGGTCTTTTTGTTGTTTCAATAATGGGGTTATAGATAAACCATCCAGATGTTGACCGGGGAGTAACGGCAGATTCAGCATGTCCAGGATAGTCGGGTAGAAATCGTTGGAAATGACGGGGCAATCACAAATGGAGTTGGGCTGAACGACGTCGGGCCAGCGGATGATGGTGGGGACCCGGATTCCACCTTCGTAATAGTAGCCTTTGCCACTGCGGAGCGGGGTGTTGACGGTGATCCCGGATTTGGTGAGGCCGCCGTTATCGGAGGTGAATATGACGATGGTGTCCTGAGCGATACCGGCGGTTTTCAGGGCGTTGAGCATTTTGCCGATGTTGAGGTCGAGACAATGGACCATGGCAGCGTATCTGGGATTCTGCCAGGCGCAGTCGGGCATGGATTTGAGTTTCTTTTCATAATGTTCGCGCAGATCGTTACGGGCTTCGATGGGAGTATGGACGGTGTGGAAATTCATCATGAGGAAGAAAGGTTGTGAATCATCCTGAGCGTATTGACCGATCAGTTTTGCCGCTTCGTCACCGAGGATATCGGTCAGATGGCGGGCGTTGGGTGCGGGATTCTTTTTGCCGGTGATGGGGGGATCGAAATAACCTTTGGCAAAGCCCAGTTGCTCCTTGTCGATATACGGATCGTATCCCTGGTCGGTTGGCAGGAAATCCTTGCCGCCCAGATGCCATTTGCCGAGCATGGCGCAGCGATAGCCATGTTCGTGCAGCGTTTCGGCGATGGTTTTTTCGGACAGGGGCAATTGCTGTTCGGTGTGTTTTTCGACAAGTTGTGTGTTCTTTTTGCGCATGCCGGGGATCCAGTCGGTGATACCAACGCGGATGGGGTATTTACCGGTCTGGATACTGGCGCGGGTGGGAGAACAGACGGCACAGGCGGTATAGGCCTGTTGGAAGCGCATGCCATCAGAAGCCAGTTGGTTGAGATGGGGTGTTTCATGCAATGGATTGCCGTAACAACCGAGATCGGCCCAGCCCAGGTCATCGGCTAATATGAAGAGTATATTCTTTTTGGGTTCTGGTTCGGGGGCTGCTTTCAGGATGGCTGGCGAAAACAGAAAGCCCAGTCCTGAAGCCGCGTTTTTAATAAAGTGGCGACGGTTCATAGTATACCTCGATTTGGCAGGCAATTACTGGAAGATTATCAGGGCTCACGTATCTGGAGCAGGCTGATGTCTACTGACCGGAGTATGTCGGCTTTGTCTATGACGATGGCGAGGGTGTTGGCGCCGGTACGGCGGTCTGGGCGTCCAGGGCGGAGGCGCTGGTTTTACGCAGGAGCGTGCCGTTGAGATAGATATGGACGGGGAAGGCGATATCGGTTCTGGGATTGAAGCCGTCGAGTTTTTCGGTGGATTGCAGGCCGGTGTTGGTGCGGCCGAGGGCCAGTTTGAAAACCGGCTGGTCAATGGCCTGGTTGAGATTGAAGGTTTTACGCAGGCAGAGACGATTGTTACGCGGGGACGCGGAATCGAAGGCTGACAGTACTGATTGATCGTGCCGGATGGGCAGGGTGACGGAGGTCCAGCCGGAATCCTTGAAATCGGGACGGGTCCATGGTCCGGAGAGGATTGGGTTGCGTTGGGGGCCGGTGGATTCGATTTTTGCGTTGGCGGAAGCCTGCCATTTAGCGCCGGAGGGAAATACTGGATTCAAGACGGGAGGAGTATAGAGGCGGTCGTGCAAGGCTTTGAGGGTGGCGACGGGGATTTTGGAGACGCGGCGATCGTAGGTCAGCCAGCCATTGCATTCGTGTTCGACGTCGGTGATCTGGGTGTAAACCGCGCCGTTGCAGCCGGCGGCGGCGTTGAGACAGCGGATGGTCTCGAGGAAGAAGCGATAGGGTTCCTGCCAGGCGCTGCCATTGGCAAAGGTGGCGCGGCCGCCTTCTGTGGTCCAGGTGAAACTGGTGGGCGGTTTGGTCTGATCGTACCAGGTATGGTTGGGAATATAGATATTGTGGCCGCCGAGTTCGCCCAGGACGATGGCGCGGTTGGGATTATCCGCGGGGGCGCTGATATTGGGGTAGAAGGAGTAATCGTGATGATCGCGAATGTGGCCGACGGGGAAGTCGGTCCAGCCGCTGGCGGCTGAGACAAGGCGGCTGGGATCGCGCTGCATGACCCATTCGGTAAATGAGATGGTATTGTGCTGGCTCCAGGCTTCGTTGAAGACAATCCATTGGACGATGGCGGGGTGGTTTTCGAGCCAGCCGATCATGGCGTTCAATTCGGTTTGCCATTGCCGGGAGGCCGGTTTATCGACGGTCTGGCCGTATTTGGGCATGCAGATCATGTCCTGCCAGACCATCAGGCCGAGTTTGTCGCACCAGTAATACCAGCGGTCTGGATGGGTTTTGATATGGACGCGCACCATGTTACAGCCGATGTCGCGGAGGTATTGGACATCATAGCGGGCGGCATCGTCGGAAGGTGGAGTGAGAATGCCATCGGGCCAGTAGCCCTGATCGAGCGGGCCGAAGTGGAAGCTGACCTGATTGTTCAGGAAGATGCGCGTGAAGCCATCGGCGGCCTTTTTGATTTCGATTTTGCGCATGCCGAAATAGCTGCTGACTCCATCTATAATGCGATTGTTTTCTATCAGAGAGACTTTCAGATCGTACAGGAATGGATTATCGGGGGACCAGAGCCTGGGATAGGGGATGGGGATGGCGGTTTTCCGGTTGGTCTGTCCGGTGATGGAGGTGATGAGTCTATCGCCATCCACAATGGCGGCCGCGAAATCGGTGGATTTATCGGTGGTGGAGTTGACGGTTAAGTACAGTTGTTGATTATCGATATCCGGGACCATTTTCAGGCTGGTGATCGAAATGGGATTGACCGGTTCGAGCCAGACCGTTTGCCAGATGCCGCCGGTGGGTTGATAGCGGAAGCCCTGGCGGTTTTCGGGCATGATCTGTTTGCCGATGGCCTGGCATTGCTGTTCGGCGCCATCCCAGGCACAGATGATCAGTTCATTCTGGCCGGATTTCAGCGCGGAGGTGATGTCGAAGCTGAAGGGATCGTAGCCGCCCCGATGCTGACCGATGCGCTGGTTGTTGACATAGACGGAGGTTTCCCAGTCGCAGGCCTGGATGTGCAGGATAATCCGCTGATCCTGCCAACTGGAAGGGATGGTAACAGTACGCCGGTACCAGATGCGTTCAGTGGGGCGGAGGATATGCTTGACGCCGGATAAGGCTGAGTCGATGGCGAAGGGAACCAGGATTTTGCCTTGCCAGGTGGCGGGGGCTGGTCCGGTGGTCATGGATTCCTGTTGGATGAGTCCCTGAATGGGGGTGAAATCAACCGGTTCCAGTGAGTAGTCCCAGAGGCCGTTGAGATTGAGCCATTGTTCGCGAACCAGTTGCGGGCGGGGATATTCCTGCCAGGCGTTATCGGGGGTGAGGGTTTCGGCCCAGGGTGTCATTAAGGGATTGTCGGCGATTTTCCAATCCTGGGCCAGCGTGACAGAAAAGAGAATAACCGTCAGATAAAGACAGGCAGCGATACGATTCATGGCGAGCCTTCCGAAGATATAATTCACTGTGATCTTGGAGATTGATTATTGAGGTTTGGGATAGACGTGGGCTTTTTGCGCCCAGGCTTTCCAGAGGGTAGAGAGTTCTTTGACCTTTTCGGGGTGGGTGGCGGCGAGGTCATTTAATTCGACGCGGTCCTGACTCAGGTTGTAGAGTTCCCATTTATTTTCTTTTAAACCTTTGGGGACTGAAATGGCGGTGCCTACCAGTTTCCAGTCGCCGGCGATAATGGCGGCGTTGTTTTCATGTTCGAAATAGAGCGGACCGGGGCGGTTGAGGGAGCGGCTCTGGAAGGCTGGTTTGAGTGAGACGCCGGTGATGGGGATGATATCGTTGCCCAGGTAGGTTTTGGGGTAGGCAGCCTGGGATAGTTCCAGAACGGTTGGCATGATATCGATCAGCGTGGCCGGTTCACGGAACCACTGGCCGGTCTGTTTGATGCCGGCGGGCCAGTGGGCGATGAACGGGGTGGATATGCCGCCTTCATGGGTGTAATGTTTGAATTTTCTAAAAGGGGTGTTGGAGGCGTTGGCCCAGACCAGGCCATAAGAGGGACCCGCGCCGTAGGTATGTTCCCAGTTTTCGAGATCAAAGGGGTCGGAGTTGCCACCGAGTTCGCCGCCTTCGGCGCAGCCGCCGTTGTCGGAAAGGAACATGATCAGGGTGTTTTCATAGATGCCGTTGGTTTTGAGGGCGGTGACCAACTTGCCGATATTCTGATCCATGCGGTCGACCGCGGCGGCGTAGTAAGCCATGCGGAGGGCCATATCTTTTTGTTTTTGCGGGGTGAGTTCATCCCAGGCTCTGCCGGCCCGCTCGCTTAAGGGGCAGTCGGGCGGGAGCAGGCCGATGTCTTTTTGTTTTTGAAGGCGCTGTTCGCGGAGTTTATCCCATCCCATCATATATTTGCCGCGGTATTTGGCGATTTCTTCCTGATGGGCGTGAAGCGGCCAGTGGGGGCAGTTATAGGCCAGGTAGAGGAAGAAGGGACGGTTCTGATCCCGGCGTTCTTCATTGATGAACTGGATGGCGTAATCGGTGAAGGCGTCGGTAGTATAGTAGCGGCGGTCGGTGGTGCTCGAGGGAGTAGTGAGTTGTACGTTGCCCAGGGTAATCCCGCGCGGATGTTCGGGATAGAAGAAATTGCAGGCGCCGGGGATGATGCCATAGTATTTTTCGAATCCGCGTTGCAGCGGCCAGCGGTTCTGGTCATTGATACCGAGGTGCCATTTGCCGGTCATCAGGGTGGCGTAGCCGGCTTCTTTGACGGCTTCGGCGATGGTGACGCAATGGCGATTGAGGAACCCACGATAATTGGGGAACTCCGGGCCGGCGTCGTGCTGTTTGCTATCGGGTGGATTGGTCATGTGGCCGATGCCGGTTTCGTGGGGATGCAGCCCGGTCATGAGTGAGGCCCGGGTGGGGCAGCAGCGGGCGGTGTTATAGAACTGGGAGAACCGAATGCCCTCTTCGGCAAGTTTATTGAGGTTGGGGGTGTCGATCTCGCCACCATAGCAGCCGATATCGGAAAAACCCATGTCGTCCGCCATGATCAGAATGATATTGGGACGGTTGGCAGTCTGGGCGAAGAGGGTCAGGGTTAAGAAGAGTATGACAGTTATTGATCTGAGTAGCATTCGATAATCCATGGATATTCCTTTATGTCTGGAGAACAAAGTTTTGCAGGAACTCGATCACTCTGAATCGTCCGGTCTGGACTGATTCGTCAGTGGCGGAACCGCGTCTTTAAGCATTTCTTTGAGACGGACGTTCATGATTGCGGCCTGTTGGGGATGTTCTGTGGCCAGGTTATGGGTTTCGCCGATGTCTTCGGCCAGATTATAAAGTTCAATTTTGCCTGAGGCCAGCTGAATCAATTTCCAATCGCCCATGCGGATGGCGGCCTGGTTGGGTTGGGCCAGCAACAGGGCGTCCCGCTGTAGAGGTGTGCCGTTTTGGAGCAGGGGCATAATATCAACGCCATCAACAGGAAGGGACTGAACCGGTGAGACGCCAGTCAGCTTTAACAGGGTGGGATACCAGTCGATCAGGTGGACCGGATCCTGAACCGTTTTGCCGGCGGGTATTTTGTCCGGCCAGACCGCGAAGGCCGCGGAACGCACACCGCCTTCGTAGATGGAGCCTTTGCCATCGCGCAGAGGTTGGTTGCTGGTGTACTGATCCGGCTGAACGCCGCCGTTGTCGCTGGAGAAAATGATGAGGGTGTTGTCCCGCAGGTTGCTGTCGGTCAAGGCCTGAATTATCTGGCCGATGGCTTCATCCACTGCTGATAACATCCCGGCCATGGTGCGGCGTTTGGGCGGCAGGTTCCGATAGGGTGTCTGATATTTATCGGGAACCTGAAAGGGAGCGTGTACTGCGTTAAAGGCGACGTAGAGAAAGATGGGTTTCTCGTTGGATTGCCGGCTGATCAGGCGCACGGCTTCCCGGGCGATAAGGTGGGTGGAATAACCATCTTCTGTCAGCGGCTGGTCGTCGCGGTACCAGTCCACCCGGCCGCCGCGTTCGTGCGTGAAATAATCGATCATGCCGTACCACAAGCCATACTGATGGTCATAGCCGCGCTGCATGGGGCGGTATTGGGATTGGAATTCACCCAGATGCCATTTGCCACAGATGGCCGTAATGTAGCCCGCTTCATGAAGCGCCTGAGGCAGAAGGCGTTCGTTGAGGGGCAGGCCGAATTTTGAGTCGGTTTTGAGGGCGCCATAGATGCCATGGCGGATGGGCAGCCGGCCGGTCATGAGGCAGGCCCGTGAAGTTGAGCAGAGCGGCTGGACATAATAGTTGGCGAAGATTGTGCCGCATTGCGCCAGTGAGTCGATGTTGGGTGTTTTGATATTTTTACCGCCATTAAAGCCGCAATCGGAAAAGCCCATATCATCAATCAGAAAATAGACGATATTGGGTTTATCGGTGGCTTGAATGATCTGGCAGAGCGCCAGGATGATTATGGCAAACAGGGCAAAAATCCAACTTTTATTCATTGATGTGATCTCATGAAAAATTAGTATGTAACGGTAGAATGAGTTCTATTCGAATTTCTGTCTTTCATCCGGTCCGGGATTGGCGTAGTCAGGATCTTTGGCGCGGATATAGATATTGCCGCTATCGAGAATACGGACTTCCAGAGGGACGATAGTGACGCCTTGCTGGTTGATGGTCTGGGCGGTTTCGCTCAGGTCTCTGGTTTGAATGCCTGTTCTGGGCAGAGGGGGGACATTGCCGTTATAGAAAGCAGTACACCACCAACGTCCTTCTTTGTCCTGGAAAGGGGTGCCGTGGCCGAGGAACCTACCGGCGAACTGGCGTGGTCCAAAGGGGCCGGTGATTTTATCCGCGGTACAGTAATAGAGGTTGTATGAGCCTTTGCGGCCCTGATCGGTGGACCAGGCGGTGCCAAAGTGGACATACTTTCTACCTATTTTTCGCATGGTGGCGCCTTCATGGCCGATACGGCTGATAGGTGTGCCATCGGGACCGATACGACTTCCGGCGGGATCGATACGGACAGGTTCAGCGGTGAATTGGGTAAGGTCTTTGCTTAGAGGAGCAATTAAGGTATTTTGCCAGAGCATGTACCAGGCGCCATCATCATCTTTGAACAGCGAGGGATCGTGGCGACGGCCCAGAGCTGTACCCATGGGATGCTGCCAGGGACCTTGAAGTTCGGGGCCGGCGGTTAAGGAGAAGTTGGCGCCGTTTACGGGTGATGGGCTAGTGTGAACCAGTGCCCAGCGGTCACCCAGCCAATGCACTTCGGGGGCCCAGAGCCGCCATTGTGTTTCGGGGACCTGCTGGAATCTTTCGGGTTTGTCTTCGTACCAGATACCATCTTTGAGAGTGAAAGGAGTACCCAGCGATTGCCAGTTGATCAGGTTGCGGCTGCGCCAAAGTTGCACTTTCCAGCCGACGATGGATTCCTGGCCCAGGCCGGTGTTGTAAGGTTCAGATTTTTCGCGGGGTTCATCCGGGTTGGGTGTAGTTCCGGTGAGGTAATACCAGTTGTCCGGTCCGAGAATGATATAGGGGTCTCGAATCCAGCCCGGTTTGATAAATAACGCCTGGTCATGCGATTTCAGGCCGGCCCGGATTTTCGCCGGGTTCATGGCGGTTGCGACAGAGGGAGGCTTGTCATCGACCTCGATTCGAGTGGAGATGATGGTCCCATTGAAGGGATTGGGCTCCTGATAATCGCCCGCCGCGGAGAGGGTATCCAGGCCGATGGAAAGATCATCTTTAGGTTGAACGGGGATGAGTCCGGGTGAAGGCTTTGAGACGGGGGGCTGGCCGTCGACGGCCAGGGTCATGGACTCTTTTGTCAGATCGGCCATCACGCGAATGGCGCCGTTGGCCGGTTGACTGGCCATGACGCGGGTAACCTGGCCGTTGATTCTGACATCGAACGCGGCTTTCCCGTCGATGAAGTGCAGGGCGTAGCCGTATTCGCGGCCGCCCTGGGCCAAAACAACACCATGGGGATTACTGGCGTTGACTTCGATGACAATGGAAATGGGGAGATTGGCGATCTGGGGCGATTGGGAACTGGAGTTGTTGGCAGACTCCGGGGCTTGCCAATAGCCTTCGACACCCACGTTTCGTGCCCAGTCTTCCCATTCGGCAACCAGTTCGGCCAGTAGTTCTGGATGCTGGGAAGCCAGGTTATGTTGTTCGGAGCGATCGGTTTCGAGATTGTAGAGTTCCCAGGTGGGTTTGGTCGGTTGGCGTTTGCCCCAGACAATTTTCCATTTGCCTTTATGCAGGCCATGGGCGCCCTGATGATCGAATGGCAGCGAGCGTGTGGGTAAAGGTTGGCCATTGATAGCGGCAAGGAGAGATGTGCCCGCGACGGGAGTAATGTCCTGGCCATGATGCGTTTTGGGGTATGATAGCTTTATTGCTTCCAGAACGGTGGGAACGATGTCCATGAGGTGGGCCGGGTCGGTAACCAGCCGGTTGGGATTGCGGATATATTGAGGCCAGGATACGATCAATGGACTGGCCAGACCGCCTTCATGGCAGAAATGTTTGTACATATTTAGTGGGGTATTGCACAAATTGGCCCAGGCAGAGCCATAAGCCTGGTGGGTGCCCGGCTGGCCGATCTGGTCCAGTTCGGCGCCGTTATGCAGTTTGGTGATGCCGCGGCGAGAGTCTTCGTCAAAGCCAAAAGGCCCCCATTCATAACAGGCGCCGTTATCGCTAAGGAAAAAGATCAGGGTGTTGTCCATTTCATTGTGTTCTTTGAGGTCGGCCAGGATGCGGCCCACTCCCTGGTCGACGTGTTGGACCATGGCGGCAAACGTCGCCATACGTCGGGCCAGGTCTTCACGGCGATCCTGCGGGAGCGAATTCCAGGCGGGATTGGGCTGACCCGAGTAGCCATTGGCAATCGCCTCATCATCCACCGGTACCATTGAAAGGGGAGGAAGTTGCGCATCGGCATTGATGAGTCCCAGTTTTTTCTGACGCTCGAAACGGTGGGCGCGGAGGATATCCCAGCCCTGGCGATAGGTATTGATATTCTGATCGATACTGGCCTTGGGGGCCTGGACGGGGAAGTGGGGTGAGGAATGAGCCAGATAGAGGAAATAGGGTTTGTTCAATGTTCTGGCCTGTTTGAGAAATTCCAGCGCGTAATCGCTGAAGACATCGGTTACATAAAATTTATCCCGCTGATAAGTCAGTTCCGGTTTAACACTTTCGGGCAGCCGTACATATTCATCCGGTGTCCATTGGTCGCGCGAATGGGCCAGAAAATCCTTGTAGCCGAAATAATTCTGGAAGCCGCGTTCCATTGGGCCGGGTATGCCCATATGCCATTTGCCAACCATCCAGGTGGAATATCCGGCATCGCCTAAAATCTCCGCAAGCGTGACACAGGTGGGCAGGAGGTGTCCGGTGTAAGCCGGGCTGGCGCCAGTTCGAGGCCGGGCAGTGGTGAAAGAGCCTATTCCGGCCTGGTGCGGGTGCAGGCCGGTGATAAGAGAGGCTCGTGACGGGCAACAGCGGGCCGAGGTGTTGAACGAAGTCAGCCGGACGCCGCCAGCGGCCAGTTGATCCAGGTTGGGAGTGGGAATTTCACTGCCGTAACAGCCCAGATCGGACCAGCCCAGATCATCAGCCAGGATGATAATGACGTTAGGGTGATTGGCGGTTTGAGCATAGGTTGAAAACGTGATTACCAATGATGTCAAGACCGATAACAAGATAACAGAGAAAAAATGTTTCATAACAACTTCCTAAATAACTGGCAAAAATTTACCAAAACCGGATTTTTCCCGGCACTGTAGCTCTGCAACAAAACAATCTGGCGGATCTATCATTTTGTGCAGTTAGATAACATATTAAAAACAGGAGCCTCTAAAGCAATTTTTAGAGGTAGCCTTATTCTTTAGTCCGTTGAGGAAAGCCACTGGATTATCAAAGCGGGTAAATCATTCCAGTCAACCAGGCAATCGCCATTTAAATCGGCTGAAGGACAGGGGATATCATATCCGTTGAGCCACTGTTTGGCGAGCAAATTAAAATCTGCCAGATTGACATCGCCATCATCGCTCAGGTCTGGATTAGTGAAATGTGAACTATCGTAGGGCATCACAACCAGATTATCCATGGTCACATAATTGGAAGCGCGTGCGTTGAGTCCGATGAAATTCTGGCTATCGTGATCCCAGTTAAAAGAAACGATGTCTCTTTGGATATCATTGAAATAGATACGAGCGATAGCGGTACCCGCGGCCGTGTGGCCGGGAAAGAGGAAATCAACCTTGATTCTACCGTAAGTCAGTCCAATATTCGATTGGCTGATCAAGGTGTTGCCTGACCAGGCCCTTAGTATGCCATCGAGCGCCAGATCGATAAAAAAGTCAGAAACCACCTGCGCGCCGCTGCCATCGGCATTGGGGCGTAAGGCAAACGCATCATTGATATCCTGGGCCACAGCGGCTTCGGACTCGGTCAGTCCAATCCCAAAACCGCCAAAGCGATCCTGGGGATTGTTGCCGCCATTGATTTCGAGGACATCGAGCATCACGGTAAAACCGCCGGCGGCTTGAATGACCGGATCAATAAAATTATGTTTTAAATACAACACACTCATGCCATCTCCAGTTGCCATCTGGAGTTTATCATTCAGGATCTGAATAGAATCATCCGAGCCGGAACCCTCATAGGATTCGACATAAGTGATCGGGGCCAGCGAACCGGTCATCCCGTCTGGCAGGTCATCGATATCGGTCATATTGGCGCGGGCAAACAGGTCTTGAATCAGGGCATTGGGGTAATCGGGATCCGGCAGATTGGGATCCGGCGGCGGCGCGATGATCAGGCGATCGGCAGGAACACCGACATGGGTGGCCCAGGTGTTCCAGCCCTGGATCATTTCAGCGAGGAGATCCGGTTGTTGAGCGGCCAGATTGACCGTTTCGGTGGGATCGGCCTGCATATTGTACAATTCCAGTTCGTTGGCGGGCGAACTACCATCGGTCAGAGAGAAATTTTTTGTGACAAGTTTGTAATCGCCCCGATAGAACGCGCGATTGTGTTCATGTTCGACACCAATATCCCGGGTGGATATGGGCAATCCCTGTAAAACGGGAAGCAGGCTGGCGCCTTCCATGGGTAGTACGGAGTGATTTTCAAATTGGGTGGGATAATCCGCACCCGTCGCATCGACTACAGTGGCCATGACATCAATCAGATGGCCGCGTTGTTCGGTCCAGGTGCCGCGGACTGCCGGTGCGGTTCTGGACGGCCAGTATAGAATCGCCGCGGTACGGATACCGCCATCGTGGGTGAAATGTTTGAACAGGCGGAAGGGGGTATTACTCATATTGGCCCAGCCTCCGCCCTGATTAACCCGGGGATAGTTGGTGTTTTCGGAGTTTTCCGGCTGCCCCATGGAATCGAGGTGATCGGGATTCCAAACGAGCCCATCTGGATCGTTGGTATTCCCAAACAGGCCACCTTCGTAGTTGGCCCCGTTATCACAGCAGAAAAAAATCATGGTATTTTCAAGCAGGTTTTCCCGGGTCAGTTTGTTGATGACTCTCCCGATATTCTGGTCTACTTGATCCAGCATAGCCGCATAGATCGCCTGGCGGCGGGCTAGATCCATCTGGCGATTGGTACTTAAGGTGTTCCAGTCTGGAATTGGAATGGGTGGCGTTGGATGATCTCCTTTGGGAGTGAGTTTAAATCGACTGTCGATAACTCCCATCGCCAGTTGGCGCTGGTATTTTTGAAGCCGTATGACATCCCAGCCTTGTTCGTAGTGACAGATGTCCACATCGTCAGGATTGGGATCGCCGATATCGGTATATTTATTGGCGATCTCGGCGGGAGCGCAGACCGGCCAGTGCGCGGCATTAAATGGCATATACAGGAAGAACGGCCTGCCATCCGCTTTGGCCAGGTGGTGATCAATATAATCGATGCAATAATCGCCGATGGCGTCAGTATAATGGAACTGTTTACCTTGTGAACCGTACTGGCGTTTGAGAATTTCATTGTCGGTTGAGATGAGGTTATACTGGCCTTCCAGCCAATAACCAAATGCATTTGAGGTGTTGGTGCCATCGGCATAGGTACCCATCCCAAAGACGTGCATGAATCCACGACTGATGGGGTCACGACCATCGGATTTCAGGCCCAGATGCCACTTGCCGGCCATATAAGTGCGATAACCGGAATTGCCCAGCAATTCGGCGATGGTGATGTTGTTGTCGGTACGGAGGGGGGGGTAAGGCGTTGGCCGGATTTACCGCGCCCTGTTGGGTGTAGAGGCCGGACAAAATGGCGATCCGGGTGGGGGCGCAACGGGCTGCCTGATAGAAATTGCGGAAGCGCACTCCGCCTTCTGCGAGTTTGTCGATATTGGGAGTGGCAATTTCGCTGCCATAACAGCCGATATCTGACCAGCCGGTATCATCAAGCAGAATCACAATGACATTGGGAGCGTCCGAATCGGGAAACGCGACGGCTTCAACCAGTGTGGTTGCTGAGAGGATATCGTAACCGTTGTGTAATAACGTCAAAGTGAATTGCACATCACCCAGGGTGCCATTGACAAGCGCAGGGACTGTCGTTGTTCCGTTTGCTGCTGTACCAGTGTTCCCGTTGGGATACGAAACTGGTTTATCGGCAGACAGGATATAGGTGGCACCTGTCTGGATAAAATCAGCCGTCCAGCTTAAGTCAATCAGGGTGCTATTATCGTTGTCGACCTGATTGGGATTGGCGGAGAAATCGGTTAATACCGGCAGTAAATCGGGTTGCCAGGCTTCGATAGACAGATTGTCAATGGTAAAGCCCTGATCATTCTGGCGGGCACAAATGCCAAGATAGTTTTCCCCGGTGTGATCCCATTGGAATGAGGTGACGCCGACAACGCCGGCATTCCAAAGGATATTGGCATAAACGGTGGTTCCGGCGATAAAACTATCGAAGCGCAGTTCGAGTTCGAGACGGTTGGCAGCGCCGAGGGATGCGCCGGGGATATCGAAGCTTTCACCTCCCATGGAGGAAGGCCCATTTTTAAAGACCTGAATCTCGCCGCCGCTGTTGGGGCTCCATCCAATCCAGATATCCGAAGAACCAGAATTGGCGCTGTTGCGTCCGCGAAAACCGGCATTATTGAAGTCGAAGCCAGCCGACATGCATTCTGAAAAGCTGTTGCCCAATCCGAAACCGACATAACGTTCCTGATCGTCGGCGGAACCATCGTTGCTGGCAATTGTCAGACCGATTTTCATACCACCTTCGGCAAGAATATCGAGAGCTGTCTGGCCTGTTCCCAAATTGGTATCCAGGAACAGAACGCCCATATTGGGGCCGTCGGCCAAGTGGAGCGCGTTGTTTTCCAGGTTGGAGAGTGTTTCCCCGGTGTCATTAGGGGGATCGGAATAGATTTCAACATCGCGTTCATGATAGATTTCGTCCGGGAAAGTAATGATCGTTGTGATACCCGTTGGCTGGTCGGCATCGATATCGGTGTTATCCGGCCGGTTGAAATTATCGGTGAACAGATTGACATCGCCAAATACGATCAATGGCGAGCAAAATAAAAGCGCGATGAACAGAAACAATTCTTTTTTCATTTATTCCTCAGTTTGCATCGTAGTCATTACCAATTTTGATTATGCTTGATAAAGGTTCAGGAACTTTATTGGCTATCGGGTTTAACCGGAATCCAAGAATCATTGAGCCAGTCGATGGCGAATTGGGCCAGGTCGGCCTGGTTGACAATCGAACTATTATCGCCGGCGGGTGATGGACGCAACCAGTTGGAAACCAGGATCGCCAGGTCTTCTAAATCCACGGTACAATTATTATTGATATCCCCTGGATAAGGGTCACGTCCCATAAAATCGTTAGGCGGATATTGACTGGATGGGGTCCAGCAGATGGGCTTGTATTCCGGATTGGGTGACGGTAGCGCCGCGTTGATAGCGGTCAGGTGCTGACGCAGTATATCGTTCATTTGACTGGTCAGGGCAGGGTATAATCTGGCCAGATCGGTGGTCTCGCCCAGGTCATCGACGAGATTGAACAGTTGATTCTTGCGACTTTCCCATCGGTAATGCAATTTGAAGTCATCTTTTAAAATACTGGTATCGGGCGTGCTGAATTTTTCGTGTTGATAATGCGGCCAGTGGAACACCAGATAATCAGATGTCCTTTTGACCGGAGTTTCATTGCCGGCGATAATATGGGCAAAACTGCCGCCTTCAATGCCGTTGGGGAGCGATTGGGGGGCCACACCAGCCAGCTCACAGATTGTAGGCAGAATATCGTAGCCAACCACCGGCATTCGTGAAAGCGAGCCAGGTTTAATGCCGGGACCGGATACCATAAACGGTACCCGGATACCGCCTTCCCAGACGGTGGCTTTCCAGCCGCGAATGGGTCCGTTGATATTGCCGGGATTGTCATCCCTGGGATAGGTTCCGTTGTCGGCAGTATAGATAATATAGGTGCTGTCGAGCAGTCCGAGTTCCCTGACCTGATCCAGCAGGATACCGATCGCTTCGTCCATGTCGAATAACATGGCGGCGTAGGCGGTGTCATTATGACGAATACCGGGAGTTTTATTGTCAAAATAGCTTTTGGTTTCCTGGCGATAATGGATACCGAGGTGAGTGGCGTAATGGGAGACCTGAAGGTAGAAGGGGTTGCCATCCAGGACCTGGTCTTTCATCCAATCGTTAGCTCTTTGAGTGATGCTGAAAACCAGTTTGGGATCGTCGGGCGGGGTTCCATTGCCCTCATTGTTTCCGGTGTTGCCATCACTGGCGTCGAACCCGTGAGCGTTCGGGCCACCGCCATTGAGATGCCATTTGCCAAAGTGGGCCGCTTGATATTCAGGATTGTGTTGCTTTAAAAGTTCCGGGATGGTCCATTCCTCAACCGGCAGGGCGTTGATATGCGTTGGCGGTATGATGGGGTTGCCTTCATACAAATTGCCGGTGTTGCGTCCAACAATGTCGGTGAAATGCAAGGCGGCGGGCGATTTGCCGGTGAGCAGAGCCGCCCGGGAGGGAGAGCAGTTGGGGTGGGAGCTGTAAGCCTGGGTAAAGCGGATTCCGCTCTGTGCCAGTTTTTCAAGATTGGGAGTTTCGAAGAAATCGCTTTTGGAATCCGGGGCCTGGGGATCGATTAGCACCGAAGTGGTTCCCCAGCCCTGATCATCGGTTAGAATGACGATAAAATTCGGTTTGGAGGGATCGGGCGGATTGAAAGCACGGATTGCTGTTTGGGCGGAGACGATTTCTGTCGTATTTTGTTTGATGGCCAAGGTAAATTGAATGTCGCCAAGTGAGCCATCTAAGATCGCATTAATTTTGGTATTGCCGTTGACTGCATTGCCGGTATTATTGCCATCGGGGAATATTACTGCTTTATCGCTTGAGATGGTGTAGGTGGTTCCTGATGGGAGGAAGGAGGCATCCCAGCTGAGGGTGACCGGTCGGGAAGTAATCGATGAATTGATGATATCGATACTGGTATTGAAATCGGCAATGGCTGGTTTGACCGCAGCGGCAACGGCTTCGATACTCAAATTATCCACGGTGAAGCCCTGATTATTCTGGCGCGAGCAGAAACCGATATAATTATTGTCTGTGTGATTCCAGGTGAAGGTATCCAGAACCACCGAAGCACCGTTCCAGAGGATATTGGCCTGGACGGTCGTTCCGGCATTAAAGTTGTCAAAGGTCAGTTCCAGTTCCAACCGGTCATTTCCGGAAAGGGCTATGCCGGTTGCCGCGTCGTAATTCTGGCCGCCGTTACTGGTGGGGCCGTTTTTGAAAACCTGAATGGCCCCATTGTTAACCGGACTCCAGCCGATCCAGATATCCGAGGTGCCCGGATGGAAATTAACGCGGCCACGAAAACCGGTACCTTGATAATCGAAATTCGCCGTCTGGCATTCCTGTTGGGTATTGCCAACGCCAAAGCCCAGGTAACGATTCAGATCGGTTTCATTACCGTCATTGCTGACAATTGTCAACCCGATTTTTATGCCGCCCTCAGACAAAATTTCCGGATCGATAAAATTGTGATCCAGGTAAAAAATGGTCATGTTCGTACCATCGGCCAGATGGAGAGCATTGTTTCGTATGTTGGTCAGGCTGTCGTTGGCGGCAATATCAATGTCTCCCCGTTCGTTATAGGATATTGAGGCCAATGAGCCACTCATGCCGGCGGGTTGGCCGGAGTCGATATCCAGACTGTCCGGACGATTGAAAGTATCTGTAAACAGGTTAACGGAGGCATTCGCCGCCAAGGTCAGTAAACAGACTGTCAGAAATATCTGGAATGATATTCGATTTCTTCTCGCCTGCTGCAATAAGTTCGTGAGCGTTGATCTGCAAACAGATAATGACATGAATTTCAGGCCTTTAATAGATGTTTCATGATGAGCAAAAATTACCATCGGAAGGCAAAATACCTTCCGATGGCAAAAATAGAGGATTACAATTCACTTTGGTTGTAAGATCAATATTTACACTCAGATTCCGGATACAAATTACAAGTCAGCCAGACATTGGCCATGGCCGCGATATCCGCGATATTTATCACACAGTCACCATTCATATCCAGAGCAGGAGTTGACTCGCAGACCGGTTTACCGGTGACGGTGTAGTAGTCATCAGCCAGTTCGGCATAAGAAACGGGGTAGTTCCAGACTTTGACATCGTCAATCTGGCCGGTGAACGGATTGGTCGTATTGCGGTTGCAGCCTACTCGGAATTGACCGAATAGATTATGGGCAAAATCAATCGTGATTTTATCATTGCCTACCAGATTGTAGTACATGGTGGTGGTGGTGCCATCGCAGACAACGGCGATATAAACCCATTCGTTTTCCGGGGCCGGGCCAATCATCCATTCACTGGCATCCAAGACGTGGTAGCGATAAAAACCATCGCCACTCATATCGATCTGGAAGTCATTGTTGCCACCTTCGTTATTGAAAATGCCGGAATATTCATTCTGGTTGATTTCGGAGGTTTTCACCCAGAGGCTGACGGTGAAACCGATGGGGAATAAGGTGGGTTCAACCGTTAGAGGATCGCCATCCAGATTGAGGTCCAGCGGCGCTGTCAGGCGGTTATGGTCGCCATTGGTCTGGCGAACGAATACGGCAGAATGGCTGCCAATCGCACCGGGCACATCAGTAGAAAGTGTTGGGAAGCTGACATTGGGGTCAGCCGGGTCGGCCTTGACGGTTTCATCGATGGCGTCATTGCCATTGTTGGACATATCGGTAATGGCTGTGGTTTCCATATCCCAGTAGAGCATCAGGCGTTTTACCACCAGCCATGCCGGATCTGAAGGTACATCGGATCCGCTGTCATTGGAAACAACGCAATAATAGTAACCTTCATTGGCAACAGTTGGAGAAACACTCAGCGAGGAGGAATCAGATCCCACTGGGGTATCATCGGCAGTGGTATCTGAGGCATTGTCAACGGAGTGATACCATTGAAAATGGGCCGGAGTCAGGCTTTCGACCAATACGGTGAATGTGACATCCGGGTCGTCCGGGAACGCTTCGGTGCCAATGGGTGATTCCAGAATAATCGGAACACTTTTAACCGATTCGAAACTCCAGATTTCACCGGTTATCGTTTGGGAAGAAGTGACTTCATCGACGCGCCAGTAGATGGTCTGATCGTAACCTAAGGATAAGCCATAAGTAGCCGGATCGACTAAATCGGTAATGGATTGTCCATCAACCAGGACATCAGATCCGGTGAAGTTTGGATCGCCTTGAGCATCCAGTCCAGTGGTTACATAAAGTTTATGCCCGGTTACTGAAATGCCCTGCCCTTTATCCCATTCTAATGTGATATTGCCAGTGGGCAAGTTTATGGCTTTATCAGCCGGAACGGGATTTTGAGCCCGGTCGTTGTAGATGGTATCTATCGCCAGGTCATCGACAGTGAAGCCAGCTCCACCCTGACGACAGCAAATACCGAGATAATTCGCGTTGGTATTATCCCAGACGAACGTATCTACGCCGACTATGACGGAATTCCACAGGATATAGGCCTTGACTTCACTGCCGGCGTTGAAGTCGTTGAAAAAGAGTTCGAGTTCCAGACGATCATTACCGGCAAGCGCGATATTGGGAATCAGGTAATCTTCGCCACCCAATATTGATGGTCCGTTTTTGACAACTTCGATCGAACCACCATTGACGGGACTCCAACCGATCCACATGTCCGAAGTGCCCTCAATTTGAGCGGCGCTCAGTCTGCCGCGAAAACCAATACCATTGAAATCCAAGGCGCTGTTTTCGCATTCGGTGAGTGTATTTCCCACACCAAATCCGCACCAGCGGTCGATATCCGTAAAAGTGCCGTCATTACTGACAATGGTCAGACCGAACCGCAGGCTGCCCGCCATCGCGATGGCGGCATCGGTAAAGTTGTGGTTCAGATACATGGTAGTGGCATTATCACCATCGGCCAGGTGCAACTGGTTGTTTTCAATATTGGTCAATCCCTGTCGGGTTTCCAGAATCTGATCATCGCCGCGTTCGACATATTCGAGCGGCGCCAACGTGCCACTCATACCGGTTGAATTCAGGTCGATATCGTTCATCTGGGCTATGGAACGGTTGTAGTTATCGACGAATAAACTAGTCGCTGTCTGGCCGGCGAACGATAAGCGGATGAAAGCCAACAAGATTATTGCTAAGGTCATATTTCTCATGAGTCAATCTCCTTATAATTTTTGATATTAATTATCAGTCGGTTATTATGTTTCTGTACGAACGCGCTTATTGGCAAACAAAATCCGGGAACAGGTTACAGGCCAGCCAGTTATTGGCCATAATCGCAAGGTCATACAGATCAACATAACAGTCCTGGTTGAAATCAAATGCCAGCGCCGGGTCATCCGGATTGAGACATACTGGTTTTTCCACGATATCGTAGTACAGTAAATCAACAATTTCTTTTTGGCTGAGGGCATAGTTGAATATTTTGACATCATCGATAGCGCCTGTTAATGGATTTGCCAATTGGATGCCATCCGCCTGAAGGTTGAGTGCTCCAATATAGACGGGTAATTCCAGCGTGCTGATGGTTACCGGTTCGGTATAAATCCCTTTCTGGTCGCCATTGATGTAAACAAACACACCGTCGGAGCCGGCCGTACCGGCAACATGGATCCATTCATTCAAGGGCAGTAATTCGGATTGAACCGTTACGACGCCGGGTACACCCAATTGCAGGATACCGTTGGGACGGATTTCAAACCAGATATTAGCAGAATCGACACCAGTGCCGGTACGGTTACTGACGATGCCCTGCCAGCTACCAATCGCATCCAGTTGTACCCAGGCAGAAAAGGTGACCTCACCGGTATAAGCGGAAGGTATCCAGATGCCGGAGTTGGCCGCAGCCTGACCTTGAGGCATCAGGTAGAGGGCCTGATTGGTTTCGGAAGGATCGACTCCCGCGATAAACTGATCGGGTGTTGGGGCAATATTAGGATCGGCATCATGATCGCCGGCGATATCTTCGTATACCCCACCGGCCAGTTGATCCATTGGCCAGTGAGCGACCAGGCGCTTGATGCCCAGGTTTGCAATTTCTGAGGTGATGGAATTTTCAGGACCGCTGAGGTTTTCGATAACGCAGTAATAAGCATCTTCATGGGATACCTGAATAAGTTCAAAAGACAGTGTGGAGGTATACTGCTTGGTTTCAGAATTGTAAGCAGGCGCTGCTGTACTGACCGGAGTGGCCGGTGAACTTGAGCGATACCAGGCGACCGTTGGTTGAGAGAGACTGGTAAAGACACAGTTGAGTATCGCGTCTTGCTGGTTTGGATAATACAGTGTATTTTGAGGCTGCGTAATAATCACCGGTACAGATTTAACGGTTTCAAAGGTCCATACCGGTCCGGTAACACCATTGGCATCAAAAACCTCATCGACGCGCCAGTAAACGGTCTGGTCATAATCGAGGGTGATGTCGAAGGAAATCGGATTCGCGGAATCCGCAAGTGATTTGGCAGTATACATGGCCGCTGGCTGGACAAAATTGGGTTCCCCCTGATCGTTGAGTTCCGTGGTGACATACAACAGATGTTCTTTTACCGTTGCGCCAAGTCCCTTGTCCCACTGTAAGGCGACAGTACCCGGAGCGACTTTAGTAGCCTGGTCAGCGGGAGAAGGATTGGAGGCGCGGTCATAATAAACCGCGTCGATGGCCAGATCATCCACGGCAAATCCTATGCCCTGACGGCAGTTGATTCCCAGATAGTTTTCCAGCAGACCATCACTGTCCCAGTTGAAGGTATCGGTGGTCATCAAATTGCCATTCCAGAATACCAGGGCAATAACGGGGGTTCCGTCATTAAAATCACTGAAGTATAATTCCAATTCCATTCGGTCATTGCCGGTCAGGGCAAGCCCGGTGATGATGTCGTAATTTTCGCCGTCATTAGAGGTAGGGCCGTTTTTGAACACCTGAAGGGTTCCTCCGGCGTTGGGGCACCAACCGACCCAGAAGTCGGAACTGCCGGGTTGATTGTTAATCCGGCCGCGAAACCCCGGATTATTATAATCAAAACCGGCGGCCTGACATTCGGCCAGGGTATTGCCTATCCCAAATCCGCAGTAATGGTTGATGGTCGTTCCCGCGCCGTAGTCGGCAATGATAGTGAAGCCAACCCGCAATCCACCGGCATCCGTAATGGCGCTATCGATGAAATTGTGGTCCAGATAGAGAACGGACATATTGGAACCATCCGCCAGTTGCAATTGGTTGTTTTCGATATTGGTCAGTCCCGCTAAGGCCGCATCGCTGTCATCGCCACTTTCAACATAGGTCAGAGGGGCAAGCGATCCGCTCATGCCTGTTGTACTGGCATCGATATCATTGATCTGTGATATTGCCCGATTGAAGTTGTCCATGAACAATTGTGTGCCTAAGTTGCTCGCCAATCCAATGGATGAAACAGAAAGTAGCATTGCAAGCAATATACTCTTTTTCATTGTTTACCTCCGCTATTTGAGTAAAAGTTTCAGTTCGCAATTCCCATAAAACGACTTATGGTGAGATTATCGCGGACCGGTATAATTTTTCGATTTCCTGATCACTCAGCACTTTAGTGAACAGCATAATTTCGGATAAAGCGCCTTTGAAACAGTCAAAGCCAGATAATTCGCCGCCGAATTGCATCGTCTTATAATGGCCGATAAATCCATCGCTATCCTGGCCGGGCGGGCTGGTGGCGATTTTTTTTGCCGTTCAAGTACATTTTTTTTGTGTTGTGTATTCCACCGGTGTTTACTATGGTAAAGAAATACCATTTATCCGGTTTCAGAACGATATTGCCATTCAGTTTACGCCATTGATTATTCTTGTTATGACAGGCCACGTGTTGCAGGGCGCCATTTTCGGTCATGTAAGTCGTTCTGAGATAATTCAGATCGCTGCTCTGAATTCGATGAGCGCTGACGAGTTGTTCTTTGATCGAATCAAAACGAATCCAGTAACAGGTAGTAAAGCACCCGCTGGCCGCCTGGGGCAAGGCCGGTAATTTATTCACGGTGATTTTATCTTGCGGATTGTCAAACTGGAAAGCCCAAGCCCGGTTTGCTCCTCCCAGTGCCGGACCCGCGACAACGGTCAGGTCGGGATTGATCTGAAATTGTATACCGGAGTATGGGGTGCGGTTTTGTAACGATTGGGGTGAATTATTGGTTAAACCCAGGTAAATGGCCGGATTCAGGGAACGGGCATATGCTTCAAATGGTGAAGAGATATCAAAAACAAACTGTTCCGGAGACGGCGGGATTTCGCTTAAGTGATTGTCAGAGGCCCGGCCGGCCTGATTTTGCGATAAACGGATCGACTGGTTAAAAACGCGGGTATTGGATCCAAGTCGCAATTCGACCTGGCCTTTTTTAACATGAGCTTCGGTATTGGCTTTATTGTCCACCGCAACGGCGAACTCGGTGCCGTAATCGACTATGGATGCCGAGGGTGTGCGTACGGTAAATCCAACGGCTTCTTTGGGAACCGTGGCCGTTAGTTTACCACCGGCCAGAAACAGTTGACTGTCGTTGTCGAGCGAAAATTCGGTCCGGCCCTGAATCAGAACGATACTGTTATCATTCATGCGGATTTTAAGCAGGCCATCTGCCAGCGATAGGGGCTGACTGGAAATCTTATCGCCGGGTCGTAACTGAAACGACGGATCAGACCAGGTCGCATCATAGCTTTCCAGCAAGGTGCCATAGGACATTTTCTGGGGGGTGCCAAAATGCGCCAGCAATAGCAGGTAAAAAAGGGCTGCGGAGGATACCAGGATTGAAAAAAGCGACAGCTTGTCCGGTTTCCGAGGCGCCATAGCCATGGGTTCCGGGATCGATTTTTCTTCTTCTTTTTCTTTAGCCGGTTGAGGGATGGTGGGGGAATTCATTTCCTGCTTGAGCAGGTCATGCCACAAATTCCAGTCTTGAACGGCAGATTCCTGGCCCCGGAGATAGGTGGTGCCTTTCATGGAGAATATGTTGGTATGAACCAGGACGATTTCCGTGTAATATTCCAAGGCCTGCGGATTGGATTGTAAAAGTGTTTCCAGTCGTTGGAGATTTTGCTGATCCAATGTGCCGTTTAATGAGTGCACAACCAGATCCGATATTTCGGTCATTAATTGAGGGTTTTCGTTCAAGAGTTTTCTTCCAGTTGAAGGTTGCGGCGAACGCACAGGGCCAGTTTTGATAATATCAATGAGATCATATGGTGAATCATCGGGGAGGATTTACCAATACGATCGGATATTTTGTTCAGGGTTAGTTCGTGTTCGTAGCGTAATTGCAGCAGTTGGGTTTCATTTTTTGTGAGTTTTTTTACACATCCCTGCAGGATATCGAGGCGGTTATTCAGGGAGTTTAGTTTTGATTCTGAGGCAGAATCAATCAGATCGAAAATTTGATCGCTGAAAATCAGTTTTTTATGAAAGGATCTTTTCCGGTAATTGAGAATTTTATATTTGGCAATTTTCAGCGACCATGCCACGAAGTTCGTACCCGGTTGAAACGAATCAAATTTATTCCACATCTCTGTCAGGGTTTCCTGATAGATGTCCTCCGCATCGTCCATATTGGGAACCAGCATGGTTATAAACGCCTGGATACGGTGCTGGCTGGGCACCAACAGGTTAATAAATATTTTCGTGGTGTCTTGTCTGGACCTGTCTAGCATTTTTTCTGGATTGGTTGTAACAATTTTCCTACGGTTTATCGTGTCATTAAAAAAGACACAAAGATAATCAGGGTTCACCATATGCTTTTTATGTATGCCCCTATATATTCATTTCTCGTAATGTGTATTTATTCAAAGAAAAATTAGAAATAAGGCAGAATTTTTTAGAATATCAATATTGATGATACTTTTATAAAATGGGCGGTCCATTTTTAAGTGTTTTATATTAACGATGTTATGTATAATAGGCCGATTCGGCGAGGGAGCAGGGGGGATGTATCGGGGTATGATAAAGAATCTAGTCATTATAATTGTGGCAGAGTGATAGGTTGATATGTTAATCTGTATATTATGAGACTTGAAAAATTGAGGTCCAGATACTCGATGGGAGTACGATAATGAATCGAAGAGGTTTTCTTAAAAGTGTCAGTCTGGCGGCGTTTGGATGCTGTATGGGCGGGATTGGAAATCGGGCGGCCGGGAACGCGGCCAGGGAGAAGAAGCCAAATATTATTCTCATTTTTACAGATGATCAGGGGTATGGTGATCTGGGGTGTTATGGTTCGAAGACGATCCGTTCGCCGAGGCTGGATCGGCTGGCGGCAGAGGGGACGCGGTTTACTGATTTTTATGCCCAACCGGTATGCGGGCCGTCGAGGTCGGCGCTGTTGACCGGCCGTTATCCGGTGCGAAGCCGGGGTTGGTCCATGCCTGAAAGTGAAATTACCATTGCAGAACTGTTGAAGACGGTTGGCTATACTACCGGCTGTATTGGCAAATGGGATGTCTCCAATCGCAGAGATATCAAAGGGCGAGTGCCCAACGATCAGGGATTCGATTATTTCTGGGGGGCTTTGGGGGCCAATGATAATGGGACGATACCGCTTTACGATAATCGAAAAGCGCTGGGTGTTGACCGGGATATGGCGACGCTGACACAACGATATACGGACCAGGGAATCGAATTTATTAAAGCCAACCAGGACAAGCCGTTTTTATTGTATCTGGCACATACGATGGCCCATTCGATCGTTGACGCCAGTGCGGATTTTAAAGGCAAATCTCAGGGCGGGCTTTATGATGATGTGATTGAAGAGCTGGATTATCATACCGGCCGATTGCTGGATGTGGTGGATGAACTGGGATTAGGTGACAATACGCTGGTTATCTTTACGACGGACAACGGGCCGTGGCACAATATGCAGGATATACTGCGTCAGAAACATAATGGGGCGGTGGCCTGGGGTTCATCAGGGCCGTTGAGAGAAGGCAAAGGCTCAACCTGGGAAGGGGGGATGCGAGTTCCCTGTATCGTTCGCTGGCCGGGGCATGTGCCCGGCGGCCGGGAAAGCAATGCTATTTTCGCGACAGTGGATTTGTTGCCGACGTTTGCTAAACTGACGGGATACGAGGCGCCCGGAGACCGGATCATTGATGGAGTGGATCAGACCGATCTGCTGATGGGAAAGAGTCAGGCGGGGGCCAGGGACCATCTGTATTACTTCTGTAAGAATTCACTGCATGGGGTTCGAAAGGGGAAATGGAAACTGCTGCTGGCGGATCGCAAGGACTATTATGGCTATGTGAAGGACCGGGGGAGCAGCGGGATGGAACTTTATGACCTGGAAACGGATGTGGGAGAAACGCGCAACCTGATCGAAGAACATCCGGAGGTGGTTAAAGATCTGCTTAAGTTGGTGGCGGCATTTCAATGGCCGGATGAATTGGGGGATCCGGGTATTACTATCAAAAATTGAAATCAGGACCCCGGCTATCCAGCAAACATCAGAGTTCTATCATTGGCATAAAAACATGGCTAATCGATGTGATTATTGGGCTGTGATTTCAATGTCGTCGAATTGGGCGTAAGAATTGACTACACGGAGACCGGCGAAACCTTTGGAATAGCTGTTGTCGGTGATTTCGATAATCAATTGATTGTCGATCCAGAACTGAATGGTCTGGTTGCGGCTGGTGACTTTGAGAGTATACCATTGGCCGGATTGGCAGGGGAAATCTTTTAAGGCCAGTTCGCGCCAGTGTTGGCCATCCATTTTGCCCAACACGGCTTTTTGTGTGGCCGGGATGATACCGGCGAAGTAGCCTTGCTGGGCGTCGTAGCCGACGGCGGGATGCTGGACGCGGAAGATCAGGCCGGCATCACGGTTGCCTTCGATGATGTTGACTCTGGCCTGCATGGCAAAGTTGTCCCAGATCCGATCGCGGACAATGGCTTTTTCGCCGGAGCGGTAGTTATTGGCAGTGCCCCAGCCGGGATCAATACCGAGAGCGAGTTTACCGTTCAGAACATCGATATAACGGTTATAGCCGAAGTATTGCCAGTGGTCCCAGCGATTGTTATCGAAATTGTCCTGGAAGTGCCGGCCGGTCGTAGCGTTTTTTTCACCGGATGGTCGGGTCAGAGGCTGGCCCGTCTCGACGGGGGGGCCAAAGTCAGGTTCGCCACCGGGCGTGAATGTGAACGGTTGGATCCGGACATTTCGCTGCCAGCCTGGTTGAGTGCCGATTTTGGAATGATAAACGATCCAGTGTTCTGTGTCGTCGGGGAGGTTGTGAAGGAAGCGTGGCCGACGCCATGGACGGTATCTGTTCCGGTAAAGACGGGGACCGGCTTTTTGGTCCAGTTTCGCGGCTGCATGGGATCGGCATGATCATCGATGGCCAGCTGGCCGAGTTTGTAGGTGGGCTCCCAGGAACCACTGCAGGAATAGATGACGTAGACCTTACCCTGATGTTTGAGGATCTGGGGGCCTTCATTCAATCCTTTCTGGTTGGGATTTTCGGAGACCTTTTCCCAGTCGCAGGTGTTGTTTTCGGTGATTTTGACCCGGTTGGATTTAATCGTCCAGGGATTGGCCATTTCGGCGATATAGAGGGATTGGATGTCATTGACGGTGTGCCAGCCGGACCAGATCAGGTAGAGTTTGCCGGACATTTCCAGAGGGGTGGCGTCGATGGCCCAGCGGTTGTTCTGGCGGGTTTCGATCTGATCGCCGGTATAGAGAAAGCCTTTGTCAATATAGTCACCTTGCGGATCCTGGGTACGGCTTTGCAGCACGCCGGTACGGTGATCGGCGTTTTTACCGGCATCGGCGGCGTAATAGATATACCAGCGGCCCTGGAGATAATGGATTTCCGGGGCCCAGACTTCAGAGGTGTTCCAGCCGGTTTGGGGTGCGCGCCAGACAATCCGCTTGACGCCTTTATCGGTGAGTTTATCCGACTTCCAGATCGCGATACCTTTGTCACCTTCGGACTGGCAGAAATAGTAAAAGCCATCGGTGTGTTTGCAGACGAAAGGGTCGGCCCCTTCATAGATGGGATTAACAAAGGTGGCGTCCCAGTGATCCGGTTTGGCGTCATTGGGGCCGGCGGCCAGAGTCAGTGGTTTGCGGCAGGCGGTCAGGCTGAATATGGAGAAGACGATAAGTAAAGCTGTTATTTTTTTCATGGCAAATTGAGTATCTGAAAGTTCTAATATTAGTCTAAAGAAACTATATGATAATCTATTTTGGAATAAAATCAATCCTGAAGAATTTGGAATATGCCGGTGTGATCTTGGTGAGGATGAAAGTTCGATGGTAGCGGATACCCTCCGCTACCATCAGGTTAATGGTCAAAAATGCGGTTAGACTGATTCAGATACAGTTTTTTAGTCTGAACCGGTGAGGTAGGAGTTCATGTATAAGAGAATATCCGCCATCGTGACATTGTGATCCATGGTGAGGTCGGCGCCGCCGGAGGCGGCGTAAGTAAGGTCATGGTTAAGCCAGGAAGCGATAAAGGGTGACAGATCACTGATATCCACAAGGCCGCTGCCATTAAAATCCAGGTACTGATATTGGGGCCAGTCGAAATAGACATTATCCAGCCAGACATGATACTGGGGCACTTCGGTCAGCCAGATAGCCATTTCGAGACATTCGATCCGGGACAAGTCGGGAGAACCGTGGGAGACACGTGACCAGCCTGCGCCAGTTATCGAGCCGGGCGCCGACGCGTCCAGCGGGATATCGAAGTCGATCCAGTGGCCAATCGTCTGGTTGAAGGCATTTTCAAAACCGTGTCCGGCGATATAATATTGATATTGGTAATAATTGCCATCAGGATCCTGAAGCCGGATGATCGGGCAGCTGTTTACAAATGATGATCCTGCCGTATCCGAATAAACGCTGAAATGCAACCGGGAGGCACTGGAGAGGTTCCAGTTGGCGTTGAACTCGGCGGGGTAACGCAGGTTCATACCGGTTGGAGCGGATTCATTGGCCGCGGAAATTTTTATCGAGGTATTGCCGGATAATTTATGCTCGAAATCATCCTGGATACTGATCCAGTCTAATTCGGGATGCAAACGCCATTGATGCCACTGGCCGGCGTTGGCTTCGGCGAGGTCCATGGGCATGGTGTTCATTGTGGTATCGCTCAGGGCGACTTTCCGTTCGAAAATTGCCAGGTCGGTCTGACCTTCCCAATAAGCGATGTTGGCTTCAGTGACATCCAGCCAGCAATAATCCACACCCCCATTATAGATGATCTGGAACAATAGAACCGTGTTTTGGCCGACGACATGGATATATCCAAAGGGGTTGTCGTGTAGATGGTCACCGGTGGGGATTTCGGGAACAATGGCCGGGTCGATGGGAACGTTGGGCAGTTGCCAGATCCCCTTGTTATTGGTGATGCCCTGGGCTTTGACCAGAGGTTTTATCTGATAGGAGCCATCCGGCCAGTACAGATACTGGAACATATTTACGGTTGCGCCGGAGATGGGCTGGTTTTGATGGTCGATAATCCGTAATTGAATGGTTTGGGGCAGGCAATACATAAACTGGCCGTAATAGCCATGGGGCTGTTTGAGCCAGTGGTTCATCGCCAACGCGTGGTAGCGACTGAATTGGTTGCCGGCGGCCGTGGACATGATGCCGCTGACAGGTTGATATTGCCAATGATTGACGGCGTTATTGTCGGCGGCAAAGGACAATTGATAGAGGTCGATCATACCGAGTTGATGCGCCATTTCGTGGATGAGGGCATAGCTGATATCCTTGTCGGGATCATAGTAGCCGCGGTGTAAATCTTCCATGTCGGCGGTTTCGTAGTGCAGGGGGAAGATCGCGAAATTAATCTGGGCGGGTTCGGCCGGGATGGGGGATCCATCTGGAAGGATTTCCAATACATCATAATGAACCCGTTTCTGGCAGCCGGCAGCGGCCAGCATTTCGTTCATATGTTTCATGTGACGGTTAAGCCAATCGACCAGATCGGCCGTCTGGGCGCCTGGCCACTGTGGTGACCATTGATCACGGAAACGATCGTAATAGGACTGGTCAATGTAGGTCATATAGCCAACAGACAATGTGTTACTGAGGATGCAGTTATTTTCGGCGATCTCATCGGCATAGTCGATAGTAAAACTGATATCATGGGATTCGTTATCCCAGGTGAGTTGCAGTGGAAACTGGGCAATGTCGCCGGGAGCAAGCGTGACGGATTGGACAGGTTGAGAGTGAATGGTGTTATCCAGACGCCAGGTTCCCTGTAGCAGCTCGTTAAAAATGGTGGTGCCGCGGTTGCGAATTCTGGCAGTATAGGTCATGGTTTCACCGAGTTCGGGCCAATGTCGGGTGGTTTCATCCTGATCCTGGAGAGCCGTCGCCCGAGAGCAGATATATGCCAGACCACCGGGTTCGGCAACAACTCCTTCGGTATAAACGGGATGATAACGGGCGTAGTAAGGCGTGCGAGTGATCGTCAGCATTTGCAGGTCATCTTCATGACGGGGCGCGATCGGGCCAATACACGAATTGACCTGCTTCCCTTCGGTTCCGTCGATTGCAACGGTTGTGATGGCGTAATAATAGATTTCACTATATTCAACTGAGTTATCTGTGAATTGGGCGGAATCGACCGGACTGATGGTGGCGATGGGAGTTTTACCGTAGACATATTCAAAGGGATTGTCGGCGCGGTAAATGGCGTAATGACCGAACAGACGGTAAGGATCACTGATTGGCTCCCAGGTGAGTTCTACCGATTGGTCGATGATGGCTGCCTGAAGTCCCTGAGGATTCTCGAGTGATGGAATATCCTGATCGGTACTGGCCAGTTGGATGGAGAGATTATCCCAATAGACATCATCGTCAGTTTCGGTATTAAAAGAATCGAATGGGACGATTGTGGCAATGATTGTTTCCAGTTGCTGACCGCGTAGCCACTGATCTTCATAAAATGTCCGGACCGGCTGCCAGGCGCTGATATCCTGAGTCTGGCCATCAACCGTAATTGTTTTAAAACAATCATTATGGTGATCCAGAATAATGGAAATGGAATGCCAGGTGTCCCAGGCGAGATGCTGTCCGATGGACAGTGGAATGGGTTCATTGTTATCTAACCCATTAAAACCGCTGATCGCTACATTTACACCGGCGTCGCTCTTTAGAGGTCCATTGCCGGAACAGAGTGCGAAATCGAGAATAGTGTAACCAGGATGCGGCCCACCCCGCAGGGCGAAACTGGCTGAGTAATTATTTGCGGTGTCGTAGTCGCTACTGTGAGCGTAGAAATCCAGGCTTAACTTGAGCAGTTTTTCAGTGGCGGACATGTCAATCCATTCCAGATTACGCCTGTCGATGGTTTGCTGACCGGTGGTTTGAGAGATGGCAGCGTGTTCGTGCAGCGCATTGGCAGTCTTGGCGATAAGGTTCTGAATTTCACCGTAACCATCGCCGTATTCTGATTCACGGTACCAGCCATCCTGTCCTTCGTTACCAGGATAATAAATGGTCTGACCGATATCCAGATTATCAAAACCGGTCAGGTAAATTGTCTGAGGAGCGGGACGTTGGGTTTTCAGCAGAATATTGTCATAATAAATATGGTCATCGGATCGATTGCCGGATTCACCCGCCGGGACCAGTTCCGCCAGTAGGGTGTTGATGTTCGTACTACGCAGCCACTGGCCATCGTATTCGGTACGGGGGAGTAAATAGTTATCGAGTTCCTGAGACTGACCATCCACGACAATCAAGTCATACCGTTCGCTGGAATAATCCATCAGTAACGTCACAGAATGCCATTGATCCCAGGCGAGTTGCCGGCCTACTGATAATGGAACGGGTTCATTGTTATCAAGGCCATTAAATGTTCCCAGCGAAATAAAAATACCCGTTTCATTTTTGGGCATACCGTTGCCGGCGTTGATACCCACCTTGCAGATGACGTAGCCAGGATGAGTACTATCCTGTACTGAGAGGCCGGCGATATAAGGATTGGTTTTTGATAGATCGCTACTGGAAGCATAAAAATCAAAACTGAAGGCAAGAACGCCATCAAGATCAGTCAGGTTGACGTCAGGCAAATTGATGGCATCGATGGTCTGGGAACCGGGATTACTGGAACTATCGGTGTACTGATGAAGCGCTACGCCATCATGAGCGACGGCGCTTTGAAATTCGTCATAAGCGGGTGACACGGCGGCGATTTTATACCAGCCGTTATGGCCGGCAACCCCGGGATGCCACTGGGTCCGTTCCTGAGAAAAGTCATTGAAATCGGTTTGGTAAATCGTTACATAATCTGGCAATTGAATCTGGGTGTAAAGTGCGACATTATCCCAGTAAATATCATCATCGGTTTCAGCATCAAAGGAATCGGATGGGACGATTTCGGCAGTCATCGATTCAATTAACTGGCCGCGAAGCCATATATCGCCATCGCAATTGCGGGGTAATTGATAGTCCCCGAGCGACTGGTTCTGATCGTCCACTGAGATGCTGACATAGCGGTCTTTCTGTTGATCCAGAACAATGATGACGGAATGCCATTGTTCCCATGCCAGGTTCTGACCAACAGTAAGCGGAACCGCCATATTATTATCTGCCCCGTTAAAAGCGCCAATTGTGATGTTGACTCCGGATTCGCTTTTCAGGGTACCATTACCCGAATAAAGCGAAAAGCCAATGATTTCAAAACCGGGGTGTGGTCCACCGCTTATGCGGAATGATGCGCTGTAGGTATTCGCCGTGTCATAATCACTGCTTTTGGCATAAAAGTCAACACTCAGAACGAGTAATTCACTCAGAGAGGAGAGGTCATAAACCGTCAATTCGCGCTTATCGATGGTCTGCTGACCTGAAGAGTTGGAAATTGCAGTATGTTCATGAAGCGCGGCGCCGGACATGGCGATATCATTTTGGATTTCACCATAAGCATCGCCTATGGCTGCCTCACGAAACCAGTTATCCTGATTACCCTGGCCGGGATAGTATTCAGTATGGGCCAGATCCAGAGCATCAAAATCATTCTGGTAAATAATTTCGGCGGATAAGCCGGTAAAATTAAAGGCACAGACCATGAGAAAAAAAGCGTTCAGCAACTTAGACATTTTAATTCTCCTTCTTATATAATCATGACGTATCACAATTATGTTAATATAAATGGCCTGAAAATACAATATATTTTATAAAGAAAACGCAAGCACCAAACGAAGTAGTAAGATATAGCTATCAATTCTGGAATATTATCCCTTGAGATATGGAGAATAAAATGTTCCGATAAGTTTTCTTCACTCGATTGAGAAATAAGAATTTTCGGGTTTACCAGCTTTTCTTAGTTTAACTTATTGATAAGACGTGAGATATGAGTCATCATGGTTATACAGATTCGGTTGAATGAACAATTTGAAACGTTGAAAAAATATTGTGAATTGAAGTGTATGTTAATATACTATTAAAAATTATGACATGTTGAAATCATAATAAACAAGAGATGATCCAGTTGGAAACTGAAGAATTTGTAAAAGGAGACAGGCATGGTCAAGGCAGTCTATGCTTTTTCCGGAGATCCAATTACCTATGGACATATGGATATTATCAAACGGGCTTCTGAGGTGTTTGATGAAGTCATTGTTGGCATCGGAATTAATCCACAGAAGAAATACCTGTTTAGCCTGGAAGAGCGTACGGTGATGGCGCGGCGGTGTTTAGAGAAAATTTCTAATGTGGAAGTGCTTCCCTTTTCGGGTTTACTGGTTGATTATGCATATGAAATGGGGGTATCGGTGATTGTGAAGGGGGTGCGTAATCCTGAGGATTTCAGTTATGAAAATATCCTGCATCTGGTGGGAGAAAGTCAGAAACTGGGAATCGATACTCATATTTTATTTGCGCGGCCAGAACTGGCCCATGTCAGTTCGGGAGCGGTCAAAGAAATTCAAAGGAACCAGGGCGCGATACATGACTATGTGCCGCTGTTTGTGAAGCAGCGGTTGGAGGAGAAGATTGCCGGTCAGTATATTCTGGGTGTGACCGGAGAAATGGGAGCCGGGAAATCCTATCTCAGTACTATGCTGCAAGACTGTCAATCTAAGATACCCGTCCATAATATTGAACTGGATCATATTGGCCATCAAATACTGGGTGAGCTGACCGATCCGGTTTATATTCAAATCCGGCAGGAGATTGCCCGTCTATTTGGAGAACATCTGCTCGATACGAAGGGATTTGTCAACCGCAAGGCATTGGGGGAGATTGTATTTGATGACCGGGTTCAACTTCAGAAATTGAACCAATTGCTTAATACCCCGATCAGTGTTCGATTGCGAAGAGAGCTGCTCGGGAAAAGGGGTATTATCCTGATCAACGCCGCATTACTGGCGGAAGCGGATATGCTGCATATTTGTAATAACAATGTCGTTCTGATTGAAATCGCCAAAGATGCCCAGAAAAAACGACTGGAACAACGCCGGTTGTCGCCTGAGCAGATAGAAACCCGGGTTTCCTGCCAGTATGATACCCGGGAAAAGAAGGAGCGGATTGCTGAAATCATTGAGCGGGATCAATATGGCCGGATATGGGAAGTTGATAATTCAGACAATTATTCCAGGCAGGAAGTGGCGAAGTTGTTTGAGAAGATTAAACAATATTTCGGACTGATATGAAGCAACGATGGCAACAATTATGGCTTGATCTTGGCGCCAACGGTAATTCGGAGGAGGTTTATCAGTTTTTATCCGACGCTTACGAAGGGGCAGGCCGTTTTTACCATACACTTGATCATATTAACGTTTGTCTGCAAGAATTAGAATCCGTTGCCGCTCTGACGGAAAACTACAAGGCAGTCGCTTTGGCTATCTGGTTTCATGATGTGATTTATGATGTTCGACGCAATGATAATGAAAGCCGAAGCGCTCAGGTTGCCAGGGACATATGTCCAAGAGCGGGAGTAAGTGAGGAGGTTATACAGAAGACTGTGGAACTAATCCAGATCACCCGGCACGATCAAGCGCCAGCCGGTATCGATCAAAAGTTAATCACCGATATTGATTTATCCATACTTGGGCGATCGGAGCGGGAATATGCTGCGTATGAACAGGCGATAAGAAAAGAATATTCACATGTGTCTGAAGTGAGATATCGTTCTGGCCGCACGGAGGTTTTGCGTTCATTTCTAGCGCGACCGTCAATTTATTCGCTGGACTATTTTTATTCAAGATATCAACAGCAGGCCGTTTTGAATTTACAGAGAGCTATCAGGAATCTTTCATAAAACAGAGGGTTAGATACAAAAAAAAGTGGATTTCAGAATGAAGCTGAAATCCACTTAATTAACAAAATATCATTAAGATTAATAACGGAACTGTCCAACCATATGATTGAGTTTCTCGGCTAATTTTAATAGAGTGTCGCTTTCGGAACTGGCCTGGCTGGCATTTTCGGTGGAACTGCGCGAAACGGATTCGAGGGATTTAACCGCGTCAGAAATTTCGCGACAATTGGTCGCGGACTGGCGAATTTCATCGGTCGCATCGTTCGATATGGAGGCTGCGGTACTGACGTTCTGAGAAATTTCACGGGTTGTAACGCTCTGTTCTTCAACCGCAGAGGCGATATTACGTGAAAATTCATTAACCTGTTCGATCACGGAGCGAATTTCATCGATCGATTGGATGGAACGTTCGCTGGAAGTCTGGATCGCGCAGATCCGTTCGGCGACGCCCTGGGTAGCCTCAGCGGTCTGGCGGGCCAGTTCTTTGACTTCGTTGGCGACCACGGCAAATCCTTTGCCGGCGTCGCCGGCGCGGGCCGCTTCGATGGTTGCGTTCAAGGCCAGCAGATTGGTTTGATCGGCAATGTCTTTGATCACTTCGATCACTTTGCCGATTTCTTCCGCTGCTATACCCAACTGGCCGAGTACTTCATGGCTGGTCTGAACTTTACGTGACGCTTCATTAGCAATGGTGGCGGATCTTTCCGCGTTATTCGCTACTTCTGAGATCGTTGTCGTGGTTTCTTCGATAGCCGCGGCAACCGCGTGAATGTTTTCAGTGACCTTCTGTGTCGATTTTACCGCTTTTTCCATGTTTTCATTCATGATATAAGCGGCATTCACGCTGATCTCCGTTTGATTATTAAGTTGAGAAACCCCTTCCGACATTTTACCGGCAGTCACTGAAAGATTTTGTGAAGAACCGTTCAATTGTTCCGCAGTACCAGAGATATCGCGGACGACTAACTGGATTTTATCGACAAAGGCATTGAACCATCTGGCCAGCGCTCCGATTTCATCCTTGCGTTTATCCGGCAGACGACGGGTCAGATCACCTTCTCCTTCAGCAATATCTTTGAGGATATTAGCGGTATTACGAATAGGAACAGAGACCATGCGATAAACGAATACACCGATAATCAGAATGGCGATCAGCATGAGAGAACTAACGATTACCGTTAAGATCGAGCGTAACCGGTAGGCATCGGCATATTTAATGTTGTGGGGTATCGAGAACGCAATTGTCCAACCCCAAGGTTCGAAGAAAGTGTAGGTCATCCATTTATTTTCGCCGTTATACGTATAATTCTGTGTGCCGTTCTTCTTTTCCAGCATCTCTTTAATAAAATCGAGGTTACTCAGCGATTCATCGTTTTTGGATAATATTTCATGAGCAACCACCAATCCATTGGTATCAATAATAAATGGGGGCTATCATGGGTTTTACCGGAGCTTGCTGGTCTGGTTCTGATTCCGCAGTTATTTCGGCATTTTGGGTATCAGCTTGGGTATCATCAGCAACCGGAGTTTCATGATAATATTGTTTTTTGAAGCTATCAATGAACTCCTCCTGGGCGCTTTCGCGATAGGCCTCTTCCAGACCGGATTCTTTCAATTCGTTATAGATGCGAGTAATGTCCGTCTGGATTCTCTCGATTTTACCGGCATATACTTCGGTCTGGCGACTATCGATAATTTCCATGACATAATTATTGGATATGGTAATCATGCTGATGGCGACACCGATCAGGCAGAGCGCTATAACGAGAGAGATCTTTAGAGTTATGGATTGCTTCATGAGGAAACTCCAAAAAAAAAAGGGATATCGGCGCAGTCCAGATAAAACTGCGCCGATTCGTGGTATTGAATTATTGTTTGATAATCGTGGCGTGTTTGACCATGCTGACAGGGAATGAGATACCCATTTTATCGGCTAAAGGCAAATTCAGGTATAATTTGCCCTTTTTATTGGTCACGATTTCAATATCTTTGGGCGATTTGCCTTCCAGAATTTGTTTTGCTGCCGTAGCGGCCCAGGCGCCTTGTTCCTGAGGTATTTTTACATATCCAATTAAACTGATCGTCGTTTCGCCTTCTTGAATACATCCTGTAGGAATACGGGTATTTTCTAAAACGAACTTCTTAGCTTCTTCTTCATCGTATCCTTTGATGCCCGGAACGCAGAGGATCAGCATATCACAGCTGTTCTGCATTGCCAGGTATTCTTTTTTCCATGTTTCAAAATCAAGCACATGAGTGCATTGTAAGTCAAGATTGAACTTTTCAATAATGGACTTTGCATCTTTAACACTGGTTTCATTGTCTGCCGATAAAAATCCAATACGATTACCCTTGGCATGTGTTTTGAGATTGTCAATTAGTTGGGGCACTAAAGCCACTTCGACCATACCGGTTACGTTTTTGCAGGGGAAACCGTAAATCGATGCATCCCAATTAACACCACAGAATACGAAAGGGATATCTGAGTTCTTGTAATAAGGCTCTATGATGTATTTACTGGTGTTATCATCTGACGCGATGACAACATCCGGTTTCCAAGTTTCAATTAATTCTTTGGCTTTGAGCGCAGCTTCTTTTTTGAAAGTTTCCTGGGCAGCTTTGATTTCTTCCTGAGTGGCGTTTTCTTTTACTTTTAATCCGGTAAAGAGTTTGGTGTCCAGGCGTAAAATTTTGAATTCGTAAGGACTGGCGGAGTCGTCAATTTTATCGTTTTTGTCGACTTTAACCCCTAGCGTTGTGGCAATACCCTCGGTGATTCCATCACTCCATTCGTATCCTCTGTGATAGGATTCGATAAACAGTACTTTTGGCTTTGCGGTAACCATTGTCACCAGGACCAGGGACAATAATAGGGATGTCATAATTCTGCTCTTCATGGGAACCTCCAAAAAAGCGGTTTTTGCCTTCCTACTCTGGAAAGGCCAAGTCATATTTGTCTCTCAGGGCTATACACTATGTCCCTGGAAATCATATCTAAAGCATCGACCGGGTAAATTTAGTTCTTAACATATTTAAAAACTCTCTATAATATAACTGGATATTATAGCAAAAAGTATTTAACCTCTTTTATGATCCCAGATTAGAGCGTCCGATATCCTATTGAGACATCCCGTTATGTGTGGACGATTTGCATTAACGATATCGCCAGAGGTGCTGGCACGCCTGTTTGCGTTACCGGAGGCCCCGGTGGTTACGCCATCCTTTAATATAGGACCCGGTCAGATGATCACCGGAATCGTTTGTGAAGGGCCGTCAGGGGCTAATCAGATAAAGACGATGCACTGGGGATTGGTGCCGGGGTGGGCCAATGACATGAAGATTGGTTATAAGACCTTTAATGCCCGCAGTGAAACAATTGCACAAAAGCCGGCATTTAAACAGGCCTATCAGAGTCGTCGCTGTTTGATCCCGGCCAGCGGATTTTATGAATGGCAACATCAGGCCGAGCAGAAACAACCTTACTATTTTCATTGCCAGAATCAGGAATTGCTGGCATTTGCGGGATTGTGGGAGGTCTGGCACAAACTGGGAGGGTCCACCGCTCTGGTCAGTTGTGCCATTATTACCACGGATGCCA
>CAXXFK010000010.1:0-313592 GCA_963663965.2 Sedimentisphaerales bacterium
CGACTTCAATGCGGGTCGAGGCGGGCAGGTCTTCGATCAGTCGTTCGCGGGTCTCGGCACAGCGCTTCAGGTGGCCGCCGCAATCCGGACAACAGTCGGCCCGATGCGCTTCGGTCCGGTCGACCCGGTCAGGAGCCGGTCGGCGAACGCCGGGATGACCCGCTTTGCGTCCCTTGAGTTTCTTACGCCGCTTGTCCGAGAGATTGTCTTTGACAAACGGCGGTTTCTGTCCCGAAGAGCACGAGGGATCGTGAGGCCCCAACGCCCCCGTAGTGGAAGCGGGCGAAACGGTCTGAAGCGACGACAATTTCAGCAAAGGCAAACACCACCGCCTCTTCACCCAAGGCAAATATCGCCCGCGCCTGCTCGGCCGTCATCGGTCCGTTCAGGTTGGCCAGAATCTGTTGGGCTTTACTATGCATGCTCATGCTTGTTAAGCATACACAAAACAAACACGGGCGCAAGCGTTTTCTTGACAATTTTAGAAAAATTGCTTCAGTTGGCTAAAATGTTACGAATCTTCAATTAATTCATAACGTTTCTGTTGCCTTTCCAACCCCAACAAATCCACCCCATTGACGCCCATATAGGCGTTATAGAGGTTCAGGCCATCGGCGTATCCGGCCGGGTTTTCACTCAGCCAGCGGCCGTGGACGGGGTCGTAGTCGCGGAAGTGGGTATGCTCCCATCGGGCGTTTCTATTGTGTCAGCATCAGGGCGGATATTAACCTGAAGATTCGTTGACTGACTATCACAAATGAATGAGGCAATGCCTCTTTGCCGGTGAATGGGTCGGCGGTGCATGCCGCACCAGATGAAGGGGATATATTGCGACCGGCCGATACTGTAGCCGGACCGGGTGTTTTCGGTGGTTCCATCTGCCGCAAAGGATTTGCACAGGCCGGTGGAATTGTATAGCCAATGGGTATGAATATTCCTGATCGCTCGCAAGGTAAGTTTTTACTCGTGTAGAACTTATCTCACGGCCCAGCGGGCATTTTCAATGGTAAGCAGTATATAACTCATTATGGCATCACAGGTAACAAAATATGAATCTCAGCTTTGATTTTGCCGCGATAATCGCCTAAAATATTGCGAAATCAGTTTATAGACCATTAACGATTGTAAATGCCCGCTGGGCCATGAATCAGTAATTTTTAGAAGTACCCTAAATACTTATATTCCGAGCAATCAGGTATGATATCCACAATGGTTATCACAATAGATCAGGAGTAAAAACAAGTGAATATAGTCATCGCAGGCCCCAAAGGCTCAGGTAAATCCACTATCGGCCAGCATTTATCGCAATTAACCGGTCTCGGCGTCATTGAAACCGACCGCATGGTCGAACAACTCCATCAGGACCGTGACGGCCATTTTCTAACCTGCCGCGAAATATACTCAGAACATGGCGCCGACTTCTTCAGAGACCTCGAACGCGAAGTAGCGCTTGAGGCCGCCGATCGCGATTGGCACTTTATCATCACCGGCGGATCCATCCTGATGGATCCGGATAACCGCCGCGCCCTCCGTACCGACGCCCTGCTGGTCTTTCTCAAAGCCGACAAAGACACTCTCTGGCAGCGTGCCACCGCCAACGGCACTCCCCCCTGGTTATCCGGCCCCGAAGGCCGCAAAACCTACGAAACCGAAGTAGATTACCGCAACGAAGTTCTGTCCCCCTATGCGGATATCATTCTCGATACCACTAGCGGCACACCCGAAACCCTGGCCGAACAGGTGGTCTCCCTGATCAAGGAAGAACTGGCCATTCGCAGCCACGCCGCCAATACCTACGGCCGCATCATTCACATGACCACCTTCGGTGAAAGCCACGGCCCGGCCATCGGCGCCGTTATGGACGGCGTACGCCCCGGACTGGAAATCTCCGAAGAAGAGATCCAGATCCAGCTGAACCGCCGCCGGCCCGGCCAGAGCGACGTCGTCACTCCGCGCAGCGAAAAAGACCAGGTCCACATCCTGTCGGGTGTATTTGAAGGCAAAACCACCGGGGCCCCCATCGCCATGGTCATCTACAACAAAGACCAGGACTCCAGCAAATACGAAGGCATCAAAGACAAATTCCGGCCCGGCCATGCCGATTTTACCTTCTACAAAAAATACGGCATCCGCGACCACCGTGGCGGCGGCCGCTCCTCAGGCCGCGAAACTGCCGGCCGCGTCATGTGCGGCGCGATTGCCCGCAAAGTCCTGCTCGAACGTGGCGTGACCTTTACTGCCCATGCCATCGAAATCGCCGGTATCAAAGCCAATACCTGTGATCATTCCGTCATCGAAACCAATCCTGTACGCTGCGCCGACCCTCAAGCCGCCCGCGAAATGGAAAAAGCCATTCTGGCCGCCAAAGATGACGAAGATTCAGTGGGCGGTATCGTCCAACTCGAAATCAAAGGCCTGCCCGCCGGCCTGGGCGATCCGGTTTTTGACAAACTCGATGCCCGTTTGGCCAAAGCGCTCTTAAGTCTGGGCGCCACCAAGGGCTTTGAAATCGGCCGGGGTTTCGAACTTTGCCGCCTGCGCGGCAGCCAGTCCAACGACCATATGGGCCGGAACGGTTTCCTCAGCAATAACGCCGGCGGCATTACCGGTGGCATCTCCACCGGTCAGGATGTCATTATCCGAGTCGGCATCAAACCCACCAGTTCCATCGCCAAAGAACAACAGACCATGGATATTGATTTCAACGATTGTAAAATCGAAGTCCACGGCCGCCACGATCCCTGTATCGTTCCCCGTGTTATCCCGGTAATAGAAAATATGGCCGCCCTGGTTATCTGGGATGCCTGGGAAACCCAATGCCACATTCGACCCGGGTGGGATCGCTCCAATTCATAACGAGGCCAGGTGAACCGTATCGTCCTCGATTATAAACGAGTTGAACAAGGACATTAACCACGTAACAGCCCCTGTTTCCGTTGGTTGGGTGAACTGATATTCCCGATCCAGCCATTCCGCCAGCTGCCCGATCGCCATCTGCCCGCCCTGTTCCGCCAAAACCTCCGCTAACCGTTTTCGAACAGGCTCCATTCGCATCAAATGATGTGGCAACCTCAATTCTTCCATCGCCTTCATCTCAATTTTTCGAACCCGTTCCCGGCTCACCCCCAGCACATCCGCCACTTGCCGTAAAGTCTTCTGTTGACCCTCTTTCAACCCATGGCGTGAGATAACAACACAACTCTCTTTTTCGCCAACGATACCCTTTATATAGGATTCTAACATCTGTCTCAGACTTTCCGCTTGAGCGGGATCGATCCTATCGCGATTTGCATTAAAAAAGATATGCTCCTGAATGACTAGACGAACCTGATAAACACTTTTACGCCCGATATTCTTGCGGTTTTTTATCAGGCCATCCTGCGTCAATAACAGAAGATCACCAATCCGCAGATTTCCCATTTCCTCAAACAGTGTCCGCGCACGCGCCGGCAACGGTAAATCGCACAATGGATAATCCGGCTGATACGATTGATGAATCATTTTAAAGCCGAGTTCCTGCTGATAATCCGAAAAAAAAGGAAAACGCTGCAATCGCTCAGGATTCGCCTCTCTGGCATAATAATCGCCAAAATCCAGTTCAGGTTTGTCTATAGTATCCTTAGTCTCATCATCAAGCTGAGGTTGCCGGAAAATCTCTTCTGCATAAACACCAACCCGCTCCTTGAATTTCTTCAACTTCTTATAAAAATTAGCCCCGTATCCCTTAAGCTTCTTCACCGTATCGAGATCAAAAGCCAACATATCCTGTACGGTCAGAATCCTCAAGGCGTACAGCATTTTGACCTCTTTATCGTTCAACCCCAGAGATCGACAGATACTGCTCGTTAACTTTATATCACAGTTATCGTTAGACACATCGGCCATGGCTTATTGCCCAAAAACCGGCAAGATATGACGTGAGTAGATATTTTCCGTAACCTGCTCAGCAATAATCGTCTCGTAATGTTTTAATGCATCCAGATAACGGGTTCCCATTTTGGCGGCGATTTTATAACCCACATGCAACAATTGACGAAAACTCGGATTATAATCTGCACAGGACTGATCATGCCGGAGCGCACGCGCGAAAGCCTGGCCATCCCATCCGTTAACCAGCGTTTTATCCGGCAATTGACTTCGATTAATATCAATCACCGTTGCGTAGGGCCCGCAAAGTTCATCAAAATGAACCAGCGATTCATAATAAACTTCTTTGGCTATTTGTAATCCTTCACCACCCGCTAGCGCCAGACCAATTAATTCTTCCAACCAGGTAGTGCCGGCAGTTTTTAAATGCAGACCGGTGTCAAATTTACGAATCGCGCGATTAATCGGCTCATAGATCGAAAATTTATCGCTGCCGGAATGCACGCTTAATTTCAAATTTTCAGGTAATCCAAACTCTTTTATGGCAAAATTAATCACCGCCAGATCGTCGCTAAACTCTTTTTCAAATTGACTGACGTCCCCCACATAATCAACTCCTTTATTAAAGCGGCCGGTAAATTTGGGGGCAATGGTCTGTATCGGAATCCCCTCATCTGCAATCGCTGCCAAAATGAACAACATTTCGACCGGAGTCTGGGGTACATTCGTCTCATCCATCGACACTTCAGTTACAAAGGCGCCTGTTTTTTTAACTTTCTCAATATGACGATAGATTTTCCCTGCCTCTTGCACAGCCAGAAGATATTTTCCGGCGATATTTCTGATTAACTGTTCTGTAATTTCGATATCACCCTCAACGCCTCCAATATGCAAATACCCGGCATATTTTTGATACTTCGTGACAAATCCAGCCATCTCCTCCTCGTTAGCCGGCTTGCCGGTATAATCAGCCACATCCAGTGTAAAAAAATCAGAGGGCTCGATAAATGAATCGACAATCTTTAAATTAATGTGATCCGCATCGACATAATAATTTGATTTCCATCCAAGACGCGCCACAGCATCATCCGCTTTCTGGCGAACATTTATTGGCTGTGTCCCAATAATACTATGCTCACGATACGATTTATTCCAAACAGGTAATACCTCTATCCCAACTTGTCTGGCCTTAATCATCGCCTGAAGTTGCGCGCCACCCTGATGTCCAAAACGATCACCAATCCCCATTGTGTATTTTTCAATATTCATTTTTATCGTTCCTTATCTTCAGCAAAAATGTTTATTGAATCTTATCACACTTAGATTTATCAGACAAGTAGGATATTAAATATAAAGAGAAGGATCAACAGCCATCATTTCTTAGCGTTGATTTTAATTTAAATCCAACCACTTGACTCAATTAGAAATCAATGCCCGGGACTGGATTCGAACCAGCACTGTCTTGCGACAACTAGCCCCTCAAGCTAGCGCGTCTACCAATTCCGCCACCCGGGCGGGAATCCTGTTATTATAACCTATTCATGCCAGAAACCAACGAAAAAGCATTCATCAGTCTCTTTCCATGTCTTTTATGCAAATTTCTTTATCAGCAGCGAACCGTTGTGTCCGCCAAATCCAAACGAATTACTTAATGCGTACTGAATCGAAGCTTCGCGGGCAGTATTAGGCGTATAATCCAAATCACATTGCGGATCAGCTTCTTCCAAATTGATGGTGGGCGGAATCACCGAATTGGCAACGGCAAGCGCGGCAAAATTGATTTCTACCCCGCCACTGGCTCCCAGCAGATGCCCAAGATGACTTTTGGTACTGCTGATCGCCAATTTATAGGCATGCTCACCAAAAACTTTTTTAATGGCATTCGTTTCACTGATATCATTCAGTTCCGTACTGGTGCCATGCGCATTGATATAATCAACCACATCAGGATTTACCTCGGCATCATCCAAAGCTTCCTGCATGGCTCGCGCCGCCCCATTGCCATTTTCGGCGGGTGCGGTAATATGCTCAGCATCGCAACTCATGCCAAAGCCTGCCAATTCAGCATAAATACGCGCGCCACGTTTCCTGGCCAGATCCAAATCTTCCAGGATTAGTATGCCCGCGCCTTCGGCAAGCACAAAACCATCACGATCTTTATCGAAGGGCCGTGAGGCTTTGTCCGGCTCATCGTTGCGGCGACTCAACGCTTTCAGCGAGCAAAAACTGGCCAGTCCTAATTGGGTCAGGGCCGCTTCACTGCCACCGGTAATCATGATGTCCTGGTTACCGTTGCGGATGTGACGAAACGCATCACCAATGGCATGAGTTGCTGACGCGCAAGCTGTTACTACCGAAGTATTGAAACCTCGGAAATTAAACTTGATTGCCACATTCGCACTGGCTGCGTTAACCATTAACTTAGGAACACAAAACGGACTGACCCGGTCAGGACCACGTTTTAATAATTTTTCGTGTTCCTTTTCCAGTTCAGATAATCCACCAATACCTGAACCAATAATCACGCCACATCGGTCAAGATTCAAAATACCGGTATCCAGCCCGCTGTCCTCCATGGCATTGATCGCACCGGCTAACGCCATTAACGCAAAGCGATCGATGCGTCGAGCTTCACGGGAATCGATATATGTTTCCGGATTAAACCCTTTGACTTCACCGCCAATTTTGACGGGGAAATTATCCGTATTGAAACACTCAATACGGCTGGTTCCACTCTTGCCGGAAACGATATTGTCCCAGACAACGTCTTTTTTTTCGCCCAGTGAGGTTACAAAACCTACACCAGTTATTACTACGCGCCGTTTGGCCATAAATCACACCTGCTTTAACGTCTGTATCGCAAGCGTATGCCCCCGCATATTTTCATTGAAATCAAATTACATACGGGAACATACTTATTCTTGAAAACGCAATCGATTAATTCAAGTGTTTTTCAATATGATCAATCGCCTGACCTACGGTTTGAATTTTTTCCGCTTCTTCGTCAGGAATACTCAGATCAAATGCGTCTTCAAATTCCATTACTAATTCTACGGTATCGAGACTATCTGCATTCAGATCATTAACAAAGGAAGTCTCTCTGGTAATTTCCGCTACATCAACTCCAAGTTGGTCAGCGACTATTTGCTTAACTTTTGCTTCAATATCGGATGCCACTTTAAAGCCTCCTGCATATCGGTTTAACTTTATTACACGGCGACACGGTGTCTGCCGAAATATAATTCTATCCATTTTTTAAGGACGCGGTAATATAACCAGTGTCCACTTGCTATTCAAGCATTTTGTTATGAAATTATTGGTTATTTTAGTAAAATTTCACGTTTAAATGCTAGTTCCAGCATAAGTCAATATTCCTCATAACACTCTATTAACCAGAATATTATGAATGAATATATGGCAATTCAATACCAATATATCCAATCAAAAACGAATTGGTATGCCCAATAATTACATAGCCATACCACCATCGACACATAATACCTGACCTGTGATATAACCGGATGCATCAGAAGCCAGAAATGCCACGGCATTAGCAATATCTTCGGGCCGGCCAAATCGATTCATGGGAATTGCCTGTTTTGCGTAATCTTTGACTTTGTCCGGCAACACATTCGTCATATCCGTCTGGATAAATCCGGGAGCAACACAATTAACGGTCACATTTCTTTTTGCCAGTTCTCGAGCAACGGTTTTGGATAAGCCAATCAAACCGGCTTTACTTGCCGCGTAATTGGCTTGTCCGGCATTTCCAATGACTCCGGAGACGCTGGCAATATTAATGATTCGGCCCCAGCGATTTTTCATCATCGAACGCGCCGCTGCTTTCAGCGCCACAAATGCGGCTTTTAAATTAATTTTAATAACCAGATCAAAGTCTTCGTCAGGCATCGAAATGGAAAGGCCATCTCTGGTTATCCCCGCATTATTCACCAAAATACTGATGCCACCATATTCATCGGACAACCGTTCGAAAGTCTCATTCAAGGCCTCGGAATTGGTGATGTCCAGTTTTTCAGTAATCATATCTAAAGATTCTTTTGCGGCAATCTCATTCATTTCATTAAGACACGCCTCGTTTACGTCGACAGCCACCACTTTACGCCCTTGTTTTTCAAGCATAAAACAGATCTGACGCCCAATCCCTCGAGCTCCTCCCGTAACGATCGCTAATTTCTTGTCAGACATTTCATGAACTCCACTATTTCTAGCCAGCATTGATTATTGTAATCTCTTTTTTAAATGGACGGCTAATCTTCTTTAACAATCCAGTCAGAACCCTGCCTGGACCAATTTCAACATAACGTCCATAATCGTTGCGCAACAGATACTCCACGCTTTGCTGCCAACGAACAGCGGAAACGAGCTGTTTTAATAATTTTCCAGATATCTCTTCTTTATTTCGATAAGGTTGGGCATCCACATTCGCGATGACAGACACCTGTAAATCGCCGAATTGGACCGATTGTAATGCTTTTTCGAGTTTTTCAGCCGCGGGCGCCATCATCATGGTATGAAACGCACCCGCCACCTTTAACGGCAGCGCTCGAGACGCTCCCGCTTCGGGAGCTAATACGGCAATCCTTTCGCAAGCCTTCAGAGAGCCGCTGACAACCAGCTGGCCCGGGCAATTGTAATTGACCGGGGAAAGGATTGTCTCTAATCCATCTTCTTCCTTGATTCCTTCAGACAGAATGGTTTCACACAATTTTTCTACTGCCTCATTTTCGCATCCCATGATAGAGACCATGGTTCCCTGCCTTAAATTCGCGGCCTGCTGCATACTCTGGCCCCTGAGCTGAACGAGTCTTACGCCATCTTCAAATGACAGGACGCCTGCGGCATAAAGCGCCGTATACTCTCCCAGACTTAATCCAGCGCAACCATCCGGTTGAACGCCTTGAAGTTCCGGGGCGATGCGACCAGCCCTTATCGCGTTCAAAGCAGCTGCGCTATGAACAAAGATAGCCGGTTGCGCATATTCCGTTGAATTCAGTTTGTCTTCAGGACCGTTTAAACAGATCGCGGACAAATCGTAACCTAAAATATCGGATGCTTTTTCAAACATTCCAGGCGCATCCGGATCTGATTCCAGCAATTCCCGCGCCATTCCAACAGTCTGGGCGCCTTGTCCCGGAAACATAAACAACGTTTTCAAAGCCTTGCATCCTTTCATTCAACCGGCATTGGAAAATGTCTCATTTTACATTACAAACGAATGAAATTGAGTCCCCATGTCAGTCCACCGCCAAAAGCGACTAAAGCAATGAGATTGCCCTTATTGGCTCTTCCTGAACGAACCGCCTCATCTAAAGCAAGAGGGATAGATGCAGCAGACGTATTGCCGTATTTATCGATATTAATAAAAACCTGATCATCCCGTAAATCCAGTCTTTTCATGACAGATTCTATGATACGGGCATTCATCTGGTGCGGAATCACCAGGTCGATATCGCTTTGAGAAATCCCAAAATAATTACAGCCATCCACTATTTGATTAACGATCTGCCTGACCGCCACCTGATAGGTTTCCCGGCCGTTAACCATCATATACATGTCCGCAGGATTATCCAGCGGCCTTTTGACCGGATAACGACTTCCGTATGCCTTGCAATTAATAGTGGTCCAGCCACTGCCATCGGCATGCATGCAATTATACATAATCCCACGATCCGTATTTTCTTCAACTTTTAAAACGACCGCACCCGCCCCATCGCCAAATAAAATACAGGTCGCCCGGTCTTCATAGTTGACAATTTGCGATAGCGCTTCCGCCCCAATCGCTAAAACCGTATCACACTGACCCGCGCCGATCAAACTGGCGCCCAAGCCCATCGCATAAGTAAATCCGCTACAGGCCGCGGTGAGATCAAATGCCCCGGCATGCCGGTTGCCCAACTCGTTTTGAATAAAACAGGCGGTTGATGGAAATACCATCTCGGGAGTTGCGGTTCCGCAGATGATCATATCGATATCCACGGGATCTATTTGAGCCGCCTCAATGGCTTTAAGACTGGCCTGCAGTCCCAGGGTCATCGTGGTCTGGCCATCCGCAATGATCCGGCGTTCTTTAATTCCCGTACGAGTGGTGATCCATTCATCCGAAGTATCCACCATTTTTTCAAGTTCATGATTAGATAGAATCCGCTCGGGAACATAGGAACCAGTTCCTGCGATAACGGCACGCCGTTTGGTGTCAAAAAAACGCCCGCTGGTTTCTTTACTCATTTCAGATAATTTACCTTTATCATATTAGAATTGGTTCGAATCGAACCGTAGAATGGTTTAATTGACTATTCTTCCAGGCTTTTTAATCGCTTGGCTATTTCCTCATTAATCCCTGCCCGGGCCTGTTTTAACGAGACCATGATCGCATTTTTTATGGCGCTTGCGTCACTATTGCCATGGCAGATAATGCAGGTACCATCGATCCCCATTAACGGAGCGCCACCATATTCGGTATAATCATGCTCCGCATAAATTTTTTCGACAACCGGCATAAAATGCTGAAGCAGTTCCGGCTTTTGTTGTTTGAATTCATGAAAAATATACTTGAATATACTTTCCGCCATTCCCTCAGTCAGTTTCAAGATTATGTTACCGGCAAAACCATCGCAAATAACAATATCCGCCGGTTTTTCCAGCATGCGTCGTGGTTCAACGTTGCCGATGAACCGTAAGGATGGATCATCTTTCAAGCGCTGATTGGTTGATTTGATTAAATCTGTTCCCTTGGCATCTTCCTGGCCTATGCTGATCAAACCAACCGTGGGATTTTCCACTTTTAGAATTTTACGGGCATACACTTCAGCCATAATCGCATATTGGTGTAAATGGCTGGGTTTTGGAGTAATATTCGCTCCAACATCACAGAGAACCAAAGGCCCATGTATGGTAGGGAAAACCACGAGAATACCTGGACGTTCCACTCCCGGCAACGGGCGCATCCGCATCTGAGCGGCGGCCACACAGGCGCCGGTATTACCCGCACTTAAAATCACATCAGCATGACCTTCTTTTGCCAACTTGGCCATGACAGCAATGGAACTGTCACGTTTTCGCCGTAATGCTTCAACCGGAGATTCATCCATCCCGATCACTTCAGTCGCATTATGGATAATAATTTTATTTTGCCAGACTTCTGGATCACCCAGCAATTCTTTGATTCGTGCTTCAGGACCAATTAATAAGATTTTATCATCCTGGAGTGAATCCAACGCATCTAAAGCCCCAGCAACAATCTGTTCCGGAGCATAATCCCCCCCCATCGCATCTACTGCAATTCGCATCTGTCATCTACCCTGTACATTATACTACGGTTACAGAAAAAACGCCTGTCCAGAAGACAGATACGACTTAATCTTCAATTTTTACTGCCAGGCTCTTATTGACATACCCACATTCACACATCGCGTGGGGCAACTTTGCTTTCCCGCAACTTGGGCAAATTGAATAATTAACCGGCTTTAGCGCTTGATGGCTACGACGGGTTCGTGTGCGACTTTTTGATATTTTTTTTACTGGTAACATATTCTATCTCTTTGCAATTAAACACGTTAGTGAAATAATTTTCATCGTCAACATACACAAATCACCCCGCTGAAAACACGGGAATTTGGAAAGGATATTCTATAAGTTCTTTTTTGTCAAGGAAATTAAGCGGGGCAAGGCTCCTCTTTTTAAGTTTTATAAACAAATTCCAGTCCCGGCATCACCACTGGCATAAATAAGGATTTCAAGCTTTGAATTGTTATAAATTACAACTTTCAATTTGCACACCATATTCTGGGATGATATGATTTATCCCAGTTATTGATCGAACCCCAAAGGATCGTATGACTTACCGGCAAACCGAAAAAGAGGGATTATTATATGAGTAAACGAAACAAGCCAGCATTATACGAATTAATCAATAAAAGCACTGTCAAACCTCCAGATTGGGTATATAAACAAAAAGGAAATTCCACCGAAAGTTCTTCGGAAAACAAACCCGCTCCTAAACAGGAAAAACGTCCTTTCATTCCTCCACACGTCGCCACTCCACAAGCTACGCAACCCAAACGGGTTAAGTCTGAATTCCCTCCAAAAATTGTTTTAAGCTGGCTGGCTTTTATTGGCAAAAAGATAAGTCCCCTATCATTAACGATTATCATTGGTGGTATTTTTATCTCTTTATTAATTATATCATTATTTGATAAGTCCCATCATTCAAACCTCCAGGAGACCGGCACCCCGGATAAGTCCAATAATACTGCTCATATCGAAACACCTCTCAATACCCCCTCCCATTCAGAAACAGACACACCTCTTCCTGAAGAACTTGCCAATGCCCGCGCTGAAATCCCAAGGGATAATATTTGGCCAGACGCTCGTTTCAGCATGACCCTGGATAATACCCAACTGAATAACACAACGGATTCCCAACCACTCCTCCCTAAAGAAACCCTGAATAGCCAGTGCTGGATTATTTGCGGCCACAAAGAAAGAGAACCGCTGCTTTATGTTCAGAAATATTTTTATGACAATGGTTTAGAGACCGTTATCGCAAAATTCGACAACCGTTATATTTTAGTAACAAAAGATACCTTTGTAGACTATAAAAGCACTGAAGCAAAGAATTTAAAAAATTTACTGGAAAAAATCGGGAAATACTATAATAATAACAAGCCTAAGGAAGCCCCAGGGTATTCTTTAGCGACTTTTCAATCTGCCTATGCCATAAATATTGAACGAATCAATATTAATCCATAAAGGTAATAACAGCCGCTCATGTCTGAGCATGAACGGTTTTTGTATTTTGAAATATTCCGAATAAGGAATGATATAACTGGAGATAATTTCTATGTCACTAGATCGTTCATTAAAAAGTAAATCATCGCTTTCTCGCCACCGTAACGTTTTGACCCGCGCTGAACGTATAGAGAAATTAATTGATAATGGGACGTGGCAAGAAGGCAAAGTACTCGGCCTGCCAAAAGTTTCAAACCGAAAATCATCTGTTGGAAAAAAGAAAAAGAAAGCGAAAACCGCCGAATAATGGAAACGGTGTTTCGCGTTTTTTGCGGTTTGTTATCATAACGAAACAGATTGTATGGAAGTGGGCCGATGTTCTTTCAGGACATCGGCTTTTTTATTGTCATTCGCCGCAATTTATTTAGAATCATGTCGATGACAAAGGAATTAATACCAAACAACCAGAGTTGTTGATTTTTATCAGGAGCCTTTATGGACTATATTTCACAACGAGTTCAACGGATCGATGCTTCAGGCATCCGGAAAATATGGCAATTGGCGCAAAACATGACCGATCCCGTCAATTTCAGCATTGGAGAACCTGATTTTCCAGCTCCTGATATGGTTAAGAACGCCGCGATTGAAGCCATTCGCAACGATGCCAATGGTTATACCCTGACAACTGGCTACCATCCTTTGCGGGCAGCAATTGCCGATCAAATCCAAAGTGAATTCCAATGGGATTCCCCCCATGTGATGATTACCTGTGGAGTCAGCGGCGGGTTGAATTTAGTTTTGCCGGCCATCCTGGATCCTGACGACGAAATCATTGTACCAGACCCTTATTTCGTCATGTATCACCAACTGACCCGGATGTACGATGGGAAATGCGTTTATATCGATACCTATCCTGACTTCAAACTCAATCCAGCCAGAATTGAAGCCGCCATCACGCCCCGGACCAAAGCGATTATGATCAACTCCCCTTCTAATCCAAGCGGCGCCGTTTATGGACCGGAAGATCTGAAGGCAGTGGCCGAAATCGCCCGCAAACATCAATTACTGGTTATTTCTGACGAAATTTATGTTAAATTCAGTTATGACACCCCGGCTGAGAGTATTGCGGCCTATTATGAAAATACCATTATTCTGGGTGGATTTTCCAAAGCATACGGCATTCCCGGCTGGCGTCTGGGTTATCTGGCAGCGCCTGGGCACCTGGGTGAACTTTTCAATCGCATGGCCACTTTACAGCAGTATTCATTCGTCTGCGCGCCACATCCTTTTCAGGTAGCGGCACTAAAGGCCCTGGATTTTGACACCACCCCACTCATGGAAAATTACCGGATAAAACGCGACTTAATCTATAACGGATTAAAGGAGGATTTTGGTTTAACCAAACCCCAGGGAGCTTTTTACGCTTTTGTTCCGGCGCCGGGAGGCAATGCCACCGAGTTTGTCAAGGCCGCAATTAACAATAATGTTTTAATCATTCCCGGTTCCGTTTTCTCTCAAAAAGACACTCATTTCCGTATCAGTTACGCCACCTCAAATGAACAGATCCAAAAGGGGATTGAACGGTTATGCCAACTGGCTCGTAAAGGTTAAAAAGCCCCGACAGGAGACTGGCTTATGACTTCCACTACCATGCTGGATTTACTACGCAACCGCCGCAGCATCCGAAAATACGCCTCGCTTTCTATTGAAACGGAAAAAATTGAATTATTGCAAGAAGCGGCCTTACGAAGTCCGACTTCAAGAAATTTCAATCCATGGCGATTCGTTTTTGTAGACAACCGAAATCTGATTATGAAACTCGCCAGTTGCAAGCCGCATGGATCATCGTTTCTGGAAGAAGCCCCCTTAGCCATCATTGTAGCCGCCAATGAAAACGAATCGGATGTCTGGATAGAAGATTGCTCCATTGCATCCATCTTGATTCAAATGACCGCCCAGTCTCTGGGGCTGGGATCATGCTGGATCCAGATCAGGCTACGTCAGCATAACCCGTCTGACAGTTCGGAAGCCTATATCCGGCATCTGATCGGCGCACCGGATCATATTCGGATTGAATCGATCATCGCAATTGGTTATCCGAACGAAATCAAAGAACCGATCGAGACAGACGAATTAGAATACGAAAAAGTGTTTATGAATCGTCTGGAATAAGGGATCGAACGGATTAACGGATTCGATTATAATAACAATCCAGCGCGGCAGGAAAAGGCTGCAAAGCCCGTTCAAAAATTCCCAGACTCCAGGCAATGGCCAGTCCATAATTGGTGATTGGCACACCCGCCTGACGGCATTTCAATATCCTCGATAAAACCTCTCGCCGGTTCCACATGCAAGCCCCGCAATGAATAACCAGATCATACGCGCCAATCTCTTCAGGCAAATCACGGCCCTGATAGTTATCGACGATCAGTTCGCCTCCCACGTACTGCCTGAGCCAGCGAGGGATTTTAACCCTTCCGATATCTTCACAGGAAGCCCGATGGGTACACGCTTCACAGACAAGGATGCGATTCCCGGACCGCAAACGGTCAATCGTCATCGCCCCTCGAACAAATTCAGTCAAATCGCCTTTGTTCCGCGCGAACAAGATTGAAAATGAAGTCATCGGAATCGACGGTGGCGTGTCGCCGGCAACTTTCAAAAAGGCCTGACTATCCGTTACCACCAATGCCGGCGGACGATTAAGGCGTTCCAATGCATCCCGCAGTTCACGTTCCTTAACCACCAAACAATAAGCGTCATTATCAAGCACATCCCTGATGGATTGCACTTGCGGCAAAATCAGACGTCCCTTGGGAGCCTCTTTGTCTATCGGCACCACAAACAGGACTAATTCACCGGCAGGAACCAGATCCCCCAATATCGTCGGATTATTAATATATTCTTCCGGAGCATTGGATATGATAGCTTGCCGCAATGGCTCAACACCGTGGCCGGTAGTGGCAACAGTTTCTACCACCGTCACCCGGCTTTCCCGCAGTAGCCTGATAACCTCCGGTTTCATCGCCGCCTGGTCCGCCTTGTTAAATACCGCAATAAAAGGAATCTGCCGTTTCTGTAATTCGTCCGCTATTTTCTTTTCGAATTCATCCCATTTTCCATGATCGGTTACAATCATACCCAAATCGGTACGATCAAAAACTTTTTCTGTCTGGTTGATGCGAAGTTGCCCCAGCGCACCAAGGTCGTCAATGCCGGCGGTATCGATGAATAACACCGGGCCAAGCGGCAGTAATTCCATGGGCTTTTCGACTGGATCAGTCGTCGTACCCGCGATTTCTGATACAATGGAAACCACCTGACCTGTCAATGCGTTCAATGTCGAGCTTTTACCGGCATTGCGGCGGCCAAAGATACCAATATGAAGCCGAAAACCTTTTGGGGTGGAAATCATGGACGTTTCTCTCTCCCAGTTCCCGGATACCCCAGGCGGGTTACCCGTTCGGCGCTTACTAAGGCTTCAAACGCGTCCTCAGACATCAATTGCGCGTTTAATACCATTGCTTTAATCGTCCGGTTTTGCTGAATCGCCAATTGCGCCAGTTCCTGGGCTTTGTCATATCCCAATTCCTCGACCAGGGCGGTAACGACCGCGGTGCTCGATAAAACGTGCGCCCGACACCGCTCAGGATCCCCTTTTAAACCCACGATGCAAAATTCACGCAAGATGACGGTTGCCCTTTCCAGATAATCCAGATTGGTCAGCAGGCAATCCGCAATCAGCGGCACAAATGGATTCAATTCCAGATGCCCCATGCTGACGGCTTGAGTCAGCGCCAGATCGTTAGAACAGACCATAATCGCCGCCTGGGTAACGGCTTCCGGAATAACCGGATTAATTTTACCCGGCATGATCGATGATCCGGCTTGACGAGGCGGCAATTTTAATTCACCAATGCCGGCCTCCGGGCCACTGGACAGAAAGCGCAAATCACCGGATATTTTAATCAGACTGGAGGCATAAGCTTTCAGGATGCCGCTGACTTCAACAAACATATCCAGATTTTGTGTGGCTTCAACCAGATTTTCAGCCCGTGATAATCCCAGATTAACAATCGCTCGAAGCTGATCAACGACACGAAAGATAAACTGGCGCGGAGCCAGAATCCCGGTGCCTATCGCGGTCCCGCCCAGATTCACGACTCGAAGACGCTCTTCACATTTATAAACACGCCAGCGATCACGCGCCAACGCTTCAGCATAGGCCGACATTTCACGCCCGAGGGTGGTCAAAACCGCGTCTTGCATCTGGGTGCGGCCAACCTTGACCATGGAAGCCATTTCCTGTTCTTTATGCTGAAACACCTCAACCAAAGCCGCTATTTGCTTCTCAAGCGAACGCAACCTCCAGATAGCGGCAACCTTTAATGCGGTTGGATAGGTATCATTGGTAGACTGATGCAGGTTAATATGCTCAAGCGGATGAATGACTTCATAAGTCCCAACCGGCTGGCCCATCAGTTGCAAGGCCCGGTTTGCCAGCACTTCATTGACATTCATATTCGTAGAAGTACCGGCCCCCCCCTGCAAGGCATCAACTCGAATCGCTTCGTTAAGCTTTCCTGCCATCATTTCCTGACAGGCCGCCTGTATTGGATTAAAAATCACCTCCGGGATATAACCCAATTCATAATTAACCTGACAACACGCCAGCTTAACGGCTCCATAGGCCTGGATTAAAACCGGATGAACGGTTCTATGACTAATCGGAAAATTTTCAACGGATCGTTGAGTATAGATCCCCCAGAGCGCCTCGGCGGGCAGGGGCAATTGGCCGAGCAGATCTTTTTCAACACGTTGGTTCATAGTAATATCATCGAATATTGGCAAATAGTTATTGACAATTCACCGATTATCCCGTCAATAATACAGATCGCGCTCATCGTTTACATCAATCCTCTCCAGCCGCTCCTTAATTTCCTGACGGATTTTATCATCCTTAATCTTCTCAAGTTCAAAACGAATTAATTGCTCGCCTACTGCACGGGTTTCTGGAGAGGCATAATCTATAAGATATTCTTTTAGGGTGGTGAGAGCGTTGGGAGTGCAGAATCGTTTAATAAAACCCGGTATTGCAAATTCCATAAAGTGTTCCCCGGTTCGCCCAACTCGATAACAGGCGGTACAAAAACTGGGGACATAGCCTTCCTGCATCAATTCCCGCATCGTCTCATCCAGAGAACGGATATCTCCCAGGCGAAATTGCTCCCGTTCCATAACCTGGGCATCTCCCGCTTCGGTATACCCCCCCAACTCCAAGCGGGTTCCGGCATCGATTTGAGATACACCGAAACTCAGGGCCTCGCGTCTCACTTGAGGGTTTTCCCGCGCGGTCAGAATTAAACCGGTATAGGGTACGGCAAGCCGTAAAATGGCGATCAGACGCATAAAGTCGCGATCCGAAACCAGATAATCTGTTCCCATCTCAGTCCCATAAGCGGGTTGTAAGCGCGGGAAACTGATCGTATGCGGCCCGACGCCATAGCGCTGCTGTAAATGCAAGGAATGCGAGACAAGCCCCAACACCTCAAAACGCCAGTCATACAAACCAAACAACGCGCCAATGCCAACATCATCACATCCCCCCTCCATGGCGCGATCCAGCGCATCCAGTCGATAAAGATAATCTCCCTTTCTGGAATTCTGCGAATGCACCTTACGATAGGTTTCAAGATGATACGTTTCCTGAAATATCTGGTAGGTGCCGATACCGGATTCTTTAACCATGCGAAATCCTTCGATATCCAGAGGAGCGGCGTTGATATTTACTCGCCGGATCTCACCATGACCCACCGTCACACCATAAACCTGGCGAACGGTATCGGCGATAAATTCGGCATCGTACTCCGGGTGTTCACCAAACACCAGAATCAGGCGTTTATGACCTTTCCGCTCCAAGGCGGACACTTCCCCGATAATTTCCGGCCCATTTAAGGTTCTTCTTATTGCGCCGGCATTACTGCGCCGAAAAGCACAATATTCACAATCATTCACGCAAAGATTGCCGATATAAAGTGGGGCAAATAATACAATTCTATTGCCATAGACACGCTGTTTAAGCTCACGTGCACCAGCAAATATTTCTTCTATAAGATCGGGCTCGTCGGCAAGCAGCAATGTTGCTGTCTCCTCAACAGAGAGAGCCTGTTTGGCCAGACTTTTTTCAATGATATCATGCACCTTTTTCTTATCAGGCTTTATAGTACTCAACAGAGAAGTCAACTTTGAATCATCAATAAAATTAACAGCGCCTTTTGAAAGAGATTGATCGGGTAGTGTTTTCATGTTCTTTATAAGTCTTTCGATTTACACTTGTGAATCATATAAGGATTTAAACCAATAAAACATTTCAGCCTGTCAGCTCAGGCCGTCAGGTTATCTAAGCGGGCCTGGCTGGATTCATCGTCCCAGATCTGAGTTCCATAACAAACTGAATCCCCACGTCCATTACCCATCACACGCCCCAACTCGATGATCTGTTCCTTTAGTTTAACATTAGTCACCTCAGCCGTTTCGTGGCTGCCGGCCTTGGCCGGGTATATTTCATATAATGAGCGATAATGACTGGGGGTCAGGTTGGGCATGATCACATTAGCCCCTCGAGTCAATCCATGCATACGCCCTCGTTTTGGATTAATTGTCGCCAGAGCTGTCGTGCTGGGAATATTCGTACCCGGACATAGTATCCGGGCCAGAGCAATAACTTTGCACGCCATGGTATCAGAGGACGGAACCTGTCGGTCCGAAACCAGTTTCATGCTATCAGCATGTTGAGCCAGCGGAGTATCTGGATGGGCGATATAAGGCCCAACGCCAATCATATGCAAACCCAGTTCGCCGAATAACAGAATATCCTTTGCCAGATCTTCATAACTTTGACCCGGTATCCCCACCAGAACACCACTGCCAGTTTCATATCCTAGCGACTTCAGCCGCCGCAACATCATGATGCGATCAGATATTGTTCGGCCACGATTGGGGTGAATTGCCTCATACAAAGCCCGGTTTGACGTTTCAAACCGTAGTAGATAGCGATCCGCGCCGGCTTCCCGCCAAAGCCTTAATTCATCATCATGCCGCTCGCCTAAACTCAAGGTAATAGCCAGATTCGTAGCGCTCTTAATTTGCCGAATTATGCCTGCCAGCCAATCTGCCTCGATGCCATAATCCTCTCCAGCTTGCAGCACAACGGTCCCATAACCATAATTCTGGGCCAAATGAGCACAATTATGAATTTCATCAGCGGCCATGCGATACCGGCAGATTTTCTTGTTATCCGCCCTGATCCCGCAGTAGGTACACTGCCGAACGCAATAATTGGAAATCTCGATTAATCCCCGTAAATGAATCGCTTCTCCAACTTGCTGTTTGCGTACATCATCGGCCTGCTGCCACAACTGTTGCAGTCGCGGAGGATCCGTTTCAATAAGCCAATCGATTATTTGATTCAGGGAGTACATCAGAATCTTGACCATTCAAAGCGAGGGTGACGGTAAACGTACTGCCAATATCCGGTTCACTGACGACACTGATATCACCATGATATAATTGCGCCAGTTTTTTAATTATAGACAAGCCAAGACCGCTACCGAGAATATTTTTCGTTTTTTTCGTTTTTAATTCTGACAAAATCCTGGAACAAACGTTTGCATTCTTCCTCGGACATGCCAATGCCGGTATCCGCAACGGTTATCACGATATGGTTATCTTTTTGCCTGGCTTGAATCGTGACCTTGCCCCCATCCCGATTATATTTAACGGCATTTGAAATAAGATTATTCAGTATAATATCAATTTCACCCGGATCGGCCTGGATTGCTAAATCGCCATCCGATTGAAACCGGACGTCAATTTTTCTTTCTACCGCCTGCGGCACCACCAACTCCATCGCATGGTGAATGCGCTCGTCAATCGCCACATTTCTTAGCTCTCTTTTCTTCTGGCCGGATTCGATTCGGGTTAAATCCAGCAGATCCATAATCAATTTCTGCATACCATCCAGCCGGACACCGCAACGGCTCAGCATTTCATCGTAAACCGCCGGATTATCACCCGCCGCCTTTTTCTGGATAATATCCAGATAACCCTTTATCGCGGCCAATGGCGCTTTCAATTCATGGGCCAGTACTGAAATAAACTGAAAACGCACCTGGCGCCGTTCTTTTGCCAGCGCCCTTGCCTGGCGGGCATTGATAATGCTCTGGGTAGCCCGATGCACAACCGCTTTCAATTCTGCGGGCGTAAAAGGCTTGGCCAGAAAATCGTATGCCCCCCGTTTGACTGCCGTTACCGCGGTATCGAGCGAGGCGTAGGCCGTCACCATAACCGTCAATATATTATCTTTGCGATCTTCGATCCGATGCAAGACATCCAAACCACTCATTCCGGGCAACTTATGATCCAATAAGAGGATATCCGGCTCTTCCTGTTCGATCAGTTCCAGAGCCTCTTCACCGCTGGTGGCGGTGCGAATAGTAAACGTCACCTCCGCTCCGATATCAGGCATCTCGACGCGGCAATTCTGCAACGTCCGCTCCATACCGCTGACCATTCCCGGTTCATCGTCCACTATCAGGGCTTTTAATATTTCTGACATCATCAAGCCTGTTTATGTAAGGATTCATTGCATCGTTAACCACTCGGTATTATCAGACCGAGTTGACAATGCAATCATGATTTATTTTTTGCAAAAACGATCAATTTCAGCCAGTAACTGTTCTAATCGTACTGGTTTTGTCAACATGGCATCGGCACGCACCCATGACTTTTCCTCCTGGGTAGACGCATCAAATTCAATGCCGGTTTCCGAACTCACTGCCGTCACGATAATAACCGGAGTCCCGGGAAACCTTTTTTTAATATGATAACACAAGGCAAAACCGCCATCCGCGTGCTCCATCATCAAATCGACGACAGCAATATCCGGATGAATGACATTCAAAGCCTCTTCCGCCTGCTTCTGGCTGCTGGCTGTTGTCACATTGAATTCATTGGCTTTTAATAAAACTTCCATTTGCAGCAGAAAATCGACATCATCGTCTACCAGTAATACGCTTATGTCGCTGTTATTTTTTGAATGCGTGTCCATAATGTTTTTTAAACCTTTCACGTATTGAACGCCAAACTCTAATATATCTCTGTTTATGCCATGTTGACGGCATGCCTGTTTCTTGAAGCGACGGCATTTTGCCTGCCGGAAATCAGCGCCTGCGCGGCAATTTAACTACAAACTCCGTTCCCGTTGGGCCTAAATTTGGATCGGCACAGGAACTGACGGTAATATCGCCCCGATGCATCTTCACGATCCCGTAAGCGACGGCCAGCCCCAATCCGGTTCCTTTGCCAATTTTTTTGGTGGTAAAAAACGGTTGGAACAATTTTGACATATTCTCTTCAGGGATCCCGATTCCGGTATCCTTGACCTTAAGAAACACCCAATCGGCATCGCCATGCAATGCCAGGATCAACTGTCCGCCCTGCGGCATCGCGGATACGGCATTGTTAATCAAATTGGTCAACACCTGAATAATCTGATCGACATCGATATCGGTAAATGGATCTGCCAGCTCATAATTGCACACCACGTCAATACCGTCCGGAATGACGACAATTTTAATAATTCGATCCATTAAGTCGATCAAATGGGTGGATTCATGCTGCACTTTATTCTGGCGGGCAAAATGCAGCAAACCCGAAACGATTTTTTTGCAACGCTCGGCCTGCTCAACAATCATTTTAAGATCATCATGCTCCCGCGTTTTTTCATCAAGCCCCTCCATCAAAAGATGGGCGTACATCAAAACCACCCCCAGGGGGTTATTCACCTCATGGGCAATCCCGGCGGCCAATTGCCCCATGCTGGCCATTTTCTCAGACTGCATCAGCGCTTCCTGAGTCGAAGCCAACTCATCCCGCGACTCGGCCAGTTCCTTGACGGTTCCTTTCAACTGTTCAATGGTATAAGGCAGACACATTTCGCTCTCTGCCAATCCTTTAAATATTGCCTCCGCATGTTCCCGGCAGGTGTCATAGCCACAAGCGCCGCAATTCAATTCATCTTCAGAACCGTGCTTGCCCATTTTTGATAAGATATAAGCGATTTCATCTTTAAACGGAACTGGAATTCGCTGATCGTCCGCCTGGTAGTTGCGCGTCAAATTGAGTGAAGAATAGTCTGCAATGGCCTGGCGCCATTGATCATAATCAAATGCCTGTTGCCGCTCTTTGACAAACCGACTGACCTGAGAACGCCGGGTAAACAAGGCGCTGTCAGCCGTCATTCCGGCGCCCATGATACACCCGTTACAAGCGAGGATCTCCAACAGGCGCGCATCCATGCTGCCCGCCTGAAATTCTTTGATTGCCTCAACAAAATTGGTGCGTCCATCAGTCGCCACCACATCGCCATTCACCAGATCTTCTTCGATACCGGCCGCTTGTAACAATCCGCGGCTTACTGGAAATAATTCGCCCAGATACGCATAAGGCGGATCAAATTCCAGCGGTTCAATCTGATTCATCGTGATTTGACGATCACGGAATAATTGATGCAATTCCGAAAAAGTTAATACGGCATCCACATCGCCCACCAAATGCCTGGAAACCGACTCTCTTTTTTTCGCAATACAGGGCCCGATAAACACGACCTTGAGATCCTGGCCATGCTTTTTTTTCATGACGCGAGCCATGGCCACCATGGGAGACACAATCGGTGATAACCGCTTGACCAGATCAGGATAATACTTTTCGACCAGCCCCACCACTGCCGGACAGGTCGTCGCGATAAATCCCTGGTCATTGGGTGTTGATTCGAGCAATTCTTTATATTTCAGCGCGACCAGATCCGCGCCAAATGCCACCTCAGTGACATAATCGAATCCCAAAGCTTTCAGGGCCCCTACCAGTTGTCGATACGAATGATCCGGAAATTCTGCCGGGAAACTGGGGGCCAGGCAGGCGGCCACCGCTTGCTCGCCATCTATGAGTTTTTCCACTAAATCGTTATTACTGACAACCATTTTTGCGTTCTGGCTGCAGACTCGAATGCAGTTGCCGCAGCTGATACACCGTTCGCCAATGATCTCGGCCTGCCCCTCCGAAATTCGAATCGCTTTGGCCGGGCATTCCCGCACGCACGTATAGCACATCCGGCAACGTTCCTTAACCGTCTGAATAAACGATATATATGGGTATTTTACCATCTTATTGTCATTGAGCTCCTGAAGAATATTACAGGATCACATCACGCCTGGCGTAATGCGTGTGAAGCAAATGATGACTTTTTTCACCCAGAGGCTGCCCCAGATATTCATCATACAAGCGTTGAACTTCTTTGTTATTATGCGAACAGCGCACCGGTTCATCCCGGTCAATTTTATACAACAATTGCATACGATCCTTGACACGATCCATATCGGTACATAACGGTTGGCCGCCGCCGTCGATGCAACCACCGGGACAGGTCATCACTTCAATAAAATGCAAATCGTCGCGGCCGGCTTTGATTTCTTCCAGCAGGTGGCGCGCATTGGTGAGACCACTCACCACGGCCACCCCCAATTCCAGATCACCAATTTTTACTTTTGCTTCCTTAACCGCATTCAATCCCCGGACCGGCTTGATATTCAAGTCGTCCAGTTCCTGGCCGGTGATCATATAGTAGCCGGTTCGTAACGCGGCTTCCATAACGCCGCCCGTCGCGCCAAACAATTTACCGGCGGTGCTTCGCTGACCAAAAGGCGAATCGGCCGCATCCGGCTCCAACACATTCATGTCAATGCCATGGGTTTTGATCATACGCGCTAACTCCCGGGTAGTCAGCACATAGTCGACATCCGGGATGGTATTATGAATCATCTCCGGCCGTTCCGCCTCGAATTTTTTCGCAGTACACGGCATGACAGACACACTGACGATGTTGGCCGGATCGATCCCTTCACGTTCCGCCAGAAAACTTTTTATTATCGCCCCCATCATTTGCTGCGGGCTCTTACAGGTCGATAAATTTTCAATCATATCCGGATAATACTGTTCGACGAATTTGATCCATCCAGGCGAACAACTGGTCATCATTGGCAGTTTTCCCTTATTCAGGATACGATGAACCAACTCGGACGCTTCCTCCATAATGGTCAGATCGGCGGTAAAAGACGTATCAAACACCCGATCGAAACCCAGATTACGCAAGGCCCTGGTCATGATACCACAAATATCCAAACCCGCTTTCATGCCAAATTCTTCTGCCAGGGTCACCGAAACGCTGGGGGCGTGCTGGACCACAACACATTTGTCCGGATTACTAATGGCATCTTCAATTTCTTTGATACTGCTTTGCTCTCGTAACGCCCCTGTCGGACACGCCAGCACACACTGACCGCAATTAATACAGCTCGAAACGTTAAGACCTTGATTAAACGCCGTTCCCACGATTGCCTGGCTGCCCCGCCCAATAAAATCGATGGATCCAACTCCCTGGATTTCTTCACAAACACGCACACATCGCCCGCACAGGATACATTTCGCCGGATCCCGCACGATCGAAGCGCTGGAACTGTCCACCTTGTAATTCATTTTATTACCGGTATACCGTCTTTCACGAACACCCAGTTCTTCTGCCAGGCCCTGCAACTCACAATGACCATTTCGAACACAATACAGGCAATCATCCGGATGATTGGCCAACAATAATTCCACGATGGTTTTACGGGAACGTAACACCCTTGGGGAATGAGTCTGGATCTTCATGCCATTTTCAACAGGGTAAGCGCAACTGGGAACCAGACCCGGACGGCCTTCCACTTCCACCACGCACATCCGGCAGGCGCCGGTCGGCAACAAACCGTCCATATGACATAACGTCGGCACTTTTATGCCTGTTCTCTTCAAGACATCAAGAATGGTTTCGCCCGCTTTGGCAGTTACAGTTTTATTGTTTACGGTTATTTCTAACACAGCATTATCTCCATCTGGGTAATTCGATCTTAAGCAACATCATCCATTTAGCTGACGGTGACGGCATCAAAACGACACGCTTGCAAACAGGCGCCACAGGCAATGCATTTATCCGGAATAATATAATGCGGACTTTTGGCCGCTCCCATAATCGCTTCAGCCGGACATTTTCTGGCACAAAGGGTACATCCTTTACATTTTTCAACATCAATAGAATAAGTCAGCAATTCAGTGCAAGCGCCGGCCGGACAACGACGCTCATAAACGTGCGCTTCGTATTCGTCCCGGAACCACCGAAGCGTACTTAACACGGGATTAGGCGCGGTCTGCCCCAAACCACACAGACTGGTGTCTTTAATGATCTCGGCCAGACGCGTCATATACATAACGCCTTTAAATCGTTCCAGAGTTTCCATTTCACTTTCATTCCGTCTGGAACGGGTGATACGATTCAAAATTTCCAGCATGCGGCGAGTGCCTTCCCGGCAGGGAATACATTTACCGCAACTCTCTCTTTGAATAAAATCCATGAAAAACTTGGCCACATCCACCATACAGGTGTCTTCATCCATGACCACCAGTCCACCGGACCCCATCATGGCCCCGACGGTTTTAAGCGATTCATAATCGATTTCGATATCAAGATGCTCAGCAGGAATGCAACCGCCGGATGGTCCGCCTATTTGCACGGCTTTATATTGCTTGCCTTTGTCGATTCCACCCCCGACACTAAAAATAATATCACGCAAACGCGTTCCCATCGCCACTTCGATTAATCCTGTGCGGGTGACCTTGCCTGACAAAGCGAATACTTTCGTCCCTTTGCTTCCTGAAGTTCCCACCTGATTGAACCACTCCGCTCCATTATCCAGAATAGCGGGGAGATTGGCCAACGTTTCAACATTATTAATAATCGTGGGCTTGCCAAACAAACCGCTCACTGCAGGAAATGGCGGTCGTGGCCGAGGCATGCCACGTTTGCCTTCGATACTATGCAACAATGCGGTTTCCTCACCACAGACAAACGCGCCGGCCCCCTTTTTAATAATAATATCCAGACTGAAACCGCTATCGAAAATATTTTTCCCCAGCAAACCATAATCTTTGGCTTGCTCAATGGCTGCTTCGAGACGCTTAATGGCCAGGGGGTATTCCGCTCGAATGTAAACATACGCCTTGGTTGCGCCTATGGCGTAGGCGGCGATCGCCATACCTTCCAACAAGCGATGAGGATCCCCCTCAATAACGGCGCGATCCATAAAGGCCCCAGGATCTCCCTCGTCGGCATTGCACACCAGATATCGCTGTTCCGCCTCGGTATTGCCCGCGAATTTCCACTTTTTTCCCGTAGGGAATCCACCGCCCCCACGTCCCCGCAAACCGCTCTTTTCCACTTCATCGCAGACTTCTGACGCCGTCATATTCCGCAACATACGGGCAAAAGGCTTATAACCCCCATGGGCAATATACTCTTCAATGCTTCCCGGATCAATAATGCCACAATTGGCCAGCACGAAACGTGTTTGAGGGGCAAAAAAAGGATGCTCATTTAACATTGGAACCCCTTGCCATCGTTCCAGATCACGATACCCATGCTGACCCAGAATATCTTTTTCGGCCAGATCTTGCGTCAGAACGGCATCCAGGACCTCCGACACCTTGTCAGCCGTGACATGCTCAAATGCAACCCGTTTTTTCCCCGGCATTTGCACTTCCAGAATGGGTTCGGCAGAACACAAACCGATGCATCCAACTTCAACAATATCCGCCTGAAGATTTCTGTCCGCTAAGTAAGATTTGATTTTCGCCAGAGTTTTACCAGCCCCAGCTCCTAATCCACATGTCCCTGTTCCGATAAATAAGACGGGCTTTGCGACATCATCCCTCCGTAAGATTGTCGCTTTACGCCCGATTTCCGAAGAATTATCCTTAATATCGAGTCTGTTCGAATCGTGTAAATATTCAATCAAGTCTTTACGCATTTCGTTTTCCTTATAGTTATATCCGCTCAGATCAGTGACCAGTACGATAACCAGCCAGGATCTCTTTGACACTGTCCGGAGTGACTCCGCCATAAAACTCGCCATCAATACTGATTACCGGAGCCAGGCCACAGGCGCCGATGCATGCGACCACTTCCAGACTGAATAAACCGTCTCGCGTGGTCTGGCCAGGCTCAATTTTCAATTCCTGCTTCAACGATTCCAGTACCGACGCGGACCCTTTCACATGACATGCCGTTCCACGGCATACCTGAACATGATGTTTACCCTGGGCCTGAAAACGGAACTGATTATAGAAGGTAGCGACCCCATATACCTTGCTGGCCGGCAATCCAAGTTGCGTCGCAATGAATGTAACAGCCTCTCTGGATAAAAATCCCTGTTTTTCTTGTACTTCCTGTAATATCGGGATTAACGAATCCCGATTCGCCCCGGGGTATTTATCCAGAATCACTTGAATCTCTTGCATTACTTATTTCCTTAATTTATTCAATGTTTTATTGCTTAAAATAAAGTAAAAACATAAACAATATTTTACTGTCGCCTCATTAGCGTCCTGGTTGTGATATTTTTAACACAACATATAAATTGCGTATCTTATTTAATTACAGAATTTTAAAAAATTTACGCCAATGGTTAATGACAATACCAGGATTGTCATTGTGACAGTCAGCACAAAGCTGTTCTAATAATTCCAATAACAATTTACCAAAACTTACCAATCGTTATTGTTTTCACAGCTATTATGTAATATAGATGTTCATTTGTCAATATTAAAAACAGCTTTCCAATCCAACCTTTAATTGTTTTCCGGCGCTATAATATCCCGCCAGGTTCTAGCTTGCGGGGTTAAGTAAAATTCCTCAAAACCCCTGGGTTTATTGTCTTTAACCGAACTATCATATACCAGTTTAGCGTATTGTCCCATCTGAATAAGGCCACCTACCACCATCACCCCTTTTACGTATGATTTTCCACGCATTATCGCATCGCCGGATACATAAACCAGGCCCCGATAGCCATTGGCCCAGACATTATACTGGCTTCCATAACCCGATTCGCCAGGAAGACTTAAGTCCATATTTTGATCATCTTCATCTACATTCGTTTCCGTATTATCCCGCAATCGCCCGAAAACCACCAAACCGGGATAATCCAACCGGTAGGGTTGAATTCTAACAGAATTCTCTACGACCACTTCGCTTAAATTATCCAATATCAGGGTACCATAGACACGGCTGTCCCTGATCGTTAAATTCCCACCTTTGCAATCAATATAATACAAACCATCACTCTGAACGGCCCCCCACGGATTAGTCTTGTACGACAAAACTCTTTCATCAATGATTCGATAGGGTATGGCATAATAATTAATTTTGACGGCGCGATCCTTATAATACGTCCGAATCGTATCATCATATGGCATTAATTTTAATTTCCCCGTACTCTCATTTACCGTTCCTGAAATATTATACTCATATCCGATCCAGTCATAGGCTTCGGCATTTCCAGTGATGGTGGGCGTATATTGTTTATATAAATAATTATTGCTGGTTACGGCGCCCTCTATGACTGAATAATCATACATCTCAATATAATGTGCCGCTAAGGCAAAGTCCAGAATTGGCAATGGTTGCTGCTCCAGCAAAACGGATAATGACCGATTGACACCATGCAGAGTGCCCTGACCAATCATTTTAACCGGAGTCCCGATATCGTTGCCGATGACACCATCATCAGGATCTTCCACCCAAACCGTATAAGATCCAGATCCTGCGGTAATATTGTTCAGCCAGATCCCGTCCGGCAACAAACTTCGCCAGGTTTCCGCCAGCATCGTGGAGCGAATCGCCTGCCGTATCCCCATTTCTGCCAACACATGGGCTCCCCGGCTGTCCGAACTCACTCGCTGCTGTGAACGCGCGCTGGATAATCGCTGCGCCATACCCAATAACAAAGCGATCATCACGACAACAGACACCAGGGTCAAAACATAAATGCTGCCGGTTGGGGTGGAAATCGCTCTTTTATTGACTTTTTTATAAACCATAATAGGCGTTAACATCAAATTGATTATTGGTGATAATATAAACTCCCCGAGCCACTTCTCGGGTTGAATCATTGATGATGATGGTTACTTTCTTATAGCCCTGATCACTGGCTGACTCGCTGTTGAAATCCGCGCTGCTGACCCATCTCACCGTGGTATAGCGTGTGAAAGTCTCCATATCCGCATACGTTGTTCCGTTTCTGAATTTCGGAGGGTTTTCCGATAATTGATGGTAATCATCGACATCATCATAGGATGACCGGTCGCTTCCCGACTCCCCGGTTTCCAGTCCCAAGCTGGTATAGTCGCCGTTGCCGTCCATATAATCTCTTTGCTTGATTTCACTGATTAAATCAAGAATCAAGGTTTCGGCCGATTCGGTCCGCTTCAGCGCGGCCTGGCTATGCGCCAGTCCGCCAAATAACCGCATTGCCGACACGCCGACTATCCCGATGATCACAGAAGCGACCATCACTTCCGCCAAAGAAAATCCAGATTTTATTTTATTCTTCCTCATCGTCATATTTGCCGGATCATTCCTGATTGACAGATTTCAATCATCAGGCTGTCATCATTAGCCCGCAGTTCGATCGTGCCATATTCATCCGATTGACCATACCGGTCGAAAACAACGGTATTGTCATTTTTTAAATTGACCACCATTTCGTCGGCATGATAATCTCCCTCGTCGATGGCGATGGTCCAGAGTGTCGTTTCTGAACTGTCAAGGACATCATACTTTTGGGACTCTGGCCGGAATCGCACTCGATATTCCTTTTGCTCGCGTCTGGATTGAAGTCGTGCATATTCCAGGTCTGCCATAATTTTATCCGACAGATGACGCAAGCCGGCATTTGAAATGGCCCGGTGAAAGGACAAAGACGCCACTCCCAGAAAAGTCGCGATCACAACCACGACAATAATGAGTTCGATCTGGTTGATGCCGCGGGATCGTTTCCATTTCAATGTATGCACTTCTGGACTCATGCTAAAATGCCGGAGTGTTTAATAATTCAAAGTAACGACTGATTGCTTCGGGCTCACTATTCCGTTTGATGATCAGCCAGATCCCTTCCACGCAACGCGTCCCATTGATCCATTTATAACAGGGATTGAAATACACCTCAGTTACATCATCTATGGCCGCTTCCGTGGGTCCCCCCTCAATCAGACGATCCAGGGAATTTTGAGACTGATTCCAAATATAACTGATATTTATAACCGAACTGCCATCTCCCGTTTTATCGACCGAGAAAACAATACGATCACTCAATGCCGTCATCTGCGTAGCGATCCGGCAGTCTTCTTCCAGCATGTCAAGCAGTCGATCGACATCCTGATTCGCCGCCAGGCGCATACGCATTGCGCTGGTTGCACGATGGGTCTGTCCGAATCCCGCAATTAACACCAGCGCGATCGTTGATGCGATGGCCAATGCTGCCATCATCTCAACCAGAGTGAATGCCGGAACAATATGAACGTCTCTGAATTTCATTGCTAATCGTTAACAAAAACACCCTCCGCTCAGGCAAGCGCAGGGTGTCATATAGTCTGAGTTTGCAAAGGATTAATAGGCGTCAAACGCGACCCCGTCATTGCCGGTATCAGAGGAATTGGCAATGATCTGACCGGTCAGGACATTATACACCCATCCAGTGCCATCGCCGGGAGATGAGGTTAATGGCGCGGCGGAACTGATAACCGAAACCGTATTCTTCCCGGAATTCGTCCCGACGGGCAGCGCCGGAAATGTTCCGCGGATATACGGGCCATATGGATACGCACTGTCTTTATCCGCCGAGACTTCGCCTGTCTTTTTAGAATACTCGATCAGTTGGCTTACAAACGCCTCCGGGGACGATGCCGCATTAACGCCATCACTTTTGGCGCCGGGATAAGTAAAATTATGATCCCCATAATACCAGTCAATGGCATTACGAATGGTGGCCAGATTCGCCTTCAATGCCGACTCTCCGGCATTTTTACTACCGGAGCTGATTCTCGGTATTGCAATTGCTGCGATCACACCCAGGATTACGACAACAATTACCAATTCTACTAGACTGAATCCTTTTCTACGTGTCATTTTGGGCTCCTTAACAACATAATAAAAACTGTATTTCGATGGTAATGACGGGAATAATATCATCTACATTTAACTATCGTTCCGGGCGTGCAATCACTTCATAATAATCTATTGCGAACCACAAAAATAACAGGTCTGGAAATCAGTATAATTGATATAATCGTTAAAGTCATTTATGGAAATTCTTAACAGAAAAGGGTTCAATCGGAATTATTTTTTCAATGGTATTGTTTTCCAGCACAATATAGGAAGTTCTAATCTCTTTGACTCGCCAGCGTCCGATAAAATCGCCTGTTTTATAAATAGTATTATCTACGAAGACATAGGATTCTGAACCCTCTTGAATCACCCCGGCGACTTTTATTGGTTTTTCCTTTATCGGTACCGATAAATCCTGTACTTTTGACTCTGGGAAGCGGCTCTCTGCCGGGCTGAATATATCCCGCTTTACTCGTACATTATCAACACCCTCTGTTAACCAGCCCGGATCCCGGGCCAAATCCAAATCGTTGCGCTCAGTTAAAGTTGATGCCGCGTTTCCCGAATCAGACGAGATTTCACTGACCGCCTCCATTCCCGGGGATGCCGTTGATATTGTTCGGACTGGACTGGGATGCACCATGGTATCATGACCGGTTGTGGCGCTGTGACGAACCACGGCATTGTCATAAATCAATGCCCCGATGGCAACAATCATAACCGTTAGATATATGATTCGTTTTTTGCTCATATCATCATTTATTTATCTATTGAACTTAACGCCGTCACTCAGGGAGAAAATATGTCGAAAGTTAACTGAATGGCACACGATGCGCCATTCTCTTGTTCGTTTTCTTTTTGCATTACCTTTTCCACTGAGCTATGAGCCACGCAAACATACGGCGCTTTTTGCTGAAGCGCTTCTACAAAACCAATAAGATCCGGAAACTGGCCGGTTAATTCGAGTTCCATCTCCTGCACATTAAAATGAGGGGTCTGACGCGCCGGTCCCGGTGATACTTGATCTATCTGCAGATTCCAGTTGCCACATATAGATTCAATGGTCCGTAGAATATTCGGTATCCCGGTGTTTTCTCTCAATACATCCCGAGCCTGACTCAACTCTTCCGCCAGTATCTGTCGCTGATTATTGAGTTGCTTTAAACTCTCCAGTTCACGAAGCGATTGTTTTTTTTCTTCGATTTTTCCTTCTTGACATTTGCGGAATTCCTGAATCCGGCCTTCGAGCGGTTTTATGGCTCCATACCACATGGTCAATCCGATCAGTACCAGCGCTGCCAGACCGATCAGATCGACATCATAAAGTCTGGGTCGGTCGCAAATCAGCATAGTCCAGTTCCTGTTTGAGATTGTCCTGTTCTAACGTACATCTTATTTCGAATTCCAACTGGGATGTCATGGATGAGTTACGTCTTTGCACACGCTTCATTTCAACGATTTTAAATAAACCGGTTTTTTTAAGATTCTCCATTAATTCCGCTAATTGACTATGATTCATGGCATATCCATCAAGAGCCAGGATATGTATGTGTTCGGAGCGCTGCGGTTCGTTTTCGGATGCCTGATCGGCGTCCGATTTCTGCTTAAGTTGAAACATTTCCATGCCGGCTGGAATTGCCGACGGCAACGTCCCCATCGTCTGTTCTGTTGGCCCCCCCAATTCCAAATGACTGTAGTATATGTCACGAGGAGTTATTTCTGATAATATTCGACCAATCCCGGCCAGGTTTGGGTAAAATTTCAGTTCCTGGAGCAAAGCGATCTTTCCCTTCCAGCGGTCAAGGTCGCTGCGAGCCTGTCTCAGTGCGTCAATATCGGACAAGGTGTTTTCGTATTCAGCGGTTACCCGTTCTACCTGATTCGATAAATCGCGATATTGCCAATAAATCCATCCTGTCCGGATCAACATCGTTATTAACGCCAAAACACACAATCCAATCCAGATACGCATGCGCCGTTTGCGTATGGAACCAAGTCTCATTTCTATTGGAATCAGATTGACTGTCATCTATGCTGTTTACCTCAAAAGGGCCAATCCGGCCGCAGTGGCCCAAAGACCCGGTTCACCTCTTTCCCCGGGGATCCATGTCCGGATCTGGTCCAATAATGGGGACGAAAGCCCCTTCACCGGCATTTCCAATTCCCGGCTCATCCATTCCTGGATTCCGTTCAAGGCGCTTCCTCCGCCCAGTAAATACAATGTATCCAGCGTGAAACCATACCGGTCGGTGATCACATAATTCAACGTCCGGATGATTCCTTCAATGAATTTATGCAAAAGCGGTTTGACGCCGATCTCAATCCCCCGCGTGACAACGGAAGCCATTTCCTGTAATAAGCCTGTTCCTCTGTTCCGGTCCCGCTCATGATCCGCATAACGGGCCAGGCCATAAAAACACTTGACACAATCGCCTTCTTGAGGTTCGACAATCAGAGCGTCTCCCAGAGCCTGACTGAGCTGATAACCACCGATGTTAAAATATCGCGATAAAAACGGACCGTTTGAATCTGCCACAACCAAGGTGCTGGACTTTTCGGCCAGATCGATCACCACGGTCAATGATTTTTCCGACCGGTTATCTGGATCGACGGCATCCGCTCCTTCCCGGTTCTCATCATTCAGCGTTCTGCCGGGTCCCTCAGCCGGGATGAATCCGGTCCTGGCGATACGGTGGAGAACACAAGGCAAGGCGTCTACCTCACGGCAATGCAAACCGATTGACTCAACCAAACGAATTCGCCGGGCGATCCATTCACCATCCGCGCTGTAGACGACCATGGATTGTCCTTTGCTCTTTGGTTCCACCCGGATCACCTGATAATCAAAAACCGCATGCTCGACCGCAAAATCCAGATGACCTTCCATCTCGCACTTCAGGGCGCTGAGCGTGGTCTCCCGATCAAGTCCATTTTTACCGCAAGGCAGGGACATCGGGCGGATATCCATACGGTTTGAGGGACAATGCAATATCACCTCATGACCATCAAAATGACCCATGGCCAAAACCCGGGTTATGGTTTCTTTAAGAATCCCCTCGATCGTCTCCTGGGATACGTTGTTTTCGTTTAAAACCATCTTTTGAGCGCGATGATAGCGATGTTCCTGCGCACAGAAAACCTCATACGATGCGCCGCTGCGACTGTATTGCACGGCGCGGATTCCGCAATGGCCAATATCCAGCCCTATTGGACCGGGTCTGTTTTTTAGTATCTTCATCATGACAAAAGTTATGCGCTAATTTGCGATAAATCAAACATGGGCAAAATTAAAGAAATTGCCAGACCGCCGATCACGGTGCCCATCAATACCAGAATCAACGGTTCCATTATATGAGTCAACATGCCAATCTGCGTTTCATTACGATCGTCAAGGTACCCGGCCAGCATGGTGGTTACCTGGCCAATCTGGCTGTTTTCCTCCCCCGTGCGAACCATCTGCACCACGCTGGAATCCATAATGCCGCTGCTCTGCATGACTTCGTACATGGAATGCCCGTTCACGACACTGTCATAAACATCCTGCATCATATCACGAAAAAGATAATTGCTGCAAGCCTGCCGGGTAAGATCCAGCGAATCAACCAAAGGAACGTTCGCTTCTACCAGCAATCCGATTAAACGCATGATGCGCGCGCTTTGAACCGATTTTATCATCAGGCCAATAACCGGCAAACGTAACGCGGTTCGGGCGATCAAGCGTCGCCCGTACGCACTTCGCAGCCAGTAGACTATTCCAACGATCGTTCCGGCCAATCCCGCGAGACTTAATACCATGTTCGTTCTTAAGGCGGCGGATACGGTCAGAAGCATTTTGGTGGAAGCCGGTAAATTCACTTTCATTTCCAGAAAGATATTTTCAAATCTGGGCAAAACAAAAAACAGCAACACCACCAAAACGCCAACCGCGATCATCGATAGCACAAGCGGGTATATCATGGCGGAAATGATTTTATTGCGTAATCGATCCGCGCGCTGGGAAAATGCCGCCAGCTGATTCAAAATAGAGACCATTTTCCCGGATTTCTCCCCGGCGGCAATCATACTGACATAAATTTTATCGAACACATTCGAATAGGTGTTCATCGCGGACGCCAGATTCCCCCCTTCGCGCACCTGACGGTATAATTCCGCGGCCAGGGCTTTCCAATGCGGACAGGCCATTTGTTGTTCCAGTGCGTTCAACACATCAGCCAGTTGCGTTCCCGCCTGTAGCATGATGGCCATCTGCGTCGTAAAAAAAGGAAGGTGTTTCTGTTGGGCGCGCCTGGGATCGGGTTCATTCGAATAACCGGACTTTTTCAGAATCTGTCCCCAATAACGTTTCCAGACGGTTTCCGTCTGCACGGCGGGACTGATACGCACCGGGATCAATCCCATTCGTTTAAGTTCCACATAAACCTGCGAAACATTATTCACCGCGATGGTATTGCGAATCACGGTTCCGGTACGGTTCAAGGCTTGATATTCAAATTCCATCTTTGCATCCTATTGTGTTTTGTTTTCAACCACAGGTTTTGCCAAATCCACCTTGTCCGGTTCCTCTTCGATTTCTTCGATAAAACAGACACGCATCATCTCTTCGATACTGGTGACTCCTTGTTCAACGCACAGGATGCCTTCATGTTTCAAATCATGCCACTTCCCGCGCTTTCTCATATATTGGCGCAATTCGTTCGCTGACGGCCGTCGAAGTATCATCTCACGCAGGGTACCGGTTAACTCCAACACTTCACAGATCGCGCGCCTCCCTTTGAAACCGCTGTCATGACACAGGGTGCAACCCTGTCCCCGGTGAAAGGCGCGATTGCGAGGACCTTCCCAGCCAATCTCATCGAGCAGGGATTCATCCGGAAAGTAGGTGGTTTTGCACTTGGGACAGATGGTCCTTAACAAACGCTGAGCGATGACACCCACCAGACTGGAAGCGAGCAGATAAGGTTCGATGCCCATGTTAATCAGGCGGGTCACCGCGCCCGGACTGTCATTGGTATGCAGGGTGCTTAAAACCAGATGCCCCGTCAGCGCCGCCTGAATGGCCACTTTTGCCGTCTCTTCATCACGAATTTCACCCAACATGACAATATCGGGATCCTGACGCAAGACGGACCGGAGCGCCCGGGCAAATGTTAAGCCAACCAGATCATTCACTTGAATCTGGTTGACCAATTCCAGTTGATACTCTACCGGGTCTTCGATCGTAATAATATTTTTCTCTTTACAGCGCAATAAATCCAGCGCGGAATACAGGGTAGTGGTTTTTCCGCTTCCGGTTGGTCCGGTTACCAATAACAAACCATGGGGCTTGCTCAACATGCGACGAAAGGCCATAACCATTTCCGGACTGTATCCCAACTTATCCAGATCCAGTTGCAGGTTGCTCTTGTCAAGAATACGCATAACGATCTTTTCACCCAGGATGGTTGGCATGGATGAAAGCCGCAAATCGATCTCTCGTCCATCGGTCAGAATATGGATGCGCCCCTCTTGCGGCACCCTTTTTTCCGCAATATCCATTTGACCGATCACTTTGATACGGGAAACGATTGCGGCATGCCACTCTTTCGGAGGGGTCATCAAGTCATGCAACATCCCGTCGATCCGATAGCGTATATGGACACAGGTTTTGTCCGGTTCAATATGGATATCGGATGCGCCTTCCTTCACGGCCTGCACCATCGTCATGTTCACAAGATTCACAACCGGACTGCCATCGGTCATCTCAGACAGATCCACAATAATGTTCTCGTCAATGGCTTCTTTTTCAACCAGTTCGACTTCCGCGTCGTGTAAAGAGGCGACAAAGTTGTCAATCTTGACATTTTGAGCAAAGTACTTTTTTATGTTGTCCTGGATATTGTTTGCCAGCCCGATAACGGGCTGGATTTTCATGCCGGTATTTCGTTCCAGATCATCGACAACCAATAACGACTGGGGTTCGGACATTGCCAGCGTAAGCACTTCGTTCACTTTAAACAGCGGCAGAATAATATGTTTTTCAGCCAATTCCTTGTCAATGCTATCGACGACCTTGGGATCGATCAGACCCGGCCGTAAAATCACCCATGGCAATCCCAATCGCCGCGACAAACATTCCAGCACGGCGGCTTCGCTCACCAGTTTCTCTTCGACCAGCAATTCGCCCAGCTTTTTGCGACTGCTGCGCTGGCGGATAAGCACTTGATTCAGTTGCTCCTCGCTGAGATGCCCATCCTGCACCAGCATCTGTCCCATTCGAATGGCATGTGATAATAATTTCATAATAATTCAGCGTTGACTGTAATTTAATGTCATAGAAAACTTTTCATTGCCAGCAGGGCATCCGGATAAACATCAAATTGCGATTCCAGCCGGGTGATTTCCAGAATTTTCTGATTTATTTCGTTTAAATGGCTGAGTTTTAATTTGGCGCCATAATCACGTAATTTATCCTGAAATGACAAAAGTAACTCCAAACCGGCGCTGTCAATAAAGGTCACATCCTCCATATTGATCAATACTCTTCGCTCCCATTGCTTGATCAATTCGGTTAAAATCGTATCCAAATCGTCCATTTCATCGCAAACCATGGGGCCGGTTGGACGGATCATCGTCACGGTGCCTTCTTTGCGTTTGATCACATGCATCAGACCGCCTCCACGGGAGACTCATGAAGGGTCAGACGGAATTCATGCCGGTGTTCGATGGTCCTGTCTGTATTGAAAAATGAACGATAAATACGATCCAGCATATCGGACAGGCGCCCTTGATAGAGCCGTTTATCCGCCGCCATCCACGCCAGATCAATGGACAGGATATCCCCAAAATCCGATTGACGGGTCTGACCGATTTCTTCGTTCAATGTTTTCAAACCGCTTTGCATGATCTGACTGGCCAGGTAGGTATCCGTACGCGGCATAATCAAGGCAAATACATCATCCGCCATCCGTCCCAGTAAATAGGCCTTGCCTGACCGGTTTAAAATATCACCCAGTTTGCCGCCAATCAAGCCGCTGATCTGATTCCAGGTCTGCGACTGCCCGGCAAAAAGCCGGCGAAATCCGCGGATGGACAAGACGACCACGGAAAAGGGATCATCTTTCCGAATGCATTGATCGGCCCACTCCTGTCCTCTCTCCACAAACACATCCGCGCGCAAAGTGCGACTGAATTCATCATGTTCCATTTGCCACTGACGTTCATTGATCGCCTGCAATTGTTGCCAGAACAACTGCGATATTTCAGCGGCATGATGAAAACGCGCTTTTAATTCCTTCTTTTGGGAAGCCGTCAGTGTTTCATATCCTACCCACTCAATCATGGCCAGCAGCGGCTGGCCATACTTTCGGACCAGCGGCACACTGGCCTGCCAGGCATCCGGTTCCTGATTTTCTGTCCGATACCGGCTGATATCCGGCACAATATAAGGTTTTCCTGTTTCCAAGGCGTTTATCGCGCATTCCCCTTTAAGTGGAATCTGACTTGGGGTGTGATTCGCCACCCGGGTCTCCCCGGTTCCCTGATTCATTCCGGAAACACATTCGATCAGCATTTCCCGACTGGAATCAGGACACCATAAGGATACGGAACTCCGCCCGGTCAAACGGCAATAGAGTCGTTCGGTTAACTCATTAAAAGAATGATACCGTTCAATCAAATCCTGACTGGTCAGCATTTGAACGGAATAACGGAGCAAATCCGTCAAGTGATGGGCAAGACTGTCGGTCGGATCAACCGGATCCGCCGCGTTATTCTCTGCCTGATGGCGAATCGGTTTTACTTTCGGTTTGCTTAATGCGGCCAGATAACCCATCAACCCGGCGGCGATCGGAATCATCAGGTACAATCCGTATACGCCTAAAGGTCGATATGCCTCCGACAGGACGGTCGTCAACACCGCGGCCAGAATACCGATCACTAATATCGGCAAAACGATATTTGACAAAATCTCTTTTCTCATTGCAATGTTACGTTTCGCTGGGCCCTAATACCGGGCCAATTTTTGTCAAGGGCAATTTAACCGTCATCTCAGTTCCGTTATTCAACTGGCTGGCCACATAAATACTGCCGCCATGCGCTTGTACGATTTCCCGACAAGTCGCCAATCCCAGTCCGGTCCCGGTAATATGAACGGTTTCTTCACGTTCAATGCGATAAAATTTTTCGAATATTTTTTCCAGATATTCCGGGGCGATGCCATAACCGGTATCCGTGGTTTTGATATAGACACAGTTTTCATCCACGTTGGTTTCGACAAATATGGTTCCGCCATCGGGGGTGTATTTGATCGCGTTACTGAAAACATTATTCAATACAACCGCTAACTTATCACGATCTGCGTACAAATTGGGAAGTTTGGGATGAAAATTCGTCTGCACGGTTATCGATTTCGATGCCGCCATTCCTTTGATATCATTCACGCATTGGCGCACCAGACGATCCAGCATGACTTCACCACGCTCTAACTGCATGGCCCCGCTTTCCATTCGGGATAAATCCAGAACGTCATTGATTAACTTGGTCAACCGAATCGTCTCCTCGTTGATCACGTTGAAAGCCTCTTTTTGTGCGGAGGCGTCCAGCACCATATCACTTAACAGGGTCTCGGCATAAGCCCGGATGTTAGTGAGGGGTGTTCGTAATTCATGACTGACATGGGCGATGAAATCGCCTTGTGCGTTCTCAACAATTTTCTGCTGAGTGATATCGCGAATCAATATGAACATCTCCGCATTGCTTTGCTGCGCCCCCAGTTTGATGCAATAGATTCGGTAAATCGTGGTATCCAGACCCTCGCCATGCTGTATTTCGAACTGAGTCTCCGGTTGGCCCGCCTGACGAAATTGTTCCAGGTGCTGTATCGCCTGATTATTTTCAAACAGCGATTGCATGGCGCATCCAATCAATTCACCCGCCGTCCGGTTGATTAAACCCTCGCAGCGACGATTGGCCATGGCGACCTCCCCCTGGCTGTCTATCAATAAAACGCCATCAGGCAGCAGATCGATGATGGTGGCAAAGCGTTGGGTATCATAAACGCCATAATTTTCAATCGTCTTTCTGGCAACGCGCAAGGTCTGGATCTCCCTGTGCATGACATCAAAGGCGTTGACCAGCCGATTCCAGCCTAAAGACGGTTTGCCCGATCCTTCACCGGGCGGAGCGATCATAATCTGTTCGGCTATCGCCTCAAAATCCTCTCTATCCGCCAGTTCCGATAATAATTTTTGAATCGTATTTCTTTCCCCGCCTGCCGGCTGATACCGGCCCTGGAGCAGACCGGCCGTCAATGCCGTTAATGCCGATAACAATGCCGCCGCCAACACTGCGGGAATGATTACGGACCTGGCAAACAGATCATAATAGAGGCCCAATAGCCCTGCGCATACCAGAAGCGAAAGCATGAAACTCAATCCAGACAGTAATCTACGTACTTGTGGCATTTCGTAATTATCGTTAGTAGTTGATGTTAAGCATATTCGCGTCCGATGGACAGACCAGCAACAGGTTTTCTGTTCATCGGTATCCCATTTATCGACTGGTTGGTTCTGATAGTTTGGTTGCTAAAATATTTTTTTTGGTTATGCCGGACTGGCTTAACCTCATTTTTTGCTGAAATTCATTCGTGTTTTACCCGATAGCTTTTATATCTCTTAATCTTTTGACAGAAAGCAGATCGCATGAATATTCTATTGGCTGATGACGATCCGAAAATCCATTTGATTTTAAAAATGTGGCTTAATCGCAATGGGCATAATGTGGATTGTGTTCAGGACGGCCAGGCCGCGTTGCATAAACTGAATCATCAGACCTATGACGGCCTGATAACCGACATGAATATGCCTTTGATGAAGGGCGTCGATCTGATTAATGCCTTATCAAATTGCGCGGTTAAACCCCAATGGGTCATTCTGCTGACTTCCCGTTGCGATTTAAATGATATCAAAAACCGGATTTCTGGTATTGAAGTCAGCATTTTCAATAAACCCTTCAGTCCGGCGGCGCTCACAGAAGTCATTAACGGTTATAGCGAAGGAATTCAATAATGGAACCATCCTTGCGTACGATATTGGATGAATTATCGGACAGAGTTCATCATACCGCAAGTACGATCGCAAGCAAATTTCATGAGTTGCCATCTTCTTCTCAGGATCAGCCCCTGCTCGAACGATTGCCTTATGACCTGCTTGACAGTTTTAATTCCATCCTGGAATTGTTTGAACAAACTTCACAAGAAAGACAAACGCTTTCCAACGAACTTTTTCAAACCTACAATATCTTGAATACCACTTTCGATACGACCTTGGCGGTGGCAAATTGTCAGACAGCCCGTCATGCGATCGAAACGCTTTGTGATAAAATTTCCCAATCGATCTCGACCGGCTACACACTGGTTATCGGCCCATTATCTTCTCATTTTGATTCCCCTTTTCATCTTGTCGATCCTAATGACCAATCCGTCACGGGAATTGCCGATCTCACCCCGGATCCATCGCTGCGCGCGCCCGCGTTCAAATTTGTTCAGGATCACGCACAGGATCTTCTGGTCCTGTTTAAATCCAACCAGGATTGCCTGGTCAAAATGATCGATTATAAAGGGGATGCGGATCTGGATCATGATGGGCGCGGCAATGTGATGCTGGTTCACTTATCCGGATCGCATGACGAACTGTCCCAGTCGGCTTTGCTTTTTATCCGAAATGATTCGCAGGAACCGTTTGTGGCCGTCGAAATGAATCTGGCCAACAGCCTGTGCAGCATGTGCTCGGCGGTGATGGGAAACATCATCTTTGCCGAAAAGCTGAATCGATCGTTTGTGCAAACGATCGCCTCTCTGGTGCGCGCCATGGAGGCAAAAGATGAATATACCTGCGGACATTCAAACCGCGTTTCGGATATCGCCTGTGAAATTGGCCGTCATATGGGATTCGATCATGACCGGATCAATCAGTTGCAATGGGCAGGCCTGCTGCATGATATTGGTAAAATCGGGATCCATGAAGACATTCTTTGCAAACCCGGCCGCCTGACGGATGATGAATATAAAATCATCAAAACGCATCCGGATAAAAGTTATAAAGTACTGGAACCGGTTGAAGCGCTGAAAGAGATTCTGCCGGCGGTAAGACATCATCATGAACACTTTGATGGCAGCGGCTATCCGGATAAACTGGCCGGAGACAATATTCCGCTGATTGCCCGGATTATCCAGGTGGCCGATATCTGGGATGCCCTGACTTCTACCCGGTCTTATCGCAAAGCCATGCCGGCGGACAAGGCCATATCGATCCTTGAAAAGGAAGCGGGAACCACGATGGATCCCAATATTGTCAGGCAATTCATTCACATGCTGGACAACCATCCCGAATGGCTGCCGGTTGAATCACCGGATTGATCCCCCCAAAGATCTAAATTGCGAAATCGGGAACATAACCTCGCGACAATACCGAACAGCGATTGCGATATTTCAATTCAGCCGGTTTGGAGGATACGGTACAGCCCGGCGGCACTGAACTGGTTAAAAAGACCCCCCCCCCAATCGTTGCCCCCTTGCCGATGATCACATTGCCCAGTATCGAAGCGTTGGAATAAACAATCACATCATCCTCTAAAGTGGGATGCCGTTTATGACCGCGGATGATGAGCCCTTCCTCATCATGAGGAAAACTGATGGCTCCCAGCGTCACTCCCTGATACAGCTTGCAATTATCACCAATAACGGCAGTCTCACCAATGACGACCCCTGTTCCATGATCAATGAAAAATCCCTTGCCGATCTGTGCGCCAGGATGAATATCGATACCGGTACGACTGTGGGCGCTTTCAGACATCATTCTCGGCATCAGAGGTACTTTTAACTCCCATAAAAGATGGGCGAGCCGATAAATAGTCATGGCGATTACCGACGGATAACTGAATACAATTTCATCCGTATCCTGAGCGGCCGGATCGCCTTTATAAGCGGAAATAATATCCAGTGACAACCGCTCACGAATAAGGGGTAATGCCTCCAAAACCATCAGGGTCACTTGCCGGGCATGGTTTTCATGACTTTCATCCGAGCCGGTTTTTCGACTGGCGAAACATAAATAGATTTGCTGATAGAATAAATTCGCGATGGCGCCAATCTGATTTCGTAATAACTGTCCAATTTCCTGCTTCTTGACATTGGCGCTGCCAAAAAAACCAGGATAAATTGTTTCAAAAAACAATTCAATAATTGCATTCACCTTATCCCGGGAAGGCATTTGGCAGTCTATATGCTGTAACCTGTTCAATGCCAGATAATTATCAAAAAGAGCGGCAACCAGGCTATCTATCTTGTGATTTATGTCAATGTTATTTATCACGTTACTCTCTGTTTGGCATGCCCATCATACTCACATCCACAAACTTCAGGAGCTACTACACATTTAGCTTATTGTCAATCATAACAAACAATTATATGAATCGTAGATAGATATTACAAAATTTAATTTTTATCTTAATTTCCTATTGACAAAAATGTTACCCCAAGATTTAATAGCAATCCTTTAATTTTAATCAAAAGGAGGCCCCCATCGTCTAGCGGCCTAGGATACCAGGTTCTCATCCTGGCGACAGGGGTTCGAGTCCCCTTGGGGGTATCCGCTGTAAGTTATTGTAATTGCAAGAGTTAGCAACATTTCGCAAAGTCTCGCAGCTATCATGACTTACAGCATTTTTTATGTTTGCCCTGATTTTTTCTTTCGCGCGGTTGCGAGCCGTTTCTCGCCTATACTGTACCAGATTCTGTGCCGCGCGTTTGAAATGTTCTTCTGTGATTTGCAGGCAATGCTTCTTAGCAATTTCTGGGCTATTGCCGATCCACTCGGTCACTACATGGATAGGGAAATCCTCTACTAATTCGGTCTCTCGACTGGAGCGTAGGTTCTGGAATATCTTAGGCCATGGGTTTATCCCCGCCCTTCTGATTATCCAGTGAGCCTGTGTACGCAAATTCTGGCTATTGACATCATATATGGTTATTACTCTGCTTTCGCCTTCTTGAGCAAGCTCATAGGCTTCCTGAAGGTACGGTAATAGTTCAGGGAATAATGGCACTATTCGTGATTCTTTACCTTCGATATGTTCGGTCTTTGGGCTTGGGACGATAAACCGCCCTTTATCCCATAGAATATTGTCCCATGTTAAGCCGTATAGCTCCGATGGTATTCTAAGGCCGCCATAGCGAGAAAGAGCAAATATCAACCGGCGATCCCAATTCAAATTTCTAATGGGGGGTTATGCAAACAGGCTCACAAACCAGAATAAAACAAATTTATTGGATCCAAACTCTTTTCAACCTCTCAAAGCCACCATACCAACCAAAACAATATCACCATAACTCATTTATTAACATGATGATATCCAACTTTTCCTAACAGTAAACCCTGCACAATTTGAAGCACAAAAATAAATTCAAATCATTCATTTAATATATCATCAAATTTTATAAAAGCATTGATTAAACTCTACAATTCATGCTATAATGTCTCTGACGTATAATTAATCGTTTTCTAGCAAACATTTCATCTTACTGCCATCAGTCATTAGGAATTCCAAAAAACCTTAATTTGGTTTGCTACTAATGCATCCTGGTCCAGAAGCTTCTTTGATAAAGCATCGAGTTCAAACAAGCCCGGTATAATGAATCATCACGCGATCCGTTCCCCCCTTTAGTATGATTCATTAGTTCATTAAATCTTTATTGAAACCCTCGTCCAAAATCCTCCGATTTATAGTTAGTATCATCCCTGCTTAAAGTTAAAAGTTATATTGCATTGGAGAAGATATGAACCTGAAATTCAAAAGCCTCTTTATTACTCTGATTTTAGCCCTCAGTCTCTGTGCGTCAGTCTGGTCATATTGCCCCTCAGCAGACCTGAATGGTGACTGTAATGTTGATATCGAGGACTTAGTTCAATTCAGCTGGGACTGGCTTGTCGGTTCAAACCCCCTGGCCAATCTGGATGGTCAACCCGGGGTTAACAGCTCTGATTTTGCCATTTTAGCCGAACAATGGCAAAGTACAGGCCAACCCATTACCTTGGTTATCAACGAATTCATGGCCGATAACTCAGATTTCTTCTTCGATAGCTATGGAGACGCTGATGACTGGATCGAACTCTACAACTATGGCGCCGAAGCCATAGACATTGGGGGTATGTATATCACGGATGATCAGTTAAGCCTGACCCCCTATCAAATACCGGCCACGTCTCCCGAACAAACCACTATCGCCGCCGGCGGCTACCTGATCCTCTGGGCGGATAGAGAAATGAACCAGGGCCCCCTTCATGTCGATTTCAAACTCTCTGCCTCCGGTGGTGAAGATATTGTCCTGCTGGATAGCAATCGCCATCTGATTACCCGCTTCATCGACTTTGGCCCCCAGGCAACCAACCATTCTTACGGGAGGTATCCTGATGGCGGTACCAGCTGGCAAGATTTCGTTCCGGATACGGCCTCTGCCCCGACTCCCAATCAGAGCAACGGTGGGCGCCTGCCGGAAGATGGCATCTTAATTACTGAACTGATGTACCATCCCTATAATGACTCTCATCCACTCGTCGAAGATATCCGCGAAGAGTATCTGGAAATCTACAATAGCAGTTTCAGCGCCGTCAACCTCGAACACTGGCGAATAACCGACGGGGTTACCTATCAATTCCCCGCCATATCGCTTGAACCGGGTGAATATCTCGTCATTGCATCCGATCCCAATATATTCCAGCTAAAATATCCCGATGTCACGAATATGATTGGTGGCTGGGAGGGTCGCTTAAGCAATAGCGGCGAAAAAGTCGAGCTGACCAACGCTCTGGGTAAAGTTATCGATCAGGTTCGTTACGCCGATCAGGGTGAATGGGCGCAACGGATACTGGGTCCAATCGATAATTACCATCGTGGCTGGAAATGGGCCGATGAACATGACGGACTGGGTTACAGTCTGGAATTGACTAATACCACACTATCGAACGAATATGGCAGTCTCTGGCGGGCCGGTACCGAACTGCAAGGCACGCCGGGCCGCAAGAATTCCACTGACCTGAACGACCGGACAGGCGGCGCCGCACCCGTCATTACCAGCGCCCGCCATAAGCCTTTTGTTCCGCGAGATAACGATATGGTCACGGTCACAGCCGAAGTCATCGATGAAGCCATAGAAAGTGCTACGGTATTGCTATACTACCGGATAGACGGCCAGCCATCCTTTGACGCCATAGCCATGTCGGTCGATCCGTTAAGCGATACGTTACTTCCCGGCCATCGCCTTTATACGGCCACCTTGCCCTCTCAACCGGATAAAACCGTTGTTGAGTTTTATGTCGAAGCCGCAGATATTGAAGGAAATATCAGAACGATGCCGGCGCCCTGTAACGTAGATGGATCCATGGAACAACGGGCAAACTGTCTCTACCAGGTAGACAACAGCTATGATCCGCAAACCGCCTGGCAACCCGGTTCCCAGCCCATCTATCGCATCATTATGACCGAAGCCGAACGCGCTGAATTAAACCAGATCGGCTTGGGCACCAACAGCACCGAAGAACAAAGCGATGCCCAGATGAACGCCACCTTTATCAGCCTGGATGGCGTCGATATGAAAATGCGTTACAACGTGGGCGTACGCAATCGCGGCCATGGCACTCGCACCTCCCGCCCCAATAATTACCGCGTTAATTTCCGCACGGACGATCCCTGGAAAGAAGTCGTCGCCATTAATCTGAACACTCAATACACCTGGCTCCAACTCACCGGCAGCGCCCTGTTCCAGCGCTGCGGCCTGGCCACCGGCGATGCCACTGCCGTTCAGGTCCGCGTCAATGGCAATAATCTGGCCAATTCCGGCTCGCCACAATACGGCAGCTATGTCCACATCGAAGCCATTAACAGCGAATATGCCGACCATCAGTTCCCCGGCAACGGGGCCGGCAACGCTTATAAATGCCTGCGTGTCGGTACCGAAGCCGACCTTCGCTACGAAGGCCAGAATCCAGACACCTACCGCAGTCGCTATAGCAAAGAAACCAATGAATCCCAGGATGACTGGAGCGATTTGATCGAACTGACTTATGTACTCAACATGACATCCGATGAACAGTATATCGAAGAACTGAATCGGGTTGTCAATGTCGAGCAGTGGCTCCGCTTCCTGGCGCTCAATATCATGCTGGACAACAGCGAAACCACCCTGGCAAATGGTAATGGTGATGATTACTATCTCTATCGCGGCAGCGCTGATACCCGTTTTATCCTGATCCAGCACGACCTGGACTCTATCCTCGGCCAGGGCCAGTCCATCGGCTCGGCCACCGCCGAAATATTCCCCTTTATGTCCGGATCCGGTGATAGCGCCATTGCCGCCCTGCAGCGTATGGTCAGCCATCCGCAACTGGCCGGCCGCTATTACGGCCACTTAAAAGACTTGTGCGATACTATATTGGCCCCAGAACAATTCGACCCCTTCATGGATAATCTGTTATCCGGTTTTGTCCCCGCCCAGACCATTAACGCCATCAAATCCTGGATGGTTACCCGGCGCGCTCATGTCCTGTCGCTGATTCCATCGGAGTTTACCGTAGAGACAAACCTGACTAAAACCGGTGATTATTATCAAACCGGCGCCGATATGGTGGCGCTGAACGGCACGGCCGATGCTATCCATACCCGCTCTATTCTGGTGAACGGCCTGCCCGCGCAATGGTCCGCGCTATCGGGTATATGGTCACTCGGAGAAGGTTCCGGCGGCGTCGAAGAGTCGATGATCATTCCGCGAGGTTCATCCTGGCAATACCTCGATGATGGCAGCAATCAGGGCACTGCATGGCAGGAAATCAACTACGATGACAGTAGTTGGAAAGGCCCCCAGGCCACCCAGTTGGGCTATGGCGATGGCGATGAAACCTCACCCGCAGTGACCTATATCGATACCGATCCCGGTACCAGTGGAACGCAGAAAAACATTACCACCTATTTTCGTATGAAATTTGAAATAGATGATCCTTCTCAATATACTAATTTACGGATTGGTTTGTTGTGTGATGATGGCGGTATCGTCTATCTGAATGGTCATCAAATTTGCACTTATAATTTATCAACCACCCCGGTCACTTATACCACCCCTGCCGATCAGGCTATCAGCGGAGGTGACGAAGATGTATTCAATGAATATAACATCAATACCGACTATCTGGTCAGCGGCACGAACATCCTGGCGGTCGAAATCCATCAGGCTAACCAAACGAGTTCTGATCTGAGTTTCGATTTTGAAATGGCCGGAATTCTGGATACCAGCAATGTCATAGACGGTGTCCCCATCCATCCCGGCATCACCCGTATCCTGGTACAGGCCTATGATGGTCCTGCCGGTAGCGGCCATGTAATTGACAGCCAGGCAATCGATGTCTGGCAAAACAGCAGCACCCCAACCGAAATATCCGGCACACTCACTCAAGACACAACCCTGATCGCATCAGAAGGGCCCTATATGATTACTGGGGACCTCATCGTGCCTTCGGGCATCCTCTTGATAGTCGAACCGGGAACAACCCTGTTCTTTAATTCTGGAACCGGTATCACCGTCAATGGTACTCTCCAGGCCGAAGGCAATGAATATGCCCATATTCGCATGGCGCCCAATCCGCAATCAGCCACCCGCTGGGATGGCATCGCTATCAGAAACACCCTGACAGACAACCGGTTGCAGTTTGTGGATATGGAATTCGGAGATGGACAGGGCGACTCGATCATTGTCAACCAGGCCCGGGCCTTTATGAATTACATGACCTTTACCAGTACCAACAGTTCCACCGCCCTGATGGAATTGACTCATCCATCGGCAGTTATCCGAAATTGTGTCTTCCCATCCATCAGCGGCACGGAACCGCTGCACGGCACCGGACTGTCGGGTGATGAATACCTGATTTTCGATCAGTGTACCTTCGGTATTTCCACTGGCTATAATGACATCATGGACTTCACCGGCGGCCAGCGGCCCGGTCCCATCATCCAGTTCTATAACAACCTGTGGCTGGGTGGCGGCGATGACGGTCCGGACCTGGATAGCACCGACGCCCATATTGAAGGCAACCTGTTCACCAACTTCCACCAGAACAGCAGCAGCGACAGCACCTCCAACGCGATCGCCACTGGCGATGGTTCGGAAGTCTGCATCGTGCGCAATGTTTTCATTAACAATGAACACTGTATCCTGCACAAGGAAGATGTCTACACCTGGGTACAGAATAATGTCTTTATCGATACCGAAATAGCGGACGTCAGCTTTGGTGAACCGTTCAGAAATCCACCACGCACTCCCGGCCGCGGGACCTATATGGATAGCAATATTCATTATAACTCCGCCGCCTTGTTCGAACATTTCTTCGATAACCCGGCGGATTACGGCCCAACCGGCCCGATCTACATTTACCGCTCCATACTTCCCCAGCAATGGCATTATCTGGGCTCGGACAATCTGGATACCGATCCAATGTTTATCGATTTCCCGGCGGACCTCGGTCTGCAAACCGGCTCACCAGCCATTGGAACCGGTATCAACGGCCTGGACCGGGGCTACCTGGTACCGGCCGGCGCTTCCATTTCCGGTGAACCGGATGGTATTGCAAACAGCGCTCAGGCAACGCTTCAAATCGGCGGCCCCGGTATTATCAGTTACAGTTACCGGTTGGTTGATAACGACATCCCCGGTGCCTGGAGCAATGAAATTCTGCTCCCCATCAATGCCGATGATTTCCCGGTCGATCCCGACAACATTCTGGGCGTACTGGAAATTACCGGCCTGGAACATGGTCATACTTATCGTGTGGATGTACTGGGACGCAACTCAGCCGGATTATGGCAGGGCCAGACGGTCGGAATCAATACCGGTTTCATGACTCCCGGCGATCCCCAGGGCACCCCTTCCCGCACCTGGACTGTCGACCTGACCGCCGCGCCGGCATTGTCCTCTGGCGATCAACCAGTCCAGTATACGCCCCCGGCCCCGGCGATGGCTGGTTACGGTTACATTACCGAACCGCAGATTCCACTCTTGCCGGCAGATTCAACAATCACATTAGTAGGCGGATCACTCACTACAGATACTATCTGGTCTGCGCAAAACGGACCCTATCAGGTGACGACAACGCTGATTGTTCCGGTTGATGTCACCCTGACTATAGAAGCAGGCACTACTGTCTTTTTCGATCCAGGCGCCGAACTTACTGTCTATGGGAAACTGTCTGCCACTGGAACCGGCGATAACCTGATCCATTTCACCCGGTCACCGTTTAGCGCCGGGATCTGGAACGGGATACAGTTGATAAACACCCAACAGGATAATTACATCGGCTATGCCGTCATTGGCTACGCCGAAACCAATAACGGGGCCATTGGCCTGAGCAACGCGTCCGCATTGCTGGAATATCTGAGCTGGACCGGCTCGAAACGACGCCTCGTCCGGGCGGACAACGCATCATTGATCGTCCGCAATTGCGTATTCCCGGATCGTTTCTCCGCCGCTGAATACCCGGCCGCTGGCGATGACAACCTGGTAGAAGATATCAAAGGGTCCGGAATTCTCACCGGCGGTCATTTTATTATCGAAAACAATATCTTTGGCGCCAACAAAGGCCACAACGACATTATCGATTTTTCCGGTCCGGGCTTACCGGGTCCCATCCTGCAGGTGCTGAACAACGTATTTATGGGTTCGGGCGATGAATGCCTGGACCTGGGTGGCGATGCCTGGATAGAAGGCAATCTCTTTATGCAACGTCCACAAGGATGTTTACAATACCGGCACCGGCGACTCGAATGTCGTATCCACCGGCGATGATGATTACGACGCCGTCGTAACCATGGTTCGTAACGTCTTTTACGATATCGACCATGTCATCGATCTCAAAACCGGCACCTACTTGTATTTCGAACATAATACCGTCGTTGGCATACCGGATGACACCCCCACGACCACCTTCTCCGTTTTCAAATTCCTGATCCCCAATCGAGATCCGGAAGGCCGCGGCGCCTGGCTGGATAGCAACATATTCTACGATATTCCACAGCGAATTTTTGAAAATGTTGATCAGAGCCTGACTGGCGAACCCGGTTTCGTAACCGATCTGGTCATGAATAACTGCCTGCTACCCGCCCAGCGTGCCGGCGATTCAGTCGGCCAACGTCTGGGAACCATCATGGACCTGGGATCTGGCAATACGGTAGGTGACCCATTATTCGTTGATCCGGCCGGTAATTTCCAGTTACGCCCGGAATCGCCCGCCATTGCCGCGGCGCCGGATGGACTGGACTTGGGCGCTATGGTCCCGGCGGGCGCAGCCATTCAAGGCGTCCCACAAGCCTATTCCTGGAATGACACCGTAACATTACATATCGGCGGCCCCGGTATCACTGCCTATCGTTACCGGCTCAATCAGAACTCCTGGAGCGGCGCTTACCCGGTTACCGAACCGGTAATATTATCCGGCCTGTCTGATGGCGTTCCCTACACCGTAGAAGCCATCGGACTCAACCGCGCCGAACAGTGGCAAAGTGATCAGGCCCCAACCGTGTCACCCAACTGGATAGTCGATAGCAGCTACAGCCGCTTAATCTTAAATGAAGTGCTGGCCAAGAACGTCACTGTTCTGGAAAAGAACGCCGCCTGGCCGGACCTGATTGAACTCTATTATGACGGTGCGGAAACCCTTGACCTGGCCGGTTTCAGCCTGACCGATATCCCAACCAATCCCACTAAATTCGTCTTTCCGGCCGGCTCGCAAATCGAATCCGGACAGTACCTGGTCCTCTACGCCGATACCTCCCTTGTCAGCGGCGAAATCCACACGGGTTTCGCTTTAGACGACAAAGGTGAAGGCCTTTATCTCTTCAACCCGGCCGGTCTGTTATTGGATTCCGTTGTCTTTGGATTACAAATCGCGGACCTCTCCATCGGCAGAAACTCGCGAGGCGACTGGCAGTTATGCGCCCCGACTCTGGGAAATGCCAATATCCAGTATCCTCAGGGAGATCCTGCGAATCTGCGGATCAATGAATGGCTCTGCAACGGGGATGTCCTGTTCCTGGATGATTTTGTCGAACTGTATAACGCTTCTGCCTGGCCGGTTAATATCGGCGGTCTTTACATCACGGACAATCCGGTCTCCCAGCCGGAAAAATATCAGTTGGCTCCCCTCAACTTTGTTCCGGGACAGGGATACGCCGTCTTCGATGCCGACGCCCAGAATGACCCGGGACACTTCCCGTTCCGTCTGTCTGCCGATCTGGGACATATCGCGTTGTTCGAGTCCGATAGCCGAGAAATTGACTGGGTCGTTTACGGCCCGCAAACCTCCGACTTCTCGCAGGGCCTCTTAAACGAAGATGGCCGGACCTACAGCTTCTTCTCCATTCCCACACCGGGCATCGCCAATCCCGTCACTTCGACGGCCGAAACGATCCAGCTGAACCTGATACAGATCGATGACAGCTGGCGTTATAATCAGAATGACAATGACTTGCAGACCGCCTGGAGGGAAACGGGCTATGATGACAGTAGCTGGCCCCAGGGCAATGGCTTACTCTATGTCGAAGGCTCCACCCTGCCCGCAGTCAAGAGTACTCCCCTGACGATAGGCGCCCAGACCTATTATTTCCGGGGCAGCTTTACCCTGCCCGAAGACATCGATCTCGCGGATATCCTAACCCTCGACCTGGCGACCGTGATTGACGATGCGGCCGTAATCTATATCAATGGCGTCGAAGCCTTCCGGATCGGATTCAATTCCGACACTACCGTCACCCATAGTACCTGGTCGGATCGTTCGGTCGATAACGCCACCTATGAATATGCCTCATTAGACCCATCACAGGTGATTCTGCAACCCGGCGAAAATACCATTGCCGTGGAAGTGCATCAGGTCACTCCCGGAAGCTCCGATATCGTATTTGGCCTGGCTCTGGACACGACCATCCTGCAAAGCCAGTCCGTGGATGATCCTTATGCCTTTGCCAGTCAGTTGCTCAGTGATCTGCGCATTACCGAGATCATGTATCATCCCGCCGAAAGTACCGATCTGGAGTTCATCGAATTACGCAATATCGGTCAGCAGGATCTGGATATTACCGGCGTCAGGCTGGATGTCGGCGTGACCTTTACCTGCCCGGCGATGACGCTCGCCGCTGGTGAATATACCATTATCGTGAATGACCGTACCCTGTTTGAAGCCAGTTATGGTACCGAATTGAATATTGCCGGTGAATTTCAGGGCAATCTCAGTAACGGGGGTGAAAACCTGGTCTTACGACTTCCCGATCCATTACAGGCAGCAATCTTGCGAATCGATTATAAAGATACCTGGTATCCCGCCACGGACGGGAGTGGCTATTCTCTGGTGGCTCGCGATGACTACGCCCCGCCGGCCGATTGGAATCGCATGGCCGGTTGGATGGCCGGATCCCACCTGGGTGGTTCACCCTGTGCCGGCGAATAACCGAACGGCTCTATGTTTAAAAGGCGCCTCTATAAAATTGCTCTAGAGGCGAAAGCGAAATTGAGTTTGCTTTGCCAGGGAACAAAGAACCGGATCATCATCTTGCGTTCATACCCTTGACAATTGAATTTTCCCGTTACGCCGGGAGATGACTCCTTAACGAGTAATAAGTTGTCTTTGAGCAATCAGGAATTTTCATATCCATTGGGTATAGTTTCAGACTTCTTCTTTCCGTCACTCTTTCTAATCTGCTGCATGTATTGCAAAATCAAAGAGGTTGACCGTCTGGTCACCATTGAGGTCGCATGACGTCTCGGCGGTCATCCAGTTTCTCATCATGTCGGAGATGTCAATCTGCCAGCTTAGAATGGGACGGCTTTTGTTGGTCCAGAAGGGCATATGCCATAGATTCTGTGTTCCGTCCTTGATACTGCCGGTGAAATCCCAACCGACAAAGGTCTGGCGCATGGTCAGTTGCGCAGGTCTTACGGCGGTCGCGTAGAGGTCGGCTCCGGTGGAACTGTCATAGTAGCAGCCGGTAATCGAAAAGTATCCGGGATTAGCGGTATCCTGCGCGCCGCAGAAGGCCCCAACCAGCAATCCGCCGATTGGGTGATTTACTGCCGCGTAGCAATTGTGGATTAAACCGCCATTGAGGCCGACAAAGCCTGCGCCAAGGTCCATACTGAGCATTTCACCAACGGCATAGCTATTGACAATGCTGCCGCCGTAATAGTGGTTTTCGCCGGCAAAGCCGCCGACATAATCGTAGCCGTCAACCTGGCTTTTACAACAGCTTGTCCGGATGTCGCCGGCGTTGAATCCGATAAGGCCGCCGACATAACCGTTGCCAATGACGGTGCCTCCGGCTGAGCATCGCTGGATCAGGCCGGTGTTATAGCCGCACAGCCCGCCCACATACATTTGGCCGTTCAGGCTGCCGCGTACATCAATGTCATAAACCTGTGCGCCGCTGTCAATACAGCCGAACAGGCCGATATAATTCTTGGCGGACTGGTTGATGTTCAGGCCGGTAATACGCCGCCGGTTGCCGTTGAAGTTGCCGGTAAATTTGATGCCCTGGAAACCGGCCGCGGCGCTGGTATCCGGGGCGATGAGGGCCGCAGCATAGGCGGTATCGGACAGGTCCAGATGGCAGTCAAGGCGAACATAGGCGCTCCAGTACGCCGGCTCGGCGATATAGAGATCAAATTTCGCCCGGCTGTCGATAACATACGGATCGGCGGCGGTGCCGCTTCCAGCCATGGTGTATTGCCGTGCAAATACAGGATAGTCATACATGGCCCAGACATCGTCTGTTCCATTGGCCGTCTCAAATACAAAATCCCAGCCCGCATCAGTAAATGTGCTTCGTGTCTGCATCTGAACTGTTGTTAATCCTGTTCCGCCTTCGCTTGTTGTGATCCCTGAAGTTTCCATATCCCAGAAACACCCGCTAATGCTGCCGTTAGTGCTATTCCCGCACAGGCCGCCGAAATAATTAGCACGGTCAGGAACCGCTCCGGTGGAATAACATTGACTGATACTGCCAGAATTCCATCCACACAACCCGCCAACCCGCCAAATACCCCCCGTTATCGCACTGGTCGAAAAACACTGGTTGATGCTGCCGGGATTCAACCCGCACAGCCCGCCGACTGATTCATCACCCGTAACCGTCCCGGCGGAATAACACTGGTTGATACTGCCGCAACTAAACCCACACAGCCCACCGACAATATCATCACCCATTATCGCGCCGGTCACATAACACTGGCTTATATTGCCACGATAGTTGCTTCCGCATAACCCGCCGACATAATAGTCTGCGGAAACAGCGACATTTTCCAGTCCCAGATTTAACACAGAGCAGTCCTCACCAGTATATCCAAATAGACCGGCGTGCACGATACAATTTACTGTAAGATTTCTGATAACATGCTCTCCGCCATCAAAATGACCTTGATACTGTGTGCCGTCAAAAACCGCATCAGTATCTGTATCGCCTGCAATAGGCGCCTGGGTGTATGTTATTCCGCCCAGGTCAAGATCGCACTCCAGCCGGGCATAAATCCCGCTCAGCCAGTAGCCGCTGTTGTTGCAGAATATGGTAAAATCATCCATATTCGCTATCAGATACGGATCAGCCGCTGTGCCGCTGCCTGTAAGGGCATATTGCCAGGCAAAAACAGGATAGTCGCGCATGACCCAGACATCATCCGTCCCATTTGCCATCTCAAATACAAAATCCCAGCCTGCATCGGTGAATGTGCTTCGTGTCTGCATCTGTGCGGTCGTCAGACTCTGTACATTGGTTATTGTCCCTGGATCCAAAGTATGCTGATTATACCCATTTGCCTGTCCGCTGGTCTGTTTATCCCAGAAGCTGTTCAGTATTTCAGCGGTTTCACCGACTTGAAATCCGCACAGTCCGCCGATACCACTGCTATTGCCACTAACTGCTCCAGTGGAATAACATTCACTGATGCTGCCGGAATTACTCCCGCACAACCGCCGATATTATAATTGCCTGTAACCGAGCCAGTCGAATAACACTCGCTGATACTGCCTGAGCTATTGGTCCCGCACAGCCCGCCGATTCGCATATAATCCCCGGTAACTGTCCCGGCGGCATAACATCTGATAATACTGCCATCATTCCATCCGCACAGCCCGCCGATGCTGTCATAGACGCCCGTAACTGTGCTCGTGGAATAACACTCGCTGATAATGCTGGTGTTGCCGGAATTACTCCCGCACAGCCCGCCGATAGTGCGATCCCCCGCAACGCTCCCAGCGGAATAGCACTTGTTTATACGGCCATAATTACCACCGCACAGGCTGCCGACATACAGTTCACCCGTTGCCGCACCGGTAGAATAACACTCGCTGATGCTGCCGTCATTATAGCCGCACAGGCCGCCAATATCATGAATGCCTGTTACCGTTCCGTCAAAATAACACGCCCTTATACTGCCGTGATTACAACCACAAAGACCGCCGGCAAACCTTTGTGTAGCGGAAACGGCGACATTTTCCAGTCTCAGGTTTGACACAGTGCCGCTTGCTACGATATTTCCAAACAAGCCGCAGTAATACGCGCCGCTGACGGTAAGATTGCTGATAACATGGCCGCCGCCATCAAAAATGCCGTTGTATCGTGTGCCGTCAAAACTCGAATCAGTGTCTGTATCGCCTGCAATCGGCGCCTGGGTGTATGTTATCCCGCCCAAGTCAAGATCGCACTCCAGCCGGGCATAAACCCCGCTCTCCCAGTAGCTGCTGTCGGAACAGAACTCATTAAAATCGTACAGGTTCCTGATCAGGTAAGGATTGCCCGCCGTGCCCCTGCCGTAAAGTGTCTTCTGCCAGCCAAACACAGGCAAGTCCATCATCACCCAGACATCATCCATACCATTTGCTGTCTCGCCCGCAAAATCCCAACCCGCATTGGTGAATGTGCTTTGTGTCTGCATCTGTGCGGTCGTCACCCCAACCACATTGGAGATTCTCGGACTCGATGAGGCATCCAGATGATACCCCACGGCCTGTCCGCTGGTTTCTCTATTCCAGAAGCTGTATAGTAATTCAGTAAAATAGCCAGTGACATACCCGCACAGCCCGGCGACATGCTGACCATTGCCAGTAACCGCTCCGGTAGAATAACACCCAATTATACTGCCGATATTATCCCCGCATAAACCGCCGACATAGTCACCGCCCGTAACCGCACCGATCGAGTAACACTCTGCCATCTCGCCATAAATACCATTCTGCCCGCACAGCCCCCCGGTATAAAAATCCCCTCCGGTAACCGTCCCAGCGAATAACACCTGCCGATGCTGCCGTGATTCGCCCCGCACAGCCCACCGGTAGAATCACCGTTGCCGGTAATCGTTCCGGTAGAATAGCACCTGCTGATGCTGCCAAAATTCACCGCGCACAGGCCACCGGATCTAGTTTTTCAGAGATGCCTGCATTCTCCACCCCCAGATTTGATACAGAACCGTCCGAACTGATATATCCAAACAGACCGGCGTATAGCGCATCACTGACCGTAAGACTCATAATAACATGACCGCCGCCGTCAAAACTGCCGCAGTATTTTATACCGTTGTAGTTCGAAGCCGTCGCATCACCAGCAATCGGCGCCTGGGTATATGTTGTCCCGCTCAGGTCGATATCGGCATCCAGTTGGGTATAGACGCCGGCAGCCCAATAGGCCGTATTGCCGCAGAACGCATCAAAATCCGACCGGTTGACTATCACATAAGGATCCATCTCTGAACCGCTGCCGTTTAAGGCAAACGAAACAGAATTAGCAAAAAAAAACACCGCAAAAAAAATACATAGCTTTTTAGTACTCACAAAACATTCTCCTCACAGCAAATAGTTCCTATATCGACGACATTAGGGCATTATACAATATTTTAGACTGTTAAGCAAACTTAAAATCAGGCTGTTCATAAAAATAACAATATGCCAAACCACTCATATGAACCTACCAACAACCGAGTTCAGATCGATGGGCAATCCGGACTTGCTTTCCGTCAGTTGTTTTACGGATGGGCATATTTTTCACGGTTTTTTGTGACGCAGTCCAGAGGAGAACCAGACCGCTTGCAGCCCGGAATGCATTTTAGATGTTCCCTTCATAATTCACAAATTGATATCCCAATTCATCTGGAGCCATTTTGAGTTAATCAGCGCCATCTAACCAGTTGGTCCCCAGCACATTCAAATCCAACAGATTGATCAATCCGGGATTATCCGGATCGATATCGCAGGCGGGAATAAACTCGGGGTCCCCTTCTGCCGCCAGCCAGGCCGCCGAAAAGATTGCCAGATCACTGATATCGACATCCCCATCCGGTTCGACATCGCCCGGTAGCGGCCGGGCATAAGCTGTCAACTCCGGAATAAACAGAAAATCGGAACTGGTGTAGGAGGTGTTGTGCACCTGAACCGCCAGAACATTTTCACCCGGCGCTAAACGTTCGATAAACCACGAAAGATCAATCCGATCGGCCGTGCAACTGCCGCCGCAGCATCCTTCATGATTACCGGTACTTGCCGGTTCATCATAGCTGGGCGGATCGGGGGCATAACGGCTGTTAACGACCTCTCCATTGATATAGGCAATATAGCCATCATCCCAGTTCATACTCAATATCAATTCGCTGAGCTGATCGGGGCGACCCACCCGGAATAGCTTTCGTGCGTAAACACTGAGATACTTCCCCTTCATATCCGTTAAGTTGGTAGCAATACAGGACTCATATCCGCTATCGGTTTCATAGCCAAAACCCGATGGCCCTGATAGCCAGTTGCTATCCGGTTCAAAATTCAATTCGTTCCAGTCTGATGGAGGTTCACTGACTCCTTTGAAATACCGCCAGTCATCGCCCTCAACCACCAGATCTTTCTGGATAATATAAGGTTTCTGATAAATAATCCGGCTGTAACCGGTTAATTCCGCGTTGGTCGGTTCCGTCAGGACGATGCGTACCTGACGCAGATTTTCATCCTCCGGCCTGGCAAATTCAATATTTTGAACTGTCTGGCCGGGAATAAAATTCAATAGTCCTCTCGTTAGCAGGCTGGCATCGGCATAGATGGCATAGTTCACCGCAACCGGAACTGTCGTGAACGTACTGAGCCTGACCGGCACGGTATTGACTTCAGACAACCCTGCCAGATCGATTTCATTATTCCCAACAGCGATCCCCACGCCAACCAGGGTTCCCGCGGTATTTTTAAATGACGTGAGTAAAGCCGCCTGATCAGGATGAGCGATCGGGGCCCATACCATATTATTGGGGAAATTTTCATCGGCTCGAGTCAGATAATTATTTTGAATCTCCATCTGGCTCAAATGAAGTTGCCAGTTGTCCCACGCCCGCCCCCAGACATCACGATAATTAAACAGCAAAAGGGAGTTCTGGACATCCAGAAAACCATCAAATGATCGCGCGTAATTATCGCCAAATCGCGCTCCCACCAGGTTGGCCGTAAAAAAGCAGTTATCCGCGTCAATAAAGGGATCATCATAACCACACTCGATCGCCTGTCCGCAATTCATGGCAACGGTATCGGTTACCGTGGCGTAACGGGGCCCCGATGACCAGGCCATCGCTTCATGATAACAGGACTCAAACCAGCAGTTATCGACGATAACCGCGCCTTCCGCACCCTGGCCGGCATCAATGCCATCATCCAACGTCCAGCCGATCAGGCATCCGGTAAAAGTATGTGGCCCGCCGTTTAGATAAAACGCGTCATTATCGCCATCGACAAAACCGGCCGTGGCAGATGGAAATTCAATAAACTCACAATTCGTCGCGGTCAGTTGTCCCCCGTTGTACTGGCCGCAGGTCACCATTTTTTGTACCAGACAGTCTGACAGGGTCAGCCGGGCGTTCTCTCCGTGTGCCAACTGGCCGGGAGTCTCCAACACATAACAATCCGTCAGTTCGAGTTCAACATTCTGCCCCAGGTAAAACAGGCACTGCTCATGCCGGTGACTGCTGCCCCGGCCAGAATTATTGTCAAACCAGCTGGAATCGGCGCCCGATGCCGTGAAAAAAGTTCCCGTAAAATCGCCCTGACTGCCGCTTTCAAAAACAAAGCCGCCCCAGGGCTCGCTACGGTCAGGCGCTGTGAAAACCACCGGATCCGCCAGGGTTCCATTCACAACAATTTTACCCCAAACCATTATTTCCAGGTCCGGATCCACGGTCACAACACTGCCGGCGCCCATCGTCAATGTCACTCCGGAGGCAACCGATAATTGACCGGTAATATGAATGCGCGCCTTTTCGCCCCAGTTGCTATCCGTATTGATGGCGCCTGATACGGTTTGCCAGTGGGTCTCGGACTCAATAGCTATCGTCTTGGGAGCCGTTAGAGGCCCGCAGGAGGGCTGATAGTCAATACTGCCCGACTGAGTCGCCGCCGGCAAAAAACCACTGCCAGACCCTCGAAACAACTGGATGTCACTACCAGAGAAATTTTCCGCTGTTAATATCCCATTGACCGCCAGACGCTGATCGACGCTGTCTTTGACCCGGGCCGCCACCGGGATTTCCAGACCCGCCGGATAAACAGAAGGCGCCACCAATTGCAGGTGTCCATCCGCATACTCCTGACTGGCGGAATGGACCAGCGGTAGCGGTGTCCAGACCGGAAGCCCCCATTCCGTATCGAAACGCTCGGAAGCCTTGATAATAAATTGAACCAAAAGCACTTCTTGATCCCCGGTCGAAATCGGTTCCCGCTGGACCAGCAATTCATGATAATCCGGCGTATTTACGGTGACTGCGAAACCCACTGCAACAGGAATACCGTCAAGTAGCGCGGAATATTGATAACCGGATTCCGTATTGACCGTAAAGGTCACACTATTGGTATAGATCTGTTTGGTTGCCAGACCACTGACACTGATCTGCCCCATACTCAGTGAGCTGTTAATCATCGCGACCAATAAAGCCAGATAAAACCATTTCCCGGTAATATCGGACCAACCTGTGAATCGAACCGATCGGTTTGTCTGGCGATTTTGCGATTTAATTGAAACCTGTTTTGGATATTGAAATGCTTTATGATCCATCACTTCTCCTGTTGCTATGAGATATCAGAGAAAAATCTCACTGACATAATCAATTAGTAAGCCAGTAAGATCAAGTTTACATTATAACCAACAACTTCCGAAAAATCAATCGATTGTCTGGCAAGCTTATCGGATTATCACTTTTATACATATCGTCATTTTACTACGTTAAGTTCTCATGACAGAAAATACTGGGTATTCTTTGAAAACGGAAACTCCAGACACCACAACTCTTTTTTTATCAATGATTTAATTAATCCGTTTCTTTCCAGTACAATACCTTAGGAATCTCTTCGCCCCGCCCCCGATCCACCACCGTTTCGATTTGATGGTTCTGATGACTGTTCCGGGCCTGGCCATAACTGCGGATACGAAAGACATAAGACCGAACGGTTACCCGTGGTATAATCTTTTTTATATCCGGAACCGTGATCCCCGGCACATCAAAAATTTCTCCGGTTTCAGAAAAACCCAGCGGCAATGCCTCCCGGTAATTGATCAGATTATCTACCAGGGCCTTATCCAGATCCAACGCCGCAATCAGAACTTCCCGTGGAGCCGTATTAATATTGATTCGGCCATAAACCTTTGATTCACTGGAAACCGTGATCCGGTCGGCCACCTGCCGGAATACCTCGATCGAGGGCGGGAAGATAACGATCTCCTGATCCAGATTTCCTGTCCCGCTGTTTTCCGATAAAGAGATGACTTCGGCATCAAGCGCCGTCGGATTTTCACTGATCAGATCCGTGATCGCCTCAAAGGGACGATGATGAATGATCCAATGGGCATTTTCCGGTAAAAAGCCTAATTCACCGGTCAGTTGTCCATAATCGATTTCGTTGATGTTTAAGCGGGATTTCCCCTTGCCATCGATTTCCAGATCATAAGAATAAATCGTCAGCCAATGCAGCAAACCATAATCCAGCTTTCCGTCTTGATCATCGTTCGGAAGTAACTGATCGCCATCATTTTCCGATGCGTCCAGCAAGCCGTTCAGATTCAGATCTTCTCCATAAAGAAACTCTGCCGAATAATTCGCCAGGGTCCCCAACTGACGCAACGTACTTAATTCGCCCAGTTGATTCATTCTGCGTTCGTTTCCTGGCGGCGTGGTTTCCAGCCAGTTCAGAAGCAGTTGTGCATCCGGACTGGTCATCTCAGGCAAGCGCGCGACCTGCTCGGGCGTTGCCCAGAGCAGATTCAATCGGGACGCCTCATCCCCCGGACCATACCGCAAACTTTCATCGAACGAGGGCGACTCACTATACACCGTAAAGGTGCCGGTCGACAATTTCGCCTGCCGGAATATCGATGGATTGTCGTACCATAAATCATTCCTGCCATCCAGACTGCGGTCGTCGTCTTTCAAAACCGAAATAGCATAGGCGATGCCGGCGCGGGCCAGCCAGCGGGCGCAGATGCGGTCCGCGTCAACCTGATGCGCAGTATTGGATCGGCGTGTCCCCATACTCAATCCCAGCACCAGTACGGTTAATGTCACCAGTATCCATAAAACCACAACCAATATCACCCCTTGACCGGCTCTAACGCGGCAATACATTGGGTTTTGATACTTTGCGATTGGATTCCGGTTAAGATTCAATCTTATCACTCTCTATCGCTGGAATTGGTTCCAGGCTGAATTCGTGGCTGAAAGGCAGCTCGATTTTCCCCTCGCGATCGGTTAACACCATATTTAACCGGACCATTGATGGAATATTGATCTCGCTGTTCCATCCATGCTGCCAGGTCCGACCATCGTAAAATTCAAACGCCAGCGCGATCACACCTTCGGCCAGTCGCGTCACGACTCCCCGGTCATTGCCATCGTCTGCTTTGGTCACAGGCGCCGCGCGGCGTCCCAGATAAACCTGATTTTCACTAACACCCACCAGTCCATATTCGATTTCAAAAAGGTCGCCACTGACATTATTCTGCTGGTTGATAACCGGATCATTGATCCGGTAGAACAAAAGCCGGTCCGCCGGTCGGTTGTTATACTGTACGGTCTCACAGACAATTTTCATCTGTTCCGGCTGGTTACTGCGATAGAATCCGGCCAGATCCTTTTGCATCTGGCGATAAATTGCCTGACCTCTCGCTTGCAAGTCAGAATAAATTTGCAATTCATCTCGAGATACTGTGACCGTCCTAAACGCCACCAGCGCCACCAGCAGAATAAACGCGCCGATTACTGCCGCCAATAAAACCTCCAGCAAAGTAAAACCCTGATATCGCCGGCTAACGGGCATAGCTTGGCCCACCCAGATCATAAAATAAGGTCTCGGCTTGAACGTTGTATTCGTTCGAGCCTTCCTTCCACAACACACTTGCCCGAACCCGATATAGATCAATCTGATCCGCTCGCACAATTTCAATCCGATACCGATAGTTCGGATAACGCGGCTCGAAGTCTCCCTCGATTGTCTTTAAATCCGCCAGTTCACGAATTTTACCAGAAGCCACTTTATTTAACGCTTCATCCAGTAACCGGTACCCATGGGCGTACCGGATCCCCTCGGTGGTATTGATCAGGCACTGATTGGCCAGATGACAGACAATCACAGCGCCCACTGCCAGGATCAAACTACTGACCAGTATCTCCACCAGGGTAAAACCCTGCCTGCCATGCTTTAAACGAGTCATTACCATATCCTGAATACTGAATCCCCGGTTTGCCCGGTTTCATCCAAATCGATGGTATCATACGGCAGCCGGTCAACTTGATTGAAATACAACTCCGTTTCTGCGTTATAAGGCCGGATCAGCAAGGTACAATCATCCTGTTCGGAATTCATCTGAATCAAACTGGTATCGGCGGTATTATCACTTTGGAACCGGATCGCCACACGCTGCGTACTCAGCGGCTGACTGGAAACCGTCTTCACCCGGTTAAAATGCACCCCGACCGGTAAATAACGAGGCTTCTCATAGGGATTGTCGATCACGACGGTTTCTGGCTCTTCAGCTTCCCGGAAAGGAATTTTCTCCGGCGGTTTCGCTTCCAGCCAATAACAGTTTTGCGACAGATCGATCCAGAGCAGACAGGGCCTCTGGCTCTCCAAAGCAATCAGGCGCGCGTACCCCGCGGCATTATTTATATCTCGGGCCGCGCTATCCAGTGAGGCGGTATCCAGATTTCGATAGAAACTCTTCAACGCCAGCACACATAATAGTGAAAGCAGTAACGCCGTGGCCAGCACTTCAACAATGGTAAATCCTCTGCGCGCCTTCATCGATACGCCCGTTATTGATTCACTACATCGGCATTGACACCTTCCCCGCCAATTTTTCCATCCATACCGTAACTGATCAGATCGAAACTATTGGTGTTTTTCTGACCGGGATAAACGTATACAAACTTATTTCCCCATGGATCCACCAGATCGCTCTCCTTACCGTAAGGTCCTTTCCATTTGTCTTTTAAGGTAGCAGGAGCCGTCCGTAATTCATCCAGTTGAGTGGGATAGCGGTTACAGTGAAGTTTAAACAGGCTGATATCCTGCTCCAGTGCGGTCATTTTCGGGCGGATCATATCCCATTTCGCCTGATCCGACTGTTCAAGAAATTTTGGCACTAACAACGCGGCCAGAACACTGATTAGAACAATCACCACCAGAACTTCAACGATAGTAAACCCTTTTTTAATTATTGGAAAAAATCGCATATGTTCTCCTTTATCGGTGCAAACCCGGTAAGGCGGTTTCAATCTGTACAATCGGTAACAACGTTGCGGCGACAATAAAGCCAATTATCAACGCCAGTATGGTAATTAATATTGCAGGAAATATGGCCATGAACCGGCCTATCGCCACATTCGTTTCACGATCAAACGCGTCGGCCGCATTTAACAGCATCGGCGCCAGTTGACCGGTTTGTTCGCCCACGGTCACGATTTGAACCAGTAATGGTGGATACAATCCTGACTTTCGCATGGGGCCTGCCAGAGATGATCCGGATCGTACCTGACGCGCCACCAGGTCGACATCACGCGCGAGAATTTCATTCCCCAGGCAGTTGCGGACAATCGCCAGCGAATCCAGAATATTGATTCCGCTCACACTCAGCGTGCCCAGGGTACGCGCGAACCGGGCCACGGCCCACTTGCGCTGCACCATACCCAGAATGGGAACTTTTAATTTTAATGAATCATAGACCAGTTTCCCGAAACCAAACTTTCGCCAGCGGCTCAACAATATCGCCAGAAAACACATGCTGACAATAAAAATAATTCCAGGCGGACTGCTGAGAAAATGACTGATATTCAGAACAACCCGCGTTGGCCAGGGCAACATGTCCACATCACCGGATATCGTCGATAAAACCCTCGGTAAAATCCAGGTAACGACAATTCCGATAGACAGCATACCCAGGCACAAAACAAAAAAGGGATATAACGCCGCCGTCATGATATTGTTACGGGTCTCCAATTCACCTTCCACCAGATCCGCCAGTTGAGAGATACTCCGTCCCAATTCCCCGGAACTTTCTCCAATTCCGATCAGGGACGTATGCAAACGATCGAAGGAACGTTGGTATTGACTGAAAGTATAGGATAACGACTGACCGGATTTCACCGCTACAGTGACTTCCGCCACCAGACGCTTGACCCTGAGACTGGGGTTTTGGCGTCCAACCACATCCAGCGCCGCCAGAATAGGCAGTTGCGCCTGTAAAGCGGTCGCCAGCTGCCGGATAAACTCTGCGCGTTCCCGGTTTTTTAACTTGAGCCTGACCGTCACCTTGTATTGGCCGGCCTGACTGCGACCCGGTTCTTCCGTCAGCAAATCGATTGTTGAAACAAACCGGCCCTGCTCCGCCAATAATGATACGGCAACCTGACTTGAATCAGCCTCTATTCTTCCGTGAATACTCTGGCCACTGCGATTAATTGCCTCATATTGAAAAATCGCCATATCACTCCTGGATTTCTCTCTAAATATAATCTCCATAGACAATTAAGAGATTTATCGATCGCTTCCTTGCGGATTGTATCAATCGGATGTTTAGTAAAAATTATAGCATAAAACATGAATTCGACAAGATAACATCCTGAAAACCTGCTGGCTGGCCCAGTTTAATGCTAATTTATATAACAGAACAGAAATTGTTTCATTGCATTGTATACGGTTAAAAATATAATAAAGCATGTTACTAAAATCCGCATTAAGCGTCTAAAATAATAGTTTTTCTTTTATTATCAAGCTTGTTACGCCCTCAAAAGGAGAATAATTATGCCTAAATTACCTTTGAATAATCTGATCGTTATGGCTGTAGTCGGCCTGTTGATTGGCCTTTATAGCCTGTGCCCTGCCCAGGTAGCCTCTCAGCAGATTACTCCTGAAGTGGCGGCAAAAAGTATCAACGAAAATACCGAAAAGCTCATGCAGTACTATTACCAGTTGATCGGCATGCCCACACCCCCCAATGTTATCGCACAGCTGGAACAGTTGCTTGAAGACACCAAGCGCGCCCAGGGTCTGATTCGCGGCAAACCCGACAAGGCCTACATCGATCTGCTGAAAGCATGGATCGCTCACCTGAAAGGTGACGGCGAAGAAGCAATTAAAAACGCCAGCCGGGCATACAGTCTGGCCTCCGAACAACCCGATATCCGCGACAGTTATCTGTTCTTCATGCTGTTCTGGGAAAATTACGACAAAGCCCAGAGTGTCATGAAACGAATGAAAACCGGTACCGCAGCTGAAGAAGTTGCCCAGGCCAGCTTTAAAGCGCACTCCGAATCGGTTACAACCAATATCCGTAACGATTTCCGTCAAATCCCCGCTTTTGCCGAACCGAACCTGCCCGGAATGGATTCGATGGCCATGGGGAACGCCGAGCCCAATAATCCATTCACCCCGGCGGCCGCCGCCGCTGGTGGTGGAAACTCATCCAACCGCAGAAGTGGCGGTTACCGCCAGCAACGTGACCCAGGCGGCGATGGCATGACCTTCGGTGTGGGCATGGGGATGGGAGCCGCAGCCCCCGTCAATCCCAATTTCATGGATTATAGTGGCCCGCCCGGATCGACCGGACGACCGGCACCCAATATGGGCGGCATGAACGCCCCCGGATACCAACCCCAAGTCCAGGCGATTTCCAAAGTCCTCAACTTCCAGCCGGATTACATGCTCTATGATCAACTGGGCCAGGATTTCCCCGCGGTCCAGCTTCAGACCATGAACGGTTGCAGCTTCCAGTTTGATCCGCGCCAGGGTGGTGCGCTGTGTCTGCTGGTTTGGGCCCTTCCCGATAACATGCCCAACAATCGCCCTAATCAAAATAATATGTACGAAATGGGCTTTGGCGGTGGTTATCGCAATCCTGCGCAACAACAGCAAACAGATATCCTGCTGGAAGCCTCTACCGATCTTAATAAGAATTTCGATCAATTCCGTCAACTGTATGCCCGATTCATTAACAGCGGCCCCGCCATCCGTTTTGCCAGTGTATGCCTCAATAATCCCGGCCAAATCGGCACGGAAGATATCTTGAAAATCGCACTCGACAAACCATGTCCGTGGGCATTTCTAACTCGTAACCCAATTAATATCGATCAGTTAAAAGATGTTCCGTCCGCCAGTCCGGTGATGTTAATCATCGGCAGTTCCGGCAAGATTCGCTATGTCGGCCCGGTGGGTGGCCTGCTGCCAGTCTCCATCATTACCCAGGAATATCAGCGTACCCGGTCTGCCATGCCCGGCATGGCGCCGGCTTTCAAGCCATCCCAACCCGGTAATGGCGTTGTCCTTGGCATCCTGGGACAGGCATTCTCTGGTTCCGGTACCACCCCACCTGGCCAGGCCAATACCCCGCCGGTTGCTGTTACTCCTCCGGTCAGAACGGTTCCCACCCCGCCACGGCCGACTACCCCGCCGGCCCTTAATACGGCGGATCCTGATATGCAAAAAATCAGCGTGGCCCAGGCCCGTCAACGACTCCAGGTCGCTGAAACCCAGAAACGCGTACGGATGTATATGAGCGCGCTGGAAGCCTGCGATGAGATTCTCGCCCAGTGGCCCAACAGTACTGAAGCTGAGGAAGCCAAGGAAATGATCCGGTCTATCCTGTTTTCCCGCCCGATTTACAAACAGGACCGCGTCCGACAAGGCAAATGGGTTCCTGAAGATTAATTCTGACCATCACCCAAACAAACGGACCAACTCAGGCCCGGCCGCAGACAGATCTGCAATTGCCGGGCCTGTTTTTTATTAACAAAATGCCGTTTCCGACCGGTCAGGATCCTGATGATATCCCGGATCGTGGTTTTTGCTAGAGGTCTGCTTTTCGTAACCCATTGCTATCTAGAATACTACACAAAAATAAACCACGTTTGCCGCCTATAGGGTTTAACCAGACAGCATCGGTCAGTCAGATTGAAACGCGCACAGTTTTTATGGCGGCCAGGGGACAAAAACGGCCTGTCCTGATCCTGTCATTTCATCAGTTTTAAGCCGTAAGTTCGCCCGGCATAATCGTTAAAGGAGGCATACTCCAGTGGGCCATCCTGTTTTTTTTACAGGAAAAGACGCAGGTTCGGTTGTCTTGCCGGTAATTAAATATTAGAATAAAGTAAACCAGTGAGGTGGTTTGAAAACTCAGGCCTTCGGGCCAAATTACAGGAGTGCATTATGTTCAGGGTACGAAGTGTGATTTTTTTGATGTTATTCTCTTTCTGTCTGGGGGCCATCGCCATGCTGTTGGTTTTGACGCCCGGCAAATTCCAGTGGCAGGACCTGCTCGACGAGCAGAAACGCACCGATCTGGCCGATTTCGATCAGGCCGCCCAACGTGTGGAAGAATTCCCCCAGGTCGTCTCCAACCTGACCCGTGACGCCCTGGAAACCTGGCGTGAACGCGCCGCGACCCATACTAACTGATAAACTAAAGCCAACAGACTGTATTCAGGAAGAGAGAACCTTATTCGCTGTCATACTGAATCTGGCTATGAATTTCATAGCCTTCCAGTAATTTCCGGCCATTCAAAAAGGCCAGGTCGATCAGGAAACTGATTCCAATAATATCCCCTCTCAACTTCTCCACCAGGTCACAGCACGCCTTCATCGTCCCCCCTGTCGCCAGCAGATCATCCACCATCAGCACCTTCTGACCCGGCTGGATCGCGTCCGCATGGATTTCAATCTTATCGGTGCCATACTCCAGTGAATACTCCTGCGCGATCGTCTCTGCAGGCAGTTTGCCCGGCTTCCGCACCGGTATAAACCCACAATGCAGATACCGCGCCACCGCCGTCCCGAAGATAAATCCCCGGCTCTCCGCCCCCACCACCAGTTCCACCCCGCGCCCCACAAACGGCTTCGCCATCGCCTCCACCGAATAAGCCAGCGCGTCCGCGTCCGCCAGCAGCGGCGTAATATCGCGAAACACAATTCCCGGCTTGGGAAAATCCACTATACTTCGAATATACTTAATCAGCTCAAACGCCATCATCAACTCTCCAGCGCGGGTTATCAGTCAGCCAAATAATCACGGATGTTCATCCTTAAGATACCCCGATACTCCGCCGCTTTCAAGCACTAAATCCCGCCATAAAACCCCCTTCATCACTTTAGCCACCCCTGAATAAATTTCACCCCCACCCGGTAGAGACGCAATGTTTTGCGTCTCTACGAGATCCCATCAACAAAAGGATACCCCCATGCCAAGTCGCTACTACTCCTCCAGCCAATACGCCACCACCTCCATCAGGTCTTCTATCCCAAACGCATCCAGCCATTCCGCCGATACGGTTGCGTAATCTTCCATATCCACTCCATAACTACCCGCCGTATCCCCCGGGATATCGCGCTGCCACCAGAGCATGGGATAGCCGGTTGATTGCCAGGGCATGTGCCAGAGTTCTTCTGAACCATCGTTGATATTACCAGAAAAATCAAAGCCGGCAAAACTGCTTTGATCCTGCATCCGATCATCAGTTAAAGCCACCCCAAAACCATTGTCGGGACCGCCATCAACATGGAAATAAGCGTCTGAAATGGTTCCCATATTCAGTCCGCATAAGCCGCCGACTTCAGTGCTGGTGGCTGTAGTCGAGCCGGCAGCATAACACTTTTTAAGCACACGGCTGTTCGCGCCGCACAGACCTCCAGTGGCCAGAAATCCTCTTGTCGAACCAATGGAATAACAATTTATCAGGGTATTTGCATTAACACCACAAAAACCACCGACCAAGTCGTATCCCTGTATTGTTACATTAGTAAAACAATCGGCCATCACGCCCGTGTTATAGCCGCAGATGCCAGCAACCGTGTCGGTGCCTCCAACCGTACCGTCAACAGAAGAATGGGTAATCAGTCCCTGATTTACTCCACACAGGCCGCCGATGAAATTTAACCCATCCACCTTTATGTCCGTGCAATGGACATGGTCAATCGTGCCATAGTTCTGAGCGCATAATACCCCAACATAATCCCTGCCGACAACCGATCCATCCATCAATTTCAAATTTAGAACCAGACTGCCTGGGCCAAGGTAGTGAAACAAGCCGATATCGTCATTGGCCGATATTTTTAATTGTTTGATCGCATGGCCAGCGCCATCGAACACCCCGTAAAATATCGAATCGTCGGCAATAAGCGGGTGCGAAAAACTGCCATCCGGATAGTCCCCTTTACCCGCCAGATCAATATCCGCCGTCATGATAAAATGCTTGTCATAATCTTCTGTATTTTGTCCCAGTGTAGTCAAATCCGCCGCTGTAGCTATCTGATAGGGATCGGCTTCCGTTCCGCTACCGCCGCTGAATTGTCCGTAAAGACTATTGCAACCGATAAATACCACAACCACTATTAAAAAAACAGTTAAATGTTTAACCATGCCCGTACTCCTGTTATAAGATTCAGTCATTGATACTCGAAAGCGATCAAACATCATCACATCATCGCGCTAACCAGTATTCGGAAAGCTGAATAATCTCGGTTATATCCGCCCCATCCGGTATCAGCCATTGATTGGATATCGCTTCATAATCTTCCATGTTCACTCCATAACTGCCCGTCGTATCCCCCGGTATATCCCGCTGCCACCAGAGCATGGGGTACCCGCTGGCCTGATACGGCATGTGCCAGATGTTTTCAAAATCCCAGCCTGCCCCGGTAAAGGTGGCTTTATCCTGCATGGTCTCCGTTAACAGACCTGTCCCGGCTCCGCTATAGGTCATACCTGAAGATTGCATATCCCAGAAACAGGTATCTCCTGACTCACTGATATTATAGGCGGCCAGCCCGCCCCCGACGCTGCCGGTAACACTGCCGGTTGAGTAACAGTTAATCATCTGACACCCATATTCATTCGATCCCACCAGCCCACCCAGCATTTGCCGCCCGGAAATATTACCCTGGGCATAACAATCGACAATACTGCTCAATCGATGGTTGGCACTATAGTAGGTATTATTCCCAACCAGACCGCCAATAAACCAGCAATCTCCCGAACAACTTAGATCAACCGTACTGTATGATTCCTTAATGGTTCCCCCATAGTTGATCCCCACCAAGCCACCCAGATTATCACACATATCATTCGTTGAAATGGTCCCATTCGAGCCGCATTGCGCAATCTGGCTATTGGTGTTACCGCCCACCAATCCGCCCACCCAATCCGCCTGCTTTGGACAGGTAATGGCTACCTGGACAGTACAATCCGTAATCGTAGATGAAACAGTTTGACCCACCAGACCGCCGATATAATACGCATAATCCCCCGTATGAATACTGACATCAGCCCAACATTTCCTAACATTTCCATAAACCTTATAGCTGGTGATTCCCCCAATATAATCATCCCCGGTTAGTGTTCCCTGAACCGTACAGTTTTCAATTGAACCATAGACCATTCCCGCTAAACAACTGATATTGTCATCGCCGGCCACTGAACAATCTACAAGTTGCAAATTCTTGACAATGCCGCCTGTCCCAACATAGCCAAACAACCCCAGGTAATCATTGCCCTCAGCCACCCCGTCAATCGTCAAGCCAATAATTGAATGGCCCTGTCCATCGAATGAACCGGTAAAAGCTGTACCTTGAAAACCACTAGATGAAGAAGAGTCTGAAGCCACTAATGCAGTTTCATGATCTAATCCACTAAGATGAATATCGTTCATTAAAACAAAATGCTTATCGTAGTCCCCTGAACCTTGACCTAATGTTAGAACATCTTGCTCTGTCGCAATTTGATACGGATCGACTTTGGTACCAGAACCACCAGAATACTTTATTACGATAGCTTCCCAAGCCAATTTAGGATAGTCATTATTTGGCATTCTCCAATCGGCTTGATCTCCATCAATATCGGAAAAATCCCAGCCATTGCTTAGATAGGTATCAATACTCTTTAATTCGGCAGTAGTTTTCCCGGTCCCGCCATTGCTTTCTGAATAACCGGACGTGTCAATATCCCAATAACAATCATCAATCCCTCCAGAAGATATCGATCCACAAAAACCCCCGATTGACGAACTCAAACCACCTGTAATTAATCCAACAGAATAACAATTAAAAATATAGCCTTCATAGTGACGACCACAAAAACCCCCGATCGAATCAACTGTACCTGTCACATTTGCTTTCGCATAACATTTTGTAATTAAAGCGGAATTCTCTCCACACAATCCTCCGACATTGGATATTCCACTGACTTCACCACTCGCATAGCAACTTAAAATCTCGCCGCCGATACTGCGTCCGCAAAGACCGCCAGCATTCTTATTTTCTCTAGCGACGACATTCCCCTCTGCAAAACATCTAGTAATATTACTACGCTCACTATACCCTATGAGCCCCCCGATAGACGACCCATCCCCTGTAACATTCCCTGATGCAAAACAGCTAATAATACTACCACACTCACTATATCCTATAAGTCCTCCCACAGATAAACTTCCATAGACATTGCCAGAGGCATAGCAGAATTCAATCTTGCTATTAATATAATTCTGTCCAACTAATCCCCCTGAAGCTTGTAAACCATGTATTTCCGACAGTGAATAACTATCTTTAATCTGACCACAATTATAACCAACTAATCCACCGGTATTATCATTGTTACCGGTCACTGTACCTTCCGTAGAACAATACACAATAAGACCATTAGGGCCTTCGTTAAAGCCAACCAACCCCCCAACATTTCGCCCTCCCTCAATAGCCATTGCAGCCTGACATGATTTAATAACAGAATCATTTCTACCAACTAATCCGCCAGTACCATAACCATAATCCCCAGTTCCCAGTATGTATCCAGACGAACCACACCCTTCAATAGTACCCAAATTTCTGCCAGCTAAACTACCTAAATAGTTTCGTCCAATTATTTGACAATCAACCATTTTGAGATTCATTAATTTTCCATTAGAACCAAGTTGTCCGATCAGCCCGAGATATGTACCACTATTATTATCAATGAATATGTTACTAATAGCATGCTCATTCCCATTGATCTGGCCTGAGAAGGGTAGCCCATTATAATCATGATCTCCATTATCCATATCAGGCGCAATAATTGCTCTATCAAATGTATATTCAGACAAATCGATATCTGCGGTTAAAACAAAATACTTGTCATAATCTCCAATATTACCACCAATTGAAACCAAATCCTCCGCTGTAGCGATTTGATAGGGTTCAATTTCTGTTCCGCTTCCACCAGAATATTTCTGTTTTATAGGTTCCCAAGATAATTTAGGATAACCATTAAATGGCATATACCAATCTGCGGGATCGCCGTCTGATTCCGAGAAATCCCAACCAGCCGCAACAAAGGTTTGAATGTCTTGCATTTCTTCAGTTGTTTTACCTGTTCCGCCAGCACTAAAAGACTGGTTGGAAGTTTCTAAATCCCAGAAACTATTCTCAATAATACCCCAATCTACATTATGTCCACAAAGCCCTCCCAAATTTTGTATTCCTGATACACGAGCCGTTGAATAACATTGAGTAATAGTTCCATTATTTCCACCAATCAAACCGCCTACGGGGTATGTGCCAGATACTGTTCCGCTTGAATAACATTGATCAATGTTGCCCTTTTCATTCCATCCACAAATCCCTCCTGCATACATGCCATTGATTACTCCACCTGTTACATAAACATCCGCTGAACTCTGGTAGATAGTTGCGTTCCAGTTATAACCACATAATCCCCCAACATAGTCACCATCTCCGATAAATTGCCCAGAAGCATAACAATATCTTATGACACCTTCACTTATTCCACATATTCCTCCGATATAACTTTTGCCTCTTATGGATACATTTTCTAAAATAATGTTTTTAATTTGTCCACCTGTTTTTATGTAACCAACAAAACCAAGAAAATCATTTATTTCTCCGCTAATAGTTAAGTTGGTTATTTCAAAACCACTGCCATCAAAAAATCCATAAAAAGGGGTTCCTTGAAAACCGCTGGTGGATGGATCGGTATCTTGTGCGATTAATGCTCTGAATAAAGTATTTCCAGACATGTTAATATTTTTAATCAACTTGAAGTATTTTCCATAATGATGAATATTATCCCCCATTGCAATCAAATCCGCTGCCGTTGCAATCTGATAAGGATCGGCTTCAGTCCCGCTACCGCCTGAATACTCGTAGGGTTTCTCATCAGTTTTGGGGTACAAAGCAATTCCCCAGGCATTACCATCACCAAGCCCTGAGACAATTGATTGCATATTATGACCATTAAGATCACATTTTAAAATGCTGCCATCATGTGTGGCAAAATAAATTTTATTATCGAATACATCTAGCGTCAGATTATAAGCATCACCCGGGTAATCAACTATATATTCAGGATTGCTACCATCTAAATCAGCCCTACCAATTTTATGACTCCCACATTCAGTCCAATATAATTTGTTGTAAAATAAATCTAATTGGATATCTCCTAAATTACCAGAAGATGTGTCAATCGATATGAAATCTTCCATATCGCTTCCATCAAGATTAGCTCGTTGAATTGTGCTTGTAATTTGCTCAACCCAGTATATTTTTCCATTAGACACATCAAGAGCCAATCCCACAGGACTTGGTATGTCATGAATTATAATTTTAATATCGGAGCCATCAAGATTAGCTGATCTGATGACTCCACCAAAGGGATCTGTCCAGTACAATCTTCTTCCGATCACATCAATTTCAATTCCCCATACGTACGAGCTATCATTTATAATACAATTGACACCGGAGCCATCTAAATTTGCTTGATATATTTCACCAGCAAAAAGGCCCCAATAAATTTTTTGCCCAATGGAGTCAATTTCTATATCACTCGATGTTGCTGAAGGTGCAACAGATACTATTTGCTCTAAATTTGAACCGTCCGTGTTACATCTCATAACATTTCCACCACCATAACCACTGGTAAAATATACTTTTTCTTCACCCAAAGCATAATTGACAAGAATTAAACCAACCGCTATTAATGATAATTTCTTAACCATGATCCGGCTCCTTTATGAGAAAATCGATAAACTTTCCAGCAATCTACCCAATTGCAATGATTGCATCTATTTCATCATACCCATTCCGGCCTATTAAATCAATCGTGGTAACTACGGTATATCTGCATTTTTTTTAACCTCCTGTTCTGGGGGCAGATGAGATCGGTTCCCGTATGTCTAGTTTGATAAAATGGCGGTAAGACCTTTTCGGGATTTAGGTTATGGCGATATTTTTTCGTGTTGGCTTCGTTTGGTTTTGGGTTGGTAATCGCTGTGCTCATGGTTTTTTTCCTTTTTCTTTTATGAGAAATACTGTCAGTGGCGCCTTGGGGAGGCGATAGTTAAAAGTAGCAAGTAGGAAGTAGCAAGTAGTATATTTTTCACGCCAATAAATTGGTGGGTTATTCACGGTTATCTCCTTCTAAGGCGGTCCTTCGGCCTTTGGGGTATTATTGGTATCCGCCGGGGGGCGGATGGTCAGTTTTATCTATCGCTTCAGAGCAATATTCTGGCGGATCGCCTCTGCGAGGCGTGATAAAAAATTTTCAAATTCATGTTCGTTACCCAGGGTGGCGCTCGTCCCGATGGATCGGGATTCGCTCTACCCTGGGCTATTTTATACCAGCCCGTTGGGCTGCTTTGGGTCTCCGTCCTCCTGAGGCGGACCTTCGGCCTATGTCGGATGGTTTTTTTATTTTTCGTTAAGCTCAATTCTTTGTTGAGGTTATGGCAATATTTATGGGTATTGGGTTTGTTTCGCGCCAGGTCATGATGGTTGGTGGTTGATGTCAGTAGTGACGGCATTGGAGGGTGGTGTCGGCTGGGGTGTTCTGGGAATTTTCTGCCGGCGTGAATGGTTTTAAGTCATTGTTATAATTGTGGTTATAGTCGTGATTATTGGTGTTGGGTTCGTTTGGCGCTGGGGGATAGTTGGAGTGGTTGGGGGCGTATCGATGGGGTTTTTGGTTCAAAGGATCGGGATGAGATTCGTAGCGTTCGTAGCTGGAAGTGTGGTGGTAGTTATGGGTTGGATTGTTTGTTTCTAAGTTTTTGTTATTATTTGTTTTATGGTTGAATTTGCCGACTTTGGGTTCGTTTGGTATTGGTGTGGTTTCGGGTTGTTGGCCTGGTTCGGGGGTGGCGTTGGGGTCGCATTGGATGGCGGGGGTGATCTGGTAGCCGGCTTCGAAGAGGATTTCTTTGGATTGCTGGATGATCTGCTGGTATTCCAGGTCGGTGGGCGGGCCATCGGGGAGGCAATCTTTGAAGGAGTTGGAAACGGTGATAAACTGACGGATGAGTTGGGCAGTAGCGCGGCGGGCGGTGACGTTGTTGTCGGAGCGGGACTGGACGACGAGGCGTTGGAGGGCCTGGTGGCCGGCGCGGGTGGCGCGGAGTTTGTAGTCGCGGCGGTCGTAGGTGATGAGGCCGGCCAGTTCGCAGTGGTAGGAGTGGGTGTCGATGATATATTGATGCTGGCGGCGGGTGGTGTTGATGGTGGCGAGGAACATGTCATCGATTTCGGGGCGGTGGTAGTATTGGGCGCGGGCGAGAATTTGCATGGAACGATTCATGGGAGCCTCCTTTAAACCTTAATAATGTTTTGTGTTTGACCGTTGGCGGCCGACTGTTGGGATTATAGGTTGCATTTCAATAATAGTCAAATAAATAATAATATTAATTGCAATAAATACATAATATAAGAAAATTTCACCGTGAAGTAAGTGAAGGGAGTGAAGAAACAGCCGGAGAGATAAGAAATATATAACGGCCGATAAAACCGCAGATCCCGATGTACATCGGGACAGATAGACGCAGATAAAAACTTAGTTAAGTTGTTAAAATATAAGAAGATAGAACCACGGAAAAACGCGGAAAGACACGGAAGGAAATCAGGGATAAGAAGTTGAAATCAAAGAAGATGGAACTATAGAAAGGGGCGAAAATAAAGAGTGGCGGGGCCACGAGTTAAATTTTTTAAAGGCAGGGGTTAACCACGGAGCCGTCCTCCTGAGGCGGATCTTCGACCTTCGGCTACACGAAGGGCGCCTGCGGCGCTGCACGAAGGATAAAAAAAATATAACGGCCAATTTAACTCCGCCACGGCGGATCTTCGACGCAGATGGACGAAGACAAAATAGACTTAAGTTATTAATATATAATATGATAGAACTATTATAATTACCAAATTCACTAAAAATCTAAAAAAAATAATTGCCCTAACTTATTTTTGTGTTATATTTGTACTAGTAGTAATAATACAATCATTCAGGTTCTAAGTCATGCATATACAAATAAACCACGCCAGTGATCGATCGGTCTACCAACAGATCATCGATCATATCAAAAAAGAAATCGCCCTGGGGCGGTTGCGAGTGGATGATCGGTTACCGACGGTTCGACAGTTGGCGGCCGATCTGGTCATCAATCCCAATACAATCGCCAAGGCCTATCGTCAATTGGAGCAGGACAATATCATCACCACCCGGGCCGGGGCCGGGGCCTTTGTGGCACCGATTCAATCGCCTTTGAGTCTGGAGGTGCGCGAAAACTATATCTGTCATGAGTTGGAGCGCGTTACCGTTGACGCGATCCACATGCAAATCGGCAAGTCTCAATTTCGTCAATGGTTCGATCGCATTGTCGATCTTTTTCAATTCGGCCCGGTAGCTGGAGTCAGTCATGAGTGAATCTGTCATCGAAATCCGGAATTTAGTCAAATTTTACGGCGGCCGCAGGATCCTGAACCGCATCAACCTGCAAATCCCGCGAGGCTGTATCTATGGCCTGCTGGGACCGAATGGGGTTGGTAAAACCACCCTGATTCGCATTCTCATGGGATTGGAACCCATTACCCGCGGAGAGGTGCGGATCTTTGGCAAAGATTGCCATCGACTGACCACCGGCGAAAAGGGCCGCATCGGTTACGTGGCGGAAGGCCACCATTTAATCCAGGGCTATACCGTTCAACAACTGATCAAACTGACCCGGGGCCTGGCCCGCCAATGGAACACTCAATTTTTCGGCCATCTGATGGACCTGTTCAAATTGCCGATGGACCGTAAAATCAAGAAGCTGTCCGCCGGGATGCGCGCCAAACTCAACCTGGCGCTGGCCATGGCCCAGGATCCGGAACTTCTAATACTGGATGATCCTACGCTGGGTCTGGATACCATCGCGCGGCGCCAGTTTCTGGAACTGGCGATCGACCTGATCCAGAAAGAAGGCCGCACCATCCTGTTCAGCTCTCATATCCTCAGCGATGTGGAGCGGATCGCCGATCATATCGGGCTGCTGGTCGGTGGTGAAATGGTGATCGATCATACCCTGGAGGGTCTCAAGCAGAATGTTCGCAAGATACGGATTCTGTTTGCCGATGCGCCGCCGGAGGATCTGCTCTTTAAAGATATTATCCGCCAGGAATCCCGCGGCCGCGAGATTATTATCACCGCCGCCAACTGGAACGCTCAAAAAGAAAAAATGCTGGCCACCTTCCAGCCGGAATCGTACCAGGAGATCCCCATGACCCTGGAGGATATCTTTATCGACTGCCTGCATAACGGCCCAACAGTCCAACTGCAAGATGAACCTTTCAATTCGCCCGCCGGCGAGGAGGTTGCCTCATGTTAGCCATTATAAGAAACGAGTTTCGAGAAATCCGGATCCTGGGCGGACTACTCGCGATTGTGCCCCTCATTCACATCATTATTCTCAGTATCTGGATATGGGATCAGACACGGTTTCAACCCTCGCTGGACAATAATCTATTTGAAGCACAGATCATCATATCGGTAACCGCTTTTATTTACATGCCCCTGATCGCCGCCGTTATCGGCTGCGGCCAGATTCTCAATGACCGCCTCCGAAAGATTTCGACGTTTCTGGCGACCCAGGCAATTACCCGCGACCAGATTTTCTGGGGACGTATGATTACCGGATTATGCTACCTTTTTTTACTATTGGTTCTGATCAGATGCTTCCAGTTTATTCTGATCCATACCTGCCTGGTACCGGACCCAGCTTTAAACCGGCTGATCTCCCGCATGTCAACCTTAACCATTTTAATGACGATCACGAGTTATTGTCTGGGTATTCTGGCAGGATTGCATCGCTCTAAATTGTGCGGTCCTTTCCTGGCCTGGGGCGTGCTGGTCTTTCTGTTCGCGATCGCCTCAATCTATGGCCCTGGAATCACGTCTTATGTCCTGCTGAGTATCGTTACCTATGCGCTGGCCGGACGCAGCTGGCAAAAATTTCGAACGATCCCTTTATAACCGATAAGGAGCGCCTCCCATGTGGAACCGCCTGATACCATTACGCTTGATTTGTACCGGTCTGCTGGTTTTTTTAAGCATCGTCACCCTGTTAACGATGATAAGAAAAAACAGTTTTACCAACACTAACATTTTGACATCCAACCTGAACAGGGCAACCATTGACATTTCCAGTCTGATCGATCAAACCGATCAATTGAAAAACATCGCCTCTCCTCCGAATGTTTCTTTAAGGATCTATGACGATCTTGACTTACTCAGTTATAAAATCACTGAGTTGGATGTGGTTGACAATCAATATTACTCCCTTTTTCCCAACCGGATCGATTCGGAATTCAACAACGTTCTGCCCTCACAGGTCATTTATTATGATGACAACATTCGCTGTTATGTGATCCGTTACTTTACCCATCGAGACGGCGAACTCGAAATTACCAAAACAACATTTATTGGCCCGAAAGGACTGGCTGACACCACTTCGGAGTTCAGCAGGATTGGCCAATTTCAAAATCCGGACAGTCGGGTGATTTTCTCGAAATCCGGTCAGAATATATTCCTGATTCATGACCGTAACCTGCAGCAGTTTTTTAAATTATCTCTGACGGACCGGTCATTTATGCCAGGGCCGAAACTGGATCGCCCCTGTATTGATTTTCATACGATCCGACACGGCTATGGCATGCATATCGAATATAATCCAGCACAAACGATCCACTCGAATGACCAATCGTACTATCCTGCCGATGTGTCTCCGGTAATACCAGAAAGCATACAGCCAATGTCGGGTGAGCAGACCGTCAGAACAAGATTATTGAACAGGTTTGCCGATTTCATTGTAACGGATAACCAGTTCTGGACTCCGGCTATGGATAACCAAGGCGATATCTTTCAGCTCGATCTGAATACGTTGACTCTGACGACAATAATAGGAACCATAAATCTCGCGGGCATTTCTGATTGCGAAAAAGAACTGTTAAGCTGGCAGGCCCAGTATTTTTTTGAAGAAGATCGGTTTAGAGGTATGGTCACCGCATATCTGGACCGAACCGGGATCGCATCAAGCCTGCAAGTCTTTGACCCTGAAGGGCGAATTATTGATGATGGCAAAGGCCGACTTGCCAATGAACTGCTCTACTCCTATGACGCCAGCCCCGAATCAGCAATTTTATGCGGTATCACCCTCATCACAGAAAGCCTGATCCCCCCGCTCCTGTCATGGCTCAATGCTTTTGTAGAGGGTTCCGGCGATGCCATTGCCGCCCGGCAATCGATATTCCTTATGCCGGACAGTATGATCAAGACGATCGTCAGCCATGAAACCAATGAGATCGGGGAGTATGTCTGGTTCATTTTTCTGGCTTATGGCCCGGCCCTATTGATTAGTTTTCTGATGGGATTAACCGTATGGTTCAGCGCCAGGCGAAAAAATCTATCCAAACAGGCATCGCTCGGCTGGCTGCTGGCTTGTACCTGGTTGGGATTGCCCGCTTTTTTAACCTACTGGTTTACCCGAAACGAAACTCCCCGGGTAACCTGCATCAATTGCGGCCGGTTGCGTCTGGTCGATCTGGAACGATGTCAATATTGTGAGGCGGTCTGGGAACCGGCTGAATTACAGGCACCGCTCTGGCGAATCATAGACAAGGATCAACCAAAGCTGGAAACAACCTGACCGAACTATTCTGAGCGATCATAGCTTTCCAAAATCCCGCCTGTCCGTTTCTATTGAATCTGTTTTTAATAGTACTCGGAGAGATTCTGTCCATACTTTTAAGATACGATCAAAGTATATAAATTTGCCGACTACCCAATTTATAAAAAGGAAAACATTATGAAAACGTTTAAATCCATCTTTATCGGTATTCTGATTTTAGTCGCAGGATTCAGTATCATTCACGCAGCCATTGGAGAGGCGAGTCCGGCCGAGAAACTGATCGCCTGTTTGCCCGACGATACCCTGGGAGCTGTCGCATTCAGTGGCAGTCACGCTCTCAATGTACCTTTTGAGCAAAGTCATCTGGGTCTTTTTTTCGCCGATCCCGGCATTCAGGCTTATCAATACAGCCTCATCAATTCAATCAAAACACTGATATTGAAAAATGCCAATCATGGTAATCCGGAAGAGATCAATGCAACGATTGTCCGGGGACAGGCGTTATTATCAAAACTGCTGGAATATCCAATCGTTATTGGATGCGGCCAGAATACTGATCATGACACCCTCCCAGTTTATCTTTATGCCATGATTGAAACCAGCCATGATCCTGCCGGTTTTAAGGATATGATAAATCAAATCTATGAAATGGCAGGTTTCGATGAACATTCTCTGACAGAGTTTACTACCCAGTTCGATTTTAATGGGCATACGCTAACGGTATTTAACAAATATGAAAATGACCATTACCCGGGGCGGATCAGTTTTGGCCGGATCGGCAGCCGTTTTATCATGTCACTGGAACCGGAACCCGGTTTTACGATTCAGAAACTCTCGGTATCGAATAATCAGACATTGAAAAGCCAATTAGCCGCTCAAGCAGGCAACGGTGACATTGGCTTGATCTACCTGAATACTGCCGCCATTCGCCAGTTCGTTTGCAGTCTGGTCAGTAAGGCAATAAAACCGGAAGAGTTCGATAAACTACAGCAAGCGGTCACACAACTCGGATTGGATCAAAGCGGAGCCCTGATCAGCCGGATTGGATTTAACCACCAAGATTTAACCACCGATTCCAGTCTGGCTCTCAAGATGTCCGGCCAGGGATTGACCGGTCTGATGAAGCCCATCAATCTGGATATTTTGAATTATGTGGATGATAAGGTGATGGACGTCAATATCTGCAATATCGATCTACACCACTTGTATCGGAGCCTGGATCAATTCATCAAAACCATCGCCGATGAAAACGACTATCAGGAATTCATCAACGGTCTGGCGGACATCGAGTTCCAAACCGGAATCGATATCGAATCCTATATTTCTTCGATTTCCGGTCCGATGATGATGGCGGCCTATCATATCGGCGCAATCCCGGAGGTCTATAACGGCGGTTTTTCATTGGTCATCGATTTAAACGATGCAGTCAATTTTGAACAATCCTGCATGAAACTGGGCGGTTTAATTCAATCCGTGGTTGCCAAAGAAAATCAGCAGATGAATCTTTTTATCATTCAGGATCAGGATATTAACAACCGAACCTATCATAACTGGACGATTCCTCCGCTGGCCATGGCACAGATCATGCCCTGCTGGACAATGGTCGATAACCGTTTTGTCCTGGCCAGCAATGCCTCTCTCTGCCAGATGACCGCGGAACAGATCAGTGGTGAACGTTCGGTAACCGCCCCCCTGCTCAAGTCAAAACGTTTCCAAAAAACGACAGGGACTCTGCCGGCCAACCTGACCTCATTACGATTTACAGACTCTCGCCAGATGCTGCAAAATGCCAGAAACGGCCTGCAAATGGTCTTGCCAATGGCTTCGATGGCGCTATCCAGGCAAGGCATATCCATCCCATCCGTATTACCGGCTATTGATCACTTGATTGCAGGTTTTGAACCGACCATCTCCTATAGCTGGATGGATACGAATGGGATTCATTCGCATTCCCATGGGCCCATGCCGACAGGTGATGGTCCGGTACTGGCCGGAAGCGCGGCGCTGGGGATCAGCATTTTAATGCCGGCACTGGGACGAGCGCGCGCCGTGGCCAAAACGGTAGTATGTGCCAACCAGCTAAAAGGGATCGGGATAGCATGCATCATGTATGCCAACGACCATAGCGGTCATTTTCCGCCGGACTTGTTCAGTCTGACAGGAACCGTTGATTTGCATCCCGACCACCTGATATGCCCATCATCCAGTCATCAATCCGGTGACTGTTCATATATTTACCGAGGCGCCGATCTTAATGATTCACATCCAGCCAATATGATTATGGCATATGACCAAATCGGGAACCATCCAGATGGCTCCCGCAACGTCTTGTATCTTGATGGTCATATCGTAAAAATGAATAATTCCGAACTTAAGCAAGCAATAGAGAAGGATAATTCTTTACGCAAAGAACTTAACCTAAACTCAATGCAAGCGGAATGAAGGCCACCGAAAAATAGCCATGAAAAAAACCGCGTGTCATCGACCCGCGGTTTTTTTCATCACGTCGTAGTGCAGAGGGTTACCTGGAGCTATTCGGTTCTATCATCAGGATGCGTCCGCAACTGGGACAGTACAGAACCTCATCTTTGGTCATCAGCGCATTTACGGCTTCGAGCGGGACTTTCATAAAACAGCCGCCGCACGTCTGCTCGTTGCGTTTGCTGTCACTGTTCTCAATAAATGCCAGCACTTCACCATCGAAACGGTCCGCCAGACGCTGAAAGTGTAATCGTAGTTCATCGGGAACCGCCGCCACCGCTTCATCATGCCTGGCCTGTAATTCATCCAGTTTTTCTTTCAACCCTTTCTGACGGGACTGGATCTCCTGGCGTACCTCATTCAATTGCTCATGCGCGGTCTGAATCCTGCTTTCAATCTCTTTACAGAGTTTCTGATCATCTTCAATCTGGTTAATCAATCCCAGCATCTGATCTTCCAGTTTGGAAGTATCCGCTTTGGTAGTATTGATCTGGGTTAACACCGCACTATATTCTTTATTGGTTTTAGCAGAATTGAGACTGACCCGAAGCTTGGCGACCTCCGCTTCCCTTCCCTTTAGATCCATATCCATCTTATCGTAATGCATGCGGGTCATTTTTATCTCTTCCCGCTTGGCATTTAACGACGATTCCAGTTGCTTGATATTCTGTTCCTGCTTAAGGATTGTTCTCTGGCCGCTATTTAATTTATCTTTAGCTTTTCGTACTTCAACTTCAATCGTCTGTAAATTTACCAGAGAACTCAATATGGGGCCCATGCGTGCTCCTTACTGCGAATAAAATGTCAAATAGCCTTATGAACAATCAATCCATTAAGCAACCGGCGACTAAACAGTTGGGCCGGCAAAGATAGATTTTAAGTTCTATCAGGCTAATTGCAAGAAATATTTTAATTGATCCCATAAAACACACAAAGTCTAACAGATCGTAAAGTATTATCAAAAAAGAAATTAAGGCGTACTAAATCGTATTTATGCCGGTTTTATTAATTTTTTTTCAATATTTTTATTCGCTTTTGTTTTTTCACGGGCAAATAATTATATAAATTGTTTCACATGACAACCCGGTCCTGATTCATATCTGCAATCAGGAGATCTGGTAGTCAGATTTTGTATTTCAGCTGTAGTTTTTGTCAGGTCATTGCCTGACGTTGTTTACATGTTGTTTCTGAATTTCCCCCTAACTTCAGAAGGAGACTATCGTAATGAAATTTTGGAACAGGGCATTGTTGTCAGTAGTGCTGTTACAGGTGTTGTCAGTTTATGGCCTAGCCGATACTCTTACCTTTAATAATGGCGACATAATCAGCGGTAAAATCACCAGCGTCATTGATGGAAAAGTGGTATTTGAGAGCGACATGCTGGGCAAGCAGGAAATTGATCTGGCAAAAGTCAAAAACCTGACCTCTGACGGCGACTTACCCGTTGAATTAAAGGATGGCACAAAATTTTCCGCTCGAATCCTTTCTGCGGATGAAACGAGTATTACTTTTGATAAATTTCGTAATCTCCCCTCTCAAAAGATAGTCCGGGACGAACTGGCCGCGGTAAATCGCCCGGAACCCGCGAAACCACGCTGGAAAGGGGACGTTACCGCCGGTTTGTCCAGTACCCATGGCAACTCATTTTCTGAAAACGCCAGTATCAGCGCCAACACCTCATTAAGGCGTGAAAAAGACCGAACGACCCTAGGTGGGTATTACTTATTTGGCCGATCAAAGGGTACTGATGGTGAAAAATACACGACAGAAGAATCATTTACTGTGAATGGTAAATACGATTATTATTTCTCGAAAAAATGGTATGGTTTTATCAACGCTCGTTACAAAACAGACCACATCGCCGATCTGGATCGACGGATTATCGCCGGTTTGGGTTCAGGTTATCAGTGGATCGAAAGCGATGCCATGAATTTCTCTACCGATCTGGGTTTATCGATTCTCAGCGAAAAGTATGTCACCGGGGATACTGAGACGAATTCGGATGAATTGTCGTTACGACTGGGCTATCTGTTTGACAAGAAATTCACCGACAGGATCAGTTTTAACCATGGTACGGAATACTATCCCAGTATCCAGAGCGGTGTATCGGATTATTTCCTATCTTCCAACGCTGAAGTCCGGATTAATCTGACCAATACGATGTACAGCAGTTTCAAGGCCATACTGGATTATGATTCCACTCCAGGTCCCAGCCAATCCAGTACCGATACTAAATATATTGCCGGTATCGGCTGGTCTTTCTAAAAACATGAAACCGTTAAAAAGCCTGTCAGGACATTGCCTGTGGTGATGTCCTGACCGGCATTATTTTCACAAGTCATTTATTTATCCTAAGTTATGACAAAGCCGGCCGGTATCAGGATTTAGATTTACATATTGATATTGCAATAAACCGTATCTTTGGTTATACTATTGGACTAATTCTGTCACTATAGAGTGCCACAGGCAATCTAACTAATTGATAAATAGCAAGTTAAAGACCATACGATCCAAGTAAGGAGCCTGGCTGATGCGTAAAAAATTTATTGCTGGCAACTGGAAAATGAATATGACCGCTTCCAGCGCGATCGATCTGGTGAAAGCTCTAAATGAGCAAATAATCGCCGGGGGTGTGGCCGGCAGTGTCGATGTCGCCGTATGTCCCCCGTTCGTCTATCTGCCTGCGGTTATCGCAACCCTCAAAGGTTCGCCGATTGCTGTTGGAGCACAGAATTGTTATCTGGAAGCCAGCGGCGCCTATACCGGCGAAATCAGTCCGGCGATGCTCAAGGATATCGGTTGCCAGTTTGTTATTCTGGGCCATTCGGAACGCCGCCATATAATGGGTGAAACCGATGAAGTTATTAATACTAAAATCAAACTCGCGCTGGAAACCGGCCTGAATCCGATCTTCTGCATTGGGGAACTGCTCGAAGAGCGGGAAGCCAATCAGACCGAAACTGTTCTGGAACGCCAGATTCGCCAGGGCCTAGCCGGCCTGACTGCCGAACAGATGCAAAAGATTACTGTCGCTTATGAACCCGTCTGGGCTATCGGTACCGGAAAAACAGCGACCCCCGGCCAGGCTCAGGAAGCCCATAAATTCAGCCGGTCTATTCTGGCGGATCTATTTGGCGCCAGCGTGGCCGCCAATATTCGTATCCAGTACGGCGGAAGTGTGAAAGCCGACAATGCGGCTGAATTACTCACTCAACCGGATGTGGATGGGGCTTTGGTTGGCGGCGCCAGTCTGAAAGTCGGAGATTTCACCGCGATTATCCTGGCCGGCAAGCCGGCCGGCGGTGGATGTGGGTGCGGTTGTTCCTGCGGAATGTAAAATAGCTTGCCTTGTAGTGGCATTATTGGAGATATGAATCTATGACTCTTGATATTTTCGCTTCCATTGGTATTCTACCCCGGTTGGCCGGTGTGTTATTTATCCTGATCGGGATTTTTCTGATTCTGGTCGTCCTGATTCAAAAAGGCCGGGGCGGCGGGCTGGCCTCGGCATTTGGCGGTTCCGGCGGCCAGAGTGTTTTCGGCAGTAAAACCGGTGATATGCTTACCTGGGTTACCATAGGCGTTACTGTGGTCTTTTTCCTGCTGGCGATGTACCTGAGCCCCAATTTCAAGCCCAATTACGATGAAGGCGCCGGCACTCCTCAGCTACAGAATACCCAGCCAATAAAGGAAGAAGCCGGAAACCCTTCCGATAGCACTGGGAGCAGTACTGAAACCACCAGTCCATCCAGCGAGAATACCACCCCGCCGGCCAATGAAACGAATAATGCTTCAACCCCGGCGCCCGCGCCGACCCCGGCGAATCCCGCTGAAACCGGTGGCAATCCATAAAGCCATTTAATTTCGAACGCTTCGACTCATTCTATCCCCTTTTATGGATCGAATGGGTCTTTCTCGTTTAACCGCTGTCAGATCGATTGGACATAGAGGGCCGATCCATGCTTTATAGTATGACTGGATATGGCCAGGAACAATATGAGGCTGATGAAGTCAGTTTCCTGGTTGAAATCAAAACCGTCAATAACCGCTACTTGAAAACCTCGATTCGCCTGCCGGAAGCCTTCGCTTACGCAGAGATCGAAATAGAGCGTTTAATCAAAGAAAGCGTTAATCGCGGTACAGTCAATTATTTCCTGCACATGAAACAGGGCGGCAATGCCGCCGCACTGAATGTGGACCATGCCGCGGTGACCAGTTACCTGAATCATCTGGATCAAATTGCCACTTTCGCCGGCAAACTCAACCTGAATACCCGCGTGGATCTGGCCACGCTCCTGTCGCTGTACGGTTCGTGCCAGGCCCCGGAATTGACGCCGCAGGAATGCGAAGACATGCTGCAGATCGTTATGGCTATCTCTCGCAAGGCGATCGCGAAACTACAAACCATGCGTCTGGAAGAAGGCCGTGCATTGCAGACCGATCTGGAAACGAATTGCCAGGTGATCCGAACCACCCTGAATGCCCTTAGTCAGCTAACGGATGGCGTGGTCATCAATTATCGCAATAAACTGGTCCAACGCGCCAATGAACTGCTCAGCGGGGTCAATCTCAAGCTGACAGAAGAAGATGTTTTAAAAGAAGTGGCGATTTTCGCCGAACGTTGCGATATCAATGAAGAAATCCTGCGACTGGGAAGCCATCTGGATCAGTTCAAAAATATATGCGACAACGAGAATCAGGCCGGTCGCAAGCTGGATTTCCTGACCCAGGAAATGCTGCGAGAAGCCAACACCATTGCCAGCAAGGCGAACGACGCGCGTATCAGCCAAAGTGTCGTAGACATCAAAGTCGCTATCGATCGCTTGCGTGAGCAGGTTCAAAACATTGAATAGCCTGACCGGAGAGAGCCCCCATGCCGGAAGGAAAATTATATATTATCAGCGGCCCCAGCGGATCAGGCAAAAGCACCATAACCCGCGAAGTGATTGCCAGAACCCGGGCCAGCCTGAGCGTCTCGGCAACCACCCGCCCTCGCAGCGACCAGGAAGTTGACGGCGTCGATTACTATTTTATCGACAAACAGGAGTTTGAAACCCGAATTGCACGGGGTGAATTTCTGGAATACGCCCAGGTATTTGACAACTATTATGGCACCCCATTAAAACCGGTGCAGGATCAGATCGAAGCCGGCCAGACCGTCATTCTTGAAATCGACGTACAGGGCGGCCTGCAGGTATTTGCAAAAAAGCCGGACGCCCATGGCGTTTTGATTCTGCCGCCGGATATGGAAGAGCTCAAACGCCGGCTTGTCGCCCGGCAACGCGACAATGAAAACGTGATCGAAAAACGCCTGAAAAAGGCTGAATGGGAAATTTCCGCCGCCCAGAACAGCGGCCACTATGATTTTGTCATTATCAACGACAACCTCGAACAGGCAATCGAAAGAGTTGTCGCAATCATTCAACCATCATAAATGGAGATTGGATAGTATGATCGAAGCACTGAAACACGACGAACTGGCACTGAAATGTGGCGGCAAATTCAAGCTTACCGCCCTGGTCCAGCGCCGACTCAAAGAGCTCATCGAAGGCGCCCGCCCCCTGGTAAACGCCGAAGGCAAGAACATGATTGAAATCGCCATCCAGGAAGTTGCCGAAAACAAAATTGAAATCGACCGCGAAAAGACACCCGGCATGGGCACCATCGACATGTCCGGCCGTAAAGTGGAAGAAAACGTCAAACCAATGTACTAAAGACAAGTCATGACGCAAACCCAAGATACAGAAATTCTGCTGGGCGTTACCGGCGGTATTGCCGCCTATAAATCGGCCGATCTCTGTTCCAGACTGGTACGCCAGGGGTATGGCGTCACAGTCGTCATGACCGAAAACGCGACCCGCTTTGTCACCCCCCTGACCTTTGGCAGCCTGTCGGGACGCAAAGTCTATACCAGCATGTGGGACAGCCAGAGCGTTTATGATACCCGTCATATCGCCCTAGCCGGTCAGGCCCACCTGATCGTGGTCGCTCCGGCAACAGCGAATATAATCGCCAAAGCCGCCCAGGGGATCTGTGATGATTTGCTCAGCACCATTCTTTGCGGGCGGAAAACGGATCTGCTCATGGCGCCTGCCATGAATACCCAGATGTGGCAAAATGCGGCCACCCAGCGTAATATCGAATTTCTGGTTTCCCGTGGCGTTCATCTTGTCGGTCCGTCAGATGGCAATCTGGCTTGCGGCGAAATCGGGCCGGGACGCATGAGTGAGCCGGATGAGATCATTCAGCGGATAAAGACCCTGACCGGCGGCACGATTGTCTGATAAATCGTTTTCCTATTGAGAACACTTTACGGTTGACTGATTATGTCATCTCCACGGTCGAAAAAGTTACGCGTATTGATTACCGCCGGTCCTACCCGGGAATATATCGATTCGGTACGCTTTTTATCTAATGGTTCATCCGGCCGGATGGGTTATGCCTGTGCCGCAACGGCATTCCGGCGAGGTCATCAGGTTACCTTGATCAGCGGGCCGGTCGATTTACCATGCCCGGAAGGGGTCACCCGGATCCAGGTCATCAGCGCCGCCCAGATGGCTGAAGCAGTATTAAAGGCCTACGCGTATTGCGATGCCGTCATTATGACGGCCGCCGTCGCCGATTATCGCCCGGTCAGAACATTGACACACAAATTCATCAAATCTCCCGGCCCACTTGCAATCCAACTGGAACGAACTACGGACATCCTGGCCGAACTGGGATGGCGTAAAAAACATCAGATATTAATTGGTTTTGCGGTTCAGGACAAAGCCCCACGCCAGAACGCCCGCCGGAAACTCAAGCAGAAAAATCTGGATGCGATCATACTGAACCATCCATCCGCCCTGGGTTCCACACACAATACGATCGAAATCCTGCGCCCGGGATCCACCTGGGAAATTTGTCCCAGGCAAACCAAATTACAACTGGCACGGCGTATCGTTGTGCTGGCAGAAACCATGGCATCAAAACGATAAAAGCCTGGATTTACCGTCCGGCCGGGGATGTCCGGCTGATTTCATTCAGACAACACATGGCTATCGCCAGGGCATCGGCCACATCCGCCGGCGTCGGGATCGTCGCCAGACCCAATTGTGTTTTAACGGCATGCTGAATCTGCTGTTTACTGGCGCGGCCATGTCCCACCAGCGATTTTTTGATACGGGTGGCTGAAAATCCCAATGTTTCAACGCCATGCCCGGCCGCCGCCAGCAAAAACATGCCCCGCGCGTGTCCCATTAATATCGCCGTCCTGGGATGCTTGTAATGCGCGTACAACTCTTCGATCGCCATGCATTGAACAGGATATTCATTCAATATGGCATCAATATCCCGATAGATCTGATGAAGCCGCTTTTCAATGGGTAATCTGGTTTCTGCACGAATCGCGCCGGCGTCCACGACTTCGATTCGAGGCCCATGCTGCCGCAAAACCGCATAGCCGCTGGTTTGTAATCCCGGATCAATTCCAAGCACTAGCATGCTAACCTTTTAATGCTTACTGGATGACACCGCATTGACTCAATCACGCCGCCAGACAGCGCCGTCCGGACCATCTTCAATGGTAATATTAAGGGCTTTTAATTTTTCACGAATGCTATCGGCCAGCGCATAATTTTTTTCCTGACGAGCCTCCGCACGCAGTTGCAGTAACACCTCCATTAACTGCCCCGCCAATTCGTCACCCCCAGACTTTTCTTCCAGTGGCTCAGTCAATAAACCGATAATCTGTCCCAGCCGGGTTATCATGCGTCCGCATTCGGCAATTAATTCACGCAAATTGGGATTGCTCTTTGCCTCAATCTGGCGTTTGTCCATGAATTTATTGGCCATGCTACTCAGTTCATAGAGCACTGAAATCCCTCCGGCCGTATTAAAATCATCGTCCAGACATTCCAGATAACGCAACTGCGCGTGTGCCACGGTCTCAAAAAAGACCCGGTCTTCCTCGCCGTCAACCAGGGTTTCCATTTGTTTCAGGTTGCATCCGGTTGAATAGATATCTTTTTCCGCCAGCAGGTTTATGCGATCCAGCGTGCGGTAAATATTTTTGGCCCCTTTCATGGTCGCCATCAGGGAATCATCGGAAAAGTCAATCGGCCGTCGATAATGGGTGCTCAAAAGGAAAAACCGTATGATCGCCGGCGGATATTCATCCAGTAATTCATTAAGAGGCCGGATATTTCCCAACGACTTACTCATCTTCTCTGCTTTCCATTCCCCTCCACCGGCTTTGGTCTTGACCCGCGTCAGACCATTATGCAGCCAGTATTTAACAAAAGGCTTCCCAGTGGCAGCCTGGGATTGAGCAATTTCATTTTCGTGGTGCGGAAAAATCAGATCCATACCCCCACCATGAATATCAAAGGTTTCACCCAGGTATTTTATGCTCATGGCGGAACATTCAATATGCCAGCCCGGCCGGCCGCGGCCCCAGGGTGAATCCCAGCCGAGTTCATCAGGACCGGCTTTTTTCCACAAGGCGAAATCACCGGGATTCCGTTTGCTGACCCCGGCCAGTTCACGGGTTCCAGCCAGTTGCTCGTCTATCTGACGATTGGAAAGACAGCCATAGTCTTCACATTTGGTGATATCGCAATAGACATCGCCATCCACCACATAAGCCGCATCCTTTTCGCCCATTTTCTTTATCAAATCCAGAATATCGGGGATATGATCCGTGGCTCGCGGATAGATATCCACACTGTTGACTCCCAGTTTTTCCATCGCTTCAAAATAACCCGCACTGACTTTCGCCGCCAGTTCACTGACACTGATATTCCGGCGTCCGGCTTCATCAATCAATTTGTCATCGACATCGGTGATATTCACCACCATGGTCACCTTGAACCCCTTATAGATCAGATATTTTTTCAGGGAATCAAAAATAACCGGTCCCACAGCATGCCCAATATGACTGGGTTTATATACGGTCGGACCGCAAACATAGATCCCAACACTACCGGGTTCCACTGGGATGAATATTTCTTTCTTACGGGTTAGTGTATTATAAAACTTGAGCGACATTGTGTTTATTATTCCTTTATTTACAATGAGATATCTCACGACCCGGCCATGTAAAGGGATTGCGGGATTCTGCCGGGGGGCTTAAGATGCCGGATTATATCTCAAATCATCTGTTTTTTCAACCTGCGATTAATCGCTGATTCTGGACAGACCGGCAATCGCATGGCAGGATATTGCCCGTCCTTCACCCTCCGGCCCAACCCGTTCATTGGTTTTCGCTTTAATATTCACCGCTACAACAGGTAAGCCCAGAACTCCCGCCAGATTTTGTCGCATCTGCTGTTTAAAAGGCGCCAGTTTCGGGCGTTGTACTATGACAGTTACATCTATATTTGCCACCCTGAGTTTTTGCTGACCGACACGATCCAGGGCTTCGCTCAACAACAAAGCGCTATCGGCATCTTTATAAGTTATGTCACTATCGGGGAACAGTTGCCCGATATCATCCAGTCCGGCAGCCCCCAGAATGGCATCGGTTACGGCATGCATGATGACATCGGCATCGCTATGCCCCATCAATCCTTTTTCAAATGGAATTTCAATCCCGGCCAGTATTAATTTTCGCCCTGATTCCAGGCGGTGCAAATCATAACCATGGCCTATGCGTATTATCGGTTCTTCTTTCATAAGTCCAATGATAACAAGGTGATGCCAATATCACAACATTAAAAATTCTATTACGCCCGTTAATTCCCGGCTCTGATATAATGTTTCTCAAAATAAAAAAACTCCCATCCATCAGCATACTGTTCAGAAGCGATATCACAATAGATCTATCACTTTACAAACAATAACGCAGAATAAAATGCCATCTGGGCCAACCTGGCTGGGCAGCTAATCGATCGATAACAAACTAAAAAAGCCTGTTATTCCTCTTCTTCTTCGGTCACTACAACGACACTATTAAGTGAACCAAATGGATTGGGCGCCTGCTTTTGGGCTTCTGGATCATTAAACCACATGCCATCGACCAGGAATTTATATTGATATTCTCCAGGCAATAGCTTTGTTTTCAGTTTGAAACCACTTTTTTTGGCCTTCCCTTTTTTCATAATCCCGGAGGCCAGATCCCAATTATTAAAATCACCCACAACAAAAACATTCTGAGCCTCTGGTTTGATGTCGCAGTAAAAGACGACTTCACATTTTTTGGGTCCATCATTTTTTTTACAACAGGCCTTTTTCGCGCTCATAGATATCTCCCTACAGGCTGAAGTTTCTAAAATTTGCAGGTTGCCATGTTCGACTGCAATTTAATTAATAATAGTATAGCTCTATAATTATTTTAAAGCTGGTTTTTTTATTTTTCCAAACTGTTTTAAAAATTTTCGAATCTCTCACATAATCCAGATTTACCAGTTGTTTAATCCATTTAACCTCCAGTCGCCCACCATACCTTTCCCCTGGATCCATATTCTATATTTATTGGCCTAAAAGCAAGTTAATAGTTCGCGATTGAATAAAAAAGGCCCTGCCAGAAATTAACTGACAGGGCCGGCTCACGACTGAGAGAGAGAAAGCAATTAGTGGGTTCGTGACTGTTTACGCCTTAGACGCTTTGCATTCAGACTCAAAGCCCCCATCACAATCAGTGCGATACTGGCCGGTTCGGGAACAACGGTGATACGAGCCACCTGATAACCCGAAGCGGTAAAATCAGCGCCCGGAAAAGCGTTCAGCACGTTTCCATCGACCAGATATCCTCCATGCTGGCGAACGAGACCATTTTCATCCAGACCGGTATCAGGCGCGGCCTGCCCTAAGAGAGGGGTATTGGCTGGAACTTCATCATTCACTTCTGTTCCGGCATCCCAAACCATCGATCCCATCACTACAATATCCAGCGGCGTGACCATTCCATTATCAACGATCTTCCAGGCCATCGGATTATCATTACCAATGAAGGCGTCGTTAGAAGGAATCACCATACTCAAAAAACTGAAATAGACATCACTGCTGGTATCGACATCAAGCGACAGCATTCCAACTTCACCAGGATGGTAAATCGGCGGTTGTCCCGGTACTGTAACAGGACCGAGAACCACACCGTCAACCTGTCCGGTAAATGATCCACTTATACCGCTCGGATCGCCGTCTTCAGCCAGCATCTGTAAATTGCCAGAAGCGGCTGATCCGGCGTCAAAGGCATCAAAACTGCCATCATGGAAACCCACCCAGACCGGCGTCATACGCGTTCCATCACCAGGTGAAAGATTTTCAACTTTAATATGGAGCATTTCACTCCATCCAACCGTGCTCGAGGCCAGAATAAAAATACTGACCCAACTTACTTTCAATACTTTCGTCAAAATACTTGCGTTCATGATCTAATCCTTTCAACTTATCAGGGTAACGTTTCGACGAATAGTTCAGGGTACATCCCCTGAATCTCCTTTCAGGAGTCGCCGATTTTTCAAGGTATTGTTTGAACCAGTATTCCCGATTTTCAAACAATCCACCCATGAGTCGAAGAAAAACCATAAACCCTTAGGCGCAAAATCGTTTTTTTTCGATTTTAATGTTTTAACCGATCCTTAATTTCTTGCTTCTTCTTATCTGACAAGCGGTTAGGTAATTTGTCGTCATACAGATCCAGACTGGAAAATTTTTTGAAAATTATCTGTAAGAGGCGAAGTTGCTTTTGGTAATACCGGCAATAGTGACAGATCAGCAGATGCCCTTTCAGGGCAATTCGTTCAATTCTGGTGAGAGGTGTCTCTTCCGCGCGCGAAATAATTTCCGCGGACTTATGGCAAGTCATGGTCAGGATAAACCAGATGTTACGAAACAGTTTCATGCCAGTCTCTACCTGCTATCGGTTTCAAACCAGTTTATTTCCAGACAACGGCGTAAGTGGATACGGGCTCGATGCAAACGTCCCCACAGATTGGCAGAAGAAATATCGAGATTCTCACAGACCTGCTCAGGCGGCAGTTCATCCATCACCCGTAAGACAAAAGCCTGCGCCACCGGTTCGGTCAGGTTTTTCAGGCAATTCTGCAATACCTGCCAGAAAGATTGATTCTCCAGAATGGCGGCCGGATCGCAGGACCAGTCCGCAGGTTTCTCGATCCAGTGTCCGGCCTTATCAAAAAAACTCTTAACCCATTCCCCGTCATCGTCCTGCGGGCGATTCCGGGTTGCCTTGCGAAGATAATCGACAATCTTGTGACGCAGAATGCCTGCCAGCCATACTTTGGGACTGGATTGTCCTTTGAAGGATTCCAGGCCGGCATGGGCGGCCATAAAGGTTTCCTGGACCAGATCTTCCGCAATATCATGCCGACGAACACGAGCCATGGCGTAACTGAAGAGCATATCGCCATAATCATCCACCAGTTGCTCGATCGATAATTTTTCATTACCTGGATATTCCGGAGCAGTCATAATATTACATTATATGACCGGAATGCCCACTTGATAAGATAATTTTCCAGACAATCGGCCCCGAACCGAACCGTAATTTTTTGCCCAATAAAAAAAGAGTCGCCGTGTTAGACACGACGACCCTGGATCATGGATCCCTTGTACCGCCTTTTCTTGCCTCCTGACAGCACAGGGCCGTTATATCGTTAAACTGCCTTGGCAGTTTGTTTTTTAACAAGGTCGCCGGTTCTTATAAAACGACAACCCTGAATCATGGATCCCATCCACCGCCAAATTACCTCCTGACGGTAAAGGGCCGGTTTATTAATGTATTATGGACATTGCCTCTTCAATACAGTCGATCATGCGTTTCAAATCAAAGGGGCGGGGCAGATAGCCATCAAATCCCTGCCGTAACAGGGCTTGCGCTTCACCATCGGTTAAAGCGGATGTCATGGCAATGATCCGCGTTCCGCTCAACTCAGGATTTCCACGAATAATCTGGCAGATTCGGTTGACATTGATATCATCGATCATCAGATCGATAAAGATCACATGCGGCCGAAATTGTTCCGCGATAATACCGGCATCGAAACCACAGATCGCCGCCTGCAATTCATAGCGGCCATCTTTCTCCAGTTCCTGCACCAGTGTTTCCACCTGTTCCCGTTTATCGTCCACGATCAATAACCGCACCAACCCGCCATCGATCCCGTTTAAGGGCATGCCATGAGCTTTCATAAATCTCACCAGTTGGGATACCGGTATACGGCGATCTTTGCTGCCTGGTATGCGGTACCCCCTGAGTTGTCCGGTATCGAACCATTTTGATACGGTTCGCGGCGCGACATTGCATAGCTTGGCAACTTGACCGGTGGTTAGTACATCTTTTCGCTTTTCCATGTTTCCATCTTACACAAAAAGGAATCTTCTCTTTTTCTCCTTGAGCTTCACCCAGTGTGCAGCGCTCAATTCGATACAGTAATTAGCATTTATTTGTTCGGCCGCTTATAAGGGCAAGTTTAATATAAAACCTCACAATTAACCGGCAACTGTCAGATATCAGAAAGCGATCAGAATCCACACAGCCGCCATATGGAACAAAATCAGTGATGATTCCCCTGCCAGGTCCTATTACCCTCACAATCGCTCAACTTTAACAACCATCCCGATTATAAATTAAAAATCAATATTTCTGATTTTTTCGACTATTCGATTACTATCCTGCAAATTTGGGCTATTATCGGACGATTCAATAAAAAAACCGTCTTTCTGAATCAGGAAGACGGTTTGATTTTAATATCAGGTATTTGTCTGGATTATTGGTTAACGACAAAGATCGGCTTTGCCAGCGCAACCCAGGACATGCAGCTTGCGTTTAACCATTTCACAAATAGCCGTACGGCCCGGTCCCAAATAATTGCGAGGATCAAATTCAGCGGGCTTGGTGGAAAATACTTCACGAATCTTCGCAGTCAATGCCAGACGCAGATCGGTATCAATATTGACTTTACAAACAGCCATTTTGGCGGCTTTACTGATTGCTTCTTCTGGAACGCCCATCGTATTCGGCATATTTCCGCCGTATTTGTTGATCAGCGCCACAAATTCCTGCGGTACGCTGGAAGATCCATGCATCACCAATGGGAATCCAGGCAGGCGTTTGCCAATCTCTTCGATCACATCGAAGGCCAGTTTCGGCTCGGATTTGAATTTATAGGCGCCGTGGCTGGTTCCGCAAGCCACAGCCAGCGAATCGCAACCTGATCTTTTCACAAATTCTTCCGCCTGATTCGGATCAGTCAGGTGATTCATCACATCATCCGCGCTGACACCAACGACATCTTCTTCAATACCGCCTAACTGCCCCAGTTCCGCTTCCACCGTTACGCCACTGGCATGGGCCATATCTGCCACTTTACGGGTTTTGGCAATATTTTCTTCAAAAGGATCATGTGACGCGTCAATCATAACCGAAGTGAAGCCATCTTTAACGCACTGTTCACACAATTCATAGGTATCGCCATGATCCAGATGCATGGCAATAGGCAGATCGCCACTATCTTCAATGGCACAATCGATCAAAGCGCGCAGATATTTCACATTCGCGTAGGACCGGGCCCCCTTAGATATCTGCAGAATGAGCGGGGCATTTTCTGACTTACAGGCATCAACGATAGCCTGCATGATTTCCATATTATTCACATTGAACGCGCCGATGGCAAATCCGCCGTCATAGGCAACCTGAAACATTTTTTTAGTAGATACTAATGGCATAGTCGTACTCCATCTTATTTCATAATAATTACTTATCACATATCACTGACCTGCGGCCAGCTCGTATCTGACCTGTTTTTATAGCGGTTATCCACCTGAATGTCAAATAAATATAGTTCTCTCATCATGCCCACAGCTTATCTTAAAGGATAAATCTTCCGGATTTTGACCTGATTTTGAGGCAGAAATGAATAAATCGAATAATAACAACACGTTAAGGCTGCTTAATCCTTACAATTTCACTAAGTTACCAGATACTAAAATGGCTATTTCAGCTTTATCTTATTGTATAACTGCTTGAACTGGTTTATAATAAAAGTTATCAAATGATTTTGAGGTTTTTAAACCGGACAAGATAGTCTCAATGTAGTTTCTGAAGATCAATATTTTGATCTTTGAATCATATATTAATATTCAGTTAACCTTCACCCGCCTGTTAATATGCCGATAACAGCGGGTCGGTTTAGACAGAAAGGAGATGATTCTACTTAATTTAACATTCGGCAAATCAGGACCTTAGAGAAACTTAAAATCCAAAATGAGGAAAAAAAGATGAAAAAACTAATTCACCTCTCAGTTGTCGTTCTTGTTGTTCTTATAGCGATGCCTGCCATCGCGTCAACGGTTGCTTACTGGCGTTTTGAAGAAGGCCCGGCCGGCGCCGATGTTGCTCTAGATTTCGGTGCAACGGATAGTTCCGGTAACGGTAATCATTTACGCCCCTGGGCAACCGGGTGGGCGGGTTTCGCCTACAAGGCTGAAGTCGCCCAATCGACGATTCCGACGACCGGCGAAGCCAATAACTTCAGCGTAAAAAACACTGGTAGCTATCCAGCCATGTTTACCGATTCTTCCGTCACTGCTCCTACCGGTACCGACCTGGAAACCTGGGCTCCGACTCAATGGACTATCGAAGCCAGTTTCAAACCCGAAAATGGCGGCCACCGAACAATCGTTGGTCGTGACGCTTTTGGTGTCGCTACCTCCAATGAGCAACTGGCGGCCCTTTATTTCCAGATTCAACCCGACAATTCTGTAGCCATCAAGTACGCAGACGTCCAGGGTTTCTGGCATGAAGCCATTTCCGCAGCAAACGCGGTTCAGGGTTTTGATCATCCAACCGATCCCGATGGTCTCCAAGGTAAATGGTATAACATGGCAGCAGTCTGTGATGGATCAACCTTATCGCTGTACCTGGCTGACGATGCCGCCGGTACCGGTTACCAACTGGTAGCCCAGACGGATTTAACCCTCAGCGGCAGCACTGACACCTCGCTGACCGCCGGTAACGATACCGATGGCAATGACTGGCATTCTGGTGAATGGTCAGTCGGTCGCGGCCTCTACAATGGTGGTCACGGCGATCGTGCCTATGGTTATATTGACGAAGTTCGTATCTCTGATACGGCTTTGGAAACCGGCGAGTTTCTGATGGTTCCCGAACCGGCCACCCTGGCCCTGTTTGGCCTGGGCGCTCTGGCTGCCGTTCGTCGCCGTCGCGCTCAATAATCCTGGTTTCAGGTATTATTACCACAAATTTCAAGCATCGCTTCCTGTCATGGGGAGTGATGCTTTTTTATTGAATGACTCACTTCAGGAATTGAACAAATCCAATTATCTTTGACGTCATGAGCTTAGGGGCCGTAAATAAATAACTACTTCATATTTCATCCCATCTTGCCGCCATGTTCAGGATCTTCTATACCCGATGGGCATCAAATCCTCCCCAAATTCAAACGCGTTCCGCCAGGTCATTGCCGGCCGGTGCCGCGCGACATTGATCAGCAATCCTAACGCAATAAAATTGCATAACAGGCTGCTGCCCCCGTAACTGACAAAAGGCAAGGCCATCCCGGTGACCGGCATGACACCCATAGTCATTCCGATATTGATAAACATCTGGGAAGCAAACTGTATTACAATACCGATAGCAAGCAGTTTGCCGAAACTATCCACCTGTTGGGCCGCGATCTCTATTCCGCCGATCAAGATCAGGCCATATAACAATAAAATAACGACTCCCCCCACAAAACCCCATTGATGGGCAATCAGGGCAAAGATGAAATCGTTATGACGTTCCGGCAGCCAGGGACGCTCGACATAAATCCCCTTGCCCAGTCCGTGGCCGGTCAGGCCGCCGGATCCGATACAGATCTTGGACTGGTAGAGTTGATAGCCATTGCCCCGCAGAAACGTCACATCATTGGAGTTCTGATGGAGCATGCCGATAATCCGGTTGCGCTGGTAAGTATTCAGCGACAGATAAAATAGTGGAGATAATAAAATCCCTATCATTATGATGGATATCAAATGGCGGATACGGGCGCCCGCTACAAACAGGATGCCAAAAACCATGATAAAAAACAGCATCGACATTCCCAGGTCCGGCTGCAACAGAATCAGGCCAATGGGAACCAGGGCAATCATGAAGGGCCGAATAAGCCCTGTAAACTGGCGGTAATTTTCTTTATCTCTCAGATACCAGCCCAATGCCAGAATAAAGGATAATTTGGTGATCTCAGACGGCTGCAACATGATCGAACCATATATTCGAATCCATCGATACGACCCACCACGATTCGGCACCAGCCAGTCAAGCCCCAGTTTTTTACCCACCAGTACCAATACCAGAAGAAATAAGGTCAGGACATACCAGAAATAACTGGTTTCCCCGATCCTGCGATAATGAAACAGATTGACAAATGAGAATCCGCCCAGACTGATAACGACCCAGAAAAGCTGCTTGTTAAATTCACTTGTCCGTCCACTGGCATGAATATTCACCAGGCCGATTCCTACCAGCGTAAACACAGCCAGCATCATAATCAGCCTCAGCCCTCCCAGGCGTCCCTGCCAGATGGTTTTAATCAGCATTGCTCAACTCGTTTAATATCGTAATCAATCCGGCAGATATGATAGGGGATTTAAAAAGAAAATGCCAGGCAAATGGTTTGCACCCAGATCATTTTTACATAGTATTCCCGCCGGAATACCGTCACAAATTATTTTCCGATACAGAACTGACCGAAGATCTCACCCAGAATGTCATCGGTGGTCACTTCCCCTCCAATTACTGCCAGATGATCCAGGGCATCCCGGATTTCCAATGCGATTAATTCCTGCTCCGGTTCGGCATCTTCGGCCAGGCTAACCGCGTTTTGCATGGATTGACAGGCCGCTTCCAGTTCGAATTGCTGCATGGAGGTTAACGCAATATCTTCATCCCGTCCCGCGGTGATCAATCGATCCGCCAGCATCCGATCGATCGTATGGCGTAATTCCTCAAGATGGCTATTCTGCAAGGCGCTGCAATATAGCATCTTTTCAAATGGCGTATCCTGACAGATTAATTGTACGGAACCGTTAATCAGATCTATCTTATTAACCACCAGTATCGCCGGCACATCGATTAACGCCTGATGCTGAATAATCTCCTCAAATGCCTGCGGACACGTGGCATCCATCACCCAGATAATCAGGTTGGCTGTCTGCATAGCCTTCCTTGCCGCATGCTGAGAGGCTTCCCCCAGCGGATCATCAACCGGTCCCAATCCGGCGGTATCCAGCAGCAGACATTCACCATGAGCCAGTTTCAGCGGTGAGGTTAATACGTCGCGCGTCGTTCCGGCAACCAGACTGACAATTCCCCGTTCCAGCCCGGTCAGGCGATTGGCCAGACTGCTTTTGCCAGCATTGGGAGGCCCCGCCAGCACCACTCTCGGCGCCAGATCAAGCTGTTGCCAGGACTGACTGCTGGAAAGCAACCGGTTCATCTGGTCGATGATCGCAATAAGTTGCTGTCGAACCTGACAGGAATCAATAAATTCTATCTCTTCCTGACTGAAATCAATACCGGCCTCAATCAGGGCCAGCAACTGTTTAAGCGGCTCTTTAATCTCCCGGCATCGAGTCCGTAACTCACCTTCCAGCAACCGTTCGGCCGCTTTAAGCTGACTGTCACATTGAGCGCCGATCATGGCGGCAACCGCCTGGGCCTCGGTCAGATCAATACGGTTATTCAAAAACGCCCGGCAGGTAAACTCTCCGGGATTTGCCATGCGTGCCCCATCCCGCAACAAAGCCTGTAACACAAACTGCAACAAGGCCGGACTGCCAGGTAGATGAATTTCAACCAGGTCCTGGGTCGTATAACTATGGGGCGCGTTGAAAAAATAAACCTCACACCGACAACGAATCGTATCTGTCAACCGAAACTCACCCGATACCCGCTGCCAGGCCGGACACACAGTCAGCGCCTGATCGACAGGCAATGCGGTCAGATAAGGACGTATCAGCGCTAACGCGTTTGGACCGCTGACTCGAATAATGCCGATGGCCGCGACCCCGCCGGCGCTGCTGACTGCCGCGATGGTATCATCGGTCTGGAACATGATCAGGTAAATTTAATGGGAGGTTTGGGCTTTTTCTGTTTGGGAGCCAGACGGCTGGACAGTTTGGCGGTCGCCGTCACCTTTCCTTCATTTTCCGCCGCCTCCAGTTCCTTCAGATGCTTTCGGATATAATGCTGTTCGATCAATCCGCCAAACGTACTGGCCATGATATAAAGATTCAAACCGGAGGGCGCGGTATAGAAGAAAATGAGCATCATTGCCGGCATCATGTAAAGCATCATTTTCTGCTGCTGTTCCATCTGGGGATTCGTGCTGGCCATGGCTTTGCTCTGGGTCTGCATGGAATATTTCGATTGCAGGAACATGGCAATGCAGAGCAGAATAGGCAGAATATTAAAGGCGTCAATTCCCTTGATGATGAACAGATCAAAGGGTTGATTCAGTCCAAACAGAGAAAATGGAATCAATCGATCGGGCGCCGACAGGTCATTCAGCCAGAAGAAGCCGGCCGGAAACAGCCCCTTGTGCCGCATCGCGATATTGGAATCCACCGCGGTATACAGGGCAATCCAGATCGGCATCTGCAGGAACATCGGCAGGCATCCCAGAATAGGCGTCCAGCCCTGCTCTTTATACAGAGCCATGGTTTGCCGTTGCAGTTCCTGGGGATTGTTGGCGTATTTCTTTTTAACTTCCTCCATCTTGGGCCCCAGCTTGCTCATCTTCTGCATGTTCACCTGACTCTTTTTAGTAATGGGATGCAGCAGGAAGCGAACCAGCAGCACCAGGAAGATGATGGCAATGCCGTAATTATGTACGACGGCGTAGATCCATTTCAGAATCTGCAGAACAGCCAGATTGAGCCAGTTGAAAGTACAGATGGCACAGGAGGGGCGATACATCAAGGCGTCATACCCAAGTTGGGCGTAGATCGAATCTTTGGCGTCAAAGATATCGGTATCGACCGCGCCGAGGTAAAGCGCCAGGCGATAACTGGAAGAACCTTTGGGCTGGATGACTCTCTGGTCGCTGATGTTGGTCTGGGTGAGAATCGTATTATCTGGCGTCAACGTGTCACTATGATTGAGAATCCGGGAACGAACCCGGTTATCCTGGAAAAAATTGACCCCGCCATCGGCATCATAAACGGGCCGAACCACCGCGCCAAAAAATTTATTGGAAACCCCAAACCATTCCACCGGTTTATTGTCCGTTTCGGTGGTAATGACTTTTAATGGATTTTTACTGTCATAGATCTTGGTAATCGCGGTCCGGCTGACCTCATACCCTCCATTGCCTTCCGGGTGATAGGCTGCCGTGAGGATTCGGCGGTCGTTGCGAGGATCTTCTCGCACCAGGCCGATCGGTCCATAAAGATCGATAGACCGGATACCGACTGCCTGTTCGGAAAGGTTTTCCATTTCCAGATCCATGCTCAACTCATAATTATTCGCTTCATAGCGATAGATTTTATGGATTTTCAGGACTGGCTGTTGCTCTGCGTTCACGACCGTCGCGGTAAAACGCACCGATTCGCGTCCCGCGTCATCCACTTCGACTTCAGACGGCTCCCAGACATTGAAACTCAAACTACAGGGACTGGCCTGATCGCTGAAATGAATCATCCCCAGCATGAGTGAACTATAGACAACCATTTGTTCATCTTTAGCCTGGCTAATCAGCGGATAACCGGTATGGTCATCATTTACTTTATATTTGTATTCGCTCAGGAGCACTTCTTTCAGTCCGGTACTGACCGGATCGATAACAATCCGGGCTTTATAACCCGATTCCGGATCCAGTTGTCCCAGGACAACCGGCTCGGCGTCCGGTTTGGGATAAACCGGCAAAACAGACCACTTGGCGCTGAATTGAGGCTGGGGCGGTTCGACTGACATCGTATTTTCTGCGGGAGCAGGCGGCGCTACGGTCATCGGGGCCTGGGATTGATTGACGGTTTCCTGCGGCTGCGTTTGGGGCGCCTGTTTCTTACCCACAAAATACTGATAGCCAAACATAATGGCCATACACAGCAGAAACGCGCCAATAAAACTCTTAAATTGATCTTGATCCATGGATTCCTCTGATTCTATCTGCTCTCAAACTGATTAATGCGTCGTCAATGTAACTCAATGGAAGGATTAGTAGCGAAAGTATGCCCACAGGACGAGAATCGAAGTATAAGCGCCGTACCCCAGGCTCCAAAAACATTCCATCCGTTACCGGGTATTCTCGCCTATCTGTCTAATAATACGATTATGTTAACGTCCTTCCATCAGACGTTTGCCTTCAAAATCATCGAGGGCCGGATTGGCCAGAATTTTGGCGGCAGTTTTTTCAATATTGTATTCGATTCGCACAAAATGAACCGTATTATCATCGACAATCACAAAGCTGGTGCGGGTATCCTGGTCGCGCGGCTGGCCGACACTGCCCACATTGATGATCGCTTTTTCATGTTCGACAATGGGGTATTTATACTCCAGTTCATCCGCCCCATAAAAATCGGGATCTTCCAGGAACACACCGGGCACATGGGTGTGACCCACAAAGCAAATGTGTTCAATGCGGTCAAAAATTGAAACCAGCTTGGAATTATTGGTATAGATATCATCCGGAAAGATATATTCATTGACCGGCCGGCGGGGTGAGCCATGCACCATCAGGATATTGCCCATTTGCAACCGGACGGGCAGGCGGCCCAGAAATGACCAGCGTCGATTCCGCTTTTCCAGATCGGGCTCTTCCTCCAGACACTGACGCGTCCAGTAGCTGGCCCGTTCGGCCCCGGTATTGAAATTGGTCGGTTCATAAAATACCGCATGGTCATGGTTGCCCATGATGCTGACCACCTGACGATCGATAATGATATCCAGACATTCCTTGGGCTCCGGGCCATAGCCCACGATATCGCCCAGGCAGAATATTTCCTTGATACCGCGCCGGTCGATCTCTTCCATGACCGCCAGCAACGCTTCCTGATTCGAATGGATATCGGAGATAACTGCAAACTTTGCCATTATAAAACTCAATATACGATGTCTAGCTTATGATTGATACAAATTTATAAAGATAAGTATTATAACATCTTGACGCAATATACTCAACCGGATAACAGCGAATTCTGTCTTTTTACGAATATAATTCACCCATGATGACCAAAAATCGCATAAGATATTATTTTACATAAAGTTAAAACGACAGTATTCAACGACTGGACCCAAAGTGATGGTAATCATAAAAATCAAGGGATCTAAACTGAATCTACTTATCAATCAGCCATTAAAGTCTGGTCATGCCAGAAATTGGTTTAACCCATCCCAACTGCATGGGCGGCCCTCGGATTAAGTCATGCTTTCATCATTTCTCTTCCAGCAGTTCCCCCATCCACTTCCGCACCATCTTTTCTGTCGGAGCCCCTTTCCAGTTCAGTTCGCCATACCACCAGTAGCGGATAAATCCTTTCTTATCAATCAGATAAATGCTGGGCCAGATACTATTGGCCCAGGTATTCCAGTTTTTGCTTTCCAGATCGACGGCGATGGGATAAACCATTTTCGCTTCGCCGGCCTTCTTTTTGACTGTCTCCAGATCTTTTTCATTCTCGGTTTCCGGCCGGTGGATCCCGACAATCTGAAAGCGGTCGGCCGGGAATTCCTGCCGCCAGGTATTATAGAAAGGCAGATTATGAATACAATTAATACAGCTAAAGGCGTAAAAATGAATAACCGTAACCTTCCCTTTCAACGATGGGATGGGTTGATCATTTAAATTCAGCCAGGCTTCCACTGGCTGAAACGCCGGCGCCTTACAGGCCAGATATCGCACGGAACTGGCATCAAACGGCGCTCCCAGCAAGGTCATCAGATTCATTCGCTGCTCAGTCGTCAGGACTTCAAGGATTCTTGTCCGGTTTTTTTCAAAAAGGGGTTTTGTCACATCCATCGGATCGGATTCTTTTGTTTCCAGGCTCTCTTTTTGCGCCTGCTGGATGTCATCCTTGAGCCCCTGTATTATGTCGTTGATACTCTTTTTCTGTTCAGTTTTCAGCTTCAGCCTATGGACCAGTTCCGGCTCTTCAAAAGCATACACTTCCAGCGCCTGCCAGGTCAACTGCATCAATCTCTCCACCTGCTCGGAACTCAGAATCCCGCCAAGGTCTTTAAAAAGCTGGTTCAGAAAGTACATGGCGGCGGGATTGCGCTTTTCCGCCGGAATATCCCGCAATTTGAAACAAAGGCAGTTCCACCTTATTAAGGGCAACGGCAACCGCGTTTTTTTGCAGCAGATTCAGTTCCAATTCCTGATGGACAGAAGCATTCCTCAGCAAAACCGTCAATGGATATGGAATGGGAATGGTTTGAGTAATCGGCGAATTGGGGTCTTCACCATAAACGACCGGTGTCAGGAAAGCCAGGATTAACAACACAGTAATCCAGAAGGCCAAATTACTTTTGGTATTGATTAACACCATAACACTACCCTTACAAAACGGAGTTTGGCAAGTTTCTTATTAGATTTCCGGCCGGGTTGCCATATAAGCGGAATACAATTGACTGGCCAGATCATGAATATAGCTCCTCCCTTTCTCTCCATCTTCCAGCATCTCGAGCAAATGAGCAGGCACACATTGAATCCCGCCCCAGGCGCCACATAACGCCCCGGTCATAGCCGCCAGGGTATCGGTGTCATCCCCCAGCGCTATCACCCGCCCAACCGCCGCCGGGTAATCGTCAGGGGATAAAGCGAAACTGGTGATCGCTGTCACGACAGAGCGATGAGCCTCCAGCGAACAGCCAAGGGTGGACAAATCGTCACCCAATGACAGTTGCGAGGCAATCGACAGGTGCCATTGATATTCCTCTTCCCGGGCAATGGCTTTCAATTGATCGAAAAATTCATCCTGTTCGAACTCCTGGTGAGTCAGACAGTATCCAACGAAGCCGCCAGTAGAATGGCCCCTTCAATGCCCCAGGGATGGACATGGGTTGGAATAGCGCTCAAGCGGGCCTGCTCAAGCAATAACTCCGGTTGGTGATGAAAGAATAAACCAACCGGCGCAACCCGCATGGCCGCTCCATTACCATAAGAGCCATCCGGAAAAACACTTCGGGACAGGTGTTTATAATCCTCCCAGCTACCCTGTTGACGAAATGCTTCTAATACGGCCGAATCCTTGCCCATATCCTCGTTCAGGATGATAATTAAGGCCGAACCGGTGACATAGAACCGATAAATCTATCTTACCGCATGCGACCAGCGTTTCCACAATTCCCAGCATCATTTCAGTATCATCCGTATAAAACAGGCCATCCACGGGAGGCAACGCAATCATCTCAGCCATCCGGCCAAAAAACGAATAAATCGTAACCGCGTCCAAACCTTCAAATGGAGCGCCCAGCGCATCTCCAACGGCCAGCCCCCAAGCAGGCAGCCTCTAAAATTTTCCAACAGGGAATCAGACATAGTTTCTCCTGCGTAAAAGATAGAATCCGGTTGGTAAACGCATACTTCACCTCGGCATGGGCAGTCCATTCCTTGATATATTGAGTATATCCCCAATAGTGCATTTTTGACCATGCTATTTTTATTTTTTAAATATTTCACCTCATTCGGAGTGATCGTTTCTATGTTGATTCTGTCCATATCCCCATTTATCTGTGTAAAAAAATCATTAAACGAGACATTCTCTCCTACCGATCCAGAGATCGCAAAAAAAGAGTTGCTTATCGAAATACTTTGAGATTAAATAATAATATGAAACACGCATCAGTTTCTAAAAGGAGATGGCAATGAAATCTATGTTGAAATGTCACATTTGGATATTGGGTTTATTGGGTATTAACTCAATCGATTCTGGCCGAATCGATTCGTATTACCGCAACCGGTGGAACGCTTCCCTATAATTATACCTTGCAGGAATTTTCTCCCCTGATTGAGTTTTCATATGACGGCCTGCAAGCCCAAAAAGAATATGTATTGAAAGTCTGGCTTTTATACCGAAAATCCGGGGCATGGTTGTGCGCGTCGGGCCAATGGTGTGAATCAACTTATACGATCAGTAACCTGGATGGAGACAACGCGTCGGGAACCCTGCAAGTTGTCAAGGACTTCGATGTCTATCAATACGTGCCGCTGGCCTGGATTGCCCGGCTTTATTATAACGGGACTCAAGTGTCCTGGGATAAGATTTGAATTCTCAAGCCTCAAGCAACCGTCCTCCCGTTTTAATCAATATTCCCACAGTTCGCACCCATGTGGGGGGCGCGGTCTATTTTCAGGCTGAAGCGATTGATCCCGAGGGCGATCCCATTACGTTCAGCGCCTCGAACCTGCCGGAGGGAGCCACTCTCAGTTCAGACGGCATCTTTGCCTGGATTCCGGAAGGTGAAGGCAGTTATACCGTGATTATTCATGCCGGCGATGGAACCACTTATGACTCTCAGAACGTATACATCAATGTGGGACTCTACCCAGACCTTCAATTTGAAAATCTCATCATTCCACCCTGTGGATCCCGTGACAATATTACCGGCACCGTAACCGGCTACGACGACCTGACCGATTTCAGGGTATTCTGTTATATCTATATTTCCGGGTATGGCTGGGGTAACCCCGACCGGACAGCGCCCTCTCGAAGATACCGATCCAGACCGATGGCGCCTTTGAAATCGATACTACCGTTACGGATCTGGATTTACTCGCTACCATCATGTATCTGGGCATCTGCCATAAAGATGTTGACATCCCAGTGCTGCAAAACGGTGGCAGTATTCCTGATATCAATGAGATCTATTCCGAAAAAACGATACCGTGATCCCACTGAAGGGCATAACACTCTTTCCTGGTCAGGCCCATTTATGGTGGCTCAAAAACAGCCTGGGATATTCCCTTGGGCCGGGCGCCAATGTCTTTTCCGATTCGGACGAAAACGTGTTTGTTGATGAGGATGGCAGGCTTCACCTGAAAATCATCAACCAGGGAGGAACATGGACCTGTCCCGAGTTGATCAGTGCCGAGTCCTTCGGCTATGGTGCCTACAATTTTATTTTAGCCGAAAATCCAGCCCTGGCGGACAATGTCACCTTTGGCGCTTTTACCTGGGAAGATGATACGTCAAGTTCGAATTCCAGGGAAATCGATCTGGAACTCTCCCGATGGAACGATCCAGACTCCGGTTTTGGACAATTTGTTGTCCAGCCATGGAACAACGAAGGGAATCTGTATCGATTTGATGTCCCGGATGCAGCGTATCCTTATCTTTACAGTTTTAACTGGCAGGATGACTATGTCGGGCTTCATGGGACTGGTGTCCTCCCAGCCAGTGGCCCACCGATGAGGATCTATTTGTCAATTGGATCTATGAAGGGAGTGATGTCCCGGCCAGCGGTAATGAAAATGTGCGATTGAACCTTTGGATCAACAATGGGAACGCGCCGGATAATGGTCTGGCTCAGGAAGTCATCCTGCAAAGTTTCAGTCACTATGAACTGAGCGATTATAAAACCCTGAATTTAAGAGTCTCGGGCGAAGGCACAATTGCAGCCACCTCCATGGAATGCATTAATGGACAATGTCCCATCGGCGAAGTCGTCCATCTGACGGCAAACGCCCGGAGATGGCAACCTGCTGAGAAGGTGGGTCCGGTACGGATGATGACACCTTACAGTCATTGACAAACAGCGTTACCATTGAATCCTACAATACGGTTTATGCCTATTTCGACGACTATGAACCCATGGTCCATCGATCACGTCAAAGTCAAAGCCTCGGTAAACCGCGACAATCCCAAAGACAGCATCTTATATTGCCGGGGAAAATTCCTGGAATCTATTCGTTCGATATCGATGATAATATTTTGAATATCAACGTTGCGGGGCATTATCAAATCATTCGAAGTGCCTGCTATGAGTTATTATGACCGAAAGTATAAATATAACCGTGGTGGCGTTTATTTTTATGTGGATTTCGAAAAAGACACTTTTAAGATCAAACTCAGCAATGTCGATTTATCCGGTCTCAAACTTCCCTTCAATGTGAATCTGACTTCCAGTTATTATCTGGTAAGCGGCGAGGTGGATGAAACCGCCTGCAGTTTACCGCTGCGCGTCCTGAACGGCATTGAAGACTGCATGCCTGCCTCGAAAGTAGTCAACAAGCTATAACAAAAAGCAGGATTTATACCGCGTTCTTCTGAAATGCGATATTTCGAGAAAAGCCATTTACCCGGACTTTTCCAATCTGGCCGTCTCCTTTGACGACTACCATGAAGAGATCAATTGCTCAGCCAACGCTCAAGGCACCAACTGGAATTATAAACGGGCCAAAGAGGCCTCTTCGCCCATCTACTATTTTAAAGCCAACCTGAAAAGCGATTATGTTTATTTCATCCTGGAGGTTCCTTCTCTCGACAATCTGTCGAATCTGACGTTGAAATCATCTGACTTCGAAGCCTCATGCAGTTTGGAAAGCCTGATCAACTGAACATCTTATTTGTCCGGCCAATACAGGTTTAAAACAAACTGAGAATCTTCTAGCTGGCAGATTTATCAGTAATCCAGAATCAGGACGACTTCTTCAACCCGTCCACTTTCCAGACTACGCGCCACCGCCTCGGTAAAACGCCATATACTTCACGCCATCGGCAAAGGTGGTATGGGTAATCTTCTCGGTACCGCGGATGGCATTGACGAACTCTGCTTCAACGCGCCAATCCCCCCTTTTCTTCCGGCGGTATCACTATTTCAGCAAATTCTTGATCCCCTCGCCGCAAGCCATAAAGCGTCCCATCTCTGAATCGTAATGTCCCTTCACTGCCATAAAGCAGCACTTCATTGGCCGCCACTCCCCCGGTTACTTGCGACAGTACAAACAGCCCCTGGGCGCCACAGGCCATATGTGCCGTAACGACCAAATGATTCCGGAATGGTCACGGCTTTGCGCTGCCCCGTATCCGGATCAAATCGCGATTTGACAAACACCACTCCCCCTGTGCCCTCACGGTTATCGCCTCCCCGATCCATCGCATCAGCGCCTCATACCAGATCCCCAGGCTCATGACATTCAGCCCGCTCAGATCACGGTCCAGCCGCCACTGCATGGGGCCATCTTCATCAATAAATAATCCGCTGCTCGCCCGTACTTCAACGGCCAGAATTTTCCCAAGATATCCCTCAGCCACCAGCCGTTTGATGGCCTGATCTACCGGCAGGGTAAATGGTGAGGGCACCACCTGCGCCACCAGATCAGGCCGGGTCCAGCGATGCCGAAAGCAATGGTTCTCGCCTCCCCGGCATTCATGGCCATTCGCGCTTCACACAACACATGCTTCCCGGCCGCCAGTGCCGCCAGCGTCACCGGACAATGCAGATACGGCCAGGTCCCAATCACAATCGCGTCGCTGTCCGGAGCGGCAACCAGTTCCTGCCACGATTCGTAGATCGTCGGTATCCCGAATTCATCGGCCACCCGCCGGGGACGATTCCCGGCTCCGATTCGCCACACTGACAATATCCACCCCCCTCTATCGCCCGTAATCCCGGTATATGCCTGAGCCGGGTATTGGCTCCAGCACCTACAATACCGATTCGAACTGTCTTATCCTGTCCTATTCATAACAACCTGCTTATTAATGCTATAATCAACTCAAAACCCGCCAGAATTAACTCGTAAGAGACTCAATCATCTCCTTGCGATTCATTTCATCGATACGGCTCCAGTAAACTCTGCCAGTTTACTAATCCCCCGTTGGTCACCGACAACTTGTTCCATCAGCGATTTCCAGTCATCGCGCCGGGCTCCTTTCAAAAACCAGTACCCGCATGCCATTTTCCACCCGCCTGTTCCTGATCAACCTCTCAATTGCGCTTCTTTCATCGCTTTCGTAATAGTTTTCTCCAAATTTTTTCAGCCGCCCGCTTGACCACAGCGCCAATCTTTGCCGGCAACTTCATCGAACACCCGCCGCTCCATAACCGAATCGCTGGGCAACACCAATGGATCGTTGGGCACCTGATGATAGCTGTCTCCGGTACAATATTCATCCTCCGGCCCGGTCATGGCCGCGCCAGCAGGTCCTGCGCCAGAATAGCCCCGGTTCGGGCATCGGCAATCGTGATCGTCACACTCAGTTCCGCTTCTTTAACCTCCTGATAAATCGGGTAGCGCCAGACCTGAATCTCATCTTCTTCCCGCCAGCGCGGCATCCGGGCGTAATCAAACCGAGCCTGTTCATAGTCCCGCCGCCGGTAGTTCATGGCATCTTCCAGATCCTCCACCCGGCTTTCCTTTACATAACCATATTTTTTGACATAAGCCTTCTTTTCTTCTTCGGTCATTTGTTCAAATTCCCGCCGCTCCCAGCGCCGTTTATCCGCCGCCCGCCGATACCGGTCCCGCGCTTCATAATATTCCAGCATATGAAGTTTGCATCGCCCGTTCCGCCCGGTCATAATCCTCATTATAGACCCGTTTCGTTCCTGCTTTAAAACGGGTTTCGCCGTAACGCTCCGATAGCCGGCTGTTAATATCAAAATCCGTTACGCGCCACTGAACGAGTACTTCAAACCGGCTCCTGGTGATCCGCTGTCAAACCGCACGACGCCCCACGTCCCCACCGCGCGGCCAGGATCCGTTAAAATTTGCCACAATCACCTCTTCTACCTGTTGCGCCATGGCATTGCCAAACGCCGCCCGCTCGACTCCCACCCGGAATCCCACCTCATTTTTAATATGGTCGGCACAATCCATCACCCGGCCCCGGGCCACATCATCCGCCCGATAGCCCAGCGCCAGCACACCATATAGATAACCGTTACCCCATAGTTCCCGGCCGATAAACTGTTCGGCACGGGCCATATTCTGTTCATATAAGGCCTCTCGAACTGCCTTTTCCAACTCATCTATGCCAGCGTAATCCGCGCGCACCGAGCGACACCGGGCGATCTGCTCCATGGCCTCCACATACTGCCTACCTTCATAAAATTCTTGGGTCTTATTTTTATATTGTTCGCACAAGGCATCCTGACTCCGCGCGATAGCCGCCTGAAGCCCCTTGCGTTCCGGATATAAGGTTTGCGCTTGCCGATAACGTTCCAGCGCCAGTTGGAAATTACCACCGACAAAAGAGTTTTCCGCCTCTGTGCACAGATGATCCGCCTGGTTGCGATCTTCGATCGCTTTCGTAATCTGTTCGCGTTTTATACTATCGCTCAAAAAAGTTTCGGCCTTTGCCAGTTTCGCCATTGCTCCAGAACGATCATCCTGTTCCAGCGCCGTTACGGCCATCTGATAATACCAGTCATACCCCCCCTGTTTCGCCTGCTGTAAGGCCCCTTCACCGCCCGTAAACGAACGATTCACTTCCAGGGCCTCTTTAATCCGTACTACCGCCGCCTCCCATTCATTGCGGCTGCCCAACTCTTTGCCTTCCAATACCAGGCCTTCAGCATGCACCATTTTATCTTCAACCCGTTTAAGTAATGTCTGTGCCGGCTGGTACGCTGGATACCAACCCAGCGAGTCCACGGCAAAACACCAGGCCTGTTCCAGTTCCGCGTCCCGTTCATAACGTGACGCCGCTTCATAATCCTCTTTCGCCGCGCACACCCGGGCCAGATTCAAGGCCTTGACCGCCATCACCAGTTTACGCTTTTTCGAAACGATCTCTCCCTGACGTTCCGCTTCAGCCAGTTCCAGCGCCGACCGCGTCTCCCGTGATGGCGCCATTCGCTCAACTGCCGCTTTTAAACTGCCGACCGCCTGTTCACAACGCCCCTGTTCCAGCAATGCCATCCCGGTTTTCCATTCGGACCGTCCGGCACAACCCTCACACCCAAACAAAAAGGCGATAAGTACTGTTATTGCAAGACTTGTCAGCAATTTCATCACATACCTCCATCAAAATGGCCTCCAAGTACCGCCGAAATCTTTTTTTATCTGTACCATGCGGATCTGGATTGCCTTTGTCATGCATGACGTTTACAATCTAACTTATCTTACAACCTCTTATGCTTTTTTACAATTATTTTTCACTCCATCTTATATTAAAAAAACCTTCGACCATCCCTTCAGCCCCATCATGGTTTAATAAAGCGCCACCGCACATTGCCATCGGTCCATTGACTCTCCACCAATCCGGCCACATCCCAGTCGTTGCGATAATGCAGCCTGCGCCCTGTTGCCTTATGATCGATAAAATACCAGCCGTATTGGTCAGGTACCAGATGCCAGCGGACAGAATCGTTATCCACCGACGCAGACACCATTTTCAACAGATCGTCACCGTCATTACTCAACCGATTGCCGCTGTCAACGTTTTCAATAAAATACCAGCCATCGCCGGCATCGGCCAGTCGCCACTGCACCTTACCGCCGGTATTGCTGATGTCCCCCATCGCTACCGACAGGCCATCCGGTGAACGCAAATCTTTATGGCTGCTGGCGTGATGCAGATAATATGGCTGCCCGATATCAGGGCCGTCGATGTCCCCATCCCAGGACGCATACAGACGTCCGGCAGGAGTAAGCGTGGCCTTATCCTCTTCAAACAAAGCCGACGGACCCAGTGGATAGCTGTCCGGCAACGCGCAGAACCAGGAATAGCGTTTGACATAATCTGTCTCTTCCAGCCGCCAGAGCACCTCCGCCAGGAAGGTATATACCTGGGCCCGGCTGTATTTGTTGGCCTTACTCGCGCTGGCGCTCCAGTCGGCCGATGCGAATTCCGTAATCCACAGAGGACGATGATACAGATTATATACGCTTTGCAGGTGACTCATCAAACTGTCCGGGCTGATCCCGCCATACCAGTGTACTGCCACATAATCCACCCGATAACCCAATGCATCCGCCCGTGTCATAAAATCTTTCATCCAGGCGTTATCCGCGTGCACACAACCCGGACTCACCATGGGCAGCCCCGGTTCTTCCAGACGCGGCCATAATTCCAGCGCCAGATCGACTGTCATATTCGACTGATCGGCATTGTCCGGCTCGTTAAAACCCATCACATAGTTAGCCATCCCGCGGCCTTTCATGGCCTGCAGGTCCACAACCGTCTGATCCATACTGCCCCACTTACCCCATTTCATCGGACAAAACTGGATATCGTCAGGCGCGCTCGCAATGTTCAGCCCCCAGGTATAAACCCACTGGGCATTCAGTTGTTTCAATGCGTTCTGCCAATCGTTCCATTTACTGGGTACCAGGTCAAAGCCTTTTTTGGGCGTCACCTTCGGATAAACCTTGTCTGCCAGTTGCGCCACTTTGTCTGCCGGCAGTTCGGTTTCATATATCCGGATATCGTCGAACCAGCCTGGCAGAAACTGACCGCTATACCGATTTAACGAGCCCACCAACAGAGATTCCGGATCGCCTTTGCTGCCTGTGGGCCCCACCATTTCAGCCTCCAGCATCCCATCAACATACAACATCATTTGCCCGGTATCCGCCTGCCGCGTGGCCGCGATATGATGCCAGTATCCATCATTGACCTCGCTTTGCGATACCACCGTCACGTCACCGCCCGCATCGCCCACGCCAAAGGCCGCTTTATTACCCACCAGCGCCACCCCAAAATCGTTCTCACCGCCCAAGACTTCACCATCCACCATTCCTTTGCCGCCCCACCACTGCGCATGATCCGGCGCCGTTGCCGTCGTTCTCAGCCAGAATGAAATACTGAAATCGTCATGCGCCATACATGGGATCTGCACATATTCTCCCTGCCCATCCGTCTCGGTTTGAGCGTCCAGTCCCAGAACATAACCCTCTCCAACCGGCACCCAGTCTGCCGATTCCGTGCCATGCAGCTCACCAGGATGTCGCTTAAGCCAGTCTGTCGCCGTCCAGCCAGAGCCATCATTCAGGGGCCACCAACCCATCAGGCCCGGTTCCATATTCTTCAGCCAGAAACCCAGCCAATACACCAGGTCCGTCATGCCTACCTGCCCGCTCCGATCCAGATCGGTTCCGTCGCAATGATCCCCAAATGCACACGCCTTCAGCCACTGACTGGCAATCATGTCCAGATCGTCCAGATCGACAAAAACATCGTGATTGACATCGGCGCTCAACGGCGTAATATCGTGCAGCGCGTACGCCAGATTATAATGAGCGCCCTGCCCAACACCGGCGTTGGTTTTAATATCGCGACTGTCACTGTCGGCAATCCAGGTATAAGTCGCCAGTCGGGGTCGATAATCGCCCAGGCCCACATACCGATAGTCACTCCATCCGTTACCATACAGATTCGCGCCACCGCCTCCTTTGCCCAGCAGCAACTGAAACCGGTAAGTGTAACCTACCGTCAGGTTCCTCATTTTAAAAGTCATTACCGACGGTCCGCCCTGGGCGTTTTCCTGAACTTTCCCGCCGGTATTCAACAAATTGGACACCGCCGCGTCAGCCCCGGCATAATACCGGTCCGGCCAGCTGTCCGATGTCGCACTGGCATTGGCGATATTGGAATAATCCGTATCGTACAATATCCCGCCAATGGATTGACTGGCCGCCCCTTGTCCCAGGTTGCTTGCCTTCACCCATTCGCCACTACTCGCAACCTGGGTTGGATCTTCGCATATCGACACTTGCCACCCGGCCCATACCGGCCATACCAACCACAATAAAACAATACCATTCCAACCGATTCTCTTGCCGCTCACTTTATTCATAAGATTCGTTTCCATCTTGCCCAACGGTACTATGATCCGTCACCGCAGGGCCAATTGATTCCAATGATACCCGTTTAATTAAAGAAATCCCGGACGAAGTGTTTCGTCTCCGTCCGGGACAGGACTATGTAATAATCTTAATTCTTACTGACATATCGGGTACAAACCACAACTCAGCCAGTCCATCGAGAAGAGCGCGAAATCTTCCAGATTGACCCGGCAGTCGTTGTTCAAATCCCACTGACTGGCATAAGGATTCACACACACGCTCTTGCCCGTTACATCGTGGTACATTTGCACCACTTCGCGCTGGCTCAGATCGTAATTGAATATCTGGATGTCATCCAGCGCCCCCGGGAAGGTCACGCCTGCGGTATCGACCCGCGAAATACCGATCGCAATCGGCGCTGCCGGATCGCCGCCAAACTTCATGGCGCCGCTGGCTTGCGGCACGCCGTTAATATATATCGTGCCGTTGGTTCCGTCGGTCACCGCACAGACCTGCACCCATTCATCCGCGCCGAAGGTGCCGGGGCCGGCCCAGAGTTGGTTGGACGCGCTGAAGAACCGGGCATAATTGGTTCCACTGTGACTGCCGTCGCCGCTGCGTGCGATCAGGGCAAAATGATTGCTCGTACTGCTCCATTTGGTCACAATACCATGCGGAGTGCCCCAGGTCGCGCCATCCCACTTCACCCAGGCGCTGATCGTCATCCGGCCGGTCAGGCTTGCCGGATCCCAGTCGCCCGCGCCGGCCCAACCGTTCGAATCATCAATAGTCACCGCATCACCTGCAATACCCGCACCAAAAGCCGGAGTGCCAGTTACGGTCGCGTTATGACCCTCGCCGCTCAAATCGACATACTGACCATCGACATAATCGGCCTGGTCGAAACTCCAGTGCGCCACGGCCCGCTTAATCGCCAGCAAAGCCGGAGCGCTTAATACCGTGCCACCGTTATTCGTGACTTTGCAATAGTAATAACCTTCATCGCTCACCTGGGCGGCGGCGATATTCAATTCCGCGTCGGTACCTCTTAAGACATCATCTTGCGGGGTGTCAGTCGAATTATCGGTCGATTGATACCAGGAATAGCTCAGCGGCGATGCCGACACGACCGAAAGAGTCATAGTAGATGATTCTCCGGCAAACACCAGTTGATCGGTCGATTGCCCTTCAATAACCGGTATGCTCTTCACCGTGTCAAATTGGGTATAAGGACTCATAATATTATTCGGATCACCTGCCGGCAGCAAACCGTTTCCGGTGTCCAGGGCTTCTTCGACCGCCCAGAAATAACGGCCGTCCATATTCAGGGTGAGCGGTCCGAATGACAGGTCCGTCAGGAGCGGAGAACCGGCATCCACCTCACCTGTCAGATACAGGTTCGGATCGGTCGAAGTCGCCTGATCTTCGCTCAGATACACATAATATTTCCGAATGGCAGCCAGCGGAACACCCGGATTCTCAGCATCTTCACCCGGCTTCCATTGGAAATTGACTTCCACTTTACCGTTGGTCACCGTTCCTACATGTTCATCTTCGTCGGCCGGGACCATCTCACGAGCGGCCTGTTTGTCGATGGCAAATAACCGGACATTCGTGGCATACAAATGCCCCCAATCCCAGTCACGCATAATAATCCGCACGCCCAGTTTCAGCCCGACAAATTCGGGATTCGTATCCGTATCGATCTCCATCGAATACGGTTTCCAGGCCGGATGATGATTCATCACCAAGTTTCCGGTAGTCACACCCGTTTGCCAGGCGTCACCGTCGATGGGTGAGATGTTCAGAGCCATCGCCCAGCTCCATTCCGATTTGCAATCGACAACCAGACGATAAATCGTATGGGCCTTTGCGATCACACCGGTATCCTGAGACACATTGTTTTCCGCCTGCCGGCCGATACGCGCCATCATCTGAGCGCCTGGATGATCGTCACCCCAGGCGGTATCCGCGATAATCCGGGTATCTCCCCCGGTTCCAGACCAAGCCAGGCAGTCATCCAGCGTTCGCGCATTCAAGTCGGTTACGCCCGCGTTATTTAATTCGAAATTCGGATTCGTCATCAAGTTAGGACCGGCTGCCCACATCGGCGTAGCACACGCGACCAGCAACAGTAAAGCGATTGAAAAATATCGTTTCATGGTATTATCCTTTCCTCGTAATGGTTATTTTTAAAGAGATTGCCGCCGTCGCCGGCAGCAATCCCGTCATTTTATCCTGAATGACTATTCGCAAGCCGGCACCAGACCGCAACTCAGCCACGCATTGGCCAACTGGGCAAAATCGTTCAGATCGACTTTACAGTTGTGGTCCACATCGTAGGCCGACATATACGGCTTGATACAAACGCTTTCACCGGTCACATCGTAATACAACTGAGCGACACCTTCGGCATCCAGTGCGTAATTATAAATCCGCACTTCATCCAGAGCGCCCGGCAGCAGATAATCGGTGGGCGTGCCTTTGCCCAGCAGAATCTGGGCATCGACATTGGCGCCAAAATTCCACGTACCACTGGCGCTCAATACCCCGTTGCGGTAAATGCGGGCCTGACTGCCCTCCACCACCGCCACCAGATGACTCCAGCCGTCTAGCGTCACCGCGTCCGGACCGGCCCACACATCGCCGCCGGTCCAACTGCTGAAACGCGCCCAGTTAGCGCCGGTATGAGAACCATCTCCCCCGCGAACATATAAGGCCCAGTCAAAACTGCTGTCTTCGCGTTTACTGACCACCCCCTGACCATCGCCGCTGGCGTCTTCATTGAGTTTTACCCAGGCGCTCACCGACATCTGATTGGTATAAGCGTTGGGACGCCACGAACCCGCGCGCGCCCAGGTCGCGTCTGTCATAGTAACCGCTTCGCCCTTGACACCGGGTACAAAGTTACCGGCCACCTGCGACGGGTTATTCGGATCGGCCGGATGCAATCCGGTCTCGTCCGCGTATTGACCATTGATAAAACGGCCCTCATCCAGGGTCCAGCAGGCCAGTTCCTGACGGACTCCCAACCGCACCGCGTTGGTATCAGTCGTGCCGCCCTCATTGCTGACCGCGCAGTAATAATAACCTTGATCGGCCACCGCCACGGCGGCAAAGTCCAGGGTTTCGTTCGTACTCACCTTTACATCATCTTCCGGAGTCGCGTTGCTGTAATCGGTCGAGCGATACCATTGGAAACTGGCGGTCGACGCGCTGGTGTAAGCAAAACTCAACGAAACCGAATCACCGGCATTGGCCAGCTCATCGGTCGGTTGACTGCTGATCACCGGTACGCTCTTCAATGTATCAAAATACCACACCGGACCGGGCATGGTATTCGGATCGTTTGCGGCCGTACCGTCAATGCTCTCATCGACCCGCCAGTAATAGCGGCTATCCAGATCCAAATCTTCCGGACCATAACTGGCCGTACTGTTCACCGGACTGCCCGCCTCGATTTCGATGGGAGTCGCCAACGCCAGGTTCGGCTCGTCCGTGGCAATATACAGATAATGTTTCGTCACCGATGCCAGCGGCACACCCGCATCGCTGGCGGTATCCCAACTGAATGTCACCGCGACCTGGGTTCCTTCCGGATTCAATTCGCCGACTCCCATCGCGCCTTGTGCCGGTGACGGGTTCGAGGCCGGCACGATCGGCAGCGCCAGATTGGCCGCGCCCGGATCGATGGCGATATCGTCAATATAAATATTCTGGGCCGCAGTGCCGTTCATCTTCCCGGCCCAGGTATAAATCGTATCCAGACTGTCCGTCACTGCCAGCCGAAACGCCAGATTATCGCCAATCAAATCCGCTTCCGTGGCAGCGCTGCCCTCGGTCAGATAGACATCGTAGGTATCGGTCGCCTGGTCAATTACCAGCCACACACTGTACCAGGTATTCAAACTGAGGCCGTTCTTCAAGGTCAGCACCGATCCGCCACTGCGCCCACGCGCCATAAAACCGGCCCCATCGGTTGCGAATACAAAGCCGACAATCTCCTGGTTCATATTATTGGGATTGTCGTCATTCGTCAGGGCAAAGGTGTGTTTCAGCGTATTGTTCGCTTCGACCAAAAACCGGAAATATACCGTTCCGGTCTGACCCTCGGCAATCGCTTGATTCCCCAACGCTTTCTTAAATCCCCGGCTCTGCCAGATCGGGGAGTTCCAGCGCACCGCCATATTACCGTCCCCCATATCGACAATACGGGCGCTGGTTCCGGTCCAGAATCCGCTGTCCGCCCGGTTCAATCCAATCCAGCCGTTATAGTTATGGATCGACGCATTGTCGACGGCCATCTCCCAGTTCTCGAATATTACCAGACCCGCCCAACCCGGCACGGTACACATTAATACAATAATTGCTCCAAATAATAATCTTCCTCTCATGGCTCTTAGACCTCCACTAAAAGGGTTAATAAAGTAAGACCGGCTAAAGCGTTTAACCGGTTCATTTTCGGTTTTTAGCGATCAATTGAGGATCCACAAACAAACAATAATCATTACTATTAATATTGCCCCCATCGGTCAGGGCTAACGACAGAAAACGATCACCCGCCTCTATGGGAACTTTGATCTCGAATTCACCCGACTCGGGCGTGACTTTCATCTTCTGAAAACGCGGCTGCCCATCCACCAATACCCAGAAGTCGGCACACGCATCCGTAGAATGCTTCACCGCTTCATTAATCAATCCCGTCGCCCGGAACTGTTCAAACGCCACACTCCCCAGGTTATCGCCGATCGCTTTCAGATCGAAAGTCACACCCAGACTTGGCAGAAAATGCAGCGCCCGCGGCACTCCAACAGACAGGTCTTCACCCCGATAAATCGGCGCCATTTTCAACAGGCGTCCATTGCTGATTCCAAATATTGCGTCACCCCGACTATGGGGTATATTCTTAAAGACATCTCCTTTTGAACTCACACGAATACTGTTGCCGCTGCGAAGATTGCACGAAAAAAAGTAATCGATCATCGGATGGCATTTCACCGCCCGGTAGTATTCATAATCGTCATAGCGCTGCCGCTGCGGTATCTCGTCAACCGGCACAATCGAACTGCCATTGATATCCAGAACCCTATTGGCCCGCCCGGTCCCCAAACCATTTCCTCCACCGATTATATCGGCCAGTTGCACAGGTTCGCCCCGCCACAGACTCTTGCCGTCCAGGGTCAAACGCCGCACAAAATCTTCAGTCCGGCAGGGTATGCTGCGAAATTCGCCGGTCGCTTTATCCACTTGCCCCGCCTGTCCTCCCGTCAGAATCTGGTTGGCCTGGGCCGATCCGCGCGGCCCCGATACCACCGAGGCCTTGCCCAGCAGCATATGCACTTCCGAACTCCCGTCCGGCCAGACATTCACTCCAAACTCGGTTCCCAGATCGATCACGCTCGAACTGGGGGTGTGAACCGTAAAACCGATCCCACGCTCATGCACGAAGGTACAAACCCGGCCGTGCTGCAAGAACAGATTATCCCGCCCCAGCACTCGAAACTCCGCCGGCGCCTGTACGACCACATCCGCCCCGTCGTGAAAACCGATCGTGGCATACCCCTTTTCCAGCACATAACGGCCCGGATACAATTTCTCCCCGGTTTGCGGCATAATGCCAGACTGCCCCCACTGGGTGTTCATTTCTTTGGTTAAGTTCGCCACCGACACCACCGGCTCAATCTGGGCGGAGCGCATGATCAACCGATCCAGCATAATCACCGAAGCACACATCACCAGTATCGCCGCCGAACGGATAACGATTTGCCTGAAACTCGGACCATGATATTCCCGTGGCGCCATTAACCGTTGGGCCGGGTGTATGCCATCTACCTCCCTCGTTTCTGCCATTGCCCGCCGAATCGCCGAATCGAATAAATCCTGCTCCACCTTCTCCCGAAAACCATCAACATCTTCATTCAGATAATCGTCAATCGCAGTGGCATGCTGACGCATCCAGACCGTGATATCGAGAAATTCCGAATAATAACGCCGCGCCTCATCGTCCCGCATCAAACGGGCATGCAACGCTTCGCGCTGCATGGTCGATAACTGACCTTCCAACATCAAATTGATCAGTTCGCCCAGGGTGGTTTCCGGTTGTCCTGCGTGGTCAGTCATCATCTCTTACTCAAGTCCCTCCTCTGCCAGTTTCCGGCGGATGCAATGCAGCAGACCATCCTGAATCCGTGCCACCGCCTTATATAAGGTAAACAACTTCATCCCCACCCGTTCGGACAAGCGCTTCACCGTCATGCCCGGTTGATAGCGCATCATAATCAAACGACGCTGCCGGTCCGGGAGTTTCCGGATACAGGCTTCCAATGCCATCATTCTCGCATCCGACGTCGACTCTCTTTCTTGCGCTTCAAGTTCTACCAATCGCAGCAATTCGTCATTGAAGACTACGGTATTCCCCCGTTGACTCTGTTTCTTGCGATAATTCAATATCTGATACCGCGCGATCTGGATTCCCCATGCCACAAAATCCGTTCCCGTCTCAAAATCGCCAAATTTTTTCCACATCACGCGGGTCGTTTCCTGAAACAAATCGTCCGCATCGTTCCACAACGGTACCAGTTTGATAATATATCTGAAAATTCGCGACTGATTCGCCATCAGTAATTGAAAAAAGCGATCTGCCGCCTGCGAGTCTTGTATAGAGAAATTATTTCCGGTCTTCTCTTCCATCGTATTAGATTCATCAGATTGTGGTTTGCCAATCATTTGCAAGTGACTTAATATTTCTTACCCAATACTTCTTACCCACTGAAATTTTGGACAGGATATTTCAAATAATTTTCCACAATACCCTCCATCCATCATTCTCTACTTTAACTGTCTATTTACCAATTGGTTACAAAATACTGCTTTTTTATATTTTTTCTTGCATTCTACTCATCATTTGGTTATTTTACCAAATATACAATTATATGGAGAAAATATGCACAACGATGATATGGCCCTTATCGAAGCAAAAGCGAAAATCCTCAAAGCCCTCGGCCACCCCACCCGGCTCTGGATGGTTGAACAACTGGCTGATTCCGAAAAATGTGTCTGCGAATTCACCAACCGAATTGATGTCGATTTTTCGACGGTTTCCAAACACCTGACCGTTCTGAAACAGGCCGGGATTGTCGAAGATCGTAAACAGGGCAAACAGGTCTTCTACCGCCTGAAAGTGCCCTGTGTACTGAAATTTATGGATTGCGTCGAACTCGTTCTGCGTAAACAGATCGAATCGCAAGCGGCCCTGTTAGAACGCTAATGATAAAGAATAAATTATGAATAACTGGAAACAAGAATGGAAACCCCTGGCCCTGATCGCCATCGTTTTCCTCATCTGCTTTTTTATGCCCATTGGCATCCCCCGGTTCGATAATGCCCTGGCTGAAGCCCTCCACTTAGTCAAATGGTACGCGCGCGAACATGTGCTGCTTTGCCTGGTCCCCGCCTTTTTCATTGCCGGCGCCATCGCTGTTTTCGTCAGCCAGGCGTCCGTTATGAAATACCTCGGCGCCCAGGCCAATAAAGTGCTGGCCTATGGCGTTGCGGCCATCTCCGGCACCATCCTGGCAGTCTGTTCCTGCACCGTATTACCCCTCTTTGCCGGGATTTATCGTATGGGCGCAGGTCTCGGACCCGCCACTGCCTTTCTTTATTCAGGACCCGCGATCAATGTCCTGGCCATTATCCTCACCGCCCGCATTCTCGGCCTGCAACTGGGCATTGCCCGCGCCATCGGAGCCGTCTGTTTCAGTGTGATCATCGGCCTGCTTATGCAAATTATCTTCCGCAAAGAAGAGGCACAGAAAGCCGCCGTGCAGCCCGTCATGCCCGACATCGAACCCAAACGCGCCCTCTGGCAAAACGCCCTCTACTTTGCCTGTATGGTCGGCATCCTCGTTTTTGCCAACTGGGCCCGCAGCGGCGACAGCCGCGCGATTTTTCTTTGCTGCCCCGGCGGTTTGCAAACCTTTTCCATCGAAGGCGCCGTCGCCGAAGAAACGCCCGAACATCTGCGTATCGTCGATCGTGCCGGCGCCGAACACACCATCGACCGCGAACTCGTCCAGGATGTCGAACAGATCGACAGCAACTCTGTTTTCAATCGTATTCACCAGATCCGCTGGGGTCTCACCCTGAGTTTACTGATTGTCTTTCTGGTCATCCTTAAATTCTGGTTTGATCGACACGAACTATCCGAGTGGATCGATTCCTCCTGGAGCTACGCAAAACTAATCCTGCCGCTGCTGCTCTTTGGCGTACTGATTGCCGGGTTTTTACTCGGTCGACCCGGCCACGAAGGCATCATTCCATCCATCTGGGTTGAAAAGGCCCTGGGTGGCAATTCCCTCCGGGCCAACCTCTTCGCCTCTGTCGCCGGCGCGTTCATGTACTTCGCCACCCTGACCGAAGTTCCCATTGTTCAGGGACTCATGACCGCCGGCATGGGCAAAGGTCCTGCCCTGGCGCTCCTGCTTTCGGGCCCGGCGCTCAGCCTGCCCAATATGCTCGTCATCCGCGGCGTCCTGGGCACAAAAAAAACCATCGTCTTTGTCTGTCTCGTTATCGTCATGGCCGCCATCAGCGGCCTGATTTACGGAGCCATCTTCAGCTGATCAGTTTGTTCTTTGACAACTTAATATTATCCCGGATGCCCTTGCAGCATGGAATTTTCAATATAAGCATCCAGAAAATCATCTTGAACTTCAACCATCTCACCATTTTCTTGATAACAGGATTCCAATCCGGAAACCAGGGTTTGATACCCGGATCGCAGTGATTCCGGGATCTCTTCCAAATCGACCAGCCGTAAAAGTAACAGATGCGTGGGCAGTTTCAGTTTGTCTCCGATCATCTCAAAATGTTTCAACGAAAACTGTCGCTCACCCGACATGACTTTACTGACATACGATTCAGAAATTTCCATCAGTTCCGCCACCTGCTTTTGACTGCGGCCCTGGGTTTGCAGAAACCGAACTAACTTGACAGATGTATTTTCCATAAGAGATTTCCCCTCTTAATGCATTATTGATGATAATATAATTCCAGTACTATTTGAGTCAAACACGCTAATTGTCTTTTGGCGATTTCTTTTTTCTGCTCCATAATGGCATCATAAACCTGGACAAGAACCATATCGAATTTCTTCACTAAAATATATTCCCGTATACTGAAATTACGGTCATCCTGAATTCTATTTTTGAAATCACAAATCCAACTGACAAATTCAGATAGTTCTTTTTTTCTGGTTTTCCAGTATTCGGTTTTATCCATGACCACATTTCCACCTGCATTAAAACCAATAAACTAAAACAGAGTTATTATGTCGCTTCCAAATTCTAACTAATAGATATGATAACACAAAATTGACTATTTGTCAACTTTCTCTATACCTTAACCCCAACTAATTGCCCTGATCAATATAATTCATTTTATAATAATAAATTACAATAACGGAGATTATTATGAAAATACAAATCCTCGGTACCGGATGTCCCAAATGCAACCAGCTGGCCCAGGCTGCCGAAAGCGCCGCCCGTGAACTGGGTCTGGAATATGAACTGGTCAAAATAAAAGATCTGAATGACATTATGGCCATGGGCGTCATGATGACGCCGGCCCTGGCCATCGACGGTACCGTTAAAACCGTCGGCAAAGTCCCATCAATTGACGAACTGAAAACGATCCTGAAACAATAAACTTGAATAAATCACACTAACCTCTGGAATTTTTAAGGAGCCTATCATGAGTACACCAGAATCCAATAGTTACGGATGTTCCTGCAGCGGCGGTCCCAAACTGATTTTTGCCTGTAGTGGCGCCGCTGACGTCGGAGCGTTATCCGATCAGGCCGCTCGCAAACTCACCCGTGTCGGAATCGGAAAAATGTTCTGCCTCGCCGGCATTGGCGGTCGCGTCGACGGCATTCTGAAAACTACCCAGGCTGCCTCCGCCATCCTCGCCATTGATGGCTGCCCACTCAACTGTACCAAAAAGTCGCTCGAAGAGGCAGGTTTCACTCAATTCCAGCATCTGCAACTGGCTGACCTCGGCTTTGAAAAAGGTAAGACCACAGTGAATGATGAAAGTATCGATACCGTATGCGCCCAAGCCAGTCAAATGATCGGCTGAAAAAGGAGCCATATCATGAATAATACGATCAGAACGGTCATGGTGATAGCGCTGGTCGCCGCAATCGGCATCACGTTTGCCATCAAATCACGCAACGGCGCTTCCTCGCCAGATTCCACCAGTTCGTTAACACAACTGCCACGATTGCTCGATCTGGGCGCCGACAAATGCATTCCCTGTAAAATGATGGCGCCAATTCTGGAAGAACTCAAAACCGAACTGCAGGGACAATTGCAGGTTGATTTTATCGATGTCTGGAAAAATCCGGATGAGGCAAAAAAGTACGCGGTCAACCTGATTCCGACCCAGATATTCTTCGACGCCGACGGCAAGGAACTGTTCCGCCACGAGGGATTCTTTTCTCAGGAAGATATCCTGTCTAAATGGAACGAACTGGGCTTTCAATTCGCTCAAGCCACCGAACCGGCTTTTGCCCGATTACAACCAGTCGCTCAGGATACCCGGAATCCCAATGAGATCTGTTATATGTGTGAAGGCGATATCGATGCCAGATCTCTGGTGACTGTCAACACCGCCAAAGGTCCAGTCCGGCTTTGCGGTCTGCATTGTTATTTCATCATGTATTCCTGTCTCACAGAAGACAAAACCGGTTTTGAACAAAAAGTAACTGTTACCGACGCGGATTCCGGAACACCGATCCCCCTGACCGAGGCTCACTTTCTGATTGGCACAGACACCACCGGCCGGCCGGCCATTCAAACCTTTTCCGATCCTGAAAAGGCCGAACAATCCCGCCTGGCATCAGGTGGCAACCGGCTTGCCTATGACGCTCTTCTTCAAAACGAGCTTTCTCACCGTTGCGGATTCTGCGACCGGGCCTGTTATCCACAGGATGCCGCCGAAGTGATTGTTGAAGGCGGCTTGCACACCTGGGGTTGCTGTTCCCACTGCGCCTTGGGCGTCGCCGCGCGTACCGGCAAGGATATCGAAGTCCACGAAAAAGACCGGTTGACTGGCGAACCCATTGTGGTTAAAACCCTGAATGGCAGTATTGCTTCCCTAGAACCCGCCACGGCTGTTGCCTGGTTTGGGCAACGCCAGAAACCGGATGGATCCTGGGGCTCGGCCGGTTGTTTCCACCAAGGGTTCTTCACAACCGCCGACCACCTGAAACAATGGGTGCAGCAACATCCCCTGGAAACCGGTCGTCAGATCACCATTCATAAGGCACTGACCGACAAAATGAAACTGTCACCCGAACAGATTCAAAAAGCGTGCAAAATTGGCGAATGCTCACCGAAATAAACGGGATTCAATAACATGCAGGAATTGTTTACGCAATTGACCCGCGCGGTGGAAGGCGGCTGGCTGATCGCCGTGACAGCCTCTTTTGTCTGGGGCATTCTGAGCGTCATCCTGAGCCCCTGCCACCTGGCCAGTATCCCGCTGATAGTTGGCTTTATCGATAAACAGGGGCGAATTTCAACCCGGCGCGCCTTCTGGATATCCACCCTGTTCGCCATGGGCATCCTGATTACGATCGCCGCCATCGGCGCCATTACCGCCGCGGCCGGCCGCATGATGGGCGATATCGGCCGCTATGGCAATTATATCGTCGCGCTGATCTTCTTCCTGGTTGGGTTGCATCTGCTGGAGGTCATTCCCATGCCCTTCTCCGGCCCCGGCCAGATCGGCATGCAACGCAAAGGATTGCTCGCCGCATTCACGCTCGGGCTGGTTTTTGGTATTGCCCTTGGGCCCTGCACCTTCGCCTATATGGCGCCCATGCTGGCGATAACGTTTAAACTCGCCGCGACCAGTCTGCTTTACGGCATCGTTCTGCTGGTCATGTACGGCCTGGGTCATTGCTCGGTCATTATATTCGCGGGCACCTTTACCGGTATGGTTCAACGTTATCTGAACTGGAATGAACAATCCAGCGGCGCGCTCTGGTTAAAGAAAATCTGTGGCTTGTTAGTGATCCTGGGCGGACTTTATCTGATCTATGTCGCACCCTGAACATAATATGACTACTTTAGCGACTGTAAATAAATAACACCTTCATTTCTTTATATCCGGACCCTGAGTCGAACTTGTATGAGTACCTGCCTACAGGAATAGGGAAAATCAATGTTCATCTCAATTCCCTATTCATATATCCTGTCAACCCTGTGATCCTGTCTAAAAGGCTATTTGTCTTCGTGTAAGCCACTTTCTATTCGGTCACGACTTGACCGTCCTGGTTGTACAGTTAGTTCATGAGCATATCTGGCTGTTCCATCGGTGTTTTTCCGCGTCTTTCCGTGCGTCTATCTGCGGTTCAATCGGCCGTTTTTTCTCTTATTTTATTCGCGAGCAATTCGTGGTTAATTTTAACATTACAAGCTCATTCCAGGTTGCGTCTCGACCATCCTGAGTCCATTGGTGGTTCTTTGTTTGGCTTCGGCGCTGTCGGGTCAGGATTCAGGCAATGCAGGAATAGTAGAGAATCCTTCTAATCTTTTGAAAACGAATCAAATATCTCAGGATATAAGTTTGCGAAGGTATCATACGAAAACAGGAATAACACACCCTCTTTGACTGGATACTTCTTAGCACAATTGGGACAGATAAATAATTCATCCTTTTGATTTAACCTTATTTCACTGTGAGTTACTTTACATGAAGGACAAATAAGGGCATCATGAATAGACTGTTTGCCGTTAGCGTTATTGCTTTGTTTTCGACAAATTCCGGATATGTTCCCTCCAAGTAAATATGCCATGAAATACTTTAGATAGGATCGGGGGCTGAATAAGTCCAATTTAATAAAAGATGCTTTCAATTCAACCTCTTTTTCATCAAAGTGCATGAGAGCCTTTTTCCATGAACCAATGGTGATGTCATCATTCTCTATGATTCCGTGTTCAACCTCATTACAGATTTTCTGACAAAAGAAATGATCTAGAATTTTTCTTACCTTGCTTCTTGCTAATGTCTTTTGTGAAAAGACCTTTTCCCCTTTGTATAAATTAAAATGGAATACCTGCTTATAGGGCTCTTCGTCAAAGAAAAAGCATCCGTTCGGGGCAAGCACTCGATAGATTTCTTGCGTAATTGGGGTGGGTTCCGGAAAATGGTGTAGTGTTTCATAACAAAAGACAAAAGGAATCGAATCGCTCATAAATGGCAGATTGTTGGCATCGCAACATATTCTGATCGGATGCTTTTCTTTGTGAAACACTCGCTGATAATGTGTACAGCTTTTCAACATGTCATAAGAAATGTCTACAGCAGCGCCACTCGCTCCGAGCTCATTTTCCATAACCAGTGACCGTTGACACCTTTCCGCTCCAATTTCTATATAAGGCGATATAAGATAATTCCTTTTTTGCAGCGAGGATATTTGACTGAATGTCTTTTCCATCCTATCCTTCAATATCTTCTCAATGCCGCCCGCATCAAATTCATCCTGAAAAATATTCTCACCCTGCACTTGCTGCATGTAGAGTTTCTTCCTGAAGTCTATTTCACCCCTCTTGTTCGTTAATTGCTGTTCATCCATGGCACAATTCCTTTCTATAACGTTTCAGACACATAACGCAAAGAATCACCAGCTCAGTTGTGACACGCTGAAAACAGTGTGCCACCGGGTATGGTGCATTTTGGGCGGGAAGGCAACTAACGAGCGCCTCCGAGATGCTTGTTCTTTCCTTTTCTTTAACCTGAAGAATATCGCTGTCTGTACTGTTATCCATCATCACTTTGTTTTCTTAGTAAGCTTTTATTCTGATATTTCATAAGTATATTAATATGAATCCCTTACAACACAACAAAATCGTTACCTTGGACTTTTTATCCTGTCTATCCTGTCAAAATGGCTGTTTATCTTCGTGCCTTTGCGACTTCGCGTGATCTGTTTTTTCTTTGGTTGCGCTTGACCACCCTGAGGGTATAAGTCATAATCCAGCGCCATTCCTCAAATTCATCTGTCTTTACAATTCATAGTGCATATTATTTTATTATCACCCCAGAGAATCAACATAAATATCTGAGAATTAACCGGTAATATCAAATTGCTTGGGGCAGGCCCGCCCACGCGGATTGGTTCAATCACCACGAGCACAGCAACCACCCCATTTAGAATCATCGCTCATCACCATTATATTTCCAGGGGATCCATTGAGCCAATAAAAGATGATTGGGGAGATGGTTGGGGGAGTTTTATTACTGGTCAAACAACAAAATGTTAAGTACTGATGGATATTTACACCGTACGGAACTATTTAAATCAGCCCCAAACCCTTTAGAAACCAATCAATGCCCCAAGGCGCTATGAACGCAAACAACCACGTCGCCCCACACATAAGCCATGCGAGATGCAATCGACATAAGGGAATCTTCGATTCGTTGAGCTTCAGACGATGGACTACCCATGTCCCAAAAATTTTCAGCGCTAAAAAAACCCAATACCGACTATTGGCCCAAGAACAAACCCAAGCCAATCAATCATGTCCCAATTGTAACTTTTCGTGTCCAAATTATACCTGAAATTTTAAACCATCAATAGTGGTGCCCCAAAACGAACTCTTAAAGATGCCATAAATATAAAATTTGACAAATACATCTTTTTTCACGAAAAAATGACAAATTATTGCTAAAATTGTACAATTGGCGATAATTAGCCTTATGTGATGTCCCTGATAAATTTTGACCTGTTTATATCCCAGATGTTATCCTTTAAGGTAGAGTCTTGATGGTCCGATATGACCGGCTAGAAAATAGTATCTATCTGGTCGAACCACAAAAAGTTCGACTGTTTGATAGTAATAACAAGCTTAAGTTGGAATGTGGTAGAAGTTTAGGGCCGATTGATGTCGCTTTCGAAACCTATGGGGAACTTAATGATGCCCGTGATAACGCGATTTTAATCATTCACGCTTTATCAGGTGATGCCCATGTCGCCGGGCGTCACCAGCCGGATGATCGCAGGCCGGGCTGGTGGGACTGCATGGTCGGCCCCGGAAAACCGATCGATACCGATAAATATTTCGTGATCTGCTCAAACTGTCTGGGAGGCTGTTCTGGAACCACCGGACCCGTCAGTATCAATCCCGAAACTCAAAAACCATGGGGGCTGTCATTCCCGGTCATTACTCTCAGCGACATGGTGGATCTTCAGCGCCACCTGATCGATCACCTTGGAATCGATAAACTGTTGGCGGTCATCGGCGCCAGTGTCGGCGGCATGCAGGTATTCGACTGGACCCTGCGTTATCCAGACCGGATGCAGTGCGCCCTGGCAATCGCCACCACAGCCCGGTTAAGCGCCCAGAGTCTGGCTTTCGATGCGGTTGGCCGCAACGCCATTCTGAATGATCGTCATTTTCAAAACGGCGAATATTATGGATCAGATCTCACCCCGGATGTCGGCCTGTCCGTAGCGCGTATGATCGGCCATATCACTTACCTGTCTGAAGAAGCCATGCACCAGAAATTCGGGCGGCGCCTCCAATACGCCAAAGATTACCAATATGCCATGGATAAGGAATTCAGCGTCGAAAGCTACCTCGATTATCAGGGCAGTACGTTTGTGGATCGGTTCGACGCGAATTCATACCTCTATATTACCAAGGCCATGGATTACTACGACCTGGCCCGGCAATTCCAATCTCTGGAAGAGGCCATGAACCAGATTGCCTGCAATTACCTGGTCATCAGTTTTTCTTCCGACTGGTTATTCACCGCCAGACAGAGCCATGAGGTGACCAGCGCGTTGATCTATAACAATAAAAATGTCACCTATTCGAATATCAATTGCTCTTACGGCCACGACTCGTTTTTACTGGAAGTCGACGTTCAGGGCCCGCTGATAAGCAACTTCCTGGCCCATAACCAGATGCGAATGCGTAAAGGACATGCTTATCTGCCCGCCTCGCCCGAAACCCTGTCACGGACCAATGCCCCGACTCAAACCACCAGGCGCGGCAGTATCTTCCGTGGCCACCGCGTCGATCACTGGAATATCGCCCATCTGATTGAGCCGGATAGCCATGTCCTGGATATGGGCTGCGGGGACGGGGAATTGCTCGAAATTCTCGCGCGCGAAAAAAACGTGCGCGGTCTGGGATTTACCCTGGAAGCCGGCGATGTCAACGCCTGTACGCGCCGTGGCGTTAACGTTATTCAATACGATATCAATAAAACCCTCGATTTCCTGAAGGATAAAAGCTATGACTATGTCGTATTGAGCCAGGCCTTGCAGGTCGTTCGCAATCCACGCAAACTGCTGAAAGACCTGTTACGCATCGGCCGTCAGGTTATTGTCAGTTTCCCCAACTTCGCCTTCTGGCATGGCCGCTTACAGCTTCTGTTCAACGGACGGGCGCCAGTCTGGAAATCCCTGCCGAGGGAATGGTACGATAAACCGGAAGAATCTGTCAACTACATGTCAATCAAAGATTTCGAATTATTCGTTGAAAACCAGCTCAAGGCCCGCCTGGTCCGCCGTATTCCCATCTCTACCCGTTCAGGAAGAGAAATACAGCTATGGGCCAACTTGCTGGCGGATGAGGCGATATTTGTCATTTCCGCCCAGGATTGATATAATTTGTCATGGTATCACAGGCTATCCAAAATAAATACGATCGGTTATGTCAGCGCCTGCTCGAACTGCAACGCGTTCTGATTGCCTTTTCGGGTGGCGTTGACAGCACACTATTGCTGAAAGCCGCACTCAATACCCTCAAACCCGGCGATGTTCTGGCAATCACGGCGGCAAGCGAGATCATGGCGCGGGATGAACTGGATCATGCCCTGCGTATCGCCGACAGTCTGGGTATCGATCTGGAAATCATCGACTCGGATGAATTATCCAATCCCCTGTTCGTCGAAAATCCGGAAAATCGCTGCTACCATTGCCGGGTCATGCTTTTCGACCGATTACAGCAAATCGCCAGGCAACGTGGCTTTCATGCCGTGTTATGCGGCGCCAATGCCGATGATCCGGATGATTACCGCCCCGGTCTCCTGGCCGCAAAGGAATTTGGGATCATTTGCCCCCTGCAGGAAGCCGGCTTGAACAAAGCTGAAATACGCGCCCTGAGCCATCACCTCCAACTGCCCACCTGGGACAAACCCGCCAATCCCTGCCTGGCAACCCGGATTCCTTACGGCAGTTTGGTAACGCGCGAAAAACTCGTGCAAATTGAACAGGCAGAATCCTTCTTACACAAACTCGGATTCCTTCAATGCCGCGCCCGCCACCATGACCACCTGATTCGAATCGAAGTTCCCCGCCAGGATGTGACTAAAATAACAGAAGAAACCACCCGCCGGCGGATAACCGATTATTTCAAACAATTAGGGTTCATTTATATTACCGTCGACTTGCAGGGTTTCCGCTCGGGTTCCGGGAATGAAACGATAAAGAAATCCTAAACCGTTTTGTTGCTCGTTTCAGTGAACTAGGCGGACGGTTTTTCCAGATGATAGGATAGTTCCTGCCTGATTTTGTCCAGTTGATCGACAATCTGTGCGATTTCCGTATTATTTTCTTCGATCGTCAGATGCTGCAACTTCAGAAACAGATCCGAATATTCATCCAGTCCCGCTTCGTTACAGGTCAGATTCATAATCCGGGCTACGGTGTTGATCTGTTTGAGATCGTTATTCGATAAGGCCTGCCGTATGGACTCGATCTGTTGCGGCAACTGCTTAAGAAATTCCTCTGTTCGCCAGGTGGTGTTTGGGATCACCATTTTCTCTGCGTCATTGACGCTGGTCTTCGACGATGCGGAGGGTCGTTCTTTAACCGGTTCCTCTGCCTTGCCCAGATACTTGGCGATCGTATGTTTAAGGGTGACAAAATCGATCGGTTTGGCCAGATGATCGCAACATCCGGCCTCCAGACTGCTTTGTAAATGCGATTCAAAGGCGTGAGCGGTCAGAGCGATAATCGGAATATCGATCCCCTGCTGACGGATAGTCCGGGCGGCGTCCAGGCCGTTCATAACCGGCATCTGGATGTCCATCAGGATCAGATCGAATGGCTGGCTCGCGGCCTCTTCACAGGCTTCTGCGCCATTGTGTACAATCACACAATCCAGTCCCATTTTCTTTAACAACACTTTGATCAGCATTTGATTCGAAACATTATCTTCTGCCACCAACACTTTCCCGGCCAGTTGGGTTGTCGACACCGTTGGCTTGACCATGCTCTTTTCAGATTCTGGTGTCTCTGGGGTTCCTGCAAACTTGGGGTTATATGGGATCGAAAGGGTAAAGATGGATCCTTTTTCCGGTGCGCTGGATATCCCTACGTCCCCGCCCAGCATTCGGGCCAGACGCTTGGTGATGCTCAAACCCAAACCCGTGCCGCCAAATTGCCGGGTAGTACTGCCGTCGGCCTGGGAAAACGCGTCAAAAATACTGCGCTGCTTCTCGATGGGAATGCCAATCCCGGTGTCCTTTATCGCGAACTGCAAAACATTGCCGCTTGGATACTGTTCATTGGAAACGATCACATGGACATAGCCGCGTTCAGTAAATTTGATGGCGTTGTTAATCAGGTTGATCAGACATTGTTTCAGGCGGGTTGGATCGGTCTGGATCATTCCGGGTAATTCGTTTTTGCAGATGACTTTGAACTCAAGGCTTTTTTTCTCCGCGGTATGCTTCATAATCGATTCAATACCGGCCAGAATATCCTTCACCTGGATCGCGATGTTCTCGATTTGCAGTTTTCCGGCCTCGATCTTGGACAAATCGAGTATATCGTTGATAGTGGATGTCAGGTTTTCGGCCGAAAGTTTTATGGTCGAGACAAATTCCTTTTGAGAAGGCGTAAGATCTTCATTGCAGAGCACGTCGATAAAGCCAATAATCGCGTTGAGAGGCGTTCGAATTTCGTGACTCATATTGGCCAGAAACTGACTTTTCGCCTTGTTCGCGGCGTCTGCCTGAATGGCCATCCAATTGGCTTGCATCATCGATTCTTCCAACTGACGGTTCACGCGCTCCTTGTCAATGATCGCCTGCTCCGCCTGATCCCGCGCTGCCGCCAGCGCCTTCAGGGCGTCTTTATATTCGGTAATATTTTCAATATTGGCGATAATCGATTGAATGCTTCCTTTGCCGTCCCGGATCGCGCTGTAACTGGCCGAAACAAAAATCGTGACGCGATCTTTCTTGGTCAGTTCAAATTCATTATGATAAATCACCCCTTCATGAGGCAATCGGTTGAGTGCCTTTTGAATGGTGCTATGATAATCAGGTACGACCAATTCGATTAAATTACGGCCTATCAGTTCTTCCGCCTGATAACCGGTCAATTTTATGGCGCGGTTGTTACAATCCTCGATCACCCCATTCGCGTCCAGAGCCAGCATCAAATCGGGCGCGGTTTGAAAGATGCTGCGAAATTTCAACTCATTCTGTTGCAGTAACAATTGAGCCTGGCGTTTTTCCAGCAGATGCCGAGACTCGTTCAAGGCCCGTCTCACGATATGAGCCATGGACAATAAGGAGGATTCTGATTTGGGAATATAATCCAGTGCCCCGGACTTAATAATCTCCACCGCGTGTTTTTCATCACCATGACTGGTCATGAACACTTTGGGGGCATCGGTCTGGTCGATAATATCCTGCCCGTTACCATCCGGTAAGATGATATCCGATACGATCATGTCGTAATGGTTTTCCTGAAACAGCTTCCTCGCCTTCTCCAGCGAATCGGTACGGGTGAGTTCCATTTCATGACCATGATCCTCAAAAGACCTTTGAATCAACCGGGCATGGCCGTCATTATCTTCTATTAGTAATATTTTATATTTCTTGGCCATAATATGCATTTATTATCATAGTTGAAAATGAATAAAAAGACTACTAGACTAAATCTATTATCAGTCTATTTACTGGTGGTATTCACATAATTTTTAGTAAATGAACAATTATATTTTGATTTAGTTGCTGAAGATAAATAGTGCGGCACAAATTGGAGTTAATATAAAATTTTATAGTCATTTGGCTCATTATTATTGGCAATTTAAAATATGTTTCCCAAAAATTTAATGCATTTCCCGTGAAATTGATTAACTTAGCATACGTCATATTCTATAAATCTTGATGGAGATTCCATAACCCTATGATTGTCAAAGAACTCAAACAATTCTGGTCCATGGTCAAAACGTGCACTGCCATTGTCATGGTCGTCGCCCTCTTTTTCTCAATGATTGAGTGTATTCGAGCTTATCAGACCCTCCGGGATTTGCACCTCTGGGCCGGATATGGTTTTCTACTGATCCTCGCGGGTTTAATCATTTGGGCCGTATGGATGCTATACCGAGTCAATCATGACCGCCCATTGGTCCTGAAAGTACCCGATCCCGTCCGCGTGCGCAAATACAGCCGCTATCTGTTAAAATATATCCGCAGACTTGAAGAAAATCCCCAGTTTTCCGTCGACCAGCAGAAACAGATCTTTGAACAGCGGATCAAACTCCAGGAACGGATAAAAAAGGCCAATAGCTCCCGTAAATACATGGCCGCCATCGAGTTAGCAGAAAACGAAACCATCCTGCCATCCCTGAAAATTCTCGATGCCGTCGCCGAAAAAACCATACGACAGAGCGTACGCGATATCATGCTGGCCGTCACGGTCAGCCCATACCGTTCCATCGATCTGATGGTGGTCATCTACCGCAATATCGGCATGATCCAGAACATCACCACGATCTACAACTCCCGGCCGCGCCTGCGCGAATCTCTGCTTATCATCTATGACACCATTCGGGTAGTCGCCACCGTCAATTTTGTCAGCCTGAGCGCCAAAATGCTCGAAAATGTCACCCGCGGCCTTCCCGGCGCCATTCCCGGTATCAGCCGTATCGTCGATAGCTGCACCGAAGGTCTCTCCGCCGGCCTCTTATCCAGTATCACCGGCCACGCCGCCAAACACCGCTGCCGTGCCTTCCGCAGGTGGTCCTACCAGGATGCCAAAGAATCCATCGCCATCCACCTCAAAACCTTCACAGCCGATGTCGGCAAAATGTTCTTTATGGACATCACCCCTCATATCCGCATCCCCGGCGGCCTCACCCTCGAAAAATGGCGCGAAATCAAAGACAACGTCGCCAAAGGATTTTCCGACACCGTCTCCGGCATCTACGACTTCGTCCGTTCCAAAACCAGAAAACAAGAACCTAAATCCGCCACCGAATGATCTTTTTATTTGACAGATGCAAAAATCCCTATAAGATAGGCCCTTAACACTATGCGGGTGTAGCTTAGTGGTAAAGCTCCAGCCTTCCAAGCTGGCCATGTCGGTTCGATTCCGATCACCCGCTTTCTTATTTCCAGTTCTGCCTTGTCCTCATTATCATCTTCCTTTCTTTAAAATCTTAGGCTTGATCTCCGAGTTATATTCCATTAACAATTGATAATAACCACTGGGCCGCGAATCATGTCTTTTCTAGTAATGCCTTAACTTAAGAGCGATCAGACATTTACATACCTGATAGATATAACTTTGCGCTTTGCAGAAAAGCAGTCAACTGCTTGGATACCAATATGGAACGGCATTATTTTCCAACACCAAATCCCAATTACGATACGCGAAATACGCGTCCCTGACCATTTATAACTTCTCTAACGCTCCTTTCAAGGATGATCTTTCTTGCGATGGACAACAAAGCGTTGATGCATCGCTTTGACCAGGTCTGGATAGTCTTTAGCGAGGTTGTTTTTTTCTTCCGGGTCCAGTCGAAGGTTATAAAGCTGCCAGTCTTCTGGTGACGAAGGTTCCTTGCGGCTGTATCGGACAATTTTCCAGTCATGATGCAGCAGGGCCCAGCGATCTGTCTGCGGATGCCAGATCCAGTAAATATCGCGATCCGGCAATGGGTCGTCTTTAAAAATAGCTGGACTCAGATCGATCCCATCCCAGGAGATTGGGGCCGCCGCCTGATAATCGACAATTCGCGCCAGGGTAGGAAACCAGTCAACAATGTGTACCGGTGTGTCTAGCTGTCCGGATTTGATACGGTCTGGCCAGTTGATAAATCCGGCCACATGAACACCGCCTTCCCAGACATCGAGTTTCCGGCCTCGCCAATGCGCGGGCTGATTATAATCCTTCAACGGAATATCATCCGGATACCCACCCCCATTACTGTTACGCCAGGGGCCATTATCGGAAGAAAACATAATGAGTGTGTTTTCTCGCTGACCGGAACGTTCCAGTGCCTTGACAATATCTCCGATTGCGCTGTCGAGATGATAAACCGTTGCCAGCAGCAACCGCTTATCCCGCGATGGTTCCGATTGGATAATCCCTGCGGGATCGTTGAACCATTTGATTTTATCTTCGTTCAGCCAGCGTTTTGGATTATCCGGATCTGGTTGTGTCGGTGTGTCGATAAATTCGCCGCGCTCATCCAGGGGTAAATGGGGGGCATGAAACGCCAGATAAAGAAAAAAAGGAGTCGTGCGTTTTTTTTCAATAAACCGAATCGCTTCCCGACTAATCAAGTCGGTGACATGAGTGCCGTTTTCATAGCCGGGTATGATCTCATGGTCTCGGTGCCATGTTGGATCATATTGGGGATGCCCGCCCGCCTTATACAGATGATTATACATACCAACGGCCCCGGCCAGTGAACCATAACTATGGTCAAACCCAAAATGATTAGGGCCATATTCCGGCATCGAGCCCAGATGCCACTTGCCGCAAATCTGCGTATCGTATCCCAGTTTTTGCAGCATAGTCGCTATGGTTGCGGTGCCATGAGGGATAACCGGTTCATTACTGGCTACCAGCGCCTGTTTGCTGAACCGACCTGGATAACGTCCGGTAAGTAGCGCGACTCGGGTAGGCGTGCATTGCGGCATCACATAATGATTGGTCAAACGAATACCGCTTTCGGCCAGCTTATCCAGATTAGGGGTATAGACTTCAGGATTATGATAGCCGATATCGGCCCAACCCTGATCGTCACTGATGATAATAACCACATTCGGCCGTTCCGCGGCAAAACAGCTTAGAGAGATGGCAGCGAGGCTGCAACAAATACTAAAGAGTTGTACGATATATCGATTCATGGGTATAGTCCGGTTTCAATGAGTTATCTCTCGGTCAATTTACCATTCGCATTTGAATATGCTCGCTTGATCGTATCATACTGATCGTTAGCTTGCAAGCAATCGGATAGTTCCTTATTGTTCGTGGCATTTTCAAGCCGATACATCTCGCTGGCAGCCAGTAGCAACGCCCCGGTTCCATAAGGCATCGTATTATCCCTGTTATAATGGACCGGTTTATCTCCGACGGGTTGAACACCTGTGAATTTTCCATCCGCCTGAACATAGGTTGCCAGCGACTGCCAACCCTTCTGGATAACCGGCTCAAAACGCTCACGATCAATAATCTTTTCATTGACCGCATAGGCCAGTCCATAAATAAAAAAGGCGCTGCCGCTGGTCTCCGCCTGAGGATGTCCTTCAGCATACAGCAGACTTGAACGCCATAGTCCATCGTCACCCTGGATCTCTGCCAGCTTAAGACACATCTCCCGTAATTGCTGTTCGTATCGTGGTCGAATAGGATCATCCATGGATAGATATTGCAAAACGCGCACCAGTCCGCCAACGACCCAGCCGTTTCCACGGCTCCAGAACACTTTCTGACCATTGGGTTCCCTTCGGTTAAACCAGAAATGATCACGATAATATAAATGTGCATCTTGATCGTAATAAAAATCTGAACATGTCCACCACCATTGATGCAAAAAATCAAGATATTTCTCATCGCCGGTAATTTTCCCTAACCGGGCATAGGTCGGAGGCGACATGAACAGGGCATCACACCAACTCCACTTAAACTGATTCTTGCCCACGAACTCCAAATTATTATCTTGAGTAGCCACTATTTCGATGACTTTGTCTAGCGCTTTCTGCGTCGGCTTCAACATGGCAGCATCGCGCTTGATTTCATACATTTCCAGCCAGGCCTGAGGGGTGCAATGATCATTTCCCTTCCAGGCGGTGCTTATCACTTTCCAGTTTTCGCGCTTGCCGACCTCGTAAACCTGATCAATAAACCAGGTATCGCCTGTTGCTTTGCCTACTGCCATCATACCATTCCAGAATGGCCCCTGGATCCAATCCCCCACCGGCGATTGATGCGGATGATCCAGTTGCCACTGGGCAACCCGGCGGACAAGCTGAGGTATATGTTCCTCGCAGATCATCGGGGCGGGCGGGGATTCTGCAATGAGTGTACTGACTGACAGAATAAAAATGAATGCGATCAAGCTGAAGCTGGAATTCCACGTCTGCATCACGGTTTCTCCTTAAGTTAGGAGCCGCGCATAAGTAACTGCTACATTTATCACACAGCTTGTTGTCAGATTCAGTCGCGCCGATTGAGCGAAACCGCAGGCAGTGCGATTCTATGTCGAGGATTTCGCGAGTGAGAAGCGGCTGAAGATGGCGGCAAGATGGGATGAAAAATGGAGGTGTTATTTTTGCGCGGTTCCTTAATAATTGACATGAGTTAATCTGTTCTTCGCTTAACGAAATATGTATCGCGGCCAGATTTTCCTGGAGTTGTTCAATCCTGCTTACTCCTGTGACAGGAATCACTTGAAGATTTTGGTGATGCATCAGCCAGGCCAGGTAGTTACTGGCTCCCAGAAAACGCGCTTTCCCGTCGCGCACTAGCCGGTTAAAAGCCTCCAGAGTTTCTTCCAGCGGCGTATCCCGATCATCGGCGTGAGAGTAGTATAAATCAATAGAGTCAGTACCCAGACGCTGGAGACTATGTTCGCACTCAGCAATAATTTGAGAGGCTTTAAGACCTTTCTTCACTCCCGGCATGGGCAGGCCCACTTTGGTGGCAATAAACACCTTATCACGATAATGTCGCTCTTTCATCCAGCGACCTATCAGCGCCTCGCTTTCTCCCCCGGCGCATCCGTCTATCCAGCTGGCGTATTTATTGGCCGTATCGAAAAAATACCCACCGGCCTGAATATACTCATTTAATATGGCATAAGCAGTATCCTGAGTGATCGTGCTGCCAAAATACATCGTTCCCAGGCAAATCTGGCTCACTTTGGCATGAGTGTTTCCAAGTGGGATTGTTTTCATAACCTTATTCGTTAAAACCGATAGTCTCTAGCAGTATCAAAAATCGCCAGTATCTTCTCCGGCGGTATATCCGCCTGAATATTGTGTATCGTAGCGAATACATAGCCTCCATCCCGCCCCAGCAGTTCGATACGGTCACGAACCTCGCTTTTAATATCGTCAATCGCGCCAAATGGCAATGTCGTCTGTGTTTCCACTCCGCCCCCCCAGAAAGCGATATTATCGCCGTACTTCTTTTTGATCCTTTCTGGATCCATACCCCGCGCGTTGGTTTGCAGCGGATTCAGGATATCGATACCGATTTCAATAAAATCCGGCAGGATTTCTTCAATAGCCCCGTCGCAATGGATGAAGATTTTAGCATTGGTTCGCGCCTTAACGAACTCGATCCACTTTTTCTGTCGGGGCTTGATCATTTCCCGATAAATACCCGGCGAGACTTGCAGGGCGTCCTGGGCCCCAATGTCGTCATTCAACTGTATCGCGCATAGATACGGACCGGCGATCTTAAGATAGGAGTCCAGTATGTCCATATCATGCTCCAGCATCCGATCCATCCAGTATTCCATCAGATCCCGTTTGAGCATCAGATTCATCATATAGGTTTCGAACCCAAACAGAGCGACGCCAATCTCCAGAAACGAACAGTTCAACAGGGGCAATCCTCCAAACAGCGCCTTGTCGCTCTGACGATAAAACCGGTCAATCTGCTGTTCTAAAAAAGCGTCTTCGCGTTCGCTCCAGGGATCGGGAAACTCCCAGGCATCGATATCAGCCGTAGTCTCAGCATGCTGTAATGGCGCCGCGCAAACATCAAAATATAGCGAATTCAAAGGTCGGCGCGCCATAACCCGGCCGTCACGTTCAATCTCAATGGTTCCATCATCCAGAAATACCGGATCGTAAGCATCCGGTACCATACAAGTGGCGCCATCGGTCAGTTGCCCCGATTTCCAGCGATCCAGTGTCAAAAAGGGCATGCCTGTCGTAGGCCCCAATCGATTCAACTGGATGACATCCCCTCCCAGACGATCGATCATTTCCAATGATGGCAGCGCGAGTTGCTGCTTAATATCATATAATCGGATAATCTCTTTCATGCCCAGATGATTTAACAGATTGTTATACGCGATCGCGGCGATTCCCGACACCCGGGTAGCCCCAAAATCGATAGGAACACGATCCACAGGGTCGCGATCAAGTGCGGCCAGCACGCGTTGACGGGAGGTCATGGTTGTCATAAAGCTATACCTTTTCAATAGTAGCGGAACTTGGTTTTTCTTTGATCAGCAGATGGATGCAAAAAATAGCCAGAGGATGCAGAAAACCCATCAAAATAAAAATTGGAACATAACCGAAATACTTGACAATGAAACCAGGTGCCAGGGACGAAAAAATGATGCCCCCCAGTCCGCCGGCAAAACCGCCCAGCCCTGTAACCGAGGCGACCGCCGACGCCGGGAAACAATCGGACGCCAGCGTAAATATGTTAGCCGACCAGCCGCTATGGGCGCCCGCGGCCAGACTGACCAATACAATGACCAGCCAGGGATGCGAGGTAAATCCGCTTAAGGCGGTTATCGGCAGACAAAGAGCGCAAAGCAGCATAACCCGTTTACGAGCCCGAAAATCCGGCACACCGCGCCCCATCAGCCATCCGGCATACCAGCCGGCCAGGTTACTGAGCAAAATAGCCACCCCATAAATCACCGGCATGGCAAATCCAATGCCTTTAATATCGAATCCATGCCGGTCATATAGGAATTTGGGCAGCCAGAAAATATAAAACCACCAGACCGGATCGGCGCAAAACTTACCGATTACGATAGCCCAGACGCGTCGATCCTTTAATAAATCACGCCAGCGTACAGACGACCCGGAACCCGCGGATAAATCCGGCTGACTGGATGGCCCAACTTCAGACGCCAGATGATATGGATGGCGGTACATCATCAGCCAGAATAACGCCAGAACCAGGCCACATGCGCCAAATATGACAAATGTCCAGCGCCAGCCCACCGCCAGTGTCAATAAAGCGATCAGCGGCGGCCCGGCCACCAGCGAAATATGCGGCCCGCTGTTAAACAGCGAAGTCGCCAGTGCCCGTTCACGCGGATGAAACCACTCCGCCACCGCTTTGATTGCCGCCGGAAAATTTCCGCTTTCGGTCAGCCCCAGCGCGCCCCGCCAGAAACCCAAAGACCATACCGACCGGCTCAACCCCGTCAACATACCCGCCAGCGACCAGGTAACAATCGATAGCAGATATCCCAGACGCGTGCCCAGACGGTCGATAATACTACCGGCAAAAACAAAGCCCACGGTATATAGCAGGGTAAAAGCCGTCAAAATATATCCATATTTCACCTCATCCAGTGCCAACTCGTCGCATACCGCCTTGGAAGCCACCGACAAAATAATCCTGTCAGCATAATTGATCGTTGTGGCCAGAAAAACCAGCAACAGAATAAACCAGCGATAGGATGGATATCCCGTCTGATCCGATTCCAGTAAAGAGGGTTGTCTGTCATATTGCGTCATTGGTCAGTCAATTTCTGGCAAAACTTAAGGGTACCTCAAAAAATTGCTTTAGAGGCGAAAGCGAGGATGGTTTTTCTCTGGCAAGGAACAAAGAATCGGGCATATTCGTCAATATTCACGGTTTTTTGTGATGCAGTCCAGAGGGAAATCAGGCCGCTTGCAGCCCTGAATGAACTATTAGAGGTTCCCTTAAAAATAGATATCCTGATACTTGTTTAACCAGTCGATAACATTCCGATCCAGCCATTTCTCACGGAATGGCCGCGTCAGCATGGCATTTGCCGCGTTATCGTCAACAAACCGCTCCGCTTTTGCGTCCCAGGTCACTTTCCGACCCAGTTCAATCGAAGCCAGCCCCATCCACGTCAGAAAATACACATTATACCCCACTGCCAGCGGTTCCAGCGCCGGCTTGCCGGTTTCGATCGACTGCAGAAAATCCGCCTTATCGCTCAAGGTGTCTTCGTAGGATACCTCGCCCGGCCCCGGTTTAAATTTTAAAAACGACTCATCGCTGGCCGTCAATGTATTCGGATAGACAATCTGTACCCAGCCCTTCTCCCCCTCAAACCGTACAAACGGCTTATCGATTTTATAATGCAAAATCAACCCATCGGCATATTCATACCGAACCGTCATCGAAGTCATCGTATTCCACAACCCCTTATCGAAAACGCCCGTCCCTTCCGCGCTCACCGGCAATTCCCGCTCTCGTTTCATCCCCCACGACGCCAGGTCATGCAAATGGGCGCCCCAGTTGGTGATCATCCCGTTACAATAATCTTTTATCCGCAACCAGCCCGGCCGCGAATTGATCGTCTTCGGCTCATGCACCCGATGCAGGGTATAGGGCGCCTCGAAGGCCGGCCCCAGCCACATATCGTAATTCAATTCGGCAGGGATCGGCATAGTCGCCTGCGGCCCGACCGCGCTGCCATTCAGTTCCTCCGGCACGCCAACGGTCACTTCTTTCAACTTCCCGATCAAACCATTATGAACAATTTCAATTGCCTGGTTACAAGCCCGTATACTCCGAAACTCGCTATCCAGTCGATTGGCCACTCCCTTGGCCCGCACCGCCTCCACCACCGCCTTGCCATGCATCGGCGCCACCGTAAAGGCCTTTTCCATACAGACATGCTTACCCGCCAGCGCCGCCGCTATCGTTGCCGGCGCGTGCCAGTGATCCGCGGTGGATATCATAACGGCATCCACATTCTTATCATGAACCAGTTCACGATAATCGCCGTACGTTTTCACCCCTTTGTATCCGGAATCATTTTTCGCGTAGGCGTCATTCACCACCTTCTCGGCCAGCGCCATCCGCCAGGAATCGACATCGTTAACCGCCACCACCCGGCAATTTTTCAACTTCAGAAATCCGCCTTTCAGGTTTACGTTAATCGCCTGACGCCCGGTCCCCAGCATCCCGATATTGATTCGATTACTCGGCGCGCTCTGACCCAACACACTGCTCGGTACAATCGCCGGCACCGCCAGCACACTCCCCGCCGTCAACAGACTGCTGCGGAGAAAATGCCGACGTGTCGGTTGTATTGCGCCACCGGCATCCTGCCCGCCCGGTATATTTCGACATTTTGCTTTATTATCGATCGTAAATGAAATGGTCATTGTGCGGTCCCTTTCAACAGAAGTTTTTCTTTCATAGGTTTCCAGGCTTCCATAGACAATTTAAGATTTTCTTCCTGATCCCCCTTCACACTGTAACACTGCTGGCCGATCGCCCCTCGATATCCCGCCGCCCGCAGCTTCAACAGAAACGCCTCGACATCATAATCGCCTTCGCCCAGCCGTAATATCGTCCGTTTCCCCTTCTCCGCGCCATTAATCGACACCAGCCACACATACGGCGCGGTTTTTGCGATAACCTCATCGATCCGACCCTCATTACCACCCATCATTTCATGACAGAGATTTATACTCAATCCCACATTATCGCACTGAGCCTTCTGATGGATCCTCAAACACTCTTCAGCCGTCCCGGCATAAAATCCTGCGTGCGGATACAACACCACCCGTAAACCCGATTCCGCCGCCCAGCCGGCCACCTCCCTCACATTACGCACCGCCTGTTCATCGAACCCTTCCCGCTTACCGGTACTGCTCCGCAACGTCATCCAGATCACCGTATCGCTCCCTTTCAGCACCCTGATCGCCTCCCGCAATTCCGGCTGATAACGCTCTGTGCCATCCACAAACGAGTGGGCATAGATCCCATAAATCTTAAGCCCCTCATCTCGACAGGCGCGCTGCCAGTGCGCCAGCGCCTCCGGATTCGTATAATTATAACTGATACCGGCATATCCCGCCGCCTTAACCAGCCGGGCCTGTTTCTCCGCGGACCAGTCACCCCGCCCAACGCCGTTATCGAATACAAAGAATTCCCAGGGATTCTTACCGGATTGCACCGCCTTATCCTCGGCAAACGATAGCGGTAAGCAAACCAGCAAACATAAAATGACCGGAATGAACCATTGTATTTGCGTTTTCATATCAAATCTCCCAAAATCGATTATTTTAAACAAAAGAAAGATTTCAATATTTAAATACCTGTAACCACAAAAACACCCGCGAGCGCATTGCGAAATACGCCGGAAATACATAGTGCCTTGTATTGAAAGAGTTTACAGCTTTTTCGAACCATAATTGTGCCCTCGTATTGAACAGTTACTTGTATTTATACCCCGGGTTTCTTAAAATACAATGCATGAAAATAGCATTATGATGCACTAAAATAAGATTTTCCCCATGACCGATATCAAACAAATCAGTTTACAGGTTCGCCACTGCCGCAGCCGCCGGGACCCCGGCGGCCAGCAATGGGGCCCGCGCACCATCCCGGACAACGAATTAGTGCTGATTATCCGGGGTAAATACGGCTACGAAGACCAGAACGGCCCGCTTATTTTAGAGCCCGGCCACCTCCTTTTCATCGAACCCGAACTCAGACACAGCTTTCGCAAACTCCCCGAACAGCAGGATGGCCTGCACGCCTGCGCCCATTTCGATTTAATTGACACCCAGGGCCAACGCTGCTGGGTCAGCCAGCTCGGCTTACAGGTTCGCCGCGTCACCGCCGTGGACGATCTGGACTATTTCAAAATGCTCTTTGAACAGGCCGCCCGCGATTTCGTCTCCTACACCAGACTGCATCATACCGTCGTCGATAACGCCATCCGCCTGGTCTGGCTCAAAACCGTCGAAAAATGGCTGGACAACCGTTCCCAGACCATCTCGCCCATCCTCATGGAAATGATGGAATACCTTCGCGCCAACCTCACCCGTCCCATCACCCGCCAGGACCTCTCACGCCGGTTTCACTACACCCCCGAACACATCAACTACCTCTTCAAAAAAGAACTCGGCCTCTCACCCTCCCGCTTCCTCAACCGCGAACGGGTCATTCAGGCCTTTAAATACCTCTACGAAGATGGACTCAGCGTCCAGCAGGCCGCCGCCAAAACCGGGTTCTCCAGCCAGTACTATTTCACCCGCGTCTTCCGCGATATCTTCGGATACCCGCCCGTCCGCATCAGAAAATACCTCAGACGCGAACTCGACAGCATCTACGACAAACACATCTTCAAAGACTCCGCCACACCCTGATTATCAACCATCAATCCCCCATCCCCGCCAACTCTACAATCTCCCCCTCGGTCAATATCTTAAAGTAAATCCGAACCTCATCGATCTGCCCGGCCAATACAACTCAACCGGGCATTAAAACTATTTTAACAATCCGACCGCCTTTTCCCAACAAAAATCAAGTGGCACGGGCATCCTGCCCGTGATTTTTTCTCATTCCTACATCCCCCGGCCTGCCACGACCATCCCACCCGTAATTCCCCCTTTCCGTCCTTTTCGTTTTTTTCCCCTTTTCGCCTTTTTTCCCCACCGTATGGAGCCCACCGTTTCAACGTGTTTTTAAAAAAATCGCTCTTTGAAAACCAAATACCATCAACCCATAGCATGGCCCCTCTATTTTGCTGCATTTTTCCCTTTATATGTCTATAACATATTATATTAAAAACACTTAATCATGATCCCTTCCGTGTATTCCGTGTGTTCCGTGGTTATAATCTATTATATTATAATGACTTATGCATATTTACCCTTCCCCGGCCCAATATAACGTCTCTCCAATGCGAAACAAACCCAATCCAATAAAAAATCACTGTAACTCATTATAAAATCCTGACCTACAACACATGTTTTCCAAACACTTAACAATATTTGTATTAACAGGTATCTATACGTTATGATCAATCGGGATTCGTGATTCGATTGCCAATATTTCCACCCACCACCTCTGCCACAGCCTGCCCCCCCTTTGCACCCAGGCCGACGATTATCCAATCCAAACGAAGCCAAATACAAATATTTCCGTCATAACCAACCAAATAATAGTACCTTACCACCAGTTCCCGCTTTCAATACTCTTCAGACAACAAACCAACCGGCCCCGCTGATTGAGGCTATTGCAATCCTTGGCCCATAACTTCATAATTACAACTCGACAGGACCGCCCTGTGCGGCTATGATAAGGACCAACTCGACAAAAACCATTAGCTGACCACTTTTAAACAGAAAAGGCATCAACCATGGCAGAACTCCTCACCGCCCCCGAACGCACCTCCAAAATGCCCAAAGCCATGCCCTTTATAATGGTCAACGAAGTCGCCGAACGCTACGCATTCTATAGCCTGATGGCAATCCTGGCGACCTTTTTACAGAAACACGTCATCACCCCCAGCGGCGAAACAGCCAACTTTACCGAAGAGCAGGTCACCGAATATGTCAGTTGGTTCCAGACCGCCTGCTACTTCGCGCCCGTCATTGGCTCCTTAATCAGTGATATCTTCTGGGGCAAATTCAAAACCATCATCCTTTTTTCCATCGTCTATTGCGTCGGTTTTGCCGCAATCACCTTGGACCAGGGCTACCTGGGCGTAATCATTGGCCTCTCGTTAATCGCCACCGGCACAGGGATTATCAAACCCTGCGTCTCGGCCAATGTCGGCGACCAGTTCGGCCACAGCAATCAACACCTGATCTCCAAAGCCTACAACCTGTTCTACTGGGCCGTCAATATCGGCGCCACCCTGTCCATGTTCATCGCGCCGATTACCCTCGATAAATGGGGCGTCAAATGGGCCATGGGTATCCCCGGCGGTTTCATGATATTGGCCACGCTGGTTTACTTTATTGGGAAAAGGCGTTTCGCCCATATCCCCCCCAAAGGTTTTGGCTTTGTCAAAGAGACTTTGAGTGCCGAGGGCATGCTCGTCATCCTGAAACTGTTTTTCTTCCTCTATATCTTTGTGGCCATGTTCTGGGCCCTGTTCAACCAAACCATGTCCAAATGGGTCCTCCAAGCCAAAAAAATGGACCTGACCTTCTTCAACTGGCAATTTACCCAGGATAGCTTTCCCGGCAATATTCTCTCAATATTCAACTGCCATGAGGTGCACTGGAAGATCCTTCCCGAACAGATTCAGGCCGTCAATTCGCTGATGGTCGTCCTGGCTATCCCCATTTTCACCTATGTGATCTACCCACTGCTGAACAGGATTTTCCCGCTGACCGCATTGCGAAAAGTGGCCATCGGATTTTTTATCGCGGTCCCCTCATTTATTATTCCCGCTTTTGTGGAAAAACGGATCGGCATGGGTGAACTGCCCAGTTGCTGGTGGCAGGTGCTGGCTTACGCTTTTATCACAGCCGGTGAAGTCATGATCTCCATTCCCGCACTGGAATTCTCCTATACTCAGGCGCCCAAGGAAATGAAATCATTCATTTCTTCACTGAATCTTATCTCGGTCGCCTTAGGCAGCCTGTTTATCGCCATCGTAAACAAATTCATTCAGAATGACGACGGAACCGTCAAACTGGATGGCCCGGCCTATTACTGGTTCTTTACCTGGCTGTTCCTGGGTGCGGGCGTGTTGTTCTGTGTCGCCTCGCAATTCTACCGCGGCCAGACCTATATCCAGGATGAAGCGGAAAAATCAGAGGCCGAAACCGAAAAATGACCCCGGATTGTCTGTTCCGTACCGTCAATGATCCATCTTGACCCGGGCATGACGCTTTGATATAATCGAGTTAATGCTTACAGGGATCTGTTGACTGTTTATCCGTAACTCAACCCATATGGAGATGCGATGGTATGGCAGTAAAAAAGTCTAACGGCGGCGTGGCGTTTTCTTCGTTATTCACTCCCGATCAGATCATCTGTCAGACGGAGTGCCAGGATCGGGACACAATTTTGATGGACCTGCTCAAACAGCTGGCGTTTCAAAGAGGGATCGGCAACGTCAATCAGGCCTATCAGGCCGTCATCGCTCAGGAAAATATCACTCCTGCCATCGCCGGGCCCCATATCGCCATTCCTCACGCCCGCCTCGATTATATTGACGAAGTCGTCGTCGGCATCGCCACCTCCCGTGAGGGTATCCAATACAGCCCGGATCAATCACTTCCCATCAAGTTGATCATACTGATTCTGGCGCCCAAAGCCTCGCCCGGCATTTACCTCCAAACCCTGAGCTCGATTGCCAGAATCTGCCAGGATCCTCAAACCGGCAAAATCGTTTCCGAACTGACCAATGCCAAACAGGTGTGGAAATTTTTCGATTCCGGCGGCATGGTGCTGCCCGACTACGTCACCGCCCGCGATATCATGGACCCGGTCGTAGCCAAACTCAATGAAGATGACACCCTGGAACAGGCTATCGATCTGTTTGTCCGCCATCGCATGCGGGAACTGCCCGTGGTTGACAAGGAAGATGAACTGATCGGCGTGGTCACTGCTTATGAACTGCTGAAAGTCTGTCTACCGGATTATATCCTCTGGATGGACGACCTGACCCCGATTATTAATTTTGAGCCGTTCGCCGAAATTCTGCGTAAAGAAAGCCAGACCTGGCTGGCAGAAATCATGACCGGCAATTACGCGATTGTTCAGGAAACCGAACCGGCGATTCAGGTCGCCAAGGAAATCACCCGTCAGCAAACCGATTTCGCTTATGTAGTGCGAAATAAACAACTTATCGGCGTGGTATCTCTGGTCGGATTTTTACACAAGGTTTTGCGAGAATAGCCATGCTCACTTCAATCGGAGCTTAGAATTACCCCTGGTGGGATGGTCTTTACCCAACATCTCGGAGTCGACATGCAATCCAACAACAAAAAAAGCGATGCAAGGAACATGCTAATTCGCGCCCTTGTTATGTTTGGCATCAGCCTTCTGGTGGGCCTGGGCGCCATGCACATGGGACTCAACCAGCAGCAGATCCTGTCCTGTACCATTTTTATCACAATCATCATGGCGACCCTGCTCTTCTGGAAATTCAGACTGGCCATCGCCTTTGTTGGTATCGGGGTACTGATGGGGATGAACACGCTGAATTTGCCAACCTTCATCGAAGAATGCAAACTGGATGTCATTCTTTTTCTGGTTGGCATGATGGTCACCGTGGGCGTACTTAAGGAACTGGGGTTATTCACCTGGATGATCCAGATTGTCATCAACTCGCATCACATGAGCGGTGAACGTTTCGTCGCCACGATCATTTTCATGGGCGCGCTGATGTCCTGCGCCGTGAATGAAGTCACTTCGATCGTATTCGTGGCAACACTGATATTTCAAGTATGCGATACCTTGAAAATAAAACCGGTCCCCTTTGTTATTATTGCGGTGATGGGCACCAATATCGGCTCATTTGGCACCATGCTGGGTAATCCGGTGGGTATCCTGATCGGCCAGAACGCCCAACCTCCCCTGAATTTCATGGATTTCCTTACCTGGTCATTTCCCATTATGCTCGTATCGCTGGTCGCGACAATGATCGTCTTAATGGTCTGGTTCCGCAAAGATATCGCCTTGTTATCCGAACGATTGCAGACCCGGCGTGAAATGGGCCTGGGACTGGGCCCACTGGTTCAGGTGCCCTATCGCCGGGGACTGGCGATTCTGACCGGTATGATCCTCTTTATCGCCATGCACCACTGGCTGGAAGAAAAACTGGGCCTGGCGCCCAATACCATATTAATTGTCGCTCCCCTGGTCATTGCCGGCCTGCTGATGATCTGGCGTCATGAACGGGCGCGTCATTATATCGAAGCCGATGTCGAATGGTGGACATTATTATTCTTTATGATGCTGTTTGCGGTTGCCGGCACCCTGGAACATACCAATGTAACCCATGAAATTGCGGTACGGTTCCAAACGGCCTTTGGCGACCGGATTTCGATTTTAACCCCCATCATTATCTTCCTGTCAGCGATAGGCTCCGCTTTTGTTGACAATATCGTGTTTGTGGCCGCTTTTATGCCGGTAGTCAACAAATTGGAACACACCCCACTGCTCTGGGCCTTGCTGCAAGGGGCTTGCCTGGGGGGGAATATCACCATGATCGGCTCGACCGCCAATATTGTGGCGCTGGGTATGCTGGAAAAACGCTACCGGGTCCATATCAAATTTTTCGATTGGATCAAAGTCGGCGCCATCGTCGGCCTGGTCACCGCGTTGATATCCTGGGCCGGGATCGCCATGCTGGCCGGTAAAATGCCCACCAAAGCTGAACGCATGCAAAGAATTGCCGATCATACCTCCCAGGAGATCCCCTCGAATTCACACACCGAAAAACCATAACGTCCGGACGCAAGGAAAGATATGGGATCAACTGCTGCTTCCGTTTTGAGGCGGGAGAATCTCCAGTTTAATCCGGTCAATCTTACGGGACTGGGCGTTTATTACGGTAAATTTCATGTTTTTATAAACAAATTCCTCACCCTGCTTAGGAATATGCCCCAACTGAGCGAATATAAACCCACCCACTGTTTCATAATCTTCATCTTCCGGCAGTTCCAGATCATATTCATCGTTCAGTTCATCCACACTAAAACGCGCGTCGATCTCAAAGGTTTTATCTTCGAGCTGTTTGACCATTTCCTCGCGGGGGGGTTCGTGCTCATCGATAATTTCGCCCACTAATTCTTCCAGAATATCTTCAAAGGTTACGACACCGGCCGTGCCCCCATATTCATCCAGAACGACCGCAATATGTACTTTTTGATTCTGAAAATCATGCAGTAAGTCGCGTAAGCACTTACTCTCAGGCACAAATAAAGGTTTGCGCAATAATTTGTTAATATCGAACGCTTCATCAGGCGAATCGACATAACCTATTAAATCTTTGGAATAGAGAATCGCCACAATATGATCGATCGACTGATCATATACCGGATACCGTGAATAACCATTTTCATTAATTAGACCGGCCACTTCCGTTAAAGAGGCATTAATCGGTATACCAATAATATCCGTGCGCGGTGTCATGATTTCGCCGGCGGTGGTCTCTCGGAACTCCAATACCGAGACAATCATTTCCTTTTCTTCTTCGTCCACAACCCCGCGCTGCTCCCCTTCTTCCATGACGCTAAGCAGCCGTTCCTGCCGCTCTTCATTATTACCATTTTCATCTTCACTTTTACCGGCGATTTTTCCAGCGATAGGATAAATCAAGTGTAAAATGGCAATAACGGGGCGAATGACGACTTCGACTGCCCGGATGATACTATAGCCGCGAACCAGAACTGCGGTACCACCATAACGCGCCCAGGCATTAGGAATCACCACTGAAAATAAACTCAGTAGAATCACACAAAAAAAGCAACCATAGATTACTGTACTGGCGGATAGCGTATCCTTCTCAAAAGACATGGCAAAAATGACACCGGAAACGATCGTCAAGTTGCAAACCAGCCGTAATATTTCCATGGCTGACATAAACCGCTCAAAGTCATCCCGCAAGGTAATGAAACGGTATGGTTTATTGATTTCATCAAAGGCGTCTTCCAGCCGAATCCAGGATGCGCGACGCAAGGAGTGAACCGCCAACGAAAAAAACAACGTTAACGGAACACAAACGGCCACAACGATAAAACTGGTTACCTGGGGATTCATTCGCCGGTCCCTCCCCGGTAGACGGCACCGAAGCCCAACTCCGTCAACAATTCATCTTCGCGTTGATGCATCAACGTCGCATCATCAAGACTTTGATCATCATAACCCAATTGGTGTAACAACCCATGTGTCAGATACAAAGCCAGTTCCGCCATTGGTTGATTACCGCTTTGATGCGCCTGGCGAGCCGCCAGAGGGGCATTGACCACGACTTCGCACTCCAGAGATGATGAGACTGTCGGTTCACTGAGGTCAAAACTGATGACATCGGTACTGATATCGATCCCGAAAAACTCGCGTTTCAAATTACGAATGGTATCATCATTCACAACCGCAACACTAATATTTGCCTCATGGCAATCGGATGCGGTCAGGACATATTGAGCAATATGACGCAACTGATCCGGGTCAGGATCAAATCCTTCTTCGGCGGCGTTCTCTTCTACTACGATTTGAATATTATGCATAGACAAACAATTAAATTCAATAAGCTTAAAATTTTCAGTGGAATTGTATCATACCTGGGCCTGAGAGGGCTCATTCGATTCGTTGGGAGCATTCTCATTTTTTTCGAGGCCCGCACTACTCTTAGTGTCTTTCGACGGATCGGCATCCAGACGGGTTGGATAAGCTATACGACCATGATACATGGCGCATAAACTTTTCGTCAAACTGGTCTCGATACGATTCAATTCTTTCATTGTCAGATCACACTCATTAAACTGTCCATCCTGTAAACGTTTCATTGCCATCAGATGAACAATATTCTCAATCCGGCTGGGAGTCGGTTCCTTCATGGCACGGGTTGCCCCTTCCACGGCATCGGCCAACATGACAATTGCCGACTCACGCGTCTGGGGTTTTGGGCCGGGATATCGGAATTCAGTTTCTTCAACCTTCTGACCGGTTTTCTCCTCATTCTTGGTCGCTTCGTGATAAAAATATTCAACCAGCGTCGTCCCATGATGGGTCGCAGTGAACTGATGAAGAATTTTGGGGATACGATATTCCCTCAACATTTCCAACCCATCCTTCACATGCCCCACAATAATCATGCGGCTCATGGTGGGCGATAGCAGTTTATGCTGATTCATCTGTCCTTCCTGATTTTCGACGAAATACCGGGGTTTATTCAGTTTGCCTACGTCGTGATAATAACTACCAACGCGGCATAGCAAGCCATTGGCTCCAATGGATTCAGCGGCAGATTCGGCCAGCATCCCGATTTGCCAGCTATGATTAAACGTTCCCGGCGCTTCAATCGCCAGACGTTTCAAGAGTGGCTGGGTTGCTTCGCCATAAGACAGTAAGGTCATATCGGACGCCGTGCGGAATAACCGTTCGATAATCGGCAGTAATGCCTGCATGATCAAGCCGACAAAGACGGTACCCCCAGCCCCATAACCGCAATCCCGCAGGATTTTTTGATAATAAATCGTCGTCCCATCAGCAGATTGTTCCCAGATTCCAACCACAAAAATCAGAATGAAAACCATGCCGGCCGCCAAGACACACACTTCGATCAACCGGGTAAAAGACCTGATCCGTTTCAGCAGCAAAACAGCAATTCCAGTGCCGCCGCCGCTGGCAAGAAGAATACCCAAGCCACGATGGAACGATTCTGCGGTATCGGCAATCGACATGGCACAAATCAACGCCAGAAACGATCCAATACCCAACGCGAAGCGCTGATTGTAAGCGATCGTAAAAGTAATCCCCGTAATCATAACCGGCATAACCGCGACATAATCAGGCCATTTCTGTACCACGCTTAAACGGACAAATCCCATCATGATGAAAAGAACAAACAGTAACAATGTACCACGGAGATGATTTTTTATAACTCTGGGTTCATTCAAGACCACATACAATCCCAATGCCGTGCCCATAAAGAGCATTAAAAACCAGTTGATCATGTATCGGCCCAAACTTGGCCAGATCAGATGATTTCCCTGATCATCGATATACCCACCCAGACTTAAAATCAGGCTGGACATACCAATAAACAGCAACAGCAAAAGGATAGATCCCGGAGCTCCCGACTCGAAGAATATTCGACGTCGGGCTGCCGATTCGCTCTCCAATACACGTTTTGTATTGACTCGTTTAGTCTTCCTGGCCATAAGCTTTCACTATTCTTTGCACTAACCGATGCCGAACAATATCCACTTCGGTCAGCCGGATAATGGCAATGCCTGGAATCCCGCGTAATCGTTTAATCGCATCGGATAAACCCGATGTTCTACCTTTTTCCAGATCGGTTTGCGAGACATCACCCGTTACAATCATTTTTGAATCCTGCCCCAGTCGAGTCAGAAACATCAGCATCTGCGAAACAGTGGTATTCTGGGCTTCATCAAGGATCACTACGGCATTATTCAATGTACGCCCACGCATAAACGCCAGCGGAACAACTTCAATAATATCATTCTGTATAAATTGTCGTACTTGATTATAGTCCATCATATCGCCCAAAGCATCAAAAAGCGGACGTAAATATGGATTAACCTTGGCCTGCATATCACCGGGCAGAAAACCCAGTTTTTCGCCAGCCTCAACAGCCGGCCGGGCCAGAATAATGCGGCGAATAGATCCCCCTTTTAACATGGCTACCGCCAGCGCCACAGCCAGATAGGTTTTGCCAGTTCCCGCAGGACCGGTACAAAACACCATATCATTATGTTCGAGCGCCTGGATATATTCTTCCTGCCCTTCCGTTTTCGCCAGAATCGTCCGACCAGGCAAATAAACCTGCAATTGCTCCTGTTCACCCCGGGGACCGTGGCCATGCCCCAGATGTTTCAGCATAGATAGAATATCATCTTTTTCTATCTGATCGCTGCGCTTGAGTTTACGCTGCATAGCGTTCAACAGCGAAGCTGCGCGAGCCACTGATTCCTGCTCCCCTTTAATCGTAACACGCTCATCCCGCGCCACTATGGCCACTTCACATAATTCTCTGATGAGGCGTAGATTGCCATCGCTGGAACCAAACAACTGCACCCGTTTTTCAGGATTTTCAAGTGTAATAGTCAATTCCAAGTCTTGTATTCAACTCCAATTTTCAAACGAATCCTTTTACGCATGGCTGTTTCGTCAACTACAATCACATAAGCAGAACAAAGACAAAATAAGCTACCGGAGCAGCGGCAATGGGTGAATCAATCAAATCCAGAATACCGCCAAATTCAGGGACGACATTCGCCGAATCCTTGATCTGGCTATCACGTTTGAGCATCGATTCAAGCAGATCGCCCAACTGTCCGGTTATTCCAATAATCAAACTTGATATTAACGCTTTAGTTATCGGCATCAAAGAAAAAATTCTGGCGCATAATAAGCCAGCCAGAATCCCCAGAATCAGGCCGCCAGCAAGCCCTTCCCAGGTCTTGTTGGGACTGATAGAAGGTACCCATTTGTGTTTTCCAATTGCGCGTCCAGTCAGATAAGCTCCTACATCAGCACACTTTACAATAGCCAGGTACGTTACCACCGGGCCCATCTGGCCCGCCCATCCGCTGCCATTCACACCGAGCAGCCGGATAGATACCATGAAAAAAAAGCCTATTACTAAATAGATCGTCGCAAAAGAAACAAAACCTAAATGGCGAAAAGCCGCATCAGGACCCAAAAGCATCCCCTGGCAAAGGGCAGCAACCAGCAAAATCATCGCCATCACCCCCCCCAAACCAACCATCGCATACTGCTGTGGCACCCAGAATGGAATGGTAGTACCGGCCATCATTCCAACAAACATCACCCATCCAACCAGCATGAATTTTCCATCCCGCATCATGTCGAGCAGTTCATTCATGGCAACACAACCCAATAAACCCGCAATGATCCCAAATCCGATTCCGCGAAAGGGTAACGGCAATTTAATGGCGGACAACCAAGCCTCTCCGATCAGCAATCCCAACAGACAGGCCGCCATGATCAAACCAAAAAAAACTCTTCTGGCAAGTCTCGCGTCAAACATGGTTCAGCCTTATCGTTCCGATGGATTTAATCCCCCAAAGCGACGATTCCGTTCAGCATAATTCAAGATAGCCCGATATAATTCCTGACTGTCAAAATCAGGCCAATGGGTATCGGTCACATAAAATTCCGCATAAGAAATCTGCCAGAGCAGATAATTACTAATCCGTTTTTCTCCCGAGGTCCGGATCAACAGATCCGGATCGGGCAGACCGGCGGTATCGAGCGTATCACTAATATACTCTTCAGTGATATCCTGTGGAGAAATTATTCCACGTTGCACCCTGTCGACGATCTTATGAACCGCAGTCAAAATTTCGGAGCGGCCGGAATAGTTCAAAGCCAGACACAAGGTCATGCCTTTATTATCTTTACTAAGCCGGGCTGTTTCCCACAATTCGTTCAGGACGAAATCGGGCAGCCCATCTTCATGACCGATATGCCTGAGCCGGATATTATTATTCATGATAGTCGGACGCTCTTCGATCAGATATTTCTGATAAAGCTTCATTAATCCGGCTACTTCCTCCGGTGGCCGTTTCCAGTTTTCCGTGCTGAATGAATAAAGTGTCAAACACTCAACACCCAGACGAGCGGCTTCGGTTATGGTAAACCGCACTGCTTTACTGCCGTTGCGGTGCCCTTCCAGGCGAGGTAGTCCGCGTTTTTCAGCCCATCGGCCATTTCCATCCATAATGATAGCAATATGCCGGGGCATTTGCTTCCATGGGATGCCCAGGATAGGATGTATTTCATTATTCTTGTTTGTTGTATCAGACATTATTTATTTATAACTCCGTAAGCAATGATCCAGACATTAGCGATATAAAGTCTGATCCCGACCCGGGCCTACTCCAACCATCGTCACAGGAATCCCCAAAATCTGCTCAACTCGTTCGATATATATTCGAGCGTTTTGAGGCAAACTGCCATAACTCGTCACGCCACGCAGGTCACCGGTAAAACCTTCCAAGGTTTCATATTCACATTCGACATTTTCCAGAGTAGCCGCTTCAGAAGGATAGAAATCGGCCAGTTGGCCATTGATCCGGTAACCGGTACAGATTTTTAACTCCTTTAAGCCGCTCAACGTATCGATATGCTGCAACGCGATTTCGGTAATTCCTCCGATTTTAATCGCATAATCCACGACCACTGCGTCAAACCAGCCACATCGACGCGGGCGTCCGGTAGTCGTGCCGTATTCATGGCCTTTTTCACGAATATAATTGCCAATATCATTATTCTGTTCGGTCGGAAACGGCCCGGCTCCAACACGAGTGCTATATGCCTTGGCAACACCGACAAAACGGTTCACCACTCTGGCGGGAATCCCGGTTGCCGCAGAGAGCCCCACCGCACTGGCATTGCTACTGGTCACAAAGGGGAAAGTCCCATGATCCAGATCAAGCATGGTTCCCTGGGCGCCCTCAAAAAGAATACTTTTATTCTGAGCCACGGCTTTATGTAATAACGCGGTAGTATCGGCGATCATGGGCCTTAATATATCACCCCAAAGACAGCACTTTTCGAAAATCGCATCAAAACTCAGCGGTTCATTGTCATCATAGAGCGCCGCAAACAATTTGTTTTTGATTTCAACGATGCGTTTCAGTTTACGCGCCATCGTATCCATATCGTAAAAATCAGCCACGCGCAAGGCCGTCGAACGGGCCACTTTATCACCATAGCATGGGCCGATTCCTCGCGCGGTGGTTCCGATCTTGTCCTTGCCCAGCGATGCTTCATTCAGGCGATCCTGTTTCTTATGATAATCCATCACCAGATGGGCCCGGCCGGAAATACGCAATTTGGACAAGGCATCAATGCCTCGCTCTTTCAGACCGTCAATTTCCTGCAAAAGAACTTCAGGATCCAGAACCACTCCGTTTGTAATCAAGCATTGAACATTGTCACGCAATATTCCGCTGGGGAGCAGATGTAACGCAAAAGATTTTTCCGATTCATTACGTATCACGGTATGGCCCGCATTGGCTCCACCACTATACCGAACTACCAGATCGGCATTCTCGCCTAATAAATCGACAATTTTACCTTTGCCTTCATCTCCCCATTGCAAACCAACAACACAAGTATTCATTAGCGCTTTCTCTGACTAAGCCGGAGTTTCTATCGTCTTATCGTTAAAGTCGTTATCCAAAAAACAGGGGGTACTTTACACAATTTGACCAGAAAGGTCAACTTTTTATTGTGAAAGCTGAAGGTATGGGCAGATTTACCCATGCTCTCTGATTAAATGCTGACCGATTAACCGCCGGTATAACCGACAAGTTAAGTAAATTGTGAAAATTGGGTTCGTTCGGTATCAGTACATATCTCTTTGATTTGAAAGGACTATTGCGCAAATTGTTAATCATTCAGTTAACATTGGCTTCGTTTCGACCAGATACAACTACGAGCAGGTTAACCCAGGTTGAATCGCACTCAATGGTACTGAAGATGAATCCGAAGGCTATTTATGAGTACTCTGTATTGTAGCAACAAAATCGAGCCTTAATGGGCCGCCCAGATGCCTATAAAAAAATTACGACATAACTAATTACAATAGAATATGTTACACTTATTTTGCGAGTTATCATTATATCAGATAAGATCCCTGAAAAAATTCAGACGGTTTAATATAGATAAGTGATTATTATAAAATGCGTTATTTAATAATCAGTCTGACAAGACCCCATTGTCATTTTCAGATCAATTATCGATCAGCCAATAATAACTAAGCCAGAATAAATCTTCTGAATCCACCTGACCGGAATGATTAATATCGGCCCTGCCACATGCGGTATTGGGATCACATGCGGTATTATTCCAACGGGAGGATAATGAATTAAAGTCTCCGATATTGATCGCTCCATCGGTATTGATGTCGGCGGGATGATCGATCTGGTGCAAGATCACTCTGATCTGCTGAACCCCGTTAGCCATATTGTCACCGCCAAAATCATCGAAAATGCCACCCACGGCATGTTGCAGGATGACTTTGACCGGTTCGCCTGTGATCGCCGTTATCATGCCTTTATTAAACCCGAAATGCCCATCTTCATAATTGTAACCGGTTTCAATGGCAGAAAACGGGCCCTGAATATCCAGTTTCCAGGCAGTATCTCCCCCGACGATATTATTAATCGGAAATATGACTTCGTATTCGATCCCGCAAATGGCGCCATTGGGATCATGGGTTGCGACATAATTGGCATCGATAACTGTATAAGCTTCCTGATAAAAGTAATCGGCCAGAAAATACCAGTCTTTTTTCTGAAAAGAAGCGGTTAATTTCGAATCAATGAATATATCACCATCGTTATTTGAAGAGGTCTGGCTGCCAATACTTCCAGTGGTCATTACCGTACCAATGATATTCGAAGTATCGTAGGCATGCGCGGAAGCCACTGCATTCTGATTAACCTGAGTCGCTGTTGAAACATCAATATAATCCGGGGCCACAACTGAAGTACATTCAGCGGACGCGGTCCAGCGTAACATGGCAGATTGAGCATTACCAACTAATAATAGCGATGCGACAATCAATAGTATTCCGTCTAATTTCAATTTCCGAACCACAATATACCTCCTCGTCTATTAATCACCTTACATCAATAAGATTATCATTTCCTGGATATAGTCATACGGCATGAACGTTTATTTTAATCGGTCCAAACCGGTTATGCAAGAAATTTATCCTAAATCAACCGCATGCCCCATCTTGCCCATTTTAACACCATAAAACACAAGTAAGACCGTGATATAAACGATGGCCGATCAGTAATAATCAATAACTAATTTTACAATATTATCAATATCCCGGTTTGATCCGGGTGGGTCCTGAGTCAGTATAGAGAACGCCAGTTTTTTCCCTGTCTGGCTTAGACAATAGCCCGACAGGGCATTGGTGCCATTAATATATCCTGTTTTCGCGAAAACTCTATCGGCATACCGATCCTCGCTGAAACGATCTTTTTTACTGAGCGTCCCATTTTCCGCGGTCGCCAGGGATTCACGAAATACGGCGGCATAGGCGCTTTTATCCATATAATGCAACAGCATCGCCATGGCACGGGCGGAAATTCTATTTTCATGACTTAAACCGCTGCCATCATCCACCACCAGATTATCCGTATTCAGATGAATCCGTTTCAAGAAAGCAATCACGGCTTTGCGGCCCGATTCCCAGGAACCATCCCTGTGTGTTTTATTCGTGTGGGCGCCAATTGTTTTCATCAGGCATTCCGCCACCAGATTCAAGCTGCGCTGGTTACTCTCGCGCAGCACATCCTGGATCGGGGTTCGAATATTCAGTATTGTATTAAATCCCGCAGGCAGTTGATTTTGATCTTCCAATATCCTCTTTATTACGAGTACCCCCTCAATGGTAATTCCCTGTTGATGGAGATATTCAGCCAAGGTATAACCGTGAAAGGCACTTGGATTATCAATGGTCGCAGAAACAGGTTTTTCCAGTTCCACTCCGCAAGTCCCGATCAATGTCATTTCATTGGTATTATGCGAGCGTAAAACTCCAACAGCCGTTTTACGATTTGAAGCCACCGTCTTGCATTTATTGTTAACCGTAATGAATTTTGTGTCTGGCAGACAGGTAAATTGCGCCATATCACCTGGGGCGGCGCCCGGTTTAAATGAAATATCGATGCAATTATCATTAAAACACAATCCTGATATCTGGGCCGTGTACCAGTTATTTTCCTGCTCGACCGGCCAGGATGGGTGAAATCGCTCATTATCAAACACAAAATCGTCAATCAGAAGGTTTCCGGATATTTTTTCGATATTATTTTTCCTGAGCGCCTCGCAGACCTGGCGATAGCCATCAAAGATATTAACCCCCTTTCGCTGAGCGACCACCGGATCTCCCAGGAGAGGATCCCCTCCGGCAATTATGCATAAATCCCCATCGAACAGACCGTAAATGGTTTCAAAGTGATAATCAGGTCCCAGAACGTCCAAAGCCGTGGCCGTGGTGATTAACTTCATGTTGCTGGCAGGTTTCTGTGGGCGGTCGGCATTGTATTCAAAAACACAATGCCGATTTTCAATATCGTAGAAAAAAATGGAATAATGAACTTTGGCATTATACCCCTTATTCAGGGTTGCCTTGATTCGTTCAGACAAAGTCTGACCGGATAAAAACCATGGATTCAGACCTATTGCCAGGACAATATAAAGGGGGAGTTGAAATCTCTTCATCTTCATTCACAAATTCATACGCATGCCCGTTCTATGACGACCTTTGCAGTCCCGGGGAGAGGCATGCCATAACTATTTATACAAAAAGACGTTACAATCATCATTATTCAACGGTTATTTAGCGAGCACTACTATAACACATGACGAAATTAATGAAAAGCGTAAAAAAGGGAGATTCCATCTATTAGTTTTCCGAGAAAGCAAAGAAATAATTGACTCAAAGATAATCAACCATTATCCTTAATGCGAATTCATTATAATCTTAACTATCAAACAGAGTTCTAATGACTGATCCCAAACATTCTGGAAATCCGATACATGTTTATCTGGCCGGCCTGCTGGCCTGGTTGATTCCCGGCGCCGGGCACTGGTATCTCGGCCAGAGAAATCGCGGGATAGCGATTTTTGCGGCGATGATGACCACCTATCTGCTGGGGCTATATGTCGGCGGCCTGGAACTCATCGATCCAACCAATGCCCGGATATGGTACTTTGCCCAGATACTCGCAGGACTGCCAACCATACTGGCCACCATCCTTCAGGACTCCAATGTCAAACTGGGCGTTGGCAAGGGAATCGATGTCGGCCAGGTCTATACCGGGATAGTCGGATTGCTAAACCTGCTGTGTATACTCCATATATTATTTCCCACCCAGTCATCAGAAACCGATGATACGCACTCCTGATTGAGACCGATCCATGAATATCTGGATAGTGACAAATCTGCTCGCCTCATTCTCAACGCCGATGGATATCCATACGACTCCCTGGGATTTGCTCTGGGCTATTCCCATCTGTATCTGCATTGCGGCTGTCTATAAAGCTGTCAAGCTGGACAAATTCGAAACCCGGAATTATCTTCGCGAGGTTGTGTTTCTATCAATGACGCTGGTGGGATTTTTAATTTTATCAGCCATTGTTCTGGTCATAGTTGCCAAGCTGGTCCGGCAACTTTAGGGTTATACCCATCGGGCAAGGAAATGTCCGATCGCTCGCAAGCTAAGTTTTTACTTGTAAAAGACTTATTTCACCGCCATGCGGGCATGATCAATCGTTAATGGTATCCACTGTTTACTTGCCAGAGGGGCCGGTCAACACTGCTTTCATTTTAGTGAATTCGTTGGTCGGAACCATGACCGCTTCAGGAGCGTAACCCGGATATTTTTTGGCGATCAGTTTTTTTACTTCATTAATGCGATTTGTGGTTAAGGGGTGGGTCATGAAGAGTTCAGCCAGTTTGCCCGATTCTTGCTGCCCCAGCGCCAGCAACGCCTCCAGCAATTCAACCATACCCCAGGGATTATAGCCAGCCCGTTCGAGATATTTAACCCCAACGGAATCCGCTTCATATTCCTGATCCCGGCTGTATCGCAACTGAACCATGGCCATTGTCATTTCAGAAACCGCCTGAGCAGTTTCATGATACTTTTTATCCTTGGTCGCCATGCCAGCGACTTCCAGCAATATAGAAATCCCCAGTTGGCGCTGAAGAGTATTGACACTGTGCATCGCAGCCACATGCCCAATTTCATGTCCCAGAACCGCGGCCAACTGCCGCTCATTTTCCATGATCCCGAACAATCCGGCCGTCACATACACTTTTCCGCCGGGCAAAGCGAAGGCATTGGGGACACTGGAATTGAGCAGTGCGAATTCATAAGGCATATCCCGATCCGACTGACGCGCGATTTGTGAACCCACCCGCTTGACATATTCCTGGAGAGTGGCATTGGGATGAAGTCCGTCAAACTCTTTTTCGAATTCCGCAGCCATTTCCTGCCCCATGGCAACTTCCTGATCTTTGGAAATTAAGGCAAACTGCCGCTGGCCGGTAACGGGATTATCCATACACCCGGTAAGATAACTGACCAGTAAAATTCCAAAAATACCATTAAGCATTAAATTTTTCATGATTGTTTTCCTCATTAATAATTGCTGACAACGATAATTTGTCCAGAGTATCGCCCATTTGACGCAATACCCGTTTAATTAATGCCTGAATTTCTTCCGTATTACAATGGGCGGTTTGATCGAAATAATTCCGGTTGATTTCCAGAACATCACCCAGAGGGATCTGTTCAGCCGGCCGGGCAAGCACAAAGGCCAAACGGGTCTCGGCTCCTACTGCACATATTACCCGATTATCAGCCAGACGATCAATCAGATTCTGGACAGAATCGTAGGGTAAATCCAATTCAGAACAGATATGATCAAACGGAACCGGCCCTTTCCCCGCCAGATAGGGCCGGGCAATAATCAACGCAGCCGCCAAAGAGTCCAGCGGGCTCAGATGAATGCGCGCGGCGATTTCGGCCGATTGCATTCGCTTCAGGTTTGAGGCGGTATGTGACAACTCCGCGCCAAACAGAAAGATCGTCCAGGAAATATTTAACCACATCAGGAATATCGGCAAAAGCCCCAATGTACCATATAAACTGCCCGTTCTAACGAAATACTGGACATACAGAACAAACAGCCACTTCCCGACCAACCAAAGCGGGTAAGCAACCAGAGCCCCACCCAACGCGGAGCGGAGGCTTACCCGGGTATTGGGTAACAGGCAATATAGGGCGGCCAGGGTAATCACGCCAACAACGATTGGCCCGATCCAGCCCAGCAGTCTCAACATACTCGATAGCACGGTAACCGATTCGATCGCGTTAAGTATTTTTTCTTCCAGAAAGATCGTGACGAACATAATAACCGGCACTAATGTCAGCACCGACCAGTACAACATAATCCTGCGGACCAGGGCGCGTGACTGCGGCGCCCGATAGATCCGGTTCAAGGATCTTTCAATGGTCGTAATCAAAGTAATGGCTGTCCATATCAATAATATAAACCCTATAGGGCCCAAACGCTGAAAAGTCAATTTCTGATCAACCCGATCCACTAATTTCATTATCTCATCAATCAGGTTGTTGTCGGCCATTTCAGCCGACGCAGATGAAATCAGTACATTGTCTTCAGTCTGTTTTTCCATCTCACTATTAATGGAATTATCACCAACGGCATGTTCTTCAATAACGGGGTTCGAACCCACTTCATCTGACCGAATAGAAATTTTTTCGCTGATACCAGCCCGATTCAGATTCAATCGAATGAATTCCCGGCTTTCTTCGGGTGAAACCACAACGCGCAAGATCATCAATGACAATACCAGAATCGGAACCAGAGCAAAGATGGTCCGGAATGAGAGAGCCGCGCTCATGGCCATGGAATTGTTTTCCCGGAGACGACGACCACAAAAACGCCAGAGCTGGACTTGATAGCGAATCAAGCCGGCCCAGTAATTGATTTCCTGTCCGGGCGCCAGAAAGACATTTTCAATACGTGTTTTCAGACGATTTATCAGCTGCTGGATATAATTGGGCAAACGAATACTCCATTATTTTTTCTTTAAAAAATCGTACAGGATATCAATAACAACATCTTCCACCTTGGCCGGTTTCTGGTCCTTATTTGATGAATCATCGGAAGACTGGCCAGAGGAAGGTTTCGTTTTATCTGATTCTTTTGTCCCATCCTGAGCCTTATCCTGCTTCAGGTCATCAGGAAGATTTTTACGAATGATATCCCGAATCAGTTGGTCGGATTGTTTCTGGATAATACTGCGGCCGGTTTGCTCAATCAGTTTTTGAATATTGATCGCCGCCAGATCGAGTTTGGGCTCCTTGCGCGTTCCACGAACAGGAATGACAATATCGGTTTGCTGTAACGCAGTCAAATATTCCCGATATTCTCCTTTGATTCCCATTCGCCGCAACAATCCTTCCGTCACCGGCATGGCCATTTTCAGATCAATTTTGTCATCCAAACCAACCGATCCGGAAAATTTCAGTTGGATATCTTTATTCAGATGAACCGCCATGTTGTCGTAATTCACCTTGCCGTCAGTGACCTGAAAGGCCAGAGGATCGATATTGATCTCTTTCAGGGAATCCACCCCGGTCAGATTGAGAATCTCCAGCAGCAAACCTTTTGGGACAATCTGAAGATTATCCAGACTCAACTGGCCGGAAGTCGCCAAGGCTTGCAAAATTTTGTCATTAAAGGGCACAAAAATATTATTGACCCTAAGATTGACCTTTCCACCAATTTCCGCAACCTGAGTAAATAAAGGATTGATATAGCTTAATAATTTCCAGCTTAATTCATAGTTCAAAGGATAATTCTGAAGGACAAACAACGGCTGGTCTAACCGGAAGGCTGAAGGCGTTTTGCTCATATCGACCATACCGGCCAGTTGCAGAACCCCGTCATTCACCTTCACTGTGGCCGGCCTGATTAATATACTGTTGTTATCCAGCATGGGAAAGAGTTCCAACCTGCCGGCTTGCTGGCCGTAGATACTGGCGCTGTCCCAGCCCAGACCCATCCGGGCCGTTAAATGTGAGAGATCCGCTTTTTCTTCGGCCAGGTTAATCGGACCGACCAGGCTGATATCCCCCTGACTACTACCCAGGAACTGGATATTTTTCGCCAGATCCGGAGCGAAGGTATTCAGTATGACTTCCATTTCCTGCCAATCAGAACGATAACTGCCATCCAAGGATAAATCGATTTTATTTTTGGCGGCCTCGACTTTGCCGGCCAGATCGAGAGTCAACAGTTGCGAGTCCAATTCCAGAGAGTCAACGATAACGGTATTGAGAACCGGATTCAGCGCCCCATCACAGGATAATATGATTCGCTTTTGTTCGATGGTCTTTTTATCCAGTTGAGCCACTGCATCATTCAGCTCCAACTGACCTTTGAGGGCAATATCTTTCCAACCGACACCAATGGTTCCGTTCCATTTGAATCCTGTGGAAATATGCTTTTCCGGCTGGGCGAGATCCAGTTTACCCGCAATTTCAGACAGGAGATTTCCCTCTTTTAATTCCAGGGTCGCATTAAGATCCTCTAACCGTGTGGATTCAGTAACAACGCTATTCTCACCCAGGCTTTCTATCCTACACCGGCCATCGGTAATCATGCAACGCAAATGATACTTGTCTAAACCTGCCTGCCAATCGGTTCCTTCAGCAGAATCAGTGCCAACCGGAGAAGCGGGCTTATTTTTATCGGACGACTCCCCCCTGGATTCCGAACGAATATAAACATCGGGTGAATTGACTTCAAACGTACCCAAATCCTGACGGGATATCAACAAATGAAGTAATCCCACCGTCGTTTTAATCTGATCGACCTTAAACAGTTCATAGCCATTCGAGTCTTTGACAAGTAGTTTATCCAGTAGACATGGCCCTCCCCATGAGACATTCAGGCGGCCCAGTTCGATGTTACCCTCGTATTTTTCATTGGCAATAGCCAGGATTTTTTGACGGGCCATTTCTGACGAAAGAAACGCCGGCAAGAAAATGCCCACTAAAACCAGGGTCAATAACAGGAATAGAAATATCCATCGCCCAATTCTTTTTTTTCTTTTTTTGGGCTGCCCATATATTCCCAGAGCATCCCGTTCTTCTAAATTCACAGTGTCGCGATTATGATTATCCGACATGATATATTTATCCTTATTATCCAGGGATTATTAATGCTACTACGTTAATATCGTTACGGGTTATCGAACAATAACAAGGAAAAATTTTGTTTAATGATTTAAATCCCAAAATATGGATTCTGAAATCGAACGATAATATTGCTTTATCCATTTGTCAATAAGATAGTTACAAATTCATTACTTGCAATTTTGACTAGTTTATCCATCTTACTGGTTTTCTGATTAACTCCCCATCTCCTAACCCCGATATTGCAGATAGTCAAAGAGAGAGTGAGTTGGAATCCATTTCCACAATTGAAACGTTAGTACTGTCCGGGTTCGATGCCAACTGACACCATGAATTCTGCAATACAAAAAAAGAACAAAGAGCATACTTCTCAACCGGAACACCGGAAGAAACCGCTGGTTTCGATAGCTGTGGTGGATGATAATCCAACAGTCAGGCGGTTAGCCCAGATTATTCTTGAAAAAGAAGGCTATCTTGTTGACCTGCTGGAAAATGGCAAACAGGCGCTGGAAATGGCCCATAGCAATCCGCCTGATTTAATGTTACTGGATTGCCAGATGCCGGATATCAACGGGTATGAAGTCTGCCGTCAAATTCATCGCGATCTGGAAAAAGGTCATTTTCCCGTCATATTCATATCCGGCAACACCGACATCGAAAGTAAACTGGAAGGCTTTGAGTCCGGAGGCATTGATTATATTACCAAACCGTTCGATCCGGTCGAACTCAAATATCGGATTAAAACCCACCTGGAATTATCACGGCACCGGCGTCAAATTCATAAACAGGCCCGTCAACTGGAATTCCTGGTGGAATCGCAAAACCGGCGCCTGAATCAGCTCCGCGAGGCGCAGGAAAACCTGTTAACCTCACCGGAGCAGTTTCCTGAACTTAATCTGGGGATCCATTTCCAGCCAGCCCTGGAAGCGGGCGGGGATTTTTACGATATTCTAAAATTATCCGATGATCAATATGGTTTTCTGGTAGCGGATGTTTCCGGCCATGACCTTGGATCAGCCTATATCACCGGGGCGCTCAAGGCGTTAACGGTCTGCTTCACCAATGAAACCTTAACCGTGGATGAAACCTTTTTCATGCTGAACAGCGCCTTGATCAAATTCCTTGACGCGTGTCAATATGCGACGGCCTGTTATATCAAATATACCCGTACCCATAAAAAACTGGACATCATTTGCGCCGGTCATCCGGCTCCCATTATACTTCGCAAGGACGGCACGATCTTTCAGCCGGAAATGAGCGGTATGGTTCTGGGGATGATGGATGAAGTGGACTGTGATGTGAACAGTGTGGAAGTCGCCCATGGCGACAGGCTGTATTTATTCACGGATGGGCTGATAGAAGGTTATCCAGACGAAAAAGGAAACACCGGCAGCCGTTTTTACGGCAATGCCTGCCTGATGGATAAAATAATCGAAACTCAATCGCTGCCCATTAAAAGCAGTGTTATCAATATCAGCAAAGATTTTCAAGCCCGTAACCGAGGAGCCATAACAGACGATGTTATCTTGATGGGAATCGCATTTTAAAAAAGGGAAACAGGATATAAGCTATGTTTGAATATCAAGAAAACGCAAATACTTTTACGATTATCATGAGCCCTACCCTCGCACATATAGACCGGGCCGATGATTGTATTACCGAATATATCAACAAGCACCCTCAACCTGTCGACGCCTTTGCATTACGCATCCTGGTGCGCGAATCGGTTCTAAACGCGGTCGAACACGGCTGCCAGCAGTCAGGAAATGGCGAAGTGCGCATCGATCTGGTCATTGAGGAATACGAAATCACCCTGACCGTGCGAGATAGCGGCAAGGGATTTAACTGGCGCGAACGATCCAGCTACAAAGACGAACTGGCCGAAGGCGGCCGGGGTCTGGCTTTGATGGAAATTTATTCGGATCGTATGGATTTTAACGACGCAGGGAACGAGTTGACGCTCAAACTGTTTAGTAAAGTCGAATCTGCTGTCAACCGACATAACTAAAGTTATCTTGTATTACACTATATACAATTTACCATTATATGGAGTTCAATTATGAGTAGTACACAAACACCGGCAGGGAACTTTGTGGTCAAGCCCGAAGGCAAAATCACCGCTGCGAATGCCGACGAATTTCGCAAGGAATTACTTAGTGTCGTCGAAAACGGACACGTAGACCTGACCATCGACTTGTCGCAGGTTGACATGTTGGACTCCAAGGGATTGGCCGTGTTTATTGTCTGCCACAAAACCGTGCTGGAAAAAAAAGGTTCGCTCACGATAGTGACCGATAATCGGGATTTCCAGGATTTGTTCCATGTCATGCGACTCGACCGTCATTTTACCGTAAAAACGTCCGAATAACCTTTGGCAACCAGGAAAAGAATGGAGACTATCAGATGAGTTTAGAAAATAATGATCTCATCGCCTCGTTTGAAGAAGAAGCCAATGAAGTGCTGGCCGATCTGGAAAACGATCTAATAAGCATTGAAGAAAGCGGCGATGATCTCGATAAAGAGCTGGTGAACCGGGTTTTTCGCGGGATACACTCCATGAAAGGTTCGGCCGGATTTTTGGGACTCAAATCATTGAGCGAACTGGCACACGAAACCGAGAACATCCTTAATCTGATCCGAAACGATGAACTTAAACCCACCTCGGTTATTATCAATGCCATGCTGAAAGCGGCAGACGCTCTGCGTACCATGGTGGCGGACGTCAATAATTCTAATAATTTTGATGTCGCACAATACATCAGCGACCTGCAGGCAGCCATCCGGAGCGATTTATCCGATGAGACCTGTGATTCGCTGGATCGCGATATCGATATTGCCCTGCCCAGCGGAACCCTGGCATTTGTCATGATTTCCGAAGCCGATCTGGTATTGCGCCAACGACAAGGTCTGAATATCTATGTGGCTGAAGTGGATCTGATCGCTGATATCCAAGAAAAAGGCGCAACGCCCCTTGATCTGCTGCATATGGTCTATAAAAACGGCGAATTAATCAACAGCTATATCAGCACGGCAGGCGTTGGCAACCTGTCGCGAGAACTGCCCGAATCATTCATGTTCATGATTTTGATGGCCTCAAATCTTGGACAGGAAGAATTGGCAGACGCATTGCAAATCCCACTGGACCGGTTGCATTTGATTGCAACGTTCAGTCAGACGCAATGGGATACAACCGGCCCCGTTGAGCCCGATACTGACATCGTCCAGCCGGCAAAAAGTACTCAAAAGAACACAAAAACCAGTGAGTCCCTATCCTCTCAGCCAAGCCATACTCCTGAAAAAGCAGCAACCCGTGTTCCATTGAAATCGGCGGCGAAAGCCAAAACCAACAATAATGACGAGGAAAAATCGGCCAACCGGGCGCAACAATCCGCCCCCAGCTCCGGCGCGAAACTGACCAGTTTGCGGGTTAATGTCAAGGTGCTTGACACGCTGATGAATCTGGCCGGAGAATTGGTGCTTGGGCGAAATCAACTGCTGCAGGAAGCTGAAACGAAGGATTTCAGCGGGATCAACGCCGTGGCCGCCCGAATCGATCAGGTGACCAGCGAACTGCAGGAAGCCGTCATGCAAACGCGAATGCAACCGATCGGCACTGTCTTTAACAAGTTCCCACGGATAGTCAGAGACTTATGTGCCGACCTTGGGAAAAACTGCGAACTGGAAATCGATGGCAGCGAAGTCGAAATGGATAAAACCATTATCGAGGGAATCGGCGACCCCCTGACCCATCTGATACGCAATTCCTGCGATCATGGGATCGAAATGCCAGAGGAACGAACCGCCAGAGAAAAACCTGCCCTCGGTACGATTAAACTCAGAGCCTTCCATCAGGCGGGAAAAGTGAATATCACAATTCAGGATGATGGAGCCGGCATCAATATACCGCGCGTCAAGGAAAAAGCGGTTGAAAAAGGCATGATCACAACAGAACAAGCCCGTGACATGAGTGACCGGGAAGCGGCGCGATTGATTTTCCAGCCGGGATTTTCCACCGCAACCCAGGTAACCAGCGTCAGTGGCCGCGGCGTCGGTATGGATGTCGTTCGAACCAATATAGAACAACTGGGCGGCACCGTTGATATCGACTCGACCATAGGTTTGGGCACAACGATCGCCATAAAACTTCCCTTAACGCTGGCGATTATCCCTTCCTTGATTGTACGCTCCGGCAGTGAGCAGTACGCCATCCCACAAGTGAACATCAGCGAAATTGTCCGGATTAAAGCTACGGATGTTGCAGAAAAAATCGAAAAGATTAAAAACGCCGAAGTTTTGCGGTTGCGAGGGCAATTGCTTCCCCTGGTCCGGCTCAGCCGGGTACTGGAAAAACCAGGCAAATATAAAGATCCCTACTCCGGAAGCCTGATTACCGACAACCGGGAAAACATCGCCGATCGCCGCAGCAAGATTTCGACATCAGACCGTATAGATAGTGAGACCGCAGAACGGCGCACCCCATCTGATCGACGACTGGACTCCATGGCTGGCGCGATTAAAATCATCGTTGTTGAAACCGGCATTCTGAAATACGGATTGATCGTCGATGAGTTGTTTGACAATAAAGAGATTGTGGTTAAGCCGCTGGGGCATCACATGAAGAAATGCAATACGCTGGCCGGCGCTACGATCCTGGGAGACGGCAAGGTCGCCTTGATCCTGGACGTAGTCGGTATTGCCACCCATATGGAACTGGCGGCGACAGAGCGCTCGGAATTGAAAACCGATTCCAGCAGCGTAACGGACAAAACCTCTGAAACGCAATCCGTGATGATCTTCAGCAACCATCCGGATGAGTTCTTTGCCATTCCAACCTCCTTTATTGCCAGGATTGAACGCATCCAGACCGATCAGATCGACACGGTGGGCGGACAGGAAGTTCTGCAATATCGCGGGACCTCGTTGCCATTGCTTTGTCTGGAAAAACATATTAACGCTCAATCGCGCGAAACCATTCGGTCAACCTACGTCGTCGTTTTCAAGATTGGCAACAAAGAAGCCGGCCTGGTCGCCCCGGAACTGGTTGATATTCATGAGATCCCCGCCCAGATCGATACGATCACCTTCCGGGAAAAAGGGATTATTGGATCGTGCATTGTTAACAACCGCACCGTTCGGGTAGTGGACATCTATGAAATCATCGAAAGTTCACATCGACACTGGCTGGACAGCACAACAGATATTAAGAAGGTGCGTAAGAGCCAGACGACACTGCTGCTGGCGGAAGATTCTGACTTTTTCCGGCAACAAATGAAAGCGTTTATCGAAGCCGAAGGATATACCGTGGTTGATTGTGAAGACGGGCAGATTGCCTGGGACACTCTCCAGAAAGACGACCCGCAATTCGATCTGATCCTGACCGACATCGAGATGCCTAATATGAACGGCCTGAAATTTTCCGAGCTGGTGAAAGCGGATTCACGATACTCGCATCTGCCCATTATTGCCGTGACCAGTCTGGCCAGCGAGGAAGACATGGAGAAAGGTTACCGTGCCGGAATCGATGACTACCAGATCAAACTCGATCGCGACAAACTGTTACAAAGCATTAAACGTTTACTCGGCGCCCAACAACCGACCGTTTAAATTGATTTCGATTCGGAAAGGAATCAAACATGGCCAGAAACGATCATACTGACACTATTCGAACAACCGAGCAGGAATACATCACTTTCTACATTGGCGACATGTTGATGGGCATTGATATCCAGCGAGTTCAGGAAATCAATCACAACCTTGACTGTACCCCGGTTCCGCATACTGACGATTTTATTCGGGGAGTGATCAATCTGCGCGGCGAGGTGGTCACCGTATTGGAATTACGGAAAATTCTTAATTTACCCGAGCCGGCCGCGAAACAACAACACCGCAATATAATCGTTAATGCCGACGGTGAATCGATCGGACTGGTGATTGACCGGATATCCGATGTCGTCATTGCCGACAACCAGGAAATCGAACCGGCTCCAGCGAATTTAAACGGTATCAATAACCGCTTCTTTAATGGGGTATATAAAAAAGAAAAGGAATTATTACTGTTGTTAAATATCGATGAAATCGTCATGAATGAAATTGGCGAAACAGTGGACATTTAATATTTGGTATCCGTCATTAACCGGATTTCTCGAACCCTAATCGATCCCTTCGAAATGAATCAGAGAGGAAGCGTCGCCATTCATGGAACAGATCGTGGTCAGAGCCCTGGTAGTCGATGACACTGTCGTCTATCGCAAAATAGTCACCGACATCCTGCAATCGATTGAAGGGGTCGAAGTCGTCGCGTCGGCATCCAATGGCAAATCGGCGTTGCAAAAGATTCATGAATTGTCGCCCGACATTGTCACCCTGGATCTGGAAATGCCGGTCATGGACGGTTTGCAGACGCTCGAGGCGCTCAAAGATTCTCCCGCCGGCAATCGTCCCGGGGTAATCATGCTCAGCGCTTTCACGACCGAAGGCGCCAATGCGACAGTAAAAGCGCTGGAACTGGGCGCATTCGATTTTATTTTAAAACCGGCCAGCGGCGATATTCAAAAGAATGTGGAATCCCTGCGGCAGGAATTGGGATTAAAGATTCGCGCCTGTATGCGGTCACGCCAGGTCCGCTCCTTATTGCAAGGCTTACCCAACCGGCTGGCCGTTCGTTCAGAAACTCAAACCCGACGCATCCCGCCCGCGCCCGTTGCGCCATCGGGAACCATCTCCCCGCTTCGTAAGAAACCTCAAGTTGTGACCATCGGCATTTCAACCGGCGGGCCACAGGCATTAACCAAAATCCTGCCACTGATTCCGGGTGATTTCCCCATACCCATTTTGATTGTCCAGCATATGCCCCCCATGTTTACCAAATCGCTGGCAGACGATCTCAATCGGCGCTGTCCCATGCAGGTTTATGAAGCCCAGCACGATCAGCCCATCGTACCCGGCGCCATCTATATCGCGCCCGGTGGCAAACAAATGAAAGCCCATCTTCAACAAGACAAATACTGCATCAAAATCACTGATGATCCTCCGGAGAACAGTTGCAAACCAGCGGTCGATTACCTGTTCCGTTCTGTCGCCCATGCCTATGACGGACAAGCGATCGCCGTTGTCATGACTGGTATGGGATCCGACGGCACCCTGGGATGCCGCCTCCTGAAACGCGCCGGGGCCACCATCATCACTCAAAATGAGGCTACGTGTACGGTTTATGGCATGCCCCGCATGCCTGCCGAAGAAGGCCTATCCGACTATATTTTACCCTTAATGGAAATACCCACAAAAATCGTTCAGATGACCCAGCATAAGGTGTACGCTTGAAAGTAACAAAAGAAGATATTCAAGTCATTTCCCGTTTGGTCGATGATCTATGCGGTATCGTTCTGGACGAGACCAAGGATTATCTCATCGAAAGCCGGCTCTCCGACATCGCCGAACGAGCGGGCTGCTCAACTTTTACCGAACTGTACTATAAAGCGCGTTACAAAGAAAACCGGGAACTTCAGCGTGAAATTGTCAATGCCATTACTACCCGGGAGACGCTTTTCTTTCGCGATAACGCCCCATTCGATGCCTTGCAATTTAAATTATTACCTGAAATGATTGACGCCAAGGCCAAAACCGCCCAACCCCGCCGTTTTCGTATCTGGAGCGCCGCTTGCAGTTCAGGCCAGGAACCTTACAGTATAGCCATGACGTTTCTGGAAATGCTCCCGGATATTTCCAAATGGGATATCCAGATTCTGGCAACGGACATATCCGATGAGGCCATTACCCAGGCCAGCCGCGGAGTCTATGCCCAGCATGAAATTCAGCGCGGTCTGAAACCCGAAATGCTCAACAAATATTTTGTACCTGAAGGCCGATATTATAAAATCAAGGATCAGGCAAGAGCGCTGGTCAGTTTTCGACAATTAAATTTACATGAGCCATTTACTGGCCTGGGACCTTTCGATATAATATTCTGTAGAAATGTGGCGATCTATTTCAAACCAGACGCCAAAAAGGATATTTTTACGAGGCTGGCCCAGAAATTAACCCCAGATGGGATATTATTCGTGGGTTCGACAGAGTCTCTGACAGATGTTGGTTCGCAATTTGTGCCCGAAAATCACTGTCGTGCGAATTTTTATCGCCCCAATCGTAAGCTGGTGACAACTTAAGCCCTGCGATACGCTTCAATTTAAACCATAACTAATTACAATATAAACCGTTAAAATGAATTGGCTCCCAGTAGTATTCTATTCCATCACGATTATTTGCCTTCTGGCGCTAATGGTTTATTTAGTTTATTTGATTCGTTTTAAATCCATCAAACCTCCATCACCAAGATTAAAAACCGCTTCTCAAGCAGAGGCGCTCAAGTCGCTTCCGGGCAGCCCAGCCACTTCAAAAGGGCTTTTTCGCTATTCCACCTCATCAAATATACCATCATCACAATTGAATCCATCCCCGGCATTCCCATTAGTATATGACAAACTTGACCCAGCCAAGCCTTCTGAAACCAACCTGGAAGCCGATACGCTGGGAGCGCTTGAAAATGTACAGAAACAACTATTGGAGATTCAAGCCGCGCTGGCCCGACATGAAAACAACCGTCTGGATAACGCACTTACCCCGGAAAATCGAGACCCGCAGAAGCAAACCAACCAATCCCAACTATTAAATCAACAATTAAACGATTTGTCTCAATCTTATTCAAATAACGAATCAGAGGGGATAATGCAACGGCTGGCCCGTCAGTTTCAACATCTTGAACAATATATCAAAGCCAGACTTTTCCGTTGAACGTAATACCCTATGAGCTGTTTTTTGATGCATCTTTTCGCCTTTTTCATCATATTGATATCAATCCCATTAATGGCCGATTCCCGCAGGATTCGAATTCAGGAAATATATCATCTGAATCCTGAAGCGACACAGCAAATTTCATCCACCATCCAGGTACCCCTGCAGCAGGATCCGGGACAACAGATTGAAACCATGGTGATTTCGCCCGCGCATAAGCAACTTTTCCAGCAAAACGGTCATTTTTATACTACTCATCATTTTGTACAACCCGAGGAACCCATTACTATCAGAATTCAAACAGATCTGATATTGACCAACCGGGATTTAAATACTGTTCTGCGACAGCCAGTGAATCCCGGCCAGACGCTGGCAGACGCCAGACCTTATCTGATTGACGAACCTTTTATTCCAACCAAACACCCTGACATACAAACACTGGCCGGTTCACTTCGATCCAACCAACCGCAAGACACCCTATACGCCATTTACCGATACACCATCGATCATATGAACTACACGGGTTTTACACCTGAAGACCGAGGCGGTTTGTATGGCTATCAGACCGGTCAGGGTGATTGTACTGAATACTCAGATCTGTTCGTCACGCTGGCCCGGGCCTGCGCCATACCGGCCCGCGTCGTGCAAGGGTATACCCTGGATTATACCGAAACCCCCCGCCACACCTGGGTGGAAGCGTTCCTGACCGGATACGGATGGATTCGTTTCGATCCAACTTTCGGTGATCAAACCGATCCCACCCTTCAGGAATATTTTTTTGCACATTTAAAAAATTACTATATCGCTGTTTCTACCCGTCGCAATGATCCAGTCCTCAATAATATGCACTCGTATTATATCGAAAATGTTGGCGGCAAACTGCAAGTTGGGATGGATACCCGATTCCAGATTGAAATTGCCGCCCAATAAATGGTAAGGGTCCCTCAAAGAATTCAATCAAGCTTCAATGTTACCGGGTGACTCCAGAACCAACAATATTACCGGGAATAAAGATAAATACCGATCAGACCGATAATATAAATATAATTATTCAGGACTTGATACCAATGTGGCTATTAGATAATCCAATTAATATTATTTATATACTGGGATTTGGCGTTGCCAGCCTGATCATATTGAACAGTCTGGCCGCTAAACGAAAAGAACTGATTAAAACTTATCAAGTACTCAAAGCGGAAGAAGCAAGAATTGCAGAGGAAGAACGTCAAAAAGAAATCGAAAACATGAAACAGGAACAACTTCAGGCTGAAATGGATGAAGAACAATCCGGAAGCCAAAAAGTTAAAAAGAAGCCGGAATCAAAAGTAGCACCCGATGAAGAAGTCCTGCCTGAAATCCGATAGAAAACTACATAACATACTAGATATAAACAAGTTACGACCATTTAACCCTGATCGAGTATCGGATGTTGTCATTTTTTAAATTTACTCTGGCATTCTTAATCCGTTTGATATAACATTATTGTCCTGACTATGCGGGGTGTAGCTCAGCTTGGCTAGAGCGCTACGTTCGGGACGTAGAGGTCGCAGGTTCAAATCCTGTCACCCCGATTGAAACGTAAATATTGCCGGGATTACAAGTTACGACTCCCTATTCAGCCTGATAGTGCGGCATAAATTGGATAACAAAATGTACCCATGGGTACTCCAACCCAATTTTAGGCGCTTATCATGGCACGTTTAAACAAGCAGCACACCCCAGAAAAACCGGAATATTTGCGGCAGGCAAAAAGAACAGAATCGACCGGATCGGGCTTACACGCGTATTGAGGACAGGAAGTATTACTTGGGTACATGGAACAGCCCGGAAAGCTTGCAGACTTATGCCCGTTTAATCGCTGAATCCGCCAGCGGTCGCATTATATCGGTGGGACCATCTGAAGTCATCATCATCACCGAACTATGTCGATCCTATTACGAATGGGCAGCGCATTACTATCAGAACATTTTACCCTACAAAGCCACGATCAATACGTTAGTGACTTTATATGGTGACTTGCTGGTCGATCAGTTTTCCCCCTTAAAGTGACAGGCCGTTATGGAATGGTTTGTGAAAAAAGGACTATCCTGGAAAGAATGCAATGCCAGAATGAGGATCGCGCGTGGAATCTTCCGCTGGGGAGTAGCACGCGAACTGGTCCCCCCTACTGTATTACAGGGACTGCAAGCCGTTTCCGGTCTTAAACGGGGACGCACCCAGGCCCCCGAAACCGAACCCATCAAACCGGCCAAATTTATTCATATTGAATGGTCTTTGCCTCACCTGTTATCCGTGGTAGCGGATGCAGTGGAAGTGCTTTTGTTAACGGGTGCGCGCTTTTCTGAGGTGTTAAGGCTGAAGGTACAGGATATTATCATGGAAGATAACATCTGGCATTCCCGCTTGAATGAACATCAAACCGCTAACCGGGGTAAAGAACGCAATCTCTATTATGGTCCCCAGGCCCGGCGATTCTGAAAGACCGCATGACCGGCAAAGGGTTTGATGGATATCTGTTTTCTCCCAAAGATGCCGTTCAGGAGCGGGCCAGTAAATTTGAAACAGCGTAACCGGTAGAGTCGCCAATGTACTCGCGCTGAGTATCAGAGACACACATAAAACTGCACTTATTTTCATTTTGCCTGCTGTTCGAGTTGATTTACTATTGCATCCAATGATTACTAAGCAGCATAAATTCATAAATATCAACCGCCCCATCCGCATTGACGTCGCATAATCGTGGAATACTGCTTCGCCATGCTCGTAAATCATTCAGTAATTCCATTGTTTTAACCGGATTAGTATGTTTAAGATCGGTCTTTTCCGATAAATCCTCGGACAGATGAAATAATTCAACAGCCCCGGTATTTAAATTTTCGACCAGTTTCCAATCCCGTTTACGTATTGCGCTTTGGTTATTATGCGGATAATACCAGCATAACGCATCCCGATTCAGCGTTGCCTGGGGATGGGTAAATAAAGATACTAAAGAAAGTCCATCCATCGGCTGATCGGAAGGCAATCGGGTAGTGGTGATCTCAGCGAAAGTCGGATAAAAATCACAGCTGCCCACCGGCTCATCACACGTACTGCCGGATTGAATATGCCCGGGCCAGCTTATTATAAGAGGCACTCGAATACCCCCCTCGTATAAATTTCCTTTGGCGCCGCGCAACGGACCATTGGTAGTCACATTACCGGCGCCGCCGTTATCTCCCATAAACACAATTATCGTATTGTCCAGAAGATGATACTCGGTCAGTTTGGCGATGATCGCACCGACCCCTTCATCGATCGTATAAAGTTGAGACGCCAGGTGGGGATTGTTTGGCTTTGAATCGGGTCCGATTCCACTGCCCGGCTTGGACTCAAAATGTTCGACCAGATGAGGCTTCCCATCAAGAACGGTGTGTACGGCATAATGACTCAAATAGAGGAAAAAGGGCTCTTTCTGATGCCGTTCAATAAAATTCAACGCTTCGTAATTACAACGATCCACCAGATATTCATCATTGGGGTATAAGGGATCCAATACTTTCGGAGCCTTCGGCAAATCAGGCATCATAATCGTCCCATTACCACGATAGGGCCACCAATAATCTCCATTGGCAATATAACGCGTCGCCCCGGCCAGATTTTCGTCAAAGCCCTGTTGTGTGGGTGGAATGGGGTCCGGATCCCCATCATCGGCATAGCAGGATAGATGCCATTTCCCCACAATTCCGGTAGCATATCCCCGAGGTTTCAGCGCTTCGGCAACAGTGGTATAAGCCCTTGGCAGATTTTTGTCAAAATCGTACCGGTCAAGCCATTTCAAAATTCCAATACGAACCGGAACCTGCCCGGTCATTAAGCTGGCCCGGTCCGGAGAACAAACCGGAGCCGACGCATAAGCATTGGTAAAACGCATCCCGCCAGTTGCCAAGGAGTCCAAATGCGGCGTTTCATTATAAGTGTTGCCATAGCAATTCAATTCATACCAACCCAGATCGTCCGCTAAAATAAAAATGATATTGGGAGTCATGTCCGCCCGGCTGGCAGCGGCTGTGAGCGAAAAACCGATCAGGACCAGACTAATACAATACCTCCTCCAATCAAATGACTTAAAGACATTTTCTAATCGTATTGAACGGTTTGGTCTATCATGCCACACACTCGGAACAATATTTAAAGTGAATCCAATGGTCTCATTTATCTTTGATCTCATCGCCATAACCACTCACATATCTGTGGATCATTACAGTCCAGCCATGTATCGACAAACTCCGAAAGGTCGTCCATAGTGACTCCGGTAAGATCCTCATAATTCACATGACAATCATTATTAAAGTCGTATTTTAAGGCATATCCCATCGCAATAGCATCAGCACAATTTACCGGAACGGAGGCATTGTATAGATACAGTTTGTCAGTATCCGGACAGACAATCGCCAGCCATTTGCCATCCGGTGACCAGGCCATGCCATTCACACCAACATTCAAATAAGCATTGGTGATTTCCGCCGTTGTGGCAGCAATAAATTGATTGGCGCCAGATGGAACGGCATTGACAACATCAATACGCCAGATAGTCCGTGGATACAGCAAGCTGTTCGCACCATCGGCCGCCGTCGCCAGCCAGATCGATCCATTAGTCGGATTGACCACGATCGCATCATCACAACGGGATGCCGCCCCACCGCGAGTAATGTCTATATCCAGAAAAATCTTCTGGATAATGCCATCGGCTTTGACCCGGCTGATATATGGCCGATTTACACCATCCAGCCTGGCCAAGGGGATCGTCATTGGAACCAGGTAGCAATAGCCGTCAATCTCGCTGGCGCATCCCCGAATATCAGAAGTAAAGTAATCCGAGGTATCTTCCCAGATTACGGTGTACGCCGGTGAAGATTCGGTGCTGGATGAATCCAGGATCACAACGGCCTCGTTATCATCCCCATCTAACCCACTATCGATGATTATCAAATCCGTTCCCGCATCATAGTCACCGCCGAAACCGGCCGGCACCATCATAACGCTTTGGATATTATCATCTCCGGCGTTACGATAATTGCCAATCATATCCGAGTTGGAAGGACTGCCACCGGGATCGATAACCTTGCGGACCGCCGGTTCATCATTATAACAAACATAGACATCACCGTTATTATCGACTGCGCAGCCGTAAGGATTCTCGTACGATCCCAGTCTCAATCTCCCGCTGGTGCTTCCATCGAAAAGACTGACGGAATACAACCCCCGTTCACTACTGGTGGACACCCGGTTAACAAAGAATACCCGGTCATAATTGCCCTTAACGACATGCGTGGGATCGAAAGCCAGACCGCTGCCAACCCAATCCACCGACTGGTCCAGCACAAACGATTTCCCAGGACCCGCGATATGTTTGCCGTAAATTTCAGCAGGTCGGGGAAGCTGCTGACCAAAAATAAATGGCAAAGTAAACTCACTGGATCGATAATCACTTTCTGGAAGCAAACTACCCGTCCCATCGTTTCCATAGTTAAACGCCGCCCAGTTATGGGCATAATTGCTGCCGTCCGTTAGTGAGGCATGGCTGCTGAATGTATTCAGGATGGTCGAATAGGTCTCCACTCGAATCGTATTGGTTTGCGGACTGAATTCCAGCAGCCGAATCCAACCGCCCCCATTGCCTAAATTGGCGCCACTATGACATCGCTGATAGTCGGCCATCATCTGGTGGACATTGAAGCCGGCGCTGTTCTGATCCGTTCGACGGGCGCTGGTTCCAAAAACATAAACATCATCTTCACAATAATGACCGCAGAATAACATAAAAATCTGTGGATTGACTTTAATAAAATCATTCCACACGGCCTGAGGTCCGTTCAAGGCATAGCCATTGCGCAACGAGGCTCCGGGATACCCCCCTCCGGGACCCAGAAATTTATGAGTCGTCAGAATCGTTGGAAATCCCGGATGCGTATCAATCACGTTCTGCGCCCAGTTCAAAACGGCATCGCGTGGTTCACATTCGAAAGCAATATGTAGAAAATCGATATCCCCCACGCTAAAAGTCTGCCAACTGGTCATGCCGCTGGTATCGGCGCTATTAATATAAGCATCGCCATACCAACTCTTATCCCGGAAATAATCGGTATCCGGACCAAAATACTGATTCCAATCCGTCGCACCATGAATCGGATCGCCGTTGACATCATAGTCGTGGTTGCCCGGAGCCATCCCAAAAGGAATCGTGTTGAGCAGCTTGTTCATGGCCGATTTCACCCGACTGTATTGCGTCTCGTTTGATGTCATGACAATATCGCCTTCATGAGCAACAAAAGCAATATTCATAGCATTGGCATTATCGACAATATACTGTAATTCATCCTTAAACAGATTAATACTGGCCGGCTGATTGCTGTGATTCGGATAGCCCTGACTATCGGGAATTGCCACCACTGTGAAATTTTTGCCGGAGACTGGTTCATAAACAGCATACTTGGCGTTCAGATAGCTCGATACCTGCCGCATCTGTGCCGGTGTCAACTGAGCATTATAAACCAGCACCTCGGCGATGTCCCCATCGTACCAGTTAATCAGACCGTAGGTCGGGTGCCAGCCGGCCCCCACGGTCATATCATTGTTGCCGTTATCAAAGTAAATATTCGTATCGGCCGCATTGGTACTGGTCTGAACCAGCGAAATATCGTCAATACGATACCAGACGCTGCCGTACCCACCGCCCTGAGCAATCTGTCGTGAGCTGATATGCCACTGACCGTGATGAAACGGACTGCTGGACAGGCAATAGCCGTTATTAAAGCGAATACCACTCTGATTGGCGGAGACATCACAACCGAAACATTTACCGGCAGTGCCACCGGTTTTACCAATCTGGACGACGCGTTGCTCAGTAGTGGCAACCCCACCGGTACAAACCATAAAAACGGTCACTCCCTGCATCTTGTCCCAACTCCAGATATCCGATACCAACACCTGTTTTTCAAAATCTGGCGCAGCGTCACCCTCCGACGGACGAGTGAAGCGAACAGCCGGCAGCCCATTGAGTACGTTCAACACATAGATCGGCGTGCCAAACCCTGATACAGCAGATACCGTTCCATCGACGGAGTCATCGGTTGCGGAATCCGGCCATACCGCCACCATGTCATTATTACTGAGAGACAGAGAATCAGCTTTCAGATGGATTATCAAATCTTCTGTAAGCGGTCCGTCCAAATCATACTTTTCTTTCAAATAGTTAGAAATCTGCTTTAGCTGACCGGGAGTTAACACATTGTTATAAACCAGAATTTCCGCTATATCCCCGGTATAAAAATCGTTATTTGCCCACTCCCCGCTAACCATACCGTTTCCAAGACTGAAACTATTACCGGCAGTTGGCAATGTCGTGGTACGGGTGGGATTATTGATGTTATCCAATACGATTGAATGGCCGTCAATTGAAAAGGCAGCATTTTGATGCTGATCTCCCTGAGCCATTTGCCAAACACCTATATGAAAGCCGGTTGTCAGTAAATTACCCAATTTTGCCAGTGAACGACCATTATTAAAACGAAAACCACTGCCCCCGTCATTTGCCGTACGATTAATTGACACATCCAAACCGATGACATTTCCATTCCCACCGAAAGCGTCTCCGAGTTGGCCCAGGCGTTCACCATCCTGGCCGGAATTGTCTCCAGTAAACAGCGCAACAACGGTTATTCCCACTCCAGAATCAGGCAGAGCAAACTGACTCGCGGTACTCAGAATATCATCAGAAAACCGGACGATCGGAAGCCCGCCCAGAATATTTGAATGCCAGGTTGGCATACTTTGCCCGGAAACCGGGCTCAGTGTACCGTCAATCCCATCATCGACAGCGGAATCGGGCCAAGCCACAACGTCAGCACCATCACTTAATCCCGCAATGGCATCTGCTTTCAGGTGAATAATCAGATTTTCAGTATTCGGTAATACCACCCCGAATATACTTATCTGGCACAACAAAACTATGACAATGATCCGCTTAGTCATACGACTGTCCCCCCATGACAACCATTTTTGCACTGATTTATCATCATATAATATTATGACATCTCAAAGAGATTCTTATTTCTTCTTTTCTGCATCCGCCAGATGCACTTCAATTTGTACCGGCAGCCCCTTATCCGGTGCAACCAGCATATTTTTCACTTCATAGGACAATATCTGTCTATCTTTCCCTTTCGGCATATTGATATTGACCAGTATCGAGGAACGAGCTGGAATTGCCAATTGCGCCGGTCCGACTTTACCAACACGCTCAAGATTGAGATTCAGAAACGATCGATTGGTAATCTGGAAGAAACGCTCATTCCCCCGGCTGTGATGAACCGGGGAAACCGATACGGCAACATCATACATCGCTTGAAGATACGTCTGACGGCCAATCAGCTCATTGGATTTCCAGACCAGCGTGCGACCCGCAAACAACGCTTCCCGGATTGCTTCGACACTGCGCTGGCGGGCCATCACCAGCGTCAGGGTTCGATGCTTTTCCGGCGTGTAAACATAATCAATTGAAGGCGCGTGCATATCCGACGATCCGATCATGGTCATATTTTTTTCCAGACACCATTGATGCGCCAATGGATAATAGGTCCCCCCGTTGGCCACTTCCATGCCATGCAGCCATTTATTCTCATAGATCTCGGTCTTCAAATCACTCCATTGACCTGCGGTTATGCCTTTCCACGTATGATGATTCCAGAATACGAATCCTTGCTGTTCGGAGGCGGCCCGGGCCGCATCGATCAGTTGAGGATGATTAACCGGCTCAATTTCAGTCAAAAAAATCGCGTTGTGATGCCCTGGCGGCGTTGGTTTGGAAATCTCGCCCCCTTTGATCAGCAGTACGTTTCTTTCCCGGGCAACCGGTGCGGCAACCTCATACGGCCGCTCAAGATTGGCAGGAATATCGTCATGGTACTTCTGATGTTCGATATGGTCTGACAACGCAATGGCATCCAGACCTTCACGCATCGCTTCTTCAATCCGTTCAGTTGGCCAAACCCGTCCGTCCGAAAAGACGGTATGCATATGGAAGTCACATACCAATGTCTCATAGCCATTCATATCAGGGAAATAAGGCAGCGCGGGCCGCTGCTTAGCCGCCAGCAACACGGTGCTGATTGTTAAGATACCAATCCATAAGTTATTTTTAACGAATTTCACAATCGCCTCCAAATAATATACTTATCACTTTGTTCATAAGATTGATCCGTCTGTCACTAAATGATATGATGACCTTTTCAAACATGGCATGCCGCTTTTGCCAGGTTTTCTTTCGCGATTCAGGGCAGAGACACCTCAATTTGAACGGGCAGCCCCTTTTCCGGTTCAATCAACATATTTTTTACCTCATAAGACATCATCTGCGAGCTTTTACCTTCCGGCATATTCACACTGATTTGAACAGTCGAACGGGCCGGAATCCATATAAAATTCGGGCCGATTTTGCCGACGCGTTTAAGATCTAAATTCAAAAATGAGTGATTAGTCATTTCAAAGAAACGCTCAGTCTCTTTACTGTGATACACTTGAGACACCATCACAGAAGCGTCATAGAGCTTTTGAAGATATTCTGGCTGACCAATCATTTGATTTTTGAACCAAACCGCTGTGCGTCCCGCTCTGAGGGCCTCCTGGAGTGATTCCAAACTGTGTTCCCGGGCAAATACCAGGGTCAGCGATCGATGATTGTCCGGGGTGTAATCATAATAAAAAGACGAAGTATGAAGATCCGTGTTGCCCAGCATGGCAAGATTCTTGTCAAGGCACCAGCGATGCGCGTTCGGATAATAACTGTCCCCGTTAACCACTTCCATCCCATGGAGCCACCCATGTTCCACCATCGTTGTCTGAACCTCACTCCATTTGCCCGGTTCCTCACCTTTCCAGGCATGATGATTCCAAAAGACAAAGGCGTGCTGCTGATTGGCTTGTTCGATCGCCCCCAAAAACTCATCCTTCACCAGCGGATTGACATCCTCCAGAAATAAGGCATTGTAATGACCCGGCGGAGTTTTACGGGTAATCTCTGCGGCTTTAACCAACATGATACCCATTTCTTCCGCCCTGACCCCAGCGATCTCATAAGAACGATTATGCTGGGTCGGAATATCGTCTTTATGGGGTTGATACTCGATATGATCACTGATGGAAATGGCATCCAATCCTTCACAATAGGCTTCATCGATACGCACCGTCGGCCAAACCAGCCCATCGGAAAAGACGCTATGTGTGTGTAAATCACACAGTAGCGTCTGATACCCTTCGATGTCAGGAAAATACGGCACCGCCGGCCGTTTCAGCATCGGTTTGACAGCCATCAAATCAGAACTGATTATTAAGATAGCAATCCATAGGATATTCAATTTCTTTTTCACACTTATCTCCATAATTTTATCTCTTTATTTCTAGTAGAAGACTTCTATACGGGACAGCTCGGTCTCAGGACAATATCCTTCTCACGGGATATCGATAAGACATTCGATATGCCCTGCCGGAATGACAAACAACAACCGACAGGGCATTTCAATGCTTAAATGGTTATTATCTGATCATTATGACTGAGGACAGGCTGATTCCGGATACGGGCCGCGAAATCAGCCCTTTACGAGTCATTACTCATTTTGCCAGCGATCAGGAATTTTCATACCCATTGGGTATTATTCTTTTCAAACGATGAATAACTCAATCGAAACAATCACTTTTTCTTGTATTATCAACATTTTAGACTAATTATGCATTGTCTCTGGTTGATTCAGTTGATGTATGAAAACTATTTTCCGTGAATTACTGATAGAATTAATCATGAAAACCATGGTCATATTTAGAGTTCAAATAACTCATCACGATATCTATCTCGGCCATTGACAGCTGTTTGTTGTAAACCAGAATTTCGGCAACATCGCCATCGTACCAGTTGATCATTCCGAAACTTGGGTGCGCGCCGGCTCCCACGGTGATATCGTTTTTATTGGCGACAAAATCAATGTTATTTTCAGATCGATTCGTTAACATTTTAAGCGGGACGCCATCCACGGAATAAAAGACATCGCCATAGCTGCTGCCCTGATTCAATTGACGGACACTGATATGCCACTCACCATATTCAAAGGGACTATCGGTCAAACAAAAACCATTATTATCACGTGTCCCGCTCTCGTTCGAGCTTACATCACACCCAAAACTCTGAAACATCGCGCCACCTGTTCGACCGACCTGAACGACGCGTTGCGGGCGTTCAGCGATTCCACCTGTGCAGAAAATAAAAATGGTTACACCGGCCTTTTCATTCCATCGCCAGGTATCTGAAGCCAAAACCTGCTTTTGCTGAGGGGGCGCATTATTGGGATCCTGGGGCTGTATGAATCGAACCGCGGGCATGCCATTACAGGCGTTCGCTTTGAATACCGGCATGCCATATCCCGGCATGGCGGAAAGTGTGCCGTCAACCCGATCACTCTTGGCTGAATCCGGCCATTTCGCCACGGATTCGCCGTCTTGCAACCATAGGGAATCCGCCTTCATGTGAATGATCAGCCCATCTGTCGGAATGCTCGCTTCGCCGCGCCAGATAAAACGGCTTTCGGAAGAAATCTGACGGATAAACTGACTGCCATGAAACCGAATGGTCTGCATTTTTCCAGTTGTATCAACTCGAGTCGCCTGGTTCGCGGTAAGGTTGACAGGGGGACCCTTATGCCCTTTCAAGCCAGGTATAATCGCGGCTTTCCCATCCAACATGTGAATTTCTGCAGACCCTTCCGTGTTGACATGGATACCAAATTCCGTACCCAGATCAATAATTTTTGATGACGGTGTGTCTACGGAAAATCCGGTCATCTGCGAAGGAACGTACGCATGGAGTTTCCCGCAGGCTAACCGCACGCTCTCAGAAGTCAGACAGGAAAATGAGGATTCTCCTTCGATAATAACCTCCGCGCCATAATCAAAGCGCATTTTTATCACTCCGGATACTAAATGATATCCATCCTGGTAGTCATAAAAATTCTCGCCAATTCCGATTTTTCTTGTTCCTTCTTTCCATCGAGCATCGATCGTATCAACCAGAACCGCACATGCGGTTGTATTTGCCTTCTTTGCAGGAGAAAAATTTATATAAACGATTAAAGCAACTATCGCCGCCATCGACAGAAGGGCAAAATAGTGGCTGAATCGATTGATGGTTTGCGGGACTCTAAGGTATCTGGTCTTATGAATTCGCTCCCGGTCATCATAGTCTATGGGCGCAAGAACATCAGTCGATGGCGCCTTTTTCTCCTCTTCCGCCAAGATCGACCAAAATTCCTCACTTAAAACCGGGTCATTCAGCTCTGCATACGCTGGTGGCGGAAGAACATTTAAAACACCTTCAAGATCACAACATAAAGACAAATATAACTTGTAATAGTTTCTGGCTTCCGGGCCGGAACGAAGAATGTCTTCCATCTGTATGACTTCTTCCTGCGTTATCACCCCATCGCGAAAGCGAGATATCAGCACTCGTAACGTATCATATTTTGTGTCCTTTACCGAATCTCTCATATCTCAGATATCTCCAATTTCCGGCAAATACACTTCATGAGCAGTGACAAAATCCGGGATTCATTTCGATAAATCGTATTCATGGCCACCCCAATTAACATGGAGAGTTCACGAGCTGTTTTTTTTTGAACAAAACGATAATTAATCAATAACTGGTCTTTATCTTTTAATTTCTTTAAACATGACCGAAGCGCGTCCAGCCTGTCGCTTTCATTGTCTAACAGTTTAAAAGATTCTTTCGATAATAGTTCAATCATATCCGAACTTAATTGTACTTTGGTATTATATTTGCTGCGATACTTTAAAACCTGCAATTTGGCAATTGTAATCGCCCACGCACAGAAATTAGTACCAATTTCGAACTTTTCAAACTTCTCCCACAGAATTTTAGATGTTTCCTGAAAGATATCGTCAGCGTCTGAAGAATTTGGTACAAGTGCAAAGATATATGCCCTGATTCGACTATAATTCGAAGTAAACAGTTCAAGGAAAGCTACATTTCCCTCATTTGTACCAAATTTCAACATTCTTCTCCATTCGTAGATAGATTTCAACGTGACTAGAAACATGGCCTTTCTAATATATAATCCATTTAAAAAGTGTTTTTCACACATTTGAGATATGTTATTCTGATATTTTTTAATTTCTCCAGTTAGAAAGACACCTTATTATCCTGAATATTGGTAATGCTATAGAAACATAGGTCCTATAACTTCTGAGAGATGCTGCCATTAGTATATGGAACATGAGGTAAAAATGCCTGAAACTCGAAGGCTGTTAAAATGAAATTTTACTGAAGACCGTTTTCCTGTCGACAGTATTTTATCAGATTTTACGGAAATATTATCATTGGCACCAGTTACATATTAAAACTCTAAGCACTTGCTAAAGAGTACTTTAACGCAAATTAGCCAATCACGACTCTTATGATCTTTCAGACCATCGTATGCTATAATTCAACCTGTTTGTTAAAGAATGGCTCATAGGATATGATGGATTTCGGCGATGGTTTTTAACTTTAAATGAATAGTTGACAGGCCTATCGACACCGAGATACCACAATACCGACAACCGATAGCCAGTAATAAAGTTGCATACCAACCAAATTATAACTATTTAAAAATAAATGACTTACTCCACCTTTCACTGTTTTAATATTTCATTTCAGGGAAAATTATCTTATATACAGATTCACGGTTAGTTATGTAATCTCCGGTTAATGCTGTTAGTGTCTGATACCATTTAAGCATACAGTGTACCTCCGAAATTCACTTTTTTTGTGATTTGCTTAAAACGTAACCTTAACTGGCGTATTAAATGACTCATAGTAATAAGTCTATAAATTCCTTCAGCATAGAGTTGATTAACCATAGGCGGGCTTATAAATTGGAAAAGTCCAGTCAGATTTACTGGCTGGACTATAATAAATGAGTACTTGCGACAATCAATAACGATTCGTTATTTATTCATGTTCTCCTGCCAGCTTGTGCTTAGCATATCCAGATCAAGTACATCGACATTGCCGGAACGGTTCAAATCGGCGCCTTCGCACCAGGATGGTTCGTAACAATCAGCGCCAAACCACTGGTATGACAACATCAGGAAATCGTTCAAGTCCACGACACGGTCACGCACGACATCACCAGCGGGGAAAGGCTCAATCTGGCCCAACATGGTGTAATTGGGTGTTTTGGCCAGGTAGCCTTCATCGAAGGGGATAATGGTTTCATCGCCGGTAAACAGGCTGTTAAGATGAACCCATTGTTTATTCAGACGGGCATAGACATTGAGATCGCCCAATACCAGTACCGAACCACCACGGATGCGCAGGCCATTAATACCGCCAAACCGGCCGATCCCATTGAGATACAGGGCTTCCCGGCCAGATGTGCCGCGATTGCCATTGTCTTTAATATCTAATAATTGCAGTTCGGTCGGCTGACCATCCCGCCCCACGACTAACTGACCGATCGAAAAATTGCCCGCAACCGGTTCGTTAACCGACGGCAAGCCGGTATCTTCGCCGCCGGCTTCCAGATACTGCAAGGTCTTATCAGTAATGACATCGCCCGCCGGCATGATGGTATTGTCAAAAACCGAAGGTTGCGGGTTTTCTACGGCTCCATTCATGACTATATAAGCGCCGTCCATTTTGACCTGGCTCTCATCGGTATTACTGAAAAGAAAATGCTTGCCAATTTCCAGAACTGACAGATCTGCCAGAGACAACCTGCTACTGGAAGTGAGTTGCAATTCACCCTTAAATTGAAACGCTCCCGCTTTATCGGCCGCGATCAACTGGGTGTTAACCGGTGTAACCAGCTCATCAAAAACATACTGACCGTTGCCATAAGTATAAAAATGAACACTGCCGGAATTGGCGCTTGTTATGGTTTGAAGGCTACTCATATCAATAATCGAATTCTTATTACAAATAAAGTACAATCGGTCATCACTGTAATAAGGCGATCGTATCGTCTCAACACTGGATAAATCTATCCGACCTCCTTGCTCAGCCTTAACATAATGATAATTATAGCTCCATCCATAACTATGGCCCGCATCCAAATAAGTCAATGAGGATAGATCCAGTATCGATCCTTCACCCACTGCTCGATATTGATCAATTTCATGCGTATCATACGCTACAATGGCAACCTGATCCGCAACAATTTCTCCTGTGCCCCACTGCTTGCCATCTTTGACCATAAACCTCGCCCCATCAATCTTGGTCAATCCACCGGTTGAAAATAACCTTGTCGGATCCAGTTCCAACCAGGCAATCGGACCGGAAAATTCTTTTAATGACGGCGCAATAAATGAGGCCGAAGATAATTCGTCATTAGAAAAATATAACCTGGAATCTACCATCTTTGATAATTCAGGAGTATTTATCTCAACATCATTATATAGATACAGATTACTTCGATACACCTGTTGCAACGATGGGAATGCCCAATCATTATAGGCCTGAATATATGCATACCCAACATTGGCGCTGTTAATCATTCTCAAACTACTCAAGTCAATTTCCGAGTCTGAATCACATATTAAATACAATCGGTCATCACTGTAATAAGGCGATCGTATCGCCTCGACAGCGGATAAATCGACCCGGCCCCCTTGCTCGGCCTTGATATAATGATAATTATAGCTCCATCCATAACTATGGCCCGCATCCAAATAGGTCAATGAGGACAGATCCAGTATCGAACCTTCACCCACTGCTCGATATTGATCAATCTCATGCGCGTCATACGCTACCATAGTAACCTGATCCGCAACAACTTCTGCTGTCCCCCATTGCTTGCCACCTTTTACCGTAAACCTCGCTCCATCTATGTTGGTCAATCCTCCGGTTAAAAATGATCTTGTCGGATCCAGTTCCAACCAGGCAATGGGACCGGAAAATTCTTTTAACGACGGCGCAATAAATGAGCTTGAGGAAAAATCATCGTTTGAATAATATAGTCTGCTATTAACCATCTTCAGCAATTCTGGAGCATTTATCTCAACATCATTGTAAAGATAAAAAAAACTTTGAGTGACCTGCTGCAATAATGGAAATGCCCAATCATTATAGGTCTGAATGAATGTATAGCCGGCATTGGCGCTATTAATCGTTCTCAAACTACTCAAGTCAATTGCCGAGTCTGAATCACATATTAAATACAATCGGTCATCACTGTAATAGGGCGAACGTATTGTCTCAACACTGGATAAATCGACCAGACCCCCTTGCTCGGCCTTGACATAATGATAATTATAGCTCCATCCATAACTATGGCCCGCATCCAAATAGGTCAATGAGGACAGATCCAGTATCGATCCTTCACCCACTGCTCGATATTGATCAATTTCATGCGTATCATACGCTACAATGGCAACCTGTTCCGCAACAATATCCCCTGCACCCCACTGTTTGCCATCTTTTACCGAAAACCTCGCTCCATCAATATTGGTCAATCCACCCGTCGAAAATGACCTCGTTGGATCCAGTTCCAACCAGGCAATCGGACCGGAGAATTCTTTTAATGACGGCGCCACAAATGAGGCCGAGGAAAATCCGTCATTAGAAAAATATAACCTGGAATCTACCATCTTTGACAATTCAGGAGTACTTACCTCAACATCATTATATAAATACAGATAACTTCGAGACACCTGTTGCAATGATGGGAATGCCCAGTCATTATAGGTCTGTATAAACGTATACCCAACATTGGCGCTGTTAATCGTTCTCAAACTACTCAAGTCAATTTCCGAGTCTGAATCACATATCAAATACAATCGATCATCACTGTTATAAGGCGATCGTATCGTCTCAACACCGGAAAAATCAATCTTTCCACCCATTAGCGCTTTGATGTAATTATAATTATAACTCCACCCATAACTGTGGCCCGCATCCAAATAGGTCAATGAGGACAGATCCAGTATCGATCCTTCACCCACTGCTCGATATTGATCAATATCATGTGTACTAGTTGTAGATATTGAAACATTGGAAACAGGAACATTAATATACCCACCGTTATTAACATAAAATTTCGCCAATCCGCTGGTAATTAAATAATCCCCGCCCGGTATCACATCAAACCGGGCATTATCCGCATTGATATTGCCATTGAACAGCCCAATATCCGTTACCGTAATATCAGAATAAGGTTTCAGATTAAACGTTTTATCCTGGGCCAGATAAAAACCGTATAACTGGATCGGTACATCCATCTCATACTCGACGGAAGTCCCTGAAGAAATATTGGCGATATAGTCATCCCAGTAATCATCGAAGGGCACGATGCCAATATCCCAGTTACTGCCATTCCAGTAATCAGTGGATACTGCCCCGGTCCAGTTGGCCGTGACGGTATCGGCTCGAAGCGGCATCATGACCGTTAACAGACCAGGTATCAGGCAAAGCCATACTAAATGTTTAGATTTCACATTCTGACGCATAATTGAATCTCCTTATTATAACTGTTATTCCTGTCTTAGTTGTTCTGTTTAAGCCATTCACGGGCCAATATAGTATAATCCAGCCAGTTCACCACACCATCGCCATCCGGTGGTGGCGCAATATCTGTGACAGGATTGCTATCGAGCCAGCCTTCGGCCAGTTGCAATAAATCAAGGGTGTCGACTGCACCGTTCTTATCAAAATCACTCCATAATCCAGACCGGGTCATCCACGGGATCTGATATAGATTAAACGGTTCACTGTGATCGACGATCATATGAATGGTACCGATACCCGACGAACTCTTGCCCGGTTCAATCAGGTTATAGAAAATGCTGGAAGACAACAATTCGACGTTATCCGGTGGATTGATCATCAGGAAGTATAAATCATCGATGCCGTCATAGACACATTCATTTTTCAGCTCAACCGAATAGACATATTCATATAAGGTCCGCCCAACTCGCCTGGATGACATCAAGTGATATCCGGCCAGATCGGGTTCGCAAACCTCTGGTATGGCCACCAGGAATGTCCCCAGCAATTGATTGGCCATGGTATTCCCACTGGTATCGGCCACCTGGCCGGCGTTCAGAATAATTTCATAGACGCCATTATCGCTGACATCCCAACTGCCATCGGGGCCGGATACCTGATAGGTTACCCAGCGCGGTGTGCCATTTTCATCATTATCCACAGCAACAAACCCGGCGTAAGCAGTAAAATTATCGGGACCGGCAATGACAATATCCTGACTGTCAAACGTCACGGTATCCAAAGCGACATTGTCCGTATACAATACTCTAAACTGATAGGCCTCTATTTGAGGCGTCGTAACGATTTCGGTTTCCAATGCATTAAAGGATGGCGGAGTCAGGTCCGTCGATTCGAAGTACAAGGTATACTGACCGGAACCGCCCTGATCGAACAGATGGATCATATGTTCACGAACGGATTTTTCGCCATCACGATGGGTACGGTCGGTCTGCCAGGCATTGAAGTTCATGATCAATTCTTTGCCATCGGAGCGACGAACCCGGGTCAAGGTATATTGACCGTTATACGGGTCAGCAAATTTGAGATAGGCCCATCCCTGGGGCATTGTCACAACCGCAGTGGCCTGGTACAGCGCCATCTGTGGATGGACAATGGCATTCAACACCGGGGTTACTGCTTCGACACCGCCATCACTGAAATGGACCTCATCAGGCAGATCCTGGCGTTGATAATCGTTGGGATCTTCGTACGGATCATCCGGCCAGATGGTGTTGTTGACCATAAAATCGGGCAGGCCATCGTCTGTGGCGCCGCCACGAACCGTATGGATCAATTCATAAATCTGGACATCATCCACCAACGACAAACGCGGATCGTCAATTGGACCCAGGTGCTCATAGGATGCGCTGTACTCAATGAAATGGCCCTGCAGCGTTGAGGTCATCAGCCAGCGAACCACCTTGCTTTCATTGGGATACAGATCGCCCAGACTCAAATTGAGCGAAGGATTGACCTGCTGGGTTCCAACCTGGGCGCCGATCAATTTGAAATCGATCAACAAGCCCTTTTCGTTTTCAACAATTTTCGGTTGACTGGAGGTGATCCGGATATTGCGCGCCGAACCATATCCCTTATTGGTCATGATCATACCCAGCGTAAACGGTTCTGCCAGTTCGATCTCGTCGGTCCAGGGATCATCGCTGAAGACATCCCGCTGCCAGAAATACTTGAGATACAGACTCGGATCAGGCTTGACCGTAATGGGCGCCGGTTCCAGCGGCACGACCACGCTGCGGCCATTCTGGGTATAATAGAATACGCCACTAACGGTGTAATCCTGATCTTCAATCGGGGCCGCCTCGGGATAAGGCACGATCAGCCAGGACAACGACCCGGACATATCGGGCAGCAGAATCCCTTTGGACTCAAACTCATCCAAATTATCATAGACCGGATGATCGATGGCGAAACGATCGGTGGCCAGATTGCCTTCGGCATCATAAACAGTGATATCAACGGAAATATCCGTAACCGGTTCCACCTTATCAGGATTATCGATTTCCAGTTTGGCGGTAAAGGCCGTACGCGTAACCGCGACACGCTGTTCAATCTGTAAACGCACCTGGGCACAGACACCATCATCTTCAGCCGGTTCAGGCATAATTTCATCATTTAATTGTTGATCGGCTTTTAATTCAATCTTCTTTGGAGTCATTCTCGATATATAAATATATGAAGGCAGATTATCGACTAACTGGTCGACCAGAGCCGTCTCAATATCATCATGCGCCATAACTAAGAAGTCAGAAAATTCATCTGATACTGGTGATGCTGATTTGGGACTCCCATCACACATGTAACCATCACAACCATCATCGATTGGACACACCAGATAATGTCTTTGGTCAGGATCGCCAAGTTGGACGGACGGCCATCCGGAAACACAGTCTCCCAAATTGGCTTTTATGCCGGCCATATAATAAATCCCCTTGAAACATCCTCCCTTATCCCAGGCGCCATTTTCATATTTCAAATACAGATTAGCACCAGTCTGGGCATTTAAAGCAACTTTGAAGGGTTCACATTCAAAAGCACAAGGCAAATCGCCGCCAATATTAATACTAACATTACCTTCCCCCCCCAGATAACCATCTAAGCCTATGTTTGCGCTGGCGGTTATATCCGGATTACCAAAATTACAGCCAGAATTGAATTGAGCACCCGCATTAGCATATGGAGTTATCTCGGCACCGGCTTTAATTTTTCCGCTGACACTGCCACCGATGGTAACATCCTCAAGGAATTCGCCTTCCCGGCAGGGATTGACAACATTGTGAATCGTGATAGATGGGGTTGAAAAAGATATTTCTTTTTCGAAGCCAACACCTATGGGGAACTTAATATCAATACCGACATCGGCTTTAATCTCAAAACCAATGCCCCCTTCTTCGGTACAACAAGTACAAATGGTTCCTTCAGCTTTAATCTCGACTTCTGGATCCAATAGTCCTCCCGTTTTAACTTTCACAAATGTAGCAATTGCCTCACCAATAAAATCCAGATAACTGCTTACATCCACCGTACGGCACCAGGGTTTATAAACTGCCGGATCACATTTTTTACATTCTACCGGAGGGGTATACTTTGGTTCAATCTGATAGGGTTTACCCGGGCCGCCCTGGCCGCCACCGGCAATCCAGCCGCCACCGCCACCACCCGAACTACCCGGTCCGCCACAACCCGGTACAACATTGTAAATGGGGATTGGGATCGAATAATATTGGGTTCCGATACAAACCAAGGCATATTTAACGCCGGCATAGATCCAACAATCGAATCCAGAAGCCGGCATAATTCCGCTACCGTCAGCCTGAGGCGAGATCTTCTCGATGATCACTGGGACAACCATTTTCTGTTTGGCTTCCAACCGTCCCAGATCCTCAATCAAGGGCGTGATCCGCCAGAGTGGATGGGAACCGAAATTCAATTCAACATCATTCACGGCGATCAAGCCATGATTTTCGACGGTAAAATCTATTTGGGTCACCGAATCGCTGATCTGAGCCAGATCCAGTAACGGTGGGTCGATGGTAATAACCGGGGTGGGCACATTGGTTTCAAACACCGCTTCCAGAACGACCAGCGTCACATCGTCAATTTCGGTTTCGGTCACCGTCCAGTTATAGCTGATCGTTTCGCGGGGCATAAAGGCGCGTATCAGATTGACCTGGCCGGATTCGACCAGAATCGTCTCCTGGTAGGCGGCGTGTTTTTCGGCGTCGACCCGCAGAACATAATAGCCTTCGTGAATGCCCTCAAACAGGGCGGGTTGATTGTCATCCCCGGTGATCTGTTCATTTAATACCTGGAAAGTCTTGGGATCACGTAACGTTACCCGCGCGTAAGGCACCAAGGGTCCGGATTCGCTGTATTCACCGGTTGACCAGAAGGTATATTCATCTTCAACCTGTACCACCAGGTCCCCGGTGCGATTTGACCTGGCTTCAATCCGGTAATTGATGGCATCGCCATACGTATAAGCCGGATCCGCCACGGAGATCAAACCGCTATAAGTTCCCAAAGCGATATCGATATCCGGTTGCAGATTGATAATCACCGTAGCGACATCACCGGTATCCAGTGCCGGCAGTGCGGGAGTGGTCAGATGCATCCAGGGCGTATTATCCGGCAAAAAGACCTGAAGGTTTTCCGCCCGGCCCGTACCGATGTTTTTTACATCAAAGCTGAACAAAGTCTGTTCACCGGCCACCATGGCCGTATTGATATTTTTGGGGCTGATGACCAGATAGGGTTCAAGATGCCTGACGTACAGATTCAGAATGAACGATGCCTGAGCCCCTTCAGCGCTGCTAAAGGTTAGTGGTATGGGATACACATCACTGGCCTGGCCTGAAGCGCTCAAATAGATATCTACCGGCAGACTGCCCGATGGCTCCAGATAATTACGGGCGGGATTGAGTTCGACGCGGACATCGGATGGAATACCCGAAACCTGAGCCTGAATATCCGTCAGGAAACTATCTCCCAGATTAACCAGATTGATTCGCTTCACGATTGAGCTGTTATCCGGATTGATTTCCACATGCGTGAAACCTGATTGCACTTTCATGCCATGCAATACAAAGGTATCCTGGATCGCCGGCTTGATATTACCCGGAGTGCCGGTGCGAATGGTGTAGGAACCGGCTTCGTTCGCCAGGGGCTGGAACGTGATTTCATACTGACCATTTTCATCGGAAATCAGCATTCCGCCCTGATCGTTTTGCGTGACCAGGCGATCACTGCCTTTTACCGAGATCCGCAAAGCCAGCGGCATATCAGCCAGTTGATTGCCTGATATCGGATCGCGAGCCTGGCCGGTGATTACAATCGGGGTCCCCGCGGGGGCAGCCTCAATATTGGTCCGGGCCGTTACCTCATAATCCATCACGTTAATCAATAAACTGGTATTGATTTCGTTGTTACTTTCGCCACCGGTTAATCCTTCGTTGACTGCATCGGTCCGGTCAGTAATAATCTTCAGATAATAATCGCCCGGAATCCAGGGCAGATTCACCGGAATAGCATTGGAATACGTTTCGTTCGGATCCAGCGGGCTGTCATGCATGTTTTCCGCCAGAAATGTTTCCTGCTGCGTATCGTAATTTACCGCAACGATCCGATCGGTCCAGGTTCCGGCGGCAATAGCCTCGCCGGTATTACGGACCTGATAGTCAACGGTAATATTCTGACCAACCAATCCACCCGTGGCGTATTGAATGCTTTCCTGAACGATCGTCAAGTCCGGCCGCAAGGGCTGATCGACTTGAACGACAACATCCGAAAAGGCGTAATTAGTTTCATTCGTTTCAACCAGTCTGTTTTCGGTGTCTGTGATAACTAACCAGTAATAATTCCCCTGGATGCGACCCGGAATCACAATATCTCGGGCCACATCATAAGCGTCTAATCCCGCGACATCGCTGTTTCTGACATACGATGTCACATAGATATCATCACCCACTTCCTGGTCATTCGACAGATAGATCGTATCGATCCACCAGGCGCGCGCCGTCGCTTCGCTATGGTTTGTCACCTGCCAGTGAATCGATTCTTCTGCATCAGCAACGACCATATCCGGAAAATCGATAAAGACCGGATTCAGATCAGGCAGGACCAATTCCGATTTTATCGACGCAACCATGGTATTGTTGCTTTCATTCAGTTCCGATAGGGTATCCTGATAATCGACTTCAACGATGATATAATACCCATTCGGAAGATCAGGAACCACCACCTGCTCAGTGCGAATCACACTTTGATCGGGAGCCAGATCATTATCCTTAAAGAAATAATTGGCCAACAGCCGGTCATTACCCGGTTGATTATCATGGGAGGCGTAAATCCGTTCGGTCCAGTGTCCGGTTGCCGATCCGGCGCCTTCATTCCTGACCGTCCAGGTTACATCAACCATTTTGCCGGCCGGTTCCGATTCCGGCGGAATGATATCCATAACCACCAGATCCGGGCGCGGTTCCACATAAAGCATCCACGACTCCGTATCGCTACCCAGCCGGTTGGATGCCATAATAGTCACCTCATAGGGACTGCCTTCAATCGACGGTTCCAACCAGGAGACCACACCGGTATCCGGATCGATTGTCATACCAACCGGCCCGGAAATCAGAGACCAGGCCTCGACCACCGTATCTTCTTGTAAAACAGGATAGGGACCGGTATATGCTTTATTCTGCCCGGCATAGCCATCCGGGATATCTAAAATATCCGGCAATGTCAGCGCAATCAATTTAAACCGTTCGGTTGATTCCCCTGAGATATTGGCCGCTTTGATAGTCACCTGCCAGGGGCTTCCTGCGGAAACCGGATTCTCCCAGGTAATAATCCCGTTGGATGAATTAATCTGCATGCCTGTCGGACCTTCCACCAGTGACCAGACAATCGGATAAGTACCCTGGATCAATTCCGGCTTGACGCCGATATAATACTGACCCGCGACAAAATAATCATCCGGTATCGGTTCGATCACGGGCGGCGTGGGATAGACTTCCAACTGCCAGGAAGTCTCACCGGCGCCGGCCGCGTTTTTTGCCCGTATTGTGATCGTATAAGGACTGCCATCCAATCTGGGTTTAGACCAGCTGACCACACCATTGGTCGCATCGATTGTCATGCCCGACGGTCCATTTACCAGTTCCCATGACACAAATGTCGAGGTCGCCAGTTGAGGAATGACACTCTGGTAGACATAACCCTGGGTAACGGTTGTATCGGCTATTGGCATAACGACCGGAGGAATGACGATAATCAACTGCCAGGATTCATAATGACTGCCTGCTGAATTTCTGGCCCGGATCGTTACAGAATGCGGACTGCCGGTAACGGTTGGATACGGCCAGCTCACCTGCCCGGTTAAGGGATCAATAGACATCCCTTCCGGCCCCTGAGTCAATTCCCATGTCACATTTTTATTCCCGGCCAATAATACCGGATTGGGGCCGACATAGGGCTTATTAGCGGCTATATAGGCATTATTAATGCTTTGTATAACCGGCTCACCCAGTTCAACGGTGAGTTGCCAGCTTATCGTATCTGAGCCAACCGGATTGGCTGCCTGAATGGTTATCGTATGAGGACTGCCTGCCAGTACTGCTTTAGTCCAACTGACTACACCGGTTTCCGCATTGATAGTCATTCCGGCCGGCGCTTCAAGCAAAGACCAGGCCACAGACAAAGCGCCATTGACAATCTGCGGTGTTGTACCCAAATAAAAATCTCCTTCTCCAACACTGGCATTCGCTACTCCACCAACCTGAGGGATTTCCATAATCGATAATTGCCAGCTTTCCGTATCTTCGCCATCCGGATTGCTGGCTTTAATCGTAACAACCAGGCCATCGGATTCCAGGGTTGGATAATCCCAACTCACCTGCCCGGTAACCGGATCGATAATCAAACCATCCGGATACTCTCCTTCCAGAGACCAGACAATCTCTCCGGAACCGCCGGTCAGACTGGGGAGCGCCGATTCATACAGAACTCCCGCTGGAATAATCTGATCGCTTATCCCGGCAATAAAGGTTTATCCAGCACTCTCAGGTTAAAACTCACGTCGACACTGCCAACAGTATTGGACGCACGAATAGTAATAGTATAAGGCTCTCCTGTTGGCAATAACCGCGCGGTATTCCAGGATACCACCCCGGTCTGGGCATTGATCGTCATATCAACCGGGCCGCTGATCAATGACCAGGAAACGTCGCCCGGTTCGTTTTCCAGATTCGGGGCAGTACCCGTAAAAGATTGACCGATTAAGACAGACCTGTCTTCCATTGCAGAGATAACCGGCAGTTCCTGGACTGACAGCAGCCAGCTTTCATCATCAAAACCGGTTTCATCAGCGTTCGTCGCCCGTATGGTTATCTGATAGGCCTCCAGCGCTGCGATTGGATTGGACCAGCTTACCACGCCCGTTTGCGAATCGATCGTCATTCCTTCCGGTCCATTCTCCAAAGTCCAGAATACCGGGGTGATGGCATTGATCACCACCGGCTGCGGCCCGGTGTATACGGATCCGCCTGGCACAAGCGCGTCCTCAATATTCATCACCAGAATAGCGCCATCATCCTCCACGGTAATGATCGTTCCATCATCGCCATTTGCCCTTCCGGAACCACCCGAAACAGTACATCCACCCAAACCCGTATAATGATCGGCAAAACCATATTGTAATAAAATACGCCCACCCCCGCCGCCTCCGGCGAAAGGATTGCCGCCATTGCCCCCATCTGCATGCAACGTACCGGCGCCTTCCAGGGTACCGGCCTTGATAATAATTCCTCCACCGCTGCCACCGCCGCCCATATTCATTCCATCCAGACCATTGGCGGTGATTGTCCCATTAAAATTAAAGATATCTTTTACCGTTAGATATAACGCACCACCGCCGGAGCCGCCGGTGTTATCTCGGTCGGTTCCGCCGCCACCCGAACCCGCGCTGTCCGGCCAGGCAGGCGAGCCATAAGCCAGACCACCGGCTCCCATGCGTCCTTTTCCTCCTGCACCGCCATAAGCGCCGCCGCCAGAACCCTCAGCATGAGCCTGACCTTTGCCGGTACCTTCGTTTTGCAGACCACCAGTTCCATCGGCAGTAATTCTGGCATTGACTGCCATCACCATTTCATTTACCGTAAGAGAATCTGTAAAAGCCATTTCCAAAACAGCTCCCTCATGTACGGTAAGACGATTCAGCGTATAAGCCAGCGGACCCGACTCATTATACAGATCAAACCGGTTATAAACTTCTATATCCAGTTCTGTTAAATCCAATTGGTTCCGATTCATCCGACGGATAAAGGCAGATGATCCTTTACCGCCAGTCATTCGACCTGTTCCACCATTAATATTCACGTTGCCAAATCCGGCAAATGTATCAGCGTTATTGTAATAGACGACGATCCGGCCGCCGCCGCCGCCACCGGCAAACGGGCTGCCGCTTGAACCGCCTTTAGCGGACAGACTGCCACCGCCACTCAATTGAACGCTATCCAGCAATATTGTACCGCCGGCGCCACCGCCACCCTGGCCGGTACCATTCAAACCATCAGCCACAATGGAGCCATCAACAACCAGTTTATGGGCATGAATCTCTATCAAGCCTCCACCTTGACCACCCTGATTATTTTCTCCCGCGCTGCCCCCTCCGGATCCCGCCTGGTCCGGCCAGAAAGACCAGCCATAAACCGCTCCGCCATCGCCAATGGCGCCCCGGCCACCCGGGCCGCCATTGGCACCGCCACCTGCGCCCTGGGCGGCATAATCACCCGCTCCCGGGCCTCCATCAGGTCCAAAACCCAAACCGCTCGCTTCGATGATCGCGCCAGTCTCAATGAGGATATCATTTGCATCGATACGATTGACTGATCCGATGGTAAATATTGAGCCTGTATGTAAATGAATCATATCACCGACATAAACCGGTATCGCCGGATCATCCTCCGGCCGAAAGCTTTGATAAACATGCAGGTCATTGCGCCCGCCAGCCTGATCGAAGAATCCCGCTGTGCCGGTCTGGCCCGGCCGATATCCCTGCCCGCCTTGTACCGTACAACTTGCATAGCCTTGATAATCCTGCCCATCCTGATAATAAACCGCGATCCGTCCGCCTCCTCCGCCATTACGACCATCTCCGCCGACTGCCTGAACCTGCCCGTTACCGCTCAGTTCACGCGTTGTGATCCAGATTGAACCACCCGCTCCGCCCCCGGCGGTCTCTCCTGCAGCAGCAATGCCATTCGCAGTTATCCTGCCATCCAATATCAGATTATCCGTAATGATTCGAATGGCCCCGCCCCCGGCGCCTCCCAAACCATCATCAGCATTACCTCCGCCAGAACCCAGTGTAACGGGTTCAAACGAACTGCCGTATGACATTCTAATCTCTGAATTACCGCCTCCGATTCCCCCATGACTGCCTCCTCCGGCGCCCAGACCTACCGACCGTCATACCCTGTCCCGGCGCCCGGTCCTTCCCCCGCCAGATACCCCATGCCATCGGCGCTGATTTGACAGCCTTCATCAACCACGACATCATAAGTGACAGTTATATTCCGATGCTTCTGTCTGGCCATCCTGTAAAATCAATACTCCAGGATTCCCTCCCTCATCATGCCTGACGGCGAGCGCTCCAAAAGAGTGCCGGCCGCGAATCACGACCGTTCCACCGGTTATAATAATGACCTGCCCATCCAGTGAATTATCATCTTCTTCGATAACCACGCCATCTTCCAGCGGTAACCCCACAAAAATTCGACAATTTGCTTCATCAGTGCCGAAATCATTTTCTGCTTTTATAATAAAATCATATGGATCGATACTGGGAACCGGATTTTCCCAGCCAAGTTGCCCTTGTTGATCAATAAAAACAGGATTGTCCGGACTGATTGACCATACTAATTCTGGCAAGGGAATCTCTAAGCGGATGACATGACTGAAAGGGATACCTGATGCAATGAAAAGATCGTCAACCGGCTTAATAGCTGGAGGAATGTCTTGAGGCACCATTCCCAGGGCATCGCCCGTGATCGCAATATCGGCGTAAGTTCCACCACCATAATCTTCAAACCGGAATGCCACCATATTGGCTCCGGGTTTGACATAATCACTGTCAACGTTGACAGTATATTCCCAGTAACTGGCGCCTCCACCGGCGTTATGGCCACTGATGAAATTTCCGTTTATGTAGAAATCATAACCATTATCGACGGCAACCCGTAATGTAAGCGGAATGCTCCGGTATAAATAAATCTCTTTGTAAACGAACAGGTCGCCATTAGCCGACCAGGAAATCGGCCAGACTCCGTCTACCCACGCGCTATGATCACAACTATCCAGATTCCAGTCAGGAACCGGCGGATGCGATTGCTGATCACCTGAATATTGATCGGGTACACGAACATATTTAAAATCCCTGCCATATTGAGATGGCATGCTGTTATAATTGCCCAGATACAAAATATCCTCTGACCACAGAGCGCCGGTTATGGCTAAAAGCACTATCGCAATTGAGAAATAATTAGTATTCTTATTCATTGTCATAACTCCAGGTATTTATAAACAAATATGTTCGTCCAGTTTATTTTAACCACTCAGTATCAATCATCATGATATCGTTCAAATCAACCATGCCATTCATATTTACATCCGCTCCCCCACACCAGTCGGGCAGATAACAGTCGGCATCAAGCCATTGTGCGGAGACGGCAGCGAAATCGACCAGATCGATCCGGCAATTGCAGTTGACATCAGCTAGTGGTCTGGGCTGATCCAACGAACCGCAATAACCGGTGGTGGCTGCCTCGAGATCCAGGGCGATAAAGCCCTGATCGAACGGGGCAACCGTCTCGCCGTCGGGAATCAACTCGTTTACCAGAGCCATAGCGCCCTCGATTCGGGCATAGACTCTGATATCGTTCAAAATCAAGGTGGAACCGCCAATGATTCGCAGACCATCAGTTGTCTGGTTGCCGGCCAGATAGAGGGACTCGCGTCCCAGGGAACCGCGGTTGCCGTTATTAACCAGATCGGACAGGCAAACCATAGTCGATTGACTGGTCTGGCCGACGACCAATTGTCCGATAGCGAAATTATCGGTTAGGGCTTGCTCCAATCCACCATCCGAACAACCCACCTCCAGATACTGGATATAGTTTTGCGGATCGTTGGGATCGTCTGTCCAGATATCGCCCCAATCGGTTGGGCCGGCCGGTTGGATATCGCTATCGGCCGATATGGCGTTTTGGCCAGAAGCCAGCGCCAGGAACGCATCTGCCATGCCGGAAAATTCGCCACCGGCGAGCATGTTCACATAAGTGTTTTCCACATTGCTGACAGCCGGTTCAACTTCCATCGGTCCATCGTCACACATCGCCGCCGGCAGCGCCATACTATCTCCGCCGATCGATCGCGGCAATTCGCCGGTCATAATCAGTCTGGCATCCTCCAGATTCACCGACGTTTCAACCTGATGAGCAAAGGAATAATTACCGGCAATCGCCAATATGGGCATCTCGGAAGAACTAATCGTTGTACTCGAACCTAACAGTAAGTCTTTTTCGACGAAAACCAGAGCGTTGTAACCCACCATATTGAACTGGGCATTGCCGGATGAATAAATATTGCCCAATCTTAACCGGCTGTTATTAATATTAAATTTCGTCACACCACTGCCGGCGCTGGTTACCTGCTGCAAACTGCCTAAATCGATCTCGGCGTCGCCACTGCAATTGAACTCCACCCAGTCCTGACTGCGCACCGGACCGGTGATCCGCGTCACTCCCGAAAAATCAATCTTGCCGCCCGCGCCGGCCGTGATCCGCTGATAACAGGTATCCCGATACGAATTGCCATATACAGTCTCATTGAATCCCAAATTCATGCTGGTCAGGGAGGATAAATCCAGCAAACTGCCCGTGCCCGTACTGCCAAATAAATCCCAAACCTTCGTCTCATAAGATCCATCGTCATCCGATTGCAACAGACCCGTCGAAGCGTAACTCCCGGCAACCACATCCCCACTAATGACGCCCCACTGCCGCCCGCCATTCACAAACAATTGCGCATTGTTAATATCCTGCAATCCACCCGTCTCAAACACATTCATCGCATCGATCTTCACCTTGCTGCGACTGCCGGAAAAACTGATCAGTTCAGGCGCCCGGAAAATATAAGAGGTATCTTCATTCCCATCCCAGTATATATCCAGATTCGCCCCGGTCAAATCCGGCAACACAACTTCACTATTAGAATCCAGATAAAACGTACTCGCGCTGATTGTATGCAAGCCGCTGTAAAATTGACTGTTAGCACCCAGCGTTATACTACTGTTCGATAACGAACCCAGTTCCCCCGCATTGAATTGACTGTCTGCCGCTAACGATAGAGATGCATTGGCAATGGATGACACTGCCGGCATATTCAATATGCTGGAAGGCTGGGTCATCGACACCTGCATCCGATTGACGCTGGTCAATACCGGAAACTCCCACAGATCGCGGGCGATATTGAACCGCACCGTCCCGCTGCCGGCGCTGGTTACCTGCTGCAAACTGCCTAAATCGATCTCGGCGTCGCCACTGCAATTGAACTCCACCCAGTCCTGGCTGCGCACCGGACCGGTGATCCGCGTCACTCCCGAAAAATCAATCTTGCCGCCCGCGCCGGCCGTGATCCGCTGATAACAGGTATCCCGATACGAATTGCCATATACAGTCTCATTGAATCCCAAATTCATACTGGTCAGGGAGGATAAATCCAGCAAACTGCCTGTGCCCGTGCTGCCAAATAAATCCCAAACCTTCGTCTCATAAGATCCATCGTCATCTGATTGTAGCAGACCCGTCGAAGCGTAACTCTCGGCGACCACATCCCCACTGATGACACCCCACTGCCGCCCGCCATTCACAAACAATTGCGCATTGTTAATATCCTGCAATCCACCCGTCTCAAACACATTCATCGCATCGATCTTCACCTTGCTGCGACTGCCGGAAAAACTGATCAGTTCAGGCGCCCGGAAAATATAAGAGGTATCTTCATTCCCATCCCAGTATATATCCAGATTCGCCTCGGTCAAATCCGGCAATATCACCTCGCTGCTGGAATCCAGATAAAACGTGCTGGCGTCAATGCTATGCAAACCCCCATTAAACCGGCTGTTGGCGCCCAAGGTCAGACTGCTGCTGGATAACTGGACCAGTTCATCCGCATTCAGAAGGCTGTCAGCCGATAGCGAAATGGATGAATTCGACAGCGTCGATAACACCGGCATATTCAATATGCTGGAAGGCTGGGTCATCGACACCTGCATCCGATTGACGCTGGTCAATACCGGAAACTCCCACAGATCGCGGGCGATATTGAACCGCACCGTCCCGCTGCCGGCGCTGGTTACCTGCTGCAAACTGCCTAAATCGATCTCGGCGTCGCCACTACAATTGAACTCCACCCAGTCCTGACTGCGCACCGGACCGGTGATCCGCGTCACTCCCGAAAAATCTATCTTGCCGCCCGCGCCGGCCGAGATCCGCTGATAACAGGTATCCCGATACGAATTGCCATATACAGTCTCATTGAATCCCAAATTCATACTGGTCAGGGAGGATAAATCCAGCAAACTGCCTGTGCCCGTGCTGCCAAATAAATCCCAAACCTTCGTCTCATAAGATCCATCGTCATCCGATTGTAGCAGACCCGTCGAAGCGTAACTCTCCGCGACCACATCCCCACTGATGACACCCCACTGCCGCCCGCCATTCACAAACAATTGCGCATTGTTAATATCCTGCAATCCACCCGTCTCAAACACATTCATCGCATCGATCTTCACCTTGCTGCGACTGCCGGAAAAACTGATCAGTTCAGGCGCCCGGAAAATATAAGAGGTATCTTCATTCCCATCCCAGTATATATCCAGATTCGCCTCGGTCAAATCCGGCAATATCACCTCGCTGCTGGAATCCAGATAAAACGTGCTGGCGTCAATGCTATGCAAACCCCCATTAAACCGGCTGTTGGCGCCCAAGGTCAGACTGCTGCTGGATAACTGGACCAGTTCATCCGCATTCAGAAGGCTGTCAGCCGATAGCGAAATGGATGAATTCGACAGCGTCGATAACACCGGCATATTCAATATGCTGGAAGGCTGGGTCATCGACACCTGCATCCGATTGACGCTGGTCAATACCGGAAACTCCCACAGATCGCGGGCGATATTGAACCGCACCGTCCCGCTGCCGGCGCTGGTTACCTGCTGCAAACTGCCTAAATCGATCTCGGCGTCGCCACTGCAATTGAACTCCACCCAGTCCTGACTGCGCACCGGACCGGTGATCCGCGTTACTCCCGAAAAATCAATCTTGCCGCCCGCGCCGGCCGTGATCCGCTGATAACAGGTATCCCGATACGAATTGCCGTACACAGTCTCATTGAATCCCAAATTCATGCTGGTCAGGGAGGATAAATCCAGCAAACTGCCTGTGCCCGTGCTGCCAAATAAATCCCAAACCTTCGTCTCATAAGATCCATCGTCATCCGACTGCAAAAGACCTGTCGAAGCATATCCCCCCATTACCGGAAGACTTAACACTCCGTTATCCACAAACATCCGTGCCCGATTCCCCGTAATCAGATAATCCCCTCCTGGCTGAGCGATCAGAGAAGCATCATCAACGGATATTATCCCGTTAAAAATACCTTGCGCCATAATATTAATATCGCTCCCCGGTTCCACTGATAACGTACTATCCGATCCCATCGTCATTCCAAATAATTCGATGGGCCAGTTCATATTGTAAGTCACGTTGCCGCCACCTGGGATATCCGCGATATAATCATCCCACAAATCATTAAAGGGAATAGCGCCATTGACCCAGTTTAAAGAATACCAGTAGTTATCGGACGCCGCGCCCGACCAGGTACTGGTAACCAGATCAGCAGGCAATAATGACGTTATACCAGCCAGCAAGCAAAAAAAGAATACCAACACATTTATTCTCGTGTGCAAGACCGTGGCCATAAGAATACTCCTTTGGGCGACTTATAAAAGTATACTATTTTTCTGAAAAACCTATAATTACCGACCCGCAAGCCGGCGCTTGATAAAACCAATCACCATTCCAACTCCACCTAAAACCATCATATTCGGTTCCGGCACGGTATACCCGGATTCAATCAAGCTGAAATCATCCGGATCAAGTACTTCATAAAACTGGGATCCCGGTTGACCGGCGCTATTCCACTTGAACCGAACCGCGAATCCTTCCATATCATCTCCAGGGCCAATACCTTCATCTTTGGCCAGAAGATCGTAACCATGCCCCCGCCCCACGACATCGTGCAGGATCGCTTCATCCCATTCAGAAATGATCGAATTTCCTGATACGATTTCAAACTGCCCGGCGTTTGTTTCAAACCAGATCGTCAAGCTTTTGATCGGTTCTATCTCGCTATGGTTATTGACAACGCGATAGGCATACTCCCATTGTTGATTACCCAGATCGGATAATTGATACTCTATCAGCGCCCCCTGTACACTCCCGGCGGCCCATACTATTATGAATGCCATCAACAAAACTACCCAATATTTCATAATCACATCGCTCCTGTTTGATAATCAATGAATCTAAAACTGATTAGATATACACGGTTATGCCATATATCTTGCGCTGAAAATATCAAAAAAATACAAACCAGTAATATAACACAAACACATTTTGAGATGATATTCTCATTTCTCTTCCCGGAAAACATAGAGAAAATCATAAAATAAAAATATAGCCTAACATCCATAATAAAAAATTTTATCTTATAAAACAATCCCAAATATCATATTAGCCTAAAATTAACCAGATATGAATACCCGTAACAATCAAATCTTGCTTGACCGACTTTATATCGATGCGAACAATGTCAATTCAGGTACTTTAGGCAGTCTAGGCAACAACTATATCACTATAGTTAAATCTTACCCCACTCTCGGGCTTCAGTTCCCTGAACGCCCAAATCAATCCAGCCATGAATATCCATATCTCCCTAAGCTCTGGTTGAGTATTGGTCATCCCTGTAAACAGATCTTCCATCGATAACTATTGACGTTTCCGAACTGGCACATGTGAGTTACCGATCCGATCATGAGATGACTCCCAATATCAGGCGGGTTGTGCATCTGCTTAAAAAATGAATGTTAAAGACAATTATTGATCTATTCGGGGAAAAATTTGACTGGAGTAACAGGTTTAACCGGCATATAATGCGTTTCTGTTTTCTGCCGATTGATCTCAATATTAATTCTTGTCACTCGCTTTCGAAATTAAGGAGAAAATTCTACTTATGATTACTCGAAATGCATCATTCGGTCATCTATTGAAAAAGCGCTGTCTGCTGATAATAATCCTGTTGTTGTTTCCTTGTCAATTGATCCAGGCGGCATTCCAAGATGATTTTGAAGCCGGGGTATTCAAATCAGACTGGATTGCTAAAAACATTGCAACCATTGTACATAATCCGGGCCAGGGAGCAAATGGCAGTGATTATTATGTTCATATTACTGGCGCGGAGGCGAATGAAGAGACTCTAGGGGGCTATTTTGTGAATTCTTCCCCAGGCAACACTCCCAATTTTATTTTAAGTTTTTCCTTTCGTTTCACTGACACAAACCAGCGTCAATTCAATGTGACTATCGGGCCACCGAACCTGGCAACCAATAACAATACCGGGTCTGATATATTCATTAATCTGGCCTATGATGGATCCGATAATCGATTTGAGGCCTATGCGGGAAGTTGGAAACCATTAACTGGCCTTCCCAACAACCTGACCTCAAACGACTGGCATTCAGTGGCAATCACCGGTCGGAACTTTGGCACTGCCGGCGCGCAATATGACGTGGCTGTTGATGGCATAACCCAGACGGGAATTACTTATTTTCATGGCGCAGCTGCCGCGACCAGTTTACCAGTGGGTGGTTTCAATTTCAATGACCGCTTTGGCGATAATCCGGGATTTGACATCGATAATGTCCGGGTGGAAGTGCCCGGAACAATTCTGATCACTGAAACAAATGACAACACTAAAGTCAAAGAAGCCGGAACAACTTCAGACACTTTCACTATTGCACCCGGCTCCCAACCTGAGGCTCCAGTGACTGTTGACCTCAATGTGCTTGAAAACCCTGCGCAAATTAATGTAACACCACACCAACTGGTCTTTACACCCTCGGACTTCACGGCGAAAACGATAACGGTAACAGCGGTGGATGATAATAACACCGAAGATTATTTCCATAACAGCACATTAACTTTCACGGTTAGCAGTGCAGATCCCGATTATCAGAACCTGAGCATTCCCGACTTGACGATGATTGTGGTGGATGATGAAAGCACCTATCGTTACCCATGTTTCAGCGGTATCTATCCCCATACTGCCGTAACGAACACCTCGAATGAATGCGGTATCGGTGCGGTTGTCAACTGGGCCAATAATCTATGGTATGTAACCTACGCGCCCCACGAACCCAGAGGCAGCACGGACAAATTTTATCAATTGGATGATGACCTGATGGTCACCATCCGACCGGAAAGTATTGGCGGTACCCCCGCTAACCGGATGATCCATTCCGAATCGAATCAGTTGTTCATCGGATCCTATATCATTGATGAAGCAGGGAACACACGTACCATACCGCTTACCCAAATGCCTGGACGAATGTCCGCGAATGCCCGTCACTTATTCGACCCCGCCAATAAGATCTATTATTATACCATGGAAGAAGGCCTCTACGAAGTTGATGTCCATACCCTGGAAGTCACTACCCTGCATCCGGATCGGAATACTCCCGGTGTGACAGACCTGATTCCGGGTAATCACGGCAAAGGGGCTTATTCCGGCCAGGGCCGGCTGGTCATCTCTAACAATGGAACCGGAGGCGCCCTGGCAGAATGGGATGGTTCCGGCGATCCCGGTCTGGCATCCAGTTGGGTAATCATTGATCAAAATAAATATACCGATATCACCGGCCCCGGTGGAATTTATGGTAATACCAGCCGGGATGATCCACTTTGGGCGATCGGATGGGATAACAAATCGGTTCTGCTGAATGTGTGTGATCACAATGGCCATTGGAAGCGATTCCGGCTGCCCAAAGCCAGTTATACCCATGATGCGGATCATGGCTGGTTCACCGAATGGCCCAGAATTCGGCCGGCCGATCCCCAGACCCGTATGATGGATATGCATGGCATGTTTTATCGGTTCCCTGACAGTTTCAGCCATGATAACACGGCCGGTATCCAGCCATTAAGCACCCATCTGAAAATGGTTGTGGACTGGGAATATCGAAATGGCCGGCTAATCTGGGGATGCAATGATGCCTCTCAATTCAGTAACCCGACAGTTGATAAAGCTTTATCCAATCTGCGTTTCACGACATTGGCCGAAATAGCCGACCTGGGCCGGCCCATGGGATTTGGCGGCCCCTGGATTCAGGATTCAATAGAAGCCAATGTTCCTTCTGAACCCATTTTCATCAATGGCTTTGACCATCGTGTCATTCATTTTACCCATGACAAAGGGCAACCGGTTCACTTTATGATTGAAGTGGATAAAAGCGGTACGGATTCATGGTCACCTCTGACAACAGTTACGGTCGAAGCGGATGGCTATGGCTATTATATTTTACCGACGGATCTGTCAGCGGAATGGCTTCGCCTGAAGACGGATACCCCCATCCATTCAGCAACTGCCTATTTGCATTATTCATCCGACCAACAGACTATCCAACCAAAATTGTTAGCCAGTTTGCCCCAAGCTAACGAAAAAGCATGTTATTCCACGGGCCTTATCCGAGGCAGAAATGTCAGTGAGCTGACGTTACAATTTGCTGCTGATATGATCGATGCGGACGGCACGATTGCGAAAACCGGTTATTATGAAATTGGCGAAGATATGCGATTGATAGCTATCGATGCGCCAGATCGTGAAACCTGGCTGCGTAATACTCACCCGACAACTCAGGATTTTACTGTCGATGACGCCTCGGTTATTGTCACTTACCATGGAGAGAAATTCCGTTTACCGAAAAATGATCCTGCTTACGATTCACCCGGTCCATCCGGCTGGCCCCGCGGAATTCGGGAGCTAGTAACGGAACGACAGATGATGAATATTCATGGAACCTTTTACGAACTGCCCTATAGCGCATCAGGCGGTATGTGGAAGATCCGGCCAATAACGACCCACAACCGGAAAATATTCGATTTCTGTTCCTGGCGCGGCATGCTGGTCATGTCGGGTAATTTTACTGACGCGCCTGATGATGACCACTATGTTCGCTCGACTGATGACAAAACCGGATTATGGTTTGGTAATGTGGATGATCTTTATAACATGGGCATCCCTCGCGGTGTCGGCGGCCCCTGGAAAAATACCCCAGTGAAAGCCAATACCCCTTCATTACCGTATCTGATGACCGGCTATGACAATAAAACCGTTGAGCTTTCACACAATCTCAGTGAAGCCGTTACTTTTACCCTGGAAGTAGATTTTCTGGGCGCCAATACCTGGTCGAGCTATAAGAGTATCAGCGTGCCTGCTGGAAAGATCGTCCGGCATGAATTTCCCGTCGGTTATAATGCCCACTGGATACGAATCAAAACGGATAAAGAATGCACAGCTACGGCCTGGTTAATTTATAATCCACTATATACCGGCCAGGATGGCTTGAAAGATTTTATCCATCTGGCCAGGAATTGGCGCTGCAATTTTTGCAGTCCATTCAATGGCGCAGACCTGAATTTTGATGGACAAGTCAATATGTCCGATTTTGTTCGGTTACTTAATTTCTGGCTGACCTAACTGCCATGATTGAAAATATCCGTTTTGGAAATCCAGATGCGTTGTAATTAACCGAGATTTAAGGGTACCTCTAAATATTGCTTTAGAGGCGAGAGCAAGAATGGTTTTTCTCTGGCAAGGAACAAAGAACCGGGCATATTTGACGATATTCACGGTTTTTTTGTGACGCAGCCCAGAGGAAAACCAGACTGCTTGCAGCCCTGAATGAATTTTTAGAGGTTCCCTTAATATGAAGTTTCAGCATTCCAGGGTTTTACTGGAAATGAATCTTCCGTTTTATTTTTCCAGATCTCAATTTCAGCCAATAGATCATTTTTTATTACTTGATAATCCGGCTGACTGATTAAATTATCCATTTCATAAGGGTCCGTTTTCAAATCATACAGCTTCACCGGTGTCTGATTGACGCCATCTCCTTCAATTACCAGTTTATAATCTCCTTTGACCACGGCCCGCCACTGATCCTGTACCCCGCCGTAGATGGATTCATCTGGCAAGCCGGCTTCAGACAACGCCGCAGATTTATCCTTGCCCGTGCAAGTTTTTGGCGCTTCCAAACCACAGAGCGATAACAGCGTAGGCATTAAATCAGCGGAACTGATTAGATGCTCTACAAACTGTCCAGATTTGATTTTGCCGGGTAGTCGCATTAATAAAGGCACATGCCAGGATTCTTCTTCAGGCTCGCCCTTATAGGTCAGATTATGCGATTGATGCAAATCGCCATGATCCGCGCTAAAAACGACCAGAGTATTGTCCGCCAGTCCTTCTTTTTCCAGTGCATCCATTAAGCGACCAAATTCAAAATCCATCGCCGTACAATGCGCGAAATAATCTTTAAGACTATTTTTCGCAGCACTGACCTTATCCGCCGGCACATTCGGCCGCACGACAATATCAGAGGCGTTATAGGTATATTCCTCCGGATGGTCAGCATAGGGAGTATGCGGCGGCCCCCAGGAAAGAAAACAGAAAAACGGCTGTTTTTTGCTCTGCTTGATAAACTGAATAGCCAGATCAGTTTGAAAAGCCGGTTCATAGGTATTGCCCGGATAAAGCCCCAGCGTGCTCATCTCCACACCTTCATTGGTCATCATAAAGGAATTGGAATACCAGTAATTATGACCCCGATTGAAACCCTCAAAGGTGGTAAATCCCCGCCGGTGCCAATCTCTGGGAACATAGCCATTGGGATACGTCTTGCCGGCGCCATTCATATGCCATTTGCCGATATAATGACAATTATATCCGGCTTCCGTGAATTCATGGGCAATACAGCGCTCTGAAGGTGGCAACATCAGGTCATTGGCATTCATACCGGTCTGCCAGGGCCATCGGCCGGTAATAAGGGCTGAACGATTGGGAGTACAGACCGGATGGGTGGCATAACAGCGTGTCCAGTGAGCCCCCTGTTTGGAAAATCGATCAAGATGAGGCGTACGGACCACCTTATCGTGGTTGTAGCCATGTCCAAGCGCGCAAAATCGCCACTGGTCGGCCAGCACGAAAAGTAAATTGAAACGCCGGGGCCCCAATCGTAACTGTAAACCATGGTTCGAGATATCCAGACCGGCCGCATATGAGGTAATCCCGGTTGAAGCAACCGAAATAGTTAACGACAACTGTTTGATAAATTCACGTCGATTCAAAATAGTCTCCAAAAATAATCAACCTTGATAATCCGGATTCGCCTGTGTGGGAATAGGCGCGTTAACGGCTTGCTGCCAGGCGATCAGTTCATTAAGCAATTCATCACGTTTGGTTTTATTGATACCGGCCAGATTATGCCGTTCGGAAAGATCACTGGCCAGATGGTAAAGCTCAATAGCATTATTACTGTCAATCGTCTCCCAGCCACCATCAAGAATCCATTCTTCAAAGTACATCAACAGCTTCCAGTCACCTTTACGGATGACACTGACCGGGCGGGTACGAAAAATGGGATCACGGGCGTCTTCCATTCCCCCGCTGTATTTTTCCAGATAGCCGGGAAAATGCCAGAAAAGCGACTGGCGTGGCAGCGTCTGGCCGCCTTTAAACAGATCCAGGATACTTAACCCATCCAGCAGTTTCCCTTTGGGAGGCATGATACCCGCGATTTCGAGGAAGGTTGGATAAAAATCGGTACTGATCACCGGCACATCACAGGATGTGGATGGTTTAATTATGCCCGGCCAGCGTACGACCATGGGTTCGCGAATCCCTCCTTCATAAAACATCCCCTTGGAACCACGCAAGGGAGCCATACAGGTTTTGGGGCCATAGCCACCATTATCGGAAAAGAAGAATACCACCGTTCGATCTGTCAGGTTCAGTTGATCGAGCTTGAGCATAATCCGCCCCACGCTTTCATCGACACTGTGAATCATGGCGGCATAAGGTGGATCGCTATGACAACCGTCAGGGGTTCGATCCTGATAAAGCTGAATGATCTCAGTTTTGGCTTCAATTGGAGTATGGACCGCGTGATGGGCCAGATAAAGGAAGAAAGGACGGTTTTTATTTTTTTCAATGAATGTTTCCGCTTCCTCAGTAAACTGATCGGTCAGATAATCCCCGTTCGGCAAAAAATGTTTAACATTACTGCCGTAATCATCCCGGTCGATCTCCCAGTCAAAACCCTGTACAATCGGATCGGTACCAATATGCCATTTTCCAATAGCCGCGGAAGTATACCCCGCCGGCCTCAACGCTTCAGCCATCGTTACATTTTCAGCCGGTACGGTCTTATTGTTTTCAACAGGAATCAGGCGCCGATCTTTGGAGTTGCCTCGCGCGGAAGAATCGACGGTGAAAACACCATGACGGGGAACATACTGACCGGTGAGCAGACAAGCCCGGGTTGGAGCGCAATTGGCCGCGTTGGCATAGGCGTTGGTAAATATCATGCCCTGACCGGCCAGTTTATCGATGTTGGGCGTTCGATAATATTTGCTGCCCATATAGCTGACATCTTTCCAGCCCAGATCATCGATTAGAATAAAAATAATATTGGGACGCTTAGATTGAAATCGTAATTCAAGTTTCTGGTTTTTAACCGCCAATGCCGCACTGGCAATGCCCGATCCGAATAGCGCGGTAATACCCGCCTGGAAGCTGTTTGTCAGGAATTGTCTGCGATTCATATAGGATCCTGAATGATGAATAGATTTTGTGCTTAAGGCCAGAGTTGCGTGGACAGCCAGTGTTCCATCATATCAATGAAATCTGGCAGATTGACATGTCCATTGTTATCAATATCCGATTGAGTATAAACCGGAACGATTGGCTGGTTGACCGAACCTCCATCAGGATAGGCCAGACCAACGATTTCCGAATGGTTTAACACCCGGTTATAAAGTCGCAAATCATCCAGCCAGACCTGAGTATCCTTGCCATCAAGCCCGATGGTCGTGATCCCTGCCACACCATCCAAAGTTAAAGTGGCATCTGAATTACGGGCTACCAGGATACCATGATGATAAATGGCTAATTCACCGGATTGGGTATCTTTGACAAGTGTATAATGATTCCAGTCCGGACCATAAGCAGAGACATCGGGCAGCAGCCAGTTAACCGTATCCCAGTTATAAAGGCTATTCGTTGCAGGAACTGGACCGACATAAGCCGAAACCTGCTCAACGGACTCCGGATAATCGTCAGCCAGTCCTTTGATCCAGAAACTCAGAGTAAAATCTGACTCGATTCCCTCAAAAACCGTTACCGGTAACTGGATCTCACAATTATTTTCTAAAAGAACACACCCGTTTCCGTCGACTCCTCCAGTTTGCCAATGGGATGCCATCGTGCCTGGGATAATATCAGCATGCCGGGCATTGAGTGAACTGTCATGAGCAACATCACCGGTTATTTCATTAAACCGGTACCAGGCCTGCAAACCAGAACTGGATGGCGCCATAGACTGAACCTGATAATCCGCCAACAGCCAATCAGAAATGAGCATTTCCAAATCCAGCATATCGATTTGGCAATCCTGATTCAGATCAACCGCCACTCGATGCTGCGCCAGGCACCGTCTGGGATAAAGGGTAATATCATCAAAATAAACCTGCCCTGTCCCACCAGGCGATTGACCGGTTCCAATCCCAACCGCCATGGCAGTCACATGAGCCAGATCCAGACCGGCTTGCGTAAAAGAAGCCAGCGGTAACTCACAAGTCTGCCATTCATCACGATTAACAGAAATATCGAAGACATTAACCGTAACAGTCTGGCTCAGGTCTTCTAGGGTAATATAAATTGGCTCATTATCGTTATTCGGGTGACCAAGCATCAATAAACTCACTGCTTTCATCGGGGTATGAAGCCAGTCACGGGGCGATTCAAATTGACAGGTAGTTTCAGATCGATAGGGAGCACTTTGATTATCGTAATCTAACCGAATAGAACCATAAATACTCAGTTGAATCTGTGAATTGGAGCCATTGGAACTGCCATCATCCCAAGTGGTCATAAGCGATTCGTTATCTATGTACGAATGGAAATCTTCGATGAGTTGATATTCCGGAATCCTTTGCGTTCTGAAAGACCAGACTGGTCCCGGATATTCCTGACCATTCTGGTGAATATCAATCCGCCAGTAATAAAGCGTATCATAATTAAGCAATTCATTCGATGGAGCATAACTGGTTTCGGAACCAGTAACTGCTCCCAGCAGCACATCGGAACAGGCAGAATCTGTTCCGATATTGATATCAAAAGTTGCATTAACTGTATTGACGGTTTGCCAGGATAAAGCAGTAAAAGGATCAATATCCTGACTGGTATCAGCGGGTTGGGGATTAATGGCTAGTGGAGTTGTCGGTATCAACGTAATTTTAATATAACCGTCGGCAGCACCCGAAACGCTCTGGGCTTGATATTCAATATCGAAAGTATGTCCCTGGGTATTCACAATCTGGCCGAATGACGCTGGCCCGCCGCCATCCAGATTAATGATATCGTTTATCCCGCTGAAAAGGATCCAACTGTCACCAAACTGATAATTCCCTGCCAGGGTGATCTCTAATATTGAGTTCTGCCCCAGATAAAGCGGATACCCATCGGGATCGCCATTCGTTAATGTCGCCACCTTAGATCCGCTGATGACAAATGCCACCGTTCCATTGGAATGTACCGCCATAATGTCTTTAGGAGCGGTTGCTACGGCGTCAGGATACCAGGTTAGTTTGCCGTTGATCACTTCGGCGCCTTTGATTGAATTCAGCCAGCCACCGTCATAAACATTGACAAATCCCTGTCCACCGTATTGGTCACCGATAAAGATAAATGAACCCCCTCCCCGGGCATCCAGCGTACCATAAATTTCCGCATAGCCAACCGAGTTGGCTCCAACACCAATCTGGATATCTTCTCCGGAATTTCCTTTATAGACTTCGTGGCCGGCGTTCACGATTAAAGTGCCAATGGTTCCGTCCAGCCCAATAATAATATCTATATCCGGCTGATCGCCGGCTCCAAATGAAGCCGTGGTACTTGCCGTCAATCCGTTTTTTATGACCAGATCGTAATCATCCCCATTTTGACTCGGCTGAGGTAATCCATTGGTCCAGTTGGCCGGATCATTAAAATTCTGATCCCCCTGGCTGTTGGTGAATATTGAAGCCGAATAGAGCTGTGAGCCAATTCCCGCCATCAACAAACATAAGAGACATCGAAAGGTCATGATTGAATGATTCATTATTCCCCTTAGATAAATAGAAGACACAAAAGAGATTACTTCAGCCATATTGGACCAGGCCAAAGTAATCTCAATTTTTTGCCAGATTCATCCACATCTCTTAAGGATTGGGATAGATCATATTATTAAGAAGCCATTGATCTATAAAAATATCAAGGTCTTCAACATCGACGATACAATCTCCATTCAGATCATAGGGAGATATTTCCACACAAACGCTTTCACCCGTCAGATCGGCATAAAGCTGAGCGATTTCATAGGGGTCAATGGCATAGTTCCAGATCATAATCTCATCAACCAGCCCTTTGAAGCCGCCAGTACCATTGGGCCGCGCGGCCCCAAAAGTCAGGGGATCGGTATGCACATCAATCGCATTCATGTTTTCTGATGAGGTATCAATCAATATGCCATCAACATAAAGCTTTAAAAACTGGCCGTCGTATTGCCCGGCCAGCAGATGCCAGGCGCCATCCGTCAGAGTATCCAGACTGGCTACAGTCGCATCGGTGGCTTGTTTTAAGTTAAACTGGCCAACATCGGGACAGCGCAGCATCCAACCAATACTGCCTCCATTGTCCTGTTTTGTCACCGCAGTCGCATACGCATTGACTTCATCGGCTTTCACCCAGGCACAAATCGTTAAGCCCTCTGGATAGAAGTTGAAGTATTCCGCGGCGCCTTCCTGATCGATTCGGACCACTTTACTGTTATTGTCAAACTGAATGGCTTTACCGGAAATACCTCCATCCAGAATGACGGGTGTTTCTTCCGTTTCAGTTGTTGCGTCAACAAAACGGCCGGTCCAGCCATCCACCGTGTCAACTAAGGTATCTTCAAAATCCCAGTGTCCCAGCAAGCGCCTGGTCATTAACCGGCCGGATTTTGACACATTCACTACCGAACTAAGACTGTTAGATACCTCACAATAATACAGCCCTTCATCACCCTGGCTAATATTGCTCAGCGTTATCACTGCCGTAGTTGCCCCAGACACATTTTCGCCATCTATCAGGGGACTGGGGCTCCCTTCTTTATACCATCGATAAGTCTCTGCATTTTGCGCGCTTATCGAAAACTGGGCTACTTCACCCGCCTGAACGACAACAAAAGGCTCAGGATCCGATAGCACCAGCGGATCGGGGGGTTCAGTCGTAAACGACCAGAGAGCGCCTTCATGAAGAATCTCGGGGCCCACAGTATTCGGTTCGTAAACGTCAATCCGCCAGTAGTAGGTTTTTCCATAGTCCAGTGCCAATGCAGGTGTATAACTGGTATCCATCTTTTTGGAAACAATCTTGGAAGTCATTAGCAAATTGGGATCCGAAGTCAAATAAACATCATAGCCGTTTATAGTTTCGATACTGCCTGATTTCCATTCTAATATCGTATTAACTGAAACATTTCGGGTATAAGCCGGCTGTACTGGAAGCACTGCGGCTGATGCCAGCGTGGCTGTTACAGTGCCGCCTGTTGCGTCATAAGCCATATCTATCCCAAAACCTTGCGGGCTGATAACATTAGCAAATGTGCCGTCGCCATCGCCATTATTAACACCCCGAAAATTACTGATTCCAGTAAAAAGCGTCCAACTGTCACCAATTGAATATTCACCTGTCAGAATCATTTCTAAAGTTGAATTGGCGCCAAGTTCGAGTATCAAAGAGCTTCCGGCCACTGTGGCAACGGTTGGACCATCTGTCTCGAATGCTAAGGTCCCGCTGTTATCCACCACAAATTCATCCTGAACCGCCGAGGGAACTGCCTGTGGATAGTAATATACCCGGCCATCCAGAATTTCAATAGCCTTACGCCCATCCAGGAATCCTCCATTATACACCACGACCTCACCGGTCCCCCCATCGCCAATAAACGTATCAATCCCAGTGCCTGAGACCTGAAGCGTTCCATAAATATCGACCGTTGCCTTGACCCCGGGATATCGCCCCACGATGACATCGTCACCCGTGTTCAACTGCATATTGGCCGGAATAACAAGCTCTCCGCTATTTTCATTACCCACCATCAGCATAAATGCCCCCAAAGGGCGATTATAATCGGTTGAGAGGATTGCCAGCCCGGTTACGGTCGCGTCCCCTCCTCCATTAACGCCGGGCAATCCCAGAGACCAGTTATCTGCCTGATTAAAGTCGTTATCGCCCAATGAATTATTGAATATCGTCTGTGCCGGCGATAGACTGCACAACGTAAGCAATAGAGTGATTCCGGTTATGAATATTCTCATTTTCATAATTGAATTCTCCTGTATATAAATGATTAAGTTCATGTTAATGTCCGGTATGGATTGATTTACATTTGAGGGCCAACGCGATTGGTTGAAAGCCACGAAGAACTGATAATGGCAAAATCATTGAGATCCACCACACAATCATTATTGAAATCATACGTAGGCCTTTGATAACAAATCGCTGTATGACTCATATTGGCGTACATCTGAGCGACTTCAGTCGGGCTCAATGAGAACGTCCAGAGTGAAACTTCATCCAGATAACCCAGTAAAGGAGAATTCAAACCGTCAGCGGTAGCCGCACCAAATATCAGCGGTTGACTATTGGTTTCAGGCGTTACTTCGGATGGATCACTCATCGCAACCTGGATTCCGTCAGAATACAAAAATACAATGCCGGTTAATGGATCGTAAGAACCGGTAATCATATGCCATTGACCATCCATAACGCCGGCCGGAATCCCAAGATCAACTATGGTACGCAGGGTAGAAATGGCATTATCGGCGTTATGATTGATCAGAAATCCCTGGGACTTATCCAGTTCCTGCTTCGACACCAGACAGCCATATCCATCCTGAGTTGTCTTGACCCAGGCATTGACCGTATAGCCTTGTGGGTAGAAATTAAAGAAATCGACGCTGTCGGTTATCTGGATATGCCTGCCATCGCCCTCGAACTGAAAGGCTTTACCAGCCAGGGTATTGGGCTCATCAAGCTGAACAAAGGTTGGGATCGGTAATGGATTGAGTTCGTTGGGGTCGTAGTAGATTCCTTCAAATCCGGAAATGTCATCCATTAAATCATCTTCAAAACTCCAGTGAGCGATCAATCGATGAGTTAACAATCTTGCCGGATTAGATTGAACCGTCACTTCTGAAGTACTGTTGGCTACGACACAATAGTATTCACCTTCATCCGGCTGTTCCACATTAGCAATCTGCAGCGTATTGGTATCGGCCCCGGAAATGTCGCCCCCATTCTGCAGGGGAACTGCTTCTCCAACTTTATACCAGGTAAAAATTTCCGCGTTGAAAGTTGCCACACTGAAAGTTGCAGATGATCCACTCGCAACCGTAACCGGTTGTGGGTGAACATCGATTTTGGGTTCCGGAGGTTCGGTCCTGAAGGTCCAAAGTGGTCCGACAGTCATCACATCCGGATCAGGAGCGTTGGGTTCATAGACATTGACAAACCAGGCATAATCCGTTGCGTATTCCAGATCTCCACCCGGAAGCGGATCCACCGACGTGATGAGTTGCTGACTGACAATCTGATTCAGGCCATAATTGGGCAGCATTTCATTGGGATCTGTGCCAAAATAGACATCGTATTTCGTAGGGGTGACTGTCGGCCCCGGTTCCCAGTTCAGAATCGATGAAATCGGCACACGAATCTGGTTATGAGTCGGACTGACCGGTTTAACCAGAATTGAGGTTAATGTAACCACTATCGAGCCATCTGCTCCCCCGTCAGGTGGATTATAGACGATATCAAAGGTAGCCCCTTGTTTATTAACCACTTCACTGAATACACCTGTCCCGGTTCCATTAGCGCCGGTAAAACTACCCACTCCATTGAAGAGTGTCCAACTATCCCCGATTTGATAGGCGCCACCCAGAATGATTTCAACCTTGGCATCAGCACCGATACTCAAAACATAACCATCGGTATCTCCAGCAACTACTGTGCCAACTTCCGTTCCATCAGTCACAAATGCAATCGTCCCATCATCCCATACCTCATAAAGATCCTTGGGGGCCGAGGCGACAACCTGCGGATAATACGTCACCTTACCGTTGCGAATATAGGTCCCTTTGACACCATTCAACAAACCCCCGTTATAAACATTTACATAACCAACTCCTCCAGCCGTATCGCCTACCAGAATGTACGAATTATTACCCCGCGCGTCGAGCATTCCGTAAAGTTCGACATATCCAACTGATCCTGCTCCTACACCAATCTGGATATCCTCTGCCGAATTACCTTTATAGACTTCGTGGCCAGCATTCACGATTAAAGTACCACTGGTACCATCCTGCCCAATTATAATGTCTATATCCGGCTCACCGCCGCCTCCAAACGAGGCGGTGGTACTTGCTGTCAGTCCGTTTTTTATAACCAGATCGTATTCATCCTCACTTTGACTCGGATCAGGCAATCCATTAGTCCAGTTGGCTGGATCATTAAAATCCTGATTACCTAAAGCATCGGTAAACACCGATTGCCCAAAGGACACTTGTAAGGTATTAAATAATAAAATACTTACCAGCCAGACGAATTTTCTCTTCATGACCATAATCTCCTTCGGTTAAAAGAGTTAGATTAACACATAACATATCCATCTATTACTGGATATGAATATTTATAGTTATATTGCTCGACAAATCTTTATATTAACAGCATTCAGCGTATTATTTTTGACATGTACCTTAATTATTGTATATCCTTCCAAGCAAAATCAAGAACGAAAAAATCCCCGAACCAATATAAAATCTTGGCTTTCACTTTAAGAATGGCCGTAAATGTGGCATTTTATCCAATTGAATACCCCCACCATTGCACTCAACACACGTTAGAATCCACACATAAGCGGCTTATAAGACACTCTTAAATAAAGACTTATTGTATCAAAATTTAAACCTCCGCAATAACAGCCAGATCTCTTCCTGCTATTTGTCCTGGTTATTGATACTGGTCATCCAAACCGCTCGAATCGCATCTTCGTCCCCCCATCCCTGGGGTACCCGGTCGCCTGGATTATTTGCATAATACCAGCGCATCTTATCCAGTGGAGATTGTAAAATGCGACTGCCTGGCATCTGCAGGTAACCATCAGGATCATTCGTTCGAACCCAGTCCCAGGCATAGCGCAGCCATTCTTTTCGATAATTCTTATCCTGATGGGCAAACCAGGTAATTTCATCATATCCCCACACCCAGCAACTACCGTTACTTGGTTGACCCGGACGACGACTCACACCCCAGTTATCCAGTTCCACCAGATAGGGTAAATGTTGACAGGACCATCCACTATATGTTTTTCCCCCTTTACTTCGCTTAAAAATACTATCCAGATAGCCAATTTCTAAAATTCCCTCCATGGGTTTATCCGGCACCTCTTTAATCCGTAAAGGAAATGAATGAAAATCCAGCAATAAATCCTCTCCATGCAACAGCCCTCCACTGGGAACATGGCCATCGCAGATCAGCATATGACGCCGGGCGGACCGGCCGGCATAAGCCCGCACCCGTTTAAGCAAATCCGCCCAGTGATTATTTTGTTTGTCATTATGATTCATAATCTCGACCTGGCCGAAATGAATCGCTTCAAAACCGAGATCGATATATGAAGCGGCCAGGAAATAGAACCACAATCGGGTTTCCATCTTACTGATATCCGGCACCGAGGCATTATTACCCCAGTTGCGACGCTGGCCTTCAGGATAGATAATATCCTGGTAACGGAAATTCCGCTTTTCGACGGGCAGGTCCCAGGCCTGAAAAACCCAGTCTGGTATGGGCACCTGCTCGACCTGGGTACTGACGATCTCAAAGACACAGGCCTGCAAAACCATATCCGGATCGGCCTGATGGACCAATGGGACCTGCCGTCTGGCCCGCTCGAAATTGGCCAGCAGATCGGCTTCACCCCCCCAAAGACAAATGCTGCGTCCAATGAATTTGGCCCCGGTCGAATGGAGCATACGGATATTGTCCTCCAGATCGCCACGGCCATTCAGCAATCCTTCCATAGTAATGGACCGGGCCAGATACCGCTCTAAAGTTTCCCGGGATATCACACGATCAAACATATAGGGATTGGGATTGGTTTTTTCTAAAGCCACTGGAAGTAGTAATGGAGTTGGTGTGTCGAGAATCTGACTATTTCCAGCTATACTCAACGCACTGATCATACCAGCAATAATAAACCCTGTACACTTCATGGCGATCTCCAGTTTATGATCATTTTTTCAAAAATAACCGATACAGTCATCCAGAATAACGGTTATCCGCCCCGTTTATTTAGTAAACCTGTTAAGAAGAACAATATTTAAACTTAAAATGTTAATCTTGTGGCGTCTTAACATCCACCAAATAAATAAACACATAAAGCATTACAATATAAATACTTATAAAACCATGATGCTTTCTGCAATTTTTTATTTACAATTTAAACAATTTGGATATAATACACGACTCAAAATTTAATTAGTCAATCTTAATATCTACGGAGATGATACAGTGAAAGAAGGAATTCATCCCAAATACGACACTGCCAAGGTGAAATGTGGTTGCGGCAATGAGTTTACCACCCGTTCCACAATGAGCGAGATCAATGTTGAAATCTGTTCAGCCTGCCACCCTTTCTATACGGGCAAACAGAAATTTGTTGATACCGCAGGCAGAATTGATAAATTCAAGAAGAAATTCAGCGGAAAGTACACGTTCAACGCGAAAAAATCTTAGTTACCTTAATTAATAATCACGCTGTCTTCGAGTTGACTCTCAACTACTGAGACAGCGTGTTTTTTTATGCCCCTAAAACGTGATGGTGCGTAACACCTTCTCAACAAGGGATTTATTACATGAAAACCTTGCAAATCAGTCTAACCGATCAGAAAATCCTTGATAAACTGGCCAGTTTCGCTGAAGAATTAGACCGGATCGAAAAGCAAATGAACGAGCCGGAAATTGCCAGCAACCCGGCCAGGATCACGCAATTATCCAAGGATCACGGCCGGCTCAGAAATATGGTTGAGCCATTTTATGAGTTTCAGAAGATCATGAAGGACCACCAGGGTGCGGTCGAGATGCTTGAATCCCCCGATTGCGATGCGGAAACCCGTATGATGGCAGAGGAGGAACTCGACATTCTGAACAATCTGTTTACGGAAAAGCTTAACCTGTTGAAAGAAAAGCTGGTGATGTCGGATGACGCGGCCATTGATTCGGTCATTATGGAAATTCGCGCTGGAACCGGTGGTGAAGAAGCGGCCCTGTTTGCCGGCGATCTGTATAATATGTACATGAAGTATTGTGAAAATCAGGGCTGGCAGGTGGAGCCGATGAGTTTTTCGCCTTCGGATATGGGAGGCTACCGTGAAATCATCCTGGGCATAAAAGGCGATGGCGCCTGGTCAAAGCTGGGTTACGAAGGCGGCGGGCATCGGGTACAGCGGGTACCCGAAACCGAATCGCAGGGCCGAATCCACACATCCGCGGCAACAGTAGCGGTCTTGCCGGAACCGGAAGAAGTGGAGATTGATCTTAAAAAAGATGAGGTTATCGAGCATGTCTGCCGATCCAGTGGTCCGGGCGGGCAGAATGTAAACAAAGTCAACTCCGCAATTAAACTGGAACACATCCCTACGGGGATTACGGTCAGTATGCAAGATGAAAAAAGCCAGCATAAAAACCGGGCCAAGGCCTGGCGTATTTTACGCAGCCGGGTCTATGAAAAATATATGCAGGACAAACACGCGGAACGGTCAGCCACCCGGAAAAACATGATTGGCTCCGGGGATCGGTCACAGCGGATACGCACCTATAATTTCCCACAGAACCGGGTAACTGACCATCGAATCAACCTGACCTTGTACAGCCTGGACAAATTTATTTTGGGCGATATGGATGACATGATCGCCGGCCTGGTCGATTACGACAAACAACAGCGCCTGGCTAATCTATAAATCTGGCATGATCACCAGTACTAAAAATCCACTCATCAAAAAATACCTGGCTCTCCGTGATAAAAAAGATCGTTCACTATACAAACTATTTACGATCGAAGGAGAAAAGGAGATCCTTCACGCGGTTAAGAACGGGATTGTATTGGATACGGTTTTATTTACCCCGGAATTGATGAAAGGCAATCAGCAACTCCGTTCGGCTGGATCGATACAATCCTTTATCGAACAACAGCCCAAACCCCGGCCCGGTATGATGGAACTATCGTCTTCGGCCTATCGAAAAATTGCGTATCGACAAAACGTGGAAGGCATTGCCGTATTGGCAAAACTGCCCGAACGTAACCTGGGCAATTTAAACCTGTCAGATAATCCCCTGTTGTTAATCCTGCATAATATCGAAAAACCCGGTAATCTGGGTGCGCTGCTGCGCACGGCCGATGGCGCCGGAGTCGACGCCGTTTTAGTGATCAGTGAAACCGGGGCCGACCTTTATAATCCTAACGTCATCCGCGCCAGCCTGGGAGCCATTTTCACCCTGCCAGTACTGTCGGTTGACTTAAAAACCCTGCGTGATTGGCTGAAAGCACGTCATATAACCACCGTGATGACCACTCCGGATACTGATCAACCGTATTCGGCCGCTGATCTGACCGGTCCGATCGCCATCGTTCTGGGCAGTGAAGATGAAGGACTCCCCCACAACTGGCTGGCCGAAGAATCCTGCCTGGTTAATATTCCCATGCGCGGGCAAATGGATTCTCTCAATGTCTCTTGCGCCGGTGCTATCGTTCTCTACGAGGCCATACGACAACGCCATTCCAGCCGGTAATAGGTTACAACTCCACAAAGTTTTTCAATATCTGCAAACCGAGATTCTGTGATTTTTCCGGGTGAAACTGGGTAGCCATGACATTATCTTTGCTGATACTGGAGACAAAATCGATCCCATGGTGCGTAATGGTAGCGGCCACTTCCGGATCACGGGGAGCCACGTAATAGGAGTGGACAAAATAGACAAAGGCCTCATCAGGTATTTCACGATATAACGGCACTCCCGGCTTAATCGTAAGCGAATTCCACCCCATATGGGGGATCTTCAAGGTTTTTTCCTGAGGATGGCCGCTAAAATCGAACTTTCTGACATCGCCGGGGATAACACCCAGGCCTTCATATTCTCCCTCTTCATAACTGACTTCAAACAGGAGCTGCAAGCCCAGGCAGATCCCCAGGAACCACTTTCCACTCTGGATCGCCTGTTGGATCGGCTCTACCAATCCTTTCGTTTGCAATGCGGCGATCGCGTCGCGAAAAGCGCCGACACCGGGCAAAACCACTTTATCGGCATCCGCGATCTCCTGGGGCGTCGTCACGATCTTCACTTCCCCACCCACTTTTTCAAAGCCCTTGATCACGCTGTGCAGGTTGCCCATTTCATAATCAATCACTGCAATCATAACTGCTCCAAAAAATTAACCGGTCCAATCTCGTCAACGGTCCACGAAAACCGCCGCGAGATAAGACCGGTTTAATTGCTAATGTCTATTCAAACTATTATCAGCGGGTATAAACTACGATCTCAACCCGGCGGTTGCGTTCCTTCGAAGTGCCCACCGGATGATACTGGCCACGGCCGGCGGCGACCAGATGCTTCGCCTGAACCCCGTTTTCCACCAATTGACGTACAACGGCCAGGGCGCGTTCCGTCGATAACTGCCAGTTATCCGCCCACTTGCTCTTCTTGATCGGATCGGTATCGGTATGGCCAATAACCCAGACTTCTTTGCCATTGTGTTCACGATTGATAATCGAAGCGATCTGACCAAGCTGCGATTTCGTCTTCAGCGTCACCGAGCCGGAATCGAACAAAATGTTGGTATCCAGGGTTACCGTAATGGTACCTTTGGCTTCATCGTAAGTACCGCCCATTTTCTCCAGACCACCGGGTTGACGTTCCGGTTTGGCCCGTTCGGTCTGCAAATCACGCAACGCGCGCTGTAACTCCTGCTCCAAACGCTGTCGTTCAGAATCACACTGCTGCTGGGATTGATTCGCTCCATCGAACAGCGCCTGGCAATTTTCCAGCTCCGCTTTACAAGCATCGTACTGCTGTTTATAACATCCGGTCGAAAAACCAACCAGAACCACCATGGCACAAATCCACAGGCAAGAGATCATTCGTTTCATTGGGATTGCTCCTTCTTAGTTTTATCGGCATTTATCTGGTCAAGCACTTCTTGACGCACTTTCTTTCGCTCTTGCTCACTCTGACGCATTGAGCGGATATCTTTAAATAATTTAATGATAGTTCGTGAAAACAGGGTCAGGGTAGCGCCCAGGCTGGCGGATCCTATAATTAATGCAAATACCGGAGCTTGCCAGAGACTCCATTTCAAGAACTTAATCGTGACGCGCTCACTGTTGCTGGCCATAAAGATCAGCACGATCAATGCTAAAAACACTAATAATGCGATCTGACTATATAACCATACTTTACGGAAGGTCATGCGTGACCTCCAAATATTCATTTATTATATCGTTTTCAAAAAATCTGATTGGCTCACTGTGGGCCGCTGGCGCCGTTCATATTAATCAGATTTTCAATAAAATAACGCACCATGGGGTCATGGTAAATCATCACTACCAGAGTCCCAAACGAAAGAAACGGGCCGTAAGGGATTTCTCTGGTTTGCCGCAGTACCAGCCGGGATAAGGCCCAGCCCAGTCCGGCAAAAGGCGCAACGAAAAACGCCAGCAAGGGCGTAATCCACCCCAGAACCGCGCCAACGCCCGCCATCAGGTGAACATCACCCAAGCCCATCGCCTCGCGGCCAAAGGCCAGCGTCCCCAGAATTCGGGTCAGCCATACGATTCCGCCGCCTATCATAAAGCCAAATAAGCTCCCTGACAAGCCTGATAACCATTTTTGGGTTGATAAAATATCCGCAAATGACCCGTTAAGCGGGCCGGACTGCCCCAGAATAAGCCAAAAAACCAGCGCGCCAATGAAAACCGGGGCCAGAAAAGTCATTTCCCGCATCATTTCATGACGGACATTGACAGGTACGCCCAACTCAGTAGGACTGGGCGGCTCCAACTCCATTAATTTCTCGGTAGTGGATGATGGTTTTTCCTTGGTTTTGCCTTCCAGTTCATCTTTTTTCTGCTGGAACCAGGCCTGTTCAGCCTGTTCAAGTTCATAAAAACTTCGCTTAATCAACTTGAAACGTACCAGAATCAGGCTGATGATCAGGCCAACGGTAGCGCCAAGCGCCTGGGAGGCGATTTTCACACCGGCATAGGGCATGATCCGCCAGTAGTCTTCTGGAAAGAGGCCGGCAACATATGGCTGAAAAAAACTCAGGCCAAAGCCGCAAAAGGCCATGAAGTAGCTGAGATGTAATGGTATGATCCAGAGTTCAGCGTCAATCAGGGATGAACTGATCAATACGGCGACAACGATCATGTGGCCCAGATAGATCATCCAGCCGCCCTGCTCAAATCCCGCCAGATTCTGGCGAACGTTACCGACGAAGTAGAGCCAGTAAAAACCGGCGAAGAATATCGCGGTAAGTAACTCGATCATGGCGTAGCGGATGGAGTATGGCGCTTTACAATGCCGGCATTTGCCGCCCAGGTAAAACCAGGCCAGAATCGGGATATTATCGTACCAGGCAATGTGCTTCAAACAACTGGTACAATGGCTGGGCGGGCTGACTAGAGATATCTCGCGGGGCAGACGATAGACCACCACATTCAGGAAGCTGCCAACGCAGGCCCCAAACGCAAAGAGGAAAATCAGCCAGATGATTGGTGGTACAAACAAAGGATCTACTTATAGTTGGATGCTGTTATTTCTTTTTACTGGTTTTACGTGCGGGTTTACGCTTCAGCGCGGCCACTTTCATGGGCAGGCCAAACAGCCGGATAAAGCCGGTGGCGTCGGTACTGTCGTATTCCGCGCCCATCTTGAAGCTGGCCAGATCGCCGGCATATAAGCTATACGGGCTTTTCACGCCGGCCAGCGTGCATTGGCCTTTGTACAGTTTCAGGCGAACGGTGCCGGTTACATTCTGCTGGGTCGTCTCAAAAAACGCATCCAGCGCTTCACGCAGCGGGGTGTACCACTGGCCGTAATAGACCAGGTCGGCGTATTTCAAGGCGACCTGCTGTTTGTAATGGGAGGTTTCGCGGTCCAGGCAGAGCATTTCGAGCGCTTTGTGGGCGGTGTAAAGGATTGTGCCGCCGGGAGTTTCATAAACGCCGCGGCTCTTCATCCCCACCAACCGGTTTTCGACCAGATCGGTCTGGCCGACGCCGTGGGTACCGCCGATAGCGTTCAGGGTTTCGATCAGTTTGACCCCATCGATCGCTTTGCCATCCAGCTTAACCGGAACCCCTTTAACGAAACCAATTTCAACATAATCGGGTTTGGCCGGTGTCTTGCTGACCGGGTTACTGATCACGAACAGGTGGTTCTGGGGTTCGTTCCAGGGATCTTCCAGATCGGCGCCTTCGTGGCTGATGTGCCAGAGGTTGCGGTCGCGGCTGTAGATTTTCTTTTTGGTCTGCTCGATGGGGATATTGCGTTTGCGGGCGTATTCCACCGCCGCCTCACGGCTGGTAAGTTCGAAGGAGGGGGTCTTTCCACGGGGCAATAATGGTCAGCGAGGGATCGAGCGCCATGAAGGTCAGTTTCGAAGCGGACCTGGTCGTTGCCTTTGCCGGTGGCGCCGTGCGAAACGGCGTCGGCGCCTTCTTCCTGGGCAATGCGGACCTGTTCCTTGGCGATCAGCGGCCGGGCGATACTGGTGCCGAGCAGGTAGCCGTTCTCATAAACGGCGCCGCTTTTGAGCATGGGCCAGAGGAAATCTTCCACGAATTCCTTGCGTAAGTCCTTGACAATACACTTGCTTGCGCCGCTGTCCAGCGCCTTCTTCTGAATGCCTTTCAGTTCGCTGCCCTGGCCCAGTTCGGCGGCGTAGGCGATCACTTCACAGTTATATTTTTCCTTCAGCCAGGGCAGGATCACACTGGTGTCCAGGCCGCCGCTGTAGGCGAGTACGATTTTTTTAACGTTCGTGGTCATCGATTTATCCTTAAAACAGACAAGATCATACAATGTTCAATAATCTCATCATTATTATAGTGCGTAAGCCATTTTGCAAAGGGATTTTAACGGGTTTTTGCGGATAAATGCGAATTTGAGGCGGGAATTAGGATAGCTTCACACCCAGCCAATATCTCCATACCCACCCTGTAGGGGCAATCCCCCGTGATGGCCCCGATCTAATATCCCCAGATCATTCCTCCCCCATCCGCCCACATACCAACAAGTCCCGCAGGCCGAAGATCCGCCTCAGGCAAGGACGATACTGCCCGGTCAAACCCATTGCCAGACCATAGCCATATTTCAAATCTCAGATCCGAGGTTGTCTCACCCCGTCAATCGATCAGGCTTTCAATCTGGTCCATAGCCCGGTTTATCGCCTGGATGGTCTTGTCAAAGGGTTGGGCGGTCGTCATGTCAACCCCGGCTTCTTTCAGCAGGTTGATCGGGTAATCGGACCCGCCGGCCGAGATGAATTTTAGATATTTTTCCGCCGCACCCGGTTCGCCGGCCAGCACCTTTTCAGACAACGCCGTCGAGGCGCAGTAAGAAGTGGCGTACTGATAGACATAAAAGTTATAATAGAAATGCGGAACATAAGCCCATTCCACCGCGTACAGATCGTCGATCTGGCAGACGCCCTGGTCATGGCCGTAATAGCGCCGGAGAATATCGCCATAGATTTCGGTCAGCGTGTCGCCGGTCAGTGGTCGGCCCTTTTCGGCTTCCTCGTGAATCCGCAGCTCAAATTCGGCAAACTGGGTCTGGCGGAACAGCGTGTTTTTCATCCCGTCCAGATAGCTCATCAGCAGGGACAGACGCACCTCTTTGTTTTTGATCTTTTTGAGCATCATGTCATTGAGCAGCGCTTCATTAAAAGTCGAAGCCACCTCGGCGACAAAAATAGAATAATCCGCCGTAGCAAACGGCTGCGTCTTATTGGAATAATAGCTCTGCATGGTATGGCCCAGTTCGTGGGCCAGGGTACTCACATCATCGTACAGACCGTTATAATTCAGCAGAATATACGGATGCACATCATAGGCCCCGCCGTTGGAGTAGGCCCCCGCCCGTTTGCCGGTGGAAGGGTACACATCGATCCAGCGCTGGTTAATCGCCTGGCGCACCACATTCACATAATTGTCCCCCAGCGGCGCGAGCGCTTCCAGCACCAGCCGGCTACCCGCTTCATAGTCATACTTCAGGTCAACGCCCTCGACGGTCGGGGCATAAATATCGGAATATTTCAACTGATCCACGCCCATCATCTTTTTCTTGATCTTCAGATACCGCTGAAAAGAATCCAGGTTCCGGTTGACATTGTCAATCAACGCGTGATAAACCGCCACCGGAATATTATTCGGATACAGGGCGCTGTGCAGCGACGAGTCATAGCCCCGCGCCCGTGCGCGGAAGATGTCAGCCTGGACATTGGCATAGAGCTGGCTGCCGAAAGTCTGGCGAAATTTGTCGATCTCTCCGAAGAAGGCGTTAAAGACCGCTTCCCGGTCGGCCCGGTTCGTCGACGCGCGATACAGTCCATATCCGGCCTTGTCCAGCCGCACTTTCCGGCCATCGCTCAAGGCAATCTCCGGATACGGAAACTCCGCGTTGCTGAATACCGAATAAATCGACGCGGCCGATCCGGTCAGCATGCTCGCGCCGGCCATGATCTTTTCTTCCTTTTCCGACAGCGTATACTTTTTCATCCGCTGGATATCATACAGTCTGAAGCGGTATTCCTTCAGTCCCGGCTCCGCGGCCAGAAATTGATCGATGGTCGCCCGGCTGAGCTGGGCCAGTTCCGGATCGATAAACGACGCCAGCGTCCCCAGATTGGTCGCCATCTGCCGCAGTTCCTGCTGCATCGCCTGGTATTTCGACACCCGGGTATCCTCATCGGATTTCATACTGGCATAGCAGGACAAACGGGCGAACTCGCGGGAGAGATCGCTGGTGAACTTCAGGCAGGCCAGCAAATCCCGCGCCGAACGGCCCAGTTTCCCTTTATATTGCAGAACCCCCTCAAACTGACCACCCAGCTTAACCTTGGCCGCTTCCCACGCCGCCTCCGTTGCATAAAGATCCTCCAAATTCCAGGTATCCCCAACCGCCAACTCGCTCCGCTGCCGGCCGTGAGCCTGACAGGCCACTAATATCACAATACTCAAGCATAGACACAAATATTTTCTCATAGCCGGTCTCCTGTTATGTAAAAGGTTATGCAAACCTTATAGCCGATGGCCGCCAGAAAATCAATTCTCATCTGAAAATCAACCGCCTAACAATTAAAAGCTTGATTAATCAGATCCAATACTTACCCTTAAAATGGGATATAATCAGGTGGGATATAATCAGGTGGGATATTTTCGTTGTTCTTTTGTTGCAAACTATCATATTCCTTTTTCTTTAAGGGGGGTTTTTTCCTTTGTCGTTCCTGGCAATCTGGACATAAATTAGAACAAAACCCACATTCATGACAAATAAGTTTGTTGCATGAGCTACAGGTTTGATCCTGCCCAAGATAGAGCGGGTTCTGTCCACACCGAATTGGAGTTTTATCCTCTAATTGTCCCCAACCACCACAATATGCATAAATTGTAACCCATTTGCCATGATCCTTTCTTCCTTGCAATATGTTGGCGCCCCCTAATTTAAAGAAATTGAAATATGTTGCTTCTTCAAAGCATCTTTCAGAAACTTCTGAAAGAATATTCCATAAGTTCCATACTGTCTTAAGAGGATCATATACCCCAAGTGGAATTTTTGAATGTTCACCTGAACCTGGAAATAATATTTCATCAATCCGGGTTTCCTTAAAAGTGCTATGTTCAGATGTTAATCGACAGAATCTGTCAAGAATGTGCAAAAACAATACGGGGCGGCTTAATCCGCAGTCATTAATACGACGCTCCAATCTCATTGCTTCAGAACCCAGCGCACTTTCCGTTTTACTGGCTATAACTCGTTTAGCTAATACACCGCTACCGATAGCACACTCTCGTCGTGGAAACTCAAAATCAGGCGAACGAATGATTTCAAGTGACGCATCTCTCTCTCTATAGCATACGGCAGGGTAATCGAACAGCCAGGCCGGCAAGAAATTTTTATTAAGATCGGTCGAAAAATTCACCGCCAATGTGTCACTATTGAAATACTTTTGCAATTGTTCAATTTGTCCCCAGGTCGTCTCTCCAAGCCAGATAATTGGATCTGTACTATCCTCACCGTAAGGTGATAGAAATGCACTAATGGTTACATCATGCCCTTTTCTATCTGACTTAAATTTAGGCACACAATGCTCAGAATAAGTATTTGGTGATGAGAATGATGTTCTGGCATTTTTAACATCAATCCATTGATCATTGGTTGAAATATCAGCTTTTTTCCATTCATTTCGATTGGGATCAGTAACCTGCATAATGGACAAATCTTCGGCACTACCGTAAAGTTGGCGATATAATCTTAATGCAGCTAGTTCAGCCTTCCTTGCAGAGGTCATTGCAATTTTATTGAAGATTTCTCCCCCATTTTGCGAAGTCCAATTTTGAATGAGTAGTTTGTCGTACTTTCCAAGATCAGACTTTATTCTGTCATCCCAAAAATGTATTTTTTCCCACGGTTCTTTCAATAGTTCTTGAGAAACTTTCTCGATTTTCATTTTTGCTTCAAGATTTTCTTTCAGTTTTTTCACATACAAATCTATCACATCAAGTTCCATTTCTTGCTTTTGAATAAATGAATCCCAGATAACAGGATCCCGATTCGCGCCGATAATAAACTATTCCGGATTATATTAATATTTAATCGATTCTTTTCCGCAGTAGCAATTAATTCTTCATCATTCTTTCTTTGAGAGTAATTTTGATTCCATACCGTACGGTTCACTCCATTCGTCTGGAATTGGCGAAGTTGAAGCAATTGAGTTTCGAGGATTTCCAGTTCATCGCTTGCTTTATTAGTTAAGCGATCTAAATCTTGTTGTGATTTGTAGTGAAACTTTTTATTTTCATACCAGCTTTTCGATATATATTTCCTGTTCTGATTGTAATATTTTTCCGCTTCAATGAATTTATATGATGTTAATATCTCAGTTAATTCCTGTTTCTTATACTGGCTCCTTAAATCTCTAAACCAATTTTTCTCAATATCACCACGATTTTTTTTGTAATAGAACTCGGCTTCTTCAAAATTATATAATATTAATAGGTCATGCAATTCTTTCTTCTTATAGTAACCCCTTAAATTTTTATACACAATTATTATCTATGTGACGCTTTATTGCTTTATAACAATCCTCCGCCTCTGCAAATCGAAATGACTTTAGCATCTGAGGTAATACTTTTTTCATATAGTGAATTTTTTGGCTTTCATACCATCTTTTCTCAATACAATCATGATTCTCTTTATAGCAGCGTTCTGCTCCTTCAAAATTAAACAACTTTAGCATCTCATGTAATTCTTGCTTCTTATAGCAACCCTTTAAATCGTTATACCAATTCTTGTCTATTTGACGCTTTATTTCGTTATAACAATCATCCGCCTCTGCAAATCGAAATGACTTTTATAATACTCCCCAAAAACTGGACAAAAAAACGGTGATTTTTAGATGGAATTGCCGCCTGAACCGATTGAATAATTCGTATTCAGGAGACAGTTTTAATGAAAGGCAAACGGCGAAATCACAGTGCCCAGTTTAAGGCGAAAGTGGCCCTGGCCGCCCTGAAGGGCGACAAGACGCTGGCGGAGTTGGCCAAGGTTTTACCAGGTACACCCGACTCAGGTTACCCAGTGGAAAAAGGAGCTTTTGAATGCCTTGCCGGAGATCTTTTCTCTGAGGCGCCACCAGGATCAGCGCGAGCAGCAGGCTTTGGTGGATCAGTTATATCAGCAGATCGGCCAACTCACGATGGAGTTGGACTGGCTTAAAAAAAAATCCGGGCTTGACACTTGAGCAGAAGCGCCTGGCGATAGAGCCGGGCCATCCCCGGATTCCGATCGATCGTCAGTGTGAACTGCTGGGCCTGGCCCGCAGTAGTTACTATTATCGTCCCTGCCGGGACACGGAGTACCATGAGAGTCTGATGCGGCTATTGGATGAACAATACCTCAAAACCCCTTGTTACGGGGTTGACAAGATGACGCAGTGGCTGCGTCGTCAAGGCCACATCGTCAATCCGAAGCGCGTGCGCCGTTTGCTCCGGCTGATGGGCTTAGAAGCGATTTATCCGCGCGTTTAAGCGGCATTTGAGCCAACCGGACCCGGCCCACAAGATTTATCCCTACCTGCTTGATGGGGTGGTGGTTACCCGGCCGAACCAGGTCTGGTCGACCGATATTACCTATATCCGCATGTCTCAGGGCTGGGTGTACTTAACGGCGGTCATGGATTGGTTCAGCCGTTATGTGTTAAGCTGGGAAGTTTCGATCACGCTGGAGGCCGATTTTTGCGTATCGGCGTTGGAGCAGGCGCTGGGCCAGGGCACCCCGGAGATCTTCAATACGGATCAGGGCAGCCAATTTACATCAGTGGATTTTATCCGGCCCTTGAAAGATGCCGGGATTTTAATCAGCATGGATGGCCGGGGCCGGGTATTTGACAACATATTTGTCGAACGGTTATGGCGTTCGGTCAAGGTGGAGGAGGTCTATCTGCGAGATTACCAGACGGTGGCCGAGGCGGTGTTAGGCCTGGGCCGCTATTTTGAGTTTTACAATCATGAACGGCTGCACGAGGCCCTGGGATACCTTACCCCGGCCGAGGTGTTCGCCGGGGCTGTCGCCCCTCCAGTCGCCCTCCGGGCTCCTTCCGGGGCGACAGCCCCCACCGTGGCGATAACTCCATCTAAGAAAGTCAATATTTTTGTCTAGACAATGGGGAGGGGTACATTTAGCATCTCAGATATTTGTTGTTTCTTGTAGTGAATCTTTTGGCTTTCATACCATAGCCTGTCAATATAATCACAATTCTTTTTATAATAAACTTCAGCGTCTTTAAAATTACATGATTTTAGTATGTCATGTAATTCTTGCTTTTTATATCGATCTCTTAAATTCTCATACCAAGTTTTTTCGATATAAATTCTGTTCTCTATATAATAATTCTGCGCATCTTCATATTTATAAGATTCAAGAAGTTTATCCAAGCCTAACTCAATTTTATGTATCTGTTCACGAAGATATTCCTGTTTTTTATTATTGAAGAAATTTAATCGCGAACTTTCAATATTATCATGTTTGATAATTTCTAAAGGTGTTATTTTTTTATTAAATGTCAGTATACCATTGTTTTCAAAGTAGATAATCAGAGTATCTTCTTTGATGTCAAAAATTTGCCCAAGACCAAAATCATAATTCAACCTGTGCTTAACGACCATATCAATTTCATAAACCATAAATGCTTTTCCAATATTTGATAGATAATTTTAGCAAATTTTTGTTATCAGAACCGTTTCCACAAAGAAATAGTCCCGTAGCCTGGGCACCGGCAGGATGAGGCAAAACTTGTTTTGCCCATGCTGAGCTAGGCGAAGTCCCGAATCCTCGGGGCTGATCTAAATATTTACCCTTCAATATCATCATTCATATTCTTCCGGCCAAAACAACGCTTCGGCCACATCGCCTGCGAGACTCGGTTATGGCTCACCCCTGCAAAAATCAAATGCGCGTTTCAAGTTCATTATTCACAGCCTTTCACAAACCCCCAATCAACCACATGTGCACAGATTTGCCTCATCCTACGATTTTTGCCCACGCTACGCGACTGCATCTAAAACCTTGCCCTTCAAACTATTAATTAGTTCAAAAAAACCATTTTCAATCTCCTTTTTTCATTATTGGTTTTCCGGCATTTTTTAATTTAAAGTTTGCTGCATCGATTTTATTTTGAATTTTTGCAGGTTTCACAAAACACTCATTCAATAAATCTCCCAATATTTCAAGGCACCATTCCGCTTCTCCAGATTCCACATCAAGGATTTCTCCTGTCGATTGATCTGGAATCGGATGAGCAGCAAAATTACCAAAATTTCTTATAGCATCAACGGCTTTCGATAAATAAACTGGTAATTTTTGGGAAGCTAAAAGTTCTTCAACCTCATCAGCTAGCGTTCTTTTTACAAAACCAAATTGGTTTCGAATCAGTTTCTGCAAACATCTACGACTCAATGCTGCACTTGATTTGGGGCTGATAGCTAATACCTTTGATGCCTCAATATAATCGTCCGCATAATCTTTTGGAACCTCATTTGGAGGTATTGGATGATTTCTATATTTTGGATATGCTAGTACTAATTCCTGGTCAGCTTTTTGTGCTAAAGCCGAATTGTAACTTATGCTTCTAATGTCACCAAAAAATTTTCTCCCATCTAAACCAATAAGATAAATAATTACATTTTTACAACTAGGACAATTTGATGAAAATACTATCCATTTTTTCTGGGGGTCTTCACCAATCAATTTTCCATCTGGGTTATAATGTATCTCAACTTCACAATGTGGACATTTCATCTAATACCTCATTTTCAAATTTCTTTTTTTGGGTTCAATTAATCTCTATTTTCAATAATACTAATCTTCTCGACCGGCATCATAAATACACCCCAAATGCAGTATAATCCCTGGAATAATAGCTAGATAACCCATAATGGTAAAAAATAGCCATACTAATCCCATGCCAATTTTACCACGATAAATCTGCCCTAATCCGGGTATAAAAAAGCTCAATACCCGTGCAGCTGCAGGATTCCATGATCTATGCATCGGTTCAGGGTCTCCCTTATCGATCACAGTGAATATCTGGTCGAGTTTCCGGTCAGTAACAGATTTGCTTGGTACCGGCCTTTTATCATTAACCGCCTTTCCCGATATCGGATGCCCGCAATGCGGACAGTTATCCAACACATCGCTGCATTTCCCTTCACAAGCCGCACAATATACAATTCCCATCGAAGCACCTCTTTTTTGAAAATAACTTTTCCGTGGTTAACTAGTCTGTTCTACCAACTCTGCGGCCGGGTGGCCTCGGCAACCTGTCCCGGGTGCCACCTACAAGCACAGCTTGTGGGTGCATAACGCATCACCCCCCATCAGCCAACAACCTCCATCCAAAATAAAAAATCCACAAAAAAATCCTGCCTTTCCAATTTCCAATTTTGCATCCTACATTTTGCCTTTCTTCAGTGTCTTTCCGCGTTTTTCCGTGGTAAAGGAAGGCTGTTATATTTTTATCTCAAATCCCATTTCTCAAATCCTGTCAATGAGCTGAAAGTCCCGATAGCCATCGGGATGATCCTGTCTAAAAAGGCCGTTATATTTCTTTTAACCTTCGTGCAGCGCCGCAGGTCGAAAGATCCGCCTCAGGAGTGTCGAAGATCCGCCTCAGGCGGAACGCTCCGTGGTTCATCCGGCTGTTATATTCATTGCTTTCTTTTAAACTCATATTCCTTTTCATCCATCTTCTCCCCACTCCGGCTGTTCCTCTGTGCACTCGGTGACCTCTGTGGTGCAAATCTTCTTTTTTCATCCTCCCCCCCTTTATGCCCTTCAATAACTTCATGGTAAATCCGGCTGTTATATTTTTATCTCAATTTCCATTTCTCAAATCCTGTCAATCCTGTGATCCTGTCTAAAAAGGCCGTTATATTTTTCTTAACCTTCGTGCAGCGCCGCAGGCGCCCTTCGTGTAGCCGCAGGCGGCTCCGTGGTTCATCCGGCTGTTATATTCATTGCTTTCTTTTAAACTCATATTCCTTTTCATCCATCTTCTCCCCACTCCGGCTGTTCCTCTGTGCCCTCGGTGACCTCTGTGGTGCAAATCTTCTTCTCCCGCTTCCTTCCTCCAATGACCTGTAAGACCTATTGCTTTTTTGAAACCAATCATGCACCATCACAAACACCATCAACTCAAATTTCAGGAGCATCACCCAGCAGACCAGAAACCACAAAACCATTCCCATCCAGCCCACTGGACAACTACTCGATTCCCATTTCATAGATCAATACCCCCAGTATACCCATCGCCGGCCAGATTATAAATATTATTTTCACAGAATATCAATCATCATTAACATTCCCCGAATCCCCCCCTCAGTACGGAGTTCACGATTCATCGTGCTTAAAATGTACGGAGTCCACGATTCATCGTGATCAAAACCTTCTCTCTTCATCAACAAACCCCCATCTGGGCCGCCCAATTCGCCCCATCACCCCCACCCGATGCGAAACGAACCCAACATCGCCAAAATCCCCCATATCCATAGACATAACAACAATTTACAACCACCTCCATTAATCATTCTCCCCCGCACCGCTACCGCCAGGATTTCGCACCGGAGGCGAAAGATCATCCCCACCCATGAGCGCAGCGAATACCAAACCAGAACAAGCCCAACCGCCCCCCTCCTCCTGTCAACGCCCCCCTGACCTGACGTAAAGACCCAGGCCAAACAAACCCAACCCCCCAAAATCCACCACCCATCTCATTAAAAATCAAGACCTTACCGCCGCTTGTTCAGCGCCAGGTTAACAACCCGCCAACCTCCGCCCCCCTGGGACGAACCTTTCAGGCTTTTGCCTTGCGATGGCAGCTTGATCGCATCTGGATGTGGCCGGGCAGCATTTTTCATGTCGCCGAACCCAACAAAAAAGGCCGCTCCATTGGAATGGCCGGCCTTGACTTTCGGGTTGGAATCTGCGGGTGTTACTGGGCGGTCTCCATCCATTCTCCGGCCAGTACGGATAAATCCAGTACATTGACGACCCCGTCGAAGTTCAAGTCGCTGACCCGCACGGAATAGCCCGGCACCCATTCCCAGCGGGCCTCGGCGCTGATCCCGCCGTCATTAAAGACTTTTTCAATCGTGGTATAGGCGATCGAGATCTCTTCCCGTTCCTTATGCTGCATATTTTCGGGGTATTTGTTGTTGAGCATCTCCTGATGAATGGTGGTGATATAAGCGCCGGCAAATCGAATGGTATAATATTGTTCTTCCAAGCCGGAAGGAGTGGGCTGCCAGAAGCGAATTTCACCATGCAGCCGATCATTGTCGGTGAATGCCCGAAGCAGCAGCGGGGTGGATTTGTCGATTTCCTTGGTGATCCGGATCGGCATATGCTGACGCTTGCCGGTGGGCATGCCGCTGGCGGCGTCACGCGGCGAGGTGATCAGATGGTCAAACGCAATGACCATAATCGAGCCTTCACGGCCTTTCTGGGTGACACTTCCTTCGATTTTACCGGTTTGCTCGCCTTCCAAATAGAGGTAGGCATTCAAGGCGCCCGATGAGGCGGCGCAAAAGACAGCCAACAACACGATAGCAGTCAATAGTCCGGATTTCATTTTGTTATCCTTTTCTGGTAATGGGCGAACTGTTTTGTTAAACGCTAAGAACGCTACTCGATAGCCATCCGATTTATCGAATAGAAGGGTAATTCATCATTTCATAGATCGGTTTGAATGTTAGAATACTATACAGAATATTATAGCCGGCCTGCCGGAGTCAAACAAAGAAAGAACCACAAATCCCGGTGAATCGGGACAAATAAACGCGAATAAGAGCCAGAAGCTTGATTGGGATATGGGTTAAAATCAGATCTAACCGCCGATCTAACCGCGAAAAGGCAAAAAACGGGTGTAATTTATTTTAATATAAGAAGTTAGAGCCGCGAAATACACTAAAAGCACAAAACAAATATAGAGCATAGGATTTCACGCGAAAGACGCACAGATTCATTTTCTGGTCCATCGCGGCGAATGGGGTTGGGCCGCGCGATCCTGTCTATTGGATCGATATAGAAATAAAGATTGATTCAGGGGGTTGGTTGCTGGTATTTTATAACCTGTTCGCCCGTTTTGGGGCTGATGGAATGTTGCGAATAACGATGATAACTCGATACTGGAAAGGAGTTTATTCATGAAGAAGTATTTGGTCGCGATGCTGGTATTGGCCGGGGTGAGCGTGGGATGGGCCCAGGAGAAGGAACAGGAAGGGATGTTTGGTGACAGTTTCAGTACGGGACAGTGGTCGGTTGACTTTTATACCGGGTACTTTTCGGAAGCCCACTGGGCGACCATGCCGACTGGTGTGACTTATGATCTGACGATTAACGGGATTACTATCGAACGGCCTATCAAGGCGAAAATTGACATGCAGGACAGCTGGATTTTTGGCGGGCACTTCGGCAAGGAGTGGGAATACCTGGGCTGGGAAGCCGGGCTGGCGGGTGTCTTTGGCGATCTGGATGTGACGACAAATCTGCCGAACGGTTTTGTGGCCAATGATCAGCTTTATACCTCTGGTGACGCCAGTATGATTTTGACGAATTTTAACCTGATGGTTTATCCGGGCGGGAATAATCTGATGGAAGGCCGGCTACGCCCCTACCTGACCGCAGGACCGGGACTGGCGTATCTGATGATTGACCAGAAGTATCTGGATGATGAATTTCTGGTGGATATGAACGCCGGGTTGGGTACGAAGATTTATCCATTTGATAATGACGCGGTGTTTATGCGGGTTGATTGGAAATGGCACTATTTATTCAAGGGCGATGAAGTCCGGGATACCTATCATAAGGAACTGACGATTGGTGTTGGTTTTAATTTTTAGAACCAAAGGCAAGATATCTCACACTAAGCCGCGAAGAAAAATGGCTAAGCCGGCAGTGCCGGAGCTAAAAGAAACCACGAATAGACACGAATAGACGCGTATAAAACAAGGACATGAAGGATAGTATTTTGGACGCTATCATATTCCATGATGGAGACTTTAATGGCAAGAGCTAAGATTTCGATTATCGGCGCCGGCAATGTCGGCTCAACCTGTGCCCACTGGGCCACGCAAAAAGAACTGGGCGATATTGTCCTGCTTGATATTGTCGATGGGATGCCCCAGGGCAAATCGCTGGACCTGTATGAAGCGACTCCGGTGGGCCGATACGATGTCGGACTGAAAGGGACTTGCGATTATAACGATACGGCCGATAGCGATGTGGTGATTATTACTTCGGGACTGGCGCGCAAGCCGGGTATGACCCGCGATGACCTGCTGAAAGCCAATACTGAAATTGTGGCGCAAGTGACAGAAAATGTAGTAAAATACAGTCCTGAGGCGGCGCTGATTATCGTCAGCAATCCGCTGGACGCAATGACCTATGTGGCCGGGAAAGTGTCTGGGTTGCCCAAAAATAAAGTGATGGGCATGGCCGGTGTGCTGGATTCGGCGCGGTACCGGGCGTTTATCGCCGAGGCGCTGAATGTTTCGGTTGCGGATATTTCGGCGATGCTGCTGGGCGGGCATGGAGATGATATGGTGCCGCTGCCGCGGTATACCACAATCGCGGGGATACCGCTGACGGAGTGGCTGGACAGTGCGACGATCGAAGCGATTGTGGATCGCACCCGAAAAGGCGGACTCGAGATTGTGAATCTGCTTAAAACGGCTTCGGCTTATTTCGCGCCGTCCCTTTCCGCGGTGGATATGGCGGAGTCGATTTTGAAAGATAAACGGCGGGTGATGCCCTGCTGCGCCTGGTGCGATGGTGAATATAATGCCGGCGGCTGCTTTGTGGGTGTGCCGGTGGTGCTGGGCAGTCATGGGGTTGAAAAGGTGGTGGAACTGCAATTGAATGAGGCCGAAAAGGCATTGTTTACCGAATCGCTTAACCATGTCAAGAAGCTGGTCGCCACGGTGGATCAGTTAATGCAATCCTGAATTACTTTCGAACCTTGCGATGAAACTGGCACTGGCACAACTTAATCCGACAGTTGGCGATATTGCCGCCAACAGCCGACTAATTCTGCAATCCATCGGGCAGGCGGCCGAGCAAGGGGCTGATCTGGTTATTTTCAGTGAGTTGGTTCTGACGGGGTATCCGCCCAAAGACCTGCTGCTGAAGCCACGATTTATCGCGGATAACCAGGCGGCGCTGCAGGAGATTGCCGCGCAATGCCAGTCGATTGGGGCGCTGATCGGGTTTGTGTGTGAACATACCGGACCGACCGGTAAGCAGTTGCATAACGCGGCGGCCCTGATCCAGAACGGCCGGGTGGTAGCGACCTATTACAAGCAACTGCTGCCCACCTATGATGTGTTCGATGAGCAGCGGTATTTTGCCCCGGCCAAATCGCAACAGGTAGTGGAGTTTATGGGCAGGAAAATCGGCCTGACGATCTGTGAAGATATCTGGCAAACGCCTGACCAGCAGACCCGGCGGCTGTATGAGATCAATCCGTTTGAAGATCTGGCGCGGGCCGGGGTGGATCTGATTGTCAATATGTCGGCGTCGCCATTCGTGATCAACAAACATGCATTCCGGATCGACCTGTTTGGGCGGCAGTGCCGTCAGCATCGGATTCCGCTGGTTTATGTGAATCAGACGGGTGGGAATGATGATCTGATCTTTGACGGGGCCAGTTGCGCCTTTGGCCGGAATGGTGAGTTGATCGCGCAGGCCAGGGATTTTGAGCCGGATCTACTGCTGGTTGATATCGACCGGCCTGAGCAGAACAGCATTGCCTCGGTCAAGAGTGATATCGCGTCGGTGCATGACGCGCTGGTGCTGGGATTGCGTGATTATCTGCGGAAATGCGGGTTTCGGTCGGTAGTACTGGGGCTTTCGGGCGGGATCGATTCGGCGGTAACGGCGGCGATCGCAGTGGAAGCACTGGGAGCGGATAAGGTGACGGGGGTGGCTATGCCCAGCCGGTATTCCAGCGATCACAGTGTGAATGACGCACGGGATCTGGCGGGGAACCTGGGGATTCCATTTCATATCATTCCTATTGAAACGGCGCATTGCGCCATGGAAGAGACGCTGACGGAAATTTTCACCGGGCTGGAATCGGATATTACCGAGGAAAATATTCAGGCAAGGTTGCGGGGCAATATTCTGATGGCTATCAGTAACAAATTCGGGTCGCTGCTGTTAACCACCGGCAATAAAAGCGAACTGGCAGTGGGATACTGCACCATGTATGGTGATATGGCCGGCGGGCTGGCGGTGATCAGCGATGTGCCCAAAATTATGGTCTATCGGCTGGCGAATTACATTAATCGTGAGCGTGAAGTGATCCCGATTTCGACGATTTCCAAGCCGCCATCGGCGGAGTTGAAGCCCGGCCAGGTAGATCAGGATTCGCTGCCGCCATATGAAATCCTGGATGATATACTGGAGCGGTATGTCGAGCAGGAGCAGTCGTTTCAGCAGATTGTGGATGCGGGATTTGAAAGGGACGTTGTCGGCCGGATTATCCGGCTGGTAGATCGCAATGAATATAAACGCAAACAGGCGGCGCCGGGGCTGAAGGTGACCAGTCGAGCTTTTGGGACCGGCCGGCGCATGCCTATCGCGCAGAACTATACCCAGAAATAAGCCGTTTTTGACTCAGTGGCAGGTCGTGCCTATAATCTAATGAATCAGGATGTGTAAAATTTAAACATTACCATTTGATAGAAAAGGATTTATATATGGTTATGACCGCTTCTACGATGCTGACTCTCGGTACTAAAGCGCCGGATTTCAGCTTACCGGATATCACAGGAAAGCATGTTTCGCCGGCCGACTTTAAAGACGCAGCCGGTCTACTGGTGATTTTCTCGTGTAATCACTGTCCATATGTCAAACATGTCATCGATCCGCTGGTTGCTTTGATCAAAGAGTATCAGGCGAAAGGACTGGCGGTGGTGATGATCAGCGCTAACGATGTTGCCAATTACCCGGAGGACAGTCCCAAGAATATGGCGCTGCTGGCCCGTGAAAAGGGATTTACTTTTCCCTATCTTTATGATGAGACGCAGGAGACGGCCCAGGCATATCAGGCGTCGTGTACACCGGACTTTTTCCTGTTCGATAAAGACCAAAAACTGGTGTATCGAGGACAACTGGATGATAGCCGACCGGGTAACCAGATCCCGGTGACGGGCAAGGATCTGCGTAGCGCGCTGGATGCTTTGCTGGCGGGCCAAACCGTTTCAGACGATCAGCGTCCCAGCGCGGGTTGTAATATTAAATGGAAAAAAGGGAACGAACCGGATTATTTTCCGGCTTGACGGGTCTTTAATTCTGCGCAAATCGAGTAGGCATGGGCTTTGCAGCCCCAACCTCTCACACCACCCGGCGTGCCTGCTCGGTACCGGTCGATTTCCTATGGCATTCCATTCAAATCCCGCCATCTGCGAGACAGACTGATCAATCCTCGTTCTTTAAAACCATGGCAAATTCATGGCTTGGTGCGATTGAGGCAGGGCGCTTTTCCGCCAGTAACCCACACCGCTCAATGCGCCGAGCCAGGCCTGGTATTCGGCGACACCGTGGCAAATAAAGAACTTGGCGGTCGTATAGTTCCGCTTGAGTTGTTTGAGTTTGATGACTCGCAACTTGCGGCGGATCCAGCCGTCCAGCTTCTTCAGATTCGCGGCGCGGCGGATATGTCGGTAATAATTGAGCCATCCGGTCATGATTCATCCGGTTAAACCGTGATTATTCACCATTTCATTACTGCGCCGGTATCTGCTGAAGTGGCCATTCTGGCATATTTACCCAGGGCGCCATGATTAATTCTGGGTTCCGGAGCAAACCATTTTTCACGGCGTTTGGCCAGTTCCGCATCCGATAACTGAGCCCGGATTACACCGGCCGGGATATCGATTTCGACAATGTCACCCGGTTCCAGCAATCCGATCGGACCGCCTTCCGCGGCTTCCGGACTGATATGCCCGACGCATGCCCCCCGCGTGCCTCCGCTGAAACGGCCATCCGTAATCAACGCCACACTGTCCCCCAATCCGGCGCCCATAATATAGCTTGTCGGACTAAGCATTTCCTGCATTCCGGGGCCACCCTTGGGGCCTTCATAGCGAATCACCACAACGTCTCCGGACTTGACCTTGCCACCCAGAATACCGGCACAAGCCTCCTCCTGACTTTCAAAAATAACAGCCGGACCGCTATGACGAAGCATTTTTTCCGATACACCGGCGCTCTTGACAACACAACCTTTTGGCGCCAGGTTACCCTTTAAAATCGATAAGCCGCCCTTGGCCGAATAGGCATTGTCCAGAGGGCGTATACAAACCGGGTCCTTAATGTCAGCCTGAGCGATATTCTCTCCCAGGGTCTTAGTCGTGACGGTAATACAATCCGGTTTGATCAGTCCAGGCACTTTGCTGATCTCTTTCAAGATCGCACTGATCCCGCCGGCCTCATGGACATCTTCAATATGATAAGAACTGGAAGGCGAAACTTTGCAAATGGTCGGGGTCCGGCCGGCAATTTCCGCAATCTGGTTCAAAGTATAATCGATCCCGGCTTCATGGGCCACCGCCAGCGTATGCAGAATGGTATTAGTAGACCCACCCATAGCCACATCCAGAGCGATGGCATTATCCAGTGCCGATTTAGTCAATATATCCCTGGGCTTAATATCTTTTGCAATCAATTCCATAATTTTTTCGGCAGCAGCACGATATAAACTCTCGCGCCGTGGATCCACTGCCGGAATCGTGCCATTGCCCGGCAATGCCAGCCCAATCGCTTCACACAGGCAGTTCATACTGTTGGCCGTAAACATACCGGAACAACTGCCACAGGTCGGACACCCTTTGTCTTCCAGCTCTTTGAGCTGATTTTCATTAATTTTCCGGGCGTTGTAAGCCGCCACCCCTTCGAAAATGGAGATCAAATCCACCGCTTTGCCATCAGACGTCTTGCCGGCTTTCATCGGTCCGCCAGACACAAAAATCGTGGGAATATTGACCCGCATGGCAGCCATTAACATGCCGGGGACAATTTTGTCACAATTGGGAATGCAAATCATGCCGTCAAAACAATGCGCCCGAACCATCGTTTCAACGGAATCGGCGATAATTTCCCGGCTTGACAATGAATATTTCATCCCGGTATGGCCCATTGCCACGCCGTCACAAACCCCTATGGTATTGAACACAAACGGCACTCCCCCAGCGACCCTTACCGCATTTTTAATAAACTGCCCCACTTCATTTAAATGAACATGACCAGGAATAATGTCGACATGGCTATTGCAAATGGCGATAAACGGCTTACCCATATCTTCATCTTTGATACCGCACGCCTTCAACAGCCCACGATGCGGGGCTCGCTCAAAACCTTTTTTGACCATATCCGAATTCATAACTGTCTCCATATTTATATAAATGGTAAATAATTATCAGTTTTTTGTGCAAAACCGATAGTATAATGGAAATGCCTTATTTGAACAGCTAAATTTCTTCTGAAATATAACCGATGGATTCTGGTTACTATCTGAAACAGATTTACCGTTACATGCTATACACTAAATATAATTTTCGTTATTTTCTCACATTACAAACAGTTATAGCAATCTAAATCACTACGCTAACCTGGAGATATCATGATTCAAGCTACCATTAAAACCAACCGGGGTGATATTAAACTGAAACTATTTGCCGACAAAACCCCGGTTACGGTTGCCAATTTTGTTAATCTCGCCCAGCGAGGCTTTTACAATGGAATAAAATTTCACCGGGTGATCGCCAACTTTATGATCCAGGCCGGATGCCCCCACGGGATCGGCACCGGAGGCCCCGGTTATCAATTTCAGGATGAGTTTGATCCTTCTCTCAAACACGACAAACCGGGCATTCTTTCCATGGCTAATGCCGGACCTGGCACCAACGGCAGTCAGTTTTTTATTACCCATGTCGAAACACCCTGGCTTGACAGGAAACATTCTGTTTTTGGACAGATTATGGAGCCAGCAGACCAGAAAGTCGTCGACAGTATCCGCCAGGGCGATAAAATCGAGACGATTGAGATCCTTGGCGACATCTCGGAACTTATGGAAAGCAATAAAGAGTTTATCGAAGCGTGCAACCAGATATTAGAAAATAATTGAGCGCTTGATTTCTGATGCATATCAAAAAACAAACTCTAACTTTTACAAAATAAATTTGTGGGATTCTCCTGGGCATTTCGCCTGGTCAATTCCATTTCTATTCCAACAGGCGATTCTATCAATTACCGTCTATTGACGCTATAATTCATTCTGTATACGAATAAGCCCATCATAAATCATTTCTAATTCAGGCGTATCCACCTGTCTGGCCTGAGCCCTCCGAAGCGGTTCGCCAAATATCGATTCGATCTCCATCGGGCGCCCCTGTAAACGATCCAGATGCATCGAAGTATAATAAGGCGCCATTTTTATCGTATTTGTCATCATGGCATCAAGAAATTCATCACTGATCTCCAGTTGATAAGCACGCGCGATATTCTGTATCTCCTTCATTAGCCGCATGCATCGTTCCTGTAACGCCTGATCGCGAACGATCACATCCACTGTTTTATCCAGCCATGTCGACAAACCATTAAACGGCACATTCCAGACCAGTTTTTTCCAGCGCGACAAGGCCAGATTCTCAACCACCTGACAATCAATATCACTTTGAATCATAATATCCGCAAAATCTCTAATTCGCTGATCTGATTCTCGTAAATAATTGCCAATATGAATATGACCATAATCCAGATGTTCAATAACACCTGCTTCTGTTCGATTGGAACAGATAAAAGCCAATCCCCCGGCGATTTGTTCGACGCAGAACAAACTCGCCAGTATTTCTTCATTCCCCAAACCATTTTGAGCGGTCAATATCAGAGTATTCGGTCCAGTCAAAGGGTGTATCAGAGATTCATAATTATCTTTTGCGGTGGTTTTCAGTCCAATAAAAACTACGTCCGATATTCCTATTTCATTAACATCCGTATAACATTTTACCTCTTTAAGGTAAAAATCCCCGCGACAACTTTTTACCCGTAAGCCACACCTCTTGACTATCTCATAATCCCTTCGCATCAGGAAATGGACGTTAAATCCGGCATATGCCATTTTTGCCCCATAATACCCCCCCAGCGCCCCGCTTCCAACGATTGTAATTTTTGCTGTTTTTTTCATATTTTTAATTTTTTCTGATACCAATTCAAAATTTATGACATGTTTATAATGTGGAGAAGTTGTTGCAGATATGTTAGTCCCTCCACCATCTATCTGGTACTACCATTCAGATTGCAATTACTTTTATCAGTATTGATATTTACTATTAAATGCTTTGTATTAAAGGTATCGATTTTTTTGACAAGCATCATTTTATAGTATATACTTACTTGTTTATAAAAAAACCAAGATTTTTTAGTGCTTAAACCAGACCCAAACTATAAATTTTAACCTGAAACTAGAGAAAGATGTCGGGGAGTGCTGTGCCGGCATATTTTGAAGAAACGCATGTGCGTCAAATATTGCAAGCTGTTGATATCGTTGGACTTATCAGCAGCTATCTCTCGTTGAAACCACAAGGCAAAGATTTTGTGGGGCTTTGTCCATTTCATGACGATCATCGTCCCAGTATGCATGTAAGCCCTTCCAAACAAATTTTCAAATGTTTTTCCTGTGGCGCAGGAGGCAATATTTTCCAATTTATGATGCTGCGTGAACGCTTAACCTTTCCTGAAGCTGTCAAACTGCTGGCTGAAAAGGCAGGAATTCAGTTACCCCAACGCCAGCAACCCACGGCAAAAGGACTGGACAGAACTGACCTGGAAAAGGTCAACCGCTGGGCAGCTGATTTTTTCCGTCAATTGTTAATAAATCCCGTTACCGGCAAACGGGCTCGCAATTATGTAAAACAACGCGGCATAAACGACGAATACAGTGAGTTTTTTCAACTGGGATGGGCTCCGGATAGCTGGGATAGCCTGCTCAATGCCGCCAAAGCGGATAATATCCCCCTGGATCAGCTCAGCCACCTTGGATTGCTCGTTCAGCGGGAAACGGGTGGTTTTTACGACCGTTTTCGTGAACGGCTGATTTTCCCGGTACGGGATAACCTGGGCCGATTTATCGCCTTTGGCGGCCGCACTTTAGGCGACGATCCGGCCAAGTACCTGAACAGTCCCGAGAGTTCTCTTTTTGATAAAAGCCGTGCGCTTTATGGGATTTTTGCCGCCAAAGACGCAATCCATAAACAAAAGTGCGTCATTGTCGTAGAAGGCTACACAGACTGCATTATGGCCCATCAAATGGGCATTTCTAATGTAGTTGCAACCTTGGGCACCGCTCTGACCGAAGAGCATGCCCGGATTTTATCACGATATACCGACAAGATCATCCTGATGTTCGATGGCGACACTGCCGGCCGCAAAGCCGCGGACCGCGCCACCGAAATCTTTTTTAAACAACGTATGGAAGTCAGTATCGCTACATTATCCGACAACCGCGATCCATGTGATTTCCTGCTTCAGGAGGGACCCGAGTCATTCCTGAAGGAGATGGAAGCCGCGTCGGACGCACTCGAATTCAAATGGCGCCAGATGCTTGACAATCTTCAGGCCCAGGACGGCATCAAAGGCCGTGCGCGCGCGATCGAATTATTCCTGGAATTGATAGCCGATGCAACACTTTCCGGGCATATGGACCAGATCAGCCAGGGATTCCTGCTAAATCGGGTATCCAAACTGGTTGAGCGTCCGGTCAATTCAGTACACCAGACTGTTGCACGCATGCAGGCTCGCAAAAAAACGCCCGCAAAACAGGAGCATGCGATCAGTTCACCCCGGACAATCTCATTTGATGGCCTGACTAATGCCTGGCAGGAGATTATCGAAGTATTGCTGAACGAACCGGAAAGGTTTGAACAGATTGCCCAGGCGATAACGGAGCTGCCTGAACTGGCCGATCCGGAATTGAATCAGATTCTCAGGCTTGTCAGGCATAGTTGCAGCGTTAATCACGCCCGCAACTTGAGCGAAATTCTTGCCGGTTGTGAAAGTCCACTACTTTGCGCCCGGATAACCGACCTGGCTGATCGCGGCGGCAAGCGCGGCAATTTTGACCAGACACTCGACGGAGCGCTGGCTTATATCCAACGTTCCCAAGAGAAGCAAAACAGGCAGGATATTCGTCAACTGGTCAGCGCAAACGCTCAAGACCTGGGGCCAGAAGCGCAAACCGCCATGTTGCAGGAATTGCAAATGCGATTGCAGACAAACCATCGAATCAATCTGAATTAAACACCATGCCTTTCACGGAAAGGCATAATGACTGTTATTCTCGAATGGATCCGTTGATCCACTTGAGCAGAATAAACTTAACCTTACCGGTTTTTTGTTAACCGGCTTGAACGAATGAGACAGAGTTGCAAACACTACCAGAAATTGATCACGGAGAGTCGAAGTTGGCTGAGAAAACGAACGAAAACATGAACCTTAACGAGAGCCTGAAAGGATTGATCGAAAAAGGCAAGGAGCGCGGCTATATCACCTATGAGGAGATGAACGACGAGTTGCCTGAAGATAATATATCACCAGATCACCTGGACAATCTTTTAATGGCCCTGGATGATATGGGTGTCGACCTGATCGACGAAACCGAACTCGAAAAACGAATCGCCGAAGAAGACACGCCCCATTTTGAAGAATCAAGCCCTGATGAGGATTTCTTTGGCGGCGAGCAACGGATCGATGATCCGGTGCGAATGTACCTTACCCAGATGGGTGAAATCCCCCTGCTTACCCGGGATGAAGAAATTGCTCTGGCCCGACGGATTGAACTGGCTCGCATGGCGTTTCGTCGCCGGATCCTCGAAAACGATTACTGCATGGAACAGGCCATTGCCATACTTGAACAGGTGGAACACAGCGACCTTCCCTTTGATCGGACTATGCGGATTTCCACCGCCGACCACCAAGCTAAAAATGCCGTTCTGAAACGGATTCCTAATAATATCACCACGGTTCGAAAAATTATTGAACTTAATAAAAACGACTGGCTGGAGATGAACCGTTCTGAAGATCCGGCCGTCAAAATCAAATTGCGGGTCCAGATCAAACAGCGTCGGCGCCGGGCGGCCGCACTACTGGAAGAGCTGGCCTTACGGACCAGCCGCATTCAACCCCTGCTAAACAAACTCGAGGGAATTCTCAGAAAACTGGAAACGCTTCAGGACCAGTTAGCCAATCCCAAAAAATACAACCTGAACCCAGAAGATATTCAGGTGATTGAGGATGAACTGGCCGGCATTAAAGAAATGGTGCTTGAAGACATCAACTCCCTGCGCAAATTCTATACTAAAACCCGCAGAGTTTTCAAGGAATATGAAAACGCCAAACGTAAACTCAGCGGCGCCAACCTGCGACTGGTCGTGTCTATCGCCAAGAAATATCGCAATCGTGGTCTCAGCTTCCTCGATATCATCCAGGAAGGCAACACCGGCCTGATGCGCGCCGTCGATAAATATGAGTATAAACGCGGTTATAAATTCAGCACTTACGCCACCTGGTGGATACGCCAGGCGATTACCCGTTCGATCGCCGATCATGCCCGTACGATCCGTATCCCGGTTCACATGATCGAAACCATGAGCCGGATCCGTAACGCCAGTAAAAAGCTTCAACAGGAAATGGGCGTTGAACCCACCATTGAAGAAATTGCCGAAGCAGTCGATATGCCGGTATCCGAAGTTCGACGTGTTATGAAAATCTCCCGGCATCCCATCAGCCTGGATCGACCAGTGGGTGAAAGCGAAGACAGCTATTTTGGCGACTTTATCGAAGATGACGCCGCCGAATCCCCCATTGTGTCGGCGACCCATGAAATGCTTAAGGAACGTATCGACGCGGTATTAAAAACCTTGACTTACCGTGAACGCGAAATTATTAAACTTCGTTATGGCATCGGCGATGGATACACCTATACGCTAGAAGAAGTGGGCCGCATATTCAAGGTCACCCGTGAACGCGTTCGACAGGTTGAAGCCAAGGCGATCCGGAAATTACAACATCCGGTCCGATCGCGCAAACTGGAAGGCTTCATGGATAAAATCGACCGTAAGGCCATGCAATTCGACGAATTTGAAACCGAAGAATAATACTCACAAATTGACAGTACTAACCGCTGCTCTCCGCCGGTTTTTTATGCCCCGATTTAACCGATATGCTCCACCAGCGCCGAGAGTTGCGTACTGATTAACATCAGATAATGCAGTTCATGATGACTGTAAGGATCCTGATCACAGCCGTTATCCAGATAGATAACGCCATAAACCCCGGCCGGCGAGGTGATGGGTGTGGCAATCGCTGAACAGATTCTCTGAATGGCCGGATTCTGGCGAACGTCATCAGTAAAAAACTCACCAAAGTTAGTCAATAACATAAATGATTGTTCTTGGATTGAGTGACGGATCACATCTTTGCCCGCCAGTCCCTCGATACTGATATGCGAACCATCGCGGATCAATCCCTTATGGCAAGTCAGCGGTCCATCAGAAGTTTCTCGCAAGCCGATCCAGATATGATACCCTTTCAGCTGTTTGATTAATATCGACGCCAGACTTTCCAGCAAAGCTTCTTCATCTGTCTGTCCAAACAGTTGCAGATTCAAATAATACAAATCCTGTAACTGTTTTGCATTCAAGTGAATCATAGGAATCGATTTGCAGGAAACTTTATAAAAACCAGAAGCATCGATATGCTGTCCCACCATCGTGTCATCCATATCCACAGGGGTGCCGGCATGCTGGGCGCTGATCGCCTGATCAAAATGTACTTCCATACAGAAATCGGCGATCCCGACGACATCCCCTTCATGCAATTCATCCCGTTGTATCATCCGTCCGTTTAATAAGGTGCAATTGGATGATTGCAAGTCCTGAACAAACCATTGTCCCGTTGCATTCGTAAACAGGACGGCATGTTGCCTGGATATGGTCCGGTCTGGCAGATAAATCTGACAAGATGCTTTCCGGCCGATATAAACTGGACCATCGGTAAACCGAAGTTCATTTATCAACGTACCACCTCGTCGTATCGTCAATCTCATACATAGACCCTTTGTTATAGAACGGTTTATTTAAATTATATCTTGCGACTGCGTGCAAGTCAAACAATCGCCTGATAAAACCAATTTAATAACTTCAATTCAAATTACAGGGAACAACTCTGCTGTTCCGGCTAGTACCGGAGGCATTTTATAAAAAGTAATTTATCAACCTGTATTTTTTACTTATTTAGACAAATCCTTTTCAGCCAGATTTAAGCCCTGTAAATTACCGGTTGTCACGCTATAATATCAGGTAAACCCAAAATTCATAACAATATTGCCAATTAAATGATATGAATCAAACCAATCCATCCATATTAGTTGCCATGTCAGGCGGCGTGGATAGCAGTACTGCGGCCGCCCTGCTTAAGCAACAAGGCTTTCACGTTAAAGGTCTCTATATGGATATGGGACTGGCTCATAAAAACCGCCTCGATTCCGAAGGACGGATTGTCAATGATAAAACCGATGCTCAAAGAATCGCCGATCAACTGGATATTGAACTGCAAATTGTCGATTTTCGCGATTCCATACGCCAAGTCATAGACTACTTCATAGCCGAATACCGTCATGCCCGCACTCCCAATCCCTGTATCATGTGTAACCGCAAACTCAAATTCGGCCGCATTCTTCAATTCGCAGAATCGATTGGAACTGATCAAATCGCAACCGGCCATTATGCCCGTATTCTTAATGAAAGTGGCCAGTTCCAACTTTGTCGCGCCAGCAACCACGCCAAGGACCAGTCTTATGCCCTGTTTGGCATTGGTTATCAAAACCTGCCCCGCATACGATTTCCGCTCGGTGACTTTTCCAAAGATGCAATCCGCGAGATGGCTCAACAAATGGACTTGCCTGTCCATGATAAAGGAGATTCTCAGGAGATCTGTTTTGTGCCCGATGATGATTATGTCCGCTTTCTGGAAGAACTGGCTCCCGATCTCAAACAATCCGGTAAAATTATCGATACCCGTGGTAATATTCTGGGTAACCATCAAGGCATCTATCGCTATACCATCGGGCAACGGCGCGGTCTGGGGATCGCCCTGGGCATACCGGCCTATGTCGTCGATATCGATGCCAGGAATCATACAGTCACGTTGGGAAACAATGATGATCTGCTCCGCGAAACGCTTGTTGTCGAAAATACCTGCTGGATGCTATCAACCCCACCGGGTGAACCCTTTCATGCTACAGTACAAATCCGCTATAACCATCGTGGCTCTCCAGCTACTGTCATTCCTCATCCTGAAACCAATAGTGCTACAGTCCAGTTTAATGTCCCCGTCCGGGCCGTCACCCCCGGTCAGGCCGCCGTTTTTTACCAGAACACCCAAGTCCTCGGCGGCGGATGGATCGCCTCATCATCCGATTTTAAAAGTTTCCAGATGTGATAGATTTATCTTAGATTCCTCCATAATTTAGTACCAATGTCGTTATACCGTCATCCTGGGATCCCCCCAAAATAAATCAAACCCGATTTTCGCGTTTTTTATTCTTTCGTTGACTTTACCTCAATTTCCTGTTATCATCTTTAGGCTTTGGTGGTCGTCTACCAGGGCCCAAAGCAGTAACTTTTTGTTAATTAATTAGTTAAAATCACCCCATAAACAATACAGGAGTTTTACATGCCTTTAACTGCGCACCAGAAACTGAACGAATGGATCGACGAAATGGCGGCAATGTGCCAGCCGGATAAAATCGTTTTGATAGACGGCAGCGAGGAACAAAAGCAGGCGCTTACCCGGAAAGCCTGTTCGACCGGCGAAATACTCGAACTGAATCAGGAAAAACTGCCTGGTTGTTATTACCACCGTACTGCAGTCAACGATGTCGCTCGCGTGGAACATCTGACCTATATTTGTACATCCCTGAAGGAAGATGCCGGGCCTAACAATAACTGGATGAGCCCGGAAGAGGGTTACCGGCAGGCCAGCAATCATTTTATCGGCGCCATGAAAGGCCGGACGATGTATATCATTCCATTTTCCATGGGCCCGGTGGGTTCACCTTTCAGCAAAATTGGAATTGAACTGACCGATAGTATTTATGTTGTTTTGAACATGATCATCATGACCCGTGTCGGATCGGATGTCCTGGAAGCGCTGGGCTCGGGCGGCGAATTTACCAAATGCCTGCATAGCAAAGCCGATCTGGATATTGCAAAACGACTGATACTCCATTTCCCTGAAGATAATACTATCTGGTCCGTCGGCAGTGGTTATGGCGGCAATGTATTGCTGGGTAAAAAATGTCTGGCCTTGCGGATCGCCAGTTATCTCGCCCGCAAAGAAATGTGGATGGCAGAACATATGCTGATTCTGGGTATTGAAGATCCTACTGGTCGCATCGAATATCTAGCCGCCGCCTTCCCCAGCGCCTGTGGCAAAACCAACCTCGCCATGCTGATCCCGCCAGAAGGCCTCAAGGTTAAAGGCTATCGGATCTGGACGGTCGGCGACGATATCGCCTGGATGCGTATCGACACGGATGGACGGCTCTGGGCCATTAATCCGGAAAACGGTTTCTTTGGCGTGGCTCCCGGCACCAATACCAAAACCAATCCCAATGCGGTGAAGACCGTTCAGAAAAACACGATTTTTACCAACGTAGTGCTCAATCCAGACGGCACGGTGTGGTGGGAAGATGGCGACGGCGAACCGGCGGCCGAAGGCGCGCTGGACTGGCAGGGACGTCCCTGGAAAAAAGGCATGACCGACGAAAATGGCAAACCGATCCCGGGCGCCCATCCCAACAGCCGCTTTACCGCTCCGATCAGTCAATGTCCCTCCCATTCGTTCCGTACCGAACATCATCATGGGGTTCCGATCTCCGCGATCGTCTTTGGCGGCCGCCGGGCCAAACTGGCGCCCCTGGTCTATCAATCGTTCGATTGGAAACACGGGGTTTACCTGGGCGCGACCATGGCCAGTGAACGTACTGCCGCCCAGGTGGGTAAAGTCGGCGAAATCCGGCGTGATCCAATGGCCATGCTGCCTTTCTGCGGCTATAACATGGCCGATTATTTCGAACACTGGCTCCGCATGGGGATTCGTATGCGATGGCAACCGAAAATTTTCCATGTCAACTGGTTCCGCCAGGATGACGAAGGGCAGTTCCTCTGGCCGGGTTATGGCGAAAATCTCCGGGTACTCGAATGGATCCTGGCTCGTTGCCGCAATGAAGTTGAAGGAGTAAAAACCGCCATCGGTTTCATCCCCAAACCAGACGATCTCGATATGACCGGTCTGGATATGCCAGCGGCATCGATGAAAAAACTCTTTGAGATCGATCCGCAGGCATGGCGCGATGAAATGGGACGGATCGAAGAATACTTCAAAAAGTTCGGAGACCGTCTGCCCATCGAAATGTTGGCACAACATGAAGCCCTCAAACTCCGGCTTGAAGAACTGGGTGGCTCCCATATATAAGTTAAAAACCAGAATGTCTTGGGGAATCCGATTTGGATTCCCCTTTTCATTTTCAGGAAATCCTGATGTCCAGCAGAAAACGCAAATCCACAAAGAATGTCATTAAATTCCCCACAAATGAGCGAAATCGCTTGAAAAAATTTTTACTGGATTGTTTCCAACGCAACGATCACCCAACCCTCATTTGCCGGGACATCTACGAGACCTTTGACGATCCCGGCAAAGAACTCGCCGAATGCATTCTCAATGAACCGGATCTTACCGTTATGAATATTGCAACCTCCACACTGATTCACGCCCTGACCAGTGATGAGATACCGGATTTCGCCTTTGAATTATATATCGATGGCGCCATTCCCATATTACAGGCGGCGTTATCCGATCCCAAAGTGCCAGACAGCAAAAAAATTACCGCCGGGAGCATCTGTTCGCTGGCCCAACCGGAAAACAACATTCAGGACTTGATGCTATCAAACCTCAAAGATCCGGATGCCTTGAAAAACGCGGCCACGCAGCAATTGAGCGCGTTGCTTAAACCAGATCCATTCAGCCTGATGACCATTTTCAGCAGTATCCATTTATTGGACGATGAGAATCCGTCGCGTCTCCAGATCATCGATAATTATAATGAAATCAAATTTTGCTATATGAGCATATGCCAGGTCGCACCTAATTGCCCGGAAGGAGCCGCAGCGGCACTCTGTTCAATAATCGCCTGTACGCTTCCACATCCGGATATCCCGGCCAGTGATGCCTTAGCCGCATTGGACACCCTTCGTGATTTGAATTCGTCTGTTGTAACCTGGTTTTTACGTGAATTAGCCGCATTACCGGCCGCCGGACAAATCGGATTCAAAGCCGGGGCTTACGCCGCCGCGATGGAACGCGAAGGGATTCTGCCACATTTTGATCCCGGTTTTACTTTTAAAAAAGGGCAAATCAGCCAGATTGACGGAGATGGATCATTCTCGATCAGCCTGGAAATTCATAAAAAGGGGAGCAAGAGAAAAACTGATTGCCTGGCTCTGCTGATCAATGATAAAATCGGATTGAAAGACATCTGGTTCGTTTCCGATGAAGGCTCCCAGCTGATGAAACAGTTTCATCAACAGCCGTCAAGTGCAGCATTCTACGATTGCTCGCTCGAGTTTGCGCTTCGTATGGTTGCCTGGGCCCTGGAAATCCATAAACAAGCCAATGCCCCAATCCTTGGCGAATTTCTGATCAGTCGTATTTACCTGGGGGGCGATCCTATTCAACCACAGTCATTTGAACCGGATTTGAGCGCCTATCATCTCAGAGAATCCACTTTCCAAATGGAACTGGTCGCCTTGTCAACTCTATTAATGGATGAACCCACTTATAATACTTTCCTGTTTTTTTCCAATCATTCTTATAATTTTATCAAAGAATACGCCCCTAAACGGGGCCGGGCCTGCCTCAGTAAGAAAAAATTGGATCTCTATTGTGAACAGGTACTTCCCCACGAAATTGAGATTCTTTTGCCTCGTATGGCCCAGAATCTTCAGCTTGAAGCCATGGCAGGACGGGTTGACAAAAAAATCAACCAAATCGCTGCACACACCTGGTATGCTCTGAAAAACCAACTGATTCCATATACACAAATTCCATACATCATGGAAATGGTTCAGGATTCTATTCCCATGACGATAGAAAATGTCCGGGATGGTTTTTCCAATCAAAACGAAGCCAATCAAGCCTACATGAACGATAATCATACCGGACTGCTGGATGACGTGGATATGCTGGATTTTATCAAAGAGATGATGGATGATTGGGACAACAACGACAATGAATTTCCACCATTCTCACCCTTAAAATAAAGACAATCACCCCCAAAACATCCGAATTGACTTTTCATGGCTTCCCTGGTATAATACTCCCATGCTTGGAGAATGTAACATGTTTGCTGAAAACAAGTTATTGACATCCCTACTCTTATCCGCCGCTATCTTGATATTGGGATGCCGAAATAGTACTATTGAACAATTGCGTAAAGAAAATCCCTTTACGCATGACCGAGCCAACCAGCCCCGTGAAATTCTTTATGTCACCTGCCGATATACCAGCATCGAATACCCCGGCTCTTATGAATTGATTACATCGTCCTTCTGGCAAACATATGAGCTGACACAATCCAATGCCATCGGGCATGAGGGTGTGGTTTCCGGCTTTGAACCAGACAGTATCGCCCGGTTAAATCGTAATGGCCTGAAAATAGCCATTGCGCCATTGAATCAATGGGAACCCCTCCGCCAGCAATTGATCAGTATAGCTGCTGTCGAATATCCTACCCGTATGGCGATGGTTCGCAATCTCTCGGAAGCAATCGAAAGCAATGGCTACTGGATCGATCATGAAAAGTCGCTATTTCTGAGATTAGACAAAACGCTTCGTGGCTACACCCTGCCTCCCGGCCAATGGCAATTTCGAACATCCTGCAACCCTGCTAATCCTGATGATCATCAGACTAAAGCTGTTAACTTGAGAATTATCCCAACATTTCTATCAGTAACGTCTCAGCCATGGAAGATCAATCCTTCTTTACCAAGAACCGGCGATTTTGAATTAACGGCGTTCCCGGATCTGGCTTTAACCGGTCAGTTAAAAAACGGTTATTTTCTGGCGGCAACAGTCGATACCACCGACTTGCAAATCGACAATCTGGGAAACCTGATATTAAAACAGCCGACTCCAGGTTCCAACCGACTGCTGATGGCATGGGCACCGATTGCCGATACCGCCGTAGAATCCCACCTCCAACCCAACACACCTTGATTATGTCCTCTGAGAAAGATCCACATCCCTCATTTTATCAATATGTTTGCGACTGTTCCATTATGGCGGTTATCGGCGCGGACCTTAACGGGATTATTACCAGTTGGAATGCCATGACAACCCGGCTGTTCGGTTATGAACCGGCGGCGATGGTCGGTCAGCCCCTTTTCAAAATCGTAACGACAGATCGGCAGAATTTTATGAAAGAGGCGATCCAGCGAGCCTTGGAACATCGCAAAAACAGTGAATTCGAAATCAGCCATCATGTACCGGCGACCGGCGACTCATTTACTTTGCTGCTGGCAATTACACCTGTCATCGATCATCAGAATACGGTCCAGGGCCTGGCAGTCTGGGGCCGTGACATCTCCAACCGAAAAAGGCTACAAGAACAACTGATCGAAGCGGAAAAAATGGCCTCACTGGGAACCCTCGCATCAGGCATCGCTCATCACTTTAATAATATTATTGGCGGCGTGGCGACCTTTGTCGATTACGCCTTGCAGTCCAGCAATCCGCAAGCCAGTCGACGCGCCCTGCAGATGACCGCAGAAGCCGCTGCCCGCGTAAGCCAGATCACCTCCTCACTCTTAACGTTCGCTGAAGAAGATCGTCGTGATATGGATCTGGCCGACCTGACCGAAATTATCATGACTTTTTCTCATCTGGTTGAAGGGCCTCTCCGCGAAAAAAACATTACCCTGGAAATGCGGCTGCAACCGATACCGGTTTTTGAGGTTCCCGGTAATCGATTCCATAAACTCCTGGGCAATCTCCTTAGCAACGCCGAAGAAGCCATGAACCAGGGCGGATCTATCAAAATCGGGCTTGGCCGCAAAGACAATCTGGTCGTGATGACTTTTTCAGATACCGGCTGCGGCATCGCTCCTGAACATTTGCCCCACATATTCGAGCCGTTTTATACAACCCGTGGTGTCATGATGGGCGGCAACAATACCTCCAGCAGCGGCCTGGGGTTATCCGTTGTCCATGGCATTATTAAAGATCTGGGCGGCACTATTCAGGTCCAGAGTCACCTAAATCAGGGCACTTGTTTTACGATTTATTTCCCTTGCGAAAAATCCGGAACCTGACCGCGCCATGCCGCATACCAAAAAACAAATTATCGATTTGCTCCAGGAAAACGAACTCTCGCCCCGCCACCGGTTCGGCCAGAATTTCCTGATCGACCTCAATCTGATGCGTTTGTTTGTCGACGCGGCCAATCTACAGGGCAATGAAGTCGTACTCGAAGTGGGCCACGGCACTGGATCCATGACTGATTTGATCGCCGGTCGCTCCGGGGCAGTGATCGCCGTCGATATCGACGAAGGATTAAGCCGGGTCGCCCGTACGGCATTAGCATCGCATCGCAATATCGAATTTTTCTGTTGCGACATCCTGGCGTCCAAAAGCCGCATTCAACCGGATATCATTGAGCGAATTATTTCATTACAATCCCGGTTTAACGGTCCTTTTTACCTGATCGCCAACCTGCCATATAGTATCTCCTCTCCGTTGCTGATTGATTTACTTTTGCTGAATCGACCACCTGACGCCATGTGGATAACGATTCAGGAAGAAGTAGCCCGACGGATACTGGCCACCCCGGATGATGGTAAGATATACGGCACACTGGGAATCATACTCCAGGTGGCCGGCACTCCCGAATTAATCCGTATCCTGCCGCCGCATGTTTTCTGGCCTCAACCACAGGTTCATTCTGCGATGGTTCAATGGCGTCGGGATATCGAATCTCCCTTGACCACCGAGGCGCTGCATTCGCTCAGGCAGACCATTGAAACTCTGTTCATTCACCGCCGCAAAACCATCGGCCACAATCTCGCCAGACATCCCAACAAAGAGACAATCCTGAAACACCTGCGCACGATGAATATCCTTCCTGATCGGCGGGCCGAAACCCTTTCTCCCCAACAATTCGCGGAATTAGCCCACACCGGCTTATTCGAATCCTGACACGACTACACCTCCAAATAACCTTTCCATATCAGATAAGTCCGTACACCTTCCCGGGTTGATGGAAACGCGATTGTTTTCAGATCGATTTGCTGCGGTTCATACCACTCAAAACCCGCCACATCATCCCGGGCAGCGATACCGGATATATCCGTCAAATTACAATAAAAGATCACATCCAGAACCGGATATTCTATATTTTCATATTCATAAAGATTGGGTGCCGTTGTCAGAAATTCAGGGTTCTCAATTTTTAAATTCAATTCTTCCTGTACCTCCCGGATCAAACCCGTTTCGGCTGATTCATGATAATCAATAAACCCACCCGGCAAATCCAACCCACCCTTACATGGCTCTTTTGCTCGCTTGGTTAACAGAATGTTATCCTGATATTCCAGAATAACTGCGGCGGCCGCTGCAACATTATGATAATACACAAAACCGCAGTCCAGGCAATAAATTGCCTTGCCTTCCCTGACCTGCATGTTCATACTGGAACATTTGGGGCAATATTTAAAATTTCTCTTGAACATATTCCACATCATGGGTCACTTTCTATCATTCGATTTATCAGGGATCGGAATTGTAAATTTAATCGTAGATCCATATCCCAATCCTTCCGATTCCGCCCATATCGTCCCGCCATGGGTTTCAATAATCCGCTTGACGATCGCCAGACCGATCCCTGATCCTTCAGTACTTCTATCCAGTTTCTCAAAGAGACCAAAGATTTTCGTCAGATAAGGCCCATCGATCCCGATGCCATTATCTCGTACCCAGAACAGGTAATGGGTTTCCCGAGTTTCATATCCAATTGCGATTGCGGGATGAGCCTGATCACCCATATATTTCATGGCGTTACTGATCACATTCTGCATCGCCTCAATTAATCGTTGACGATCGACATAAACGACCGGCAAAGACGGGGCTATTTCGAACTCGATCTCATGTCGGCTCAACTCACCATGCAGCATCATTTTGACATCTTCGATAATTTCATTGAAATCGACCGATTCATAATCGTTCACCAAACGGCCAATCCGGGATAATTCCAGCAAATCATTTAAAACCGCGTACATCTGATCCACGGCTTTTTTGATTGTTTCATGAAATTCAACCAACTCTCCATAGCGACCCTTGTTGATACTTTCAAGCATCAATCCGGAAAATCCACTGATAGTAATTAACGGAGATTTCAAATCATGCGACACAGAATAGACAAATTGTTCCAGTTCCCGGTTCTTGTCTTCCAACTGGGCAATCAGCGCTTCCCGTTCCCGGCGTTGATTTTTCCAATCGGTAATCTCCTGCAGCATACCGATCACAGAAACTGTTTTACCACGGCTATCGACCTCGGCGTCCGTCTGGCAATGCAGCCAGATTTCGCGACTGGATTGACCGATATGCAATCGAAATTCCATCTCCCAGGATTTCGACTCGTCAATGGTCCATTGGATCAGGCGCTGTAATTCGGCCCGATCTTCATAATGAACCATATCCAGCCAACCAGCCAGACTGCTTATCTCGTGATCCAATCCCAACGCATAGCGAATGGTATCCGCCAGATAAAACTCCCCGGTTTCCGGGCGATAATAATAATTACCCATGCGCGCGATCGATTGCGCTTTATATAACGCATCCTGACTATTTTTCAGAATACGCTCGGCTTCAATCTCTTCCGTAATATCTTCTACGATCGCAATAACTTTGTCAACCTGCCCTCCCTCGCCCAGTATCGGTGCGGCATTAATCGATAACAATCGACGTTTACCCAAACTATCCTCTATCGCATGTCGGCCATCAATCACCATCCGGCCGGTACGTTTCACGATATGAAATGGTAACTGTTCAACATCAATCGAACGACCGGTCTGATCCACGATCTTCCATTGGGGTGAATTGTATTTCAGTTGCGTAATATTATCCCGGGTCAAACCCAGTACCTCTTCGGCGCGTGCGTTGGCAAATTCAATATCGCCCTGACTATTAAGAATGGTGATTCCCGCCGGACTGGCTTCCATGATTCGCTCAAGAATATCACGTTCTGACCGTAATTCAGACTCAGCCTGTTTCAATTCAGTAATATCCGTGACAATCCCATCAAGCGCGGTTGGACGGCCAGCATTATCTTTGACCAGCGTGTTACGCTGAAACAACCACTTGATCTGGCCTGATTTTGTGATAATTTGATATTCATACGTATCCGGAATATCCCCTTGTAACAGTCGCGCCCATTGTATCGCGAAATAATCGCGCCAGTTGGGATGTATCAAATCCTGAACCTTTTTCGGGTTTTCATACCACTCTTGAGGTTGATACCCGGTAATCTGTTCCACTGCCGGACTGACATAGATATAACTGCCATCCGGAATTGACATGCGATAAATGATATCACGGGCATTTTCTGTCAAACGGCGAAAGCGCAACTCGCTCTCCCTCAGGGCAAACTGGGTTTCTTTTTGCCTGGTTAACAATCGAATGAGTACAACAATAAACATTACCAATACTATCAGCACAATACTGGTAGCCCAGATCAACTCCCGATAAGATTCATACAAGGAAAAAGGTTTAAACTTAATGACCGTACCCGGTGGCAGTGATTCGGGTGGGATTCCAAATCTTTTCATCTGGCGATAATCGATCATCGGGATATTTGGGCTTTCTTCAACGATGGGAATAGTATCCGGCGACTCCCCAGCCAGGATTCTTTTCGCCAGATCAGCCGCCATACGCCCATGCGCCTCGCCGCTGATCATAATCCCACCTACGATTCCAGTCCCCAAATAATGCTCCCAGAATGAAAATATAGGCGCTGAACTGTTCTCACTCAGCAATCGGATAAAATTCGAAGTGCTGTAATAATGCCCGTCCGCATCATGATGATAGGTAAAGACCAGAATACCGGTATCAGATCCTAAACGGCTCAGACGCTGTTTCATCTCAATTAAGGGAATCTCACGAATGACCTCGAAATCAATCTGATCATGGTAATGCAGGGCTACTGTTTCAAACCGCGCCTGATTGTTCAATCCGGTCGGTGTCTCATCGTTGACAACGACAAACCGTTTAATTTCCGGTTTGGCTGCCAACGCAAACTCTATCGTACCGGCAATATCCAATTCTTCAATGACACCGGTAATTTGAGTCTGATTCCGTAATAAAGCGCGGCTGAAATTATTGATACCACAAAAAACTATTGGGACACCGGAAAACAGCTTTTCACGTCTTGTCAATACGAAATCCAAGGCATTATTGTCGCAAACGACCAGCACATCAATGGGAGCCTGCTGATATTTTTTCTGATACAACTTTTCGAGCAAATCATAATAATCCGGCGGTGGAAACCGTTTGGTATCCATATATTCCACGGATAATTCGACATCACTCTGCTTCTCCAAACTGTCCAGAAAGCCTCTGGTTACTCCATCAGTCCACTCCAAACCTTCATGATAGGCCTGCAACAGCAAAATATGATAGACATCATGATCGACTTGCCCCTGTACGAAATTTGCCCAATAAAGCAAATTAAGCCAGACAATTCCATAATTTATCAATATACGAATGGTTTTGTTTCTGGTCATCAGCGTATGATCCAGCAAAAAATAAACACAACAAAATCTCATTGATTTATCGACTTATTGTTAACCTGGCTTCATAATCATCCGGTTTTCATTAATCCACAAGCCGAAATTCCTGTAAATCCGATATAATGGCAAACGGTCATCCTCTGGGAACGTCCATCGCTAAGACCTTATTGTCAATCATGATAACCTGATTATCCCGGCTTAACCATTAAAAAATTAATCGCCCAGATCGCCAGTGAAATCCCAATCAAACAGACTCCTTCTAACCGGGATACTTTCCAACCTGTACGCATAAATACGATTACCAGTAAAGTCAGTGGAGCCAGCAGAATAATACTGAGACGAGCTTCAGAATCAATTTGCATACCTCGAATCACCCCGGCCACTCCCAGTACACCCAGAGTATTAAAAATATTACTGCCAATCAGATTGCCCGCAGAAATACCATGCTGTTTCTTAATGATCGCCACCAGCGATACCACCAGTTCAGGAATCGATGTCCCCGCTGCTACGACTGTCATGGCTATAACCCACTCTGCCATGCCAAAAAATCGTGCCAGTCCAACAGCGCCTTCCACCAGAAAATGCCCCCCACACACAATAAAAACTAATCCCAGCAAAAACAGAAACACATCTTTTATACCGGCCGGTTCATGGCTGACCTCTTCTTCAATTGCCATTTCCTTCTGGTATAACAAGTATCCCAGGTATACCACGAGCAGCACAACCAGCGCCAGACTCTCGACTCGAGTTAACTGCAAATCCCACAGGAAATAAAGAGCCAGTACTGTAATCGCCAGCAAACTTAAACCATCCCGCCAGACCAGACTGGCACGGGTCTTAACTGTACTGAAAATCGCACATACCCCCAATATCACCCCAATATTAAACAGATTCGATCCAATCACATTGCCAACCGAGATATCCCCGGTCCCCTTAATCGCTCCCACGATGGTTACGGCAAATTCAGGCGCTGAAGTGCCAAAAGCCACTATGGTCAACCCAATGACCAGATCCGATATCCCAAAACGATGGGCAATCCGTGCCGCAGAATCGACCAGCCAGGCCGCGCCTTTTCCCAGGACAAAACAACTAAAAATAATAAAAACTATGTCGCGAATTGTACTCACTATGAACTTCACTTTCAAAAAACATCAGTATTATTTTGATCAAAATAGATATATTAGCCTGACAAATCCGTCAAACCAAATATAAAACAGCCATCTATAAAGTCGTAGTTATAGAATGATAGTCTGTTTATCCTGATAAAATACTTCGTTAATTTATCCTAAATTTTTAGATTATCCGATATTGAAATATAAGTATCGATAAATTGCGTAATGTATTTTAAATTAATCGATTAAGTTTTTATGCACAATTATCTGCAACAATTTCAACAAGCCTGCCTCGAAGCATCAACCATGGCCTTGATACTTTCCGGAGTTGTGATAACCTTCTTCGGGTTATTTCTCTGGCTGGGAGGAGCACGCTATGCCGGATTCGTGGTGGGGTTGCTCGGCGCAGGGATTGGTACTTTGATTGGCGGGGCCGCCGCCTCATTTATGAATATCAATCCATTAGCGGCTATGGCTATATGCGCTGTCCTGTTCGCTATTACTTCCATCCTGTTGAAAAAAATTATTATTGTTATTCTGGCAATTATTATTTTTTCAATATTAAGCCTAACTGGTTATCTGGGTTACGCTTTTGACTGGTCCGCCCAACACGCTAATACTGATTCACATCTTACTGAAACAGTAAACGAGGTTAATAATCGGATTCAATCTTTCCAGAATAGCGCTCCTGATGAGAAAATTGATCAGTTCCTGGATATGTCAACCGAAACCCAGCAAAAAGTCCAATCCTTCTGGGGAAAAATAAGAGAAATATTTTACAATATGAAGCCATCCCTGACACAGAATACCCTGACATTGATTCTTATATGTCTGGCGGGTGCTCTGATTGGGTTTATACTGGCTAAATTACTTAAAACTCTGGTTATGTCCCTTTGCTGCAGTATTGTTGGATCCACCTCCATCATCCTGGGTGTACTACTGCTTGTATTCGCCAAGGGAATAGCTGCTATCGATGCCGTTAATAAACACCCAAAATTCATGCCCACTTTATTTGGCATCATGGTTATCATCGGGTGGTTGATCCAGATTATTATCACCGGTAGTAATAAGAAAAAAATCGTTAAATCCGCTGAAAATACGGAGGATCAATAATGAACCCATTCCTAATCCTGGCTCAAAATGCTGCAAATGCCAATAATGGCAGTACCGATACCATCAATTCGTTCATGATCAATCCTGAATATCATCTGAACAACATCTGGAACACCATTTCAGCGTTGCCATGGAAACATGCTGTCATATGTGTCGCATTTGCAAGCATTTATCTGTTTTATGGCTGGCGAATATTCCGCCTGCTGGTCATCATCAATGTTTCGCTTTTTGGCCTGTGGGCAGGACAACTTGTTGGAACGAAACTTTCATTTGAAGGTTCTCACCTGATCTTGGGCATACTGGGGGCCTTTCTAGGTGGTCTGGCGGCCTGGACTTTGATGAAATATATGGTTTCTGCCATGGGGGCAATGGCCGGTGCAGTACTGGGTGCGGCGGCCTGGCAGGCTGCCACTTTGCCGTCTGAATTGCTCTGGGTCGGTGGTCTGGTAGGACTGGTAGCCGGTGGGTTTCTAGCCTTTTCCTCGTATAAAATTTCAATTATGCTATTTTCCTCGCTCCAAGGTGCATTGCTATTTTCACTAGGTGCTCTTACTCTGGTAAAAAATTCACCCGGTATCGATCCTGAGCGGATGAAGACGATACTAGTTGACAATGTTTTTCTATTGCCCGCTATACTGATTATCCCTACAATGATAGGATTGTTTGTCCAGAACAAAATGTTTAAAGAGAATAAAAACTGGTCAATGCCAGATCAGGAAGGATTCAAACGAAATTAACCTCGTTCGACTCGATCAAGCCTTGGTTTGCCGACTACGGATTCTTGATCACAGGATTGTTTAATCTATTTATAAATAAGGACTTAGATTAATGCACACCCGTAACTACCTGTTGATTACAATCGTATTGTCGTTAATCTTTCTCAGCGGTTGCGGCAGGCAGTCCTATCGCAAAGCAGTTGAGCACTATGTGACTGCAGTCGCTCTTAACGACAGCGAATTTGGCATTGATGCCATTCTGGAACTTCAGGAAGCCGTCAAGCTTGATTCAACTTTTACCCAGGCTCATTCCCTCATGGGGGATATCTATTCGGGACAAGGTAACTATGACCAAGCGGCCGGCGCCTACGAGAAAGCCTGTCAATTGGACCCCTGGGGTTTTAACGATCACTTCAAGCTGGGTAATGTCTATAAAATCCTGAAAAAATTTGCCAAAGCAGTTGAAGTCCTGCAACGGGCCATCACGTTAAAACCAGATCACCCTCAAGCCAATCTATCGCTCGGTTTATGCTATTTTGAACTGGAAGACTATGATAACGCCCGCAAGTATTGTGAAAAAGCGGCAACCCTGGATCCTTCCAATATGGAAATTGCCATTGCACTGGGTGATATTCACAGTAAAACCGGCAATCATTACGAATCGATTAACTTTTACAAGCAGGCCCTTGAAGCGGATCCCAAGCGCGCCGATTTGATGATAAAACTTGGGATGGTCTATGTCGAGCAGGAACGTTTTGAACCGGCTGAACTGATTCTTAATAAAGCGGTCGATCTGGAACCCAATAATCCCAAAACACATGCTGCTTTAGGTTATTGCTTCCTTAAAAATAAAGATCCCCAAAAAGCGCTTGAAAATTACCAGCTTGCCTACCAGGCGGACAAAACCAGTACCTTCGCCTTAAATGGTATCGGGGTATCTTATATGATGCTTTATCTTCGCAATGAAAAGGATCTCTCCCTGGCTGAAAAGGCGATCGAATACTGGCATCTTTCCCTTGAAGTGGATTCTTCCCAGAGCAATATCCGTAGTTTGCTTGAAAAATATCTGCCGGTCGTCGAAGAAAAATCTCGCTAATCGATCACGATGAAAACAACGCCATTTGTCAATCTGTCATTATCAACAGGGCTGTTTGGAGCTCTGTTTTTTTTCATATTTCTTTGGCCCTTGGTTCTGACTGGCGCCCAATCAAACTGGCCCAACTATGTCGGTTCTTCAAGTTGCCGAGACTGTCACGAAAGATTTTATTCACTTTGGTCCACCTCTCATCACGGCCTGGCAATGCAGCCCTTTACACCCGCCTTTGCCCAAAATGAGCTAAGCAAACAGGTTTCACCCTTAACGATAGGCGACAGCCAATACCAAGTGCTTCTTGGCGATCCCAATAGCTTCATTCGTCAGTCTGATTCACACGGCAGCCGCGATTATCCCATAATCCATGCCATGGGAGGTAAAAACTTCTATTTCTTCCTCACTCCCATGGAACGGGGCCGCCTTCAGGTCCTGCCCCTGGCCTTCGATGTGCACGAAAAAAAATGGTATGATACTACTGCCAGCATGGTAAGGCATTTTGTGGATCGCTCCGACCACGCCATCGACTGGCGCGATCCAGCGCTCACATTCAATACTTCCTGTTTCTCCTGTCACGTCAGTCAGCTGGCAACCAATTACCAGGCCCAAACTGACAGTTACCACACCACCTGGGCAGAGCCCGGCATCAATTGCGAAACCTGTCATGGCGCCGCTGAAGAACACATTCAGATCTGTCAGGCACTCAAACCCGGGGAATCCCTCAAAGAAACGAAACTCATTACCGTTACCCAGAGCCGTGGATTCACAGCTCATCAGGTTGATTCGGCCTGCTCAACCTGTCATGCTAAAATGTCGGCGATTACCGATTCTTTCAAACCCGGTGAAGACTATTTCAATCATTTCGATCTGATCACGCTTGAAGACATCGATTATTACCCGGATGGCCGTGATCTTGGTGAAAATTATACCTACACACTTTGGCGAATGAATCCTTGCGCGAAATCCGGGCAACTCGACTGTATGCATTGCCATACTTCCAGCGGCCGATATCGCTTTGCCGGAGACACAACGAACAACGCCTGCCTGCCTTGCCATGCCGGGCGCGTCAATAATCCCCAACCCCATACCCATCACGAACCCGGTAAAGAATCCCCGCATTGTGTCGATTGCCACATGCCCGCCACTATCTTTGCCAAGATGAAACGGTCCGACCATTCTTTCCGCCCCCCGATGCCCACGGCGACAATCCGGTTTCAATCTCCCAATGCCTGTAATCTCTGTCATAAAGACCAGGATCCCCAGTGGGCCGATAAAAATGTACGTCAATGGCACCGTAAAGATTTTCAACATGATCATCTGGAATTGTCTGCTTTGTTACTTGATGCCCGGAATGGCAAATGGAACCGCTTACCTGAAATACTGGCATATCTAACGCAAGACAACCATGATGAAATTTATTCCTCATCTTTCATTCGATTGATGCGTAATGTTCCCGGTCTTTCTAATGCAAGCCTGAAAGTTTTAACTCAATGTCTGCAAAAGGATTCATCACCACTGGTCCGTTCCGCGGCGGCGGAAATTCTCGGTTTAAATCTGAACACCGATATAGCTACCGTTCTAGCCAATGCCTGTTCCGATCCGATCCGGCTGGTCCGGGTGCGCGCGGCGACTGCCCTGGCGAATTTGCCGAAAAATACGCTACCGGCCAGTCATCTTGATTCGGTTCGTAAAGCGATCGATGAATATCTGGCCACCATGTATCTGCGCCAAGATGACTGGACCTCCCACTACAATCTGGGAAATTATCATCTTGATGGCGGTCGTATCGAACAGGCGGTCACTGCCTTTGAACACGCCATCAAATGCCGCCCGGACATTCTCCCTCCGCTGATCAACGCCTCGATTGCCTACAATCGGCTGGGACGTAATGACCGTGCCGAATCGGTATTGCAGCAAGCGATCAAACTCGAGCCGGCCAATCCTGCCGCTCATCTCAACCTGGCCCTGCTTCTGGGCGAAATGGGCCAGACTGATCAAGCCAGAACATCGTTCCGGAACACCCTTAAATACGATCCGAATTCAGCGGTTGCGGCCTACAATCTGGCCGTCCTCTCGGCAGAAAGCAGCTTGGATGAAGCGCTGAAATGGAGTAAAAAGGCCTGTGAGCTTCAACCTCGCAACGATAAATATGCCTATACGTACGCCTGGTACCTTGTCGAAATCAGAGACAACAACCGGGCCATCGAAATCCTGCGTCCGTTGATCAAGCGTCAGACCGATTATGCTCCAGCCTATTTTATGCTCGGTCATCTTTACGAACAGGATAAACAGTTTGGCCAGGCAATCGAGGTTTATCGACAGGCTGAGTCAAACCCAAAACTTAATGACCAGGACCGGATCCAGTTCACCTGGCGGATCCAGATGCTTGAAAATCGTTGATCATTAAGCTATCATAGATATCAGGAATGGTTACATCTCTTTTACTGTAACCAGCCAGCCATAAACGTGTTACTTTCCTGCATACGTTTATTATTCGAACTGAACTTGGAGATTTCTTATGCCAATTTATGAATATATCTGCCAAAAATGCGGCCATACCTTTGAAAAACTCGTCGGCTCCATGTCCGCGAAACCCCCTGCCTGCCCGGAATGTCAGAGTAAAACCCAGAAAAAAGTCAGCGCTTTTGCCGCGCATACCGGCGCCAATCCAACTGCTTGCGGACTATCTGAACCATCCTGCGGTCCCGGCCAGAGTATGGGCGGATGTTGCGGCGGTTCCTGTCCGCACGCTCATTAAGCAAACAACCCTATTTCTCAATTGAAATATATTTGAGAGGATTGATCTCCCGTGGGTTGACTTCAAATCCTTTTATATAGGGTTTAACCGCCACCATATTCACATAATAAAACATCGGCAGAATCGGAAACTGTTCCTGGTTCAGCATCGTTTCGGCCCGTGCCAGTATTTCCAGACGTTTGGCGGCATCCAGAGTATTTGCGGCTTCCTGCATCAATCCATCATATTCCGGATTCGAAAAGCCGGTATTATTCTGCCCGTTGCCTGTGGTGTATAAATCCAGGAAGGTTGTAGGATCGGCATAATCGCCATACCAGCCATGCCGGGCAACCATAAAACGCCCCTGAACCAGATCTGCATCAAAGGTCTTCAATTCTTTACCCATGATAACAACATTGACACCCAGATTCTTCTCCCACATCTCAGCCACGGCCTCAGCTATAGGCCCATGATTAGAATCATTATTCAGTAAAATTTCGATGGTAGGCAATCCATCACCATTGGGATATCCGGCCTCTTCCAATAACTGCCTGGCCCGAACTACATCCAGATCCGGCCCCGCCTCACAATGATAACCGGCAATTGTATTCGGGGGTATCAGCCGATGTGCCGGACCATTACCGGTCTTCTTCACTTTACCAGCCAGATCACTTTTATTGATGGCCAGGGTAAATGCCTGCCTTATGAGCGGGTCCCTGAAAGGATTAGGCGTTCCATCTGCCAGTGTATCTCGACAATTAAAATCGTAAAAGTAGGTGCCATAAGCGTTACACACATGGATATCGTCTCGCTTGCCCTCTGCCTGTAACTGCAATAAGGAAGGAGCATAATCCAGGGTATCCACATTGCGGATCCAGTCCAATTCCCCTTTTTCATAAGCCAGAAAAGCGCTTGCGGAATCCGGTATAATCCGTATCAATACCCTGTCAATACTGACATCCTGACGTTCATGATATTCTGGATTCGATTGCAAATGCAAAAATCGTTTAAACTGCCAATCGGCCAGACGATAAGCTCCATTACTGATCAGTCCGGGATAACCGTTTCGATGCCAGTCCGGTTTGGTCCATTGGGGATCGAATGCCCACAAAGTCAGATCATGAACTACCTCATCCTGACTTTCCCGTAAAAGCTCAATCGAAACGCGATGAATCGGCATAAATGTAACAAATGCCAGCAAATCGGTAAAATAGGCAATCGGACGAACCAGCCTGACCTCTAAACGCGTCTCACTTAATGCCCGCAGGCCAACTTGTTCAAACCGTGTTTCAATCTGATCCAGGTGGTTTTTTCTAAAACGATAAAACTCCGATTTCCAATCAACTGGCTGCGGTTCGATGCCTTGATATACCTTCTCGATTAACAACGCCCGATCTTCATCAGCCACTGGCCGCTGTCTGCTTAAATCACGCAGAGCCTTTAATAATCGGATTGCCTCATGTCGCCAGCTGCTATAGGCGCCGGCGCCGGCAATATTATCCGTAATCAAAAAGATATATTCGCCTGATGAGCCCGGCTCAATGGCCCGGCGCCAGCCATAAATAAAATCTTTCGCTGTAACGCGATCACCATTGGACCAGCGAGCGTCCGATTTAATATCGAATGTATATACCAAACCGTCAGGGCTGACTTCCGGTGGAAGCGATGCCGCTCCCTCAATAATGTGGCAATCAACCGGATCGTAGGCGGTCAAACCTTCCCATAACGACCAAACTATCCGAATATCATCACTCCAGGCGGCTTTGGCCGGATCCAAGGTCCTGGGCGAACTGAAAATTGGATAACGCAATTCCGCTTGGGGTTCTGGCGAGATTTGAATAGAATAGTAAACAACCGCTACACAAACCAAAAAGACTGTTATGAGGGCCAGTTTTCGCATGCCAGTGGTTTGGTATCGGCGTTATTAGTTGTTCACTCCTGGCAGCAACAATTTATTGCGGATTTGCAGCCGGTTCATACCTGCGTTAATCACCTCCTGAGAGGGATCATCAATCTTCACCAGAGGGGTATTCTTGCTGATTTCATCTGGAGTGTAAATCGAATAGACTTGCTGGATATCGCCGGTCGGTCCCGTTAATGTCGATACAATGGATGGGAAGGCCGTCCAGCGGGTTTTAGATATTTCATTGGCGACTCGAGGCCCCCGGCGGTTTCCTGTCAAAATCAGCAGATTTTTTTCGCCTTCGATCAAAATCGTCATCAAGGAGGCTTCACTTTCGAGATCCAATAGAGAAATCGTCTGATTATCATTCACCGTATAACGTGCGCCCCGATTGAACCGTTCAAAAGCCGCCGTATACAATTCTGCGGCGCTTCGCATCACCGAGGTTTCGCGCTCCTTGAAATCCTGTAAACGCCGGCTGCGGACAACTTCGAATATGGTTTGCATCAGTTCCCAGTCACATTGTTCGTTATCCACGGTCCAGTTTTGATAGGCAGCCAGCCGCTTCTGGACACATTTCTTGAATAAATCATTCGCTTCGCCAATTTTAATGGAGTTGACGGCAAAAATTGCCATTCGGGTGAGAATCAGAGGCGAAGTTTCGTTTTCTGCTGCTTGAAGCATCCGGCCAGCCACCCGGCGTACGACCTCTTGGGCCTCTGTAGTAGTATTCCGGGTATAATTCTGAATTCTTGGTTGCAGAAACGCAGAGACTGCCCAGTATCTGATTTCAGAATTCGGACTTGCCAGCTGTTCAAGCAAATCATCCGCCAACAGCACATTATCTGATAAAGCCAGCGTAATGACGACTTGAATTTGAACGCGCGCCTTTGCCGAATCATCCGGCAATTGGGAAGTCTTATCCAGAATTTGTTTGTAACTGTCACGTAATGCTTCACAAAACGCATCACTGTAAGCATCACGAATGGCCGTATTGATACTTATACTGTTGGTAACCAGCCCCCGGGTAATATCATCCAGGTCATTACCGGCCTCAGTTGTCAACAACAAATTCAGTTGTTCGCCTACAAAGGCGCGAATCGTATCGATATCAGCCTGTGCTATAACGGATTTTCGCCGGATGCCTTCGATCTGGACCGGGGAAACCTGAGCTGACAAGATCGACGATGCCATGCTTATGCATAACATCGCCAGAATCAATGTTCTCATAGTGTATAGCCGTTGCCTCATTGATGGTCTTCTCCAAAATCTGAAATTTTATATTGTATTCATGCGCCGGTCGGGTATGCTGATGGTCTTTTACCCACCGGCAATGTGGGATGGCATACCATAAAGTAATTTATACCGACTGGGCTGTCAAGCGTTTTCTTGTTGACCTAAGTTTTTATTAAATATAAAATTAACCACTATGATCGAACGTGAAAATCTATCTGAATCGCTACAGAATATGGAGGCCCGGCTATTAACCATTCGGGACTCCCTTTGACTTACCCGAAAAACAACAGGAATTGAGTGCCCTGGATGCCCGAATGGCTGAACCGGGTTTCTGGAATGATCAGGAAAAAGCTCAGGCAGTTATCAGTCAGGCCAAAATTCTTCGCTCTCAGATTGAACCGATTATCGAGGTACTCGACGAAGTCATCAGTTGTAAAGAGTTATTGGAACTGGCTGAGCTGGAAAAAGATGAACAAACCGTATTAGAAGTGATTACCCTGGCAGAAGTCCTTATCAACCGGGTAGAAAAAATCGAGCTAACCTCTTTACTTAGCGGTAAAAACGATCAAAAAGACTGCTTTTTCAGTATCCATGCCGGCGCCGGTGGCACTGAAAGTTGTGACTGGGCCAGTATGCTACTACGAATGTATACACGCTATTTTGAACGAGTTGGTTACGATTTTGAAGAAATCGATATAACCCCGGGTGAAGAAGCGGGAATACGATCTATAACTCTCAGAGTCAAAGGGCCTTACGCTTTTGGTTATCTCTCTTGTGAAGCGGGTGTTCATCGTCTGGTCCGTATCAGTCCCTTTGATGCGAACAAAAGACGCCATACCAGTTTTGTGGCGATCGACGTCCTGCCGGATTACGGCGAGACAGCCGAAGTTGAACTGAATATGGATGAAATCGAGATGGTCCTGTACCGCCGGGCCAGCGGCGCCGGAGGTCAGAACGTAAACAAAGTTGCGTCAGCAGTCCGACTCAAACACCTCCCCACTGGAATTGTCGTTGATTGTGTAACCGAACGAAGCCAGCATATGAACCGGGCATTGGCAATGGCCATGCTCAAAGCAAAAATTGAACGGCTTGAACAACAAAAACGCGATGAAGAAATGAATAAAATCTACGGTGAAAAAGGGGAAATCGCCTGGGGAAATCAAATCAGAAGCTATGTCATGCAACCTTACCAGATGGTAAAAGATCACCGAACCGACTTTCAAGTTGGTAATCCACAAACAGTACTCGATGGAGATCTGGATGAATTCATCGAGGCTTACTTAAGGCATCGTATCGCCAATAAATCTAAAAAAAATAAATAATCCCGTCTAAACTGTTAGTATTATTTGGACTATCTCCAAGTTGATAGATGTGTATCTTATTGATACCAAACACCTTAGATCGCGCCAACGGGAATTAGCTCCCAATCCTCTTAACATTTTCCTACCGTAACTATTGACCTGAAAACTTATTTGAGGTATAGTAACATTCAACGATACAATAAGATGCATCAATTATTAATTAGGATAGCTAACTATGTCTAACTTATTTACAAAAATGGCGTTAATAATGATAATTGGTCTGGTTCTCAGTAGCGTTGGCTGTAAAAGCAGTGTCAACAATTCCAGCCAGTCCATTCGGAAATATAATCGCGTTTCGAATATTAACCGTATGTTACTGGCCAACGATATTGAAAAACTTATGCTGCTGGATCGCCCAAGTCGATTAACCCGTTGGCATGTAGTGGCGGAATAATTGTTAATCACCTTATTTACAATATCTTATAATAAAATTAAACGGATGTTATAAATTTTATAACATCCGTTTTTGCTTTTAGTCGGTTTTAATTTTATCTTTCATGGTAGAAATGCACATGTTTTCGGATTTAGTGCATAAACTATGCTCCCTGGCCCGGAATGTGGCTGAAAGGAAAACCATGAAAAGAATATATCTATTTATTTTTTATATACTTACAATCACGAGTCTGGCGTGTGCCTCACCGACTCAGACAATGATATCATTTGCCAATCCTTCTAATAATGCCTCTGACCCTCTTATTACAGTTGATTTTACCAATAACTTAATATCAGGAGGGTGGGATGACAGTAAAACAGGATTGGATCTGGTGGCTCATTTCCTTGGCGGCACAACTTATCATAACACCTGGTTTGTGATTTCCCCAACTGTTTATACTGATGATACATTCAATGGCCAGACAGACTCGGGCGGTTCGATTCAGTTTTATCAGGACAATACCCCTGCTGACCAGCCATTGATGATGATTGAATACGATTATGCTACTTTATCACCGGGTGGTTTATTCGCAGATGAAGTTTTCACCCTGGGCGATATCGATGTCAGCGGTCCGATTACTGAAGGATTCAATTTTACCCAGGAATCGATCTCATTTTCACTGGCAAACCAGCATTTTATCGATGACAATCCACAAAACGGATTTACCGCCACTGCCTCTTTTGACTCATCGGCCAAGATAGTCCCAGAGCCATTGACCCTCACGCTACTGGGCCTCGGTGGTAGCGTGTTGATACTAAAACGTAAAAGACAGGCCTGACAGTCTGTAGTATTTGGATTTAGTTGTTGTAACCTTGTCGCTCTACGCGCCAAGGTTTTTTTATTGAGGTTCATAACGAAAGTCGATTGTCAGTATAGCTTTGATGTGGTTTATCCTTCAAAAACCTATTATCATGCCGTTTCCTGGCTATTGTCAACGGCATCTTAATAACAGACATAAACCACAACAAATAATAGCTTTACAGATCAAGATATCCTATTCCAAGTCCCTGATATGAATAACACCACATAGGATTCCACTTTCTTCTGTTCCAAGGCATTAGAAATGAATCCGAAAATTTCCAATTTCCCAATCGGTTCAAGAAAATTTTCCCCATTCTCACAACAAATTTGCTATAATTTTTGGATAGCTAATTGTGCAATAATTATCTTCAGGTCATCTGACCATTCCCAATTTTTCATGAAAAATACAGCCAAAGGACTTATATTCAGTCTCAAAAAATATGCCATCCATGATGGTCCGGGTATCCGTACAACCATATTTTTCAAAGGGTGTCCGCTCCGATGCCTCTGGTGCCATAATCCAGAAAGCTATCTACCCCAACCAGAACTGATGGTAACTACTACCCGATGCAGCCAATGCGGCCAATGTATCAACTCATGCCCCAATACGGCCATCCATATGTCCAATGGCCTACTATTCACCGATCCCAATACCTGTACTCATTGCGGTCAATGCGTTCAGCATTGTCCAACCCGCGCGCGCGAACTAACCGGTCATTTTGTCTCCGCGGATGAAGTGGTTGAAGAAATCGAAAAAGATCTTATCTTTTACGACTCATCGGGAGGTGGAATGACCGCATCTGGTGGCGAACCTCTCAGTCAGCCCGAATTCCTGCTGGCAGTCCTGAAAAAATGTAAAAATCGTTCGATCCACACCGTCGTCGACACTTGCTGCTTTGCTCAACGCGCCATCCTCGAAAAAGTCTCGCCTTATACCGATCTGTTTCTATGCGATCTCAAACACCTCGATAACGAAACGCATCGCCAATTGACCGGAGTTCCCAATGACCTCATTCTTAACAATATCCGCTGGCTCTCACAGCATCATGGCAGCATCATTATCCGGTTCCCTCTCATTCCCGGTTGTAATGACGCCAACGCCAATATCGAAGCAACCGCAAGTTTCACCCGCTCCCTGCCCAATTTGAAACGGGTAGATCTGTTACAATACAACCCCGGTGGCGCTGAAAAGCAGCAACGCTTAATACATACTAATAACAGTATCAACTGTAACCAAACTCTTTCCAGTCAACGTCTCGATGAAATATCTCAGCAGTTTAAAATGAATGGAATACCCGTTACTATAGGTGGCTAAAAAGCATGAATACCGCACCCTCCAACCTGTCAGATCGCGTTAACCAATTACGCCAGAAAACTCTGGATACGACCCCCTACATCTCCACGGAACGCGCCGAGTTGATCACCCGTTTCTATCAATCCGACGTCCCCATGCAGGTCTCTACCCCGGTCTGCCGGGCGCTCGCCTTCAAATACATCATGGAAAACAAAACGATATTCATCGACGCAGGCGAACTGATTGTCGGTGAACGCGGTCCGGCTCCTAAAGCCACACCCACTTATCCTGAACTCTGCTGTCACGACCTCGAAGACCTCCGCATCATGAACAGCCGTGATCGCACCCGTTATCTGGTCTCTCAAGAAGTTATCAAAACCTATGAAGACCATATTATCCCATTCTGGAAAGGCAAAACCATTCGCGAAAAGATCTTCGCTGATATGACACCCGAATGGCACAAGGCTTTCAACGCCGGTGTCTTCACTGAATTCATGGAACAACGCGCCCCCGGCCATGCTATTCTCGATGACAAAATTTACATCAACGGTCTCCTGTTCTATCAAAACAAAATCGAAAAGGTCCGAGCAGCTCTCGATTTTCTCAACGATCCTCAAGCCTGGAACAAAGACCAGGAATTACAGGCCATGGCCATCACCATCGATGCCGTCCTTATTTTTGCCCAACGCTACAGCCAGCACGCTCGCGACCTGGCCCATACCGAAGCTGATCCCGTTCGCAAACAGGAACTGCTCACTATCGCCGAGGTCTGCGCACGCGTACCGGCTCATCCCGCCGCAACATTTCATGAAGCTCTCCAATCCTATTGGTTTATCCACCTTGGTGTCATCACCGAACTCAACACCTGGGATTCCTTTAATCCCGGCCGCCTCGACCTTAACCTGTTCCCATATTACCAAAAGCAACTCAATGCCGGCCAGTTGACCCGTGAGCAGGCCCGCGAATTGCTGCAATGCTTCTGGATCAAATTTCACAATCATCCCGCTCCGCCCAAAGTTGGCATCACCGAAGAACAAAGCGGCACCTATACCGACTTCGCACTGATCAACGTCGGCGGTGTCATTCCCCAGTCCGGCGCCGATGCCGTGAATGATCTGTCATATCTGATTCTCGATGTCGTCGAAGAGATGCGCCTGGTCCAGCCCAGCGCCTGTGTCCAGATCAGCGCTAAAACCCCCGAACGCTTCCTGATGCGGGTCTGTGAAGTCATTCGTACCGGCTTCGGCCAGCCTTCTGTATTTAATACCGATACCATTATCGCCGAACTCCTGCGCGCCGGCAAATCTATCATTGACGCCCGTACTGGCGGCCCAAGTGGTTGCGTTGAAATCAGCGCTTTCGGCAATGAAAGCTGCACCCTTACCGGCTATTTCAACTGGGGCAAGATCTTTGAACTGGCCTGCTATGATGGCAAAGATCCGGTCTCTGGCGAGCAACTGGGCCCCCACACCGGCCATGCCACTGACTTCAAAACCTTTGGTAATTTCTTCAACGCGTATCGTACCCAACTCGAATACTTCGTCGACATGAAAATCAAAGGCAATAACGTCATCGAACGAATTTATGCTAATCTGATGCCATCCCCCTGGATGTCTGTCTTGGTAAACGACTGCATCGATAAAGGGCTCGACTACCACAACGGCGGCCCTCGCTATAATGCCACCTATATCCAAGGTGTTGGACTTGGCACCATCACCAACGCCATCTCAGCCGTCAAACATCATGTCTACGACCGAAAAACCATAACCATGTCCGAATTGCTTCAGGCACTTGAATCCAACTTTGCAAACCATGAAACCTTGCGCCAGATCCTGCTTAACGATACACCCTGCTATGGCAACGATGATGATAGCGCAGACCGGATCACCGAGCAACTCTTCGAAACCTATTTCAATGCCATCGACAATCGGCCCAACACCAAAGGCGGCCAGTATCGCATCAACCTGCTGCCCACCACGGTTCATGTTTACTTCGGTTCGGTTTGCGGCGCACTACCCAATGGCCGCCTCGCTGGCGAACCTCTTTCCGACGGTATTTCACCTCACCAGGGTTCCGACACCAAAGGCCCCACAGCCATTGTTAAATCGGCGGCTCGCATCGATCACACCCGGACCGGCGGCACCCTGCTCAATATGAAATTCAATCCGCAGGTACTCGAAGGCGATAACCTCAGACACCTGGCCAGCCTGATCCGGGCCTATTTCAAGCTTGGCGGTCACCATATCCAGTTCAATGTCATCACCGCCGATACCCTCCGCAAAGCCCAAGCCAAACCAGAAAGCTATCGCAACCTGATCGTTCGGGTCGCCGGCTATTCCGATTGTTTTGTTGATCTAGGCCGTGATTTACAAAATGAAATCATCGCACGGACCGAACAAAAAAGCTTCTGAAAAAGTAAACAAACACCGCCTTTTCTGTTCCATCCTATCCCGGCCAAACAGCAATTCCATTAAACTCTGGTTGAGGCTGTCGATTTGTGGCCCAGGATCCATCCTGCCCCCAATTCCGGATCGTTATACACCAGGGTGCAATCGCTAAAGCCGGCCGATCGCATCACATCCAGCAATTCCTGTTCGCTGTAGGCCCCAACCATCACATGAAATAATGCTGCCAATTGCGGGCCGGTCTTTTTGTTGTTCAATAGAAATTCCTGTACTGCCACCAGCCCACCCGGATTCAGCGCTTGATAAGCCTTGGCGAGCTTCATCTCAGCCTGGCTACCAGTGCCATGCAAGACATTGGATAGCAACGCCACATCATAGCCACACCCAAAATCATGTGTTTCCCAACTCCCTTCAATATAATCAATCCGATCCTCCAATCCTTCCCGACTCACTACTTCCCGGGCAATCTGAATCGTCTCCGATAAATCAAAAACTGTCGATCGCAAACGGGGATAATGCCGGCACGCCAGAATAGAGTAGGTACCCGGCCCGCCTCCAATATCGATCATATGTTTTCTTCCTTTCAAATCGACATGGTCCAGAAATAGTTTGCCGCGCTCTCCCATGGTAATATTATGCATTCCCAAAATAAAATGGCGGTGATCAGCCTGACTCGCGCCCGGCTCGGGTTGGATCCGGATGGTTTCCGGCAGGCTATCCCAGAACCGCCATACGGTCATGGCATGTTTGATGATATCTCCCTGATACTGAGGGCGCCCTGCCACCAGATATTGCTCTGCCATCTCAGTATTATAATATTGCCCTTCTTCCTGGCGCAACAACCCCAATGCACAACAGGCAATCAGCACCTTCTCCAGTAACAGGCGATCAGTCCTGCATACATTCGCCAATTCACCACAATCCATTCCTCCACTGCCCAATTGCGTAAAAAGCCCGAGGTCCGTTGCCACCTGTAAGATCCGTGAAGCGCGATAAGACCAGATCAAATCGTTTAAAAAACCAAAGTCCTTATCCATTACGTCAGTCCTTGCTCACTGCCAAATTCGATTATGTAAACTGTCTGTCAACTAGTCGCGTAATTATGCAAACCGCCAAATTTTTTTGACAAATTCACCCACAATAGCGTAATAATAATGGCTATCAGGCCGAGTAACGCCAGGATGCCGTTAATCTGAGCATATTTTCGCCCAAATATATATCGCCAGTGGAAATACAACAGGTACATCAGCCAACTCGCCAGCGACCATAATTCCTTTGGATCCCAACCCCAGTAATCTCCCCAGGCACGAGCCCCCCACCAACTCCCCAGGATCAAACCCAGTGTCAATAAAGGGAATCCTAACCGAACCATCCAATAAGCCTTCAATTCATATTCCAGTGCGTCTTTCTCTCTACCAGGTATCCAGGCATAATAAAGCTGTCCTATCGCCTGAAAAGCCGCCTTGGCCAGAATCACATAAGATAACATATAGACTGCCACGTGCGGCGCGAACAAGGGACTCTGTAAAGCCGGCGGCAATGCCTGGGGCTCAGCCTCAAAAATAAAACCTGCCGGGAATAATAGTATTGTACCCAGCAACATATCCCCCGCTTCCAGACCAGCCCCCAGAAACCGCCGGCAAAACATGGTTAAGGGCCAGAGCGCCATACCCATTGTTAAAAACACCTCAAACATATTCTGCATTGGAATATGGCCGACATGCACCCAGCGATAAATCCATGAAATAACCGAAATTAGAAATCCCAGTAGATAGAACCGCTCTGAGATTTTCAACTTTTTCAGGATCGCACAGAACATGGCTGTCAGGTAACACAGCATATTGGCATAGACCAGACCACCCTGGATTGTCATTTTAATTTCCATTCTGACCTCCTTCCGCAATAGAAGAATGCTTCTGTCGCTGGCTATACCATTTCCAGGCAGGGACACCCCAGCAATGCAGTAGCAGTCCACCACACAGTAGAAAATATCCAGTGAATACAATCCCAAACCCATTATCGCTAGTCACCGATAAAATCGTATACGCGTGGCTCTGTGAATCGTATGAGTGCTGAAAAAAGTAATATCCCCCGTAATGCAGTGGATAATTAACCTCTACGGCTTTGGATGCTACTACCTTATCGTTCTGCACAACCTTTATATCACTGATATAATCTTTGGGCATCAATACATAGACCAATTGGACCTTATCGGCAAACGGTTGAAAATCTTTGAACCTCTCAAAAACCAGCCCTTCCTTTTCGACAGAGTCGGTCGAATCTTTCCAGACCACTCGCAATGCCGGATTTGTTACCCCTTCAGGCCCTTCACTTTCCTGTCCCTCCTGTCCCCGGCGGTAATTTTTGAAGACGGCCTTGACTTCGATCTGTCCGAATGATCCTATGTCATATGCCTCGCCGGCCACCGCAGAGCACTCACCCAGCGATTCTCCTTTGGGTGAATAAACATACAGTTTGCCACGCTCCCAATAATATTCGACCCGAAAGTCATTCAGATAAAGATCAAACGGCAAGGTAGCTAACTCTTTCTGCTCCTCATCGTACAATTTATTCTGGATCTCTTCTTTATATATATAAGTATAACTCTTCGCAATTTTATCGCTGCCAAAATGTTCCCGATTGATACGATGCCCTGTTTCCGAAGCCCACATAGAACCCAGCAGGACCAGTATACAGCCCAAATGAACTGCCAGCATTCCCGGTTGATTCCGTACCCGAGGGAAAATAACTAGCGAAGCTAGCAATGCAACAGTCAAGAAGCCCCAGAAAGCTTGAAGTGGTAAAGTATTAAAAAAAAGCCTGGCTTTTTCTGCCCCCTGAAATGATCCGTTAACACTCAATATCAGCATAATCAGCAGTATAGCCAGTCCACTTAACATCGCAATTTTTCGTAACAGTTTCTTATTCAATTAACAGTCCTTAAAATCGTGAAATATTTTGTATAGCCTCAAAATGTATTGCTAAATTTACATAAGAGCGGTTCACCACTGCAAAACATGAAACAATAGGTGATTTGACCGTTAATATCCATGTTTTTCATTCAGAATCCATACTAAAATTATCCTCGTTAACAATCCGGCGCTTATACTCCTATTCTTTTCAGATTTTCCCAATACCATTGTCTGTATTCGATTCTCAGACATTTATAACTTAACCTACTATATATTTTAGACTTAAGATTTACTTGACGTGATATTTTTCTTTAGAGATAATATCCAATATTAAAAACGTGTCTATGCAAGACGCAATCTAACTTTAACTTATTACATAATTTACATTTGGCAATTGACCTTATGACGCCAGTACAAATCGATATTCAGGATGCACGCCATATCATCCAGCAGGAAGCAGACGCCTTAAACAACATGGCCTTGTGCCAGGATGATAATTTTATCCGGGCCTGTCAGGCTATTCACCAATGTACTGGCTCTGTTGTCTTATCCGGCATTGGCAAAGCTGGTATTATTGCACAGAAAATATCCGCCACCCTGGCCTCGACTGGTACGCCCAGCCATTTCCTCCATGCGGCCGAAGCCATTCACGGCGATCTCGGCCGGCTTCGATCCGATGATCTGGTCATCGTACTCAGTCATAGCGGTTCGAGTGAAGAAATCGTTCGATTAATAGCACTCATCAAACAACAGGGCCTGCCCATGATCGCTATTACCGGAGATCGGCAATCGCCCCTGGCCCAATACAGCAACCTTACCCTCTGGCTGGGCAATATTGAGGAAGTCTGCCCGCTGGGAGTAGCGCCGAGCACCAGCACAACCTGCATGCTGGCTCTTGGCGATGCACTCGCTCTGACCGTCATGAAAGCCAGAAATTTCAACGCCGAAGATTACGCCCGATATCATCCTGGCGGCGCTCTGGGACGAAAACTCGTCACGGTTGAGCAAGCATCCCTTTATTCCCATCAGGAGCGCCTTCCCGTGGCTTCGGATCGCTGCACCGTTCAGGAAGCCATTGTTCAGTCAGAAACTAACGCCACCATGCGTCATGGCTGCATCATGCTTGTCGATGATAAAGGCAGACTATCCGGCCTGATTACAGACGGCGATTTACGTCGACGGATTAAAAACCAGTTTGATCAGCTTCATTCGTTACCCGTTGCTGAAATCATGACCCGACAACCCAAAGTGGTCAAACCAAAGACCCTGGCCAGTGAAGCCATGGCCATTATTCACAAACATCGTATCGATGAACTCCCGGTGGTAGACGATAACAATATCCCTGTCGGCCTGATCGATGTTCAGGACCTGATCGCCCTTAAAGTCATACAATAAAAATGCTATCCGATTAATTCTTTTTTTAAACGATCCCCTTACTTACAAGAAAACAGTAACTCATGAGCCTACAAACACTCAACATAAAAATGCTTGTCATGGATGTGGATGGCGTTCTGACCGATGGCGGCATCATTATCCACGAAGATGGCACGGAATCCAAGCGCTTCCATGTTCACGACGGCGCCTGGATCCGGATCTGGAAGCGTATGGGCTTACAAACTGCCATCATAACGGGTCGTACGTGTCAGGCCGTCGAACATCGTATGCGCTCACTGGAAGTGGATTATGTCTACCAGGGGGCCCTTAAAAAGCTCGACGTCCTTGACCAATTGATTCAGGATAGCGGGGTTCCTGCGGAGAAGATGGCCTATATCGGAGATGATATTTTTGACTTGCCCGTCATGACCCGCGTTGGCTATGGCGCCGTGGTTCCTGAAGCGATCGACACACTGCGCGACGCGGCTGATTATGTCACCATGAAATCGGGTGGTTACGGCGCTGTGGGTGAATTGATTATCCACCTGCTCAAAAAAATGAATCTATGGGAACATGCCATGGAACGCTACCGGGTCTAATGTAGGCAGGCAAGAATCCTTAATATGAATAAACGTTCTCTTATCATAGTTGTCGCGACAATCTGTTGCATTGGACTTGGGTCACTGATTTATTATACCGTCAATAATGATCTGTCCACGTTATCTACTGACCTGAATCCGGATGGCCGTTTTAAAGACGATCCGATTCCGCAAGCCAATCAGGATATTAATGCCATTGGTAGCCCGGAAATGAGCGTCGGATCGGTCGAAAAATTTCATTTTATTAAACCGGGTGAACGGGAATTTGGTTTCGACAGCCGCATTCCCCAAGGTGACAACACCCTGACAATCAGTAAACCCTGGGTCAAAATCTTCTCCCGGACCGGCAAAACCATCGTCATCATGGCTGATAGCGGTAGTGTACCGGTCGATATCGAAGGCAGTGAACTGAAACTCCCCAGTAATGGATCGCTCGATAGTCATGTTACCCTCCAAATTTATCCAACTATACTTCCCAATGGTAACCCTCAGGAGATTGATCCAGCAGAAAAATCGGATCCTGAATTTACTGTTACTATGAATCATATCGATTTCGAACGCGAATTTTCACGGATTGTCAGCCGGGGCCCCATAGCATTCCATACCCGGGCCTTTCAAGCGTCAGGCCGCAACCTGTTCCTGCAATACGACCAGATCAACGAACGGCTTCAGGAACTTGAAATCGAGTTCATAGATGAAGTACTGATCGATTATGGCAGCGATATTTTCTCTTCGCTCAATCTGACAGACCAGCAATCCGGAGCATCCTCCGAAACTTCTGAAGAACCGATACCGGACGTTCCAGAAGGATTCGAATTTGTTCAGCCCGACACTCAACATATTCCTCCTGCGGTTTATCGCCTGTTGTTATCCCGTGAGGTAATCGTCGCCCAAGGCGAAAAACGCCTGACCGCTGATTCTATCGAAGTACTGGCGGGTTTGGATCTTAAAAAAAATCCTGTTACCAATTCCGCTAAAAAACAAGCGACTTCGGAAAGGTCCAATTCTGGCCAGTCAGACGACTCAAACCAGACCAGCCAGGTTCAGTCACCCCTTGTCAGATTAACATGTGAGGGCCCATTACGTATTACCGGTATGGAAGACCCGATTCGTATTAAAGAACTGCAGGATAAGATATTTATATCCGCGTTCGGTACCCCGGCGGGACTCTGGATCGCTGATAAGCCCATCCTTCTGGCGGATTCCATCAGTTTTAGCCAAACCAACCAGCGGATGGTCCTGCTGGCCGGACCGGATCGCCCCATCACGCTACAATCTCCTGATAACCTTCTCTCTGTTACCGCAGGCCACTCGATTCAGATCAATCCACAGGATGATCTGATTCTGGTCAACGGCCCTGGTTTGATCACTTTTTCCGATCCCAATCAGGCAACCCGGATTCAATATCGCAACTCACTTAAATTATCTGTCAGCGATCTAATCCATGCTACTGAACCGGATTTTGATATCACAGGCAACCTGCGAACCTTCGAATTTCTCGGTCCCTTTACTGTCGATGCCGATCCCTATCTTATCGAAGCCGCCGGTGGCAGTTTTTATGTGGCGCCTCCACCTGACAACATCATCGCTACAGATCCGATTCTCGAGCGTTTTAACCTGATTAGAGCCAGTATCCGCAGTCCTTATGGCACTTTTTCCGGCGATTCAATCACTGGTCGTCTTGATTCGGACCCCAACTGGCCCAATTGCCTGATTCTGCGTGAATTGACCGTCAATGGCAACGTCGCCATGACCAGTGATAAATACCAGTTCCAGACAGATGGTTCACTCTTCGTCCACTTTGACGCCAACCGCACCGATCCGAATGATCTCTGGAATCGTCCCTTCGATCAGAAGCTGTCTGACAAACTCATCTTTATCGATAAACTCAATCCGACCTGGCTCCTGGCCCAATCAGAACAAGGTCAGGTTCACTTCATCAATAACCTGAAGCACTTTTCGCTCCAGGGTAATCGCCTGGAAGGCCGTACAACATCGGTAAGCGCTGATCTCGAGAATGGTTCCTGGGATATCCAGGGACGTGACGCGGTCATTGTCTATCAGGATAGTCAATCTCTTCAGGGCCGGCATATGACCTTAGATCCCACCGAGCAAATCTGCCATATGTTTGGTTCCGGCCAGATCGAAATGGCTGGTTCCTTTGATTTGCTTGGCCAGACGCCCGAAGTATCACAGACACCCGTGTTGCTGCATCTCACCTGGCAGGACGGAGCCGATTATGACCTTCTCAATAATCGAGCCAGCTTTTATAATACGGTCATCCAGAACGAACAGACAGGCCTGACCAACTGGCGCCATACTACCCTGTCATGCCCCCGGTTGATCATCGATTATCAACCGGCGGCTAAAACCAGTTCAAAAAACCGTCAACCCAACGACATAACCGAAATTGTTAGCCTCCAACTCAATGCAGATGGCCCGGTATATGTCGAAAGTCGCGATTTCCAGAACGACACCAACGATTTGATCAGTACCTCACGTATCTTCGGTAATCGTCTGTCTTTTGATAACAGTTCCCGTCAATTATGTCTGACAGGTCCCGGTTGGATCGACCATATCAATTTCCAGAATCCCCAATCCAAACCGGCGACTTCTCAACCTGTCCAACAAAATAATTTCAATACTTTGCTGGCAGACGCCCTGCCAGGCGATCGTTCCGATTACACCCTGGTAAGGTTCAGTGATACTCTCCGCTATGAAATACGATCTGGATTTATCTCGATTGCGAATGGTGTTACTGTCATCCGCCTCCCCCTTGATCCCCAATCAAACGTCATTCCTGATCCTGAACAACCGGTTGCCGGTTCCATGCGGTTGTTCTGCCAGGATCTTACCATATCACCCGATGATCCGGCGGGAGAGAAAACTACTGTTCAGGCAAATAACTCCCTTTTGAAAGCGGTCAATCGCCTTCAGGCCACCGGTAATGTTTATCTCGAATTCTGCCGCGATGATTTTATGCCCGACTTTTTCATCAGCAAAACCCTTACCTTTGATCGGATTTCGGGCGATATCTTCATCCAGGGCGCTCCCAACCGGCCTGCTCAGTATATCGGCAGAGACCTGCGTCAATCCGCTACCAGCCATATTCGCCAGACCAGATTCCAATGGATACGCTATAATATCCAAACTAACCTATACGAAGGTGAAGAACTTGAGGGCAGTTTCTAAAATGATTGACATTAAACCTTTATTACGATAATTTATTTTAATAGTTTAGAGAAGACCCCTAATCTCCTTAAGCGTATTGCCCATATAACAACCTGAAATTCAAGAACTTATACATGAGCGGCATCAAACATCTCACTCCCACTGAAATCGTCAGTCAGCTTGATAAATACATTATCGGCCAGGACGACGCCAAACGGGCCGTTGCCATTGCCATCCGCAACCGCTGGCGCCGTCAAAATCTTTCCGACGATATACGTAACGAAGTGGCACCCAAAAATATCATCATGGCAGGTCCAACCGGAGTGGGAAAAACTGAAATTGCCCGACGACTGGCCTCGCTGGTGGGGGCTCCTTTTGTAAAGGTCGAAGCCACTAAATTTACCGAGGTCGGCTATGTCGGCCGCGATGTTGAAAGCATGGTCCGTGATCTGCTTGAACGAGGAATCGCCATGGTCCGGGAAGAAATGGCCGCTGAATGCGAAAGTATCGCCGAACTGGCTACTGAGCAGCGTATCCTCGATTGCCTCATGCCTTCGCCATTCCCTCCGTCCGCCAGTCCTTCCGATCTTAATGAAGAACGTGAACGTCAGGAGCGTACCCGCAGCAAACTTCGCGAACAACTTCGTGAAGGCAAACTTAACGAACGTGAAATCGAAATCACCGTCGAAGAAAAATCCGGCATGCCGGTTGGTATTCTTTCCAATGTCGGTTTCGATCAGATGGATCCAGGTATGCAGGATTTCATCGAAAAGCTCATGCCCAGCCGCAAAGCCCGCAAAAAAGCGCGTATCGAGGACGCCCGTAAAATCCTTTTTAAAGAAGAACTCGACAAATTAATTGATCACGACAAAATGATCCGCACTGCCATTCAGCGGACCGAAGAAGGCGGCATCGTTTTCCTGGACGAAATTGATAAAATTTGCGGTTCCGACGGGCATGGCCCGGATGTCTCGCGTGAAGGTGTCCAGCGCGATCTATTACCCCTGGTCGAAGGCTGCTCGGTCAATACCCGCCACGGCATGGTGAATACCGACCATATTCTTTTTATTGCCGCCGGCGCTTTCAGTAAAAACAAGCCCTCCGATCTCATGCCCGAACTTCAGGGGCGGTTTCCAATTCGTGTCAAGCTCAAAGATCTTGATAAAGACCAGTTCATTCGTATTCTGACCGAACCGCAAAACGCCCTCACCCGTCAACAGATTGAACTGCTTAAAACTGAAGAAGTTAACCTGGTTTTTACCGGCGACGGGATTGCCGCCATCGCCCAGAAAGCCTTCGATATCAACGAATCCCAGCAGAACATCGGCGCCCGGCGACTCTATGCCGTGATGGAAAAAGTTCTTGAACAGATCAGTTTCGATGCCCCGGACCATTGTCAGTCCGATTACCAGATTGACGCCGAGTTTGTCAATAAACGGATCAAAGAAAGCCCGCAGGATGAAGACCTCAATATTTTTGGCTTCGCCCGCGCCCGAACGAAATAAACGATACCCCGTATCGCAAGTTCAGTGAATTCCCGTTGTTTAAACGGAATAACAATAATTGAAAACCAGACCCTTTTTATCAGGAGCTAAATAATGTCAGAAAAAACCTTTGAAGAAAAAGTACAGGAATGTCTCGACGAAATCCGTCCCATGTTACAAAACGACGGGGGCGACTGCGAACTGGTCGCTATCGAGGGCAAGAAAGTCAAACTCCGCCTGCAGGGCGCCTGTCGCGGCTGTCCCGGCGCCGCAATGACCCTGAAAATGGGGATCGAACACCGCATGCGTACCCGTATACCCGATATTGACGAAGTCGTCGCTGTGGACTAATCATTGACTATCCTTAGCCATACACACCATTGTGTATGGCTTTTCACTAACCAGAGGTATCGCTATGGCCCAACCACAAGCTGAACTCACCTTAAAAGCCCTTATTCTGGGTATCGTACTGTCCGTCATTCTGTCTGCCGCCAATACCTATCTAGGTCTTTTCGCCGGCATGACCGTTTCGGCCTCCATTCCGGCCGCCGTGATCTCCATGGGCATCTTCCGCATGTTCCGTAACAGCACGATTCTTGAAAATAACCTGGTCCAGACCGCCGCCTCCGCCGGTGAATCGGTCTCCGCAGGTATAATTTTCACCATCCCGGCGCTGGTTATCATGAACTACTGGGAGACATTCAACTACTGGTGGGTGACGATTATTGCCGCGCTGGGTGGTTTGCTTGGTGTGCTGTTTACAATCCCCCTGCGTCGCTCACTGATTGTTGAAAGCGATCTTAAATTCCCTGAAGGGGTGGCCACGGCCGAAGTCCTTACCACCGGTCAGCAGGGCGGCAAGGAAATCTGGTACATCGTCCAGGCTTCTATCGTGGGCGCAGTCTTCAAACTGGGTCAGGCCGGACTCAATCTGATGACCGATGCCATTTTTTACACGAAGGCCGCAGGCTCGGCTGTCTTTAAAATCGGCACGAATCTCAGCCCGGCGTTGATTTCCGTTGGTTATATTGTCGGCCTCAATATCGCTGTGCTCATCTTCCTGGGCGGCGCGCTTAACTGGATGGTTGCGATTCCAATCTGTACTTCTCTTGATTCAGTGATAGACATGCTGCCAAAAGATCTGGATCTCACAGCATTAAGAACACCTGAGAAAGCTCCTGAGTTTGCGAAGTTAATCTGGGCAACATTCACCCGATACATCGGTGTGGGCGGCATGGTGGTAGGAGGTATCTGGACTATTTTCAAAATGCGTAACTCTCTACTGGGCGGTATTACCTCAGGCCTCAAAGCTTATCGTAAAGATGACTCCGGGCAGTCGCAATCCCAGGATATCCCCTCTGAGGAAAAAGACATGCCCATGAACTGGGTTTTATTCCTGATCCTCGGTTCCATTGTTCCCATCTTTTTACTATATCAAAACGCGACCGGTCATCTAACCATCAGCCTGACGATGTCTATCATCATGGTGATCGCCGGTTTTGTCTTTTCGGCCGTAGCCGGTTATATGGCCGGTCTGGTGGGTTCATCCAATAATCCCATTTCCGGTATCACCATTGCGACGGTACTATTCTCCTCCCTGCTTTTGCTGCTTATGGGCCTCTCTACGGAAACGAACGGCCCGGTCGCCGCGATTATTATTGGCGCGGTGGTCTGTTGTGCCGCGGCTATCGCCGGCGATAATATGCAGGATCTCAAAGCCGGCCATATCCTCAAGGCCACCCCCTGGAAACAGCAGGTCATGCAGATGGTTGGTACGGTCAGCGCCGCTTTCTTTATCGCGCCCATTCTTAACCTGATGCTGAAAGCCTACGGCTTTGCCGGGCATTCCTCCGCCCAAGCCAATCCTCTGGCCGCCCCACAGGCTACCCTCATGCAATCGGTAGCGGACGGTGTTTTTGCCCGCAACCTGCCCTGGGCCTTTATCGCCATAGGCGCTATTATTGCCGTGCTGGTTATCATTCTCGATGAAATTCTCATTCTGCGAAAAAGCAGCTTCCGTACCCCGGTGCTGGCAGTCTCTATCGGAATCTATCTGCCCTTCGAACTTTCCGTACCAATCCTGATCGGTGGTATTATTCAGTTTTTCGCGTCACGGTTCATTAAACGCAACAATTATTCTTCCACCGATGCCGAAGCGGCCAACCGACACGGGCTGCTCTTCGCTTCCGGTCTGATTACCGGTGAAGCCCTGATGGGGATTCTGCTGGCGATTCCAATTGTTATCATGAATAAAGACAAACCGCTTAAGATTATGGATAATCCCAAAGAATGGCCCGGTTTGATCCTGCTGGCCATTGTGCTGGTCTGGCTTTATGTCACGGCGATTCGCAAGGCGCATAATAACAATAAAGCCGGATAAGTTTCTTATTTATATGAACTAAACATTCAGCATGGGCAGGCCGATTCTGCCCATGCTTTTTTTCTTAAGATCATCCCCCTATGTCAACAGAAACCAAAGCCATTATTTTCGACCTGGGCCGTGTCATTGTCAACATTCACATCGAACGCGGCATCTTCGGCCAACTCACCAGTCGGCACAACGGCGAGCAGGTCGAACAGCTTCTTCTGCGGCTGATGTCTGAAGAACTGATCTGGCTGGAATGCTGCGGCAAAATCCAGCCTGAAGAATTCCATCGCCAGCTTTGTGACAAGTACCAGCTCGATTTCGATTATCATCAGTTTGTTGAACTCTGGGTTAACATTTTCACACCCATCGAGGGTATTCCCCAACTGATCGATGAACTTCGCAGCCACTATCCACTCGGTCTGCTCTCCGATACGGATATCCTCCACTGGGAGCATATCCTGCAATTATGCCCGTTTCTGACCCGATTCGAAAACCCCACCCTCAGCTACCAGGTCGGCGTTACTAAACCCGATCCGCTGATTTACCAGCGTGCCGCCGAAAACGTTGGCTTTCCACTGGAACAATGCCTTTTCATCGATGATATGCCCCGTAACGTCGAAGGGGCCCGGGCCTGCGGGATGCAGGCTATCCAGTTTACCGGCCTTGAAGCCCTAAAAGCCGAACTGGCCCGGCACGGCCTCTATCGTATCGCTTGACGCAGAACGGTACCAGCCTCGTCTTACTCGCGTCTCAGCGGTTTATTTTTCTATGCTCTTCATTTCATATCGGGGAACTGGTTCCGATATGGCAACTGCACTCCCACCATGGTCTTAATCATCGCCTGCAATCTCGGATCAATCTCCGGTTCGCCAAAGCTGTTGGTGCGCCAGGTATGCCACTCCTTTTTATTTTGATTAAACCGGATCGGATGGCCGCTGGTTTGATTGATCACATTGTCTTCAACCAGAAATCCCATACTGCCTTCATCAAAGAAGATTCCGTTATTGGGCGCCCCGCCATGGGCGTAGGCGGACCGATATACATTATAAATCCAATTGCCCCGGAGCGTGGTTCCGGGTTGGAGCCCCAGGGTGTAAATCCCCCCGCCATCGGCCAGTTTGGTCATGACATCATGAATCTGATTGTATGCCACCAGGCAATGTTGCTGGCTGGTGGGCGTCGAGTTCCAGCGATAACCGATAGAAATCCCGGTATAGGGCATTTCGCAGACATGATTATGATGGATTCGGGTATTGGCCGAAAAGGCCGCGAAGATCCCTACGCAACCATAATTTTCCGCGGCGCAATGATGCACATAACACTGGCAGATTTCATTATCAACTGGAACATCGGCGGGATTCTCCCAGTCCTGATCCAGGACAGCAATCGGTTCATCCGGCCACCCGACATGTATCCCATTGCCACCGACATCGCCAATCTCACACCCCACCAGTCGATTCCGCCTGGAGCCCGCAGAGAAACCCACGGCTGATGGGCCGATATGGACAAACCGGCAGTTCTCGAACAGGCAATCCTCAGCATATTTCAGCTTGACCGCCACTGGCATGGCCTTTTCGGGCAGTTCATCTGGAATGCAGGCGATATTATTATAGCCCGCCTGGATGCCGCCATAGCCATCCGCCGGCAGTTGCCAGGCCGCATGCTCAAACACCAATCCTTCGAACTTGATATTACGTACCGGGGTTTCCGGGGTTCCAGCCACGATCAGCAGTGTTTCCAGCAGCGGTGCAACAATCTTTTTCTGATCGGGTTTCTCACCCGGAGCCATCTTTAGAATCAAGCGGCCGTCCTTGCGATTCAGATACCATTGCTCCGGTTGGGTGATGAATTGCGGATGATTTTCGAGATAAGCCGGTTTCCCTTTGGAGGCGGTTGTCGCTGAATGGCCTACCCAACCGAGCGGGGTCGCACAGGTGACTTCATGGTCAGTTGCGGAGAGAATCAACGCCCGCGCAATCGACCAGTTCTGAATCACGATCAGTTCCACATCGCCTATCTCAATATCGTCCGGCAACGGCTGTTCGAAAGCCAGGGTCTTTACATCGTCGGAGACTCCGGCAATTGTCAGCAAGCCATCGGTGGGATACCGGCCCCGGTCCAATCGCTTTTGATCGGCGTATAATTGTCGAAAAGACCATTGACCGGCTGCTACCGCCGGTATGGACGCCTCCCAGAGATCGTTATTTTTCTTTTGCCATCCGGTGATGATGCGCCCGCCGGACAGTCGGGGCACTTCGCCGGGATAAGCCGCGTAGGTCACGCCGGCCAGTGTCGTTCCTGAATCCTCCGCAGCAAAAACCAGCGGACTGGTCAGTTGATATCGGCCGCCGCGTAAAACCACCCGCACCGGCTCGGTGGGATCGGACTGGATCTGTTCACGCACCAGCTGCTGTGCCCGTACCAAAGTGGCCACTGGTTTGTCGATCGATCCCGGATTGGTATCCGCCCCGTCCGGTGCAATATAAAATACCCCGGCCTCCGCCATAATACTGGAACCGTAGAAACACAGATTATAAACTGCCAGAATCATTATACACCAAATCATTCGAGTCATTATAGAATCTCCGATGAGTCTGAGTTATCGTTAAGTATTTGTTCAGTATACATAAATAATCAGTGTTACAATTATTGCACTGTCAGACAGGCTATTCCTGGTTAACCCGATCCGCGCTAAAAAATGAGGTCAATCAATAAGGATTTCGAGGAGACCGATTACAAAGCGGTGGCCGGAATGCGCAGCGGGTCTGGGTGGATTGAGTTTTTTGATCAATCCATGGGTGTTATGCTTTAGTTGTGGTGGCTGATGTTATCTTATTTTTTATCCTCCTGAATGGGGATATCGGCCGGGGGTTTGGTGGGGATGCCGAGGGCGTGGAGGGCTTCTTCGCCGTTCTGGTTGGCGAAATCGGTGAGGGCTTCGTAGCGGTTGCAGGCGTAACTGAAGACCTGATCGTCAGTTACGCTGTGGTCTTTCATCAATTCGGGCAGGCGGTCTTTGATGTATTCGGGGGCGAGTTTGGCTTCGCTGGGGTGCGTGGGGATTTTTGGGGGATCGGGGATGTGGACGCGGGGTAAGTCGGGAAATGGGTACGGTGGGGGATAGGCATTGGGTTCGTTTGGAACGGGTTGTAACTGGAGTTGCTGAAGGAGTTTGAGTTTGGCCTGGAAGGTACGGTTGAGGTGGGTTTCGTAGCGGGCCAGGCAGTTGAAGGCGGGGACTTCGAGGGTGAAAGCCGTGCCGACTTCGTTGTGGCGTGGGAGATAGATGCTGGAGTGGGCGAAGGGCTGGTCGATGACGGTGTCTTTGCGGATTTCTTCGTTGGTGAGGCGGAGTTTATAGACGCGGGCGTCGACCATTTCGGCTTCGATGCGGCCGAGACGTTCCAGTCGCCAGGCGGCCGAGACGATCTGGTCGGCGATATGGCGCTGGAGGTAAGTTGTTGGTTTGAGGTCTTGTAACAAAGCGGCGCGGAACTCGAGGTAGGTGAGTTCGGATTCGCCGGGGACGATGAGGTGGGCGGGGTCCTGGCCGCTGAGGCCGTGTTTGATGGCATTTTTCGATGAGATGGCCTTGCCTTCGGGGGTTTTGGGGCCGGTGGATTTCTGGGCGTTGCGACGGTTGGCGCGTAGTCTTCTGAGTGACGATGACATGGTTGGTACCTCCTGTTTAGAAATTTAAAGTTTAAAATTTAAAATGCAAAATTGTGGTATCCGCCATTCGGCGGATGTTGGTTTTATTTTAGTTAAGTTTGGTTCGTTGTTCAGGTTAGAGTGATAATTTTTCATGTTGGCTTCGTTTCGTTTTATGTTGGTATTCGCTGCGCTCATGGCTGGTTTTATCTTTCGCCTCCGGTGCGAAATCCTGTCGGTACGCCTCTACGAGGCGTGGGTTAAAATTTTAATTTTACGTTTGTTACCCAGGGTGGCGCTCATCCCGTTTTACGGGACTCGCTCTACCCTGGGCTATTTTATGCCGGCCCGTTGGGCTGCTTTTGGTATCCGCCGGAGGCGGATGATGTTTTTATCTTTCGTTATGTCAATTCAAATTTGAGACTCACAAGGCGATAAATCCACCCACAAGCTGCGCTTGAAGGTGGCACCCATAACGGTATAAACATTTGATATTGATAAGGTTATGGTGATGTTTTTTGTCATTGGGTTTGTTTCGTTTTGTGTTGGTATTCGCTGCGCTCATGGTTATTTTATCTTTCGCCTCCGGTGCGAAATCCTGCAGGTACGCCTCTACGAGGCGTGGGTTAAAAAATATACGTTTCGGGTTCGGGTATTCCCGCCAATGAATTGGCGGGCTATGCGCTTTTGATCTCCTCCTGAGGCGGACCTGCGGTCTTCGAGATATTATTTGAATCCGCCTTGAGGCGGATGTTGTTTTTATTGTTGATAAGCTCAGTTCACATTGGAGTTCACAAGGCGACGAATCCACCCACAAGCTGCGCTTGAAGGGTGCCACCCGGCACACAGCTTAACCCCCAAAAATGCGCAGAGAGGTTCTGCGGGCGTGGGCGATTGGGGCGGGGCACGCCGTGGTTGGTCGGGTGGTTCGGGGGCTTTTTAGTCGACTTTGGGATTATAGACCGAGTTGCAATTAAAATCAAATTAAATATTATGTTTTTATTTTATTTAACATAATATTTATGGGTTTATGTTTATGTGACAGATTAGTATTAGAAGGAAAATTCGTCTGACAGATTCTTAATAGTCTATTTTTTAATGATTTATGTTGATTTCAGGAGTTGTCAACAAAATAATATACACTGTGTTTAATAAAGCCAAAACGAGATTGAACCTGCGTATAAAATTGGACGATCTAAAGACTGCCTCTGATTCGCAGTATTCGACGAGGTGAATATGGAAGAGACGGGTCCGTCTTCGCAAAAAAAGACGATCGAGCAAAGTATTCTCGACGCACGCCAACACATGGTTAGTGTAGCTGAAGCGGAACAGGAACTCGGGAATGGTATCAGTAAGGATACAGATTGGCTCGATCTCAAACGACAGATCCTTGCTACGGACGAGTTATGGTATTTCAATACGCCCGAAGCAACCTGGACCCGGGCTATACCCCGATGCGGCATGGAGGGATACGCTCTCGTTCGAGGCGGATGTGTGGTCGCTGAGTATTTTTTGTCGATGAGTTAGTCCGCGTGGGCAGTGCCCCCACACAAATTGTATTACTGGTTAATACTTAGATATTTATTATGATTATCGGATGTATCAACAAAATAATATACACTGTGTTTTGAAATGACACCTGTTTTTATAAGGATAGCAAAGTAGCCGCCGTGCTGATAAGAGGGGAAAAGGGGACATTCTGTTTTCTTTCCTGCCATCGCCTTTTTCAGGATTAAACTTACAGTCATTATGCCAAGGAAAGCCCGGGCCAATCGCATAGCGTGAGTACCGTTAGGATGAGGCATGTAGTATTCAACAGATTTAAACTAATAAAATATTTCATGGTGACAGTTGATGAGATACAAGATCATAAAATTTGTGATTCTATTTATTATTCTTGCCATTATCATACCACCATTTATAGGCCTGGTATTAAATAGTCATCATTCTATTCGAAAAAACAAATATCTTGCTACATTTAATGTATCACAAATTGATAATGGAGTTGATTTTAAAGGTTCTTCCGAAAAATGAGTAGTTAATGTTGCAAAAAGAGAGACATGACTTTACTGTTTGAGGAAAAAAATAAAACCTCATATTAGGAGCTAAAGTCATGTCCACAAGTATGTTGTATCATACTTTTGGTGTTCGAGGTGTTCAATACCAAAAGACAGAATATTTTTGCGGGCAAGAGCGTGATTCACGGCATCTTGCCGGCGGATAGTCTGCGTTGCCCTTGTTGTAACTCCCGTAATTTCATTTACTTCGGTCACAAGGCCCGGAGGTTTGCCATGGTACCCGCCGGTCTGCGTCAAATGGAGTTGCTTGTCACTATTCCCCGATTGAAATGTCTGGCGTGCGGGGCCATTCGTCAGCCTCATCTGCCATTTGCCGACCCCAAGAAGCATTACACCCATGCGTTGGAACGGTATGTCATCGATTTATGTCAGGCGGCTTCCCTGCAAGAGGTGGCCCGACGGACCGGCTTAAGCTGGGATACCATCAAATCGATTCATAAGTCCTGGCTAGGTCGACGGTACCGAAAGATTTCCCTGAAAAAGGTTCGTTATCTGGGGATTGACGAATTGTATCTGGGCAGGAAAAGCAAATACATCTCGCTGGTAACCGACCTGGAAAGCGGACAAATCTTGCATATCGGCCAGGGCAAAGGCCAAGAGGCCCTGGTGGGATTCTGGGGGCGTGTCCGACGCAGCCGGGCGGTGATTGCCGCGGTGGCTACCGATATGGCCAGTGGTTTTATGACCAGTGTCCTGAAAGAACTGCCGCAAGCCAAACTGGTGCTGGACCATTTTCATCTGGTCAAATGGTTTAACGACAAACTGACCAGTTTACGCCGGGATTTGTACCGGGAGGCCGATACCATGGGCAAAGCGGTACTTAAAGGCAGCCGCTGGCTGCTGCTCAAAGCGCCGGAGAACCTTAAATCCCATGCCGATAGCGCCAAAGATGAACGGCACCGGTTGCAGGAGGCTCTGCAACTCAACCAGCCGCTGGCCACCGCCTATTACATGAAAGAACGGCTCCGTCTCCTTTTTGATGCGATCACGGCTCCGCTGGCTGAACAGGAACTTAAACGCTGGATCAGCCAGGCGCAAACCAGCGGGATTCGGATCCTGCTGGATGCCGCCAAACAACTGCAACTCTGGAAACCCTTCCTGCTCAATTGGTATGACCATCCCATCAGCACCAGCAAAGTCGAAGTCAATAACCGTAAAATCGGCCTCCTGCAACGAATGGCTCATGGCTACCGCGATCAGGAATACTTCTATCTCCGGATCCATCATATCCATAACCAAAACTACTCATTAACCGGATGAGCCATTTTAAATTCAAATTAAACGCTATAGCATCTCGCATCCTGCATGACAGGGCGCCTCACATCTTAATAGTATTTCCTGAAGATGAGACAAAATATAACTATATGGAATTTCGACAGGATTGGCCTTTAGTAATCAATATGGAAATCTGTGAATCTGATACTGGAAATGTCGTATTTAATTCTGATTTAGATAAAAATCATATGGTTGTAACGAATTGGCATGAACCTCATTTCTCTGTTATGTTAGAATGGCGGGAGCTATCTCCAAATTTCATATTCAAACCCGAAAAGCAATATACGGTTATAATGAAAGTTGTTCAACCCTATGTTGAGATGGGAAAAGCTGATATTTATCTCCATTGGTTGGAGTGAAAAATTTGAGGTTTGCCGATACGGAAAAGATCACTGCAAGGGATTTTGATGGATTGAAGCTTGATCCATTTCCATGCCCATAATTAATAAAGCGGTGTTATTGCTCTGATATTTACTATTTATAATCATAAACACCAAACTCACGTGATTTGTAAAGTCCGGGTAAGATTGGTTTTATTTCACCGGTCGAGTAGACGAACATTTTTGTTTGTTGGCTATTTTACGCGGATTTTCAAACGGGGGTGTTTGTATTACTATTATCCATCATAATATTACTATTAGCCATTTTCATTTAATCGTATTTTGATATGATAAAATATTGATATTAGCAGATTGAGGGATTTTCGAAATCAACCAACCTCGACAATCCATTGAAAGGGTTGGCTGCGGCGAGGTGGATCTTTGGCCTTGCGGCCAGTTCGCGTGGGCAGCGATCGTCCTACTTTGCTGCTTACATTTTCGCTCGGTTTCGTCATGAAAATTATTTTGTCAGGCGCTCTTGAAAAAGCGCTTATTAACGAAGTCAAACAATCATCGCATCCTGTCAAAAAGGAAAAAAATGTCATTTTCCAGAAAAGCATTTACGTTGATCGAGTTGCTGGTTGTGATATCGATTATCGCGTTGCTGGTCGCGATTCTGCTGCCGGCGTTGAACAAGGCTCGCGAACAGGCGAAAATAACCGTGTGCGCCAGTAATCAGCATCAGTTGATAATCGGGGTCATTACCTATAGCGCGGACAACGATGGTAAACTGCCGCCGCCGTCGTCTAATGTGGCCCGACCCTGTCTGCTGGCGAGAAACAAGGCGGCGACCGACGATTATCAGTATCGGTACCTGGGTAAATATTTGCAGGATGTCAGTATCTTCATGTGTCCGGTCTCAGGCTTTTCTTCTGACATGACAAAAGTGGTTGGCGGTGTGGCATACACGTATCAGCAATTGTACGAGAATATCGATGACTGGTTCAGCAAATACAGCGATGATTTCTATTGTTCCTACAACCTGTTCTGGAATTACAGCCGATTTGCCGACCCGGCTCTGGCGGCTTATAACACAGACAATAATCCGGATACTCGTATTCCATCGCGTGCTTTCAAAGGTCCCAGTAAGGAGTCCAAAAATCAATTGCTGGTTTGTGACGCCTTTAACTTTTCCGGGCAGCTTTCTCCGGGGAATACCTGGTACAGTACGCATAACTTCAAGGGCGGCAGTAAGCAGACAATCGATGGGTTTCCATACTATGCCGGCGCGAGCGGGGTCGGCAGTCCAACAGATCTGGATACTGACGGTAACCTGCAGAAAGTCAAACTGAATGCCGGGTATCTGGATGCCAGTGTGAGGCCATATATATCGGGCGATACTGTCGGCCAGTATGCCGTCAGCGGCTGGGCGTTGACATTCATTCCTCCTATACAAGAATGGAAATAGCGACAAAGAGTATCTGTTTTGATTGGTTTTTCTCAATGACTGGGAATTTATCAATGCATGTTGACGACGAAAACGGTTGTTATTACCATCAGGGGACATGAGAGGTTGATGGAATTTTAATTTCATAGTGAAAAGAAGTTCCTACTTTGAAATCGTTTTGTATTGGTATTCGCTGCGCTCATGGTTGGTTTTATCTATCTCTTTTGCGAGATATCCTGTCGGTACGCCTCTACGAGGCGCGGGTAAAAAAATTTAATTTCATATTCGTTACCCAGGGTGGCGCTCATCCCGATTCATCGGGACTCGCTCTGCCCTCATAGGCTGTTTTATGCCGGCCCGTTGGGCCGCTTTGGGTATCCGCCTGCCAGCGGATGTTGTTTCGATATTTTGTTAAGCTCGATTCAAATTGTTGGAATCCACAAGGTAAGGTAATAAATCCACCCCCAAGTTGCACTTGAAGGCGCTACGGACTATGCGCAGAGGGGCTCTGCGGGCGTGGCCGGTTGGGACGGGACACGCCGGGGGTTGGCGGGTGGTTCTGAGGCTATTCAGTCGACTTTGGGATTATAGGCCGGGTTGCAATTAAAAGAAAATTAAATATTATGTTTATATATTTTATAACAAAATATTTGTAGTTTTATTTTTTTCGGCAGATTATATTAGAAGGAAAAATCGTCTGTCTTGTTCTTAATGTTTTATCGGTTAAAGAATTATGTTGATTTTGGATGATGTCAACAAAATAAAGGTCACTGTGTTTTATAAAGACCCGGACGAATACCGTTCACCTGGATACCAGTCCAGTCTCACTCAAGGGAATTGGTTTTCTCTTCAATTCTATCTGAACCGCTCTATGACCTGAAAAAAGCACTCATCCACATCTGGTTATCTGACAAGCCATTATATCATAATATAAAATTTATTTTGAAAGCGAGTTTTGCCTGGATATATTTATGATATAGTATGTCATTTATATATCCAATACTGGAGGAAAATATGAGAACCAAAAGTCTGATCGTCTGTTCATGCCTATTGATGGTTGCCACCTATACTTTTGCCATGCAGGCCGGTCCCCAGGTAGTCTGGCAGGAGAATTTTGATAATGAGCCCTGTGCCGGGTGCGGCAATGAGCGGGGAAACTGGATCTCTTCGGGTGGATTTTATTACAGCCTGAGTCCCAATAACTGGCCCCCCACCTATACTTCATTTCCACCGAATCTGCGCGATTTTACCATGGAATGCGATATCAAAGGGACATCGGACGGCGGCATCTGGCTGCGAAGTCATTACGACAATAACACCGTTACCGGCGTTTTGCTGGTCACCGGAGGCGATGGACGCACATTTGACGGTTTTTACTGGCATACCCTGTCCGGCGATGCGTATTTTCCGCAGGTCAACCGCGCGGAATATTACCCGGTGCAGGGCGCGGATATTCATCTGCGAATTGTCGTACAGGGCAATCATTATGAAGCCTATGTCAATGGTTCGGAAACCCCCATCACCACGCTGGATGTTGAAGGGTACCCCTGCGGCAAGGTTGGTCTGTACAGTTATTCCGGCCAGACATTTGATAATATCGTTATTTACGCCGAGCAGGGATCCTGTGATCTTACCGGTGATTGTATGACCGATCTGGAAGATGTGGCCATCCTATCGAGCCAATGGCTCTTGCAAGAATGCCAGGGCCGTCTCTGGTGTCATCAGGCAGACATTAACCTGAACGGACTGGTTGAGATGGATGACTTGCTGTTGCTGATCGATCACTGGCTGGTGAGCGAACCGGATATTCGCTATTCGCAGACTTTAAAAATACCTTGAATTCAGGCTGGCATGGATGTGCGCCGGCTGGATTGGTGGCCGGAGATCATGGTTATGACATGCCCCGGTTTGAATGATCCGCAATCCAAGATAGAATAAACACGCAAAATCAGTTGGCCTTGAAACACGTTTTTTAGCCCGGATATCTGGATACCCGGCGTGCAATGGGCCAAGATTCTCGTTTATAACGCTTCGGTCTCCCAATCCATATTGAGAAGAAGCGCGATATCATTGAGCCCCTTCCAGCCAATTCTCTGAAAGACTGGCATAATCAATCAGGTCAACCGTACCGGAGAGGTTGAGGTCTGCATTTCCACAGTTTAGCGCCGATAGATCATCCTGAGCCATCCAATGATCAACAAAATAATATAGATCTTCCAAGCCAACCCCATCCGGACATAACCAATCCCCCGCCAGAGTCCGGCCGGAGAGACGGGGATAATTTTCCGCTTCGCAGATTGCCCAGATATCTTCGCTTCCATTGTAAGCTTCGTTAGTAAAATCCCAACCAGCAGCCGTGTAAGTGATCATGGATTTCATCTCCAACGTCGTTTTATCGAACAACGTCGAGAGTTCGCCATTGTTCTGCCCGGCACCCGTGGTTTGTTGGCTGGTCTGATTGTCCCAGAAACTGTTTATGATATTCGCATAAGACAGGACGCTGACAGTTTTATAATTAAAGCCGACAAACCCTCCGACATATTGCGTGCCAGTTACGGCACCGGCGCAGTAGCAATGTTGAACCAGGGCGGTATCGCCCGCCCCCCAATTGCTCCCCAGCAAGCCGCCGATATATTTTTGGCCCAGGGCTTTTCCTGTGGCACAGGAATTGAGGATAGTCCCCATATAGTTGAAGCCACAAAGGCCGCCTACGTAATCGAGCGTGGTCGATTGAGCATCGCCGGAGGCGGCACACTGGCTGATCAAGCCGCGGTTGTTATAACCGACAGCGCCGCCGACGTAATTACTCACACCCTCGACTGAGCCAAACGCGGAGGTATGGAGGCACTGTCCGGTATTTAAATGCCCGATGACCCCCCCCACCTTTGATTTGCCCACCACCTTGCCGAACGCCTGACAGTGCGAGACCGAGGAACCGACGATCATACCGGCGATCCCCCCGATATTATCGGCGTTAATACCACTGATGACCATTTTAGAGATACCATGGGAGATATACCCGGTATTTTTATTGCTGCTGCCCACGATGCCCCCCTGGTTGGCTCCGCCGCCATTGGCGCTGACGGCGCCCGAAGAGACGCAGTTGACAATACCACAATAATCATCGATCGCGCCTACGATACCTCCCAGGGCATTTCTACCCAACACGGTGCCCGTAAAAGAACAGTTTGTGATGGTTCCTTTGATCATGGACCCGGCAATGCCACCGGCGAAATTGCCGGTAGCAATATTGACGGAGCCCCGGGCGTGGCAGTCTTTCAGGGTGGTCCCCAGATGATAACCAACAATACCTCCAGCCACTCCGCTGGAAGCCTGCACCGCAACGTTGGCCCGACAATTTTCGATATTGCCATCCCCGGTCATTTCGGTATCATCATTGCCATCCAGTCCGGCAATGCCCCCCACATTGGTCCGGCCTTTGATGATTCCGCTGACGAAACAACCGGTAATGGAGCCGTTGAAGTTGTTTCCGGCGATCGCCCCTACATTTTTCCAGCCAGTAATATCCACATCCGTCATATTCAGGTCAAAAACTTTGCCGCCATTACCAATGCAGCCAAACAATCCGACAAAATCGGCATCTATTTGCCCATCCGTGTAATGAAATCCCGTTATAGTACGATGATTTCCATCAAAATTTCCACTGAAGCATTCGGCTTGGCTGATTCCGATACGATGGAAAGCCGTGTCAGTATAAGAAGATAAATCCATATTTTCCATGAGCTTAAACGATTTGTCCCAATCACCCGGCGATGTCCCCAATTCATCCAGCTGGGCGGCGCTGCAGATTAAAAAAGGATCGTCCGTGCTCCCGCTACCGCCGCCATAATTTCCTGAATAGACCCGCGTCGCCGACAGAAATAGCATAAAAATCCAAACTGACCTTTTCATAACAAATTCCTCATACTTTTGAAAAAATATCAAATTACACTAATTTAATATACTGTGGGTCCAGAAACGAATTCCACCTAATTCGCCAAAATAAAGCCGGTCTTTTCAATTGTTCATTGGATGATGGGCACTATGGGGATTATGGCACTAAGGGGCCGTAAATAAATAACACCTTCATTTCTCATCCCAGCTTGCCGGCATCCTCAATCTCCCGGTATATATAATTTTTTATTTCGCCATACTCAAGGATATTTACATAGGAATAATTATATCTTTCGATTTATTATGCCGATTTTAAAGTATATGTCGATGCGACATTGCAGCATAGCAAAACCATTAACCAACAAAACCATTATGACCCTGACAGCAATCCACTTATTCATCATGCGGGGATTCCAGACGCTCCGGCCAGACACCCATCGCCAGTTGAGATGGCGCCTGGTGCCAAGCCTGATTGCCGGCTGGCTGTTCTGTCTATCCCCGGTTTTTGCCCATGAATCGACGGAAATTAACCGATCTGGCGCCGGTTTACAAGCAGAGCAAGACAAAACGTCGTTTCTGGATCAACTGACACATGAAGAAAGGCTCTGGCTGGAAGAACATCCGGTGATCCGGGTGGGTGTGGACCAAAGCTGGCCGCCACTGGAATTTGTTGATAGTGAGGGTGAACACCAGGGGATGTCCAATGACTATCTGACCATTCTGGAAGGGAAACTGGGCGTCACTTTCGAACGTTATTCCAATCCGACCTGGCAGGCGACCATCGATCTTTTTCGCGACTGGAAGCTGGATATGACCGCCTGCCTGGCGGCAACGGAATCG
>CAXXFK010000011.1:0-263666 GCA_963663965.2 Sedimentisphaerales bacterium
CGATTTCGATGTTGGATTGTATAATTCAATGGCATAGCAATCAGACTCTTCAATAGCAACACCAATTGTTTTTTTGTATTTAGCTAACGCAATTTCAGAAATATAAACACGATCTGCGGTTGGTTCAAATCCATAATAGGTCCGTTGATTTGAGCCAATATTTATATCGAAATATGACTCCAGCGGGGTCGCTTCCGTATCAATAAAATCAACCAGATTGACCGCTAATTGACAGGCCAGATCAACGCGATCCATATTCCATCGGTCATAATTGTAAGTACCCACCGCTGTACCAGCGGGTTTTTTATTCAAATTCCAAGCGGGTATTGGGAGAGGCGGAGATGGATCTTTTAAACCCAACCAGATCGCAGCCGACAAGGTCAGCAATCGTTGTTTTCTTTCATTCTGGTCATCCGTTGCCAATACCCATGATAACGGAACCGGTTTAAACGAAACATTTACGTCATTGGCGCCTGAATTCCAGTGATTATAATTATTCCAAGCTGTTTCCATCTCGCCTGGCATACCAGAATTCCAATTATTTCGACGAGGGACCAGCAAGCGATCAACATTATAAGTTGTTGTAATGTGCCTGCGATCATACGCAGACAAGTCATAATCGTTAAGGTTGGGATTATAACCTGTCAATGCCAGATACCATTCATATTTAGTTGCAAGAGGAATAATAACGCTGGAAAAAGTATTATTCCATAAATTGGCAAATCCCAACCGATTAACCGCCCCGGGATAAAGGAAGAAATAGCTTCGCATAGCTAATTCATCCTCAGTATTAAAGAAATAATATTCATTATCAGGATTAAATAACCATTCGTTTATGGCCAAGCTATATTTATCAGATTTAACAGGCAATGGGTTCGGCCAAGCTATAGACCCCCAGCGAACTTTATGCAATTGTTCTAAGCCGTCAAAGGGATATTTAGCCAAATCAATATTTTTACGTAATCCATAAATATAATATTTATTTGTTGAATCATCGACCGTATCCAGATTAATGTGAGATAAGTATGAGCCATCCCATAAATCCGTCGGATCAGAGAATGATGGATCATGCCAGGAGGTGTTGACATTAAGCATCGCCGCATTATCGATAATGCGGACAGCCGTATAAATATCCTCACCTTTAAAACCAAATAATTGTGGAATGATCACCCAACGGGAATCGGCAAAACCATCTCCATCCGCATCGGCTTTGTCACCCCGTTGAATACTTGCGTTTATATCCTTGATCGCACTGGTACGCATATTCCTGAAACTGATCCGATCATTTTCCTGGTCCAGATAAGCTGTTGGAACGCTGGTACCTGCGGGTAAAGTATAATCCGCATTTCGATACGGGAACATGGTATATTCATAGATATCATGCAACGAACCATAGAGATCTGTAATATGATGGTAGCCCAGATCATCGTCATTTATATTCCCGGGTGTTTCCAAATAATCAACATATTCTGGCTCTAATGAACATAGCCAACCATCATCCTCAGAATTATACACATCGGGCCTGTCATCGCCTGCCGGATCAAATGGATTCGTACTTGCCGGTTTTTGATAAATTGTATCTACACCCGGATTTCTGAAAGTATCATCAATTGTTCCATAGATATTATCCGGTCCCGGCATAATATTATGAGACGGATAATCACCATATTCATTTTGACCCGAGCCATCAAGAAACTGATCGGGGCCTCTCCGGTCAAACAAGTCATCAACCAGCACCTCACTTATCTGTTCAATGACCGCATCAATAGCACCCTCGGTCAAATCGATCGCATCGGCACTATCCGCAATATGCATATTAACGCGGGAAGACAGAATGAAGGATGTGCCTATGATAAACAGTAAAGTCACTATGATGATTACCAGTAACAACGCACTACCCCGGCAGCGTCGATTGTTATACATGTTGTAATTGGTCCTAGTATTCATAATATTAATCACGGTTGCGGTAAGGGGAGAATTATTGAATTGGTTACTCCATCTGGATATTGCGAACGATTCTCATCAAATACAATAAATGTAATTTTTATCGCACGAGGCCATATATTCATTCCAGACCAATTGAAGTTTTTGTTGTAATAATCTTTTATTTTTGAGATACCCATCGGGGTTCTCCAATTGACGGGAAGAGCGACCTCTGTCGGTGGAGTCGTTGTTTTATCGTAATATGAACCCTGAATGAATGTTTCGCTTTTATTGGCAGACAAATCACCAATCAAGTCAGGAATATTCCAGGCAAATCCAAATTGCCCCCCGGATTCCCAACCGGCTTTCCCATTATGTAAAAAACGATTAAATGACGTGTCGAAATGTACAGTATTAGCCAGAATAGGATCAGGAAACCAGCGGTCCGCCCCCTCAAACCATAATTGAATTTTGAAACTGCCAACATCTCCCAATAAATAAACAGGTTGGAATTCATCAGGACTCATGCCGGCAATTTGCGTGCGCCGAATCCAGGAAGCAGATATATTCAAATTATCCTGTAACAATATATTGGAATATGTATTAAATTGTAGCGATTTAAAATATTGATATAGCGATGTAAACGTGCTTAAAGTCGTTAAATAGTAGGGATTTTCTATTGGGATTGAATCATATTTTTTTATTGGATCCGGCAATTTATTATCATCATAATCAACCGAAGCGCCTAACGAAGAACCGGACCATGGGACATAACTAATTGGTCCGCATAATCCCTGATAACCTCCCAATGTAAATGCGGCAACAGCCTGATCTATATCATAGGATAAGATTTTGGAACGACGGATCAGATGCCGGACTGGAATTATATTTGAATAGGAATTGACTGATGGGATGGCATCCGATTCATGACTATGGCCATAAAAGATACGGGCCATTTGACCCGAATACAGACCATTTGTAGTTTTAAATCTTCCATTCGCAAAAAAAACTATCCGATCTTGCGAATATCCATATTGATCGTTCTCAAATAACACGACAAAAGGCATGTCGGGCCGCAACCCTGCCAGATCCTGTTTTAATTGCGTGGTAAGTCCACGAACCTGCCGGGAAATATCGGCGGAAGATGTGGATTTACCTGCGGCCGTAGTCGTACTTTTAAATACCATTCCTGTAATACCGAAAATCACGACCATTAATGCCACAGCGACCATCATTTCGGCAAGCGTGACACCAGATTGTATTCTTTTTAATCTCATATTTAATTATACGTGGCTGTCCAGTTTGATTGGTGTAATGATACGGATCGATTTTCTTATTTACATATTTTACGATTTGGGCGGTTCAATTAGAATCCCGTGCTACAAAAACCTGAGAAAACGGTTTCTATAAACCAATGTTATATCCGTTTCATTCGCAATACGACATCGATAACCGGTTGTTTCTCTTCAAACTCACCAGACTCTCTGTTGATGGCGGGAGGGAATACCCAAAAATATTTCATTGTCCCTATCATGGGCGTTTCGAGCGTGACAATAAATTCACCCGTATTGTATTCAGGTTCGATATCACTAATTTTATAGAGAAATCCACGACGACCATCCGTAGTCGTATCCAGACCGGCGTCAGCATCAATGATATAGCTGCCTTTGCGGAGAAGCGGTTCCAGCGCTCCAGTTACAGTAAAATAATCAAATCCAATTGCGCTTCCATCTATTTGTAACAGCCATGGGATAGGAAAACGGCGATCTTCATTGCGGGGGCGGGGCGTAGGATTATAACTGCACTGGGTAGGATAAAGCGTCGATATCTGCCAGGGGTAATTCGCGCCATTTTGAACCGCATACCTGGGATTGTCTTTCAGGTGTTCGAAGGTAAATATGTAAATTCGAGTCGTATATAAATTATCATTATCCATAGTCATATAGAATGAAGCGGTACTATATTTGCGTGTCAATGCCACTTCATAGATGACATTAGTCAAATTGTAATTTCCAACTCCAAAACGGTCCTCGTATTCGGTAAAAAGCCGGATCACTTCAGGATCAGAGGCATCTACCGGTGGATAAACAATCTGACCGATCGCTTCGGGCGCTAACTGCCCCGGTGATGATATCTGTGGATAATAATCCGGTACGAGTTTGCCGGTCCAGGGAGTGTTGGAAATTTGATACGGGTAGATAATATCCGCAGCAGGATAAGTCGGAAAATATAAATTGGTCGGGTCATCGTAGATGACAGGGGGAAATGTGTCCAGAGGGAAAGGCGCCGTTGGATTATCGGCGTAAATATTCGGTTGGAAAAGGTAAAAGGGATGGGCATTGCGACCCACCAAATTGTCGACTTTAATTATACCATCTGGATTGGCAGGATCATCAATCATTTCATTTCTGCCAATGCCATTCCCCGGCATCTTTCGAATAGACTCGAACTGAAAGGTGAGCAGAGTGTCTGCACTGGATCTGGTAAGGCCAATAACCGTATTGCGGGTAACACGATGCGTATTTGCAATACCAAGCGGAAACATAGCCGCGATAAAGGCCAATCCCATAGCCAAAACCGCCACAGCCAACATAATTTCCATTAAGGAAAAAGCAGATTGTCTAATATTTTTATTCATTTAATTTATGAGTAATCAATTTATTAATCATTCATCTCTAGGCAAGAACTGACCAGTATAAATATTTATTAAATAGGGCTTCAAGTCTTTCAGGTAGCCACTGTATCTTAAATCAGGATTACACTGCCTCAGGGCATCAACCTCAGCAATAAACAAACCCGCTGCGCTTATTTCGTATAATCCTGAGGAAGAATTGTAGGCATTTAACCAAAGCGGCGTGCCTTTATCCAAGGTATCGGATGCAAGCAATCCAATATTGGATTTCGTAATAAAATTATAGACGTTAATCAGTTTGTCATTATTATCCCGTGCAGTTACAACATATCGATCTTCAATGGTAACCTGCCCTGAAGGAGAGAAAAATATACAGAAGGATAAAGAATCGTTTAAACATACTTTTGAAGATGTTGAATCATTTAAATACAGGTTCAGGTCACCCAGTTTATACATGTTGTCGACAATCCCGCTATGAATTACTGCTATGCCTTGCGGTAAAGGAATGGCCCTGGTGTCAGGCGCAGTTTTGTATTGGGATAGTGGCGGATTGTAGTTGTAATCAATCTTTGTATTTTCTACCAATACCATGTATTGTGTACCTTGTTGCCAACCTTCACCATCAAATTGGAAACGGATACCAACATTGCGATTATTGGCCGCGGCGCGGCTCTGGGCCAGGGCGAGCATGCTGCGAATAGTGCGGACAGCAGCTTTTTCTTTATTGGTCGAGAGAATGTCCGTAAAGGAGGGCAAGGCCAGGCTCATCATGAGCAAGGCGATGACCAGAACCATGACGATTTCGACCAGGGTAAAGGCAGCTGTTTGTTTTGATTTATAAGCGTAATACATAGTGGTTAAATATCGGTAGAGAAAATATCATCTTCGGTATCAAACTGGCCGTCTTTGCCGGCGGATTGAATTAAAGGGAGATTGTTGACACCCTGATTTTGATATCTGAGCGGGGTGCCCCAGGCATCGTAGATCTCACACATTTCACGATTGAGCGTCGTAGAGCGGACCGCCAAAGAGTCGTTATCGAGATTCCGGACGGTCTCATTGGGTAATTTGTTCAGGAGAGTCCGGCAGGCCGCGACATCACTAATAACTGTATAAAAGATTTCGATTGAATTGGCGGCCATGCAATAGCTTTCGTAGGGCCAGGGCGCAGCATTATGATTACCCGCGGAATAATCATTAATAAGCCCCCCCAGGTTTTCTGGACGGCTGTTTAAAATGGTAAGCATATCTGCAAACAAGGTGTATGGCCCCACACCGGATTCGTTGGGAAAAACGAATGCCCGGCCCATCTGACCTTTGGAAGATTTATATTCCTGCAACGCATCGACAAGAATCTGGAGGGTCGATTTGGTGAGTTTTTCACGCGCATTGTCATGGACGATTTTGCCCAGGCCGATGATGGCGGAGATCATGATCAGCATGATGACCACGACGACCATGATTTCGACGAGGGTGAAGGCTTTTGAGTTTTTATTAGAATAGCATTGCATGCGTTATTTCAACCTTCGGTTATAAATCCCTTGTGACTTTGTCACAAGATCCACTAATCGGCACCTATACTAACCCGCAGCGTTAACTGCGGGTTGAGTACTTTAGTCCCTGCAAAGAAATATCAGCAAGGCTTGATTATTTGCCGGCGTTTTGATCGAAGTTGCAGATATCATCTTCAGTGCCATACAAACCATCACGGCCGGCAGTAATAATTATAAACCCATCATATTGATGAGGACGAGCCTTGGGAGCAGTTAAACCACCCGTTTTGGGATCCCAGATATAATTACGGAATGATTTCATGTCGCCGGCTCCCGGACTGGTATAGTCAGCCGCATACATATCAGAATAATTGGTTACGGACATATTATCGGAATAGTAATAGATACTATTAATATCAAAGGCCCGTTCATGCGAACGGTAATATAAAAATGGCCTGTTCATGTTGTTATTAGAACTCAGATCATCCAGGATGACAGGATTAGGATTGTCCCAGGCAGCCTGGTCCCAGTTTTCAACAAAATCCTGAGGGCGTTCAATTTCACTCATTCGACCAATATTCAGGTTATCTGTATCAATATACATGCTCCTTTTGACAACATTTGTACCCGTATAATCAACTGGTTGACCAATCTGAATTGTACCCGTAGGGTTAGTGGCCGGGCTAATGTAATATTCGTGATTTTTCTGATATCCCAACATATCCAAACCAAACAATGCTTCAGCCAGGCGATGAGCACCAATATCCATACCTGAACCATTAACTATTTGCTTGATTGTGCCTGGGGTTGAATCTCTATTCAACATTGAATAATCACCCGTTGAACTTAGCCTCTGATCAGAGTCAGGAAAACTTCCCATATCGTTCTTAAACATTTCCAGACCACTGGAGACGGCATTGATGGTCGCTTTAACTTTCATTTCTTTGGCTCTTATGCGAACTTCATTATAGGCCGGCATAGCAATGGCCAGCAACAGCGCAATAATACCGATAACAGTCAGCAGTTCGATAAGGGTGAAGGCTTTGGCAGTTCTTTTCATGATTGATTTCTCCATATTTAAAAAGTAGTCAAGTAGACAAGTAGTCCATAAACAAGCTGGCTAGCAGACAAGTCGTCGAGTAGACAAATAGTCAAGTAGCCGAGCGGGTTGTCTTTTTTATTTTTGTAAGAGCAGACTTAAGCGCCCACGGCTTCGATCATTTTGACCATGGGCATAAAGAGCGCGACAACGATATAACCGCAGACAGCGCCCAGGAAGATAACCAGTACGGGTTCGAGCAGGGAGACGAGGGCGCCGACGAGGACGTCAACTTCGTCGTCGTAGTTATCGGCGATTTTGGCGAGCATTTTGTCGAGTTCGCCGGTTTCTTCACCCACGTCGATCATATTAACCACCAGGTTATCGCAGACCTTGGCTTTGCGGAGCGGTTCGGCGAAGGTTTCACCTTTGCGGATGGAGTCCATCACACCATCGAGCGCCCGGGCATAGACCTCGTTACCGGAGGTATCGCGGGTGATGGCGATGGCCTCGAGAATGGGCACACCGGCCGCGATCAGGGTACCCAGGGTCCGGGCAAACCGGGCAATGGAGGTTTTACCGATGATCTGGCCGACGACGGGAATTTTTAGGTTGACCGTGTCGAGTACAAACCGGCCCATTTTACTGAAACGGATGAGTTTGACCAGGAAGATAATGGCAAACGGGGTGCCCATGAGCCACAGCCAGCCGCCGCCGCGGGTGATCCAGACGGAAGCGTTGAGCAGGCTGCGCGTGACGCCGGGCAGGTCGGTGCCAAAGTCGGCAAAAATGGACTCGAATTTGGGAACCACAAAGGTCATGATACCCATGACGATACCGAACGCGATGGTCAGTACGCAAATGGGATAGACCATCGCGCCTTTGATTTTGCCTTTGAGTTTTTCGGCCTTTTCCATGAAGTCCGACAGACGGTTGAGGATCAGGTCGAGTACACCGCCCGCTTCGCCGGCCGCTACCATGTTGGTATAAAGACGGTTGTAGGTTTTGGGGTATTTGGCCATGGCCTCGGAGAGCGTGGAACCGGCTTCGACATCATCGCCGACGCCGCCGACGACATTTTTGAGGGTACCGGGCTTTTGCTGCTCTTCGAGAATACGAAGAGACCGTAATATGGGCAGTCCAGCATCCTGCAGCGTACTGAGCTGACGGGTAAACTGGGTAAGCTTTTTGACCTTGGTCTTGCCGCCGGTGCCCCGTCGGGCTTTGGCTTTGATGGTTTTTTTAGCATCACCACCGAAGGCGCGACGCCGGGCGCCCTTTTCCTTGACTTTGGTGGGGAAATAGCCCAGGTTGCGAATTTTGCTGATCGCTTCTTCGCTACTGAGGGCCTCGACGGAATCTTTGACTTCCTTGCCCTGGGCATCCATCGCTTCGTAAGTGTAGGTAGGCATGTTACTTAACTCGCTTATTCTGTTTTCTATTCTGGTTGGGGCCGTCAGGCCGGCAACACTGCTTTTTAACTGCCCAATTATACCTGATACGGCATTGATCGACTACATCCGGCAGAAAAAATGTAAATTTTTTGTCAGCAATGCTTAACAGGCACCAGTGTCAAAATGATTGTGCCGCGTCGTTTCTGAGTTTTCGGCGCCATTTTAAGAGATTATTCGGACTTATGACGCCAGCATCAATCCTTTAGTCGGGCATTAATCGCCAACTTCTTCAAGAACCGTTTCTTTAACAACTTCTTCAATGGTCGTCATGCCATCGTAGATGCCGAGAATGCCGGATTCACGCATGGTTCGCATGCCGTTGCGGATGGCCATTTCTCGCAAGACGTTGGATGAAGCGCGGTTCATAATGGCTTCGCGCATTTCGTCGGTAAGGGTCATGATTTCGTAAATCCCCATTCGGCCGCGATAACCGGTATTGTTGCAATAGTCGCACCCTTTGCCGATGTAGAACTGTCGGCCTTTGGTATCTTCAGGCGTGAGTTCCAGTTCCATCAGCATCTCTTCGGTGGGCTGGACGGGCGTGCGGCAGTTGGAACAGATTTTTCGCACGAGACGCTGGCCGACGATGCCTTCAAGAGTCGCGGTGATCAAAAACGGTTCAACGCCAAGGTCGAGCAGACGGGCAATGGTGCTGGGCGCGTCATTGGTATGGAGGGTAGTGAACACCAGGTGACCGGTCAGAGAAGCCTGGATGGCGATCTGGGCGGTTTCGAGGTCACGGGTTTCGCCGACGAGTACGATATCGGGGTCCTGACGAAGGATACTACGCAGGCAGGCGGCAAAGGTAAGGCCGATTTCGGTACGGATCTGGCACTGGACCAGGCCGTCGATATCGTATTCGACCGGGTCTTCGGTGGTGATGATCTTGGTGTCGATGTCGTTCAGTTCGTTGAGGGCGGAATAAAGCGTGGTGGTTTTGCCGGAACCGGTGGGACCCGTTACAATAACAACGCCATTGGGTTTTTCGATCAGCTGGCGGAATTCGGCGCGTTCCTTGTCACGCATGCCGAGTTTGTCAATGTCAAGTTCCACCTGGGACCGGTCCAGAACACGCAATACCACGCTTTCGCCGAACATGGTGGGCAAAATTGCGACACGCAGGTCGACCTGGCGGCCCTGGACGACCAGAGGAATACGACCGTCCTGAGGCATACGACGTTCGGCAATGTCCAGGTTGGCCATAACCTTGATACGGGAACTGACCGCCACGGCAATGTGACGCGGAGGCGGCACCATTTCGTACAGCACACCGTCGATACGATACCGCATTTTGAATTCGTTTTCGAAGGGCTCGAAATGGATGTCGGATGCCTTGTCGCGAATCGCCTGGAGCAGAACCAGGTTGAGCAGTTTTTTAACCGGGCTGGATTCGGCCGCCTCACGGAGTTCGCTGAGGTCAATACTTTCGCCGCGATCTTTTATTTCGGCCAGAACACTGTCATCGGTGAATTCGCTGATCAGATCCTGGAGGGATTCAGCCTTGTCGCTGTAATAACGGTTGAGAGCTTTTTCCAGCGCCTCGGTTTCGGTGATAAAAGCCTTAATACGGTAATTGAGCAGGGTTTGCAGGTCATCGGTAGCGCGAAAGTTATCCGCCGAATCGATAGCGATACTGAGCGTGTGGGTGGACTCTTCGTAATCCACCGGCAAGACCCGATAATTCAGGGCCATCAGGCTGGTGAGTTGCCGTATGATATCATCCGAAATATCCAGGTTATTGAGGTCGATATATTCCATCCCCATCTGAAAGGCAAGGGCAAATCTGAGGTCCTGTTCCGAAATATAACCCAGATCGAGCAAAACCTGGCCGATGGGAACTTTTTTAGTTGACCGTTTCTGGATATTGAGCGCCTCCACAACCTTTTCACGCGTAAGCAACCCCATTTTGATGAGGACGCGGCCAAGTTGTCGGCCTTTGAGTTGCTGGACAGGCAGCATTTTTGCCATAATCACTTACCTCTCGGAATTTCTTAAAAAAGGGATTATTCTTCCTCTCCCTCAGTCGGTTTCTTCTTTTCGATTACCGGGCCACCGCCAAGAATGGAACGTTTCATGCCATCGATACGTTCTTTCATCTGTTCGGGAGAACGGGCATGGTCCATGGCTTCTTCTTCACCGATCACTTTATTCATATAAAGCGTCCAGAGATGATCATCCATCAATTGCATGCCGAATTTTTTACCGGTCTGGATGGCGGAATTGATACGGTAGGTTTTATTTTCGCGGATCAAGTTGGAAATCGCCGGCGTAACAACCATGAATTCGTAACCGGCTACACGGCCTTTGCCTCCGACCTTACGGCAGAGGGTCTGACTGAGCACGGCAATCAGGTTGGTGGAAAGCTGAACACGGATCTGTTCCTGCTGATTCACCGGGAACGCGTCGATCAGACGGGTAATGGTACCCTGGCAACCGGTGGTGTGAAGCGTACTGAAAACCAGGTGGCCGGTTTCGGCGGCACGCACCGCCGCTTCGATGGTTTCCAGGTCACGCAACTCACCGACGAGAATAACGTCTGGGTCCTGACGCAATACCCGGCGGAGACATTCGGCAAAGCTGGGCACGTCAACACCCACTTCACGCTGATTGACAATGGATTTTTTATGATAGTGATAATATTCGATCGGGTCTTCCACCGTGACAATATGGCGGTCAAAAAACTCGTTGATGTAGTTGATCATACTGGCCAGGGTGGTGGATTTACCGGAACCCGTCGGGCCGGTCACCAGAAACATGCCCTGTGGACGACGGCACAGTTCGGCAATAATGGGCGGCAAGCCGATCTGATCGAAGCTGAGCATCAAGTTGGGAATCAAACGCAAAACCAGGGACAGATGGCCGCGCTGGCGGAAAACCGATACACGAAAACGGCCTTTGTCCCCGAAGGCAAAACCAAAGTCGGTGGAACCGGCTTCCTGAAGTTCCTGTTGATTCCTGTCAGGGGTGATACTTTTCATCAGCGCGACCGTATCGTCCGCATCGAGCACTTTGGTTTCGAGACTTCGCAGTCCGCCGTGCAGACGCAGAACGGGAGGACGACCGGTAACAAGGTGAATGTCAGACGCGCCTTGCTTGACGCAGGTTTCCAAAACACGATCAATATGCACAGTTGCCATAAAAAACACCTTTGGTCAAACGGACCGTTGGTATGTCAGGTAATATTATCCTTAATTAACAAAATATTCGAATTCCGCTATTGCGGTGACTCGGATCGATAAACAGAGAAACGTCATCGGGGCGCAGCGGTTAATTCGATCAGGCTTCTTCTTCCATCTCTTCTTCAACAAGGCCGGAGACCTGGGCCACACGGGCGATTTCTGCCACAGTAGTAACGCCAGCCAGACACTTGAGCCGTCCGTCCTCCACCAGATTACGCATTCCTGTTGCCAGGGCAACATTACGTATCTCATTTACCGGTGAACGCTTAAACGCCAACTCACGAATCCGGCTGTTCATCAACATCATTTCAAAAATACCCAGGCGGCCACGATATCCCGTTCCGTTACACCGCTTGCATCCCCGACCCTTGTAGAGGGTGACATCCTGCATGTTCGCGGGGTCGAAGCCGACCAGGCGCAAATAACGCAGATCAGGTTCCGGATCGATTTCTTTGCATTCTTTGCATATGACACGGATCAAACGCTGGGCCATAATTGCCTGAATGGCGCTGGCCACCAGAAACGGCTTCACGCCCATATCGATCAAACGGGTAATGGCGCTGGGGGCGTCGTTAGTATGAAGCGTGCTAAAAACCAGGTGACCGGTCAGGGCGGCCTGGATCGCGATATCCGCTACTTCACGGTCACGAATTTCACCGACCAGAATGATATTAGGCGCCTGACGCAACATCGAACGCAGAATACGGGCAAAGGTAAACCCGATATCGTGCCGAACCTGACACTGGTTCATGCCGGTAAAATTATATTCAACCGGGTCTTCCGCCGTAATGATCTTTTTGTCCGGTCGATTCAATACCTGAAGCGCGGAATACAGGGTCGTGGTTTTACCGGAACCCGTCGGACCGGTTACCAGGAAGATGCCGTTGGGGCGTTTAATGACTTTCTGGAATTTTTCGAAATCATCATCACCAAAACCCAAAGCCTGGATACCAACGAGTACGGAATCAGGACGCAAAATACGCAAAACGATACTTTCGCCATGATAAGCAGGCAAAGCACTCACACGAAAATCAATATCAGTGGTTCCAACCCGTTTTTTGATACGACCGTCCTGCGGGATCCGGCGTTCAGCAATGTCCATACCCGACATGATTTTAAATCGGGCCGTCACCACATTTTGCAGCTGTTTGGGGATGTTATCGCGCTCGATACAAACACCGTCAATACGATAACGGACACGGACACGGTCCGCCATGGGTTCGACATGGATGTCAGACGCGCGCAACTTAACCGCTTCATCGATAATCCGATTGATCAGTTTGACGATCGGGGCCGAATCTTCTTTGAGCTGGTTGGGATCGAGTTTATCCAGGTCAATTGAGGAGTCCAGGGATTTGTCGACACTGGCATCGATCGTTTTGTCGATGGTGTCCAGGGTTTTGTCGATGGTGTCCCGCAACTGGTCGAGGTTTTTGTCGATATAAGCTTTGATTTTATCTTTGGGGGCCAGGGCGCATTCCAGTTCGCTATTGAGCCGGAAACGGAGCAGATCGAGAGTATCCAGATCGAGTGGATCATGGATCAGTAATTTAATTTTGCCCCCCTCCTTGCCGATCGGCAGGATCTGATATTGGCGGATCAGGCTTTCGGGCACCAGGTCCAGAGCGGAACGATCAACAATATGATGTCCAAGATCGACATATTCCAGATCGAACTGCCGGGCCATGGCCTTGGTGACCTGTTCTTCACTGGCCATTTCCATTTCAACCAGGACATCGCCTAATCTGCGTTTACTGGCCTCAGAGGTTTTGGTCGCCTCATCGAGTTGCTTCTGATTGATCAGTCCCCATTCAATCAGAATATCGCCAAGCATTTTTTTCTTTTTTGCCATTGAGAACTTCTCTTATGGTCCAGATTGATTAATTGAAACTTATCTTGTGGTCAGTTGTGATAAATACTTTCTTCTGATAATTAAATATGGAGGAATCAAGGTGCTTATCATTATTATCGTAAAATACGGATAGTCGGTTGAGGCCGACTATTTTTGATTACCAGTATCGGTCGAATATTCAGCGGGATACACAAGTTCCAGGATAAACAAAGGCATGTGTAACCATTTACGATAAAAGGAGGTTACAATTTCAAGGCATGAGCCGCCACTCTGGGCGGCCTGATTGGACTCTCCATTAAAATCTTTGGCTATGCTATTCATTTTATACCATAAGTCAAGTGAAAATACCAGATTAAAGTCAGTAGTCTTATTCGATTTTATGGCAAAAACAGGGTTTAGCAAACCAAACGGATATGAAAGAAAAATCAGATATGATAAAATTTAGAAAGCGTTTTCATCATAAAACAATATGGGCAGCCCTGATATCGCGAGCGTTGAATAACTGGTTGAGTGAACAATTCCACCTCAATTAAATGATAATGCGAGTTGTTCTGATTTATCTATTCTCTTATTGCTTATCCTCCTTGATAGGGATGTCGGCCGGTGGTTTGGTAGGGATGCCGAGGGCGTGGAGGGCTTCGTAGCGGTTTCAGGCGTAACTGAAGACCTGGTCGTCAGTTACGACGCTTTGGTCGGCCATCAACTCTGGCAGGCACCCTTTGATGTATTCGGGGGCGAGTTTGGCTTCGCTGGGGTGCGTGGGGATTCTGGGCAGGTCGGGAAATGGGTACTCCGGGGGGTAGGCATTGGATTCATTTGGTTTATTCCGTGAAAATATCTTCTTATATTTTTAAAACTTAACCCCGTTTTCACCTGTGTCCATCTGCGGTTAAACCGGCTGTTAGGGAATCTTATAGGGGTCAGGAACGAATGGCGGTAGCTTATGGTAATTATAAAAAAAAGCCTCCGGAGTCGATAGTGAAATTATGAACAAAACATTATCGAACGGAGGCCACATATGTCTGACAGTCATTTCGGTGATCGTCGTGAAAAACCTTTAGAACCTTAAAGGGGCCAGAAGCCGATTTTCGGTCTTCCTCTGGGCCGGAGAGTTGACTCTAACTCGAATTGGGCGGCAATCCTTTCTGACCAGCCCGCATCCCCCAGCGAACAGCCCCGCCGGATCGCGTTTTGAAAACGCTCGTTATCCTTCTCGTCGAGTTTAGCATGAACCAGTCTAACCCAGTTTTCCGGCAGAGGCGTGCTATACTCGCTCAGGGTAATCGGCGTATCCCGGCCGGCGTCGCCCGCATGCCGGCCATAGCGGCTCCAGGGCCAATCCGCCGCATCCTTCACCAAGTCCGGCCCGCAACGGATTGCCTTCGACATATCGCATCGCCGTCACATAATATAGGGTATCTCTAAAAATTGCTTTAGAGGCGAAAGCGAGGATGGTCTTTCTCTGGCAAGGAACAAAGAACCGGGCCTATTTGACAATATTCACGGTTTTTTTGTGACGCCGTCCAGAGGAGAACCAGACCGCTTGCAGCCCTGAATGAATTTTTAGAGGTTCCCGATATCTGCCCCTGAATCGGAAAGCTCTTAAATCGCCCCTGATAAATATGCCCTATACCGTATCTTTATCCCCCACGTACGGGCAACCCCCCGTGGTTGCCCTCCCCCGCAATCGCCCATCACCCCCAGTTATCTTTTTTTCAATTCTCATCTCCTCCCTTTTCCTCGGCCTGCAATCCCATCAATCTCACAATATCAATAAACCCACATTCACATCAGTGAAGCCCGAAGGGTCGAAGATCCGCCTCAGGCGGGCTGCCAGTTCCCGGCCCGTTCGGAGTTCGCTTCAGCGTGCTTTTTTCATCTCTTCGGCCGTTCCGGAATTTATCCCGATATTCATCGGGACTCCCTTCACTTACTATACGGTGAAAATGTATGATATTTCCTTCCGTACTACAATCATTCAATTCTTTGTTATTTTAGCGAAGTTTGTTGTGTTGGAGAATAGATGATCTTTTAAAACAAAAACTTATATCACTTTGCGCCTTCCGTCAACTATTGACTCTCCCAGCCGTTGCCCACCCTTTGCACCTTAGCGTCTTTGCGTTAAACCGGCTGTTTTTCTGGGGCTTGGTGTGAGCTATTTTTGGCGTTGCGGCTTGACCGCCCTAAGTCCATCTGCGGTTAACCCTGCCATTATATTTTCCCAACCCTCTTTTCTTAAATCCTGTCAATCCTGTGATCCTGTCTAAAAAGCTTTTATTCTTCCCTGCTCCTCATCCTCTATGCCCTCCTGACCTCTGTGGTAATAACGCATTTAAATCGTGGCGCAGCCACCTGCTTTTCTTCCGTGTCTTTCCGCGTTTTTCCGTGGTTATATCTTCTTATATTTCAATATCTTAAATAATTTTTATCTGCATCATCTGCGGATAAACCGGCCGTTATATGCTCAACCCTTATCTCCCGCCTTTCCCCAACCCCCTCGCTAATTCAAATACGCCTCATCCCCCCCTCCATCCCCGTCCGTGCAGGTCCGTGCCCGTCCGTGCCCGTCCGTGGCACAATGCTATCCCCCCAATCCCATCTCCCCGTCCGCTCCTGCCCCTGGCCGAGGATGGCCTCAAACGCCGCAAAATCCCCGGCCTTGCGAAAAAAACACAGCCGGCCATTCGCCCGGTTGAGCACATGGTACAGATAACCGCCATAACTTTTGCGTCTAGCTCGTGGCATGATCACCCTATTCTGGCACCATCTCAGCACCCTGTCAACCTAAAGGGTTCCTGACCAATTCAATCCCAAGTCCTTTTAATTCCCGGCAGCTTTACAGGCTTTCGCCTTGATAACTGAGAAATAACTCTAAAACATAATGCCGAATCTGGTCCATCAGCAGGCAATGAGAGACAAATGCAGGATAAGTGTCTTTATTCGTTATAATCCAGTTAAGCAGCTTGGGAACAATATATAACGCATGTTTTTTTAAGAGTATGATCTTTCCATCAAGATCCTCCACAAAATTATTATCTCGCTTAATCCAAGATGCACACCCGGCAATATCAGAGTGCATCATTTCAAAATCCAAAAACACATGAGTCGATGTGTCTTTATCTGCAAATAATTCATTTGTTTCAGACATATGAAGCCGATTCATTTCCTGACGAAAGATTTCATCATTGAAATGTTTTTCCATGACTTCAATCAAATAGGCTATTATAGATTTTATATTTGAGTTTATATTAATTCTTTTTTAATCGGGAGGTATATAGTCAATAGTTTTGTCATCTTTTGTTATCAAAACCTGGCATTTGCAAAACGCTTACAAACATATAGAGTAAAAGCAATATCTGCTTTCTGATTGGCATAAATATAGATCCTAATCCGCTTTAAATTCCGCTAACGGCTTAAAATCCACCCCTTTTAATTTATTATCAACAATTATACGATACAATTGATTGGATACTATTATTCCCTTATCGGCTGCATGGCCGGAACCAAAGTATTCCTGTGTTTTAAAGATCAAGCCATTTTGCGGTTCAGCAAAAGGCGGCCAATAACCCCTGACGACATAATTATATTTGATGCGTTCACAATGCCTGCAATACTCACCCTCCAATGCTTCTCGTTTCAATGGACTGGTTGCGACTTCATCAATCACCAATTGCACAACGGTCTTCAATTCCGTCTCCTTTTTATAATGAAGCACCGGCCGACAATCAATCCCCAGTGGCTTGAAATACTCTTGCCACACCTCCGGCAAAACAAAATATTCATCATAAATCCAGTGCAACTGCAATAGATGCCTTTTTCCCCATTTCGGTTCGCTTTTCATACGAAAAGGCGCTTTCTGATTATAACCTGTACCGCATTCAAGGCAATAATCAGACAAATCATATATCAATGCTTCCCAACCACCATCCTCTTGTGGCATGGGATAACCGTGATGCCATTGAGGATTCAATTCCAGAAAAGCCGCGTGAACCTGCTCTTTTGGGGTAAATTTCGTATAAATCTGTGACGGCCTGATCCCCTGGCCATCCAACTCTTTGATCAGTTCAATTTGAGGGCTGTTTTCTATTAAATCGAAATAAAGAAATGTGCCTATGACAGACTTGTCGTAATTGTATTTAACTTTATGAAACTCAAGTAACTGCTTCAAAGACAAATTTTTACCAATATTCTTGCCATAATGATATACAATTTTCATAATATCCTCTAAGCTATAAACCTAATAAGGTCAAAATCTCTGAAAGAGTAAAAGGGTCAGGAACCTTTTAAGTCGATCTCGGCCTTCCTCTGGGCCGCAGAGTCGACTCTAACTCGAATTGGGCGGCAATCTTTTCTGTCCAGCCCGCATCTCCCAACGGACAGCCCCGCCGGATCGCGTTTTGAAAACGCTCACAATCCTTCTCACTGAGATTAGCATGAACCACTCTGTCCCAGTTTTCCGGCAGCGGCGTGCTATATTCACTCAGGGTAATCGGGGTCTCCCTGCCCGCGCCGCCCACATGCTGGCCATAGCTGCTCCAGGGCCAATCCGCCGCATCCGTCACCAGTCCGGCCCGCAACGGATTGCCTTCGACATATCGCATCGCCGTCACATAATAAATCTGCCCCTGAATCGGAAAGCTCTTGAATCGCCCCTGATAAATATGGCCCGTACCGGCGCTGCGGTGGGCGGCATGATACCGCTGCGTGTGCGTGACCGTCACCCATCGCATATACTCCGACAGCTCCCCGTCATGCCGCGGCCACAACAGAAGATGCCAGTGATTGCCCATCAGGCAATACCCACAGATCCGCATCCCCGTCCGCTCCTGGCCCTGGCCGAGTATGGCCTCAAACGCCGCAAAATCAGCGGCCTTGCGAAAAATACGCAGCCGGCCATTCGCCCGGTTGAGCACATGGTAAAGATAACCACCATAACTTTTGCGTTTCGCTCGTGGCATATATCCCATTCTGGCACCGTATCAGCGCCAAGTCAACCTAAATGGTTCCTGACCCCTTTCAACCCAACCCGTCGAGTTTAGCATGAACCAGTCTAACCCAGTTTTCCGGCAGAGGCGTGCTATACTCGCTCAGGGTAATCGGCGTATCCCGGCCGGCGTCGCCCGCATGCCGGCCATAGCGGCTCCAGGGCCAATCCGCCGCATCCTTCACCAAGTCCGGCCCGCAACGGATTGCCTTCGACATATCGCATCGCCGTCACATAATATAGGGTATCTCTAAAAATTGCTTTAGAGGCGAAAGCGAGGATGGTCTTTCTCTGGCAAGGAACAAAGAACCGGGCCTATTTGACAATATTCACGGTTTTTTTGTGACGCCGTCCAGAGGAGAACCAGACCGCTTGCAGCCCTGAATGAATTTTTAGAGGTTCCCGATATCTGCCCCTGAATCGGAAAGCTCTTAAATCGCCCCTGATAAATATGCCCTATACCGTATCTTTATCCCCCACGTACGGGCAACCCCCCGTGGTTGCCCTCCCCCGCAATCGCCCATCACCCCCAGTTATCTTTTTTTCAATTCTCATCTCCTCCCTTTTCCTCGGCCTGCAATCCCATCAATCTCACAATATCAATAAACCCACATTCACATCAGTGAAGCCCGAAGGGTCGAAGATCCGCCTCAGGCGGGCTGCCAGTTCCCGGCCCGTTCGGAGTTCGCTTCAGCGTGCTTTTTTCATCTCTTCGGCCGTTCCGGAATTTATCCCGATATTCATCGGGACTCCCTTCACTTACTATACGGTGAAAATGTATGATATTTCCTTCCGTACTACAATCCTTCAATTCTTTGTTATTTTAGCGAAGTTTGTTGTGTTGGAGAATAGCTGATCTTTTAAAACAAAAACTTATATCACTTTGCGCCTTCCGTCAACTATTGACTCTCCCAGCCGTTGCCCACCCTTTGCACCTTAGCGTCTTTGCGTTAAACCGGCTGTTTTTCTGGGGCTTGGTGTGAGCTGTTTTTGGCGTTGCGGCTTGACCGCCCTAAGTCCATCTGCGGTTAACCCTGCCATTATATTTTCCCAACCCTCTTTTCTTAAATCCTGTCAATCCTGTGATCCTGTCTAAAAAGCTTTTACTCTTCCCTGCTCCTCATCCTCTGTGCCCTCCTGACCTCTGTGGTAATAACCCATTTAAATCGTGGCGCAGCCACCTGCTTTTCTTCCGTGTCTTTCCGCGTTTTTCCGTGGTTATATCTTCTTATATTTCAATATCTTAACTAATTTTTATCTGCATCATCTGCGGATAAACCGGCCGTTATATGCTCAACCCTTATCTCCCGCCTTTCCCCAACCCCCTCGGCAATTCAAATACGCCTCATCCTCTCCCCGTCCGCTCCTGGCCCTGGCCGGGTATAGCCTCAAACGCCGCAAAATCGCCGGCCTTGCGAAAAATCCACAGCCGGCCATTCGCCCGGTTAAACATATAGTAAAGATAACCGCCATAACTTTTGCGTCTAGCTCGTGGCATGATCACCCTATTCTGGCACCATATCAGCGCCATGTCAACCTAAATGGTCCCTGATCCCAATGGCACTTAATAAGCTTAAACTATTTTTTTTCAATCCGTTTCTCAATTTTTCGGATCGCCTTTCCTATCGTTTTCAAACTCAACTTCAGATAGTTTCTCCTCAGTTCCTCCTCACTGATCGATATTGGCAGGCTCGAGGCATAAGACACATTTTCTTGCGGTATAAACTTGCAGTCATTACCAAATCGCTCAAGGCTAATTTCGTTTTCAATTTCCGCTTTCTTCCGTTCCAGAAATTCATTCACAGAAGATTCTTTTCCAATTCTGCCTAACGCAATAGCGCTATGAGCCGGCAAATCATCAAACACCGCCTGTAACACAGCAACAGCCTCACCGTACGACAGCATTTTTGCGATTGCATCACAAAGCATTTCACGAGATTTGCCATATTTTTTATTTTTTACTGCAGTTGTTACCCACTCGTTAATATGCATTGGTTTAGAGATAGCTATCGTATTAGCAATGGCCCAGCGGTTATTACGAATCCCATCCGATTTTTCAAACAGTGTTGCCAAAGGCATGCCATCATATTTACATTTGGTATTACCAATAGCCCGTATTACCATATTCTGAATATTGTGCTGTTTGATTGCCGGCAACCATTTTAATAATACACAGACGACATCCTCAGGCAAATTTGTATATTTGTTAATTAAATCAGAAATATCATCTATTTCAATCCCTATCAGTTTTAAACTTTCAAGGACAGGACGTTCAGCTTCTTCAATATCTTCTAAATATTCTTCTCTACTTTTTTTTTCATTCTCCATTATTTTGCATACCTAATCAATTGTTTAGTTTAAGACGTTTTTACCTACTGGGTTGATTTTATATTTTTAGAAGTGTACTTAGTCATAATAGTCAATAATTATCCCACCAACCTTTTCTAATTCTTTTATTCGCTTAGCAATTTTTTTACAACCACTATTTAACCTAATAGTAAACGTTAAATTTTTTTTGTTAGCATATAAAATAAAATCCTCGATTTGCTTTGTATAATTCAAATTTTTTACGTTTTTTACTTCAGTCAATGATGTCTTAGTTAATTCATCAGGGATACGATAATGCGCACTTCCTGTAATAGAATCTATATGTTTAGAATTCTTAGCTATACCTGATGCAACTTCACCATATAGTCCTTTAGCTCGAATCCAACTCATCACTCCGCCACGAACATCTGCTAACGCTTGAAATACTTTGCCACCAGCATAATCCATACCCACATCAATTGCAACAGTTAGCATTATATTGCCTAATGATAATCCACTGGTAAACATTTCAACATAACCATATACTTGGTGAGCTTGATCGGCAGCACCATATGCGCGCATACCATTTTGTACGCCTTGTGTAAAATTTAACTCAGATAAATTCCCCTCTAAACCTGTTGGATCGATAATGTTTACCGGCTCATTAACGCAATACAAATACCGGTGCAGACTCAACGGCTCATTAAAATCACCCCGAACCGGATCCCGCCCCGTAAACCGCATCATCACCGGATCGTACCACCGCGCGTTGCAGTCGTACATGCCGACGGCCGCGTCCCATTTATATCCGGCGAACCGGTGATAACTGTTATAAATGGTTCCCGACTTGAACGCTTCCCGGATCGGATTGCCATACGGGTCGTAACTGAACTGGTTGACCACCTCCCCGGCCTCATCCATCACCAGCCGGACACTGCCCAGCCGGTCATACATATTGAAATAGGTCGCCGACGTCTGCCAGGAATTATACCAGCCTTTTGACCATCTTGATATTGATTCGTGTTGCTACATTCGAGCAATTCGTTAATCTTAACCCCACAAACTCATTTAAGCTTGCGGCCTGCCCGCCCCAGATGGTAAACCCCGGCTGTTTCATCTGCGTCCATCTGCGGTTAAACCGGCTGTTAATTCTTCCTCTTAACTTCATGCCCTTCACGATCTTCATGGTAAAACCCTGCCTTTAAAAATTTAACTCGTGGCGCAGCCACTCTTTATTTTCGCCCCTTTCTATAGTTCCATCTTCTTTGATTTTAACTTCTTAACCCTGATTTCTTCCGTACTACAATCCTTTATTTCTTTGTTTTCTTAGCAAGCTTTTTGTTCTTATGTTTTATAAGCGAAGTAATTACTTCATCTTACAAGATATTTTAATGGTCCCGAACTTTTTATCCTGTTGATCCTGTGATCCTGTCTAAATGGCTGTTTATCTTCGTGGCTTTGCGGCTTTGTGTGAACTATTTCTTATTTGGTTGCGGCTTGACCGCCCTGTGTCTTTCAGTGGTTATATCTTATTATTTATCAATTACTTAACCACGTTTTTTATCTGCGTCTATCTGTCCCGATGTACATCGGGATCTGCGGTTTTATCGGCCGTCATATATTTCTCATCTCTCCGGCTGTTTCTTCACTCCCTTCACTTACTTCACGGTGAAATTTTCTTATATTATGTATTTATTGCAATTAATATTATTATTTATTTGACTATTAATGAAATGTAACCTATAATCCCAACAGTCGGCCACCAACGGTCAAACACAAAACATTATTAAGGTTAAAAGGAGGTATAACATGAATCGTTCCATGCAAATTCTCGCCCGTGCCCAATACTACCACCGCCCCGAAATCGATGACATGTTCCTCGCCACCATCAACACCACCCGCCGCCAGCACCAGTACATCATCGATACCTACCCCTACCACTGCGAACTGGCCGGCCTGATCGCCTATGATCGCCGCGACTTCAAACTCCGGGCCACCCCGCGCCGGCCACCAGGCCCTCCAGCGCCTCGTCGTCCAGTCCCGCTCCGACAACACCGTCACCGCCCGCCGCGCCACCGCCCAACTCATCCAGCAATTCATCAAAATCACCGATCCCATCAAAGACCTCATCCCCGAAGGCCCGCCCAATGACAAGGAATACCAGCAGATCATCGACAATTGCAAAAATATCCTCTTCGACGCCGGCTACCAGATCACCCCCGCCATCCAATGCGACCCCAACGCCACCCCCGAACCCGATAAAGAACCCGAAACCCAACCAATGCCAAACGAACCCAAAATCGGCAAATTCGACTATAAAACAAATAATAACAACAACTTAGAAACAGACAAACCAACCCATAACTACCACCACACTTCCAGCTACGAACGCTACGAATCTCATCCCGATCCTTTGAACCAAACACCCCATCAATACAACCCCACCCGCTCCAACTACCCCCCAGCGCCAAACGAACCCAACACCAATAATCACGACTATAACCACAATTATAACAATGACATAAAACCATTCACGCCGGCAGAAAATTCCCAGAACACCCCAACCGACACCACCCTCCAATGCCGCCACTACTAAAACACAGGCCGGCCACCACCCACGCTGATTAAACTACTTGCAACTTCCAACTTGCTACTTTTAACTTTCGCCCCTCCGAACCACTACCGACAGGATTTCGCACCGAAGGCGAAAGATAAAACCAAATATGAGCGCAGCGAATACCAGCAGGAGCCCCAAACGAAACAAACCCAACCCACAAAATAATGCCATAACCTTACACATAAGTTGAGGTTAACAAAACACTATTCATCGGGATGAATACTCAACCCGCTAAATAGTAGCAAAAAAAAGAGACAATCCCTGTGATGGATGTCTCTCAGATAATTAACCATTGCGAAGAATCGCTTTGGGCCCTACTTGAATTCTTTAGTAATCCAGGCCCAGGCGTTCACATTCATAACGCGATAAGTTTCCGTAGACTCGAATCGCCGTACACTGCCATCCAGGTACCCTGCATTCAGATTATTCTTAGGCTGGAGCGTCTCTTGAAAAACTTCATTTGCATTATCCGCTTTGATCGAAAAATAAGGAACACCCTTACTGGATCCTTTAAATGGATGACAGCTATACCAGCTATTCTGTGGATTATTCCACAGGATATTTTGATTACTGGTCAAATAGAAAAACGAATCCTGCACCACCAGTTTATTCTTACTGCCCATATTGGTTGGGGCATCAAAGAATTTTTCAACATTCTGATTCGCTCTGGGGCTGTTCTTGGCGTAACCTTGATAGCTCCAAAGCAGTTGATACGTTGCGTGCAGCGGATCGTAATTGCCCGTTTCATAAAAATACTGATAGGTCCCCTTGGGTACGGAATCCATCGGGTTCCCATTATTCGGCGGCCATTCCGAATCGCCATCGATAGGTGATACCGTACAGTTAAATACATCAACCTGAGGCAGATACTTATATAAAAACATCCCGGTATAAACGTAATCAGCCGGCTTTGTAACGCCAATATAACTCCGAAAACTGTTTCGATACCAGTTTAGTTCAAACGGCCGATGCGATAAACCCAACATCGTATTCCAGGATGTAGATATGGGCAACTTGCCTTCGTTATCCGAGGCATAAGCCAGCAATCCAACCACCAACTGGTGTTGATTGGACCCGCATACCACCAGTTTCGCTTGCTGACGAGCGCTGTTCAAAGCAGGCATCAAAATCGCCACCAGCAAGGCAATAATTGAAATCACCACCAGCAATTCAATCAGGGTAAAAGCGGTTCGATGCCGGTAACTTCTTCTTGGATATTTCATAATATCTGCTCCATACAGTACTTACTATTTGTTAGCCAACGAATCAATCCTTACCGGTTAACACTATCGTTATCTTGGATGAAGAAAAAAACCACTGTTGACAGCTTAGCGTAAATAACTCGTTCCTATACAATCAGTTATATTATCTCACGCCAATTTCTCCAACACTCTTAACATTCTATAATATCCCGACAGAACCAGGCAGGAACTTATTTTTAAAGCCACCCTTCAAATTGCTGAAGATGGCAATTCAATAAATTTTCTCATGCCTCTCCGAATGACCATGAAAGGCACCCAATACCATATCCCCGGCGTTACCTGAATAGCGCGGCATGCCTCTGGAAATGGCCTTAATTCTTATGGAACCTCAATTCTGAAGATCCCCATCATACGGTTCCGGCTACCGGTCCCCCAGACAGGTATCCACCAACCGGGCGGACTGAATCATCGGATGATCCGGCGGGATCAATTTTCGCTTGTGAGCGACTTCCTCCAGAGGAACAGGATTACACACCCCTCCATTATAGGCCACCATGACATTATAGACACCTTCTGCCATAAGTTGGACAGCTTTGGCGCCCAGTCGGGTGCATAACATCCGGTCAAAAGCGCTGGGAATTCCGCCACGTTGGACATGTCCCAGCGAAGTAACCCGAGCCTCTGTCCCTGTCATTTCTTGCAGTTTACGAGCGACCTGGCTGGCAATAGGCTCCTGAACGATATGAAAAGCTCGTTTCTCACCCCTCACCTGACGAACTACCAGGGTCGCTTCATCGCCTGCCTCCGCCGCCAGTGCGTCCAGTTCACTGATATCTTCAATGATTTCATCCTTCCCATCCGACTTACGATCCTTTTTTGACTGTTTTCGGTCCTTTTCTGACTTGTCAGCCTGGCCGGCTTTGATCTTATTAAAATCCTCGACAGACCGTGCCCCTTCAGCGACCGCAATGATCGAAAACCGCTTACCAGTTCGTCGCCGTTCAAGCAGATAATCGGCAATCACCTCCAGACGATAAGGCAACTCAGGTATCAGGATCACATCCGCCCCGCCGGCAATCCCGGCGCTTAATGTCAGCCAGCCGGCATTGTGCCCCATAATTTCACAGACGATAATCCGATGATGACTCGTTGCAGTGGTATGCAACCGGTCAATTGCGTCCGTTGCGATCTGCATGGCCGTATCATACCCGAAAGTCACCTCTGTGCCCCACACATCGTTATCGATGGTTTTCGGTAGGGTAACTACATTTAAACCACACTCTTTATGCAGCCGCAAAGCATTTTTCTGAGTTCCCCCGCCTCCCAGGCACACCAGACAATCGATATGCAAACGACGGGCATTATCCACTGCAACCTGGGTCATATCGATCACCTTATTCCCCATGGGCATCTTATGCGGTTTATCGCGGCTAGTCCCCAGAATGGTCCCTCCCTGCGTCAGGATCCCGCTGGCCTTTTTCATATCCAGATGGACGGATCGATTCTCAACCAGCCCCCGAAATCCATCATAAATCCCAATCACCTCCATATCGTATTCAGTGATAGCCGCTTTTACAAGTGCTCGTATCGCGGCATTTAAACCAGGGCAATCTCCCCCGGCAGTTAAAATCCCAATACAGCGTGTTTTTGTTGGACTGGCCACGTATGTTCCTTTCATATTGAAAAGGCAGGTAAATACCAATTCCTCAATGCGTGGATTGCATAATTGGAATTTTGCTGGTGTATCATTTGCGTTGTTTACATACTAAACAACCAGTATTTTTCTTGCATTCAATAACGACAAGTAAATTAGAGGTTTATACATTTATTAAATTTTATGACTCCTGCCCCCTTTAAAACCAACTTTTTACAGAACCAATTATAGTATAAATATCGGTTAATTAAACCGATATTTACATAAATACTCATAAGTTCCCAAACAAATACTTTCTCTGTTCCATCACTTGGCCTACAATCAATTATCTGGATATGAAGCCGTGCTCTTATTTTCCTAACATTTTTTTAACTTTATACTAATGCGGCGAACAACTATAGTGATATCTGTTTTAAATTTTATCAATATACTCTGATATTATGATGCTAAACGATCCCTGCATAACATATCTGGCAGCTCAGTATTTTGATCAGCAACTGCAACCGCTACCCGGTTGGCTGGATAGTATCAAAAACGAAGGCAGTCCAGATTCAGTGCACCAGGTTCGCGTCATCTGCCGCAGAATACGGGCCGGACTCAGATGTTTTAGTGATTGCTTTAATAAAAAAGAACTAAAAAAATTGAACGCCAGTTATAAAAATCTTGCCCGGGGCCTAACCAAGGCGCGTGATAAAGATGTCCAACTGGCTTTTTTAAAGGAATTTCAAAACTCTCATCCCGACAAAAAGCTTCAATCCGGTATTAACCGGATAATCTTAAGATATCATCAAGCCCGCCAGTTGGAGAATGAGACCATATCCAAATGTCTGAAAAAATATGAAAAATCGGAAAGACTCACTAAATTATCAACCTGGTCTCAAGATATTCTAAATACTCAAGATACCACGATCCTCAATTTGTCATGCCCAGCGAATATCGAACTGGCTCGCAATACCATATGGTCTATTTTAAATGACCTTTTAAGCTTGAGACCGGCGCTGGATAATCTTAATGACCATGCCGGCCATCATAAAATGAGAATAATTACCAAACGATTACGCTATACTTTAGAAATTTTTAAGCCTGTTTTGGGCAAAAAACTTAATTCGATTATAAAAAATACCAAAAAAATGCAAACTCTGGCCGGCCTTCTACAGGACTGCTACGTATGGATCGACAGACTCCCCGAGTTTATCATAGAAGAAGAAACTCGAACCAGAGAATATTACGGACATACCCGGCCATTCCGTCCCATACAAAAAGGAATTGAAACCCTCTTAAATGACCGGCAAGCGACTGCGGAGAATCTACTTGCGGATATTAAAGCGCTTTGGTTGAAATATGATCATAATCGGTACTGGCAACGTTTAATGAATATCATTGATGCCGGTGAATCCCAAAAACAAGTAACCAATATCCCTTCGAGTAACAATACCTGTTCTAAATCTCCCTCAATAATGACCCCATCAACACCGGATAGTCAAATCATAAAATTAAGTGAGAATAAAATGAATGAATGAATAAACGAAAATCTCAAAATATTACCCCCCCTCATCACATTCTAACACAAGTACATAACAATCATTATCGACAATCCTGTATGTTTACAATTGGACCTTTTTTTTTCAAAAGAGCTTATCATGCCGGCAGTCGGCTTTCATCTTGATCAGATTTATTTGTGCGACCTGGATTTATGCCTCCAAAAATTTAATTTTTCCAGCTACGGAAAATAACAGAATAATAGTAATGACTATGAATTATCAATCAGCTTTAACTGCAGTTTTGAACCTGGCACAGCGCTATCACTACGAGAAACAACACTCTCACCAGGTTGCCCGTCTGGCATTAATGTTCTTCGATCAGTTGAAAAATAATCATAACTTGGATGATTATGACCGGCTCTTGCTGGAAGCAGGCGCTCTTTTACATGATATCGGTTGGTATGAGGGCCAGAAACGTCATCACAAAACTGCCATGAGTTATATTTTAGCATCAGACCTTCCCTTTGAACGCTCCGATCTGATTATGCTGGCACTGATTGCCCGATATCATCGTAAAAGTATGCCTCAGGAAAATCATGATTATTACACAGATCTTAATCCCAACGAGCGTCGCAGACTGGCCTTTCTCGCCGGCATGGTGCGATTGGCTGACGGACTGGATCGCAGTCATTCCAATCGTATCCAGACGTTAAGCTGCAAAATTAATGATGATTCCATAACAGTTTTTTGCCAGAGTCAGTTGAACCCGGAAGAGGAATTCAGCACCGCTGAAAATAAAAGCGACCTCTTATCAGATGCGTTCAATCGAACGATTAACTTTCAAGCCATTCCTGTTTGATTTGTGAACTTTAATTTGACTCAACAACTTACATTAGTCAGAACAAATATAACCAGGGCGTTCCTGAATAATAACTCCAATGTACAAACCACCTGACAAGTAAAAACTATTTATATTCTATTGGTGTTTTTACCTCAAAAAACTTATTTGAAAAATTTATCCCTCGGGATAATGATTGTTCATGCTTTGAATTGTTTATTATATCTATGGCGCGACCTTAATCACCTGTTTATTTCATTCAAATGTGTTATTTTGAATAAATAAAATGCCTGTTATTTTTTATATACTGACATTCGATGGGATTGATAAATGGACAAAACTCACATATCATCCAATACAAATCCGGACCATATGATGGCAGCGATCGATCTCGGTACCAATCAGATTCGTATCGAGATTGCGGAGGTTCAGCCCGATGGTCAGTTTATGATTGTCGAACAACTCCAACAAGCCATTGCCCTGGGCCAGGACACCTTCACTTGTGGGCGAATTTCTGCTTCAACCATCCGATCCGCGGTTAAAATATTACGTGATTTTCGCCAGATCATCGAACTTTACCAGATACAGCATATCCGGGCTGTCGCCACCACTGCAGTACGCGAAGCCTTTAATTCCGATACCCTGCTCGATCGTATTTTTAATGCGACCGGGATTGAAGTCAATGTCATTGAGCCGGCAGAAGAATGCCGGCTGACCTTCACGGCGATACGGCATGAGTTAGGGGATATTCTGAATAACCTGGACATCAATTCTTTGATTGTTGATGTCGGTGGTGGCAGTACGCTCCTGAGTGTCTTGCATGGTCAGGAACTGCTCGCCTCACAAAGTCTCCCCCTGGGATCCATTCGCCTCCAGGAAGTACTGGATACTGCCAACGAAACACCGGATCAGGCGGCTCGTATATTTAAGACAAGAATCAGCCATGAAATCAACGCCACCGGGAAACATATGCTGCCTCACAAAATTGATTTTATGATTGCGGTTGGTGGTGATATCCGTCTGCTTGCCCAGGAATGCGGTGAAGATCACGATCGTCATGGTGTCCGCCAATTATCGCCTTCGGCCCTGGACAGATTCATCAAACAGACACAAACCCTTTCCCCCGATCAAATTGCCCGCCAATACGGTATCTCGTACAGTCAGGCTGAAACCCTGAATCCCGCCTTGCTGGTCTACCAGACAATCCTGCGCACTTGCAAACCCAAACGCCTGTTGGCCTGTCAATCATCCATGCGAGATGGCTTGTTACTGGATATGGCCCGTATGGTAACCGGCCAGGAGGATAACACCCTTACCTACTGTATCGTCCAGTCGGCGCTCACTATCGCCGAAAAATATCAGGCGGACATCTCCCACGCGCTCAATGTCGAAGAACTCTCTCTCATCTTGTTCGATCAGCTCAAAACGGATTTAGGACTGCATCAACGTCACCGTTTATTGTTGCGTCTGGCGGCCATTCTCCATGAGGTTGGCAAATTTGTCAGTAACCGGGCACATCACAAACACAGTTATTACCTGATTACCAATTCTGAACTTTTCGGAATCAATCGAGACGATCTGACTAATATAGCTCTGATTGCGCGCTATCATCGCCGCAGTTGCCCCAAACCGGCCCACACGGAATACAGTATTCTGGCTCGGGAACGCCGACTGATCATCAGCAAACTTGCCGCGTTATTGCGGATGGCGGATGCTCTGGATGTCTCTCATCGCCAACCCATTCATCAACTGCAATGCTATCGCGTTGGTGACGAACTGACTATCAATGTCTATGATGTATCAGACCTGACACTGGAACGTCGGGCCATGTCGATCAAAGGTGATTTATTCTGTGATCTGACAGGACTGAAAGTCCGGCTGGAAAGTATACTGAAAACGGATATCGGCTTGTCTGTTGAAGGTTAATTAATTATGAAAGCATCCAAAAAACGCTTTTTACCCGATCATTTTATCAATCGTGAGCTTAGCTGGCTGGAATTCAACGACCGGGTTTTACAGGAAGGTCTCAACGAAAACGTTCCGCTGATGGAACGACTGAAATTCCTGGCAATTGTCAGTTCCAATCTGGATGAATTTTTCATGATTCGAATGGCCGGAATCAAGCAGCAGTATATGGCCGGAGTACGCACTCGTGATATCAGCGGATTAACCCCAGACAGCAACTCCTGTTGACGCATCAGCGCATCCGCCGGCTATTGACCGAGCAGTCTGAAGGAATCAATCAGACATTCCGTCAATTAGAAAACCATCAACTTCATATTTTACCTCCGGAGCATTGGACAAATCCTCAGAAGAAATACCTGAAAAACTACTTCCTTACCGAAGTTCTTCCCATTTTAACTCCCATTACTATCTCTTCGGCTCAAGACATACCGCTATTGCCCGGCCAGCAAATAAATATTATCCTCACGGTATCAGAAACGCCTGAAACGGAGCAGGCCACTGTCATTGTACCTGTTCCGCGCGAAACGTCACGTTTTATCACGATTCCTTCTGAAGAAGGACTTTTGCTGGCACGGTTGGAAGATACTATTCTACAGAATGCCGAAATACTGTATTCCGGCAAGACAATTTCGGATCGGGGGGCCTTTCGTATTGTCCGCGATGCCGATGTGGCCGTCGCAGATGATGAATCCGATGATCTGCTGAGCGCAATTGAAAAAGCTATTATCGACCGGCGACTACGCCAGGTGGTTCAAATTACCATTATGGCCCACCCTCGCTCCCCCCTGAGAAACTTGCTAAAAGACTGGTTTAACTTGCAGGATTACGAAATTTATGACTGTCAGAGTCTGTTGGATCCTGCTGCCCTGATGAGTATCGGATTACGGGGTGGATTTGAACACCTGCACGATCCCCATTGGATACCCCAGGTGCCACTGGACCTGCTCGATAGCGATGATATCTGGCAGTCTGTGCGTAACCAGGATATTCTGCTGTTCCATCCCTATGACAGTTTCGATCCGGTCGTTCAACTGGTACAACAGGCCGCACAAGACCCCAATGTTCTTGCGATTAAACAAACCCTATACCGAACCAGCGGCAATTCTCCCATTGTCCAGGCGCTTGAGCTGGCGGCTATGAATGGAAAGCAAGTGACCGTCTTAGTAGAATTAAAAGCTCGTTTTGATGAAGCGCGCAATATTATCTGGGCCCGCCGTCTGGAAAATGCTGGATGCCTGGTCATCTACGGAGTTGCTGGTCTGAAAACACATTCCAAAGCCCTGCTGATTATTCGCCGGGAAGCCAACGGAATCCAGCGTTACGCCCATTTAGCGACTGGCAACTACAATGATAAAACCGCAAAGCTATATACGGATCTGGGACTCATAACCTTTGATCGCGATCTGACCGCCGACGTCAGTGCTTTTTTCAATATTTTAACCGGTTACTCTGAAATAATCGGATGGAATTCCCTCACAATTGCCCCCACCGATATGCGTCGCCGGTTTCTGGAACTGATCGATCGGGAAATTCAAACCCATGCAGAGGATAATCCCGGTTTAATTATCGCCAAATGTAATTCGCTGCAAGATCCGGAGATCATCAAAGCCCTGTACCGGGCCAGTTGTGCGGGAGTCAGAATTCAATTGAATGTGCGGGGTATCTGCTGTTTGAGACCCGGTATCAAAAAATTATCGGAAAACATTGCGGTAACTTCGATCATCGATCGCTATCTGGAACATGCCCGGATTTACTATTTCCGCAACGGCGGCCATGAAGAATATTATTTAAGCAGCGCCGACTGGATGACACGAAATCTTGATAAACGCATGGAATTACTCTTTCCTATCCGAAAAGATCATCTTAAAAAACGAATTTCACGAATTCTATCAATTTATTTTCAGGACAATACCAAAGCATTCACGATGATGCCCGATGGCACTTTTCTAAAAAAAGGTTCACATAACCCGCCATGCAGGGCACAGGAACTCTTTTATACCAATGCCGTTGAAACAGCCAGAAAAATGCCGGGAAAAACAGAATCATTTCGGCCAATAAAGAATCCGGATGCCTGATATATTTTAATTGAATAATAGTTCCTGCCAGACTATGTTTTATGCCTGAATCGATACCCTGATTGCTAAAATATAATTTAACATAGTCAATCAAAAGGCATTAACTGTATATCAAGACCAATATACATATAACTACTTAATTTACGGAGTGTTACAGTGAGCAAGGTACTAATTGTAGGAGCGGGTGGCGTGGGAAACGTGGTCGTCAACAAATGCGCGCAACTCCCCGATATTTTCACTGAGATCGTCTTAGCCAGCCGTACCAAAGAAAAATGTGATCAGATTGCGGCGAATTTATCTCGCCCCATCGAAACGGCTCAGGTCGATGCGGATAACGTGGCTGAAATGGCGGCTCTTATCAAAAAAGTCAAACCCGATCTGGTCATCAATGTGGCGTTACCTTATCAAGATCTGCCTATCATGGATGCCTGCCTGGAAACCGGGGTAGACTACCTGGATACTGCCAATTACGAACCCAAGGACGAAGCAAAATTCGAATACAAATGGCAATGGGCCTACCAGGATCGTTTTAAAGACAAGAGTATCATGGCATTACTGGGCAGTGGTTTTGATCCTGGTGTTACCAATGTTTACTGTGCCTACGCTCTGAAACATTATTTTGATGAAATTCATTATGTCGACATCGTCGATTGCAATGCCGGCGATCACGGTCACCCTTTTGCCACCAATTTCAATCCGGAAATCAATATCCGTGAAATCACCCAGAACGGCAAATACTGGGAAGAGGGCCAATGGATTGAAATACCCGCAATGAGTGTTTCCCAGGATATCGACTTCCCTGAAGTCGGCATTAAAAAGGGCTATCTGCTCTATCATGAAGAACTCGAATCGCTGGTCAAGCATATTAAAGGCCTCAAACGCATCCGCTTTTGGATGACCTTTGGCGAACAATATATTAACCACCTGCGCGTGTTACAGAATGTAGGGATGACCAGTATAGAACCGGTTGATTTTGAAGGCCGCAAGATCATCCCCTTGCAGTTTCTCAAGGCCGTCCTGCCGGATCCTGGGTCACTGGGTGTTAACTATAAAGGAAAAACCTGTATCGGATGTATCATGGAAGGGATCAAAGATGGAAAACCCAGGGAAATAATGATTTATAACGTCTGCGACCACGCCGAATGTTACCGTGAAGTCAAGGCGCAGGCTGTTTCCTATACAACCGGCGTCCCGGCCATGATTGGCGCCAAGATGATGCTCACCGGCCAGTGGCATCAACCCGGGGTATTTAATATGGAACAATTCGATCCCGATCCCTTTATGGCTGACCTGAACCAGTATGGACTACCCTGGAAAGTGATCGAGATGTAACTTTCTTCACCCAATGCTCTATCCCTAACATGAATAGCTTAAATAAGGAATTATTATGATTATCATCGCTGCTACGCTTGAAGCCAGACCGGGCCAGGAAGCGCCATTACAAGCCGCTTTGGAAGCTATGGTCCCCAAAGTCAAAACCGAATCCGGAGCCCTGACCTATACCCTGCATCGCGTCCAGGATAACCCGGCAAAATTCTTTTTCTATGAATGCTATACTGACCAGAATGCGGTCGATATCCATTGTTCCACCCCTTATTTCAAACAACTTTTTGAAACGATAGAGCCGATGCTGGCCAGTGAACCTCAAGTCGAATTCTATGAAAAAATCGTCAGCCTGGAAGATTGCTGAACTGTTCGTTTTTCTCAAATAGTGTCATAAAACCGAATTCACCTGAAATAATGCACGATCCATCCAATTTGAACATCACTTTCGGCCAGAAATCCCAAATCAATCCAGACTGGGATTTATCCACGCTCAGAACCCCCTGTTATCTGATCGATCGCGAATTACTCGCCAGGAACCTGCAAATTCTGAACCGGGTACAGCAACAGACCGGCTGCAAGATCCTCCTTGCTTTGAAAGGCTTTGCCTGTTGGAGTGTCTTCGACCAGTGCAGCCGGATATTGAAAGGTGTTACCTGCAGTGCTTTACACGAAGCCAGGCTGGGCCGTGAATATTTTCCGGGTGAAGTCCATCTCTGTGCACCGGCCTGGCGTCCGGACGAAATGTCAGCACTCCTTGATCTCGCTGACCATATTGTCTTCAACTCCTTTAGCCAATGGCAATATTTTCGCCAACAGGTCCTGGATTACAACCAGTCCTCAAACAAACCAGTTGAATGCGGCCTGCGAGTCAACCCCCGTCACAGCGAAGTGGATACGCCCATTTATGATCCCTGCAGCCCCGGTTCCCGCCTGGGAATCACACCCGAAAATTTCCAGCCGGACCAGCTCACCGGTATCGACGGCCTCCATTTCCACACCCTCTGTGAACTCAATGCCGACTCTCTCCAGCGCACCCTGCCTGCTTTTGAAAAACACTTTGGCCAGTTTATTCCCAAAATGAAATGGATCAATTTTGGCGGCGGTCATCATATCACCCGCGCCGATTATGATATCGATCTGCTCTGCCAACTCATTACCGACTTTCGTCATCGTTACAACAAGATTACCGTCTATCTCGAACCCGGTGAGGCCATCGCCCTGAATACCGGTTTCCTGATTGCGTCCGTTCTCGATATCATTCATAACGACCTGGATATCGCCATTCTCGACACCTCCGCCTCGGCCCATATGCCCGACGTTCTCGAAATGCCCTATCGCCCCCACATCGAATCCGGCGATCTACCCGGCAAACGCTCTCACACCTACCGCCTGGCCGGCCCCACCTGTCTGGCCGGCGATATCATCGGCGACTACTCCTTCGATGCCCCTCTGAAAATCGGTGATAAACTTATTTTCCACGACATGGCCCATTATACCATGGTCAAGAACACCATGTTTAATGGCATCAACCTGCCCGATATCGCCCTTTACAACCCGGCGGACAAACAAATCACCCTCCAGCGCCGCTTCGGATACGAAGACTTTAAAAACCGCCTTTCCTGATCTGTTCCCTGGTTGCTACCCACCAGCCTACAACTCCCCAAATAAACTCGACTCAACTCCCACTGGCTCCCTGGCCGGTAGTGTCAGATAAGCTCCTGCCACGCCAGTCCGCACCCCCAGCTGCTTTAAATCCGCCAGTGAACGAAACTTGCTTTCCTTGCGATATTTCAAAATCCTTCTGACCGAACGCGGTCCGATACCCGGCACCCGCAACAACAGCCAGCGGTCGGCGCGATTGATATCCACCGGAAACAAATGGGGATGATGATCCGCCCAGATCTGCTTGGGATCACGTTTCAGATCAAGCTGTCCTTCTCCATTTAAAGCAATATCTCCCAACTCGAATCCATATTGCCTGAACAGAAAATCAACCTGATAAAGACGATGCTCGCGCATAAATGGCTCGGTTTTCTCTCGGACGCCTTTTGCCATAACAATATCATCCTGGAATAATGTGCTGCTGCACATGTCTCGTCGATCCGGGGATTGATAGGCGGAAAAATAGACCCGCTCCAGTTGAATTTTTTCATACAGCCGATGCGTCGCCAACACAATCTCCCGATCGGTCTCTCCCGCTGCCCCCACGACAAACTGGGTCGTCATATGACATTGCGGTCGATATTGCAACCGCGCTTCTCGAATGGCTTTCATGGTGTCGATAATATCTTCATGAAACCGTTTCCGCTGGCTCAATCTCGCCATCCGCTGCGCGGTCGGCGCTTCAATATTCACCGAGACCCGCGTGGCAACCTTGACGGCCTGTTCGATAGCTTCCCGGCTGGCGCCCGGAATGACCTTCAGGTGGATGAACCCCTTAAACGCGTAGCGCCGGCGGACCAGTTCAACCGTCGCCAGCATTTTCTCCATGGTCTGATCGGGTGTTCCGGTCACTCCGGATGACAGAAACAAGCCCTCCACCAGACGAGCCTGATAAAGCTGATCGAACACCCCGGCCAGTTGATCGGGACTCAGCGTGCACCGGTTCATATCCCGATACTGATTGAATGGACAATACGAACAGTCATTGACACATTGATTCGATTGCAGCGTCTTTAATAAAAAGACCCTCCGGCCATCTGGAAGCGCCGCCGGATAGATCCACTGCCCTTCGATCCCGCGCCGGCGGCCGGGCTCTTCCGCCCGTTTACAGGCGCAAGACAAATCGAACTTACTCGATTCCGCCAATACATCCAGTTTTTGCCGCGCATCCATTCCGGCACCTGTGTTGTTCATCCTGTAAGGTTATTATCAATCGAAAATGTCCGCATGGCTGTGAATGGCGTTTTTTTAAAATATAACGCCACTGGCGAGCGATTGGATATTTCCATACCCGAGGGGTATCGATCAGGCCACCGCCCCTTCCGGTTCAGGATTATCTTCTTCGCCGGAGAATTTGACGGATACCTTCTTGCTCACACCGCGTTCCTGCATGGTAATACCGTATATCACATCGGCAATACTCATGGTACGCCGCGCGTGGGTAATAATCACAAATTGCGATTCATTCAGGAACTCTTTCACTACCATATTAAACCGTTCGATATTCGCCTCATCCAACGCCGCGTCCACCTCATCCAACAGACAGAACGGACTCGGCTTGCTGCGGAATATCGCCATCAGCAGCGCCACTGCCGCCATGGTTTTCTCGCCGCCGCTCATCAGCGTAATGCTCTGCAACTGTTTGCCGGGCGGTCGCGCGATAATATCAATCCCGCATTCCAGAATATTCTCCGGATCCTGCAGGATAATATCCGCCTTACCCCCTCCAAATAATTTCCGGAACAACTCCGCAAAATTCTCCCGGATCGCCTCAAAGTTCTTACGGAAGATCTCGGTACTCTCCACATTAATCTTCTCGATCAGCTGCTCCAGCTGCTTGCGCGATTCCGTCAGATCGTTAAACTGTCCGGTCAGATATTCAAACCGTTCTTCCAGCTCCTCCTGTTCGGCAATCGCGTCCAGGTTGATATTGCCCAGCCGGTGAATCTTGTCTTTAAGATCCTTGATCTCCGCGGCCACGGCCTCCCAGTCCATTTCCTGGATTTCGTGTTCCTGAATCTTCTCTTCCAGATTGATTGCCAATTCTTCGTTGGCGCGTTGCAGCAAACTCTCCGTTCGCAAATTGGCCTCGTTGTATTTCATCTGCAATTCATGCAAACGGTTCTGCTTTTCTTCGCGCAAACGATTCTGGGCGCGACAGGCCTCTTCCAGAGCCGCTTTTTCGCCAGTCAATTCTTCCTGACGCTGGCGCACGGTTCGCAGTTGCTCCTGACCTTGCTGACGCTCCATAAACAACTCGGCAATCCGGCTCTCGGCCTGCAATATGGTGCGTTGTGTCTGCACCAGGTTCTCACCTGCCGTATCCAGATCATGCTGCATACTCGAAATATTATGACGATACTGCTGCATCTGGGATCGGATCGTTGCCAATTGCTCACGCGTACCCAGTGTTTTCTGCTGGATCTGGCCAAGAGTCACTTTCAAATTGGTGATGCTATTGATCGCGTCTTGATCCTGATTTTCCAGAACGGCTATCTGTTCCTCCAGAAAATCGATATGCTCCTGACGCTGACGGTTGATTTCCTGCAATTCATCCAGGTCTCGCTTACTGGTGGCTTGGTTTTCCATCGCTTCGGTGATTTGCTGTTCGATCATGGACACTTCCGAAGCAATCAATGGTTCTTCCTGTTTGAGACGGTCAGTATTCTGATCGATCTGTTCGATCCGTCCCCGGGTCTCCACTTCCTCGGCCCGTGCTTCATAGATCGCTGTTCGCAACTCCTGCAGATTCCTTTCCAGATGCTGGGCCTGGCTGGCAAACTGCTCCGATTGACGCACCAGTTCCTCGATCCGTTCCTCCACTTCCTTGATACCCGACTTCAGTTCTCTTAATTCGCTTTTACGCGAAATCAGACCGGCCTGCCCCGTATTCGGCCCCACATGCAAAACACCCGCCGCCTCCAAAACCTGGCCATCCATCGTGACAAACCGGTAACCGGCCGGAACAAGATTGGCCACCTCAAAAGCAGCCGCAAGATTGTCTACCAGCAAGGTCTTGCCTAACAACTGGCCTGCCAGTTTTTCGCAATCGTGCGAGGCGCTGACCAGATCGGATAACCTTGCCCTCACCTGAGACAACCCCGAACAATCGAACGGCTCATCGGCAGTATTGATCCGATCCAGGCATATCATTCGAACCCGTCCCTTAAGCTCCTCATAATGGGCCGCGTGATTCAGAAGCGCCTGACTGTCCGACACCACCAGATATTGCGATACATTATCCAGCGCGGCTTCGACCAGCGCGGCATGTTGCACATCGGCCCGGATCAATTCCGCCACAATCCCCCGAATATAATAATAATCGTCCGGGGCTTTTTTCCGCTCCTGCAAGATCTGCCGGACGCCCTGATCGATGCCTTCAAAACGCGATTCCATGTCCGACAACACTTGCTGCCTTGACAGCAAACCGCTGCGGTACTCCCGGGCCGTTGACAGGTTTTCTGAACATTGCAACCGTTCTTCACTGATCCGGGCCAGTTGCTCCCGCTTGGTCTCCAGCTGCTGTTGCGATTCGCCTTGCAGTTTCTGGATGGCGCCCAGTTTCTCTTCATATTGAGCCCGGCGTGTCAGCAACTCCCCCACTTCCTTGCGGATCTGATCCGACCGGTCATTTAACCGGTCTTTCTGACCCGATAGATTGTCCTGACGCATCGTTAGCGATTCTATCTCGTTATGCAGCCGCGCGGTTCGACGCACGATATCGAACAATCCGGTTTTCTCATCATCCAGTTGGGCCCGATACTCATTCAGTTCCAGAATCGTTTGCTGCCGTTCCTGTTGGGCCGTTTCCAGCTCACTCCGCCGTTGTTCCACCTCTCCATCTGAAGCGGCCAGTTCCTGTTCACAATGGCGGATCTGTTCTTCAAGCCCCTGGCACTGCTGACGCATCTCCATAATCTGCTGACGATTACGCGTGATCATCCCCTGCAACTCTTCGCAACGGGTATGACCAAAATCGATCCGATCCTGCTGAGAACCGATCTGGCTGGTATACTGCAATAATTGATTCTCAATCTGCCGCAATTCCCGATCCACTTGATCCACCTGATCGGTCAGGATACTCAGCTGCGCTTGATTTCGCTCGTTTTCCGTGGTCAGGCCTACCAACTCATCCTGAACCACATCCATATCGTGCCGCTTCTCACGCGAATCAATCTGATACCGGTTATATTCTGACAGATATTGATTCAAACGTAATTCATTCAAGCGTTGCGAATACGTCTGGTAGTTCCGCGCCTTACCGGCCTGCACCTTGATCGCTCTCAGCCGTTTTTCCACTTCAGCAATAATATCCTGCAATCGCAACAGGTTCTGTTCCGTTCGGTCCAGTTTCCTCAATGCTTCTTTCTTGCGCGCCTTGTATCGACTGATCCCTGCCGCTTCCTCAAAGATCGCCCGCCGTTCATCCGCGTTCGCTTGCAGCATGGTCGTCACTTTACCCTGCTCGATAATCGAATAGGTGTCCGCCCCCACACCCGTATCCATAAACAGTTCCCGAATGTCTTTCAAACGGCAAGTCTTTCCCCCCAGCATGTACTGGCTCTCACCGCTGCGAAATAGTTTGCGTGTTACCGACACCTCATTCATGTCCAGATTTAATAGCCGGCTGCTGTTGTCGAATACCAGCGTCACTTCGGCATAACCCATGCTTTTCCGGTTGCTGGTCCCGTTAAAAATCACATCCAGCATCTGGTTGCCGCGCAGGCTCTTGGCGCTCTGTTCGCCCAATACCCATTTCACCGCGTCCACAACGTTACTTTTACCGCAACCATTGGGTCCGACAATCACCGTCACACCGTCGCCGAAATCAAATTCGGTTTTATCGGCGAAACTTTTAAATCCGCAAACAACGATCTTTCTTAATTTCATATGTGGTTAGTCCTCCGTGACTATATCTTTCTGACTCAAGTCAGTCTATATTTTATTTATCAATTCGATTTCTCATCCAGTGCCGAAAGACTGGGTCTATTACGAATACAATTTTACGTAAAATGGCAAAGAAATCTCAACAGGGCGACAAATACTACTGTGATCCTGTTTGGCTCCGGCACTGCCGGGTTAAGAGGTGGATTGTCCCTCGGTTGAAACCGTCTCGCCATGCTGGGTGTCCCGGGTATGCAAATGAAACTGAGCCGGGATAATCCCCTGCTCACTCAGATCTTTTAAAACCCCGGTAATCTGACTGAACGTCAATCCCGCCCCCGGATTACTTGGTTGTTCATAGGACCGCGCCAGGGACGTCACTAAACGGTCCACCACCATGGAGCAGGTGAACTGAACATGTTTTCCATCCCCCGGCAATATCCGGATAACGGTAATTTCAGAATCGTCCGGCCTGGCATTCAAGGTGAGCTGCTTTTCCGGCGTCTCATAAAAGACTTCCCGCCGGGCCACAATATTCTTACCAAAAAGTATGATCCTGGGATCCACATCCGCCCAGACATAAATCATCGGCTGGCCAATCGTTTCCACCAACTCCAGTTTGAACCCTCCCGGCATATCATAAGTCCGGATCCGGGGGTCTTGAATCTTCCTCAACCCTTCATAAGCCAGCAGCCGAATCCGGGTGACCGGGTGATTCAACAATTCAATCAAAGCACGGTTCGCCCTCACTGTACTCGAATACTCGCCCAATTGTTCAATAGCATCCATTTGCCTGGGATGCTCGTCATTTAGCCCTATCTGAACCATCGTATCAATCGCCCGGGTATCCCCTAGATTGAGCGCCGTTCGAGCGGCATAAAAAGACAACTCCGTTCCGGCATTCAGATAAAATGGTTCAACATGAACCAGGGCCTGCCGTCCGATCGCTTCCCATTCCAGGGCAATTTGTTCATAATCCGGATGCTCTTCCAGCGCCCGGTTACTTAACTCCTGCAACTTCTGCTTCTGAAAGACAATATCATCCCGGAAATACAACGCCAGCAGCAACTTGAAGAAATGCTCATAATCATCATGATATTCCTCCGGCACCGAGATTTCGATTCGGCTGCGATCCAGGGCGTCAGCGACTTTGCGAACCCCGCTCGAACCAAACCGGGTATCGATACGACGCTGTAAATGCTGCGCGACCCGATAATCCGGATCCATCAACGCCAATTGGATACGGCGATCTCGGATGGAGCGTCCACCTCCCAGCACCGTACCGGTCAATAAAATGTCGCTGCCTGATTTGTTTGCCCCTCCATTGAATGGATCGGTAAAGACCGGCCCGATAGCGCGGGCGCTGATTGGACGGACAATGGGACCACTGTCTCCCAGTACCACTTCCTGCAAATCCGTAGGCATCAAATAACCCCCTTGCAATGAAGTCGCCTGAGAGGACCAGGGAATCCGGATATTCACATTAAATATGCCACCTTTGGGGACTCCCGGCGGCACGTCACCACTGACCAGTACCGCGGCGGTATCCCGGCTGTCGATCAACCCTTCTGCGGTCATTTGACTGTACGGCGCGCTCATATATTTCTGGGCTTCTGTCCGCATAATCAAATCTAACAGGGTTGCCCGGATACTGGGCGGACATTCATCGGATCCAGTGCCATGCAAACCCCAAATCAGTGAATAGCCCTGCACTCGAACCGGCTGATAACCCAGTAACTCACAAAGATCTCCAATTGTCCGGTCTGTCACCTCTGCCGCTATCGGTTCCGTACTGATCGTCGGAGCCGGCTTACGCTTCCCACAACCATTTAATAACAAAATCGAAGAGGAAATCAGCATTATGGTGACTAATTTTTGCATGGATGAGCCTTTACTAACTTGATGGACATGCACCATACAGCAATATTATCGGACATTCGTATCAAAAATCTTTGAAATAAGCTCCAACGATTGGCTCGCAGGATAATCAGGCGTGAAATAAATTCTTACAGGTTTCTGAAAACAGAACCAAGTCATAATATAGGCTGATTACAACCGATATGCAAGGATATTCAGCTGTCTCAGGTGAATGATTCTCTAACAATGCCCTTATTACTGCCAGAATCTCTAAGATTTCATAACTATCTAATTAAGAGTCACTTACATCATCTATTGGTGTTAGCTTGATGATTCGCGCCTGGATATTGACATCCATAATCCGCACCGTCAACTCATGCCCCAGTTTAAATGGGATCTTTTCGGTCATCTTTTCCGGCCGGAACTTTCTGGACCGCCCTTTTCCCTTTTTCTGGCTGGGCACCTTCCCGGCCATGTATTTATGGATATCCTCCGAGGATATCAAACCCTCGATCAGGTATTTCTCCAGCTGAACAAACATCCCAAACGAGGTGACCGCGGTAATCACCCCTCGAATATCCTCGCCGATCGAATTCGTCAGCAGTTGCATGATCTTGAAGTCCCTCAGGTCGTTTTCGGCCTTCTCGGCATTCCGTTCCCGCCCGCTGCAATGCTGGCCCGATTCTTCCAGCTCCGTATAACTTGGAAAATCCTCCAGCGTATTCTTATTCAGCCGCCCCTCAATCCAGGCATCCAGCAGCCGATGCACCGTCAAATCCGGATACCGCCGGATCGGGCTGGTAAAATGGCAGTAATACTGGCTCGCCAGCGCGAAATGCCCGATATGGGCCGGGCTGTACTCCGCCTTCTGCATGCTCTTGAGGATCGCCAGGTTGATCATAAATGATTCCGGCTTGCCCGCCACCGAATTCAACAGCGCCTGCATCCCCATCCGGTCGATTGTCTTCGGCACCACATAACCGCAGATATTCACCGTACGCGCCATGGTCCCGGTCGCCAGGGCATCCGGCTGTGGGTGAATCCGCCGCAAAAACGCCACCTGCTGACGGTCCAGCAGTCGCGCCACCGCCTCATTCGCCTCCAGCATAAACATCTCGATCAACGTATGCGAAAAAGTCGTGCTTTCCGGATGCGCGTCAATCACATGTCCCGAATCATCGTACACCAGTTCCGCCTTCGGCAGTTCCAGCCGCAACATCCCATCCCGCAACCGCCGCGCCTCGATAATCCGAGCCAGCTTCTCCAACTCGCCCACCAGCGCCACCGCCCGCGGATCGAATCCCTCCAGCCCCGTCAACGCCCCTTCCATGATCCGGTCCACCTCTTCATAGGTAAAGCGCTGGCACGAACAGATCACACTGTTGGCAAACCGTGTCCGGATCACCTTACCGTGGTCATCCAGCGTCATATAAGCGCTCTTGGCAAACCGCTCCTGATGCGGCTGCAGCGAACAGATCCCGTTCGATAACTGCTCCGGCAGCATCGGTATCACATGCTGCGGCAGGTAAACGCTCGTCGCCCGGGCGTAAGCCTCCTCATCCAGCGGCGTCCCTTCCTGCACAAAATGGGCCACATCCGCGATATGCACCCCCAGTTCCCAATAGCCTTCCGGCGTCCGGTCCATGCTGATCGCGTCATCAAAATCCCGCGCGTCCACCGGATCGACCGTCACAATCACCTTGCCCCGGATATCCTCCCGGCGGCCCGCCTCAATTTCCGCCTGCGGATCATGCCGCGCGATCGCCTCGCGGACCTGATGCAGCACTTTCCGCGGAAATTTCTCGGCCAGCCCATACCGCACGATCACCGACTTCAACTCCGCCGGCATCTGGCCCGCCTTGCCCAGTTTTCTCACAATCGCGCCAAACGCGTAACTCTGGCTGGTTGGGTATTGGACAATTTCAACCTCCACCTTATCGCCCGGCCGGGCATTCTTCGCTCCCGGATCATCCACATAGATCAAATCCGTGTTATCCCGTCCATCCGGCCGGACAAACCATTCCCGGTCCTGCCGTTCCAGTATCCCGACATAACTGCTCCGTCCCCGCTCGATCACCTTATCGACCGCGCCATAATACCGCATCTGCCCCTTCCGGTCCGGCCGCGGCCGCACCCGCGCGCTCACCCGGTCACCCGTCACCGCGTCCAGATTCTGACCTCCCGGCACAAACACATCCCCGCCCGCAAACACACCCTCCGGCCGGATAAATCCATACCCATGCCGGCTCGCCTCATACGTTCCGCTGATCCGCTTCGGCATCGGCGGCAATTCCACCCGCTGGCGGTTATCGACATGAATCCGCCCCTCCTCCTGCAACGCGTTCAACGCCTGATAAAACGCCTCAAAATCCCCTTCGCCCAAAAACAGGCTCTTCGCCAGATCCCGCTTCTTCACCGGCACATAGTCCGCCTTCGAGATCAAATCCAGAATCGGCTTAAAATACTTCTGATACATAATAATTCGTTCCCCTTTCAAGGTTTTTCCCTTTGTAAACACATAAATAACATTAATTTCCCAACTATTATACCCTCCCCCCTACATTAAGCAATCTCCGTTTTACCTGCTCAATAAATTAGAAATGCAGCCTGATTGAAAATCGGGAGCACTGACACCTATCTTTACATATGCTCACTCGACATACACCACTTCTCATAATCTGCATTTAACCTTTATCTATTATACATCTAAAATGCAGATAAACGCAGATGCATATTATAACAATATATTTTACACTTATCCAGTCAGATCCTTATACAATACTTAGCGGCCATGCTTTATTAAACTATTTCCTCTTATACCCTTTCTTTATCTGCGTTCATCTGTGTCCATCTGCGGTTCAAAATATGCCTTGATATTATTCTGTAGTTTCAACGAATTGACCTGCTCCACGATCAGCGCCAACAGTCTCGTAGGATAGGCAAACTTGTTTTGCCCATGCTGAGCGAAGCGAAGTCCCGATCCATCGAGGCTGATCAAAACAACTTACCTCCCACATCTTCACTCAGACTTCTCCGGCAAACTTAACGCTTCGGCCTCATCACTAGTCAGTAATTTGCACCACTGATGCGTCATCACCGTAAAGAAAAAACGACGCCCCATGCCATATCGCCTGCGATAATAGGTCATGGCTCAAGCCTCCAAAAACCAATTGCGCGTTTCTCGCTTATCATTCACATCCATTCCAAAAGTCAAATTAAACCAACAGCATAGGCAAATCACAGAGTTGCCTCATCCTATGAATTTTGCCCACGCTACAATACTGGTCCCCTACGCCCAATATTCAAAATCAATTTGAAACAACAAACTGATTTAACGTCACAATCCTTTATTTTCCACCCATAACGTCTCAATCTCATCATCACTTAATACGCGACGATATATCCGGACATCATCAATACATCCATTGAAGCCATTTAAGCCATCCAGCGTGTTACCGATTGACAAAGGATATTTGGTGGCGTAACGACTTAGTGAAATTGCAGAAGCATTAGTTTTATATTCGACCTCCACACCATTAACATACATAGAAATTGTGGCGTCACCTAAACAATCATATGTCATTACAACATGATACCAGACACCGATATCCGGCGTGAATTGAGAGATTGCTTTTGCACCATCATGTCCAGTATCTGCCGAAAGAGTTCCATCAAGCCCTGAAGTCAGATAAAAGCCCCACATTCTACTCTGATTTATTATCATTCCACTGGCTCTAGTTTCCGGCCGGGACATAACTTTCATCCACAATGATATCGTAAATATCGATAAATCACGGATATCCCCTCCCATTCCACAAGCCACCTCATCATCGTTGCCATCCAGTTTTAATGCCCCACTGCCACATTTGAATTCACCCGGCGCCTGACTGATTACAGATCCATACAACAACTCACAATGGTTACTTCCAACCTTGTCCTGACCATCGGTATCGAAAGTCCAGTGAGCCATTAGGTGTTCTTGATCCAGTTTAAAAATTCCATGATTCCAGTTCCTGCTCATTATCGCAAAATCTCCCAATTCCAGCCGCCCATTCTGATCGATATCGCCAGATGCAGTATCCCCTTGTCCCCACGTTCGCGTCCACTCAGCCAGGTCGGTTCCGTCAACGCCCCACAACCCGGAGATATCGCCCTCAATAGGTACCTGCCAGTTTAAGCGCGGATAATCGTAACCAGGACGAATATTCTTCCAGACTGGTCCAAAGTCATTACTCGATTGCCAGCCCAAAGTTCCCTCTTTCATTTGATTACTCGTCAAATAATGACCGGTATCGATCAAGCGGGTTCGGCCAGATACTTCCCCATCCCAATAATTCTTGTCCGAACCTATCGAACTGAAGCTCCCACTTAATCCTCCGACTGTAATGCCTCCCCGAATCGTACCCACCGCGTAAGTCTCATCGATTATCCCGGAAGCATTATAGCCGTACAAACCGCCAACACACTCACTCTCAGGTCCGGCATAAATGGCGCTATGGGTATAAGACTGCTCTATCGAACCACTATTGAATCCACAAATGCCGCCAATATGATCTCCCCAACCTTGAATATCCCCCGTATCATAACATCCAATCACCAGCCCCTTATTATGCCCGACAATACCGCCCACCAGTGAGCCACCCGATATCCGGGCCCGTTCCAGACCCAGGTTTTTGACGATCCCATGTTCACCCAGTATCCCAATCAATCCCACACGATTAATTGACTCCGCCTCGATAACCAGGTTCCGGATCAATTTGCCATTTCCATCCAATACCCCCTGAAAATAATCTTCACTGCCTGTTACCGCCCGGTTAAACGAATACCCCGCCAGATCTATATCACTTTCGACAATAAAATAAGTGCCAGCGGTCCAGTCACATACCCGTTCACTCAAGCAAATGATATCCTCCTTACTGTCAATCTGAAAGGGCTCCTCCGCTGTCCCGTTCCCCCCATAGGTACGCTCCGGATAATTCGTCATGATTGGATCCCCGTCTTTGTCTTCCCAGGCCAGCCGGGGATAATCCATCCCCCCATCGATTATCCAGTTTCCATCCTCCCAGCCGTAATACCAGGCAGCCTGCTTCATTTCCACTGTGGACCGCCCCCGGCCACCTGAACTGCTATCGATTTCAGCGGCTTCCCGATCCCAGTAACACGCCCGGATACGATCATTATTCTCCCCACAGAAACCGCCGGAGCCCGATGCTCCCATCACTTCACCCACACTATAACTCTGCTGGATCAACGCCACATTAGAGCCACACAATCCCCCCCCAATACCGCTGCTCTCTACCCGCCCACTGCTATAACAGTGGCTGATCTGACTGCCTTTTCCATTACCTCCACACAAACCACCCTCCATTGAGTCATCCTCTCCATGACAGATCACTGCCCCTGATGCAAAACTCTGGCGAATAATCCCAACCGGACCATTCGATCCGCACAAGCCACCTGTCGTCGATTTTAAACCCGTTACGACACCGCTCGCGCTACATCGCTCAATCCTGCCCCCGGCATTACTGCCGCACAAGCCTCCCACTTCATAAGACCCCGTCACGCCGGCAGTAGCCAGACTGTCCGCAATCGTGCCAAAATTCATTCCACACACACCCCCCGTAATGGCCCGGCCTTCAATACTCCCATGACCGCTACATTGAATAATCGTTCCTTGAGTGAAATTTTTTCCGCACACCCCGCCACACCAGGTATTAGTCGCCCGAACCATACCGGTTACCTCGCAACGCTGGATTACGCCGGCATTCTGACCACACAACCCGCCGACACCATAATCTCCCGAAACAGTCACATCCTTCAATACGACATCTTTTACAACGCCACCCTCTCCAATATAGCCAAATAAACCGATGTATGCCTTATCCCCTCCCATGATCGTTAAATTTGACAAAGTGTGCCCGTTCCCATCGAATACCCCGGTAAACTTCTCACCATCAAATTCCAGATCATCCCAACTATTTAAATCCCAGCCGATGACCGCAGTATCAAATACCTGACCGTTTAAATCCAGATCCGCCGTCAGAATAAAATGGCTATCATACTGGAGCGGATGATTTCTCAAACTGACCAGGTCATCCACCGAACTGATCTGAAAAGGATTTTCCTCTGTGCCATCCCCACCTGAATAACCCACCCGGTCAGAATTCTGAAACAAGACAAAAATCTCGGTTTTCGTTAGTACTCGCCGGTAAAGCCTTACCTCATCGATACACCCGTCAAAAGCATAATGACCAGACCTATCACCACCAATTGTCAACGGAATTGTTGAGCTTGAATATAAATCTCCTTCGGCTCTGTATGTATTTTTATACTCAAGTTCTTTTCCATTAATATATAAATGAATTTTGCGATCATATTCATCATCGTAAATCATTACCAGATGGTACCACTCCCCTGGCATCACTGTAAACTTACTGTTTGCAAGAACTCTTGTTTCTGCATAAATCCTGCAAATCAATATTTCATCTTGTATCCGAATACGATGAATTTCCCAGTAAGGATAAATTGCAATCAATAGATCATCAGAATTTTCTGCAGCCATCTCGCTTGCCATAAACCATAGTGACACAGACCGCGTTGTCAAATCCGCCAGATCACTGCCCATATCGCACACTGCCACATCATCCTCTCCATCCAGTTTCAATGCCCCGCCCCCTAATCTGAAATCCCCTTCTTCATGAGACACCACCGCCCCCGATTCCAGTGAGGCATGATAACCGCCCGCAATATCCGTTCCATCGACATCGAACGGCCAGTACGCCACCAGTTGATCATCACTGACCAAATCAGCAGACACAATACGTCCCAGGCAAAAACACACCGAAAAAATACCAGATACGACTGCTAACCACTGACATAGACCGGACTTATACATCAAACACCACCTTCATATACCATTAACGAGTAAAAATACCCGCTTGGCCGTGAAACAAATCTTTTTCGAGCAACTACTTAGCTTACGAGCGATCAGAAATTTTCATACCCATTGGGTAACACTCTTCTTTCCATATACTCAAAATAATACTTAACGATCCCATCATACTCAACATCACCCCAAAAGTCAAGGCTTAACTCACCGCTCATCATAGCCTTACAAAACACTTGATAAATTATCCCTTTTTAAAAGATTGAATCATCCCCGATAGCCGGATATGATAATACCCGATATCTTAGCGAGCATCGAACCCTTATGAAAAACCCCATGACACGCAGGCGTTTTCTACATCGGGCCGCCTCACTGACAGCCGGAGCGCTGTCTGTCCCCATAATCATCCCATCTTCGGTACTGGGAAAAAACGATGCCATCTCACCCTCCAATCGCATCACCATCGGCTGTATCGGTGTCGGCAGTCACGGCGCCGGCGTCAATCTCAAAAGTTTCCTCTCCCAGCCGGATGCGCGGGTGGTCGCCGTCTGCGATGTCGATCGCAACCATCTGGAACAGGCCCGGCAAATCGTCAATGCCCAATACGCCCATACCGATTGCTCGAGCTACGCCGATTTTCGCGAAGTCCTGGCCCGCGCCGATGTTGATGCCGTCATGATCTCCACCCCCGATCACTGGCACACCCCCATCTCCATCATGGCCGCCCGCGCCGGCAAGGATATCATCTGCGAAAAGCCCACCTTATGCATCAGTGAAGGCCGCACCCTGATCGATACCATCCGCCGCTACGGCCGCGTCTTTCAGACCTCAACCGAAGATCGTTCACTATTCGTTTATCACCGTATGGCCGAACTGGTCCGCAACGGCCGCATCGGCCGGCTACACACCATCGAAGTTGAATTACCCCGTCAGCCCGGCCGTCCCGGCAATCCTCAGCCCATGCCCATTCCCAAAGAACTCGACTACGACATGTGGCTGGGCCCGGCCCCCGATGCCCCTTACACCAAAGACCGGATCCACTTCGATTTCCGCTGGATCTGGGATTATTCCGGCGGCATCATCACCGATTGGGGAACCCACCTGTTCGATACCGCCCAATGGGGCAATGATACCGAATTGAGCGGCCCCGTTGCGATCGAAGGCCGCGCCACCTTCTGGGAAGAAGGCCTGTTCAATACCCCCAAAGACTATGACATCGAATACCAATATGAAAACGGGGTCCGTATGACCTGCCGGGCCGGCAATCCCAGCATCCGTTTTATCGGCTCCGAAGGCTGGATCGGTAACCGTGGCTGGATCGGCCCCTTGCAGGCCGAACCGGCCAATATCCTCGATTCGGTCATCGGCCCGGACGAAATCCATCTTTACACCTGCCCGGGCGGCGAACACCGCAATTTCCTCGACTGCGTCAAGACCAGAAAAGATCCCTATTTCCCCGTTGAAATCGGACATCGGGTATCCACCGTCTGCCATCTGGCCAATATCGCCATCCGGCTGGGCCACCCCTTGAAATGGGATCCCCAAAACGAAGTCTTTATCCAGGATGAACAAGCCAACCGCATGCGTGACCGCTTCATGCGGAGCCCCTGGACCATATAAGCCTCAGGATTGTCACGAGAAACCGATTGTTTAAGAAATGGAGTATGTAAAATGGCGAATACCAGAAACATGAACCGACGTAATTTTATCCAAACCGCGGCCGCCGGAGTGGCCCTGACCCATATCGCCGGCCAGATCGCCACCAGTAAAGGGGCGACCTCCCCCCATAAAAAAGTCAATATCGCCGGCATCGGAATCGGCGGCATGGGATTTGCCAATCTCCAGAACCTCGAAAGTCAGAATATTGTCGCCCTGTGCGATGTGGATCACACCTATGCCGCCAAAGCCTTTAATCGCTACCCGCAAGCCAGACAATATCAGGACTACCGCCAGATGCTGGAAAAGCAAAAGGATATCGAAGCGGTCCTGATCGCTACCCCGGATCATACCCATGCCCAGATCACCATCGATTGCATGAAAGCCGGTAAACATGTCTATTGCCAGAAACCGCTGACCCATACCGTCAAGGAAGCCCGCGCAGTGGCCCGGGTCGCCCGCGAAACCGGCGTGGTCACCCAGATGGGTATCCAGGGCCACTCTGCCGAAGGCATCCATCTGATTTGCGAGTGGATCTGGGATGGGGCCATCGGCAAGATCGAACAGGTGGACGCCTGGTGTTCCCTGGCCTATTACCCGCCCGGCCAGGCCTACTGGTGCACTACCCACTATGATATCCCCACCGAAAAACCGCCCGTCCCCGCAGGCCTGGACTGGAACCTCTGGCTGGGCCCGGCCCCGTGGCGCGATTACCACCCCACCTATCATCCCGGCCGCTGGCGGGCCTGGTACGATTTCGGCTGCGGCATGATGGGCGACCGGGGTGTCCATACCCTCGATTCCGTCTTCATGGCCCTGAAACTCCAACAACCCGAAGTCATCAGCGCCACCGTCTCCAATTTAAACAACCAGACCCATCCCATCACCTCGATTGTCAACTACCACTTTGCCGCCCGCGAAAATATGCCCCCGGTCAAACTCACCTGGTACGAAGGCATCGAAGTCCCGCGTCCGGAAGAACTCGAAGATGGCCGCAGGCTCCCGGCCGAGGGCGGTATTATCTTCAAAGGCGAAAAAGGAGCCATCATGTGCGGCGTTTACGGCGACAACCCCCAGATCATTCCCTTGCAAAAAATGCGGGATTATCAACGCCCTCCCAAAACGCTCCCCCGCATCGAGGGCTCTCACGAAATGGAATGGATCAACGCCATTAAAGAAGGCCGCCGGGCCAACGCGGATTTCGCCTATTCCGCCCAATTAACCGAATTCGTCCTGCTAGGCAACCTTGCCAAACGAACCCAGTCAAAGCTCTACTACGACGCCCAACAATGCAAAATCACCAATAACGACCAGGCCAACGCCCTCCTGGAAACAGAATATCGTACCGGCTGGTAAAAAACTTCAGTCCCGAAATAAACTTTTCCTCAAACAAGACCAGACACTTTTTTCAGCGCCGACAATGCATAAATAACCGGATACAGCGTTTCATAATACCATAGCCGGGCAAAATACAAACCAATGGGAGCCGCCGCGAACGACTCACGCGTATGTTCCATCATCCAGTTTGTCCCCCTGGCGATAGCGCCCTGAATTTCCCCAATAGCCATTGTACATTCACTGCCACCCTGGCCACACCAGACCGGCAGCCCCACAATACTGGCCAGCGCGTCAATTGCCAGCGCGGTCTCTTCAATCGACACTGGCGTTGACCGGCCCGCCCCCCATCCGCCGCTGGCATCCTGTGCATCCAGCAGCCATCGAACCGCGCGTACCACCATCTCATCCGGCGCCTCATATTCCGTATCTGTGATATGAGACAAAGCCAGCAACACCTTGGCCGTCCCATAGAGCGGGTTTTGCTGGTGCGCCTCAAACTGATTCCCAAACCATAACGGAACCCACGCGCCATCCGCCCGCTGCGTCCGCCCCAGGTACCCCAGCGCCTTCCGGATAGCCCCCTTGATCCTTTGACACATATCATCCCCCAGCTCATCCCTCCACAAATGCCAGGCAATCATCGCATGCGCGGTAAGATCCGCGGCGCTGCGATCAAAAGGCAGTTTATTCCACCCCTTGCAAAAAGTCGGTATCCCCCCATCATTATTCTGAATATCCAGCAGCCATTGCACCGCCATTTGAGCCGCTTCTTTAGCCCGGTTTTCCCGCCGATCCAGGTGATAAAGCGCGATCAGCGCCCCGGCCGTATCATCCGCGTCAGGCACCGCTCCCGTCGCCGGATTCCACGCCCAGCCCCCCGGCGCGGCATTGGTATACGGGTGTATGGTACGATGATGCTGATCCAGCAGCCAGGCTTGCAGCCCGACGCGGTCCGCTTCGGACAACACCCCCTGACTCTCGCCACCCACCGCCAGCACATTGATCGCCAGCGTGGTGACCCACGTGGCCAGATTGGTGTCAATCGGCCAGCTGCCATCCTCCCGCGCCGAATCCAGCAGAAAACGAACCCCTTTGCCCACCACCACACTGTCTCCGTTCCCCGCCGCCACCAGGCTCATCATCACAAAACTGGTCAGCGGAATCGCTTCCAGATACCCGCCGCTGTCCGGCTGGATCCTGACCAGTTTGCGGCTGGTCCTGTTTCGCGTGATCTGCCGCAACAACCGGGTAACCGGGTTGACAGGTTTCGCACAATGAAAATGATATTGGCCAATGGCAATCAAAACCGGCAATGCATAGCTGACAATGGGCAATCGCAAAAATTTATAAAACGCGTGCGGCAACACCGCCAGTTCAAAAGGCAACGGTTGGCGCTGTTTCCGGCCGATCTGTATCCTTCCGGCCAGTTCACCCATCATCAGGATCGGCGTCGAAAAGGTCCGGTCATTGCCATACCGACCGTTAATCGTCTTTATTAATTGCTCCGAATCCAGGCTGCCGGCCTGATCCGTCAGCCATTTTTCCGAATTCCTCACAATGGCCTCATACTCAGGACCATCTCCCGCCAATGTCAATGCGGACCAGCACAGCATGGTCGTACTGATATTACTCTCACTCAACGGCGTATCGCCCCAGCCGCCATCCCCATTCACCGTCTCCGCCAGCCATTTCAGCCCGCCCTCAATCTGCAATTCATACCGGGTTCGGTCAACCATCGACAACGCGAATACCGCCGTTGCCGTCGCCAGCGCGCTGCTCGACAAATACCCCTCCCAATACCCCTCATCCGTCCTGGCATCCAGCAGAATCCCTTGCAACCGTTCAATACTTTTTTTAAGTGCAGTTTGATCGAGTTCCATAGCGCTAACCCAGATGCCCCAGGGCCAGCAGCCCATAATAGGTGTATTCGCAATCCGCCATCGCGTCCAGGCAATGGCCGCGAAATCCCCCCGTTTCGCTGCGCAACGAGTTGACAAAACGCCGGCAGGCCCCCTTAACCGATTCGATGGGATACCCACCCACCGACAAGGCATGCAGCGAAGTTGCCGTTGTTAGTAAATCGGGAAACGGCGCCAGCGGCATGGCCACAAACCCACCCACCTCGCGATATTGCGTAAACAGCCAGTCCAGGTTTTTTTGATCTGCCGGATGCCCCAGGTGGTTCAAGGCAACCATCGCCGCTGCCGTGGCGTTGCTGGATGCTACATCGATATTACGGTTATTGGTAAATCCCCCCCCCGGAATGGCCAGACTCTCCAGACACCGCAACACCTCATCACTTCCCGGCAACTCGGTTTGCAAATCCTGGTACGCGGCCACACCCAGGAAACAGCCATAAGCGGTGCCATTCTCCTCATGAACTCCATTGGCAAACCCGCCATCCTGACTGCGAAACGGCTCCATTGCGCCAATGAGTTTCTGCCGCACGCTCGTTTCGATCTGACCCTCCATCAGAGTGGCGTAGCATCGTATCCCGGCCGTCAGATGCACCAGATCACCCGGACTTTTTTCCATAACTCCATTCACAAATCCAAGAATTGCCTCCCTGGAAAAATCACCGCCCAGTGCGATCAGCGTTTCCAGACCAAACACCGTATAATAAATATCGCTCTTACCATCGCGCCCTTTAAAACCGCCATCGGTATCGATACTCCCCGCCATAAAACGGACAACGCCCGGCGCTACCTCCGGCGCCACCGCGCTAGCGTGTTGGATGGCTCTCATCAATTCCGTTCTTATAGTCATCACAACACTCCATGATATCGATCTCATAAAACAGTTTGCTCACAATCCGGCGGAGCAGGCTTTTCAGCGGCATATTGTCCAAAAGCTCAATCGCGGAGATCGCCTGTTGTTTATAGCTTTCCAGCAACTGTAACGCGATGGTTCTGGCTCTCAACCGGGCCCCCATGCCGACGATGGCCTCTTGCTTGCCATCATCCCGGCCGGTATCGCCCCAGAGTGACTGAAGCAATTGCTTATCCTCATCCCCGGCCCGATCCCACAGAATCGCCAGAAAAATCGACGGTTGCTCAACAATGCCATGATAAAAATCGGCCTGGGTACAGAAATCGTTAATGTCATCTTTGATCTGATACGCAATTCCAATCGCGTCGGAATAGGCCTCCAGAATACCGTTGAGCTCCGGATTAAACTCCACCGACAACGCTCCCAGCTTTAACGCCACCTCAAATGCGGTCGCTGTCTTTTTCTGAAAAATCGCCAGCACCTCGGCCATCGTCAGCGGACCGGGCCGCCTCATCCACTCCAGTTCCAGCCCCTGCCCCAGACACAACTCCAAATGCCCCTCCGACACCACTTTCAGAATTTCCGCTTTACGATCTTGCGGCAATTCCAGTTCGCCCAGCAAGCGATAGCCCAGCCCAATCAGGAAATCGCCAAGATTTAACGCAATGGGTATCCCGAACTCGGCATGCACCGTCTGCTTATCATAGCGTAACAGATCCCCATCTTCGATATCATCATGCACTAATGAAGCCTTATGAAAGCATTCGACGGCCACCGCCAGCTTTTTCAAATCACCGCTCAATTCGAGATCCGTTTCCTGCGCGACCGCTTTATGGGTATAAACCGTCAACAATGGCCGCCACCGCTTCCCCTCCCCGCCCAGACTCCGCAGCGCCAGCGTTTCGGTAAAACTATCACCCAATCCCAGCACCGTCTTCAACGACTCCGGTTCGAACAGCTGATTCACCCGGTCGCGAACCTCCTGCAGGTCAATCCGGCCATGCGCGTCGAAGCTCCGTTCATAAATAACATCCAGCACCCAATCCGCATCCACCCTGGTATCGACACAGCCATCAAACAACAAGGGTATCGCCACCCCCGGAATGGCCCCCGCTTCAATATACGGAAAGGTCTTTTCCAGCACATCCAGACAACTGACCCCGATCACCGCCTCAATCTTCCCGGTCTGGATCAGCGACATGACAATCGGCGAACCCTCCGCCACCAGCACCATCATCCCCAGGCTTTCGGCCTGTTCCTTGATACTGCCAATCACACAACGCCCGCAAGCCCGACACGCCAGACCGAGATCATCAAATTCCGCCGGACAATGTTCACTGTCTCGCAGGCAGTTGGGCAACAACAGCAACCGCTTCTCATGCGGGGTCGCCGCCATGGTCTTCAGCCACAACTGGTTATTGATCAGCACCACCAGAAAGTCAAGCGTCTCCCTGCCAATCCCATTCTCACGGATAATCGCCTCCCCATGCGCCTGCAACTGCTCCAGAGACAGCGGGCCGCAAAGCGCCTTGTCCTGAACATAACTCCTGACCCAACGGACCAATTGATCCCGAGTCTCTTTATCCTGGGGGACAACTCTTTGTTCTGTTTTCTGATCCTTGTTTTTTATACTTTTATTAGACATGGGGCTGTTTTCCCGCTCTGGTCCTGTTTCTGATCTGTTTGTCCAGCTTGTTAAACATGCTTCTCCACGTAAAGATTTCGGTCTTACCCAACATCCGGATGGCCGCCCGTTTCAACCAGGATACCCCGCCGGCCCGCTGATTATCCCAGAACAGCTTGGGAACCATCTTAAAATTAATTTCATAACAGGTACGATACAACTCCAGATGATTGCTTTGCATATCCTCGATGCCAAACGGTTTTTCATCCGCAGAAAGCGGCTCATAAAACACCGGAAAGATCACGGCATTTTGCGATCCGAGATATTGGACCAGCTTCAGCGTCCTTTCGATATCATCGGGTGTTTCGTTGGGCATCCCGAGCACCAGGCTGAACACCGAAAAGAATCCCGTTCGTTTCATACGTTCCGCCGCCTGACGCACAATATCCTCCCAGTCATCCGGGTCATACGGAAAGACCTTACCGGGACATAGCCCCGCCACCAGCCGGCCATTCGCGCTCTCCACCCCCATATTCACCCAGAGATAATCCGCCCGCTTGTTCCAGGTCAGCAGTCGCCGAATCTCTTTCAGCTGTTCGTCCGTCAGTTGAACCACACTGGTAATATTCGCGTGATCGATCTGCATAAACGACAACCCCTTAACCTGCCGCATCTGCACCAGAAGATCGCGTAACGGCTCAAATTCCGGCTTCAAGGTCCCGGCCCCATACCGGAAGAAATCTTCGCTGCCGCTCACCACCGAAGTCACCCCATTGGCAACATTGGTTTCCAGGTCCGCCAGAATAATATCCTGCGACAGATGCTCCATCTTTTTCCCGGCCATCGTGCAAAACCGGCACCCGCGCCCACAACCGCGCGACAGTTCAATAATCCCCAGCAGCGAACCATGCCTCAGCGGACAGATTTTTTCCGCCGAGGTACTTTTCTCGCTTTGATGTCTGTCCACCAATTTCCCATTTAATATCTCCGTAAAAAGCGCCGGGCCGCTCTCCTCAAAATACCCCTCAAAAACCACATCGATACAATCCCGGGCCACCGGATCATCGTAACGCATAAATTGCCAGGCGCCCGCGCCCCCGGCCACCACGCGAAAATGATACTTCTCCTTGGCCGCCAGAATCACCTCCAGGATCGATCTCGTCCAGTACCGGGTATACAGCTCACCGCTCCAGAATTTATCCGTCGTGGTATTGCTCATCCCCATTCCCAGCGGATCACTGGAACTGAACCCGACGATTTTCACCCAGGGCCCCAATAGCTCAGGCAGATAGTCCGGCGTGGTACACACCACATCCTCTTTTTGCAGGCCGGTATAGTCGATCAGCGCGGATTCCACCCGCCGCAACCCCAGCGGCGCTGTTCTGGCCCGCCCATCACCATCCACCGCCACCGGCGGCGCGACAAAATGCCTCATCACCATTTCAGGGACATGCGTCGTCTGCATCGTCGCGAAAATACCTTCGAACAGAATCTTATAATCCGCGCTTAGCGTCCGGTCTGCCACCAGCACCACAGCGGGTTTCAGCCGGGATTTACTCACTGGGTTTCTCCGATTTTTTGCGTAACTCCATTATTTCACCAGGATTAAGAGAGGCCAGTACCTCCGGCGGTATCCTGAGTTCTTCCTGGAGTTTTTTCATATCCATCACCGGCGAGCCGGCCGGCCCTCCGGTTGCCTGTTTCGCATCTTGCGTCCGCCGGATCAGCGCCTCATACGCCGCATTGCCCTGGAGCGTCTGCGGACTCCCACCAGCCTGATCCTGCCCACCCTGGCTGTCAGCAATTTCCTCACCACAGATCGCCCCCTCGGAATATTTTGGAAACACAATCGCCTGCTTAGGACAAATCCTCGCGCAGGCCGGGCAATTGGTCTTACAGTGCGAAGGATTGGCCACCTGGACCTGCTTATCTGCCGTCAGCTCATACACCTGGAACAGGCAGAAATTCATGCATTGCTTACATTGAATACACCTGCCAGTATCAATCACCGGAAACCACGGCACCCACTCACTCCCCGCTTGCGGCTCTGCGGCTTCATGGGTATCCTCCCCCGGCGCAATCCCCAAAGCCTCAAGGATCTCAACAGCGCTCCCCGTACGCATATTGAAAAATTCAACCGATCCGTCTTCCAGCGTTACCCCACCCGCCTCAAACAGACTCCTCACCGCGCGCGGATAACAGGCCACCACTTTCAAATTCCCTTGCCCGGCCCATAATGCCAGCTTCCCGGATTTCTCCGCCGCCAGCTTACACAGGTCATCAACCACCTCAAATCGATAACCCGATTGATCCAAAGCCGCAAAAGCTGAGATTTCGTCTCTTGATCAATTATCTTCGAATAGGCGCAATAGCATAAAACAATCAAATCACTGTCGGCCATAACTTTCAGGTCTCACTTTATAATCGAGATCAATAATCATTTCTCCAAGGCAAGATGCCACTACAAATAACCGGATTATCAGCCTATTTATTGTACCTGACTTCCCAGATTGCCTCAAGATTTTTCATTAAATCAACAACCAGCACCCGTTTACCATTCAACAAACACCCTCGCCGGCCCAATATGGCAAACCCAGGCCATCTTTTCGCCTTTTTCTCTTCTTTACCTTCTTATCTACTTTTCTACTCGTCTACTTGCCTTCTTACCATTTTTTACATTAGTAATGATTCGTAATTCTTCATCCGAGTAATTCGTGCCCCCAATCCCCTCAAAATCCTCCTGCCTTTTCTCTGTGACCTCGGTGCCCTCGGTGGTACAAACCGGCTGTTATATTTTATACATTAAATCCCTCTCCTCATGTACCACACACATCCAACCCCCACGCCGTCCGTGCCAGCCTGTGCAAGTTCGTGATCGTCCGCAAAAATCCAAATTTATTCACTTCCCATAATTCCCATAACTCCCATTGAAGAGCATTCATATCCGCACATCATCTCAAAATAAAACCAATCACTCAAACCCAAATCCCGTAGAGACGCAATGTCTTGCGTCTCATAAACCTAAACCGGCAGCACAACTACCCTTCATTGCGATTTAATCCCATTTTACCCAGTTTCCCTCTTATTCCTATTCTTTATCTGCCTCCATCTGTCCCAGTGTACATCGGGATCTGCGGTTCAAAATATGTCTTTACAACATCCTGCGGTTTCAATTATTCCATCCCCGCCCTCATCCAGAGGACCACCACCTGGCTCACCACCAACGACCCGGCTTATCCCTATTAACCCGGTATCCGCCGGCCCGATCAGCCGTTAATTCACCGCAAACACTTTCATCACTTCATCGCCCAGATGATTAATCACCTTGACCGCGATCCGGCCCGATTGCGGCTTCTGGAAGGGCCGCGACAGATCGCTGCACAGCGACTCCCATGCCTCCCGGTCGATCTCCGCCTTCAGACTGGTTTTCAGCGCCTTATACGGATCGTTGGCCCCCAGAAAATAGGCATGGCGAACGAAAAAACTCTCCTCGTTATAGTCGGTATCGATAAACCAGCAGGCAATCCCCTCGGCCCCGTCGCTGCGCACCTCGCCCGTCTGCGGATGGAATACATCCACTCCGTTGATCTTCACCCGGATCGTATCGTCCCCGCCATCGATAATCTCGATATCCGGCTCCCCGAATATCACAAACAGGTTGCCCTGCCCGGTATTCTTCAGATCGGCCGCCATGTGCAGATCGGCGTTCATACGCGCCTTCAACACCGGCAACCGGCCCAACCGGTCAAATTCGCTGGCGCGCGCTTCATAACTGAACGCGCACGCGATCAGCACATCGAACCCGGCGTCGCCCGCCTCTCGCGCCGCCGCCGCCAGATCGGCCCGCTGCACTGTGCCAAATTCCGGCCCGATCAATATCGCCGCCCGCCGTTCGATCTCCCCTTCAAAATAACGGCCCTCGGCGCACACATAATGGCCCGGCCACGGCGTCAGGCTGGTAAAATTGATCTTGTCCTGCTTATGCGCCTGCTGCACCCCGGCCGTCTTCAAATTCTCCAGGATCATCTGGGCAAAGTCCACCAGCTCGCTCTGCCGGCCCGTCACATTCGGATCGATCAGGTTATCCGCTTCATCCACCCCCAGTGCCCGGTGCGGACTCAGACTCTCCACCGTAAACGGACCCGCCACCCGCACCTTCTTGCGGTCCTCATACGGCTTGTCGTACAGATATTCAAAGTCCGCCTTCGCCGCGATTGAACCGTCGATCTCCTGCTGACGCGCGATCCGCCCCTGCCACCACTGCCCGTGCAGGTTCTTGACCGCCGCGGGCCACTTCTCATCCGCCTCCCGCGGTATCTCCCAATCCTGCCAGCGCTTTTTCAATGCCTGATTGATCTGCTCGCGCAGCGGCTCCAGTTTGTCCTGCCACTGCTCCCAGATCACATCGATCTCCGCATTGTTCGCAATTGACTTCAGCGTGATGTGCGGCACCCGCTCATACACAAAGCCCTGCCGGATATTGCCGTATACCGGCTGACTGCTCGCCGCCGTCTGGGTGACCTCCGCTTCCTTCAACTGACCCTCCCGCGAATCGGCCAGCAGATAAAACGGATAACGCGCCCCCATCACCCGCGCCCGCGCCAACGCCAAAGCCACCCGCGAAGTATCAACTGTGATCCAGCGCCGACCCCACTGCTCCGCGACAGTCGCCGTTGTGCCGCTTCCACAGGTTGGATCCAACACCAAGTCGCCGGGATCAGTGGCCATTAATATGCAACGCTGAATGATTCTAGAACTTGTTTGAACAACATATACTTTATCCACCGCACCACCTCCATCCCACCAACTATTGGTCAGGGCAGTAACTGGATAATCCTCCCGGTAGTAGATCCAGCGCATCGTCTTTCCAGCAACAATAAGGCGTCCAGCACGGTCCATTCGAGACATCCCCTCTGCGTTGGGTTTCCAACTCATGCCCGAAACAGGTTTGTAGACATTACCCTCAAATGACCACGGATACATGCAGGTAAGTGTTGAACCTGAAGATGTCAGCGAAACGGTCATATAGCTCTTTGCGTCTTCTCGCCGTGTCCGCGCTGGAATTTTTCCACTCGCGACCATTTGCTCAATTTCAGATGTAGAGCGATACGCCTCATCAATTGCGGATTCTGATTTATCCAAAAACAATGGTCTGAATTTCGCTTGTACGCGGGATTTTGCAAACCATAAAACCATATCGAAAGTACCACTCAAAAATGTCGAGCCCAAGCCGCCTGTTGTTCGATAAACAATTTGGTTAATAAAATTCTCTTCCCCAAACACCTCATCCATCAGCGCCCGCACCCGATGGACATTCTCATCCCCAATCTGAACGAATATCGAACCGGAATCAGTCAGCAGATCCCGCGCCACTGTCAATCGGTCACGCAGATAGGTCAGATAACTGTGGATGCCATCGCGCCAGGTATCGCGAAAGGCCCGCACCTGTTCCGGCTCGCGGGTGATATGATCGGTCTTGCCATCCTTGACATCGCGGCTGGTGGTGGACCACTGAAAGTTGCTGTTGAATTTGATGCCGTAGGGTGGATCGAGATAGATGCACTGCACCTTCCCACGCAGCCCTTCGCGCTCGGCCAGACTCGCCATCACCTGCAAGCTGTCCCCCAGGATCATCCGGTTGGACCAGTTCTGGTCATGCTGATAGAATTCGGTCTTGGCGTTGGTGTCGGGCAGCCCGTTAAAATCCTCATACATATCCGCAAACAGCAGCGGCGCGCTGTCTGTCTCTTTGTCCCGCTGTTTCTGGTGGGTCTGGCGGATCAGGTCATCAATCAGTACCTTGGGATGCACCTTTTCCTGAATGTAAATCGGCGGTACCGGCACCACCAGGTCCGACCAGTCCTGCTCATCCTTGCCCCGCCATACCAGTTGCGGGTCCAGATCGGCATTGCGCGGATAGCGCAAAGTGGTCACTTGCTGATCCTGCTGCTTGAGCACCGACTGATATTCGGCAGTAGGGATATTCTTACGCGAATCCTCGCTATGCAATAAGGTTTCAACGGTCTTGGTAACTTTTTTCTTTTTTGCCATGGATTAATCCTGTTTGTTTGAAACGGTCCGGGCCGATTCGATCATCTGGTTAAATTCCGCTTGCACCTTCGCGGCGAAATCGGCTTCGATCCGATAGACTTCCGTCAGTTCGGCAAAGGCCCAACGGCCGTAATTGCCCAGCCGGTTCACCCCCGGTATCCAATAGGTTTCCATTGTCAGTTTCTTGTCCTTGGCGTCTTCGCCCCGGTAGCCCTTGATCTCCACCACCAGATTCAACGGGTCGTCCGGGCCGCGTCCGTCATCCACCCGCACAATAAAATCCGGCCGGTACCGGCGGGTATCCGAGCCATATTGATAGGGCACTTCAAAACCCAGGTTGTGATTTTTGACATAAGCCAGCACTGCTGGATGTTTCTCCGCCACCCGGCAGAACTCCGCCTCCCAGTCGCCGTCCAGGATCACCCAGTTGATATGACACCGCCGGGAATCGGTCTGCCAGCGGTCCGTCTTCGAAGTGGTAAAATTCACAAAACACGTGGAACCGGTCGGATTGTAAGGATCGAGGATCGCCTTGATCGATTGGGTCTGTTCATGGGCGCGGGTGATGGCCGCGGTAATCCGCTCACAGGCCATGTCCATCAGGGTCTTGTATTTGAGCTGCGCGCGATAAGTGCCCCCGCGGCAATGCAGATACTGCTCCACCCATTGGCGGGCGATGTGCTTCAGTTGCCCGAAAAGCTGCAACGGCGGATCAGCCCCCGGCTCGCGCCATTTGTGCATCACCAGATAAGAAGTCAGTTCATAAACGATCTGCGCGGTGCGGATGGCCCCGGTATGAACCAGATTCAAGTCAACCGGCTCGCCGACAATGCCGGAGTTTTTCGTTTCGGTCGCTCCCACCATCTCCGGCGTCAGTTCCAGATGCGAATCCGGCGTAAAACTCGCCGCCAGCCGTTCGCGCGGCAGTTCCACCCGGTAGCCCATCACCCTCGGAAATACGATCTCCAGCGCGTCCCGCTCCGGCCGCATCGCCTTGACCTGGATGAGTCGGGCGGCGGGCGGCTGCGGTATCACCACGACCGGCTTGGCCGTAAAGTTAAATGGAATCCCCAGCACATCGGCGTATTCCGCCTTGAAGCGGTTATCCTCGTCCAGATCGTACGATAACCGGCGCAGCGCCCGGCCGATCACCTGTTCGCACAGCAGTTGCGTCCCGAACGCCCGCACCCCCAGCACATGCGTCACATTGTTCGCGTCCCAGCCCTCGGTCAGCATCGACACCGACACCACGCACCGGATCGCGGCCCCCAGCCGGCCCGCTTTGCCCACCGTGTTCATCACTTCCCGCAGCAGATCTTGATCGGACAGATTGTCCGCTTTCCGCGCATCGCCGGTGCGATCTCGAATCTCGCGGCGGAACCGTTCGATTTCGTCCGACGCCATTGTCCGGAAATGATCGTCCAGGGCCTCGCCCGATTCGAGTTGCTCGCTGTCGATCAGCAAAGTACGCGGCAATGCCAGCGGTTTGCCCGCCTCATCGTAATTGCGGAACAAGCCCAACCGGCCATTCACCAGCGTTTGGCTGCCGTCCTGATTGTCGCGCTGAAATCCCGAAATATAGTCATACACCAGCTTGGAGGTCGAAGTATTATTGCAGACCACGATAAAACACGGCGGCACTTCCATGTCTCTTTCCTGCCAGAGCCGGAATATCTTTTCATAATGGCCGTAGAGCGCCTCCAGCGCGGTCTGCAATTGGGTCGGCAAACTCAGCGGATCGAGGGCGCTGGCCTTGCTCCGCCCCTTTTTCGGCATTTTCGTACGGATGTGGTTCCACAAATCGCGGTACATCGGCATCTCGCCGCCGGGTATATTATCCGCCACCGGCACACGCGGCAGCTTTACGATCCCGCTCTCGATCGCGTCCATCAGCGAAAAATCGCTCATGGTCCACGGAAACAGCGTGCCCTCGGCATACCCTGCCCCCCGCAGAAAAAAGGGCGTGGCCGATAAATCGATGACCCGGTTCAAACCCAGTTTGCGCTGTACCATTTCCAGCCCCGATATCCACAAGCGGGCTGCTTCATTGTTGTCTTTGGCTTCCTCTTTTTCTTCCCCCTTTAAATCGTCCAGTTCACTTGCCGTGCCGGGCTTTTCCCGGTAGCAATGATGCGCTTCGTCATTGAGTACCAGGATGTTTTTCATGCCCATCAGGCTATCCATCACGCGCTGGATCATCTGACCTTCGGTCTCCAGGGTATTGAGCTCTTCCCCGCGTCGCCCGCGCAATAGCGCCCGGCCGCCTTTGGAGATCTCGATGCGTTCGCGCAGCTTGAAGGCATGATAATTGGTGATCACGATTTTGGCGGATTGGATATCCTTGAGCAGGTCGCCCGGTATCAGTTCCCGGTGTTGATAATAGTTGTCCGGATCGTTCGGCCACAGCACCCGTAGCCGGTCCTTGATCGTCAGGCCCGGCGTCACCACCAGAAATCCCCGGGTAAACCGCTTGCTGCCGGGATGCCGCACCGCATTGATCGTCTGCCAGGCGATCAGCATGGCCATCACGGTGGTCTTGCCGGCCCCCGTGGCCAGTTTCAAGGCCAGCCGCATCAGTTCGGGATTGGCGTCCCGGTTGGCATCCTCTAAATGGTCCAGAAATATTTGGCCCGAACTTTTGATTTTGGGCGCCACCTCCGTCAGCCAGATAACCGTTTCAACCGCTTCGATCTGACAGAAAAACGGTCGAACACCGCTGAATGGATGGTTCCGCCAGTAGTCGAGCAAACGGGCGGTTTCCGGAGTGACCTGCCATTGACTGGCCGGCAGCACCCGCCATCGATCGATTTCCTGACGCAAACTGTTGATGATGGGGGTCGGATCGTATTTCTGATCTGCCGTTGTCAGTTCCTTGATTTCATCGAATTCGAATTCCATCTGCTTGCTTTTACGCTTCTTCGGTTTGGGAATCGGCGTAATGAATTCCGCCGGCCGCCGGCGCTCGATGATCTTTTCGGTTGGCTGACCATCTTTGTCCAACTCCCAGTGCCGGGCTGGATAGTCATAAGGTGAATTGAGGATTGGCTTATCAAAAAAAGGGTTGGACATGGATACTCCTCTATGTTCCGGCACATCTTCTTCTGACTCGAGCAACTTTCTATAATTTGCCCGCGATAGAATCTCGCATTTTGTCCGATATCAATCCCGGTCCATCCAGTTCTTTTCGACCGGGCTCTGATTCGTTATTAAAATATCATTAACTTCCACCGGTATCAATATTATTTCTGGATTATCTCTATTCCAATCCTGACGGTCCTCATGAATCTGAATAATAGCTTTGTTTTTCAACATGACCCAACAAAAATCGCCCCTTCCGTCCCCGCTCCCCCCGAATACTGCTCCAAAGACATCCCGGCCAGCAACGCAACCACAATCCCAACCAATCCCAGCCGGACACCTACTCTTTTAAAAACCATCTTCAAACTCCTGTAATGTATTCCTTCTCTATTTAAACTATCAAATCGATTACAATTTATCTCGAAAACAACCTCGGCAACCAAAACCAGCCCCCCCAGGCCGTTAACCTTCATGTCCCTTCAAAATCTTCATGGTATAACTTCTTATATTCTACCATTTTGTATCAATCCCCTGATACAAAACCAGATTTTGACAGATCAACTCAGCCACCATCTCCCCCTGGCTTTTCTCTCCACTTCCTCCACTATCTCCACGGAAAAAAATATCAAAGCCAGATATCCCAAAGCTAAAATCCCGGCCATCAAACTCAACCGGGCATAAAATATATTTTACCAACCCACCCCCCATTCTCCAATAAAAAAACCGGTGGCACGGGCATCCTGCCCGTGATTTTTTCACTAATCCCCCAACGCACAACGTCAATCTTGCCCGAATTTCACCTTTCGTTTTTTTCGTCCTTTTCGTCTTTTCGCCTTTTTTCCCCACCGTATGGAGTACACCGCTTTAGCGTGTATAATTTGATGCTCTATAACAACCAAATACCCCCCCGAAATCAACAACCCGAACCACCCCAATTTACATGCATTACGCCCCCATCTTGGTCATGATTTTAAATTATTCAATAACATACGCCCATTTTTTCTGCGTATGCTACGTCCATCTGCGTCGAAGATCCGCCGTGGTGGAGTTAAATCGGCTATTATATTTTCCCATGCATTCCACCCCTTTTTATACTTTAACTTCTTTTATTTCAAACACTTACAATTTCTCCCTTCCGTGTATTCCGTGTGTTCCGTGGTTATAACTTATTATATTAAATGTACTTACAAACTTTCCCCCTGCTGCCGCCCACAATCACACTCTCCAACGCGAAACAAACCCAATCCAAGTCAAAATTATTATTACTAATTACCTGGCTTTGACATACAATACGTGTTTCTAAATCACTTAACAATATTCATATTAAACCCTGACTCTTCTTTTGAACTGTTTTCTTGCTGGCATGTCCGTTTAGTGTAAGCTAACTTTAATCTCTGTTTCTGGTCTATCCCACTGATCTCTGGCGATATGATTCATCTCCCACCTATGAATATACCCAATCTAAACGAAGCCAATCCATCCACAAACCAGCATATCTTCAGACTGCAACTATCCATATTGCAAACAGTTATCCACGTGGAACAATCAAAAAATTAACCAATTATCTAACTACTGGGTCAGAACATGACCAATTCCAATGTACATCAACACGATATATTATATCCATTTCCAGCAAACTCGAATTTTTTTCTGGAATACCTTGATATTGCTTTATAGCATACGCAGAAGTTAGAGTGCCTGAAAATGATTTACATCTGGAGACCGGTACTCTAAGTGTATTATTGAATCAGGATTAAAACCATTTTCCTAGGAGTCTATCATGGCCAATTGCACTTGTTCAGGCAGCAAAAGTATCAAGGGCACCAGGACCGAGAAAAATCTTCTGGCCGCCTTCGCCGGCGAATCTCAGGCCCGCAATCGCTACACCTACTTTGCCAGCACTGCCAAAAAAGAAGGTTACGAACAAATAGCGGAAATTTTCGAGGAAACCGCCACCCAGGAAGCTCAGCATGCCAAACAATTCTTCAAATTCCTTGAAGGGGGCGAGGTCGAAATCACCGCCGCCTATCCCGCCGGGATCATCGGTAGCACCGAAGAAAACCTCGCCGCTGCCGCCTGTGGTGAAGAACACGAATGGCAAACCCTTTATCCTGAATTCGCCAAAATCGCCGAAGAAGAAGGCTTTAAAGAAGTCGCCGCCAAATTCCGTGCCGTTTCCATCGCCGAAAAACGCCACGGCGAACGCTATCGCAAGTTGCAGGAAAACGTTAAAAAGGCAGAGGTGTTCAAACGAAGCGAAAAGAAAACCTGGATATGTCGCAAATGCGGCTATGTCCATGAAGGCCCCGAAGCCCCCCAAACCTGTCCCGCCTGCTTGCACCCGCAAGCCTATTTCGAATTGGAGTCAGGCAATTATTAATGAAATTAAGATGACTGGAATTGACCGCTAGCCATCCCAATTTAAGTTATTTCACGGATAATGTGTCATTAATCGAAAAAGTATTTATCCGTAATTTTTCTCATTTTTCCTGCATTTGATGACTATAATTAGAAAAAGTTATACCGTTAAAACCTGAAAAAGTTATAATATTATAAGATATAAATACTTACAAAATTTTCTCTAATAAACATCGTTGAGACAATATTGTAAAAACTCTCAAAACGAACACTATTTTTCGAAATGTAATATTCCTGATTAAGGAGTTGTTATGAGTCAATTCAGTTTAGCAGAAATTTTTCGGATGGCGGAAGAAATCGAAAGAAACGGCCATGCTTTCTATCGCCAGGCTATCGAAACCGCTCAGGATGCCAGGAGCAAAGATATCTTCTCAAATCTGGCCTGAGCAGGAAAAGGCCCATGAAGCACTGTTTGCCCGTTGGCGTAATGAAATATGCGGAGACGATGAACAGCATTTTGTCGATCCGGATGGCCAGGCCGAAGCATATATCCGGTCTATTGCCGATAATCACGTATTTAACCTGAATAAAGATATCTCACAACTTCTTACTTCGATCCAGACTCCTAAAAGCCTGGTGGATATGGCAATCGGCTTTGAAGAAGATACCATCAAGTTTTTTACCAGCCTCAAAGAACATGTGGGCGAAAACACCAGACACGGAATCGAAATCCTCATCTCAGAAGAAAATCGCCATATCCGGGTGTTAACTGACTTGAAAAACAGTCTTGCCGGCAAAAATTAAAAGGGACCTAGCAATCATGAGAAGCAAAGAGATAGCGCCGGGCATATATTGGGTGGGATATGTTGACTGGAATGTGCGTGACTTTCATGGTTACAGCACCAACCGGGGCAGCAGTTATAATGCCTATCTGATCGTTGACGAGAAAATCGCGTTAATTGATGCTGTTAAATGCGGTTACAGTGGAGATTTACTGGATAAAATCTCAGAGTGGGTTGATCCATCGAAAATTGATTTTATCATTTCAAACCACACCGAACCCGATCATTCCGGTGAAATTGCCCGCGTTTTGGAAAAAGCGCCCAACGCAGTTGTCGTGGCAACGGATAAAGGCCGTCTTGGTCTGGAACAGTATTATGCCGGGAATTGGAATTATCAGGTCGTCAATACTGGTGATAGCATCTCGCTGGGCAAATATACCCTTAATTTTATCAGCACGCCAATGCTCCATTGGCCCGATTCCATGTTTACCTATATCCCCGAACTTAAATTGTTGTTCAGTATGGACGCCTTCGGCCAGCATCTGGCTCATAGCTTGAGATTCGACGACGAAGTAGATTTTAGTTTGTTAATGTATGAAGCCAAGGTTTACTACGCCAATATCATTATGCACCTGGGCAATATTGTCAAAAAAACCCTCAAGCAAACTGCCGACACTCCCATTGAGATGATCGCCCCCAGCCATGGGATTATTTGGAGAAAGCATATCCCCGATATAATCGCCGCCTATCAGGATTGGGCCGATTGCAAACCAACCCGCAAGGTTCTGGTTATTTATGACAGCATGTGGAAAAGCACAGAAATCATGGCAGAATCAATCATGGCAGGTGTTTTGGATACCGGCGTGGAAGCCAGTTTACTGAAAATTACGGCCAATGATATCACCCATCTGGCCACAGATGTGCTTGATGCCGCTGCAATTTGCATTGGCACGCCCACCCTGAACAACTGTATGTTGCCTACGGTGGCATCCTTTTTGACCTACATTAAGGGATTACGCCCTAAAAACAAACTCGGATTGGCGTTTGGCTCCTATGGCTGGAGCGGCGGTGCCGTTGAACAGGCTCAGCAAATGCTCAGAGATACTGGAATCGAAATTTTCTCTGAAAATATATCCTGTAAATATAAACCCGGATTCGGATATACTGCTCCATTGTCGTGAAACCGGCAAGGCTCTGGGAGATAAAGTCGCCCAGTTGCCTCTTTAGTTCTGTTATTTTGCGTAATCGTTCCGGGCGTTTATTGATGCCCGTTAGTTTAACATAAAATTTTTAAAGATACTCAAAAGGGAGACCACCATGAAGTATCGTTGTGTTCTTTGCGGTTATATTTACGATCCAGCGCTTGGCGACCCGGATAATGGCATCGCCCCCGGAACAGATTTTGCCGACATCCCAGATGATTGGGTTTGCCCGGAATGTGGTGCTGGCAAAGATGAGTTCGAGCCGGTAGAATAATATAACCATATAAATAATATATGGTTACAACACATGGGCTTTGGGGTGCCCAGGCTCTTTTGTCTTAAGATTTTTCAACTCTTCCGGTTGTGCGAGTAATTGCAGTCATTCCGGAAGAGTTTTTTCTTGCATATTGTTCCAGCTTCTGCATAAATATTTATTTTACCAGACATTAAATGTTTACGACGCAATAACACCGTGGAGCGCTAAAATGAACACTCGGCACAGGATATTTCTTCAAATAACGATTCTGCTTTTCGTAGGTATGATATCCATAACAGGATGCATGCGGGAAATTGCTAATAAGTACAATCAAGCTAAAGCCTATATCTCGAGCGGCGAATACAATGCGGCCAATTCCCCTGCTGAAAGAATGCCTCGACTACAGCCATGAAGATCCGGAAATTCATTATTACCTCGGCAAATGTTACGAAGAAATGGGTAATTTGACTGATGCGATCTGGCATCTTCAGCTTGCGGTCCAATTCGATCCATCCCACGATGCCTCTCAACTGGCATTAATCCGTGTACTGGACAAAAATGGCCAGAAAAACAAATCTATCGAAACCGCCCGTCTTTATTTCCAATATAAAAAAGCGGATCTGAATATTTCCTTTACGCCGGCAGTTTGCTGCTTTCCAAACACCTGGTTCCCCAGGCTGAATTAGCATTCGACGCCGCTTTAAAAGCGAATCCCAAAAATCCAGAACCCTACCTTCGTTTAAGTGACTATTATTACATGCAGGGTGACGAAGCTCACGGCGAAGATTTTCTGATTAAAGCATTCAGAATTAATCCCACCTGGCCTGGCCTCAGCCGCCGTATGGGGAAAAAGGGTTGCAAACCAATATCCCCGTACCAGATCCTCACGCCCAGCCCATGACTCCAGATAGCTTGGAAATGAAAAATGAAATAATTCCACTAATAAATTACTTCGCAATTAAGATCGCATCGGGTAGCCAGAGGGGATTGCTCCACCTCTAGCTCCCATACCAACGGACATACGGTTCCGTATCATAGCTGCCCTTATTTGTCTCAGCGGTCTGTCATGCTTGCCACGCCAACAATGCGCTTTAGCGGTTCCGCCGCCTATTTGCCTTCGCTGGCATGAGGTCTCATCCCCCATCTTCTGCGACTCTACACGACTGAGCTAAAATTGTTTAGACAGACCAAAACGTTGGGACTTCAGCCTCTCCGCCTACTATGCCCTCTGCTGACTTCTGTATGCCCATCCCATTACCTCTTGATAATGATGGCCGGTGGCAAACATACAGATCTCCCCGGGTAATAATGCACACCTGCCTTCCTGTTTATGCCCGCCGTATCTAGCTGCCATGCCTTCCAGGTAGCTTGGGGACTTTGAAGATAATGGCCTTCTCATCCGACATGCCAGCCTCAGATACGATTCCTGTTCGTCGGCCAACAGTTTGCCTGCGGCTACCCCACCTCGCGGTGGCAGCCCTTGCCGTCCGGCTAATGGTTCCCGCTACCGGGCCCATAGAGGACTTGCACCTCCAAGCAAGTGTGCCCTGCCGGGCACACATAAAAAAAGGCTGCTTATAAAGCAGCCTTTTTTTATGTTTTAACGCAATCAACTGCATCCCATGGATGCCCCGCAATTCATGCATTTGTAACAGGCGCCATTTCGTATGGTAATGGATCCACATGTATCGCAGGCCGGAGCATCCGACTGGAACTGAGAAAACTGCCGGTTAAATGCCTGAATTGCGTCACTGCCATCTGCAACACCCGCAAGCACCGGTTGTTGAGCAGGCTTGTTTACCATATCAATGATCTCATCGATCCGGTTAGTAATTGTATTGAGCTTTTCTTTTTGTGATACCGGATTGTTATCACCCTTACCATTCACGCGTGGCCAGATCGGTTGAGGAGCTTTGGTACCGTTGTCTTTCCGATTAGGGGCGTTTTGCTCATAATAACCGTCTAGAAAGGTCATTCCCAGCCAACGAGCGATATAATCAATAATACTCTTGGCAAACGGGATATCCCGGTTACTGGTCATCCCGGCTGGTTCAAACCGGGCATGGCTGAATTTGTCGACCAGTGTACTGAGCGGTACACCATATTGCAGGGCCATGGATACACAAGTTCCAAATGCATCCATTAAGCCCCCAACGGTGCTGCCCTCCTTGGCCATAGTGATAAATAACTCACCCGGGGATCCGTCCTCGTACAAGCCCACCGTCAGGTATCCTTCGTGACCGGCGACATCGAATTTATGCGTAATGCTGCGTCGGGTATTGGGCAACCTCAGGCGCTGCGGTCGGCGTTCGATTGTGCCGTCATCCTTCAAACGTTTTTCGGGCCTTGATATTTTTTCCGCTTCGGCGGATTTGGTGTCATTCTTTTTCGTATTAAGCGGTTGCGTTCGCTTGGAACCGTCACGATAGATAGCCAACGCCTTTAAACCAAGTTTCCAACCGGTAAAATAGGCGGATTCGATATCTTCAACCGTACAATCCGTGGGCATATTCACTGTTTTGCTGATTGCGCCACTCAGGAATGGCTGAGTCGCTGCCATCATACGGATGTGACCTAATGCATGGATGGAACGCACGCCTTTGGAGGGCTTGAAGGCACAATCGAATACAGATAAATGTTCCGGTTTCAGATCACTGGCCGTTTCAATCGTATCATCTCTGTCGATTGTTTCTATAATTCGCTGGATTTGACGGTCATCATATCCCAGACGTTTCAAAGACATAGAAACTGTATTATTGACAATCTTAAGCAAACCACCCCCAGCCAGAAGCTTGTATTTAACCAGGGCAATATCTGGCTCAATCCCGGTAGTATCGCAATCCATCATAAATCCAATGGTACCCGTCGGCGCCAGAACGCTTACTTGTGAATTTCGAAAACCATTTCCAGTTCCCAGGGCAAGAGCCTCATCCCAGCTGTTTTTCGCAACTTTAAGCAGTTCTTCCGGGCAATATCGCTTGTCGATTTTCTTGATCGCCTCACTATGCATCCGTATGACATTCAACATGGACTCGCGGTTTTTTTGAAACTCATCAAAAGCCCCTATGCTATGAGCCAATTCGGCACTGACGGCATACGCGGTGCCCGTCATAATAGCCGTAATGGCAGCCGCCCAGGCACGCCCTTCATCACTGTCATAGGGTAAACCCAGAGACATAACTAAGGATCCCAGATTCGCATAACCCAACCCTAATGGTCGGAATTTATGAGAATTTAAAGCGATTTCTGAAGTGGGATAGCTTCCATGATCAACCAGTAATTCCTGGGCGATAATAATGATACGAACCGCCTTGCGGAATTTTTCCGCATCAAATGTGCCATCTGGCCGGCGGAATTTCATCAGGTTCAAACTGGCCAGATTGCAGGCCGAATTATCAATAAACATGTATTCACTACATGGATTACTGGCATTGATGGGCCCGCTATTCGGACAGGTATGCCATCGATTGATAGTGGTATCATATTGTAAACCAGGATCACCACAAACGTGAGTCCCCTCCGCGATCAATTTCATGATATCGCGTGCTTTTAATTTGTCGATTACCTCGCCAGTTGTTACCGCGCGGGTTTCAAATAGGTCATCTTTCTCATAAGCTTCCATAAATTCATCAGTAATCCGTACTGACAAATTGGCATTTTGAAACATAATGCTGCTGTAGGCTTCACCATTATAATCGGCAGAATAGCCCGCCTCAATTAAAGCCCAGGCCTTCTTCTCCTCATTTGTTTTACATGTCACAAACTCCTGAATGTCAGGATGATGAACTTTAAGAGACTGCATCTTGGCAGCACGTCTGGTCTTGCCCCCACTCTTGATAACTGCCGCTATTTGATCATAAACTCTCATGAAGCTTAACGGACCGGAAGGACGCCCGCCCCCAGACAATTTTTCACGGCTGGAACGTATTGTCGACAAATCGGTACCAGTACCACTGCCATGTTTAAACAACATGGCCTCACTAGTGGCCAGAGCCATGATATCTTCCATGGTATCGCCGACGCTTTGAATAAAAACAGGCCGAACCCTGGGGATATTGATAGGTATTGGGACAATTTTCTATGGCTTGTTTATCTGGATTCCAGTAATAATTATGATTACTTCCTTCCACTCCCCTTACATGATATAAACCAACGTTAAACCAGACCGGGGAATTAAAGGCGGCATACTGGTTAACGCATAACCAGGTTAATTCATTATAATAAACATCTGCCTGCTGCTGGTCTGAAAACAGTCCATCTTGATATCCCCAATCTGCGATAGTTCGAGTTACGCGATGAATCAACTCTTTCAACGATGTCTCACGCTCAGATGTTCCCTTTTCTCCATAAAAATATTTACTGACTACAACTTTGGTTGCTAATTGCGAATAAAAAGCAGGCACTTCGACATCTTCCTGTTCGAAAATAACTTCGCCTTTTTCATTAGTAATTGTCGCAGTACGTTTATCCCAATTAATCTCATCAAATGGGTGCTTTCCGTCTGAACTGAAAAAACGACCTACTTTAATCGGTTTTTTACTATTTGAATTTTCTTTTTTAGGTGCCGAATCCATGGCAGCATTAGACATTGTATAACTCCCTTTCTTTATTAAAGTTATTTACTCTCTCTCAGTATGCGCAAAGTATCTCCCGCATGGGAATAACAATAATTTTATCTCTTCTCCAAACAGACCGTTCCGCATCACCGTACTTCACGAAACGCATAAACTGCATCAAATTATGCAGATATAAAGTCTGATAAAAACAACACAAACATGAACTTATAAGAATTACGATTAATCAATATGTTGAACAGAAAACCATGATAATTACAACATCTAGTAGTGTCAATCGGCTTTTCATTATTTTTTTCATTATTTTTTATCTATATATTTCACATCGACTTGGGAACTGGCCTTTAAGTTTTTAACAGCCCTGTTTATCTTGATCTATTTCACATCTTCTATCTGAATCGTCCAATATTCATACGCCCGGATAATGCAAGTTTATTGTTATCGCGATATAACCTCTTAATATATAATAGGTAAATCAATTTTTCGGGCAAAAATATACCCCATAAAAGACCATTAATTTTTTATGGGGTAATTAATAACAACTACATTGTAAGATTTTTATGAAAAATTTAAAATCAACCGTATTTTTGAAAAAATCAGATCAAATAGTCTGTTTTTCACACTAATTTCCGGCTTTATATCCTGCAAGTACCGCTATCAATCAATTAAACGTCGGTTTCCAAAGATATAACAATTGTGGACTTTCACCACGTAACCATCCGGGCAATTGTATTTGAAGGGCACTATTATCGGCAGCAACATTGCTCTCAGCGGTATCATATAAATTCACCATGCGTTGATACGGATAATGATACATCACAATCTGACATTTCTTAAGTTTTGCCTGTTTACGCACAAGATTGACCGCATCCTGAGGATAACCAATTGCATCTATCATTTTATTTTCAAGCGCTTTTGAACTAGTGTATACTCGGCCATCAGCAAGAGGAATGAGATTTTCCATTGTAATTTCCCGCCGATTATTAACTACTTGGAGAAAACGCTGGTAACTTTCATCAATTATATTTTGCAATACTGCTTTTTCGTCATCTCGCATTTCGTGAAAAGGCGATGCCAGATCTTTAAGTTGCCCACTTTTAATGACATACGGCTTAATGCCAATAAAACCCAGTGTTTTTTCGATACTAAAGGCCTGCATAATTGTACCAATGCTGCCTGTAATAGTCGATGGTGTCGCATAGATTTTATCACATCCACACGCAAGATAATAACCACCACTGGCCGCAACGTCTAATAGAGACGCAACAACCGGAACCCTCTTTTTCTCTTTAAATTGCTGTAACTTATGATACATTAATTCTGTTCCGCTTACTGAACCCCCAGGGGAATTTATCCGTATCACAACTCCTTTAACATGCTCATCCGCGGCAACTTTATCCAGCTTTTCGCAAAAAACACTGACTGGGTTTTCACCTGGTTGAAAAAAACCCGATTCCGCACTGTTCATAATCACGCCATCCAGATCAATTACTGCAATTTTATCTTTAACTTTCCAGCCCTTATCTTTCTGAATAACTGACTCTGTGATGGCATAGCGACTTGGTATAGGTCGTATTACAAAAGCGCTTCCACTGCAGCCAGACAATATGCTCATAAAAATCATCCCGACAATCCATAGTAAATAATCAGTTTTTTTTGATTTCATAAAATTAACCTTCCGTGTGTTTATTTGCTGGGGATGTGCTATTTTTTTGGAGATCAACTTCTTCTACAAATAACCATCTCATTTGATCAAGTGCCAGACTCAAGCCTTTTTGTTCTGCTTCCGTTAAATTCCCCTTAGTCTTATTTGCGATTACCTCAAGCATATCAATATGATGTTTTGCCAATTCCAAATCAATAATGGACTTTTCCTCCCCGGGAGGGGCAAGTTTTCCCAGGTACATCATGGCCTGTAAAGCAAACATATTAACCAGTTCATCAAATGTAGGCGGTGGAAGCGTACCCGGCATACGCGCATCTTTGCCAGTTTTTTTCTGTTTTTCTTCCTTTTCTCTTAGTTCTTCCTTTTCTTTTTGAGCCTGAGCTTTCCAATTATCGTCTGTTATGATTTTTTTTTCACTTTCTACCATGACTAAGTCCTTATAAAATTTCATTTATTAAAAGCACAAGCAGATGTTTTCAATTAAATATCAGCTAGATTCTAGCGTTAAGAATATTTGATTGCAAACTTATTCATTTACTAAACCAGCCTGAACAATAATCTGAATTCGCTTGACTTTTAATTAAATTTTATTATTATTATTAGTTTATTTTTCAGTTATCCAACCGGGCTGAAATACGTAAGCCTGAATTTATAAATATTTAACCCGCATGGAGATCCGCGTTGGAACAAGCGACTTTTAAAGCAAAAGCCCTTATCGAAGCCTTGAACTATATCCAACAATTTCGTAATCGGATTGTTGTTGTGAAATTGGGCGGCTCGCTCATGGAAGAAGATCACAGCCAGAAAGAACTGCTCAAAGATGTCGTTTTTCTGGCAACCGTAGGCATGCAACCCATCCTGATCCATGGCGGTGGAAAAAGTATTAGTGCCGCCATGAAAAAGGCGGGAATAGAAGCCCAGTTTGTTCAGGGGCGCCGCTATACTGATGAACGCACTCTAGCCATCGCTGAACATGTTCTGGTTAATGACATCAACGCTTCAATTGTTAATTCGATCAATGAATTAGGGGGTAATGCCATGGGTTTGCACTCCCTGAGTAGTTGCGTTCTATTTGCAGAGCAAATGCGTTTGAATGATACTGACGGACGCAAACTGGATATTGGCCTGGTTGGCAATATTACCCACGTAAATGCTCCATTATTGAAAGTTCTCTGCCAGGCAGGAACCATACCCGTTATTGCTCCCATCGCCCGCGACCGGGCCGGTGGAAAACTAAATATCAATGCCGATACCGCGGCAGGAAGGGTTGCGGCAACTGTCCAGGCGGATAAACTGGTGATGATGAGTGATACACACGGTATTTTCCAGAACCTTGATGACCCTGACTCTCATCTGTCCTCATTAAATGAAACACAAATCCAGGATCTGGTGAATCATGGAATCATCAAGGGTGGCATGCTGCCCAAGGTGGAAGCATGCCTGGAAGCTTTACATGCCGGCGTAAAAAGGACTCATATCATTGACGGCGGCTTTGAGCATTCTCTCCTGCTGGAAATTTATACCGATAAAGGTATTGGAACATTGATCACTCATGATTGATAGTCGTCTGATTAATCTGAAATCATGTATCTGAATTCGATAACGTAAAACATTCTGAATATCCCGATCAGTTGTTAGCAAATCGGAGCAATAATCTTTGTTTCGAGCATTTTTGCTGTACCGACACATTAATCGGATATCACAATAAAATAACCAGTTTTTTTGAAAGCTATTTATGAACACACAGGAAGTAATTGAACTTTTTAATCAATATGTCGTCGCCAATTACGGTCGCCTGCCCTATGTCATTACTCAGGGGCTGGGAAGTAGCATCCAGGATATCGATGGTAAAAATTATATTGATATGTTTCCTGGCTGGGCCGTCAGCGGTATCGGACATTGTCATCCAAAAGTCGTCAAGGCGGTCCAGGAACAAGTCGCCCGGTTAATTCATATTGACAATACTTTTTATACGGAACAACAGGGCCGATTTGCCCAGATGCTCAGCGAGCGGGCATTCGGGGGAAAATGTTTTTTCTGCAATAGCGGCGCTGAAGCCGTTGAAGCCGCATTGAAACTTGCCAGACGTCATACTGACAAACAGAAATATAAGATAATTTCTGCTGAAGGTGGTTTTCACGGCCGAACTATGGGAGCCATAACCGCAACCGCTCAACCCAAATACCACCAGGGTTTCCTACCTCTGGTGCCTGGATTTATTTATGTACCCTATAACGATATTAAAGCCCTGCAAGAGGCTTTTGATGATGAAGTCGCTGGAGTGATTGTCGAACCCATACAGGGCGAAGGTGGGATTCGTCCTGCCAGTTCTGAATATCTTCAGGCAATCCGGGATTTATGTGATCAGCATGGCGCCCTGGCCATTTGGGATGAAGTGCAAACCGGCATGGGACGAACCGGGAAATGGTTTGCCTACCAACATTACGACATTGTCCCGGATATCATGACTATGGCAAAATCTTTGGGAGGGGGTGTCGCCGTTGGAGCGATGATGGCCCGTGGAGAAGTTGCGGGCTTCACTGGTTCCGGGTACCCATGCATCAACCTTTGGTGGAAATGCGCTTGCCTGTGGCCGCAGGAATTGCCGTTATCGAAGCAATCGAAGAAGAAAACATGCTCGAAAACACCGTGAAAATGGGCGATTATCTCCAAAATCAACTACTAGACTTGAAATCAAAACATGGATGCATTGAACAGGTCAGAGGAACGGGGTTAATGCTGGGAGTAGCCCTCAACCGCCCGGGCGCAGATATTGTCAGCCAATGTTGGGATAAGGGATTGAGAATCAATTGCACCCAGACAACGATATTACGTATCATGCCTGCAATGAACGTCACAAAGGAAATTATCGACCAGGCTATTGCTATCTTAGATAATGTATTGACCACAATCGAAACGGCATAAACTGATAATTACTAGTAACCTCAGGTGATTTATGACTCGACATTTTATAGCCATTGCCGACCATTCGGCAGAAGAACTGACTTATCTGCTTAATCTGGCCACCGAATTGAAAGCGCGATACAAGCATGGTGATCGGGAGAATTGTCTGGCTGGCTGCAACGCCATTATGATCTTCGAAAAACCCAGTAGTCGAACACGCATCAGCTTTGAAGTGGCGATCAACCAGTTGGGGGCATCTTCCATATATATTCGACCTGAAGATATGGAGGACCAATTGGATACCGGGAACCCATAAGTGACTTAATGCGAGTTATGAATGGATACGCTGATTTAGTGATCGCGAGGACTTTTTCCCATAATACAGTACTGGAAATGGCTCATTATGCCACGATGCCGGTGATTAACGCGCTCACTGACCTGGAACATCCATGTCAAGCCATGGCTGATATTTTAACAGTAAAGGAAGTATTTGGCTCTCATGAAGGACGCACGATAGCATATATTGGTGATGGGAACAATGTCGCAATGTCCCTAGCGATGACCTGCAAAAAACTGGGATTGAATTTTGTTATTGCCAATCCGCCAGGATACGCCATTCCTGACGAGTTTATCGAGCAATTAAATCAGTTTGGTCGGCCTGAACAATTTAAACAGGTCACCGATCCGATAGAAGCAGTTCATAATGCAGATATCCTTTACACCGATACCTGGACCAGCATGGGCCAGGAAGATGAGAAGGAAAAGAGAATCCGCGAATTTCATGGGTATCAAGTAAATCAGAAAATGCTCGAACACGCGGATAATCGTGCCAGGATCATGCATTGTCTCCCGGCCTATCGGGGTTTGGAAATAACTCATGAGGTAATTGAGTGCCCGCAAAGCATCGTTTTTCTGCAGGCTGAAAATCGATTACATTTTCAGCGAGCCTTGATAAAATACTTGATAATAGAAAAAAATATACGTTCATAATCTCTATTTAATTCACTTATGCCTAAACGCCTACGTACACAATTACGCCCGATTAGAATAACTCGTCGATTTACCAATTATGCAGCCGGATCTGTTTTATACGAATCAGGTGATACCCGGGTTTTATGTACCGCCAGCTTTATTAACGAACTGCCAAAATGGCGCCACGATTCTGGATTAGGTTGGGTAACCGCCGAGTATGGCATGCTCCCATCTTCCACAATAGAACGAAAATCGCGCCCAAAACAAAATGCAACAGATAGCCGGGGCACTGAAATTCAGCGCCTTATTGGGCGAGTACTGCGCAGTATAGTCGACATGAAAAAACTGGGGCTTAATACGATCTATTTAGACTGCGATGTTCTTCAGGCGGACGGCGGCACCCGAACTGCCGCGATTAATGGCGCCTATGTGGCTCTCTGCGATGCAATCAATTGGGGATTATCCAGAAAATGGATTACCGAAAATCCACTGACCGGAGCAGTCCGCGGCAGTCAGTGTGGGATTGGTATCGGGTAAATTACATCTTGATCTTGATTATCTTGCCGATAGTCAGGCTGATGTTGACATGAATATTGCTATGACTGACACGGGTCAGTTTGTTGAAATCCAAGGTTCGGCTGAAAATGCTCCATTTGACGGCGAACAGTTACAACAGATGCTGACACTGGCCGCTAAAGGGATTAAAAAGATTTTAAAAGAGCAACGTAAAGCGCTAATGAAATAGGGTTTCCTGCCTGGAATTGATAAAAAAAACCGAAACATTCACAACATGAATAATTCTTTGAAATTCACAACCATGAAATGCAATCATTCAATAAAAGCAGCCTTCGGATTATTATTGTCCTTAATGACTATATTATATGCCTCCCTGCTTACTGGATGTTCCAGTGATCCTGGTTTCCGGCCAACCATAAGCGGCCAGAAATATCCCAGTTCAGCCGGTACTACGATAAAATATCCTGCTTCCGATTCCGGCCACCTGACAGTTACTATTGGATTATACACTTTGGGGGATCGCGTGAGCGCTGCGAATACTCTTAAGTCCAATGCCGTAACGGTATTACCTGGTTATGATATCTGGTTGAGTAATGATGATGCAGGATTGTCTGTTAACTGTGGACGTTTCAAGTCAAACTCCGACGCTGAAATCGCTCTCGCAAAGGTAAAATCTGTCTATTCTCAGATGAATCCAGGCCGCTACCAGTTCCCCTTTATCAAAGACATCCCACAGCAAGATCCACAAATACCCGCTAACTGGTATCTTTTGAATAATCAATGTTTTTATACGCTTGAAATTGGCGGCTACTATAATGTTCCTGAAAAAAGTTATTACGATCGAAAAATAGATGCGGTCAAAGCAGTCGAAGCCCTCCGAAAAGATGGTGAACAGGCATTTTTGATTCATGGCCGTTTTGAATCCCGCATTTATGTCGGATGCTTTGGCCCACAGGAAGTTCAGCGCGGTTTTGATGCCAACAACCATCCCCAATATCAGTTTTCCGCCTCCGTTCAGAGATTGCAAAAAAAATATCCTTACCGATTCGAACATGGTAATCGGGTATACGAATATGTTATGGAAAATGGCAAAAAGGTCAAGAAGCCCTGGCGATCAACCATTGTTCCGATTGATATCTTGATGGAAGGAATCAATTTCTAATACATTAATCATAGCAAGAACCATGAAAACCATAAATTGCATCACAGTGGCAACAACTAATCCCGGGAAACTAAACGAATTAAAACAATTATTCGCTGAAACCGGCATGCATATAAAAAGTCTGAATGACTGGGGTTATTCAGGAGATTTTCAAGAAACTGGCAGCAGTTTCCAGGAAAATGCGCGTCAAAAAGCATTATTTTATGCGGAAATGTTCAATGATATTGTTCTGGCCGATGATTCCGGTTTAGAAGTTGATGCGTTAAATGGCGCTCCGGGAGTCTATTCCGCCCGCTTCGCCGGTGTCGATGGCAATGGTCGCGATCAGGCCAACAACAGAAAACTATTGGAATTAATGCAAAATATTCCTGATCATAAACGCACAGCCAGATTTCGCTGTTGCCTCAGTCTAGTTGATAAGCAAAACATCTTACTGGAAGTAGATGGCATAATCGAAGGTTGTATCGGCCATAAACCACATGGTGAAAATGGCTTCGGATATGATCCGCTCTTTTATATTCCCAGCGAAGGAATGACTGCTGCAGAATTAAGTAAAGAAACCAAAAATGTAATTTCTCATCGCGGACAGGCTTTAAAAAAACTCTTGCTGGGATTAAAGACCCTGGGAGAGCATTAAAGCAGTCTGAAATTATACTGCTTACAATTGAAAATGCCCGATGGGCCGTGATAAAAATTTTTCACGGGTAGATACTTATCTTGCGTGCGATCAGGAACTTTCATACCCATTGGGTATACATTACCTTCAGAAAATCTATTTAGGCCAAGGAAGGGATTCAGGCTATGAGCTACTATTTATTTGATAATATATCGATTGGAATACTGCTCGCTATTGGCTTGGAGATTGTTGCCGTTATCGTTTACAACTTCAGCGAATGGAAATGGCGTAAACTCGCGCTATTATCTGGATTTTTATTACTCGGCCTGTTGATCCTGATGGATATTTTTGTCGAAACGAATCGGGAACAACTTGAGCGAATCACCAGGGAGGTGGTCCGGGCCGCCCAGGATGAACAACCTCGTACGATCGCTTTTCATCTTAGCCCAGAGTTATTAGTTGGTGGCAAATACAATAAAAAAGTCATTGTTCAAATCATAGATAATTGGCTGTCTGAACCGATAATCGACAGTAATCTGATATCTAAATTAGAAGTCATCAATGATCGCAATGACAATGGTCGGGTAGAAATATCCATCTTAACTCAATTTGATCCCCAAGGAAAACTTGCATCCGTAAGCCTGCTGAAATCACGATGGAGACTTGAATTTATTAAACAGGGAAAAGAACCCTACAAAATTGTCAATATCATCAATACGAGTGTGAATGACGGTGCCGGAATCGATTGGGCGAATTTCAAACTTTAACAACACTATACTTCTCATAACTTACTATCAATAAATACATTACGATAATCATCACCGATTGTCATTCTGCCAATCTTTCGCTAAGGGTTTATAAACATGTAACTATCTTTATAATAGATGGTTACGTCATTCGATAAAATCAATTCAGAATTTATGTTTTTCCGGCTAACGACCGATAATTATTGATAATATCTTAAAATATGATGCAATGCTTATTGATTTAAACAAAATCCTGATCCTGACTATCAAACTCTATTCTAGAATATAATTTTTAATGGTAGCGAGCCCCGAATATCTCCCTTCAGACCATATTTATGCTCGAAACATGAAGGCCATATGGCGCCATTGGCCAGAACTGGCATATGACATAGAATCGGTACGCCATACTGAGTTGTTCGAATGCCAGCCAACTCGCAGTGGCCAGGTAACCTGTCAGATCAACAGTACCAAAGGATCTGTTTTCTTACATAGCCGGTATGATCCGGTTCGTGAAGCCGAAAAATGGACAGATGGTGTCATGCAGCAAGCCAGGGAACAACGCGAAAATAACGATGGGCGTTTGCCCATGTGTTACCTGATAAGCGGCATGGGTTTGGGATATCATGTAAAAGCGTTGTTTGAAAAATTAAAAGGGGATGAATTCGTCATTGTCAGCGAAAATCTTATTCCATTGCTAAAAACAGCGCTATATTTACAGGATTTGAGCGAACAACTCCTCAACCGCCGTTTATTGTTTATTACCGCAACGGATCGGGATGAAATCTTCCGGGTATTGGAAGGTCAGGGGCAGGATATGATGATGGGGTTGGTATTTACACACAGCCACCAGAAAATTGAACAGGAATTTCATCAGCATATCCGCACCTTGTTGGGAGAATATGCCTCTTATATGCGCAGTCATATGATCAGCTTGCTGGCTAATAGTATGACTACGTTACGAAATATAATGTACAACCTGCCAACTTATGTTGGCACACCCAAAGTGAATATCCTTAAAAACCGGTTCAATGGCTATCCTGCGGTTGTTGTTTCCGCGGGTCCATCCCTTAAGCGGAATATTCATTTTTTAAAATCAATCCGGGATCAAGTCGTTGTGATTGCGGTTCAAACAACATTGAAACCCTTGCTGGCCCAGAATATCGTTCCCGATTTCGTCACCAGCCTGGATTACCATCCGGCCAGTGTGCGTTTTTTCGAAGGGTTAGATGAAGAGCTTAAAGATATTCATCTTATTGCAGAACCTAAAGCATCCTGGCCTGTGATAGACTACTATCGCACCCGGGGGCCCATCAGTTTACTGGGCAATCAAGTGCCCCAAATCATTCTTGGTGATTTACCAATTCTTCATGAAGGCATGACTGCGGGTTCAACCGTGGCCCATCTGGCCTATTATCTGGCCCTTTACCTGGGAACTGATCCTGTCATTTTCATCGGTCAGGACCTGGGATTTACGGATAATGTCTATTACAGTCCCGGCAATGCATTGCATGAGGTATGGGACAATGAATTGAGTCGTTTTGGCACTTTGGAAATGAAGGAATGGGAGCGGATCGTCCGCCATCGCTCCATGCTACGCAAAGTTCCAGATATCCACGATCAACCGATCTACACCGACGAACAGATGTTTACCTATTTACAGCAATTTGAAAAAGATTTTGCCCGGTGCAGCGCAACGGTGATCGATGCCAGCGAAGGAGGCGTCAAAAAACAGTTTACCCGCATAATGACCTTACAGGAAGCTGCCAAAACGTATTGCAACCGGAAGATCCCCCCTAGTCTATTTCACTACCGAAATGAAATCGCTTTGTTCGATAGAAGTCTTCTTGAGCAGGCACACTCTGAAATCGCTCAAAAAATTGACGCGATTCATGAACTCCGATCCATTTCCGAACAAACCGTTGATCTGATCACGGAAATGCAGGATTTGGTCGATAATCAGCCGGAACTGAACCGGAGAATGATACGCCTGGATGAGTTACGCATACAGGTTCGATATCGGGAAGACATCTATCACCTGGTGCGGATGGTCTCCCAAACCGCCGAACTGACACGCCACCGCATGGATCGCTCTCTTGAAATTGACGCTCTCACCGGCATAGAACGGCAGAGACGTCAATTACAGCGGGATGTCGCCTATGTCTCGGAAATAAAAAGGGGTTGTGATCGCATGGTCGGCCTTCTACAGGAATGTCTTGAGCGATTTGATGAAGAAATGCAATTGAAGGATCAGGCCTCATGACATCTCCTAATCCAAATCTGCCAGTCGTAGCCTGGATCTATGCTGACACGGAACATAGCGTATTGGGGACGCCATCACGCCTGAATAAGCTTTTGGGACAGCATACCGTCTTGAATCTTACCTGCCGACGCATTGCGGCCATTGAAACGATTGACAACATCGTTATCTTCTGCCCACAAAATCAATGCGAGCCCATCCGGCGCTGCGCCGGCATAACGAATAAGCCTATTGAAGTTGTTGGTTTAGAAGCGGCTACGCTTCCCGGGCGTCGTCTTATCCATCGCAAATGGTCCAACGGATGTTGGCGAGGTGGCATCAATGAATCCGTCTGGATCGATGAAGGGTTCTTGATGCCGGAAATGATCAATTTCGCATTGAAACGCAACCAGGAGCGGATCGCATTTTTCCCCCCTGACGCGGTCTTACTTGATTCGACATTAGCAAATAGTATCATCGATTTATATCTGAATAATGAAAATGAAATGCGTATCTGCTTTTCGCAGGCCGCCGTTGGATTGGCATGTATCTGCGCCCGCATCGATATGCTGTGTGAATTACATCAAGCCAACGCTTCGGTCAGCGACTTGCTGGGGTATCTGCCTGATACCCCACATTCCGACTATATTATGCAGGATTGTTGCTTTAAAGTACCGTCACCCCTGTTCCGTACCCCCTACCGCTATCTGACTGATACCGAACGTTCCTGGCGAATAATCCAGCGAATCTTTCAGGAACAGGACACCGAGACAATCATGCGTTGGTCCGCCATCGATTCAATTGAGGCGTTTAAAGAATTCCAGACTGATTACTACGGTTTTCCGCGTGAGGTGGAAATCGAGCTGAATACCCTGCCCAGTCATCGGATAGTTGGTTATCCGCACGGTTCGATTGACCGTCCTTCATTACCGTTAAAATACTTCGAAAAACTTCTGGATGATTGTTCGGAACACGATGATATCTGCCTGACACTGGGCGGATTCGGCGAGCCAACCGGTCATCCCGATTTAATAACGATGATTCATATGGCGCGCGAGAAAGGGATTTTCGGCATTCATATTGAAACGGACGGGATGAATCTAAGCGATGAAATACTCCAGGCACTCGTCGATGCCTCACCGGACGTCATCAGTGTGTATCTGGATGCGCACAGCCCGGAAGGTTACCGACTGGTTAAAGGGTGCGACGGTTTTGAAAAAGTCACGCACGCGATTCAAACCATGGTCGCTAGACGGCGCGAACGTTCCAGTTTCAGCCCGCTCATTATACCCCATATGGTAAAAACCCGCCAAACCATGACGGAAATGGAGGCGTTTTACGATTACTGGAAAAAAAAATGTAATGCTGCTGTTATCGAAGGCTATAACGATTTTGCCGGGCAAATTGAAGATCGAAGCGTCATGGACATGACCCCACCGCGCCGACGTTACTGTCGCAGACTGGATTATCGCCTGACGATCCTGTCGGATGGACGGGTGGTTCCCTGTAGTCAGGATTTCCAGGGCCATCATCCTTGTGGGCACATTATGGAACAAACCCTGGATGAAATCTGGAATGGCATCACTCTGACAGACTTACGCCATCAGCAGCATAATGAAAACTATGAAACCAATAACTTGTGCCTTCATTGCAGTGAATGGCATAGGGCCTGAATTAAATCAAAAATGAAAAGGATGCATTATGGACCAGCCAACCGTACAAAACTCTGAAGAAAAACCAGAATCTCCAAAAAATAAAAAAACAGATTCAATCATTAATTACGTTCTCTGGGCTATTGTAATTTTCTGCCTGATATCATTACTGTCTCACGGCTATTCCCGTTTTCGCAATGCCCAATCCTGTATGAATGTTGTCGGACAATTGCCCGACTTTGTCAAAACACAACCGGTTGCGGAAGAGTGGAAATCCGCCACTGGAGACACCATTGACCTGGGTTACGCCACGGTTACCTTACCAGCCGAAAGCTTGGAATCAATAAATGGACGTCCGGGAAGCTACTTAACGATTCTGAGATTAAAAAATGGAATCGATCTTACTTTAAATTTGCCCATTAAAAAGAATCCTGCTACAACCCAAAATACCTCTATGGAATCAGAACAGAACAAAGACGAGACGAAAGAACCGGTCTTTCGTTCATTTGAGGAAACTCGTGAAATTTTTTATGCCATTCCAAAAGATTTTACCGGTTATTTTCTTACAAAACCTGATAAAATTAATGAAGAGCTTATCTTGATTCAGCAAAAAGCCCAGGTTCCTCTCAGTCAAAATGGTATAATCGTTTTTGATGCGAAGCAATTGAATGGGATTTTATTGTGTGGCAATAATCAATATCCCATTATGATCTGTGAAGTATGGGATGCTCTCCAACCCGTCCGTCAAACAATCACAATCAGCAATAATAAACAAACTGCGTTCACACCCCAGGATTTAGCGGTAGCCAAAGAAGTGATTGCATCTTTACGATATAAGCAGGATTTGCCTGTTTCCATCCCGGAAATAGCTAATCTATATACGTCTGCTATACAAAGAATTCCTGATTTCAAAGTAATAATTTCAAAAGATGAATTCGAAAAATTTCAGCAGGAAATCAAAAAACAAGGAATGGAATTAAATATGCAGCAGGGACCGGCATTACCGAATAATCTGCCCTCGCTTCCCTCTACGCCTCTCAATGATATGAAGGACAGTCCCGTTGAATAAAACGACAGATATACTCGCCGTTATCCCGGCCCGAGCCGGCAGTATTGGTGTACGCGGCAAAAATATCCGGCTGCTGCTTGGCAAGGAAGTGATACGCTACACCATTGAAGATGCCACAGAAAGCCGGCACATCAACCGGATTGTCGTTACCAGTGATGACCCGGTAGCGTTGGCGATTGCCGGAGATTATTCTCGGGTTGAGACCATTCAGCGTCCTGCCCATCTTTCTGACAACACCGTGCGTATCGACCATGTGATCATTCATGCCGTACAAACATTACAGGAACAAAAACATTTCATTCCTGAAATCATCGTCTTATTATACGCCAACGTCCCAGTTCGTGCGGATGGTATTATCGACAAGGTCGTTGAATATATTCAACAAACGGGGGCAGATTCGGTGCAAACCGTGTGTAACCCCGGAAAATTTCATCCTTACTGGTTGTATCAGCTGACTTCATCCGGACAAATTGCTAAATATATCGATAACCAGATTTATCGACGTCAGGAATTGCCCCCTCTTTACGCCATTGATGGCGCGGTACTGGCTTTTCGATATGCCTCTCTGCTGGCCGGCATCGCCGGTAATGACCCTCATGCGTTTCTGGGCCATGATCGTCGTGCGATTATACAGGAGTCACATGAGACAGTAGATATTGATAATGAACGGGATTTATATCTGGCCGAAGCCATTTTAAGAATGCAACAAACCAGTGGAGTCATCAAAACATGACGCTATCAGCCGAATGTGATATTGTATTAGTTTTTCCTCCAATTCGTACCTGGGATAATCCAAGAAATTTTCCTACTGGGATCGGTTTATTGGCAGCCCGTTTACGTCATGCCGGATATCGAGTTCAAGTAATCGACGTCAATGGTTTACGCATCAGCGAATCCGAAACCATCCAACGCATTGAAGACTGCCATCCGGCCATCGTCGGCTTTGGCGGTCTGATAACCACCTATGGCTGGATCAAACGCGTAAGTCAGAATATCCGCCAGAATAATCCCGGTCGTAAAATCATTCTGGGCGGATCCGTGGGTACTAGTATCGTTGAAACCGCCTTGAAACACTTGGCAATTGATGTGATCGCTATCGCTGAGGCGGATGACACCATATTGGAGTTGGTCCCGGCCCTGCTTAATCATGAATCATTAAATCATATCGCGGGATTAGCCTGGCTTGAAGATAACCGCGTTGTTCGGACCGCCGCTCGCCCCATGCGGGAAAATCTGGACAGTCTCCCCATGCCTGCCTGGGACCTGTTTCCAATGGATGTCTATCTCAATAATCCCATAGTCGGGGTCGGTAAAGATATTGACATCATCAGTTCCAGGGGTTGCCCGTTTCCCTGTCACTATTGTTATCGAATCTTTGGCCGTCATTATCGCGGGCGCAGCGCCGCCCATGTCATCGAAGAAATGCAGCAATTAAAATCCAACTACGATATTGATTTTATCAGCTTTCAGGATGACTGTTTTGTAATTGATAAACCACGGGTTTATGCGATTTGTGATTTATTAGACCAGACCGGTTTAAGTCGCTCATTACGCTGGAGTTGCACCGGACGGGTTACTGTTTGCGATTATGACATGCTCAAAAGAATGCGGGCAAGTGGTTGCGTATCGGTCAGCTATGGGATCGAAAGCGGTTCAGAAACGATATTGAAGGCTATGGGAAAAAATGCTTCACTGGAACAGGCTCGCAAAGCCATCGCCAATACGCGTAAAGCCGGTTTACGATGTCCAGTATCGTTTATGATCGGCTATCCCGGTGAAACTCGTGAAACAGTCATGGAAACAGTAGCATTCTGTAAGGACCTGAATATACCCCTTTCTGCCATGATGTTCACATGCCCATATCCCGGTACTCCTCTTTATGAACAAGTTAAAAGTAGTAAACGGTTTTTATCGCAATTCCCTTCAGAAGAAGATTTCGTTCTAAGCTTGGGCGACGCGGTTGATCTGACCGTCAACATGACTGACATGGACAATGAAACACTTTACGACTTACGAATAGAAGCCTTGGAAATGGCACGTCAAAACTATATCTCTCCCTCTGCAGAGGTTACCGAACGTCAGGAGAGAGAGCTATATGGCGATACCCTCTTTGAAAAAGCTCGTCAGCAGCGGCGGAATCCTCAAAACCAAGCCCATCTGCAACGTCACGGTTTTAACGAAAACGCCGGCCTTAAACAGGATTAACCATGTCTTTTCTTACCAGCAAGTCAATTCCTTATATTATTGCCGAAGCGGGAGTAAATCACAATGGCAGTATCGAACTGGCCGTCCAGATGATTGCCCGGGCTAAGACGGCAGGTGCGGATTGCGTTAAATTCCAGGCATTTAATGCCGATGAGCTAGTTATTACGAATGCCGATAAAGCTGATTATCAAAAAATATCTGGTCCGTCAAATGAAACTCAGTACGAAATGTTGAAAAAACTCGAACTGACTTTCGACGATTTCAGTCAACTGAAACGACAGGCAGATCACCTGAATATCGATTTATTGATAACCCCCTTTTCTTCCTCCTGGGTTGATAAAATTATTAAACTTCGGATTCCCGCCATTAAGATTGGTTCCGGCGATAATGTTTCGGAAGACATCCTGCTGGCCAGTGCCCAAAGTGGCCTTCCGATCATTATATCGACAGGTATGGCGGGTCAAGTCGAAATCCGGAATACCCTGGCATTTTTGGTTAAAAACGGTTGTCAGGAAATATATCCATTACATTGTGTCAGTAATTATCCGGCTGAAATAGAACAAATTAATCTGTCTGCCATTGAAACATTAAAACAAATGACTGGCTTACCTTGTGGTTTCTCTGACCACACCAGGGAAATCATTACTGGCGCTCTTGCCGTTGCCTATGGCGCCGTAATTATTGAAAAGCATTTTACACTGGACCACCAGTTTCCCGGTCCCGATCAGGCAATGAGCCTGCCTCCCGACGAATTAGCCTCATATATTCAGATGTGCAGACTTTCAGCTAAAGCTCGCGGAAATGGCAATATAGAGCCTGATGCTTCTGAACTGGTGATTAAAAAAGCAGCCCGCAAAAGCATCGTCACAACCCGATATATCACTGCTGGAATGGTCATTAATAGAGACATGATCACCTTCAAACGTCCAGGTACCGGGATTCCCCCCTCCCAAATTCACAACATTATCGGGCGTACAGCCAACCAGGATATTAAACCAGATACCTTAATAACAACTGAGATGATTGAAACATCAGAATCTGAAATACCCAGACATGTCGACTAAGAAAAAGATTATCACAGTCATAACCGGAACACGGGCTGATTATGGCATACTTAAATCGGTCTTAAGGGCAATCGACCAGCATACGGATTTACGTCTGAATGTCCTGATAACCGGAATGCATCTATTAAAACAATTTGGCTTTACGGCTCAAGAAGTAATGGATGATGGTTGGCCCATCTGCGGTAAAGTCCCCCTTCAGACCGATAACGACAATCCCTTTAATCAAAGTATTGCCATGGGACGGGCGATCTCTGGTATGACCAAATGCTATCAGAGAACGAAAACAGATATTGTCCTGGTGCTGGGCGATCGATTGGAAATGCTGGCCGCCGCTGTAGCGGCTACGGCAAGTCAGTTGTTATTAGCACATATTCATGGAGGCGATATCGCGCCCGGTATTCAGGATGATGCCTGCCGTCATGCGATCAGCAAACTGGCACATATCCATTTTGCCGCCAGTGCCGGCGCTGCAAAACGCTTAGTACAATTGGGAGAGAAGCCTCAACACATCTATAATACGGGTTCTCCAGCTCTCGATCTATTGAATAAAGAAATATGTAAAGAACCCGGTCTGTTATCGGATTTTACTGGAATTGATATCAAATCACCTTTTCTGGTGGTTATGCAACACCCTGCCGGCGGTACTTCTTCACAGGAACACCAACGCATGCAATTAACATTGCGAGCCTGCCGCCGTACCCAATTACCCTTATTAATAATATATCCCAATTGTGATACCGGTTACCCGGGAATTACCAAAGCAATTGAGCAGGTCCGAAAATATTCCGATTGTCATATTTTTAAACATCTTCCCCGTCATATTTTCCTGGGCTGCCTGAAATATTGTCGAGTTCTGGTAGGCAACAGTTCATGTGGAATTATTGAATCTGGCCGTCTGAAAATACCGGTAATCAATATCGGACCACGCCAGAAAAAACGGGAGCGGGGCAAACATGTTTTCGATTGTGATTATCAGGAAGAAATAATCCATCATTTATTGAATAATATTTTAAAAAGTAATCGACTCGATCTTAAACCTTGCCGAATATATGGAACAGGAGGCAGTGGCCCGCGTATAGCGGTTATACTGGCCCGGAAAAGAATAACGCCTGAACTCAGGCAAAAGCTGATAACTTATTAGCATTATAAATTTGTAAGGTGAGAAAAGTGACAGCGAATCAGACAGCCATCAACGAAATCATCAACAGCACAATCGAAATCGCAACTCTGCCCGAGATCACAATCCAGATCATCCAGGTTGTACAGGATCCTCGCAGCACAGCTCACGATTTGCACAAAATCGTTCGAAACGATCCGGCATTATCCTCAAGGGTTTTACGGGTGGTCAATTCAGCCTTCTACGGATTGCCGGGCCAGATTGGCAGTATAGATCGTGCGATTATGCTTTTGGGACTGAATGCGGTTAAGAATATTGCGATTGCGGCTTCACTAAGCAAAATGTTCGATACTCCGGTAACGTCAGATGATTTCACCGGCAAGCGTCTCTGGACCCATAGTGTCGCCGTAGGTGCGACAAACAAACTCATTACCAGCGCCATTGGCCTGGCGCTTCCTGATGAATCTTTTCTGGCCGGCCTGATTCACGATATCGGACTGGTGGCAATCCTGCAATGCAAAAGTCAAGCGATCCCCAAAATGGTCCAGATGGTTAAAGCCGGCGTTTCTTTCCTCCAGGCTGAAAATGAAATCCTTCAAACGAACCATCAGGAAATCGGCGCGGCGCTTTCTGCTAAATGGAAATTCCCCCGGTCATTTCAGTTTGTCACGGGCTATCATCACAAACCGCGTGAACTGGCTGAAGAAAACAGGTTGCTCACCAGTGTAACCTGTTTAGCTGACCAACTTTGCACTCGTACCGGATTTGGATTGATTGAAAATGAAAATATGCCCGATATCAGCCAGGATCTGGCTGATGAAATCGGAATCTCTCCTGAACAGATTGACGCCATTAGTTCGCGGATAGAGGAAGAACTTGAAGTCGTGAAAGCCCTGATTGAATAACCAGCCTCAAACCCTTTTCTTTTATCACGATATATCAGCCATTAGCTTTTCTATTCAGATCAACATCTGATAGGGGCGGGTTTTCCGTCGGAATGACTCTGGCAGCAACTCAAAAGCGGGTTTTGTCTTCAGATTAATTTTATTTTCAGTTTTCATCTAAACCAGTCCCCCTATTATTTCGAATAATAAATAGATAAGTATACTGCTTACCATTGAAAATGCCCGCTGGACCGCGAAATAAGTTCTACACAAGTAGAAACTTATCTTGCGAGCGATCGGGTATTTTCATACCCATTGGGTATAAATCATAACATCTCTGTCAAGAAATGAAGGAGAAATTTAATGACGCAGACATGTCTCGATAGCCGGAAAGAAAAAAGGATTCGATTTTCGTGGCCTTTTTGGTTTAGTTACGAGGATAATGGTATGATACATCGAGGTCAAATCGTAGATTTATCCTCGCATGCTGTCAGCTTTTCGATACCGGTTCATTCATGTCCCCAACCCGGACAGCATATCCAGACACGATTTAGTTATCCTGTCAATCGCAATGACCTATTTCACATGAATGAATATACCCATTGGTCAGAGGTAATCCGTGTGGATTATACCTCCTTTGGTACGGCCAGAGTCGCCGTACGACTACACCAACCACTGATGAATACTCATTATGACGAAGATGCGGATAAGTTAGAATATGCAACCGCCTGACTGTATTAAGCGCTGATTTTCGATTCATGACAACAGGATTTGAATAAAACCCGGAAATCCGTCTGGACTTCTCTATTTTCAGAATAATAATTGCCTGAAAAAAAGCCCCTAATGGGGCTTTTTTTGTTTCAGAGACTTATATGGCATTGATTATTTTATTCACTATTCAGAGAGCAATTGGTTCAAAAGTTCATCAACTTGCGAAAATGGCTGAATTACTGCCGGGTCATAATCATTGGCAATAATACGGTTGATTTCATCACCCGCTACGACCTGACCATTAATACTTCCCCGGCTGCAAATGATCCTCCCTACCTGATTCCCGACATTTAAATCGGCATCCAGATTACCCTGGGCAACTTTGATATATTTTATTGATCCACTGACATTCACTTGTCCGGTTACATCGCCATATTTAACCGTCATCTTATCCAGATCGCCCTTGCGTACATCCATTTGAGCGCCAAAAGTTCCAAATGAGGCCTTGTCGACACTATCAACCTGTAGTATTCCTTCTTCAAAATTATCAATCTTAATGGTTTTGACCCTGCCGGCAATATCGATTCGGCTGTCTCCCGAAACAGAATCCACGTCAAGAATGCCATTCCTATCCATGGAATGATAGGCAACGTTCGCGTCCACCAGATCGCCCAGTTTCAATCGGGTTATGGCCCCTTCAAGGTCAATATCCCCCCCATGGATCGCTACTGACGCGGCATCAAATTTCTGGAGATTACCTGTTCCAACCAGGGAGCCTAATGTGGTCGTGCCATAATCCCCCGAAACCTTTATTTTTAAAACATCTCCGTCATCAGCGCCATTGTACACAATTTGGGCAATATCAACTTGTCCATCATCTCCCAAAACCAGTCGGGCGGTTCCTTTACCCGACAAGCTGACTGTCACCTCATCGCCATCATGATCGGTAAATTGATACTTATTGCCATTCCCGATCTGTGCGTACACTTCGGCATCCAGCGATACACTCCGTTTTGTTTCATGGTAATCATCAGCCGCCAGGATCAAACTTCCACTCACGGGACAGGCCGTCAAGGTATCAATACCCGCCTGTACCACAATACTTTGTCCCGGTTCAATCGTCACAGTATCGCCGCCAATCAGATAAAAGGCATTGGATCCCGTCAACGAAAGAGTAATCCGGGCAGACTGATTACCATGATTAATAATAGTCCAGACTTCCATGAATGCCTGTTCACCGGTTTGAACACTTCCGAAATGGATTGATTCATTCATGTTATCAGTGCCAGAGATGATCTGGATCGGATTATCCTCTACCAGAGCCTGGATCTGTAAACTGGACTGGACCTGACTGTCATCGGTCGTCAGGACCACATTTCCCTGATAGTGCCCCTCCACATCGGGCGAGAACGACAGGGTCAGCTCCAGCGATTCGCCGGGTTGAAGCATGTAACCTGTCAAGCTGTAATAGTTTACTATATTAAATTCACCTTCTGAATCGATAGCCTCTAGTGTCAGACTTGCATCCCCACTATTGGAAATCGTAACAGAACGCGTAACAGTTTCCCCCAGATAGACCGTGGGAAACTCGACAAGATTATCATTCGGTATCCCACAATCTTCTGTTACCGCCAGCTCACCGGCCACTATCTGGGCGCTTAACGACAGCGTCGTAACTGGCTGATCGGGATCGTTACTGAAAATGGTTAACACACCGGTTTCCAAGCCGCGAACAGTACCGGTAATCGTCACAATCACACTGCCGGATTGACCGGGAGCGATCGTATTCGAACTGACACTGACTACCTCGAAGTTATTACTGGCAATTACATCACCCAGAACCAGATCCAGAGTACCGGTATTACATACGGTAATCACCCTGGACAGGCCCAGTCCACGATGAATATTGCCATAATGAATTGCGTTGTCAGTCAATCCGGCGATATCAATATTGGATTGCGGATCTAAAGCCTGTGCAGCAACAGAAACCGTCATTTGTTCCTGATCCGGGTCGTTAGAGACAACTGTCAGAATCCCCAGATATTCACCGCTACTGTCAGGGTCAAGCGTAATGGTAACAGTCAGGGTATCGCCGGGAGTAATAATAATATCGTCATCGCCAGACATTCCGCTCAGGTGGTCTAGAGTAAAACCACCTGATACGGATAACTGGCTGATAACAAGATCGTCGTACCCTGAGTTCCCTAGAGTAATTGACGCAGAAACCGCTGACCCGACAGTAACAGTGCCTAGGTTTATATTCAGATCGTCGGCTACCCCTGAGTTTTCCTCGATAGTCAGTTGGGGTGGAGCCGCCGGCATGTCAATGGATAGTTCATATGTACCAGAAGATTGCTCGGACGCGCTGGCAATGTAGACAATATAGGTCTCATCCCCGATAGCGTTAAAGCTCAGCCAGGGATCAACCTGACCCCCATAATTGTCGTTCTGAGCGATAATTTTCTGGGTATCGACATGATAAATCGTGATAGTAGCGTCAAGGTTACCATATATCGATGTATCCAGATCAACTGTAATGACACCGCTATTCGCCGGTATCAGGCTGAAAGCGTCTACATCAGATCGGTTTTCCAACAAACCGGATATACTGCCTGTTGCATTTATCTTGGTCGCAGTCCGTTCATCATCACCATAATCATCCCCAGAGGAACTGACACTGCCCAGGTTATTCGTTAATAATTGCTCGGTATCCTGGCCACTATCTCCCCCGAATCCCGTAGTCACAGGCCGGATGGCCAGATAAGGATTCATCAGATACGTAGGATCCGACACATGATTCGCGCCATAAGTATGTGCCGCTTCATGCGCTATCAGATTGGCCACGTATTCACAGAAGATGGTCAGATCGCCTCCCGAAGCGCTGTAATAAGTATCTAGTTCCTCAACGAATGCAAACCCATAATTACTGTCATCCCGGTTACCGATGTCGTATGTCGCAACCCCAATCACATTGCTGCCGGCACGAAACCAGCTATTATCCCCCCCCACATATATCGTAGTATATTCCCCGGAACTGGGCTCTACATCGGTAACGACCAGATTATAGGCGGCATAATCTTCCTTAATAAAATTCATGATGATTTCGCGGGCCTGAGCTTCGTATCCACTCCAGTTAAATGAAGACAAATCGAAAGCGTCAATCTCGATTTTGGATTGACCCAGCCAGAAATCGCCAGACCGGCTCTTCACCGTACCACCATCAAAATCCAGATAAAGTACATTAGGGGCCCGTGCAGGCAGTACATCATTGTATTGCGACTGTTCGCTACCCGATGTTAATTCTTTTGTAATTAACGTATCATCTTGATCATAGAATACTGCATCCGGATCGTCACAACTATAAAAGGTATCTGCGATCCCCCAGATAGTAGAACCATCCAGCAATAATCGCGATTCGAGATTTTCCAGATTAAGAGCTTGTGTCCGACTGTCCTTTTGATGCTGACAAGACCGATTGATACTATTATTGCGCTGCTTGTTTCTGAATGCCATGATTCTACTCCCGGATAAAATCCACGCCCAGGACCAATCTGCGTATTGATCCACGCATCCAGAGTGCAGCGTATATATAGTTACCTATTTAATTTTTCTGCGTCATAAAAACCAGGGTACTCTTCCCTGGGTAACAGCCGTTATTCTCCGCTACATATTCAGTATTAAAAATAGACTCGATCCAGGCAAACAGGTTACCCCAATTTTCTCCTATATTCTGATCCTCCGGCTGTTAAAATAAACGCTTTGTACCGATCACGAGGATCATCATCCTGGGCCTCCCATATTTTTCCTTTCCCAAAAATTTTCTTTTGACATCGATACCATAAATAGTTATATTTATCTATCTCAACCGGGCGGTTAGCTCAGTTGGCTAGAGCACCTGCCTTACAAGCAGGGGGTCACAGGTTCGAGCCCTGTACTGCCCATTCCTAAACCTAAGAAAGCCAAGAAGTTACAAAACTTCTTGGCTTTCTTTTTTTATTTTATCTGAAAATTATGACAGTTTCGTGTCATAAACGTTTTTCTTTACACCCCCCTCTGTTGCACTTGAAAATAGAATCCGCATTCCTTTATTATAATGGTTATCATATCTTTTTTGACTTATCCGATAGAAGTATATATTTTCTTCGTTAGCTACTTAGCAAGTATGTCTGAAATTCAGCGAGATCTGCAATACCAACTACATATCCAGTACTTTCTAGATTATTCAACGGCATTCATCCAGTCTCCGTACAGGGCGATCAAGTCGGTTAAATCGACACTGCCCATCTTGTTAATATCAGCGCAGTGGCACCAGTTATTGGCGGCACTGCATCCTTCCAACCAATAGGTTGCCAATATATGGAAATCTATCATGTCAATAAAACCATCGTTATAAAGATCCGGGCCATCGCATACGATTGGACCACCATCAGCAAACAAATTGAGTTGTTCAACTCCCCCGCGTTCCAATCCATTAAATCGACCGGCAAAATATTCGGTTCCATCAGACAATCTCAGATAAAATTCAATATTCTGACCAATTTGGGCGGCCTTCTGACTCTGGGTATTCCCAATAAGCAGGGTTTCCAGACGAACAGGCAATACATAGTTATCCTGCGCATTTGCGTTGTCACCCATCGCATAGGAACCGACCAGCGACTGGGACATACCCTGGACACGGGCAATGACAGTGATATCGTCGCTGGCTGTCACAAACTGCGATCCCAGTTGGATGGTACCGTAAAAAACCATGGAAGGCTCAGGTATCGAACCCAATGTTACAAATGGCATGCTCAACAGGACAACAATTATTACGGCATGATATCTCATTTTACAATCTCCACAATACAACATAATTTTCTTTTTAGCGCTTAAAATCAATATGATTCGATAAATTTTAATCAAATCGATACATAATAATACTAAAGTTGGTTTCCAGTGTTTGTACACCTCTAGCCATAAAGACATTATCAAAGCTGGTCTCTCCGTTGCCGACAATGATACCCGAATTATTGATATCAACCGCTTCGGTTGATTTAAACTTATCAAAATTGTGGATATCCATCATCTGGCCGTTTTTATATAAAAACACATGTTTCAACCAGACTCCGAGACTTTCCTCAACCTTACTGTAGCAAACCATATGGCCATGATCGTTAACGCCATGCGCTTCGCTATTCCCGCCAAGCGTGCCTAAATCGATAATGGAGAAATCCTGTTGGGCATACAGAATGGTTGAGGATAAAAGTATTGCCATAAAACTACAATTAAGTATGGATTTATTAAACATATTTCGCTCCTATTGTATTTCAAACATGATTATTTTTTAATCGCTTACTAATATTCAATTTCGTTACTATATAGATATGGTGCGATACAAAATTCCATTCATGATCGTTTTATCAATGTAAATACATGATTATTCATTTCCAATAATTTCATTCATCCTTTTACCAGCTGTTATACCAGAATCCCATGCTTCTATTGCCTTTCCAATATCACCCATTTGTTTTAGCGCTTTCCCCTTAACGAATCCAGTTCCTAATCCTTTAATCTCATCAATAATTTCATTGGAAAGTTTATCATTATCTTCTAATACTTTTAGCAAATTATTTAAATCGTTTTTCATAGATTTATACCTTCGATGTCTATATTCTAACCAAGTATATTTTTCTTTATGCGCATTAATATGGCGTTCAAAAAGTCTTTTCAATTCTCCTAACATTATTTCATCTTTATTTCCTATCTTCGATTTTGAATACCAATCATACGTTTGACGAATTTCCTTGTTAATTAGTGCTATTTCATTATTAAGACGACTAATCTTAAAATTCGCACGATTAACATCTCTCTTCGAACGGAATAAATTTAATCTAGCTTGCTCAATATTTTTAGATGCTAATGGTTTCAATGCCATGTTACCAGCGATTTTTGATACTCCAATGAATTTGTCTACTACTGAAATTATGGCAACTATACCAACATAAGTTATAATAGCCTCATGGCCATCTGAATCTATAAATACTAAAGGACTATTATGAACATATGAATACGTATTCAAATTAATAGTATCTGCAAGTTTATTCTTGGAACCAATAATTGGATTATGAGCAAATAAAAGATCTACACTTGCAAATCGCCCAACTTTTGGAATTAGATAACGGGCCTCAAAATATTGAAGTTGGCTTTCAGCATCTAGTTCCTTTCCAGTAAACCGATAGCAACTATTGAAAATATTTTGGACTGAATAACTATTCCGGAGTGTACCAAATGGATAAGAATTTGTTTCTTCGATAAGATTACCATAAGTATCAGTTATAACATTTGATGAACCTAAGTGGTCATTGTGATAGTAAACGATATCATTGGACCGAGTAGGTTCAGAAGAAATATTTATGTTTTGCGTTTGTTTGAGCCAAAATGCACATGATGTTTCAAGCTGAGAAGGCACATTCGATAGATAAGTTGGCAACAGGGTGTCCAGCATCATCCAGTCATGATAAAAATTATCATAAGCCCATATGCGAAAATCACTCTCGATATGTACACTTGGATAGAACGGTTCAAGCCTAGGCCAACTGACCAAAGTATCATCGGGCAGAATTACCCTACTAAAAACACTGTCATTATAAATGCCCTTGACGGATAGAACCTTATCGGAATCGGAATCAACCCATAGCGGTTCTCCCGATTGCAGAATTGACATGGGAGAGACAGGTTGATAGGTGGTTCCATTGTACGAATAAACCTTATCATCTTGAAATATCTCACCAATAGTGACGTCTGTCTGCACAGCAAACGATATCAGGTTCATACCTTGATAAAGCCAGATCCGCTGGACTCTTTCGTTCGAAGTTTCGGGACTTAAAGTTCCCTTGACGCGGGCGATTCGGGATTGGCCGTTGAAGACATACTTGACCGGGGCGCAATTGGGGCGAATTTCAAATACGCGATTGGGATAAAGAGTTTGCGTTGCAGTATTACCTTTGATTACTTTTTTGGTGATCCTGCGGCCGGTATAGTCATACGAATAGCGGGCAACGGTATCGTCTTTTTCGTAGCGGATGAGCCTGTCCTGAAAATCCCAGGCACATTGGGCGCCTTCGATGTTGGTCATATTGCCATTGGCATCGTAGTCATATACCCCGCCGTTAGCCGTGGCAGTGAGGGCATGGGGCCCGGGTAGTACACCTGGATTTCGACCCACACGGTTTTGGGTGCCACCGGCATACACAAAGGTCCCCAGATTGACATTGTCATCATCGTCAATATGGCCGGGTAAGCCTTGGGCCGGACTGGTTTTACCGAGCATATTACCGATAGAATCATAACTGTAGTCAATCTGACCGTAATTAGCTTCTGGATCGTCTTGACGGGCATAGCGGACCTGGGTCAGGCGATAGAGGTCGTCGTATTGAAATACCTGGGTATTACGACGAGGCAAATCTTTGGCAACCTGGGTGTAAGGACGAAGATCGGTAATGCGATTAATATTGGAAACGGGATCGTAATGGTAATAGTAATGAATTAACTCAGTTTTATCCGACTTGACAGTTTTGAGCCGTTGAAGCCGATTACGGTTGTCGTAACTGTAACCGGTATCAATACCATTGCCAAAGGCCATTAGCTTTAATTGACCGGTCGGTTCGTAATCAATTTTAGACAAAATAGTCTTGCCGCCGTCACCTGGCCCGAATATGGATTCAGTTTGAGATGCTTCATTATAGCAGTATTCAACACAATCGTTATCGGGATAAGTAACAGTTTTCAACCGGTCCATGATATCGTACTGGAAGCTGGATTTATATGAGGTCAGATAAGCCGTTTTAGGATCGATAATGCGCTTGACAGACCAGGCGATATTACCACGTTGGTCGTATGAGAAGTGTTCCTGGCCGGAAAGATCCCGTACCCAAGCCAGGCGCCCCAGGGTATTCTGGGCGGTTCCGGAGGTTGTGTCGCCGAAATCCAGATTGGATTGGGAAATATCATAGTAATAGGCCACATCAACCGGATCGGTAGCCAGATCACCAGTCTGGTCAAGATAGTTTTCCGTGAGCAGTCGTTCAGCCTGATCATAAGCGTAAACAATCTGCTGGTTTTTAGCATCTTTGGTCCAACGCAAATGGCCGACCGGATCGTAGCCGTAGTACATGTGGCCACGGTCGGGATCGTTCGTGAAGGTTTTGCGACGTAATGAATCGTATTGGATCGTTTTTATATTATTGAGGGCATCGGTAATCTGCGTGAGACCGCCCAGTGTCGTCCATTGATAGCGGGTATGATATTCGGGCTTTGTTGTATCGTCAGCATTACGTTCAACGACTTCGATAAGCCGCTCCAGCCCGTTGTAGATGAGTGATTTGGGAGTATTTTTTCCGGCAGTATCGTTCTCATCATATTGATGTTCAATGAGAGGTTCGAATATGGTTTGGGTATATGTCTTGTCCGGATTGGTAACGCATACAACTCTATCCCGGGCATCATACTGGAAAGCGATAAAGTTGGGATCAGTATCATCAGGCTGCTCATAATCTCTGGTATACGCAAATACTGGCTGCCACTTGCGATAAACCAGCATACGCTGATTGAAACTGACCGCATCGACAAAACGCCACTGGTTGTTTTCTGCCTCAATTTTGGATCCGAGTTCCCGATAAAGACTGTCGAAATAAGCGTAGCTGTCAAAGGTATCACCGGCGGCGTTTTCTTTGATTTGGGTCAGGATATGACTGACCGGACAGGCGATATGATATTGGAACGTGGATTGAGCGCCGCCGGGCAGATCGATGGCTTTGACGCGGCCAAAACAATCGTAGCGGCAAGTCGATTCCACCTGGGAGAAACTGCTTGACCAGTCAATCTGACCAAAACCGTAATGCCAGGAGACATTCAGAGTCAGTTCAGGACCATCTTCCCGGTGGATAATCTCGGAAATGGGCCAGGCGTGAAAAAAATTGTCATAAGTTAGAGAACGATAATGATCGTTGGCATTGGTAATTCGAATGATATTCCCGTATTGGTCATAACGATTACGCAAGGTCGGGATCCAGCAATTGCTTTGACCGGTCAGGCTGTCCTTATCGAGCCAGTCTTCCTGACAGGTAAGGTTACCTTTAACAATCTGGCCATAGGGCAGATCGTCGTAATAGATTTTCTGGTCAGCCTGTACAGTTCCGGCATAATCAGTGATGGTTTGTTGACTGGGATAGCCCAGGATCCAGTTTTCGGTATCGTTGATATATTGAGTTTCTTTGAGTAGCTCATCATGATAAGCAGTGTAATAACTATCATCGGTATTGGCATAATTGGGATCGACAATGCCAAAGTTGAATTCATGGATCAGATTGCCATAATTGTCACAATCGAATTCCTTATAGATCTGTTTGGGATATAACGTACCTTCGTAAATGGTATTGAGCGCTGACGTATTACTAGCAAACGAAATCTTGCGGCCATCCACACCATTGGCCAAAATGCGAGCCTCCCAGGTGTTGGTATCGCATTGGTATATTTTACCGCTACCGTCGGCAAGTTCCAATCCCAGCAATTTACCTTTTAAACATTCTTGCGTTTCTGTAACGGAAACCTGTCCGGTATGAAACCAACTGGTAGTTATCACATCGGAGGCGCTCTCATCACCAGGTTCATAAGTGCATTCACGCGCAAATCCCCAAAAGTCTTTTTCAACTTCATCATAATATCCGTCGAAATAATTATATCTGGTCTGGTAGACTTCCGGTTGGCTCAGGGTCTGGACTTCATTAATAACTCCAGTCACAACATGGACCGGGAACGGCAAGGTCGTCTGCCACTGTTCCTCGGGAGACAACGTTTGAGCCAGGAGATATAACTGTGTAGAAGAAGTATATTGTATTGTCGTGACCGCGCCCCGGTGGTTGTCGATGGTCTTAAGCAGATTGGGATGATCATAGCCACCGATCAGTTCGCCGATATCCAGCATAACCAGCTTATCATCTGCTGAAGAATCGGCATAGATCAGATCGGTAGTGCCATTACCGTTCATATCGGCCCAGCGGACAGCAGTATCCGGATTATAAAGTGAAGGCATATCGCAGATAACATGCCAGTGGGATAGACGATACGTACCGAGGTTCAGCCAATACCAGAGTTGGTTTATAGTAGCACGCTCAATAACCAGATCAGCCAGACCATCGTCATTGATATCATGAAAACCGGCATGCTGGATTTGACTGTTGGGACCACTGGAAAGAGTCTGTTCGGGAATGGGAACGATCACCGCAGTATCGAATCGGCCATGGCCCATACCGGCACAGATAATTAAACTGGACGGGGTAATTTTGACGATATCAGCCAGCTGATCTCCATTCATATCAGCCAGATGAACAGAGGATTCGGAAAGCTGAAGGACCTGGTCGTTATAAACCGCTCCCGATGTGCGTCTGGGACGACTGTATTGGCCCGGCCCCAAGTTCAGCCAGACAGAATAACCATTGGCATCAGACTTTAGAACATCGATTCGCTTATCATTGTCAAGATCGGATGTTTTCGCCGATTGGTCTGCAAAAGGGCTGGGAGGCCCATAATCCAATATAGTCATCCACTGACGACAACCCCAGGTATTGGAACCCTGGTTCGGATGGAAACAGACTTCATGCCATGGATTAGTATAAACCAGATCGGCCCGGCCATTACCATCCATATCCGCCAGATAAACACTTTTCATGGCCAGATCGAACTGCGCAGCCGAGTCTGAAGTAACGACCTGCTGGGGGGCGGCCCATTTGATGATCTGACCATCGCCAGATGCCTGTTGCCCCAGGTTAGTATAAACCGTATGTATACCATTAGCTGAATCGGTCTTGAGTATATCAGGTAAACTGTCTGAGTCAAGATCAACTAGGTCCACTGACGGATGGTCCATCACCAGATAAGGTGTGTTATAAGAAGTAATTAAGGCCTTAGTCGCTGGAATCGATTGGGCCGGTTGATAAGTGGTGTAGGTAAAACTCAGGGTTTCAGTATCAGGTGGGACCGAAGTAATGCCATCTGAACCAATATGTTTGATACCCGACAGATAAGAACAGATCGGATTGTCATCATTGTACGCCAGTTCAAAACGACAGATCAGCCAGGTATTGTTGTCATCGTTTGGATTGTCATTCTCATTGAGATCAAACGAAACGCATTGATCCGGTTGTGGAACCCCGGCCACTCCAATAACAATGCTCTTAAGTCGGCGACTGGTTATAATGCTAAATCCACTGCGAAAATCCTGACGCCAATCTGGCTTGGGGGCATAGTTAAATTTAACAAAATAGAAAGCGTTCCAAGGAAAAGCGCCTGGCCCATAACGAATTTCACTGAGATATCTCTGGTTGGTTGATTCATTAAAAGCTTTATAAGTATAGAGAATCTGATTTCCGTTAGTATCCTCAGATATCTCCAGTAGCCATTGGAATACATGGGTATCGCTGACATCAGTAACTCTGGCTGAGGAACTCCGACCGTAAATTTGTCTGCTGCCATCTTTTAATTGGGCCTGCCAAAATAATTGATCGTGATATAGATAACGGGTAAATGAAGATTCTATTTGGGCACGGTAAGAATCAATTGCCCCATCATTATCTTCATCGAGCGGGACTAATTCTTCTCTGGCCGGATCAAGAAAAGTATCCCGTTCCTGAATTTCATCGATCTGGCCATCCTGATTATCATCGATATTGTTATCCGCATCAATATAAAGTGGTATCCCTTTATCCGTCTGACGAGAAATTGGAACAGGACCAAATGACCAGCCGATTCCTAATGGACCGTCCCCCTGACCGCTGTCGTATTTTAAGACCAGTTCAGGAGTATGTCCGGCAACACCGGCAGGAAGGGGGATATTTACGGCATATTGAGCTGAGCCGGTATTAAGTTGCGGCTTAAAGGAGTCTCCCAAGCCTTTAATCGAACCCGGTCCCTGGGGCAACTTAATTGTATTGGGTGAAACGCCATTTTTATCGACATCTTTCGTTTCTTCCTCTTCGTTAGCCAGACAAAGTGGATATCCTGTGAAAAGGAATACCACACATAGCAGGCCTACAAGGCTGTGTTTTTGAAGTAGAGTCTGTAACATGGTCATTTGAAAATCAAAAATAGAATCAATAGCCTGGATAGGCATAGGTTTTGAAAAACAGTTTAATGTCAGTAACGCCATTTCCGATGCCATCGCCATCCCAGTCATAACCCTGGATAAAACTTTCAAGCCCCAGTGCCGGATCACTAAGATACAAACTGTGGCCAGGAATGATTAATAACCATTTGGTGTTCCACACACTACGTCCAATCAGGCGACTGTCATAAGCCATCTCATCCGGATTGAAACCGCCATCGGGATAAGCCCGGAACCTGGAATATCGTCGAATATCCGCAAAAGGTTCCAAGGTAGTATCCAGCATCGGAAGCCATTGCATCGAATTTTCTAATTCTGTTTCAGTGATGGGATAGGGTACTGGAATCACCTGATCTATCACCTGCCAGGAGCGCGTCTGCCCGACATCGGCCCATACCCGATCTTCACCAACCGGGATTAGGTAGACCCTGGGTGTGGGAGACATCAGGGTCGTATCGTAGTTACTGAACCAGATTCCCACCGATCGAATCTTTGTCACAAAATTCTCTTGAGCATAATAAGGATCCGCCTTGCCTTCTTTACCAAAGAAGTTCCAACCGGTTGCGATACACGTTTGAAAAGGAATCACCAGGGCGGGTAAGACCTCATCTTCAGTAGTAAATGGTTTACAGTATCGCTTGTATTCCGGCATATCCCAGAGATTGGACACATAACATTTATCAAGCAGTGTCTTCCAGTCCACATTATCATTACTAGACATTGAGAGCAGAAAATTTTCTTTTCGCAGCGAAAACCAGGTGGTTTCGATCTGGGGATTATTAAATCCCATCATATATTTCAAAACGTCATAATTCTGCTTCATTTGCGCCAATACACCGGCTAGGCCGTCACCCGGCAACGGTGTTCCGTTTTCTATCGTGCCAATAGTTCGCTGTTTAAGAATATTTTCCATAAATTCCTGACCAGCCCCATCATGAACATCCAGAAACGCCGTATCATAGTCATAGGCCTTGGCGGCTAGATAGACATATTGTGCTGCCATATCAAACTGGGCGCGGTATTTCTGTAAGGCATCGGATCGGAATATCCTGAAGGCCATATCCTTGTAACGATAATCCTGGACATTGTTAGCCGTTTGTTTTCTGAAAACCAGACGATCTTCCAGCAAACGCTGGCCACGGGCTAACGCGCTGGAATAGCGATCCGAAATCTGCTGCATGGACTCGGCTAATGTTAGTAATTCCAACCGCATGGAAGCTTCGGCGCGAATTTGCTGCTTGAGTTGCTCAAGTTGCTGCTGGATGGCAAAATCATTTTTAAGAGTAGTAATGTCTATACTGCTCTGACTTTGCACAATCTCTTTGGTCTGCTGAGTGCTCAGTTCATTAATCGATTCATCATCAGCTTTTTCATCATAGATATTCGCCACAAGCGACCCTGTAAGTCTTATGGCAGATCTTATTACTGAGGTCACATCAATAGAAAAACCGGTACTAGTTGGAAATGCTTCGGCTAACGCTGAACTTACTAAGGTAATTTTTTTCGATATCGTTCTGAACATTTGCTGATTTTCACGTGAATCTCGAATAGCATCATTCAAAGATATTTGATGATCCAAAACATCATATAATATTTGCACTTCTTCAGCATTCACTTGCTTTTGGGCTTGCAGCATTTCAGCCTGAGATTCAATCTGGACGATAAGATTGTTATAGTCCAGCAAGGTCTTATCAAACCGGGCTCGCGCTTGCAATAAATCGGAACGCGTTTGCTGGATCTCACCTTTAGCCCGGCGTTTACCTGTCCACGATTCTGGTTTGATCAAACCTAATCCGTCAGCTGATATATGAAATACTACTTCTACTGGCTCTTCCGATAGCACACCATCGGCATCAACCATAACCTCTTTAAAGGTAGTCTTAAATTCTTGTACCTCCACTGGCGCTGCCTGCATTAATTCTGATGAGTCCACATAATCGAAATGATAAACATCCGGCCCATCGTACCCGGCCGAATAGGTCCGCCCAGACCCAATGTCGTCGCGGTAAGGATAACCGAATATTTCTATCAATCGACTGTTAAAATCACGTTCACGGTCTTCGACACTCTGCTGGAATTTTTCGACACTATCCTGTTGGGTTCGCAATAACTGAGTATTCCTGTTGGCATAATTGAAAGCAACGATCGCATTATTTAAAGCCTGGATAGCGCGGTCATAAATTTGTTCAAAATGCGTTCGTCCGGTGGGCTGTCCCTGCGCGTCAATCAGTTCATAAGGATTGATATCAAATGGGACGGCATCCCTGGCAATGCCTGCAGGGGTCAGACCGGAATTGGCCCGATCCAGTTTTTTCTGTATATCAAGGAAAGCGTTGGCGATAGTATCGTTTTCGACAACTGTTGTACGATCGACTTTTTCCAGACCTTCATGCAACTGGTTCGGATCATGATAAGGCAGCATCGTATTGCTTGTCAACCAGTCAAAATAGGCTCCCTGACCTGCCCGGCAGGCCCACTGTTCAACACCCCAGGATCGATTGGAATCACTATCTGGGTATCCTTTCCATTGTTTTTCCGGATCTTCACTGAATTTCTGACGATAGGTCAGATCGACAATTTCAGCGCCACAACGTGCCTTGGCAGCCGCCACACTGGCAAATTTGCGTTCATCATAATAGTCCACCCGGACCGGTGTCCCGTTGACAACAATATTCTCAGCCTGGGGAACCCAGGTATATTTCTTGTTTCGGAGCAGATCATAGTAAATTTTAGACGCTGTCAGATAATGACCCCAGGCATCTCCATGGCCCTGAGGATACATTTTCTTGGCATCGTATTCATCAATATCCCCATCGCCTTCATCGCGATTGCCATCCAGATCACTATCATCATTATCATCCAGATCGGTAATATTATAGGTCAGAGCATAGGCAACTTCACCCGTTCCCAGAGTAAAATTCCACATCAATCGATTGTAGAGCGGTTTTTCATAAACATGATCTCCGCTACCCCAGCCGGATATGCCTCTTAATAATGCCAACTCTTCGTCCAGCAATGAACTTACCTGATTTTGAAAACAGAATATTCCCGGCGCCATGACATTATATGCCTGATTTTCCGCACTGAATCCGACGGTTGGATCCTCGGCATCGGCATAGGCTTCATTGCCCAGTAACATATACAAATCTGCAATCCGGCTGGCGGCAAACTGGATCGTTCGGGCTGCATTATAATCCACTTTTTGAATTGATGCCTGATCCAGCGAAAAGTCCAAAGCACGATTATAGATGGTTTGGTACAATTCGATCATTCCGGAATCGTTCAGGTGTTCCGGATCGTCAACCAGAGCAACCGGCCCTTCATAGCGGGCTCCCGTTTGACTGATCATATCACTGTAAGTATTTACCCGATTTAATCGAAAATCTACATAGCGCTGATCGAACAGGTTGATTTTTTTCATAACCCGTTTCACCCAGCTTTCATGCAATTGCGGTTCAGTCCACATACTGTATTTATTATTGCCAAACACAGATGAATAGCCTTTGTAACGACAGGTAAACCAGATATCCTGAGTGGCCAGTAAGCCTGCCGATCCAATAGTAATATCGATATCGGCCAGATCTGCCCCGTCGGGAGGGATATAAATAGACCATCCTTGACTGGACAGCGGATCTGGTTCATCTGGCGAATATGAATATTTCCATTCAAATTGCACCTTTTCCGGTTCGCCGCCAAAATCGCCAATATGACGCATTGTTAAGCGTTCATCAAAAACATTATCCGACTCGATAATTTCTATACGGCCACGATACAATGAACTATTCACTTTAATCACTTCCAATGAAACCGGAAGCGGTTCACAATCTGGATGGGATTGCATGGCCAGTGTCACATACCCAGTCCCTGCAGCTGCACCGGCCGTCAAGGCTTTGGATTGGCCAAAAAATGAGTTATTATCATCTTGCAGTTGCGCACGAGTCAGAGAATACAGACTATCCACCGCATTACAGAATTCCGTATCGGCACCCTCCATCGCTTTAATTTCAGACAATTCCACCGGATTCATTATATTCAATAATGCAAATGGATCGCCCAGACCGGAATCATCATAATCACCCTTGAAGACCAATGCTTTTCCAAGTGTATCATAGAAAAATCTTTTACGAATAGGATAAGGTAATTCGGTAAATACCTGGATGGTTCCAACTTTTTCAACCTTGGAAAGAAGACTATCAGGTAATTTTCCTAAAGACACTCGTCTTTCCGACAATGGATCAATCAAACGAACCAACTGGCCATTTCGATAGTCATCACGTGCCTGATCGAAAATAATATCGACACTGGTTTGATTCATGATATCTGGCAATCCATTTTTCGATTCGAACAATGTCTCACCTATTTGCAAAGCGGGTACACCTGTCGGCCAGCCGACCTGATAGAATACCGGCAAAGGGAATTCAGTTGCTTCAATTTTGCCTGTTGATCGATGCAACCAGGGAATGGGTGTGCCAACGATCTCATCCTGATGACCATCATTATCCAGATCATAGTAAAATCCCGCCTGTAATGGATAATACCAGAAAATCGATCCTGTCGCATAAGTTTTGGATCCCAAACCGCCATTTTTAGCCCAGATCTTTCCAGTATAATCCTGCCACCACGGACCAGCAGGATCATAAAATGACATACTATCGCACAACGGCAACAGTTTATTCATCGGATAAGGCGGTTCCAGTAATTCACCCGCAACTGAAAGATAATTCAGGGTATAAAGATCATCATCCTGCCAAACTTTAAATACACGGTATTCCCAGGTATCATCATTAATTTGTCCCTTAACCAGCACATATGGCTCCGAGGTATACTTTTGGGATTGAGACCAGTCCGTTTGATTTAAATCGTTTCGTAAAGCATAAACAACTTTGCTGCCCGCACCTGAAGTTGAATTCAATAATAGTGAATGTTCTTCGTTAGGATTGAACCCGGCTTTAGTACGGTCCGGTTGGTTATATATTTTAACCGTCTTGTATGTACCCGCCAGTGCCGTTTGCTTCACACCATTAACATCAATATATTCCGAACCCAACTGGCTGGCGATAACAATTTTTTCATCAGTATTCCACTCCAGATCATAACGGACTGATTTATAAGGCCAATCTGCGCCGTAAAGCCCTTTATTATACCATACGATCACCAGATTGTCATTGGTAACGTATGGATTATCAAGATTTACCGGGATAATCTGCCCCCGCCTCGCATTGCGATCATACAACTCAATATCGTAGGGTGATATTTCAAAAAATACAAATCCATCACCACAATTTGCGTTATGTCCTAAATCTGTTATTTCATCACCAATGGCATATTGAACTGGTTTAGAAAACTGAATGTCATTCCATAACTTGGTTTGTACAATTTCAAAATGGGGTTCACAATCATAATAGGAATCTTCACCGTACATGAGCACGGCGTATCCGGCTTGGCTGGCAGTAAATCCGGAATCACCGTCGAGATGGGCGTCATTATCACAAAACTTTATCTCAACATAAACCGGTTTATCTCCATTATTATCTTCTTCTTCATCGTCGGTATAACCGTACCCTCCATCTTCAGGCAATAGGTTCACCGGAGGAGTATTGGCTATATGAATCTGGGTATATTCGCCCGCATTATCCGGATCCGGCCATCGGTTAGTGATTAATTGCGGATATTGGTTCCCATCGTTGCCTGCCCAGGTTATCACAGTAGTCGCCGGTCCGACAGCATACAACTTTCTTGAATAGTCGCTCCAGAAAAAGCGTGTTTTAAATTCATCCGGAACTTCAGGTTCTTCCGAAGCATTCGCATCAAATGGCGGAATAACGGCATGCCCAATAATCACAAGTTCCGGTTGCTGTAACATAATGTCATAACTTTGTTGGGACTGCCCGAAAAGATCGGCATCCCGACCCAGTTCAAAACGAATTTTCCAGTTACCTATTGTAAATTCATCAAAAACAACTTCGGTTTTGTAATATCCTTCCGGCGCTATAAAATCATTGATGAGCACAGAAGCCAACTGCTTCCTGGTCGCTCCATCATCTGAGACCAATACAATATTAACCTCATATTGACCTGGCAAAACAATACGACGATCATCAGGGAACGCATTGTGAGCATACCACTTCAATTCTACTGGTTGTCCAACCATTATCGCCGATGGAATATCCGCCTTCCAGATAAATGGTTTGACAATCCCGTCTTCTATACCACTGAAATAATCAGAGTATTCATACGCCCCAATATCAAACCCATTGGTCAGCGAATTATCTTCCAGGGACACCCCGGGAAATCCGCTGATGTCAAGACTGGTTTTAATATTAAGCGGCCGGACCGAACCTCGAATATCGGTATACAACTCAGCCAGACTTTTTCCAGAATCGATACAACATGATGATACTTTGAGACGTAAATCACCAAATACCTGATCATACTTCTCTGCTGGAACAGTGATATCCTTATCATTCAAGTCTTTCCAGGATGAAACAGTTATTGTTTCAGAAGAAGCTTTAGTACAATCAGGATTCAATACAAACTCAGGATCTTCACGATTTTGATCTTCAATAAAATTATATGCCTTTGGCAATACATCATCTATTAACATCGCCTGCACAGACCAATGCTCTGTCGTACTGGGAATGGTACTATTTTCATAAAAGATTGAATTTATGACATTGGGGGCAATCGCACTGAGGCCACATGAAAAGAATACTACTGCCCCATCGTGTTTACCGGTATTCTGGGTAAAACTGCTGTTTGCAAGCGCGATCCCTTCATAATTTGCCGATTCGTCCACAATATTATTAAAGGTGATCGCGCCACCCAATTCGTCTGAGATATTTCCGACAAACACATCATTTTTAAACTGAGGTTTGAGTCGGACAGCATAGATGGCGCCCCCTGATTGTTTAGAATAGTTTGCGTAGAATTTTGATGCCAACACCTGAAAATCCACATTGGAAACGATGACATCCTCTCCTGTTGCGTAAATCGCGCCACCAGGATCATTAGCAGCATTGCATTCGAACAAACAGTTTATGATCTTTATCGCTGAGTTAAATGCATAGATAGCTCCTCCACAGGCCTCTGCCTTGTTTCTGACAAATTGACATCCATCTACTGTGACCCTATTGTCGTTTGTACCAGATTGCTCAAAATAAATGGCCCCCGCCTGCCAGGCAACGCTATTCATGAAAATACAATTAATAATTGACGGTATGGAATCCTGATCGTTATAAATGCCACCGCCCTGACCGGTACTATCCGAAACTCTCACTTGGTTAAATTCACAACCAACGATTATTGGTGACGATCCCTTATTGTATATCGCGCCGCCATTTTCGGCGTTATCCCCGTCATAATCGACATTCAGGAAGTGGCAATTTTCAATTTTAGGGCTGGACTTTTCACAAAAAATGCTGCCACCATTCCCGATAGTTTTGCAATCCACAAAATAACAATCCCTGATCGTTGGCATGGCTTCACAGATTTTTAATGGGCTTATTGTTACTGTTGCCCCCCCCACAAATGTAATGCCCTGAATCAGGCATTCCCGGTCGACATGCTGAATATCCAGATAATGATTATTCTCAAAAACAACCTGACAGCCACCAAGATCCTCCGAAGCTTTCAAGACTACATTTTTGCCATCAATTTTAATTGATTGATCTATTACATAACTGGGACTGGTTAGATAGATGATATCCCCCGCATTCCACTCTGATATATATTGCGCTAATGCTGAGGAATTACCTGCCAGACGTTCTCTGCCAACATTTAATCGAACTCCTACAAAGGCATCATTATTGGGATCCTCATTGTAGAATTTAAGCAGGCAGGCATACATGCCCGGCTCTAAATTTCTGTTCGCAAGTACGGTATCAGCATCAACAGCCACAGTGCTGCCGCTATTAGGCAATAAATCTTCTGGATGAAAATAATTATTAAGCCAATCAGTATCATTGCCGTAAATTGCAACATTCCAGTTTAATACCCCTCCCCCGCAATTCAATATATTCAACACTTCAGGAAATGGATTTAAACCGGCTTGTGTAATAAAGCTATAATTCGCCTTGCTCAAGGCAATAATCGGTTGATCCGCATTGGCATTAAATTCACTTGCGCCAATATCGATTTTACTTCCATTCCCTTCTTTACCTTCAATCTTTCTTGGCTTTCCATCTATATCAAGTTGATTATCATACAAAGTCTCATATGTCGTAGTGGAACCGGTATCGATACAAGGTGAATTCTGTTTTAGATGAATATCACCACTGTAAATAAATAAGGGATCTTCGGTTTTAAGATTACTGACACTGGGTTCTGAACCGCCCATCATGCCTTTCATGCCTCCCTGTACAATACTATGCCCGATATCCAGGCGATGATCACCCTGCATAAATATCTGATCACTGTTAATGGATTCGTTATTCCAGAGAATCGTATTATAGACATAAGATGTTCCCGTATTATCCAGCAAAGCTATGGCACCACCCCCGGCGGCAGTATTATTGATACAGGTACAATTCAGCAGGCCAATTCCCGATTGCTCTATACAATGGGATCCACCATGATAAGTAGCCTTGTTGCCAATGAACGCACTGTTATAGCAATCGATAGAACCAGTTCCTCTGACATAACACCCCCCCCCCAAAATAGCCTGATTTCCATGAATGCTTGAACTGATTAATTTTAAATCGGTGCTGGAAGTACAGACACCGCCCCCTTTGCCATTGGCAATATTTCCAATTATATCCAAATCAGTACCGATTATGCTCTGGCTGTTGGTTGCGAATAGGGCACCCCCATCGGCGCCATAGTTTCCGGAAAACTGACAATGTTGGAATCGAATCTCATCGTCAAGTTGCCTGAGATAGATCCCGCCTCCAGCGTCGTTCTCGCCATCATTATCAACGCTACCATTACCCGTAAATATACAATGGTTGATATTAGTCACACCTGTCAGATCCCAGAGGAATACTGCCCCCCCCTTTCCTTGTGAACAATTATCATAAAATTCGCAATATTGCATCTTCAGCTTTGCGTTTTGCAAATACAATGCTCCACCATCTCCCTGAGATTGATTATTAATAAAAGTAATATCAATCAATTCAAGAGACAATTTGGGATCGTTTGAAATGATCGCTCCCCCATCGTTTGCTGCATTTCCATTTTCAATTTCAAGTCCAACGAATTTGACCCTATAGTCATTCTCGGTTGAAGAACCGCCAATAGTAAAGAGACGAGATTGTCCCCGGCAATCAATTTTCTTTCTTTTACCATCATCTTCGCCAAAAATGATCCAGTCAGTACCCGCCGGGATGATGATCTCGCTATCAAGGCTGATGTCATTTTTCAGAACAACAGTCGCCAGACCATCGCTGACTGCATTATTCACAACCATCTGGAAAGATTCCCCATCAGTAATTTCCCACACTGTCTGCTTGAAATTTACTGGAGAATAATGACAATCGTTATAATAAAAAGCATTCGCCTGAGAATCCAAGGCGAATTCGTATTCATTTTTAACAGCTAATATAATATACTGCTTCAATCCATCTGATGGAATATCGATAGAGTAATAACCGTTCTCCGTGGTCCGGGCCTGTAGATTTGCCTGTTCATTCACATATACCAGTACATCTCCAACTGGTCTGTTCATAAAATCATAGACATACCCACTAATTTGATAGGATGGTTCTTCTCCAATGAAACTGCACTGCACACTTCCATCAATAATCGGTCCCGACTCTTGCGATAAAGGCTCAAATTGATAATTATCTTTTTCAGCAGTTACAGATCCACACCAATTATAGGGAACCCGGATAAAATAGGCGCCACTCTCATCCGTTATTCCTTTATATTGTAACGTGTCACTGGATATCCGTACCCCGGAAATGGCTAGCGGACCAGACGGTCGCCCCACATCGCGTTTGGAAACTGTTCCTGAAATATAACAATCTCCAGTAGCCAAAAATCCAAATACTTCATTGTAATGCGCTTTCTCAATCGTATAACACCATTGACTGGGATCATTCAAACCGGCAAACGCATAGTCATTATGTTCCACGTACAAATCACCAGACCATCCAAAAGGCACTTTCAGTTGGAACCGCCCTCTGGAATCCGAAAAAGCTTTTATGATTGCATCATCATTATCTGCTAGAACTCTGGCATTGATCACCGGCGCTCCGTCGGCATGCCTCCTGATCTGGCCGCTGAGAGTAATTGTCTCATTACCCGCGATAAAATCGTTCCCATCCAGATCACTGATAACCTCATCCAGGAATTCCCTGATTGCCGGCATAAAACACAAACCTTCTTTGTCAGGCCAGATTTTACCTTGCCATTGATTGTAAACAATAACTTGATAATATCCTTGAGAATCAGTTAATCCTGACGTGGCTCCGTTACTGGCGTAAACCGGAACCTGGGCTACACCTCGTTCTCCTACGGTTAGACCGTCACTGAACCTTTCAGTGATTCGTCCGCTGATCATACGATTGCTGCAAATAAAGTCAGATAAAGGGGTGGCTTCGTATACTGGCCCCACATGAATCGTATCGGTTTCGAAGGAATAACCTTCCTTATAAATCCGAAGCGACCCTTCCCAGCCACAGGGTACCTGTAACCTGAATTGTCCGTTAAACCAGGTCACTTCGTCATCAAGTACCTCTTGCTCATCCCGGAATATTGTCAAATCCTGAATAACATCACCATTGCCCCAACGTGCCTTTCCAGTCAGTTCCACTAATTGAATATTGCCAACGAAATTGACATAATCTTCCTCTGTGGAATCATGGTTGTGACAGGTTATCTGGCCATTCTCTAATGAAGTAAATGTATATATCTGATCATCAGCAACAACTCGGATGCTGCCTGACCAGCCGAATTCAACCGGTATCTCATAAAAGCCATTTTCATCGGTCACACACTCCAGACCAGTTATCAACTGTCCGGATAAATCGCAGGCCTGAACCATGACGCCAGGGTATGGTTCAGGATTGGCATCAGGTGCACAACTGACAGTTGTCACTATCCCTCTGATCATGCAGGTGCTATTATCCGTCGTTTTAATGCCGCGAATAGTAAAGTTATCCACTGCCCAGTAAGAGGCCCAAAATGCATTGTAATAATGCCAGCGAAATCGTATTTGTTGACGCTTTGCCACGATTTGACTGAGATCAAATACTTCACGCCCGAAAAACTGTTTTCCCGCCCCGTAATATGAGGATACGGTTTCCCAGTTGGCGCCCTCACCAACCTGCACCTCAAAATCACCTTGCTCGTCATCCCAGCAGTCAAATAGATGGTCAAATTCAACTGACACATGAGAATAGTCCGAAAAATTGTATGATTTTGTCACAACTTGTTCATCCAGCAGTTGAAAGCCGGCGTTGAAACTGTTGACCACTATCGCCTCACGCTGTAATAATGGTTCCTGGCTAATCTCCCAGAACGAATCGTCCGCTCCCCAGTAATTGACCTCATACCAGCCAGTTGGCATCTGTTCGAAATTCTCATAATCTTCAATCTCAGAATCCGCCCATCCCTGGACGCATACCATCATTAATCCCAAGTACATTGCCAATACAGCTTTTCTGTGATACCCAAAGTTCATAACACTTCCTCGTTATATTGTTATGCTTACAATGATCGTATGAAGTGACCTTACACCCCTTCAGGATTTTGTCAGCCAGTTTTCAATAGCTAACACCATATCAAGTGTATCAACGCTGCCGTCATTATTAATATCAGCACCCTGGCACCAGTCATTACCATAAGCACTATCCAGCCAGTAATAACTGATCACACCAAATCCATCTAAATTATCGGATAAATACCTCCGGTTCCCACTGGGATACTCATCTATCCCTATGTCAACTTTCCGGTTTTCGCCGGAGATCCGCCAATCGTTATCCCAGTCTTTCTGTAAGATATAATGAATATCCTCATAGGTCCCATTATCAACGCAAACTGAACCAGAATGAAGAACCGGGCTATAATTTGCAGTTACGTAATTGGCATTTTTCAGGTTTTCATTACTTGAATATTGGCTGTTATCATTGTCAACCCACTCACCCAGATTGAATCCGGGATTGTAACCATCTACTTCATGGATAAAGCAATGGTCCAGAACCACGTTATCGGTTTGCGTATACCCTTCGATCTTATCGATCTGTTGATATTCAATATCATCCAGATATCGGTTATCCCATAGTATCGTATTCTTCAATGTCACTCCATCATTCTCCTCCGATGCAACCGCGCCGATTTCATAAGACTTGTTTCCGATTATATTACAATTCAGGAATTTTGTTCCCATTTCAGTGCCGGCCACATAAATCACTCCGCCGCTACTCTTACGGGAAAAATTATTCATCAACTGAGACTGGATAATTTGGGGGGCGCTGTTAATGGCATAAATCCCACCTCCGGCATTCTCGGCCTGATTATACTCAATACCAGTATTGGTTATAATAGGAAAACTATTCACAAGATGCATACCACCGCCGTTGTCGTCAGCGTAACCTTCTCGTACGACAAAACCTTCAAACAAAGTTTCATCGCTGATTTCATCACAGGTGACTACGTGTTTAGAATTGTTTTCAATATTACTATCATCTTGTATTTCCCCGCTCAATACCGTCCGGTGTTCATACGGCCGCCGATCGATCCACGCTCCTCCCCCGGCCGGGAAACCGCCATACATCTGAATGCCATCTACCAGCCTAAATGTATCGACCCGGCTTTCTCCCGGTATATATGTTCCGGCTGCCACAAAAATATCGGGCTGGGCCTGCGTTTTATCAGCATAATAACTGCGAACTTCAGTCAATGCGCTTTGTAAAGAAGTGTAGGCATTGGCCCAGTCAGTCCCGTTTCTCAAGCCTTCAGACGCCAGTTCATTAACAAATATCCCATACCACTTCTTATCAACGCCGTGCCAGAAACCGCTTTTGATGACATACGGACTACCTTGGCCATCATCTTCCGGCTGAAAGGCAACCGGCTGACCGATAGTCCCGGAAAGAAAATATTCCTGGTCCGGATGTTCATCTTTATAATTATCGGTCACGATCTGGCCGCCACAAGCGCCAAATGTGGACCAGGATATCTTGTATTTTTCCACATGATCCTGCGAAGCGTTCGACATGGAAACCCAAAATACCGACAATAGAATACCCACTACTTTAATATCAATATTATTTCTCATTATATACTCCTGAAAATGGATAATATTTCCTCATATAATGGACTGCTTTATTTTTAATATTTAATCATATAATAAATAGCAACGTTATTCGGACGGGTTTCAACGCCGCCATGGATTATCGGATGATCTTTATCCGTTCGATCTTCATGTTTTGTCGGATAACCGGTTCTGATTTCGTTACTGGCAATATCAGTGCGAGGGCCATACGTAACACCATAAAACGGAGGCCCGCCGGCAAGACTGCTCCCCCACATTTGCGCAGCCCAATGTTCATGTCTTTCGAAATCTTGAGCTTGCAGAATCCCGATTCCCCTATGATTTCCTTCTGGATCTTGCCAGCCATCCGTTCTGGGACCAGCCTCGGTATCGAAGTCATTCAGCCCCCGCATAAATAATCCGCGTAAATCAGGAAGATGACTCCCGACAATTTCTTTTAATTCATCATATTGGGAATCATCTGGCAAAGCTGAACCGTCGCACATCAGCCATCCCAGCGGAGCGCTTTTACGCCAGGTTGCTACTATTGTTCCCGCAGGAATAATATTGCTGTGATGCAATGCTTTAATCACATATGGGCTTGGCGTAATCGCCTGTCTCGGAGGAATGCGTATCAACGGTATACTGCTGCCAACCGGCCGAACGGCAACCTCAATATATAACGGTTTCCCGTCAAATATCTCCATATTATTTGGATCGAGCGTCACAGAAAATATTCCATCGTTGACTGGTATATTGAGAAAAATATCTGATTCCCAGACTGGTAAACCACCTGTTTGAGAACGGTAGAGAATAAAATGAAAATCATGGTTCGTTTTCACCCTGCCATTAGCCGTTTCCAGTATGCCTTGATAGGAAAATGATTGAGCTTGACATAAAACTGTTCCTATTAGAACGACTACGTAAACTACTTTTATTATCAGGCTATTATTCATTTCAATCTCCAGGGATTATATTAAGAACACTTGAACGCATTATTAAATTACAGAATATATTTCTAAGGTTATGGTCGATATACTATGAAATAAAAATTACATCGTGTCTCAAATGAACCATCTAAATACTGGAAATGCACCTGAATCCGATCTTCATCCTGATCGACCCAATAGGTTCTGCCAAACTCGGCATAAGGCGTTACCAGAGTCATGTAATCACGGTCCACATCATTGTGACCGTTTATCCGTATTGCATAGTAATTATTGGGATAAGAGCCGTCATAATACTGACAGGTAAAATTGCCAGAGCCCGACACGATCGTTCCATCCGCATGAACTAACCCATACGCCACCGGCACAATCGACTGGTAATTTCCCGGAGTATATTCCTTCAGGATATCGCCGTTTCGTGGACAACTTACATTTGAAGCGGTTATCGCATAAGGAGAATATTTTATCTGCTGGCGGGGAATAATCGGATAATAAGCAGGATCATCTCCTCTTTGTACCTGCATTTCCAGCCAGCATGGTTGCCCATCAAAGAATGGCTTATCCAGATTATCCGGATCGATAGGATGCAATTCCACACTAAAGGCACCATCAGTCACAAATACCGCCTTTTCGATATCCAATCCTTTTTGGGTTCCGCCGTCCTTTTTGGTATAAAAACTGAATATCATGTTAAATGCGCCCTGAGCAGCTTTTCCGGCTTTCTCCAACCTCCCCTGGTAGTTAAAACCGGGAAAATCGGTTCGGTTATATACATGCACAATCGTCTGACAGGAATCTTCTAAGCCTGAAGCATCCCGAATCGTAAGTGTCACAGCATGCTCGCCAATACCGAACATTAAATCACTCGGTTCTATCGAAATCAGGGGTTCTATCAAAGTAATTCCATTCTGATATTCTGGATCATAAGAGCCTGCATCGACATCCGCTAATGTGATTAAGGCAAAACCACTATCATCTGCTAAGAGATGTACATTTTTGCATTTTGCAACCGGCCTGAGGTTATCGACATCGATTAATTTCGGGCAATCGATTCCTTCTTGAAGATACCAGATATCAGTAAAATCCCAACCTGGATAACTGGCCTGCAATGTCATCTGTTCCTGGCTAAGTGCCACTCCCTGGTGGTTATTGGGTGCCGTATTGATAAAATATGAGTTGTTAAAACAATCACTACAATTGGGACTCACTCGATTCTTGCCAATCAAACCCCCATCCAGATCTTCGAAAGGAGGAATGGATTTTGCATAGCAGTTAGTTACAATGCCACTCAAATAAGCCCCGATCAGGCCGCCAATTTCATCTTTACCAGTTATCGCATTGGCCGCATAACAATTCGAAATATGCTTGGAATTTGCATTATTATACCCAATCAGACCGCCGGCACAATCATTACCAGCAGATACGTCGCCAGTTGCGCTGCTATTTTCTACAGTTCCAGTATTCTTTCCAATCAAGCCGCCGATATCATTTTCAGCGCCTTCAACCGACACAGTTGATTTGCATAAACCAAGATAACCGACATTAAATCCAACTAAACCACCTACTGAGGTTTTTCCTGAAACCGTTCCTGAGGAATGGCAATTTTGTATTTTTCCATTATTCTGTCCACAAAGCCCACCAACTGATGAAGAATTACTTTCACATTGAATATTAACGATTAATAGGTTCCTGACTTCTCCGACTTCATCAATATTCCCGAATAAGCCCAGATAGTTCTCATGACTGCCAGTCGTATCGATCGTAAGATTTTGAATCTGATTATTGCACCCATCAAAAATTCCGGCATACCGATACCCCTGGAATCCATCAGTCTCGTCATTATCATCCGAAGAAATAACTGCATGTTGAAAGATGAATCCATGAAGGTCAATATTCGTTAGAAGCTTGACATGCGTCCCGTTTACCCAAAAGATTGTATTATTGTAAAATTCCTGAAAATCATCAATATCTTCAATGTAGAAAGGAGTTTGCACCGTTCCATCCGGCACATATCCATCATGCGCTCCCATATTGCCATTGCGCGCATACAAAACATTTATCCAAATCAATAATAAGCCAAGACACGACAATACAACATATTTCTTATTATCCATCACCGGCTCCTTAAAATTGCATAACCGATTATTCCATCACACCTGTATATATAATCCAATAGATATAGGCATTCTTGGGGCGAGTTTCTTTACCTCCATTATCGTTAATTTGAATACCTGTTGATGAACCCGAAGTCCCAAAATCCAAGGGGTAGTGAGCCTGATTTCTAAAACCAGGCGCATATCCATTTCCTCCATCCCAGCATGCCCAGAATGATTGAACATGAGAATGACCTGGATCGGTAATGGAATGATTATGGGTACCATAAATATCTTCCTGTATGGACCCTACCATATTACCAAAATTCCCTCCCACATTCGATTCAATGCGTAATTCGGCGTCAGGGTCGTTGCCTGATTGCTGATCCACTCCACGTAAAAAACGACCACGGAGATCTGGCAAATTAAAATCGGTGGTGGGATCTTCATCATGAATTCCATTAGGATCCATACTTCCATCACCCCAGGCTTGACCAATCGCCTCAAAAAGAGCTTTATATTTCATACTTGACACGGGGATTCCATTGCATGGCAGCCAACCAGGAGGCAGATTATTTCGCCCATCTTTTTTCAATTGACCCGCCCATGCCTTGATCTCTCCCGGGAATCCCCCACCAAAACGCGCGTAACTGGCCACCGGTACATTCGATAATAATTGCAGGGGTAAGATTGCCTGCTCTTGACCTGCACTGTCCAGTATAGATACTCGTAACCACAACTTTGACTGACTGAATATTTTCGGATCACCACCAGCCGGATCGATTACTACGCTGAATATTCCATTTGTCAGTATAATATCCTTAACGACAGTTACCCCCTCCCGCTCTCCTTTTTGATTATAAAGTTCAAACTGAACCTTAACTGAGCTACTCTTATCCCCAGTTGCAGCCTCCAATCTCCCCTGATAGCTAAACTCGGTAAACGACCCATGACAATTCAGAACAAGAAAAGTACTAATTACTGCTATTAAGATAATGAAACGTTTTTTCAAAGATATCATAAAAACTCCTTATTTATTCAAATATCCCAGTATAAATAATCCAGTAGACATAAGCATTCTCAGGACGAGTTTCTTGATCTCCTCCAGTAATTGTATGAATATGACTACCATCAGGCTCAGTAAATACAGAATAATCATGTAATAGGGTATAATCACCTGCATGGCTTGAATGCACATACCATCTGGAAGCAGAAGTTGTTCCTGGATAATAAGTCTTAATTTGATGCTGGTGAGTTCCAGCATTTTCCGCCTTAAAGTCGTTATATTTTGGCATACCCGTAGCATAATGCTGAATCGAACCTACTTCATTCATAGAATTCCCACCATTCTCGCCGATTCTATTATCAGAATCTGGATCTCTGCCTTTATTATTATTCAAAGCATCCTTATCAACACCTCTTAGAAACCGTCCACAGAGATCAGGCAAATTGAAATTCGGACCTTCACCATCAGCCCCATCTCCCCAACTATCTCCAATGGCATCATATAAAGCATTGAATTCTTCTCTGGAAACAATACTCCCATCACACAATTTCCATCCCGGTGGCAGATTGCTGCTTCCATCAACATGCTTCAATCTACCAGCCCATGCCTTGATTTCACCTGGAAAGGCGCCATTAGCCGCAAACAAAGCCCTTGGAACAGTTCCTATTCTTTGTAACCGTCCAATAGCAATAAAGGGATCTTCACTGTTTGACCGTCGCACTTCTACCCGTAAATATATCGGAGCTGCCAGTTGAGCCATATCACCGGCAGGCAAGTGAAATTCAAGGGAAAACAACCCGGCCGTAACAATAGTCGGAACAATTTCCGGTTCATCATTACCCCCTATCCTATTCACGCCATTGGGATCGGTATAAAAGCTAAAACGAAAATCGTAGACCCCGCTGATCTTTTTCCCTGCCAAATCGTCTGCTGTCTCCAACCGTCCCTGATAAGTATAAGCAGTATCAATCTGACCATCGCCAAAAATAACAGCATCAGCCAGTGCCATCCCGCCCAGCCATAATACCACGATCATACTCCTCATTCGTTTCATTTTCGCAACTCCTGTAAAGTTCTCAGTTATAGCATTATTCCATTTATTTTAGATCTTCCAGTTCGGCTATTGCAGAGTTTCTTTTTAATAAAAATGCTCCCTGACTCTTGATTGAATGCTTATGAATTCCATCAACCTCTTCACGATATTCACCGCCGACTACGGTTGATCCCCAACCGATTATACTATTTCCATATTGACCTGGAATCTCATCGGTAAACTTGAAAGTAAGATGGCGCGTAATCTCATAAACCTCATCCATCTGATCATTGACGCCATCGTTCAATCCATCATGGTCTGGATGATACCGATGCATAAATGGATTTAATGCGTCATCCTTACCAATATGAATAGTATAATCCAACTGATTAACCGTTCCCGCCTCGCCAAATGCCTCAACGGCAGAGACATGATGGCAATCCGTAATTGAAAACATCGCGCTGGCAATCCGCCGCCCCTGTAATCGGCTATCACGCAAAGAGACGCCTTCATAATCGTCCAGATTTAATGCGTCAATGTCACATGCTAAGACATATTGCCCAGGCTCCGTGACAATCGCCTTGTCATCATCCGATAATGTTGGCTTCTTCCACAATTCGACCACTTGTCCCAGCAGCCTGCAATGATTCTCATTATCGACATGGATAATGATCGGAAAGACAAATTCTGTCGAAGTGCTTACGACATCGTTATTGTCCATATCATACGGCGCATCTTCATTGCCGGCAAAACTCACCTTATTTACCGAAACCGTTCCAACCCAGAGACCGGCCCGACCGTTTTCGTGGAAAGCACGGACTGGGATATCGATTTGCACACTATCCTGGCAGCTTATTCTTAAAATCGATTGATAGACACCACTGGCACTCATCTGGGATCGATCGAGCTTAAAAGAAATCCGTTTTGACCGGCCGCCGGCCAGTTCAATTGTTAATGATGACAATCCGGTCGGTAAAGGCTGCCACTCACCCTGGTCATCACGATAATTGATTGGTACGCAACCCGCTATTGCATCGAATCCGACGGGATAAGCCTCGATATTCTGTACATCGGGAGGATCTGATGAATCTATCAAGGAAAGGGCTATATTCAAAGGAGAATCGGAATGATTTGCGATAATGGCAGAATATAAATTCCCTTTACTGCCAAAATCAATGAATTCTTCGTTATATTCCAATGATACAGAAATCGGCCCGCTATATTGACCGGAATAGGCTGAATACACCCAGTAAGCCCGCCCCCCTTCCAGATCGCTGAATTGATCGATCCACTCTTGAGGTTTCGTTCCATCGTAATCGGTCAGACGATATACTGACTGGTTTAAATCTGGCCTCCCGGCAAAAAAATCAGATCTTGGCATCTGGATTCCCGGTTTCAAATGAAATCCTGCCAATGCCCAGGAATCATATGCCCAGGGCGACTGCGGCAACTCAGGAATACCTGTTAAATTCAAAGGGATCGTTTTACCGATAGCCAGACTGGATGGATCGACATAGATCATATAAGACCGTCCCCCAATCATAGTAAACAAATTGGAAACGACCGGAACATCTGGAAGATAGACAAGCCAATTTGAATACCTGGTTTCTGTCTCTTCGATATCACTGGGAATTTGCATATCGCTTAGCTGTGGAGGAGCGGAAAATTCAACCGGGATTGTCTTGGGATTCCAACACCAGACGCTTTTTATCCTGCTGTCCTTAAAAATTTCACTGCAAAAACGAGGCTCCGGCTGAACCGATAAATAAACCGAATTCCAACCTGGTTTCAAGTTAACTGTCTGACCACACCATTGAGCAAATAATTCGCCAGACAATACACACACAATCCCACACAAGAAAACTCTGATATTCAACTTCATTTCGATGCCTGCAAAATATATGATTCAAACACACTTTAGACTACAATAGAAGTTATCACAACTTAATATTTGGCTTGCGAACAGTTCACGCTTTTTGTGCTCAACAAATAGAATCCACTATTGAGATACTCGTATATATAGATATCTCATATCCACATATAAAACAATACGCTGCTGCATTTTTCTTCAAATCAACTATACTGATATGACCGATCCTTTAATTCTAAAGTTTTTTTATTCCTCCACACAAATTATAAATTAAACATATATTTACATATTGCCTTCATAACTTGATTGGAATTATATTGTTTCCTTTAAATTATTTCAATATAAAAATAAAATATTATTCCTAGAGATTATGCCATCAAGATATACGTAATTATTGCATTTGCGTACAGATATATTCACATTAGATAATCTTCAGAAATAACCTATTTCCCGCCCTGACCTCAACCTGGGGCAATACACAAAGAAATTGAAAAATAGAATTCTATACGTTTACAATCGACAATGCTCGCTGGGCCGTAACATAATTCTACCCGGGCAAATAGTTATCTTGCGAGCGATCGGGAATTTTCATTCCCATTGGGTATAACTACTGAACAAATGACATGACATCAAATATGAAACAGTATAACTATCACTCATGCCTTTCCGCTATGATGATCATAAAATTAATTAGAGGCTCTTCTCGAAATAATGAAGTTTTAATTAGCAAATAAAAATTGTACTTCCAATAATGAATGAGTGCGATAGCTAACTGTCTGCTTTAATTATCCTGCCATCACGATCCCCGCCGGATCGAATCATTGCCATATTTTTCCCGGATCTGATCAAAAGCAGTGTCCAGTTTCTTTTGTTTTTCTTCTTCCGGATCGGTGAATAACAGTTGTTGACCGCTGCCCGCTGAAGATAAATTCGAAGTACCGAATCCCAGCAGCCTTAACGGCCCTTGTGAGGTCTGGCGCCACTGGTTAAAGATTTTCAGTGCTTCTTGCAGCAGCAGATCGGTAATATGTGTGGATTGGTTCAAAGTAACACTGCGGGTAATCGTTCGAAAATCATCATAACGAAATTTCAAAGTAATCGTTCGGCATTGTAGCTTCTCAGCCCGGAGCCTCTGGGACACTTCTTCTACCTGGTGAACTAATATCTGCTTAAGTGTCTCTTTATCATCTATATCGTTAGCAAAGGTTTCTTCGGCAGACAAGCTTTTGGCCTCAGTCTGCGAAACCACCGGGCGGTGATCGATCCCGCGTGCAAGCTGAAGAATCTCTTCAGTCTGATTTCCCAGGATCCTCACCAGTTTGTCGCGAGGAGCTGTCCGCAACTGCAAAACCGTTATGATGCCGATCTGATTCAAACGCTGCGCGGTAACCTTGCCAATCCCCCATATTCTGGTCACGGGCAATGGATCTAGGATCGACTGCTTGGTCTGTTCAGTGATAATCACAAATCCATCGGGTTTTTCCAGATCCGAAGCGAGTTTAGCCAGAAATTTATTGGGCGCCACGCCTACGGATGCGGTCAGGCCGGTTTGGCTTTTGATCTCGAATTTGATCGTTTGACCAATCTGTTCAGCAGAGCCAAACAGGGCTTGGCTACCGGTCACATCGAGAAAGGCCTCATCCAGAGACAGTGGCTCTACCTCTGGGGTGTAATTCTGGAAAATGGTCTGGATTTGGCGTGACACTTCGACATAACGGGGCAGACGAACCGGCAGAACAATGGCATGGGGACACAACCGGAGCGCCCGGCTCATGGGCATGGCTGAATGGATCCCGTATTTTCTGGCTGGATAGGAACAGGCGGCCACCACACCCCGTTGAGTCGCGGCCCCGCCTACCAGTACGGGCTTGCCTTGCAGACTGGGATTGTCCTTCACTTCAACTGATGCGTAGAAGGCATCCATATCAACATGAAGAATGGCACGGGCAGAATTCATACCATGTATCGACTAAAGCGTCAATTACAAAAGAGGTTATAACGACACAATTTCACCTCTCAATCAATTCAGATTTTTACACAAATCATCCTTCATAGGATCACACCAGAGCCACTGGGTTGCTAAAACCAAAAAGTCTAAAAGATTTACTTTACAATCCTCATTGAAATCGCCCGGCGGGTATGCCCAACGGCCACATTCATTTTCGAGAATTTTGATCTGAATGGAGGTATCAATATCATCATAATTCAAATCCGTACTAGCGGCTGACAACAGAATCGTAGTACTATGGTATTGAGCTTCTAATAGCATGTCGTCGACAGCGGTGACTTGAACTGATTGAGATTGATTCCAATTGTCGGTACTAAACTCAAGAACCGCCGGATCGAGATTCACCTGCTTGGGTTCGAATAAATCCTGCAATTTAACGGTGACCTTGCTATCCGGCGGTGTCTTCAATGACAGGTTGACGGCGTCTGTTTGCCCCTCCGTGAGATTTAACAAAGCGGGAGATACATCGATCAACGAGGAGAGATAGCGTTCGTACAGGCTATCGAAAATATACCGCATCTGCGACAGGCTCAACTGGGCATTGTATATTCGAATTTCCGCGACATCTCCCTGATAAATATCACTTGCATAATAATTACCTGAAGAATCGATGCCATTGCCCACAGTGAATTTGTTATCATCCGGCAGCAACGTAAATATATTATCCGGGTTCGCGGTATTATTAAATTCCTCCTGGTCGAGATCGTCCACATAGTACTTCAAGGCGCTGTAGGGTTGGCCCTGACCCATTTGCAGGATCGCGATATGAAAACCGGCGCTGACAGGATTGCCGGCTTTGACCAGTGATTTTCCGTTATTAAACCGGCCGCCGGAACCGCCATCAGTCGCCCCTGTGTTCGTCGATAAATCCACCCCCAGAATATGCCCGGCATTGGAGGACGCCTGCCCGAACTGCATGGCTCGTTCGGCAGAATCACCACTCTGGTCGCCCGTTGCGACAACAAAAATCGTTAATCCATTATTAACCGATGGTAAGGTTAGTAAATTACTGGCCAGATAACTTGAGCCGTCCAGTCGCACCACCGCATGACCATTCAGGATTCCTGATCGATAGGTTGCCTGACCGGTAACAGGCATAACCGTCCCGTCAACTGGATCGTTGGCAGCCAGATCCGGCCAATTGCTGATGACATCGCCATTATTCAAGCCCGATAGCGAACTGGCATCCAAATGAATGATCAGATCTTCCGCAAAATAACGATCGTGAAAATAATCAAACACCTGTTGTATCTGGTCCGGGTTCAACTGGCTGTTATAAATCAGGATTTCCGCAATGTCGCCCTGATAATCATCCGAAGTAAAATAACCGCCATCCGGCTGAATCCCTGTGCCGATCGTTAATTCATTGCCGCCGGCATCCAACATGATGGTGTTACCTGGATTAGCCGAGTTATCAAATACTTCCGCTGTAATATCATCCACATAATATCTCAGGGATCCATAGGTCTCACCCTGGTCAATTTGCGCGGCCACCATGTGAAATCCCGGGGTGACAGGGTTAGCCGCCCGGACCAGGCTTTTACCGTTGTTGAACCGACCACCGGAACCGCCATCCGCGGCCGAGGTGTCCGTGGAAAAATCAATACCAAGACATTTTCCACGATTGCTGCTTGTGATCCTGCCGATCTGCAGGACACGCTCTCCGGATTGTCCGGATTGATCGCCCTGGGCAACGATAAAAACCGTCAGACCATTATCCACATTCGGAAAAGTCAGTGAACCGCTGGCCAACAAATCTCCTCCCTGCATTCGAACCACGGCATTGCCATTTAAGCCATTGGATTGGTAGATCGGGGCGTTCCAACCCGGGACTGCCTCAACATTTCCATTGACGGAATCCGCCGTGGCCAGATCTGTCCAACTATTGACAGGATCCCCATCATTTAAGCCGATGATCGAACCGGCATCCAAATGGATAATCAAGCCATCCGTAACCGGAACTGCATAAACACTTACGCCGATAACAAACAGCAGTAATAAAAGATAGACTATACGCATTTAAATACTTCCCGTATAAAGTTTCCTGGTCCAATTAATTCAACCAGTTATCCGAAAGACGAATTAATTCTTCAGAACCAATCGAGCCATTGTTATCAAGTTCATAAAATCTTGGGATACCCGTTCGCCACTTTTTCAAATCCCGTAATAATTTCATGGCGGTTTGGGGATTTTGATATTTTTGATCGGACGCCTCGGACAAATCCTTCGACAAGTCATATAATTCAATCGTTCCGGTGTCCAGATGTTCAATCAGTTTCCACTCGCCCTGGCGGATCGCACTCTGTTGATTATGGGGATAATACCAGCATATCGATTCCCGATTAAGGGTGTTTTGCGGATGCTGAAATAATGACGTTAAGGAAACTCCATCCATCGGTTGAAAGCCGGGCAAAGCGGTTCCCGCCAATTGACTGAAGGTGGGGAAAAAATCACAAGACACCACGGGCTCATTACATACCGACCCGGACGCCAGATGCCCAGGCCATGACATGATGAGAGGAACTCGAATTCCGCCTTCATACAAATTGCCTTTTGCGCCGCGCAGAGGCCCATTATCGGTTACATTACCATCCCCGCCATTGTCACCCATAAATACCAGCAGGGTATTCTTGAGGAGGTTGTATGCTTGCAGTTTCGCTACGATCTGCCCGACGCCTTCATCGATGGTGGATAGCTGCGCGGCCAGATGCGGATTGTTTACCGGCGCCCACACCCCCGTGCCGCTGTTGGGCTTGGCTTCGAAATGACTGACTAAATTCGGTTTGCCATCCAGTTTGGTGTGAACCGCGTAATGACTTAAATAAAGAAAAAATGGTTCATCTTTATGCCGTTCGATAAAATGAACCGCTTCGTAGTTGCATCGATCCACCAGGAACTCCTCATTCGGATAGGCAGGATCCAAAACCAGCGGCGCTTTCGGTAAGGCGGGCATAATCCAGTAGGGATGCCAATAGTCCCCATTACCGATATAGGTGGTGGCTCCGGCCAGATGTTCGTCGAATCCCTGTTCCGCAGGTTCAATGGGATCCGGATCGCCGTCGTCAGCATAGCAGGATAAATGCCATTTCCCGATGATTCCGGTGGCATAACCGGCCGATTTCAAGGTTTCGGCGATGGTCGTATATTGTCGCGGCAGATTCTTGTCGAAATCGGATTTATCCAGCCATTTATGGATCCCAATTCTTGCCGGATACTGCCCGGTCATTAAACTGGCCCGGTATGGCGAGCAAACCGGCGCGGCGGCATACGCGTTGGTAAACCGAATCCCTCCTGACGCCAATGCATCCAGATGCGGCGTTTCGTTGTAGGTGTTGCCATAGCAGCCCAACTCGTGCCAACCTAAATCATCTGCCAGAATGAAAATAATATTCGGTGGCACGTCCGCCGTGGCAGGGGCGAAAAAGAGTGTACCCATGAAAAGAGCCAGCACACCACACAAGGCATTGATTCTCTTGATTGTTATCATAAGTTAACACTTCCTATTCCATTCACAATTGAGAAAGGCAGGCAGGTAATTGCCTAAACGAAAATCTCCGTCAGTGACAAATGAACTGACGGAGATTTTATTATAGGTCATAAAGGGGCTCTTTGTTATGGGCAGGCCTGACCAGGACACAAACCGTCTAGCAACCAACTCGACACAAAGGTAGCCAAATCCTGCATATCCACTTGACAATCGCCATTGGTATCCAATGCCGGCGGAGTCAGACAGGATGCGATTCCGCTGATCTCATAGTATTCCATGGCAACTTCCGCGCGGCCTAATGCGTAGTTGTACACCTTGACTTCATCCATGACGCCATTAAACATGGACAATGGCTCGCCAGTTGTGGCATCGGTCTGCAACGCTCCGATATACAAAGGCGTTTCATTCGCCGTAATCGTATTGCCTGCGGCTCGTTGCGCTTTCACTTCGCCGTTAAAGTAAATGGTATGACCATTCGGACCGGCCGTAACCACGACATGGGTCCACTCATCCATCGGAAGCGGTTCGGCTTGAAGCGCGGTGAAGTTGGGAGCGGCAATTTGCACATTGCCGTTGTCCTGTCGGATTTCAATGTAGAAATTACCATCACCCGGCACGACACGATTGCTCATGATCCCCTGCCAGGCGCCGTTGGCTCCAGCCCATTTGACCCACGCCGAAACAGAAAACTGTCCGGTATAGGCTGAGGGCGCCCAATCACCGGTATAGGCCATGGCATATGGATTCGGAACCAGGTCCAGCGCGGAGCCGGTTTTAACAGAATCTACGCCATCAATCCATTGACTCGGATCCGGAGCAATATTAGGATCGCCGTCGTGGCCTTCGCCGCTCGCATCCACATAATCGCCATCCAGCGGCCAGTAACCGACTGCCCGGCGTACGCCGAGGTTCGCCGAATCAGATACGGTTGGAGGTTCCTGGTCAGGATTAACCTGAAGTTCGGCAGTACAATAATAGGCGCCTTCATCACCCGCCTCGACATTGGCAATAGTCAACGTGGAAACATAATCTTTGCCGCTGTTTTCAGTGGCAATCGTAATATCTCCAGACGATGCCAGCGCCTCATCCGGGTTGCCGACACGATACCATTTCACATCAATCACATTGATGCTGCTGAAGCTACAGGTAAAGACCGCGTCGCCCTCATAATATTGACTCGTGTAAGGATACCGAATCACATCTACCGGGCTGCCACCCTCGGGGATGGATGGCACCGATTTCAGCGTATCAAAACTCCATACCGGCCCGTTGAGGGTATTGGGATCATCCGGTCCGGAATTATTCATGCTTTCATCCACGCGCCAGTAATAGGTCGCATCAAAATCCAGCGTTAAAACACCGGTGGTGGCTGTTGCCTCAACGGGACTGCCTGCGGAAATTACCTGTGGTGCGACATCGATGAAATTCGGCTCTCCTTTTTGAAGATAGAGGTAATGTGTGGTAATATTCGGATTCGGCGCGGAGGTATTGTCGGGATCCACGCCGGTGTTCCAGGTTAATTCTACATCCACATTGGCGCCATTGACAACGCCCTGTTTGATGGCACCATCAGCAGGCGCTGGATTCCAGGCCTGAAAAATCGAGTACTTGGCCGTCAGATAATCGAACATCTGCTGCATCTGGCCCTGACTCAACTGGCTGTTATATATCAGGATTTCCGCGATGTCACCCTGATAGTCATCCGTGGTATAATAACCTCCACCCGACGGAATGCCCGTGCCGACTGTCAGTTCGTTACCACCAGTATCAAATGTGATGACATTGCCGGTATTGGCTGTGTTATCGAACACTTGCGCGGTCATATCATCTACAAAATACCGCAGGGAGCCATAGGTCTCTCCCTGGTCGATCTGCAAGGCCGCTATGTGGAATCCCGTAGTAATGGGATTGTTCGCCCTGACCAGGCATTTACCGTTGTTAAACCGACCTCCGGAACCGCCATCGGTGCCCGTGGTGTTCGTGGAAAAATCAGCGCCCAGACATCGTCCGGTGTTAGGGCTGGCGATTCGACCGAGCTGCAGGATACGCTCTGCGGCGTCTCCCGACTGGTCGCCCTGGGCAACGATAAATATCGTTACGCCATCATTCACACTCGGGAAAGACAGTGGATTGCTAGCCAGCAAATCGCCTCCCTGCATCCGAACAACAGGATTGCCGTTCAGACCATTGGATTGATAGATCGGGGCATTCCAGCCGGGCATGGTGGCAACATTGCCATTGACGGAATCCGATGTGGACAGGTCCGCCCAAATAGTGACCGGATCCCCATCGTTTAACCCTCTAATCGAACCGGCATCCAAATGAATAATCAAACCATCCGTAACCGGAACCGCCCTGACAATACTTTGTACCGCCATCAGAAATAATACCAGTATCCATTTCTTCATTCTTTTTACTCCCATTCATTTAACAATGACATTTACCATTTAAACGGTTAACATACACATTTTTATCCCCATCACACTCGAATATTTCCCTAAATCCATTGGAATCCGGGTTTTTGATTTTTATTATCCAAAACTAACGGATTAAGAACTGACTTCTTCTTATTATATATAAGCTGAACTGATCGGATCAAGAAAATTCATACCATACCTGATTTCTCTCAATATTTCATTGCATGTTGATACATTTCTTTTAATGGGTACAGAGATTCATTCATAGGTAAAATGGGGGAGTTTTTACGATTATTTCGATTATAACTATTATACCCGTTAATCAGGACAAATTTCTAAATTTGGAACACCTTATATGAATGCTATCGGTTTGGCTTTATCATTATGCCTGCCTTTGTTAACCCCTCTAGATAATTAATCTTACTTTTGGAATTTCCTTAACCACAGTTAATAATTTTAGTTACGGACAACAATGCGACAAATATGGATCATTCACTATTTCTTTCTTTTTTTACATTTTATTCGATACACCAGCTCAATGATTCGACAATATATAAATAGAGTAAAATTGAGAATTTAAGCAAAGGGATCCGGAGTTATTTATCTATCATTCTGGGCATCCCAGCCGCCGAACACCCCTGCTGATTTTAGAAAACATGAGGTATGATCCATGAATAAGCCCTGGCTTGTTTTATTTGGCTTAATGATCGTGTTGTTAAATTGGAATGTTTCCTCTGGTGATCTCTTTGTCCCCCCCTTGTCCAATAATAGTTTCGAAGACAATATCCTGACCGCGGGTGCGACTACCTACACTTATGATGACTGGCATGATATCGATGGCTGGATCGTTCATGCGACTGGGGTTAACGGCAACGAAATCCCATTCGCCCCGGATGGCAACAACTGGGCCGCATTGTTAGGTAACGGAATCAACAATAACCGCTCATTATTCTACCAGCAAATTGGCACCTGGTCTGCCAATCTGAATTGCGAAATTATCTTCTGGGTAGGCAAAAGCGCCGGGTTATCTTCTTTTCCCATTCGTGTGGCGTTATGGTCAGGCGGCAATGCCCTGCAGGCCGCCGACGGGGTCGCGCCCACCACGATCGGGGCGACGATGATTGACAGCATCACGCTTACTCCGGATTTTAACGGCCAGGATATTGCCACGCTGGAAATCCACCTGCTACTGAACAGCGGAACATCAGGAATTGAAACGGATCCGCTCTGGCTGGAATTCAAAAGCCTCGGCACGATCAGCAGCAACAGATTATATGTAGATAATGTCCAGATACGAGATGCGGTTCTGGCCTACAATCCTGAACCGTTTAACAATGCCAGTCGAATAAATCCGACGGTGACTCTCGACTGGACAGAACCCCAGGTTCCTGGAGCGACTTTTGATCTGTATTTCGGCGCCGATCCACAAATCGAATCAAATCCCAGGTTTTCCGATATACAGCCCCCCTACCAACTCCCGACTCTCAATTATAATACCGGGTATTATTGGCGGGTTGATACCGTCACCGAATCCAGAACCATTCAGGGTGATAGCTGGACGTTTCGTACCGGTGGGATCGTCAGCGATCCCAGCCCGGCTGACGAAGAAGAAAATGTTTCACTGGCAGATAAAAATCTGGTCTGGACCGGCGATAGCTGGGCCACTTCCTATAAAATCTATACCGGCACCCAGTTGCCATTGGATTTCCTGGCCGAAGTAACAGAACCATACTATCAAGACTTTTCCACGCCCTATGAATTAACCACCTATTACTGGCGGGTGGATGAATATCTGAATGGCGAGCTGACCGCTTCAGGCAATACCTGGCGTTTTACCACCCGAAAACGCATGTCAGCCTGTCCTTTGGGTGACTTGAGCGGTGATTGTATCGTGAACCTGCCTGACATCGTTCTGTTTGCTCAACAGTGGCTCGCTCCCCCCGGTTGTAATGGCTATGAAGCCTCCTGCGCTGACCTGGTCAACGCCGATGGGGTCAATCTGTATGACGCGGCGGCGCTCCAGAAAAACTGGCTGCGCCGGGCCGAATCTCGTATCTCAATCAATGAAATCCATTATAATCCCGACCTGAAAACAGACCTCGTCGAATTCGTCGAACTGTATAACGCCGGCCCCTTCGACCAGGACCTCTCCGGCTGGTATTTCAGCGATGGGATAGAGTTCTCCTTCCCTTCTGGAACTATCATTCCAGCCGACCATTATCTGGTTATTGCTGAAGACGCTTATGCGGCTTATGCCCCCATAACCATTTCTCAAAAATATGGCGCCGATCCCGCCATTGTTCTGGGGCCGTTCACTGGATCTCTCAATAACGAAGGCGAACGCATCGCACTATCCGATGCCTCGGGTCAGTTAATCGACGAGGTCGATTACCAGCTGGGATTCCCCTGGCCCACTGTCGGTGATGCGGTACCCGATATTGAACCCGGTGGCTCCGGCCACTCTATCCAGTTGATACACCCTGAACTGGACAACAATTTGGCCGGAAGCTGGCGTAGCGCTTATCCCACACCCGGCGACTTGAACGTCAAGGTTTACACTGAAAACATCCCCCCGCATATCAGACAAGTCAAACATTCTCCCCAGTCGCCCGAAAGCGGACAGATTGTTACAATTACTGCCAAAGTAACGGATCCCGATGGAGTCAAACAGGTCAATCTACTTTATCAACTCAACGATCCCGGCAACTACATCCCCATCACCCTGCCCAACCTCAGTTCCAGCACCCCGACCCTGTCCAATTCGGCTTACGAAGCGGCCGCCAACTGGGTTACTTTGGCCATGCATGATGACGGCATCAATGGCGACGTGACTGCCAATGATGGAACTTATACCGTCCTGTTACCCGCGGCCATCCAGGTCCACCGCCGGCTTGTACGCTACCGCATCGCCGTAAGCGATGACACGGGCTTATCTCTACGAGTCCCTTATCCGGATGACCCTCAGCCCAATTTTGCCTATTTTGTCTATGATGGCGTGCCCGCCTGGAGCGGCGCGATTAATCCTGCCGGTTCCGCACCTCTCAACCAGGTTCAGTATTTCAATGAAGCGGTTATGCGATCTTTGCCGGTTTATCATCTGCTGGCCCGCGAAACCGACGTCCTCACCTGCCAGTATAACGGCTCCTGGGATGATACCCAGTATCACTTCGGCGGCACATTGGTTTATGACGGTGAGGTTTATGACAACATTCATTATCGTATTCGCGGCCAGGCATCTACTTTCAACTGGGGCAAAAATAAATGGAAATTCGATTTTAACCGCGGTCACTACTTTCAGGCTCGCGATGATTACGGCAAGAAATATCAGGAAAAATGGGATAAGATGAATGTGGGTATGGGAGGATGCCCCTGGTGGCAATATCCTCACCCGGGTTCCTGGGATCAAGGCGCCGGTGGATTACTCCTCAATGAAACCCTGGCTTATCGCCTGTATAATATGGCCGGTGTCCCCGCCAGCCAAACCAATTACTTCCAATTCCGTATTATTGACGGTGCGGCAGAAACCTCGTCAAACCAATACGAAGGAGATTATTGGGGACTGTATCTGACCATTCAAAATGCAGATGGTATTTTTCTGGATGAAATCGGTTTACCCGACGGCAATCTATATCGGATGGATAGCGGTTACGATAAGAAGAACCAGAGCAAGACCCAGATTAAAAACAACTCTGATGTCTCCAGTTTTATCAGCAGTACCACCGGCTATAATAAAACGAATCCCTACCAGCCTCTGGACTGGTGGCAGGTGAACACCGATCTGGCTACCTATTATAGTTCAAGGTCTGTCGGTATCGCTTGTAACGATTCCGACCGCCGTCCCGAAGCCAATTGCATTTATTACAGCAATCCAGAAACCGGACGCTGGATGATGCTGCCCTGGGATCTGGATCTGATGTTCGAATGGGGCACCCATTACACCGACTGGGAACACTGGTCCTACGTGCTCAGTTACCCGGATATCAGTATTGCCTATAAAAATCGAGCCCGCGAGCTGATGGATCTGCTCTTTAATGCCGATCAGGCCGGTCAGGTTGTCGAAGAACTCGCTGCCATAATCAGCGCGGAGGAATTATCACGTTCCTTTATCGAAGCCGAACGTGCCATGTGGGATTATCACCCTCGTATCAATCGTAAAGGTCAATGGTACGAAAACAATGAATTCCTTGTCACCAAGAACTGGCAGGGCATGGTCAATTATTACAAAACCTTCCTCACTCCCGAAGGATTCGATAATGGCTATACCTACGGTGTGAAATCCCTGATAGCCGATTCTGCCGATTCCAATATTCCTCTCACCCCGACGATCTCCTATCAGGGCGCTGGCGGTTTCCCGGTCAACGACCTGCGTTTTCAGACCAGTTCGTTTATGGATCCTCAAGGTTCACAGTCTTTTGCCGCCATGAAATGGCGAATCGCCGAAGTCGCACCCTATACCAAAACGCCTCTGCCAGATCTGGACACCGGCCAGACAACTGAACCCACCGTACAGACTTTGCTGGGTCAGCAACAGATCTGGAAATATTTTAAAGGCAAGACAGAACCCTCAGACCCTGTCGAAAACTGGCGTCAGCCAGACTTTAATGATAATGACTGGTTAAACGGCCGGACCTCTATCGGCATAGGCGACCAGGATGACAACACCTACTTGTTCGACATGCGTAATAAATACTTTACTGTTTATCTCCGCAATACCTTCACCGCCACGGATATCGATCGCATCGAACAACTCACCCTGCAGGTCTATGTGGATGATGGCTGTATCGTCTGGATCAACGGCCACGAAGTCGCGCGTCCTTATTGCCCGGATGGCGACATCCCCTTCGATCAGGCCATCGCCTCCAATCACGAAGCGGATTACGAAAACAACGCTTATGAAATATGGACATTGCCCGCTCCCTATGACTATCTGGTAGAAGGGGTCAACACCATCGCCGTGCAGGCGGTTCAATCCAGCGAGACCAGCAGTGATTTCTCCATCGATATCGGGCTGATCGCGCAAAAGGCCGCTCAGACCGGCCCGCAACCTTACATTGAAAAGTCTTATGCCTACCGGGTTCAAAAAGGCAAGTACGAAATTGATCCCATCTGGGAAAGCGGCGAGATTACCTCGTTCAGCAGTTCGGCGAAAATACCCGGTAGCGTGGTGAAACCGGGTAAAACCTACCGGGTACGATGCCGGATGAAAGATAATACCGGTCGCTGGAGCCACTGGTCCCAACCCGTCGAATTCACCGCCGGGGCGGCCCTGGGCCAGAACGTACTCGATTCTCTCCGGATAACAGAAATCATGTACCATCCCGCCGAAGATGAAATTGGCCGCTATGACAGTGATGAATACGAATATATCGAACTGAAGAACATTGGCACAACGGCCATCGACATCAGCGCGGTTTCATTTACGAATGGAATTGAATTCAATTTTGCCAGCGCGCCCCAATCATTGCAAACGCTGAATCCCGGACTTTATCTTCTGGTGGTGAAAAATCAGGCCGCTTTTGAATCGCGTTACGGCGCCGATGCTTCCGGAAGAATCGCGGGGGAATATGATGGCAAACTCTCCAACTCAGGCGAATCGATTCACCTGGAAGATTACTGGAATGGGACTATCGTTGAATTCAGTTTCAATGATGGCCTGGGTTGGCCCGCCACTCCTGACGGTGGCGGACACTCGCTGGTAGTCAAAGATATGGCGATAGAAGATGAACCGCTGGGTACCCTGGATTATGGCGGCAACTGGCGAGCCAGTGCGTATCGCCACGGATCTCCCGCGGCGGAGGATCCCGAACCGGCAGTCTCAATTGTTTTAAATGAAATCGTTGCCCATACCGACTACAGTGATCCGGCCTACCCGCAGTATGATTCCAACGATAAAATTGAAATTTTCAATACTACCCAATCCCAATGGTCCCCGGGCAACGACTGGTATCTGACAGATGATTTGGGCAATCTAAAGAAATGGCGCATTCCCGACCTGCAACTGGCCGGCGGCGCCCACATCGTCTTTGATGAGGTATCCGGTTTTCATAACCCCATTACCGAAGGTTTTGGCCTGGATAAAAGTGGAGAACTGGTTGCTTTGTCCTATTTACCCGGCAATGCAAGCGATCGGATCGTTGACTGTGTCCGGTTTGTCGGCCAGGAAAATGGCGTGGCGCTGGGCCGCTATCCGGACGGGGGTGATTTCTGGTTCGCCATGACGCCCACCCCGGGGACATTCAATTCCCTGCCCAATCATGATTTAGTCATATCAGAACTCATGTACCATCCGCTCGAAGGATCTGACAACGATGAATATATTGAAATTTACAACCCAACCGGCTCGGTAATCAATCTGTTTAATGACATGGGAGCCTGGCATCTGGACAATGCGGTTTCTTACCTGTTTCCCTCCAACCTCTCGTTAGCTCCCGACCAGCGAATTATCGTCGTTCCTTTCGATCCGGCCGATACAGCCCTCCTGACAGCGTTCGAAACCGCATACGGCATCGCTCCACTCACCCCCCAAGTGAATGTATTCGGCCCGTATGATGGCAATTTATCCAACGGCGGTGAACGCCTGGCGCTGGAACGTCCCCTCGCCCCGGATAACCCGGATGATCCAACCATCTGGGTATGCGTCGATGAAGTGAATTATGGTGATTACGCGCCCTGGCCAGGCCTTGCGGATGGTTTCGGCCAGGCGCTCGAACGAATTTCAACCCAGCCGGAAGCCGGCGGTAACGATCCGGCGAACTGGCAGGCCATCAATCCCAACCCCGGGTTATAGGCCGACAGAACCGGTTTCCAAAAGACTTGTCCTGTTTGTTTGTGCACCGATAGCCATAATGATTTCACTCTGGTCATTGCCTGATGATCCCGATCGGATCATCAGGTCTCACTTGGTTTTATCCTTCAGTTGACATGTCGCAGCCCGCCTCACGGCCAGATGGCTTTTACTGAAAATTCTCCCGGCGCCCCTACTCCTGACAGAACTTCCTTGACCGAGATTTTCCCAATAGCAGTCGCCGCGTAAAGCCCATAAGGATCACCACCGCCACCCTGCCAGGCTTGTCCTATGGCTACCGATTTGATTACTCCCCCGGCTTCGCTCAAATGCTGATTGGCTGTATTTCCGGCAAGAATATCCGTGACCGAAATGGATGCTCCCAGCGAAACAGGTTCAATACCTGCCAGAGCAAAACTGCCATCGAATGTTCCGGTCTTGCCCGTTTTTATCGATTTCAACTGAACCTGTTCCGTTTCATTCAGAACTTCATCACCGGTTCCGGGTATCGCGTCCGCCCCGATATCATAACCGCACAATAACAGACTGTCGATGATATCCGTTTTCGACTGGACTGCCTGCATATGCCGGCCGCTGGATATCAGGCTGTCCTGAACGGACTGGGCCGATATTTTTCCAATATCCAGGCCCGCGCGCAATACCGCGTTTTCCACTGAACCGGCTTTGGTAGCCAGTTTCTTGATGCTGCCTTCGGCATTGACAATGCCCCGGATGGAGCCATAAACACTCACGGAACCGATATCTCCTGAACGGGCTACCAGATCGCCGGCCAGGTCGCCGCTTTTAATGGCAACCGATTTGATCGAGTCCGCGCTGATCTGACCACCGGCCATAGAGGCCGTTTGCAGTTTCTTTAAATCATCATGCAATTCAATCTGAACGCCTTCTCCAATCCGTTCGGCAGTTAACGAAACGCCCTTTATCGCTGATCCGACGTAAATCCCGGCGAAATCATCAATGACTCCCAGTGATATGGCGCCGAGATTCCCCGTAACATGGATCGTTCCGGCCAGATCGGCCTGTTTGGCATTCAAGCTCTTTAAACCCACACCATTAATATCGCCCAGAACAAGACGATCATCGCCTCCTTTGGCTTTGATCGACATCGAAGCGGCCTGACAATCCTCATCCAGCAGTTCAATCGATGCCAACTGAGCCCGGCCGCTTACGACTAATACCTTTTTAATCAGTTGATAGGAAAGGTCTTGACCAGTAAAACTGAAGGCAGCGGCTCCCTTGCTCAATTTAATATCAATCTCTGTATCATCCAGATCGGTGTATCGAACCGATTTGGCCATGCCGGGCTCCAGTTCAACCGTGAATTGCTCAACACCGGCATCGGCGCAAACCACTTCACCGGCCCGGTTGTCATCATCCCACACCTGCGCCAGAAACGATAATTGACCGGCCGGCAATACTCCCGTATCCACCGTCATAATCAATCCATCTGCCAGGGTATTATCGCTGCCCAGGAACAAATCGGATTCGTCCGGAAAACCGTTGCCATTACTGTCCAGATAAAAATCTGCTTTCTGAACTACCCCGTCCGGATCGCCATATTCGGTCAAAGCCAGGGTTACCGGCTCGCCATGAATGACGGTCTGTGGTTCAATGGATAAAACGCCGCCCGTTGGCGCCTGATTTAAACGGAGGCTGGTTCCGGCAGGTTGACTCTGATTGCCTTGAGCATCCTCTGCGACGGCCCAGAATGTGATGATGCCTTCCGGATAGGATGTCACGGTCATGATCCATGACCAGCCATCCGCGGAATTGGCATCCACACCTGAAAGTGTATCCAGACCGGAATCAAATCGGCCATTCCGATTGCTATCGTAATAGAATCGAACGGCGTTCATTTGATTTTCCGGATCGCTGACGCCAACCGCGCTGAGTGTGATGGTATCGCCAGGATTGATAACCGCCTGATCAACGGCTAAACCGCCGGTAACCGGGGGTTGATTATCATTAATTTGTGCGGTGACTGACACCACCGGACTGTATGCGCCGCTATCATCCTGAGCCCGGGCAAAGAATCGCTGATTTCCGCTTCCCAGACCAGCCGTTGCAACCGTCCAGCGCCACCCATCGCTGCCATCGCTATCAGTGCCCAGCAGCAAATCATTGCTGTCGTAGCTGCCATTGGTATTGCTGTCTAAATAGAATAATACCGCATTCAGACCCCCCTCTGGATCGCTCACCTGATCCGCTACCAGTACGATCGGATCGGGCTTGACGGTCTGATCGGGGGTGGCGGTTAATGATCCAATAACAGGCGGCATATTGGCCGCAACCACCGTCAGAGTGACACTGACAACATTACTCCATTCACTTTCATTATCCAGCGCCCTGGCCAGTATCCGGTTATTCCCAATCGCCAATCCCTCGGTAGTTCCGCTCCAGGTCCAGCCATTGGCGCTGTTGTAATCCCGTCCCAGCAGCAAATCATTCGAATCGATTTGCAGATTCTGGTTGGTATCCAGATAAAATTCACATCGAATCACGGCGCCATCGGCATCACTCACGTTATTGGCCGTGATGGCCCAATTGCTGCCTTCCGTGACCGGATTGGGGATCGCGAATATCGATCCTATGGTTGGCGCCCGGTTCGGCGCTTTGATGATCATTTCTGTGGAGATGGCGCTGCTGTCTTTACCGTCATTGTCTCTGGCTACCGCAAAAAATCGATTGCTCCCATTATATAATCCACTGGCAATGCCATCCCACTGCCAGCCATCACTGCCATCGGTATCCTGTCCCAGCTGGTCATCCTGACTGTCCAGCCGGCCATTACTGTTACTGTCATGATAGAATACGATCTGTGCGATCGAACCATCGGAATCGGCCGCACTGCTGACTATCAGACCAAACGCCTCTCCAAGCATGACCGGATTGGGTTGACCGGTCAGCGAATCTATCTGAGGTGATGCGTTCAAAACCTGACCGCCAATCCAGTTGGCCGGATCATTGCCATACCCCATCATCGCAACGCGGATCAGGGCCGTGCCATCCCCATCCGGTCCTTCCGGCCAGGGCGACCTGTCATCGTAATTGGCCCGGTCCACCCGGATGTATTCCCGGATCCCATCCGGGGTTAATTCATCCACTGGCATCCCCAGTTCCAGACGCTCTCCCTTGTTGCTTAACGAGGTCTGGTTAGCAAACGGCCCCAGAATCTGGGGATTGTCCGTTGGGGTGCCATAGACGGAATTAAATACTGCCGGATCCTGGGCGACTATTAAACGCCCGCCTGCGGGTATCGTCGTGTTTAATGGAAAGACATATTCGATGCCGTCGGTAAACTGCCAGGGAATCCAGGCTTTCGCGTTGCTGTCATAGACTTGTAACGTCACGTCCTGATCGGTCACATTGAATAATTCGATATATTCGGCGCCGGCCTGATCGTTAACCGGATGATACATGATCTCGCTGAAGACAATCGGACCGGCCAGCGGAGCGGCATTTTCGCCGCCCGGGGTATTGACACTCATCGCGACAAAATTATAGGTGTCGGTCGATTTTTCATAACGTCCGAATGAGACGCCGCTGATGGACGCGGCAAAATCTTTCTCTTCAAACAGACCGGTTAACTCGATATTGTCATCATCGTCAATCTGACCTCCCGACGACAGGATCACGACGTCCCCGTATTCACTTAGTCCGAACGGTTCCAGCGCTCCCGGATCGGATGCGGCGTATCCGAAATGCTCCATCTGGTTGAAAACCAGATAGCCATGGGCGGGAATGATGGTTCCCTCGGCAATCTGATATTTTTTTAATTCAGCCAGATCGTCACTTAAAAACCAGTTGCCGACATCCACGGGATTGGCGCTGAGATTATGCAGTTCGATCCAGTCGCCATTGACCTCATCGGAATGAGCCAGGACCTCATTGACAACCACCGGACGTTCCAGGACATCCGCCCGGCCCGGGGTACCGTACCTTTCCGAGGAAGGACGCCAGCTGTCACGGTCATCATGATCGTCGATCGACATGCCGGTTGGATTTTCCAGGGTCAGTGAAAAGACACCCTTGTCGGTAATTGGGTACCAGACATCGTAAATAGGATCCCCATTTTTATCGACCATGTCATTCCCCGCCTCATCGGTCAAGACCGGATTATATGTCATATCGATTACCGTTAGATAACCATCCGGACTTGAGCTGTTTGGCACCTCGATCTTGATCCGCTCATCCATGCTGCTCAATCCGCTGTCAAGTGAACCGGGAGCAACGGTCACACCGGAAAGATCGTAGCGTAATGCCAGCGCCGCGGCATTGCGGGCGACCACCATATAAGCGTTCGGTGCCAGCGATTGGTTGCCGAAAGTATATCCGGTCCCTTCGCTGATCTTTACGTTTTTCAGCGAAATGGTGGTGGTGCCGCCATTATAGAACTCGATATATTCGAAATCCTGGGAAGTATAGCCCTGATTATTGTCGACCGGATCCGGGTTATACATAATCTCACTGATGCGCAAACCATCATAAGCGGAAAGTAAAAGGCGTTTTTCCAGGTTCTCCAGGAAAAGGGCGTTACGATGGTTTTTACGTTGTGCGTCTCTCATACTGTTCTCCAGTGCCTCCTGTAAACAAATTCATACTTAACCGGCTCAACCCTGGTTGGATAACGGATTCTCCCTGGAACCGACACGAATCTCCGGTTCGCCATCGGCATGAATCCACAGCAATTCGGTATCTCTTAAAAAATTCAATTCGGCGGTAGCGTAATCCGCCAATGCGGCGGCGTAAGCGTTTTGAGCCTGCAGGTAATCCTTCTGAGCGTCCAGCACATCACGCGTACTGGCCCGTCTGTACTGTAATAATAACGAGGTATTTTCCAGCCGCTTGTTCGCCAGAGTCTGTGCCTGCTTTTGCAGTTCATAACGTTCCCGGGCTTCCTGCATATCGCGCCAGGCCTGTCTGATGCCCGCTGAGATCGCTTCTCTCAGCAATTGATCCTGACGCTCGGCTTGAGATAAGGCGATAATCGTCCGCTTATAATCGTGTGACTCCCAGGTTCGATCCAGGCCCAGGTCGGACCGTAACGACAATTCATAACGATCCTGTGCCGGATCGATCTCACTCGAATCGGTGTCCAGTATGGCCCGATTTTGATGTCGGGCGGGTTCTAACCGGCCGGTTATCGCCAGATCGGCTTTCAATGCGTCCGCGGCAATCTCGACCTGACGCCGTGCGTCATCTACCCGGTCTTCACTGCTGGCCAGATCCAACCGTTGCTGCAATGCCAGTTCCACCGCGGCTTTTTCATCGGTGGGCCAACTGGGATTGCTGGCCAGAGCCCGGATGAACGGAGCCTGTAATTCGATCCTCAGCTCCGTCTCCTGAGGAATCAATAATCGCACTTTAAACTGGTCCAGAGCATTATCGTATTCGTTGATCGTCCCGATCAAAAGGGTTTCCGCCTTGATGACATCCTGACTGGCCTGTTCCAGTTCGTATCGCGACAATCGGCCCACCTGGCTCAAATCCAGCATGGATCGATAGATTCGCTGCAACTGTTCATAGTTCGCCCTGGCATTTTGAGCCTGCCAGGCCAGTTGGGCCAGTTGCCAGTAATCCGTGGCGGTCGACACGCAAAAACTCTTGCGAAACCGGATAAAATCGCGCAGCGCGTATACCGTATCCCGCTGAGCCTGGGTCAGCGGTTCCATAACCACTTTTCTCGATCCGCCGCGCAAAAGCGGTTGAGTCACCGACGCGTGAAAGATCGAGGTTAATCCCGATCGAAAATCGCCGGTCAATATATCGAAATAACCCAGGGTGAAATTCGATGACAGCGTTGCTCCTGTCGAGAGCAGTTGGTTAAACCCGGCGGTCGCTTGTCCTCCGGCAATTTCATCGGACCCTTCTTTATGATAACCGGCAATCCCTCCGGCAAAGGGATGGAGGGTATAAAAATGCTGGACATCCGCTTGATTCAATCCCGCCAGATAGAGCTGCTCGCAGGCGGTTCGGTAATCATGACTGTTCAGCATCCCCAGCTGGATCGCCTGTTCCAGATTTATTGTACCCGCTTGACGGATGGTTTCCAGTAACACCACCGCTTCCGGATCCATCTCATTGGGGTCGGTTTGGGTAAGTTTCGCCAGATTGCCCAGATCAGGATCCCAGTTTGAATCCAGAATTTGATGAACCCGCTGGTCGGTTTGTCGCTCGGCGCGGATGGGATCAACACCACATCCTGCCAGGACCAGCAGGCAACCCATCACCAGCAGGATGATCGGTATGGAATGGCGGCAACAGCTCTTTTTAAACAGAATAGCCATACGTTCGTATTCCCTGACAATCAGACCCATCAATGGGGCATGACGCCGCGAACCCCCACAATTTCATTGCTCAGCAGACTGATGCCATCCGGCACCAGAATACGGACGGGACGCCCCCATTCCGGCACCGTCGGATGCCGCCACATTTGTTGAGGAATTGGTTCGATGGTCGAACTGATTGCCTCGACTTTTGTTTGGATCCGCATCCGCGGCTGATTATTCCGCATGATCTCAATTTCCTGATTCTCCATAATCAGATCGGATTGGGATGGATCCAGCCAGACCACGACGCAATCCGCCTGAGGACGGCTTAGCGTCAGCATCGCTGAGCCACCCATGATCGCCTGGCCTTCCTGGCATACGATGTCTGTTACCACGCCATCAAACGGCGCCTTGACGACAATCTCGCTGACCGGCAGAAACAACTCGGCCAGACGATGGGTTTGCACCTCAATCGCCCGCGAAAATGGCTCCAGCATAATCTGGAGTTTGCGGGTATCATTCTCATTCTCTGGCAGTTGCGCCAGCCGCTCCCGGGCGGCCTGTAGATCCTGTTCGATCTGATCCAGCAACGCTTGTTGCTGCGTTACTTTCACGGCCATCTGTTCATAGGCCTGCGAGGCTTTTTCTACTTCGTAGGGCTCAACCGCATCACGGGCCAGCAATTGCTCCAGTATCGTTTTTTCCAGCTTCAGACTTTCCAGCTCGATCCGGTCTGGTTCCAGATCGGTCTTGACCGTCAATGCCGCCAGGCGCGCCTTCTCAATATCAAGGGTTAAATCCGCCAGCCGGCGCGCCCGTTCACTGGCCTGCATTTCATAGGATTCCAGCAGGTCTTCCCGGGCGGCATTCAATTCCGCTTCCAACCGTTTTAATTCCGCCTGGGCGGTCGCGCGTTGCGCATCAAACAAGGCTTTGGTATATTCATGGTCCTGATGGATTCCCTGCTCGGCCACAACCAGTACGTCTCCCCGGCTGACTTTCTGGTAAAGTTGCACCGGTAGTCGGGCCACCGTAACATCAGCCACGCAACTTGCCAGATAGACCTGCGATCGCGCCAGACCGGCCACGGAGTAAGACTGACTCCGTTGCATGTACAACCAGATCACAGCGCCCACCGCGATCAACCAGACTAACGGCGGTAAAACTGCATTAAAAGCCTTTCCTTTGGTTTGCCTCATCGATCAGAACTCCTTACATCTCTAGAAGCTGTTCCTGCATAGTCAGGCTGACATTTTGCACGCCCTTCAACTGGCGAATAGCGGCCAGTAACTTTTCATTCTTTGCACTGTTACGCAACGATAACTGGTAGGAATAATGAATCTGATTCTCTCCTAATCCTCCTGAATTGGAAGACACCAGGGTAAAACCACGGCAGAATTGAGTCAGAATCGATAACGCCGGATGGGTGTCGTCCAGGGGATCCATGCTGGTAAAATGCAACATCGCGTTACCCGGATGACTCATGCCAAAATCGGCAACATACAAATACAACAGAACCAGATATAAACCGATACTGCCGGTGATTGCCAGAGCGTATCGCCCTGATCCACAGGCCATTCCTATTACCAGCGAACAAAACAAAAAGGTGATATCACGCGTATCTTTAATCACATTACGAAAACGGATCAACGATAATGCGCCCATCAACCCAACGGCAATCACAAAGCTGCCCGCGATCGTCCGCATAACCAGCGAAACAATGATCGTCATAATGATCAGCGATTGAACAAACGTTTTGGAGTACGACAAGCTGATATGGGTAAAATAATAGATCCACGCCAGAGCCTGTCCCAGAACAAATGCCAGTAAAAAGGATATTGCCGCCGACCAGATATCCAAATCGCCGCCGGCGGAATAACCATCAAGTATATGCCAGAATTGTTCCATGATATTTTTCGCTATTATTGATAGTATAAAAGGTTGGATGAATGTTAAGGCGCAGGGAAGCCTCTTTTTCAGGGCTTAATGGAGGCTCAATGGATGAAATAAGCCTAAGGATGTCAAATGACGTACCGTAGTACAATATTTCGACATGGATTGCCGGTTCAAATTAAAATACTGGACCATGTGATGAACCCAGGCCGGAAAATGCTCCGAAAATTTGATTTCCAGCACGACAAAGCTGATGGGCAGCTCTGTCCATCCTGCTCCGTTCATGGTAAAGGTTGGATTGCCTATCGATCGGCAACTGATTTTCCGATCGAATGTAATACGCACTCGTGACTCGCCCTCACACTCGAACGCTTCGCGCTGATATCGCACCAAGGCGATGGGATGGGCTCGAAGTGAGGAACTGTAATGATAAAATTGCCGCAAAACGGACAAGTCTTTTTCGGATTTCGCCCCAGACATATCCCCTTTTAAAACGGATTGGATCTGATGTTTGGCAACGGCTACGCGGCTCTTATACACAATCCGATTGAGTTTCCGCTTGATTTCAAAAAATACCGGGGTACTCGGATTGTCATCGTAGCCGCGTATTCCGCAACTTGAAACGATTGCACTTGTCTTGAAACGTCTCACGGAATAAATTCATTTCGCTGGAATCAAGATAAATGCTGCATATGCCGTATTGACCCGAGGGTTGCCTCGCCGTATAGATATCCGGCTGCATGTAATGCAGGAGATAGGACCGCACCGAATAAGCCAATGTCTCCGGGATTCGATATTTCAACTCATAACGCCGCGCCAGCATACCGCCTTGATTCAGATTCACGCTGGCAGCCTGCACGACCCTCAAAGGGGTTATGCCAGACTCCAACGCCTTTATCTCGCGTGCAGTTGCTTCGTCGCTAATTAAAGGGGTGGTTTGTTTCGTAGCAGGGGGACTCTCTAACGAAACAAGGCTATCATGCTTGGTTCCAGTGACACTCATGATTGTTTATGATGAAATTTTCAGGATTGTATAATGATCATTTATTATGGATTAAATAAATATGAACACTATTAGCTTATTGCACTATTTCCCATTTCTACAATCTTATTCTAACACTCTCCTAACATGTTTTCAACATAAATTTAATGCTTTTCGAACTTTAAGTGCCCGATAATATACAAGTTTACATACTTTGTATCAAATATAACGGCTCATTAATTTATTGAAACGCCAATCTGGGCCTCCCATGCCATGGGATTACTTCCAGCGACGCCGGAAATCATATTGTTTCGATGCAAAACCATGCCAGATCCATCGGCCTCTGCCGGCCAGGGCGACTGATCGAAATAAATCACTTCATCGATTGTCACCCAGGGGATCTCGGTTCCGCCTGGATCCAGTAGCAACGGCTGCCTCAGCGTAATGCGGCCGGTTTCATTGGAAAGTTCTCCTTCCAGGGACCGATAATATCCAGACCGCGGTTAAAATCCCCGCTGATAATTGGCTATAAACTGCGCTAATTCCACTGACTGCGATGGATCAAAGCCAACCACAATGACTTTTTTGCCGGCGGCCAGACTGAAATCAGACGGGAATGCAAATTCGACATCGCCATCCAGTTGCCAGGCCCCACCTTCGCCTGAGAAATCAATTTCCCGTCCTGTGGGATTATACAACTGGATATATTCATATTCACCGGTTTCATCGGGATGATACATCACCTCACTGATCAGGATATCCTCAAATGGTTCCACATTCGCCGAACCCGCAGAGGCAGGCATGCTCAACCACCACTCCGCCCTATCCGGATACCGCCCAATCGAAATAGCCACTCCTTCCGCCGTCGCGTTCTCCTGGCCTTCAAATCGGACATAATCGACAATCCGATCACGGGCATCTCCCGGCAGATAAGACAGAATAACCTGCTCTCCGGCTTTATTTAAACCAAATCCATTAGTGATCGGATTATGAAAATCATGGACTTCATCCAGCACCAGATAGCTCCCCGGTTCGATCTGCCGGCCTGCAAGCGAATACTTGGTCAATCGCTCAGGATCATCGCTCAAATACCAATCCTGCAGCGTTTGGGTTACTTCACCGGCATTGACCAGTTCAATCCAGTCGTTGGAATCATATTCAGGGTAGGATGGATTCTGATAATCCGTATGCGCCTTGATCTCATTGACCATCACGCTGGGAGCAATCATTTCATCCGCCCTGCCCGGCGATCCGTGCAACCGGGCGCTCATCCGCCAGTTCCGATGATAGCTTAACGATCCATCATGCTGATCGGCATAGGTTATATCGAGCGGTACCAGCGAATGACCCGCGCCATCGGCCGCCTGGGGCCATTCACGGCCATCCTGATAACTAAAGTCCAGGATATCCCCATTCCAGTAATCGGTTACCCGGATTGTCTCTCCGCTATTGGAAAGCTTGCCCGAATAACTGCCGGCTATCCGATCGGAATAATCAGTGCCATAACGGCTCTCGAACGCTGCCTGATTTCGTACTATCAGAACATACTCATCTTTGTTCAGGGTTGTTATCGGGCCATCGGCAAAATGGAAAGTAATCCCATCGGTAATCTCGACCCCGGATAAATCCAGAGCTTCATCCCGGTATTCTGAAACTCAATAAATTCATACTCATCCGAATCTACCGGACTGCCATCCATCGGCAGCGGATTGTACATCAGTTCGGTAAGCCTCAAATTCTGCACCAGGCCGGCCCCTAATGGCGTTCCTGCCACAAACTGAACCGGGCTGGACCAGTGGCTCCAGCGCCCCGTATTGTCTTTCATCTGGCAACGTACGCGATAAAGACGTCCCATTTGCAAAACCGATCCCGGTATGGTTACCTGACTATCAAAGCGATCAATCTCACCGGATTGCCATACCGGTTGGAGTTCGTAAGCCCGTTTTTTCAAGGTAGGGACCACCGGGACTTGCTCCTCATAACTGGCAGCCAGCTTCATATCAAAGAAGCAATCAGAACTGCCGGCATCGACATTAATCACATGAACAGCAATTTGATTCTCACCTTCTACCAGATATTGAGCAACGTTTTCTACAATAAAGGCATCATAAGTATTTTCGTCGCCCCGATACGGATACCCATATTGAGACAACAACGCATTATACGGCAGATTCTCTTGCGGCACATTGGCCGACAACACCCGATGCCCGTTGATCCAGATATTGAAACCATCATCGTATAAAACGAAAAATCGCAATTGGGCAATATCCTCCGGATGGGTCACCTGGAATGTTCGACGCATATAAAACGTGTAGAATTGATTCCGCATCGTCAACGGCGAACCCATCGAAACCGCCGGATCATATCCGACCGGCGCCGGGCCTTCTTTCCATGACGTCGTCGCGGGATTGTCATTATAACCGGCCAGACGCCACGCCCCGGGTTCCGTGGAAGGTTCGGAACGCCCTTCAAAATAACGCCAGCTGGAATACGGCTCGATCAGCACAAAATCGCTGGATTGCTGATTGGCCGCCAGATCCGGATCGATCTCCGCGATCCGCCACTGCAGCGCGGCAAAGGTATTGGCACCCTGTGGATCGGAAAATGCTGTTGTGCTGAATTTCAAATCGTTCAATGGATATCCCGGACTGCCGGCATAAGTAATCACCGGTGTCGCCGGCAATGCCGCCGCGTCCCCTTCCGCGTTGGCCAGTTCATCGAGATGATAATCCGTGCCCGGCCAGCTCCAAACGCCGCTTTCCCAGGCAAATTGTTTCATCTTGGCCGCAATCGCCTCGATGCTGCCATCGTCACGGCTGCCGCCTTCCGTTGGATTCAGACGCCACCGGTCCCGTTCGGCAGAAACCAGCGGAGCGATTTTATTGACCATCTCATCCAGCATGTAATCGATCACCTCCGGCTGCCAGTGCAAATCGCGAAATTCCCGTATCGTATTCCGTAACTCCTGCCGGATGGATGCTTTCTCGGGCTGGATCGTCAATTGCACCAGACCGTCATTATACGCCTGATCATAAACCGCCGCGGTCGCGTGGTCCACCCCCATATTCCAGTACGGCCCCCAGGTATCATCCACATCGAACGGCAAGACCCACAGTTGGCCATACTGATTGTTCGCCGGTGTATAATTGGGATAAAAATACCACGCTACGTTTTTCAAACAATGGAAACAGGTCGGACCCGAAAATAAATCGTAATGCCGGATCGCCTCACTCACCGTTTTATACCGGTACCAGGCATCCGTGTCCAGCCAGGCCCGTACCTGGTCCGCCGTCGCACTGGCATTCAAATTCCAGCGAATAAACTCATAATCCGCACCTTCTGTCACCGCGTTCTGAGCCTGATAGCGTAATTGACGGTACCCTTCATAAATCTTATCTGAGAGCTTATATAAATTGCCGGCCGGCATCCCATGGTTATCCAGGAATGCACCGTCATAATCTTCCCAGGCGATATAAATCCCATGGAAATCTCCCTGATACTGGCCATAAGTCCCAGTTGGCGCTTCCTCGGCGCCATCAATCACGCGGAAATGGAACCAATATCCCTCCGGAGCAGGTAAACCCGCAATATTCCATAATTTCATATCGATCAGTTCGTTGAGGCCATAAAAACCTTCCATCCGGTTGCCGAACATTTTGCCCGTCACCAGATGCTGCCAGCGCTCCGGAAATTTTTTGCCATGGATATCACGGGCCTGAAAATAATCACCACGGTTAAATCGGAATTTCATCGAACGCTTATTGCCATAATAGCGTCCGTTTCCGCCTCGTGCGCGGTAGGCCACATGGTCATATACCTCGCCATCATAAACGAAACAGCATTCCCAGTTATACGCCTTACCCGCCTCCTGATTATTATAACTGGTGGTGCTTTGATTGATCTGATCGCCCGAACTATACCCGCTGCATTGATAGTAATCGGCGCCACGCGTCAACATGAAATAAACTGGCACCGAGGTCATCACCTCGGACGGATAAGCATAGCCCACACCCTGCGGCTGTACGGTGTCGCGCGTAATCACGTAATCCGGCACACCATCATAATAAAACGCCGCGAAATTCATCCTGCCATCATCATAATAGGGCACACGAACCTCTGTCCCGTGGCCATCTCGCGCCACAATTCGGTATCGTAATAAATAACGGTTCGGCTGCCCGTTCACAATCACACTATAGGTATTGTCATTTGCCGCCTCATCGCCATGCGTTCCATCATCATACATCGTCATTGTTGTCCAGTTGGCCGCGTTTTCAAAAGCCGGATTGATCGGCTGGCGCTGATGAGGCTGGGATAATAGCGATGAAATCCCCACCGGAAGATACGCCGGGATAAACGCGCCCGGTGCGACGATCTGGATCCTGGCCTCTACCGATGCCACGCCATCCGGATCGGTTACTTTGGCCGTTATGAGCATGGCCTGCCCCGACCTCGGCTCCGATCGATTCTGATTGATCAATGGATTGATCACCCGATGCGAAACCTGCCTGATCTGCGGCGGTATCGTCGGACTGAATACGCTGTTGCCAAACCCCGGGGTGGGTACGCCATAGGCCAGATCGAACTCTGCCTCATGATAGCCCGACGCACGCCAGCTGCCGCCCAGATCGTTATCCAGATCCGGGTGAATCAACTCCATAGACGCTCCTTCGCCATTGGCCGCCACCGGCCAGGGAAACGCGCTGCCATATTCCACCTGATCCACTTTCTCGCCCTGGTTATTACGCAATATGATGCGTTCACCCTCGTTGCTCAGCTTGCCATCCCAGGGTCCAAGTGCCGTTACCCCGAATTTGTCGTATACGGCCTCTGGATAACCGGCAACAACAATAAACTCGCCCGGCTCCATCATGGTACCCGCCGGAAACGTATAAGAAACGGCATCGCTCAGCTGCCAGCCGGACAGATCGATATATTGGACGCCTGCGTTCAATAACTCGATAAATTCAACCGGTTCGTTATTCTCACCTTCATGATAATGTATTTCATTGATCACGATTTTGGGGGTGTTACGATTCAGCCACTGATCCGACATGACCGAATAATCACCAATATTCACCTGGGCGGATCGATCCAGATCCGGGCAGTCATACCCTTCACAGACCAGTTGATCCAGCCACTGCTGGATTAACAGCATCAGATCGGCAATATCCACAACGCAATTGCCGCTCAGATCACCCGGCAGACAGGGCCCCGGTTTGCTGATCGTCTTGAAATGCCACTGTTCGCCCTGGGTTATCCCCCCCCCCGCTTCCATCGCGTCCAGGCGCCAGTAATACTCGCTGTAAAACGCCAATTGGCCGGTCACATAATAACCATCGGTCAGATGGTCCGCGACCAGGGACATGCCTTCAGGCGTTTGGCCCAGCCACAATCGATAACCCGCCGCGCTGTAGCCCGGTATCCACTCCAGCCGGATCTGGTTGGCGGGTATGCCATCCCGCCCATTCTGTGGATATAACAGTTCCGCCAGATAACTTTCCGTCTCAAATTCCCATACGGTACCTTGTATCTTCTGACCGGATGCTAGCAGAGCGTCAACTCGCCAGTAATACACCCGTTCCCGTTCCAGACCGGTTATTTCATAAAATCTCTGTTCGCCGGTTACCTGGCCCTGGTAGATCCCTGCGGTACTGGAAGAAGCGCTGTCGACGGCCGCGCGGTCAACACCGAAATACACATCAAATCCGGTGACATCCTCGCCGCCGTATTGCCAGCTTAATTGCACATTCCCTGTCGCCACTCCCTGGGCATAATTGGCCGGCGTTGGCTCGGTTGGTTCATAAAACGCCAGGGAATCCGGACCTGCCTGATAATTGGCCTGTATCAGATTCTCGCTTAAAGCGAAATCATAAATCCGAAACTCATTAATCCCCCCCACGAGCATCGTATCAACCCACTGTGATCGTCCCAGCCAGTTATTATTATCGATCATCTCACTCAAGGAAAAATGCGCCATTCCCCGGCCGGCCTCCACACCATCGATATAAAGAATGACATCCTTTAAACGCCCATACCAGACTACTGCGATATGATGCTGACCGGCGGTTAAGGAGGAACCGTCAATAATATTTTCCGATACCGTGGGACCATGCCGCCAACCCAGGCGAACACCTGTCCCGCCCCCTTTTGGAGTCAGGAAAATATAGCTGCTGTTACCCGAGGCAATCGAAACATCTTCCCCGCCATCACTGGTGCCAAAATCAAATACCCGCTGCCAGTTCCCGCTGCCGTTCCAGGTCATCCACACTTCAAAGGTCGCCTCGACTCCCAGACTCGATATGATCCCGTTTGGCAGATCCACATAATCCCCGCCACTGCCCGACACCTGCGAACCATTATTACCCAGAATAATCGAACCGTCAGAAAAATTAACGCCGCCCGTCTGATTAATGATAACGCCATCAGCACTGCCAACCGAATCGCTGGCATCCGTATCAAAACTGTAACGGTGCACCAACCCGCCATGACATAAGGATACCGCTAACACGAAAATAAATAACGTAATTTTGATCGGAAGGTTCTTCTTCATCTTTTTTTCTCGCTCGCGAATTTTAATTTCTCTGTTCCTGCGGAGAGCTTTATTCTAACATATTTCTAATATTTATTCAATTTGTCATAAAAAAAAAGATAATTTTCATCATATCTTACTCTTGTTATTCAAACAGGATGGCTCTATTCTTCCCTCAGATGCCCGTTTCACAAGGTCAATCCATTTCCATGATAAAATATTATTCCTTATTCCATAAATACTTATACAACTTAACAGTTAGCCCTCTCCAACGGACTCCTATCGAATAACTTCACAATGTTTACGTCCAGATATCTAACAAATTTGTTATAGGCCTTTAATCGTTAAACAGACCATAACTGAACGTTAACAAATTTTGTCAACAGGCAGGTCCAGTATTTCTTCACTGTGAACAATCCGGAATGAATCAGGATCCCTCCAGATATCAGTGACTGAAAACTTTATTTTGTAATACGGTATGATCAGGTAATTTGATCACATGGATACATCTGACTGAGTATCACGATGTCGATGACATAACAACAGTGCATGCATCCCTTTTCTGGGTATAAAATTGAATAACCTGTCAATCTCATGATAGCTATATTCGTTATCGACCAAATCCGACATCAATATAACTCATTATAAACCAATATCATATATATCAGATCTTTATATTCAAACTGGGCCTGCCTGTCGTGAATTTCAAACCCGAATCACCAGGTCCACCCATATTATCCCCCTGATCATATCAACTTTGAGATATGAACCTGACCTGTATGGCGAATCAAGCTGGCCACTTAATCTCGCATTGATTTTCTGTCAGGGTGATAGAAACCCCTCTGTAATGGCAATGGCGATTAAGGCAAATTCAAAAATTAGATTTTCTTCTCCTGCTCATACAGAAGGCTCCCATCGATAGCAAATCAAAGGTCAGTGGTTCGGGGACAGGCGTCCCAATAAAACCGTAGGTGTTCCCGTTAACCGAGTCGACATAGCTGCCAACAATAACCCCGTCATTATTGATATCCCGCACAACCAGGGATGAGGCTTCCGGAATATCGATACTCTGATACACTCCCTCATCACAGATAAAACCATAGTCACGCCCATTGAGCGTGTAGGATCCCACGGTCACGCCCGGATTATTGATGCCAAAGACCTGGGTTCTGGATGATTCGGGAAACAGGATTTCATGCAGACGGCCCTCTTCGTAAAGTTAGCTTTCTAAATGACCCCAATGCGTGCTATGCGACCATCCCACGATCGGATTAGCCGGATTGATATCCAGCAGTATGGTCGACGTATCAACGCCAAAATCGACGGTAACTTAATCATTACCGTCATAAAGAAATCCATGATAGTCGGTCCCGTCATAATAATGGCCGGCGATCACTCCCGTATCGTTAATGCCGCCTACAGCGGTTTGTTTACCCTGCGCTTGCGGATCGTTGTGGTTAAGCGAGATTGCCCCATTGTCATAAACATAAAATTGCCGTCCTTCCCCATCATGATAAGGCCCGGTAACCTGATTCAAATTATTGATCCCCTGCGCGGTTGAACTGACATCGATTTTAATGTCCGTAAAATGCTCACCATCATAAATAAAACTCCAAAACGGTTCATAAACCAGTCGACATGCCCCACCCGCGACGATCCCCCGATCATTGATCGAATGGATCTCCGTGATAGTCACGCTAGAATCCGGATATTGGATAGTAGTAAATGCATACTCGGTCAAACCCGCCGCCGAACCAACAGAAATTGCAGCCAGGACAAACAATGAAACCTGCATCGTCCTTTTCATGATTCGAACCTCCAGATAAAAAAGTTATCTCTAAACACAGTCACACTATGAATTGCTAATTTAATATCCTACGATTTAACACGTCCCCAAAGACACTTTTTTAATGGCTTTCTCTTTTATACCATTAACGATTGATAATGCCCGCTGGGCCGTGAAATAAGTCTTTGACGAGTAAAAACTTGACATGCGAGCGATCAGACCCGTTTCATTGCCAGACAATAATATGAAGGAACTAACAATATTAATATATCGGGGTACCTCTAAAGGATTTTTGCGGTCTTTAATTATCCTTTCGGTCTGGTGAGAATACCAGTTTGCTGGAGACAGTGGCATTGCGGTTGTCAGTGGCGGTGAGGAACCAGATGGCGGCATCCTGGGGGGGCACGGGCGCGATGATGGCTTGGTTTTCGATCCGGGCGGGGATCGATTGCCAGGTGAGCTCGTTAATGGGGATGGTACCGGTGGTATAATGAAGAGTGGCGGCGGTCAGTGTTGTCCGGGTCTGGACTTCGGCTTTGATCTGGCCGTTGGTTAGACGGGGTGCGGCGATGATGGGCAGCGGGAGGCCTTCATTGATATACTGATCGATAAAGAGGCCGATCTCAGGAGGGGCCCAACCGGCTTGATGGCTGTGGGGCATGTTGACAGTGATGCGGTAGTTGCCGTTGGTTTTGACCAGTTGATACGTTTTGGAATAGCTGTCGAGGCGGTAGAAACGATCGTTGGTGCCGTTGACAAAGAAGATGGGGATTGTAGTTGAGCCGATATAGCAGGAAGGATCCCAGAGCGTGATCCAGCGAGATTTCTGCTGCGGGGTCATTTCTTCGAATGCGTGCAGCCAGCCACTATTTTCATACAGGAAGCCACAGCCATAGACCGGCACGGCCGCCTTGAAACGATTATCCAGGCCGGCGACGATACTGGTGAGGTATCCGCCCCAACTGATTCCGGTTATGGCGGTCCGATTCGCGTCGACTTCAGGGAAACTGCGGATGAGCGAATGGGCCAGAATCACATTGGCAACGGCATGGTAAGGCCACTGGTCAGGGATGGGCTGGTCGATACCGCCGAAGATGACATTATCGCGCAGGGCCGGGCCGCCGTCGGGTAGTTTCTTTCTGTCCGGGCCGTACCCTGAGAGATCCATTGCAATGGCAGCATAGCCGCGTTTCGCCCAGAGTTCGGCCCAGACATTGAAGGCGGTACCTCCCCCGCCGTGGACCAGGATGACAGCGGGAAGGGAGCCTGCCCGGGCCGGTTGGCCATTCAGGGTGGCTGGGCTGGCATAATACGCAAAAACGTGGGTTGGTTTGCCCTGATATGACTCGCCCTGGTATTGCAGAGACCATACGGGACTCTGCTGGCCGGACCATTGATATTGGGGTGGTTCACTCAGATGCGGCAAATCCCATGGGGTGGTGTCGGGCAGAGATGAGGCGGGCTGAATGATATTGGTACTTTTGGGAGGAGTTGACTGACCGGCGGAAATGATGGCCAGAGAAAGTAATATACCGACAAAATATACTAAAGTTGCCTGCTTAGGCATATCAATACTCCATTCATAGTGATTGCAGTTATCGTTTTGTTCGATTCACTTATTCCAGGAATTCAAAGGAGAACAGACTCGCATCTTTCAGTTCGAATTCGAGGCTGACCGGTTTGCCGTGGAGAGCGGTTAATCTTTTACGGGTTTCTTTGTCATCGGTCCACAGGACCGGCAGTCTTATCCCATCGGCAGTGATGTTCCGGCAACAGTGATGATTTTGACAATCGTATCTTATCATACTCTGGCGATCAGTTGCCGGACTGTTGACAAAGTTTAATGGTGTGGGTGAGCAGGTCCGTGCTGCCGGTGGAACCGTGGCCGGGGATAATGGTTCTGGCTTGAGGGTAACGTGATCGGACCAACTGAACAGAACGGGGCCAGGCGTTGACATCGCCATCAGCAATATTACCTAATCCTTGAGCTGAGATTGCCCTGATCAGGCAACCGCCAAACAGAATCTGTTCTTTATCGAGCCAGACGACAATATTATCCAGGGCGTGGCCGGGACCGGGATAAAAGAGTTCCAAGGTGCGGGAAGCAAACTTAATCCGACAGAACAGTTCAAAACCGTGGTCCGGAACGGGCAGTTTTTTTTGTTGGGCAATGGTGATGGTTTGGGCCTGCGCCCAGGAGGTCGCGCCCCTTTGTTGGGTTTCGGCCAGACCTCCCATGCAGTCGACATGCCAGTGAGTCGGGATCACTATTTTGATCCTGGCCCCCCACTCTGACTCGACCCAGTTGAGCAGTTCGGCAGTCTGTTCGTTTGTTACGGGGGTATCAACCAGTAAGGCCTGATCGCCATCGACCAATAGCAAGCCGTTGGACTGTACCCGGCCCCACTGCTCAAACTGGTGCCAGGTTTGGTGCAGCCAGACGCCTTCTGCCAATCGCTGTAATCTGATATCCGGGCTAATAACAACCTCACGGGCCTGCCAGGAGGGACGGTCACCAGGAAGCCGGGTAGATTGGCATCCGGATAAGAATACGAATGCTAATAGTAACGTCAAAATCGACCAGGCTCTAACTGACATCCTTGTCATATTGGAACTCCATTTATAGAAGGATAGATTATAAAACTGCCACACCCAGTCTATTAAGTGTGGCAGTCATATTGTAAACTGTTATAAAATTAAAATTTTACTTCTTTCTAAAGAGCGTGGCCGGGCTGATTTTCTCGCGGTTGCCAGAGGGGGTTTGGACATAAACCTCGAGAACTTCATCCACGGAGCCTTCGATATAGAGAACCTTGAGTTCATGCAGGCCGGCCTGAAGCGCCGCCTGGCCTGATTTGCTCGAGGCGCTGTGCATGCCGTCGTTATCGACAACCAGATCGCCATCCAGATAGAGACAACTGCCATCATCGGACCGGGTCCAGAAGGTATAAAGGCCATCTTCGGGGGCTTTATAATAGCCCGTAAAAATCATGCCGAAGTTATCCGAACGTTTTGAAAGTTTGATATCGATATCGTCGCATTTGCCCTGCAGGGTCGGGCGGGCGCGGTTCAGCCGCTGGACACTCTGGAAGTTGCCATCGTACGCGGAGTATTCCAGGCCGGATTCAAGCGAATCGACCTGCTTTGCCGGGCGCGGCACCAGTTTCGTTACGGTTGAGGTCAGGATCATGCTTGGCATTGCGCCTTTTTTGAAGGCACGGGCTTTGATGGTGGTGTCTTCATTGACGACAAATGGCCCGTGATAAACCGGGGAATCCATGGTCGGTTCACTACCGTCGGTGGTATAGCAGAGGCGGACATTGTCATCATCACATTTCAATTCCACTTCAAGCGATTTCATAAAGGTCCGTTGAGAGCCGATGAGATAAGGCATCAGTGTCAAGGTTTGCTCTACGGGTGAATGGGGACGATCAGAACTGGCGCTGCCCCACTGTTTGTTGGCTTTGGGCCCCATGGTGAATACCAGTTCGCCGCCGGCCATGACATCGGTATGCGTAATCCACGCCTTACTGTAAGGCTTACCATTCAAGGTTACCGATTGAATATAGATATTTTCTGGAGAAATGTTTTTAGCGATGACATTGAAGGCCTTGCCACTTTCGAGATTGATGGTGGCTTGTTTGAAATGGGGCGTACCAAAGACATAGACCGGCTGGCCGGGGCAAACCGGATAGAAGCCCAGCGCGCTGAAGACATACCAGGCCGACATCTGGCCGCAGTCGTTGTTGCCGCAAAGGCCTTCGGGTTCATCGGTAAACAGGGTAGAAACGATCTGGGCGACTTTTTCCTGGGTTTTCCAGGCCGCTCCGGCGTAGGTGTAGAGATAGGCATAATTGTGGCAGGGTTCGTTACCCTGGGCGTACTGACCGATCAGGCCTGAGACATCAACATGTTCACGGCCCTGACGTGTGAACAGTTCATCCATTTTGGCGATAAAGCGAGCATCACCGCCCAGCAGATCGATCAGGCCGTTAACATCCTGTGGCGCAAAGAAGGTGTAATGCCAGGAGTTGCCTTCGGTGAATTCTCTGGCGCCATCGGCGGGAAGATGGTCCGGATTGAAATCAACCTTCCAGTTGCCATTGGAATCTTTGGCGCGGACAAAACCGATCGAGCGATCAAAAATATTGCGGAAATACTGGGCGCGCTTACTGAACTCGGCAGTGTCATCTTTCAGATCAAGTTCCCTGGCAATCTGGGAAATGCACCAGTCATCAAATGAATATTCCATGGTGCGCGAGGCGGACTGGCCTTCTTTATCGAGTGCCGCGTAACCCAGTTCCTTGTATTCTTTCATGCCCTGATGATCCTGCATGGCGCTGGTTTTCATGGCCAGATAGGCTTTCTTAATATCGAAGCCGTGAATGCCCTTAATCCAGGCATCCACGATGGGCGGAATAGCATGATAACCAATCATGCACCAGGTTTCGCCGGAATGCAACTCCCAATAGGGCAACAGACCTCGCTGCTCGAATTTGCCGATCATCGAGTTAATAAAATCATTGGTGCGCTTCTGGTCCAGAATGGTAAACAGGGGCATTTCGGCCCGGAAGGTATCCCAGAGGGAAAAAACGGTATAGTTATCAAAACCATCGGCTTGATGGACCTGTCTGTCAGTGCCGCGATACTGGCCATCCACATCGATGAACAGGTTGGGAGTCAGACTGCAACGATAAAGCGCAGTATAAAATACGGTTTCATCGGCGGGTTTCTGGCCTTTGACCGAAATTTTAGATAGTTGATTCTGCCAGGCGGCCTGGGCCTTGTCACAGAGTGCATTGAAATCCCAACCCGGCGCTTCGGCTTCCAGGTTCTTTATGGCGCCTTCCCAACTGACTGCGGAGAGCGCCACTTTCACAATGATGGTCTTATTCTGAGTGGTATCGAAACGGACATAGCCTTTGATATTGCGCGCATCACTGGTTCGTACCGAGGCATCCTGTGGCTGATCATCCACTACCAGTCCACTGGAATTGAACGGTTGAGAGAATCTTGCAACAAAAAAGAGGAACCGATCCGGCGACCAGCCGCTTTTGCGAATATAACCGCGTACTTCATTATTGCCGACGATTTCCGCCTTGCTTTCGCGGATACGGGTTCCACCGATCGCATGGGTCAGGTCGATAATAACATTGGCCTGTTTTGTCGCAGGGTAGGTGTATTTATGCACACCTACGCGCGGGGTCGCAGTCAGTTCGACGTCGATATTGTAATCTTTCAATGTCACCCCATAGAAACCGGCAAATGCCTTTTCCTGGTCATGACTGAAACGGGAGCGATAGCCCTCATCGGGATTTCGTTTTGAACCGGGTTGGAACTTCAGTTCACCCGTCGTGGGCATAAAGAGGAAATCACCCAGGTCGGCGCAGCCGGTGCCATCGAGATGGGTATGGCTGAATCCCATGATGTTATCATCGGTGTAATGATAACCCGAACACCAGTCCCAACCGTTGGTATCGGTATCCGGACTGAGTTGAACCATGCCAAAAGGCATCGATACGCCCGGATAAGTATGGCCGTGGGCTCCGGTTCCGATGAACGGATTAACTTTTTTAGCCAGCGGGTAGTCACCGGCCGGCGTGCTGCTGACAATAATTCCCATCAGTAAAGGCACCAGTAGTAAAATTGACCGGTTTTGTCTCGTTTTTTTCATGTATGATCTCCTGTCAGTTGTTTAAACGCCCGGGCAGCCCATTTCGCATTATGATTGTCTATCCGGGTTGAATCAAACAGGTATCCTCTAAATAACCGGACTAGATGTCAATAGAATTTCGTATTTGAATCATTAAATGATCTGGATTCAGAACTGGTGGAATAGTTATTCAAACACAATAAATACCATCATCAAATGAGACACATACTAATATAACTATCTACTATAAAATATATAACGCAATTTTTCACATATAAATCATTCAATAACCTGTTTCATTGAGAACAATCATTTTTAATAAAATTACAAGAAGTCTTTGCATTAGTTCAATTATCCAGTTAAACTATTCAATAGATATAACCAATAAAAAGGAAACAGAATGAAACGACAACGTATCGATGGTCAGGAAACCCGCCTGGCCCTGCTAGAAGCAGCCAGTGTGCTTTTTGCTCAAAAAGGATATAAAGAGGCGACCAACGCGGAGATCTGCAAACAAGCGAAGACCAATACCGCTTCAATCAATTATCACTTTTCCAGCAAGGAGAATCTATATATTGAAGCGTGGAAATACGCCTTTAACCGGTCGCTGGAACGTTATCCAGAAGATGGCGGTGTGGCGCCGGATGCGCCAGTCGAAGACCGTTTTTTTTGGCAAGGTCAAGTCAATGATGCAACGGATCGCGGATCCGGAGAACCATGATTTCGATATTATCCATAAAGAGATGGCCAATCCCACGGGATTGCTGCATCCGCATATTCATGAGTCGATCGATAAACTGGAAAACAGTTTCATCGCGATCATCCGGGAATTGCTGGGACCGGAGCTCCCGGAACGTCAGGTGATTCTGACCCATATGGCAATCAAAGGGGAGTGTTTCGGGCCGATGCTGCATCTCAGACGGATTCAATCAGGCGAAGAACCCCCCCCACCCAAAAGCTTTCCGGAAAATTTTAATATCGAAGAACTCGCCCAGCATATTGTACGGTTCAGTTTAGAGGGAATTAAAGGGCTGCGCCAGCACGCCCCCCAGCTGGATTAAACCTGCTGTCCCTCCACCCAGAGTATACCCATTGAAAGGACATTCCCTTGAAATCATCCAATACACCCAATCTGCGCCTATATCGTACCGGATGCTTCTGTCCCCCAGAATGATTGGATCGCATGGTGGCGGTATTCCAACAATCCGGTTTTTACCCCCTAACTGTGGAACTTGGGCTAAATGATTACATCAGGTAGTGTGGGTACCTCCACGCGGAACCTGCCATTCCAGCAAAATACCATGCCAGTGCCGGTAACAGGGTATCCATAAGGAGTAATGCGGCATTCTGAACAGGCCCAGTGAAACAGGATCTGCTGATCTTCTTTTGACAAGCCGTTCCGCGCATACGGCTGTTGGAAGAACGCTTCAACGCAACAGGGCGGATAGCCAAACAGATACCCTTCCAACCGAACCGTTTCCAGAGTCTTATCTATCGGCGTTCGATCAAAGCGCTCCAGATAAAGATCACAATAGGGCTGAAGTGTACTGAACAGGGTCTCAACAACCTCATGGCCGCTCTGCACAGTGCGAACGACGCTCGCGGTATGCAATCCCATCGTTTGCATAAGCGATAGCTGCGCGGCAGTAACAGGTTTCTCCCATCGACTCAACGGCTTGACCCCCTGACGGGTTAACAATGCCAGATAAGCCAACTGCATTTCAGATTGTTCTAACTGCTTAACGCACTCACGGATAGTCGCTTGTGTTTCATCCACCGGCATTTACCTCTTCCTGACAATGAATGTCAAAACTCCGCATGAAGCGGTACAACGGGAATTTACGGCTGGGTATCGGACAACCATTGCCGGGTCAGGCCGGCCAGGTCATTCATATCAATCACACAATTCCGATTGGAGTCCGCGGGAAGATAGACCGTCCCCAGGTCGCCGCATTGCCGGGGAAATTCCAGAATTTGTAATAACGGATTAACCATGGCCCGCCCCCGGCCATGCACATCGCCGGCAAATTCAAAACACCCATGTTCAAGATAATGCTTGGCGATATAAGGCACTTCCATCGACGTCCCCTGACCGGGATTAACGATTTCCAGATACCCCATATTGACCTGCAAACCACAGATCAGACAGTTTTCCAAACCCTTCATGGGGTGATCGATCACATAGGTTTCTTTCATCGCGTCAGGAATCACATCTGACGCATCGTACCTGGGCAATTCATCGATAACACCACTGCACCGCCGTGCGGTTTCCACCCCATCTGGAATCAGATTCAGATTCTGGTCAGGATCGTAAAGATTCGACAACGCCTTGATTTCTTCCAGATCGGTAAGCCGGTCAAAATCCGTATCGCTGCCAGCCGGAGGCAGATCATGCTCGTCCGGTTCGTAAGGCAGCGTCATTTCCAGTACTCGCATCAGCCGGAGCACTTCCGCGCGCCCCTGGTGGTCATCACCCAGATAGGTCAGCGAGCCGTGAGCCATCGCATGCAAAGCAATATCCGGCAGAAAACCAATCCCTTCCGGATAACGCAGTTTCAACGCGGTATTGGTCATTTCAGTCCCGCCCATATGAATCCATTCGCCACAGATCAGGCATTCTTCCAAACCGTCCAATTCATGGCGGAAAATCTGGATATGGTCAGCTCCGCCGCTATTGATCAAATCCGTGATACGAACATGAAGGGCCCGGGCCAGATCCACTCCATCAAGAGTGCCTGATGAATTCATATCCGCTTCGAATGGCAGATATCCCAGCCCATGCTCTTCCGGGTCCGACAGCAAATCACCGTCACTGTCATTCGCCACCGGGACCTGATGACGATCGGGAAATCCCAGTTCCAATACCTTCAGCAGTAGTGGCACATCAAGCCTTAGATCATGTTCCGTGCCATCACTGGTAAAAGAACCATGATGCATAAAATGCTGACTGATAAAGGGAACGGCAATCGCCAGCGCCTTGTCGGCGTTAACCACTTCCATAAAGCCCATGTTTTCTATCTTGCCACAGATTTCACAGGTTTCCAGCCCAAAAGTGTAATGCTCGATCACATAGATCGCGTCTGATCCAACTGCGTCGGTATAACGAGGCAGTTGATCGATTTTCACCGCGCACTGGATCGCCAGTTCCACACCGTCAGGCATGCCATTGTCATTCTGATCTGAATCCCCGGGATCCGTACCCAGTTTCTTTTCTTCAGTATCCGCCAGCAAATCCAGATCACCATCAACTGGCACCATCAACTGGTGGGAATCGGGAAAGCTCAATTCCAGAAGTTGGATGAACTGCGGCACATTCAAACGGCCATCATGCAGGGTGCCGTCATAGCTGAATGATCCATGGTTGAGGTAATGAAGGCTGATATAGGGGATTTCGATGGGTTGATTGATCCTGGGATTGATCACTTCCAGGTAGCCCATATTAACCGATTCACCACAGATCTCGCAACTTTCCAGACCCCGCATTTGATGATGAACAATGTGAATGGTATCTGGAACCGCACCCGTGCTATAAACCGGTAAAGCGTCAATAGTGACCGCGCATAATTTTGCCAGTTCAACACCATCCGGAATAAGATTGTGATTCTGGTCAGGATTGTCCCCTAAAAGTCCCAGCTGCGCTTCTTCGATATCCGTCAGAAAGTCGCCATCCTCATCCGGCATCACGGCCAGCCAATGCGGATCGGGGGTGGTCTGCCCCAAACTCTTATGAAGCAGAGCCTGCGACGACAACGCTAACAGGGCCGCCGTCCCCGTTTGGATAGTTAACTGACACAAAGGACTTCTTCTGGACCGGATTTTCCTTAATTGTCGAATTTTTCGCCTTTTTAAAGGTCTCATGGCTGGGCCTCCTTAAATTGATACTGCTTACCATCGAATAGGCCCGCTGGGCCGTGATATAAGTTCTACACGAACAAAAACTTAGATTGCGAGCGATCAGGAATTCTCATACCCATTGGGTATAGTTTCATCTTTATTAACTAACAAAACACCCTCTCAACAGATCCTCGCCTTGCGTGTAACGAATAACCTTAAAGGATTATACAGTAACAAACTCAAACTTTTCCATATCCAAATCGCTCTTTTGTACGCTAACCTTCTAATACCTTGATTTTTTGCATAGTCATGACTCTGCTATATTTAGAGTGCCAAACAAAATGCTTTCGTAACAAAACTGAGAAAAAAATTTTCTGTAAGGTCGCAAATCCGCCTTGGGAGAATTGCAGAGACCAGCCTCCCCCAGGCAATTTTTCTATGGATTGTCGATGGTTATTGGGCCCCGAAAACGCGGCGGATAACGATCCCGACCGGTTGTAGAAAAAAACTCATTTTGTTAGGTGCTCTAATATACAGACCATCCAAATGCTCACTGATACAGTTTTGTTTACACCAAATTTCTCTAACAAGGCATGTACAAATTTAAATTCATATTAAACCCGCCACTCATTTTAATCGATAACTTTGATAAATGGAATTAGGTTAGAGCTTGTATATACACACCAGTTCTAGCAGAGCACAATGGTAATACGTACTTCGCTCGATATCCATTTTACCTGAAATCATGATCTGGATGCTCTATTACATTGTTGAGTCATCTGTTGAGAAAATTTAGCATCTGCTTTTCCGTTATAACCATAAGAAGAAGGGAAGTTATATATGATTGATACTCAATCGGCAAAAATATCAAAGTGTAAAATAAGTCTGAGGACAAAATTATTTATCCCGGTTATTGTTTTATTTATCGCGTTTGTGTTGGTTTTGTTTTTAGTCCTGAATGGAAAAAATTCATCTCAGAACAGTCTTGAGGTAGCCAATCAACTGGAGAACACGACTCAGAAGGTGCTCGAGCTAAAAATGATGATATCCGATTTCTATCATCAGCCCGAGTTTCAGCAGGATGATGTGGACAAAATCAATGAAGCGATGACGGAGATCAAGCAGGCGTATGGCGTCAATGATCCCGAACTGGCAACAGCCATAGACGATATTAGGACGGACATGGAGAAAATTGTTGCCGCCAAATCTAAAAATAAAGAGATTTTACGAGAAGTGGCCGCGTCCATTGAGACATCTGTCAAAATGTCCAATAATTACATTGAACAAGTCGCCCAGAAACTGGCGGATCCGGACCTGGAAAAAGAAGTGACAAAATTAGAGCGAATGGTCATTATTGGCGCCAATATTAACACGACCAGTAATTTGCGAGTAAAAGATTTATTCAGCCAGATGGTGTATGACATCGATAAAAAAACTGAATTTTTCGATTACCTGAAAGTCTCGTTGGAAAATTGCAGAAAAGATGTTGAAAGACTGGCGGATACTCCGTTCGCCCAGCTACCGGTTGAATCTGAAAAGGCGATTCTGGTTATCCATCAATATGCCGCTGATTATGTCAACAATGCGGTGTCAATGCAGGCCGCAAACAGTAATATCCAAACCATCGTAACCGATAAGATCGATGGCTATAAAAGGGAGAATCAGGTTGTCCAGAAAAATACCGCCAATATCGTGGCGCGGTCGTATATCCAAATAGGTGGCCCGCTGCTGGCTTGCGGCCTGGTTATCGGAATCATTACCTGGATTGTCACATCAAACATCTATAAAGTGCTGCGTCCCGTCATTGCCTCGCTGGAAGACATTTCGACGGGTGAGGGTGATTTGACCAAACGCATTGATGTGAAAAGCAATGATGAAATTGGCCAACTGGCCGGTTTTTTCAATACCTTTATTGAAAAGCTGCATAAGATGATTTCTCATGTGGCTGATAATGCCAAAAATCTGGCCGCTTCGGCCGAGGGATTATCGAATACATCCAATACCATGACAATCAATATCAAAGGAGTCAGCGAGAAATCCGATTCTGTGGCAAATGCAACGGAGGCGATGTCTTCGAGTATGAACAACATTTCCTCCACTACCGAGCAGTTGTCGGCAAATGTCAAGACGGTTGCCGCTGCGGTGGAAGAGATGACGGCAAGTATCAGTGAGGTTGCCCGTAATGCCGAACAGGCCGCCTCTGTCGCCAACGATGCGGCGGGATTGGCTGAATCCAGTAATCAGAACATTAGCAAATTGGGCCAGGCCGCCGATGAGATTGGCAAGGTGGTGGAAGTTATTGAAAAAATTGCTGAACAAACGAATTTGTTGGCGCTGAATGCGACCATCGAGGCCGCCCGCGCCGGTGACGCCGGCAAAGGATTCGCTGTCGTCGCGACCGAAGTTAAGGAACTGGCCAAGCAGACTGCCGAGGCGACTCAGGATATTGCCAACCGAATCGGCGCGATCCAATCCACCTCCACGGACGCGGTGGTTTCGATGCGACAGATTGGCGATGTGATTTCAAAAGTGAACGGCGTGTCGCGGACGATCGCTTCTGCGGTTGAAGAACAGAGCATCACCACGAAAGAAATTGCTGAAAATGTGGCTCAAGCCGCGACGGCCTCGGAAACGGTTGCTGCCGGTGTAACGCAAACAGCGTCGGCATCCCGGGAAATAGCAAAGAACATTTCTGAGGTTAACTCTGCGGCGCAAGACAATGCGCAGGGCGCAACCCAAACACAGGAAGCCGGCCAGAAACTCTCGATGCTGGCTAGAGAACTGCAATCATTGGTTGGACAGTTTAAGATTTGAACTGTCTTGAGTTTGACGTATAGTTTATAGTTGAAGTTCGCTGCCCGGCCCAATCTTTCTGGCGCGTATTGTACCCATGAGAACCTCTGATCTCTAAACGGAATGAGATACCCTTTACAATTGAATTATCCCGTTGCGCCGGGAAATAACTAATGGACGAGTAATAAGTTATCTTTCGAACGATCAGGATTTTTCCTTATCCAGTCCACTGCAAATAAGTTGTAAAAAAATCGAACAAATAATACCGTAAACCACCATGATTGCCAAGGGCTATAAAGTATTATAATTACTCAGGGATGACTGCCGGCTAGTCCACCATATACTCACTCTCCACCACCACCCCATCGCTGGTCTTGAAGATAAGGGCCGTACAATTCCCCGCTTGCTGAGACAGCAGTGAGACATGAATCCTGTTCTCCTCTTCAGTAATCCTGGGAAGCACATAACCGCTTCCATCATACGCCGCTTTCACAATTCGCACGATGGCCTCGGCTGGCGTCCCCACGGGGATCCTCAACCAGGCCGCCCGCAGTATCCGTTCCGAAGGAGCCGGCAGCACAAAATTCGCCGCCAGTACCCCAAACACCACCCCCCCAACCCAGACGGCCTGTTTCTTCTTAATACTCGTGGCCCATACCCCATAGAATAACAGAGCAGCCATAACACAAAACAATAAATATCGATAAGTAAACGCAACAACCCCCATCCACTGGTCCAATTCATACACCAACCATACCACAAAAAGCAAGCAAACCAGTCAATAACATAACCAGGAACGTTTTCATATCAAACACCTTACAAGTTTTCTTCTGTATTCAATTCCGAGGTTATATAATTCTTTATATAAGAACAGGAATTCCTTTTACACCTTGACTATTATATAAAATTACTTCCCCGAAGTCAAATCTACCTTTTTCAGTGTCGCTGCCCCAACTTTCACATCTCCGATCCACCTCCGGGGAATAATAAAACAGCAGCCGGGCCCATAAAGAATTCACTGATCCAATATTTCCATAATTATTACAAACCAGTTACATACTTTTATGGTTCGATAGCGATATAATATCTATTATAGAAAAAAACCATAGATCCCAGAAAATGCAAGGTCTTACTATGAAATACGTTACGACATCTATCCCCAAAATAACCGGTCTGTTTCTGATGCTGGCGGCGGTGGGCCTTCTGACCGGGTAATGTTTATGGTGCATCCGTCGTCCAGATAACCTATCTCCAGAACGACATTAAGGTCGGGAGCGCCACATATACGGGCAAAGATGGAGGCCCCGGATCAGATCCGCTTGATTACTGGGCATTGATCACCCGCCCGCCTGAAATCGTCCCTGTTGGTGTGACGATCATGCCGGACGAAAAAGACGAAAAAGTCGCCACCGTAAAGGGCTGAATCCGCATTTCCCTTACCATACGAAATTCTATCAACATGGGTATCATTGAACTCGATTCACTTCGATTGCTCGAAACGACATGAAATCCGATGGCTGGTATGTTCCAGGCGACGAATATCAGCGCATTCATAACATCATTAAAAACAGCTTGAAAGATACGATCACGGTGCAATACAAAAGGGTTACGATAAACTGTTCCAGGCGTTTTATATCTTGCCGGATAAGTCTGCCCCAGCGAGACCGGCGGTGTACTGGGGCGTACTCGGCGCCGAACCGCCTGTGGTTGACTTCATCAAGGTCCAACCCGACAAACCGGGCGGCAAGTTGGCCACATTGAGTGGCGATATCAAGATTGTACTGGATCCGAACCCCTATATTAAACTGGCTGGAAACGACCGCTATCCGGGACATGTCAAACTGGATTCCCTCAAGCTTGTTCGGAACCATCCAAACTCAAACAAATGGTACCTTCCGGAAGACGAACTGCGGCGCGTTGTCGGCCTGGTCGGCGTCACAATGCCCGTGACGCAAACCGAAAATCAGACTCTGCCCAGGGATGTTCCGCCTGTCATGGGAACGGCAATTTTTGTTCCTGCTGTTGAACAGAAAGATGACCTCGAATGGTCGATCAGGCTTGCAGTACCGAAAGTAGCATGGCAGATAGTCGACAAGTTCCAACCGAAAAAACAATGGCCCAGTTTAAAAGTAACCGTTCAGGAGTCTACACTGGAACTTCAGATGGGACACCATCCAGAATCGCAATTGAGCGGGAGCGTTCAAAACTGGATTCTGGATTTTAACGGTAAAAAGCTAAACCGCGATGAGGCCAGGCGCCGACTTTCCGTAAAAAACGCCAGTACTCGTGTCGGTTTCAGGCAATATGCCCGATCCTTTTTACCTGCAATGCACGAAACCGGACACCCTCATCGTAATACTGGGAATCCCTCACTATCCGGCCCGCAATGGCTCCCATGCCGGGCAGTAACGGAATAGACATCATTTAAGGCGTGATAGTCATGCCTGACAACAGGATAGTACCACTCTTTTTTCCTTAATGTTCTCGATAAAACACAGTGCCTATTATTTTTCTTAAATTCCACCTATTCTGCCTTTTCACACATCACAGGCAATGTAAAGGAGTATCCAGGATCAGGGTAAACGCCGTGAATCGCATATACGGCCACCTCACTGCAATCATCCCCCATCATGACATAGCTCGGAAAACAAGACACATTCCCTGTGTCAAAAGCTGAAATCAAGTAATCTTTCTCAACCCAAAGCGGACCTGTTATCCCGGAAAACATCTTATACAATTCGATTTCTTCTTCAGTCGCATTCTGCCATCCCGTCAGAAATTTTATCAAATGTTGTTTGCTCACATTAGTTTATGCTTGGGAACATAATATCCTGATGTACTTGTGATTTTTCATTTTGGCAAAATTTTATCTTGAATGGTATACCGTTTACGTTTGAAAAGACCCGCATGGACGTAAAATAAGTCTTTTACGAGGCATTACTTATGTTGCGAACGATTGGGCATTCCATCCCCATTGGGTATAAAATATTTAACTGGTTACAAATGAATGGTCTGGAATAATATCCGTTGCTTACCGATTTCACTCCTTAAATCTCCCGTCATCAAACGATAGAGTTCGTTTTATTCAGTCGGGATTTAACAGCGTCTCAGAAACCAGATTCATCAGACCATCAATGGAATAAGGCTTATACAGCGTGGGCAATCCTGTTTCTTCGATCTTTTCCAGAATCATAGGATCAACCGTACCGGTCATGATTATGACAGGAATCCGTCCGTGTTGATAAATCGCCTCGATCGCTTGAAGCCCATTGATATCATCCTCCAGAAAGACATCCATCAGAATGAGATTCGGTTTTAACAAGATGGCCTTTTCAATCACCGCCCGCCCCGTAGAGACGATGTCGCATATGACATACCCCATGCGGCTCAGGCATGTTTTGAGTAGAATCCCGATCAGGGCTTCATCTTCAGCTATGAGTATTGTTTTTTCCCCCATCGTTTTTCTTCCTTTTCAATGCTCAAAAAGTGAACTCGATAGGTTGTTCCTGTCGAACGGTCAATTTCTATCCGTCCTCTCAATTGCTGCACCAGGGCGCTGATCAATTGAAAACCGAGGGTTACGGGCTCTTCGAAAGTAATATGTGCGGGTAATCCAATCCCGTTATCACTGTAAACAAGGCAATAATTCCTTTCAGCCTCTTCCCGGAGATCAATTCGAATAGCCGGTTCGGGGATATTGACAAAGGCGTGCTTGAGGGAGTTGGTGATCATTTCATTAACCAGCAGACCCACCGGCACCGCCGTGTCAATATTCACGGCCCCGCAGGTAATCTGGATGATTGAATGTATGGTTCGATGGGGATTCGTCCAGGCTCGTATTAATTCCTGAGTAATCTGGGTCAGATAGGGCTCGACTTCAATGCGGTGCAGGTTCTTTGAACGGCAAAACTGCTCATGCACTACTCCCAAAGCCCGGATTCGGTCGGCAGTATCCTTCAAAGTCTTGCTGACCAGCTCGTTGTCAATGAACTCACCTTGTAACCGGATCAGGGAAGAGATCACCTGAAGATTATTCTTAACCCGGTGATGCAGTTCCTGTAATAGAATATTCTTGTCGGCCAGACTGCGTTCAAGATGTTCTTCCATCTCTTTTCGTTGCCGGATCTCCTCCTGCAATGAACTGGTGCGTTCTATTACCTTTTGCTCCAGCTCCCGGTGATATTCATTCAAATATTCCAGCACCTTGATTTGCCGCACGACACCGGCATACTCTCCTTGATCAAATACCGCCAGAACTGCCAGATGATGCTGTTGCATTTGCACCAATGCCTCTTCCAGATTCGCCTCGGCGTCTATCACCGGACGCCGGCGCAGGCAATCAGCGATCAGGCGATGCTGAAACCTGACAACATCCAACGGAATCAGAATCCCTTGATAAACACCTTTCTTGTCAACCACAACAATATATCCGGCTTTCAACAGCGTCGATTCCACAGCCTCAACACTAACCTCAGGCGGAAATACCGTTTGAGGAATTTCCATGAAATGCTTAACCTGCATGGCCTTCGTCTTCGGATAACTCAATATTATCGTAACTGACTCGAACCTTGAAATCCACCTTCACAATTTCACCCTTGACTATATATGGGAAAACCCGGTCCTTCAATATCTTCATGACTTTTTCAAGGGAAATCCGTTTGAGAATTCGCTTGTTAATGATCAGAATCTCAACCAGATCATCTTCAATCTCGATTATCTCAAACTGATCCGGCTGCAGCAAATTCATACTTCCCGTCAGACCAATTTTACCATGCGGGGATTTCTGTGTGACAACCAGGATGTCCTGAAACGGCGGTACCGCTACGTTTTCAAATGACATGCTTAATGAATAGTTCTTACTTCCATTCATCTCTTGATTTTCCTTTCACAGATGACCTTGGCTTAAAACGAAATGCCTAGTTTTTAGTTATAAAAACGAATAACTTTATTACACTATAAGTATTCTACCTGCTGACATCTTTCTGAAGCAAGCAAATACTATAAACAATATAGTTCGAAAAGTGCGATACCATGGCATGATTCATAGGGTCGGGCATTGGCAACTAAACTTTTTCATAGGAAACCAGAGGAAACCATGGACAGTCATCGTTTTTCTGTTCCATTATTCTTGCCCCTTGCCATTTTTAATGGTGACGGTCCTTAGTTTCCTGATGCGGTCGCGAAGATAATGATGTTTGCCATGTTATCTAACCCTAGGCCATGAGTTTCGTTTCTTAATGTCTTAAACGGAAGCCTGGTAGGATGGGCAAACTTGTTTTGCCCATGCTGATCAAAACAACTTCCCTTCCACATCTTCCACATTCCTCCGGCAGGCTCAACGCTTCGGCCACATCGCCGGCCATCAATCGTTCAATATACTCTGAACTGCCATATTTGGCAATAGTCGAATACGGCCACTCATCCGCCCGCTGGCTTTATAAAACACAGGGCTTTATAAAACACAGTGATCATTATTTTGTTGACAACACCCAAAATCAACATAATTCTCTAAATAATAAACCATTAAGAACAAAACCACCGATTTTTCTTTCTAATATTAGCTGCTACAAAAAAATAAATCCACAATTATTATGTTGTATAAAAAAATACATAATATTTAATTTGCTTTCAAATATAACTCGGTCTATAATCCCACAGTCGCCCCAATAGCCCTCAAACCATCCGCCTGAACCAGGCGTGCCTCGCCCCAACCGGCCACGCCCGCAGACTACCTCTGCGCATAGACCGTGGCACCTTCAAGCGTAGCAAAGCGAAGCTTGTGGGTGCATACTTGGCCCAGGAAGCTATCTGCTGCAGATCAGACCCAACCAGCCAATTTATTTGGCTGTTAATAAGGTACGACGAAATGGAAACCAGCAAAAACAACACAACCCGGCAACCCAGCCATAAAAAGGCTTGAAAACGTAGCATGGGCTTCCAGCCCATGTCTTTTGTTCCCCGTAGATCATGGACAACCCCCGGTTGCCCATGCCGTAGGTCCGCCTCAGGAGGACGGATACCCAAAGCAGCCCAACGGGCCGGCATAAAATAGCCCAGGGCAGAGCGAGTCCCGATCCATCGGGACGAGCGCCACCCTGGGTAACGATCATGAGATTGAAATTTTTAATCCACGCCTCGCAGAGGCGTACCGCCAGGATATCTCGCAAAAGAGATAGATAAAACTAATCATGAGCGCAGCGAATACCAACAAAAAAACGAAACAAACCCAACATGAAAAAACATCACTCTAACCTGAACAACGAACCGAACTTAACGAAAAATAAAACCAACATCCGCCTCTTGGCGGATACCACAATTTTGCATTTTAAATTCTAAACTTTAAATTTCTAAACAGGAGGTACTACCATGTCATCGTCACTAAGAAGACTCAGAGCCAACCGTCGCAACGCCCAGAAATCCACCGGACCCAAAACCCCCGAGGGCAAGGCCATCTCGTCGAAGAATGCCATCAAGCACGGCCTCAGTGGCCAGGACCCCGCCCATCTCATTGTCCCCGGCGAGTCCGAACTCACCTACCTCGAATTCCGCGCCGCGCTCCTGCAAGACCTCAAACCCACCACCTATCTCCAGCGCCACATCGCCGACCAGATCGTTTCCGCCGCCTGGCGCCTTGAACGCCTCGGCCGCATCGAAGCTGAAATGATCGACGCCCGCGTTTACAAACTCCGACTCACCAACGAAGAAATCCGCAAAGACACCGTCATCGACCAGCCCTTCGCCCATTCGAGTATCTACCTGCCCCGCCACAACGAAGTCGGCACCGCCTTCACCCTCGAAACCCCCGCCTTCAACTGCCTGGCCCACTACGAAGCCCACCTCAACCGAACCTTCCAGGCCAATCTTAAGCTCCTGCAAAAGTTGCAATTACAACAAAAACCAAACGAACCCAATGCCTACCCCCCAGAGTACCCATTTCCCGATTTACCCCGCGTCCACATCCCCGATCCACCCAGAATCCCCACACACCCCAGCGAAGCCAAATTGGCCCCCGAATACATCAAAGACCGACTCCCCGAATTGATGAAAGACCACAGCGTAACTGACGACCAGGTCTTCAGTTACGCCTGCAACCGCTACGAAGCCCTCAACGATTTCGCCAACCAGAACGGCGAAGAAGCCCTCCACGCCCTCGGCATCCCCACCAAACCACCAGCCGACATCCCCATCCAGGAGGTTAAAAAATAAGGGTACCAAAAACCGTTACAAATACGAAGATTTATTCACGGATCAGGCATTTTAGCTGATTCGCACGGAGCCAATGCGCAACGACTACCAGGCAGTCATTAACAACTGGAAAATCCATGCTGAACCGTAAATGAATTAACTCAATGCAAGATAATTTTAAGATGCCATTGATCGAACTTGTCAAAACCCGATGGCTCTCCCTTAAAAACTGATCAGGTATCCATATAAAAAAAGACCTGACAATTTATACCGTCAGGCCTTTGGTTTATCATCAATTATAATATTGCGGTTACCGCGCTTGTTCAAGAATCAGCTTACTGGTTTCACCGCTTGGCAAATTCAGCGAACCATAAGCTTGAGCGGCCATATTCCTCAATTCGACGTCGACATCTTTCGAATTCACGATATCGGTATAAATGCTGAGAATCTGTTCTGAAGCCAGCAGATTACCGTATTGTCTGGCGGAGATGGAAAGGTTGGCAAACGACAGTTTCCGAACAACGAGGTCCAGAGCGCTGTCAAGCGCCATATCGGCCAGACTGCGTTGCGAGGGCATGGAATTGAGATGCGCCAGCGATTCAATTGCGGCAATCTGGATATCAGGGCGAGAATCGCGTAAAGCCTCTATAAGAGCGCTTTCTGCGTCAATAATGGGCAGTACTTTATTATGGGTCAGGGCCAGTTCACGCAGGGTCATCGCGGCTGATCCGGCATAGAAATCGGCCAGATCCGCAGAAAAGGCCACTGCATTATTCGTTTTCAGAATGGCATCAACTGCGCTGAAAATATCCTGTTCAGGTGAATTGATCGGCAATACCTGGACAAAAGACATTTCCGTAACACGATTCCGGATCACCGAAAGCTTTTCCGGCTCAGCCAGAATAATTGTTGGACAAAATGCCAGTCGATAATCTTTTTTAATGCTGGCCAGCACTTCATCCAGACTGGGATGCTGAATATTATCCGTCAGGATCATAACATCTAAACTTGGAGACTTAATCACGCGTTGCAGTGCCCTGGAATAGAATTCATCATTTTCGATACCATCAAAACCTGCCTCACGCAGCTTCAAGGTGATTCGGCTGCGTAGTTCGGCATCCGGACTGGCGACCAGGGCATAGCGACGTCCATGCTGACGCAAAGCTTCACCAAGAATTTGAACCACCTGTTCACGCCCTTCAAACACTTTTCCAGGCAGCAGGCCTCCAATGGCAAGCGCCGCGGCAAAACGTACCTGACGATCAGAAAAACTCATGGCGTCAATTAATGGACGCTTATTTTCCAATTCGAACAAAAGCGCTTCCTGACCGGCATTGCGATTCAGTACCTTGATAGCCTCCAGGGCTACCGGACGATTGTTATCATTTAGCGCTCTTGCCAGTACGCGATGGAGATATTCCGGTCCGGCAGTCAAAGCGTAGGTGGACGCGTCAGCATGGCCGGGACCAGCCTCAGGTAGCATTCCGGTATTCTGGCAGAGATAATCCTTGATTTTATGTTCATGACGGGCGTCAAAGTATGCCGGTTGTTGAAAACCCTCTGTCTCCAGACGGAAAAATGCGGATAGCCACAAGGCTATCGAATCCGGCCGGCTTTTATCCAGTCGAACGGCATCTTCCGCGGCTCTCATGGCCATCAGTTCTTCAAAAGCGTCACGGGGTACAACTTCCCGGAACAATCCGACGCGGCTATCCCAGAACCAGATATTGGCCTGGTCCATATGGGCAGGCGCCATCAATGATGGTTCGTGATTATAGTAATCCAGCGCATTTTTTTCGAATAAACCGGCAGCGGATATATCCGTTGGCAGCATATTCGATGCGATCTGTTTAAATGTACGAATCGCAATATTCTTCAATTCGGGGGTTGCCTGCTCGTCTTCAATGATCGCCTTGATATAAGGTAACGCTTCTGGATATCCGATTTTCCCTAAAACCTCCAGCATAATCATCTGCAAGCTCAAGTCGCCACTGCGCTGAAGAACCACCAGTAACGGTTTCACTGCAGATTTGCCAATCTGAGGCAGCGCCCACCGAATAACATCGAGTTCTTCCGAACGCTCAGGATCCCGTAACGCGGCAACCATAACCGGAATGGCGTATTCACCGGAATCTTTTAAACGCTCCAACGCCAACATACGCCCGCGCGTGGTACTGGATAATCGTTTGACTTCTGTGGCGATCCGTTCCACCTCAGTAGCTTTTTGACGACGCCCTTCTTCAACCAGTTTCAGAATATCTTCTGCAACGGCTTTCAACGGCGTGTCTTTTTGAAGCAGAATCAAATCACGATAGGCATTGGCATAACGGCTGCTTTCGGCCAGATCCAGTAACTGGATCGGATCCGGTTGCGCTTCGATCAATGCCTGGCCAGTCGCAATCGCCACTTCCCAGTTGCCAATGACGGCATAATGCATGAAATCATCCCAGAGCTGACGGGTCTGCTGCGATTTATCCTGGCTGATTGCCTGTCCGCATAAACACAAACCTGACAGAAGCGTCAGAGCTACGATCTTGATAATACGGTTCTGGATCATTCGTAACATTCTCCAAAAATCGGAAAAAGTAGCTCAACAATCAAAATGGGTGGTACTGATCTCGGGATTGCTGAGAGGCGAGGAAACTACAAAAGTTATAAAACACTTATATTCAAGAGGTTAACAAGATAGTAATATTCTAGATTATAAAGACGACACCTCGTTTGTCAATTAAAAAACAGCCCATGCCTGAACAAAATGATGGATAGCATTGACTCGTGAAATACCCCGGACTATCGATCTGATAATTACATGATCTTGAGTCATTGAATGTCATTTCTAACAACCGGAAAATCTAAGAAAAAACCGCAATCAGCTAATGATTGCGGCATCCGTAAAGTAATATTCTATAAATAGTTATGCTTTTAATGAATTTTCTGCTTTAAAATATCCATTTTTTCGCGTACTTCCTGAGCCATGCGGGTATTGGGATACTCCTGCATAATTTCCATACCAACTCGAAGAGCTTTATCCCAGGCCTTTTCAGTAACATATAAGGAAAACTGAATTCCCAGATTGTGCAGTCTGGCCTTAAATACATCCCGGGCAGATTCCTTCAGGGCTTCTGCCTCCGTCGGGGTTAAATAACTATCCAGTAATTTCAGGATATCAACACTTTGATCCAGGTCATTATTTTGAGACGCGGATTTTAATTTTTTCAACAGTTCTTTCTTATGTTCCTGCCGGAGTTTCTCGGTTTGCCCAATGATATTTTTCACTGATTCATTCTCCGGATAGAGATTTTCCAATTCATCTTCACGCTGTTGGGCTTCCTGATAATGATGAATCATCTGTAACGATTGTATCGTTTTAATCGCATCGCTAATCTTGTCTTGAAGAGTGGCATTACGGGCCTTTAGCACTTCCTGCCGCAGATAATCGGCATCGGCGTTATTTCCGAAACGGGTTTTCATCCGCTCAATCAGCCATTCCGCTGACTGCCATCTTTCCATGCGGATATCCTCTTGAATAGCTCCTTCCAGCACCTGACGATCTTTTTCTCGGAATGCGATGGACTTTATATCATCACTCAGCAGGATATTTTCATTTATCGATGTTATCAGGGCCTGTAATTGTGTCTGACCGGATATAACGCTTCCCAGATTTTCGATCATATCCCCGGCCGCGCTGTGTAATTCCTTTATATAGGTTGTGATTAAAAAAACAGTTATAATTGCGCCACCCCATACAAATATCAGAAAGAGGCTCCATACGGTCTGGGCCGTTTGATTGGCAGGTCCATTATCAGAACCCGTCTGGCCAGACCAGTTCATAAGCTGATATATGATTAAACTGACAAAACCGGCCATAAATAAAAGGGCCGATATCCAATATCCTGCTTTGAGCGCGCTGTTTGCTTGTCGCATGCTGTCCTGACCTTTCAATGAAGATCTGCGTCCAAGTAACCTGAAACCAACAAGTTACTTCTACTTTATTGTAGCACGAAATGACCATTGTGTCAAGTTGGGCGGTTTTCTACTCCGAAACGCAATATATTCGATTATAAAAGAAAGGCCCATCACTCCAGGGTGATGAGCCGTGATAATACCTGTTATTTAAATCCACTCACGCGCCCATCGCCGTTCCAGATCCAATATTTCGCAACAGCAGATCGATTTCATTTTCATAACCGATTTGGGTTGATGGTCCTATGCCGCCATAATTGACAACGGCGAAATCCTGGTAACTGGTACGGGTTTCAAATTGCTGTTCGACGAAATCGTTATTATAACCCATCATATTATTGGGTTCATAAGTATCATGATCGGTAATGTCAGGATCAACTTCAGTACCATGTTCCAAGCCCAGAATGTGTCCCAATTCATGCGCCCCGGTATAGGATAACATATTAATAATTTCATCGATCCGTTCGGTTTTATCATCAGACATCATCTCGCCAGTCAGGATACCGTTGACATAGAGACGGGCATATTCTTCGGTAAAAATAACACATTGATCCGATCGGTCAGAATTGTACCGATCAACCGACTCAGCGATGCCCAATAATCCGTTCATAGAGGAACGTCCGCCAAATATAACCGTGGAATATTCGGCATCGGCAGGATAAGGCGATCCAGCACTCCCGGGTCGGAGAGTCGTAAACTCAATCTCATCTTCGGCAAGACCCGCCTCACGATAATAGCGTTCGATTTCCGCCGCAACTTGCGCAATGATATAATTACGATCAACGCCATCGTTGACCGTCACCTCATCATCGCTGAAATCACTGGCTTTGAATGCCGGACGCTCAACCAGATTCTCATAGCCTCCGATAGAGGCGGCCAGGTAATCGGCAGTTTCATTCTCGCCGGTAATCGCATCGCCAAAGGCCAGATACACCAGTTGAGAAGGCGGATCGGATACCTGTTGGGTTTCCGAAAGCGTCACGGTCAATTCGTAAGGAATCGGTGAGTCAGCCGTATTGACATCATCCTTGGTCTTCAAACCGGTGATCACAACATAGTAGCGGCCTACTCCGTTTACCATCGGGTCAATAGTAACCGTCGTATGTCCGGGAAGCGTTTCCACGGCTTGAACCGTAAGATTAGGATCGTTCGACTGGGAATAAGCATCAAAAATGATTTCATCCTCTATCGGAGCCACGACTACCAGCGACTCCAGATCGGCATTGTACAGACCCGCCCAGACATCAACCTGATCGCCGCCATAGATGTCTTCAGCATCGATATCGATCGAAATATACTGACCTTCCTGCACTTCGAAAGTGTAGACATCACTGTCCAGATAGTTGCTGATAACAGAACTCACTGTCACCGAACCGGCCTCACCGGCGCTTAATAAGTTGCGTTGGGGAACGGTCACAATACCGGGAACACTCGGATTATCCGGATTGTATACCTCAATGGCGCCGCTGTTGGCTACCACCTCAACCGGATATTTATCATGATCCGTATAATAAATATAGCTGTAATAAGGATCAACCGTCAAATCGGCGCTGCCGGCGCTGAGGTCAATTGGCTGATTGCCCGGTATAAATTTTTCATAAACATAACCATCGGTCATCGTCATTTGACCGCTGGTTTTTTCCTGGGCCGCCTGGCCGGGGATCCCAAAATCGCCATTGCCATCATCAAAGAGCGTGACTTCCAGTTTATACTCCAAAGTATTTTTATAATTGCCAACTCCGAGTAAAAAGTCACTTAACGCAGTAACTTCAAACAGGTAATCGCCATCCGCCGGGGCCTGCATTTCAAGAATCCCCCCCGTCATCGTCAGTGCTGCCTGACCTTCCAGGGTAACAATATTATTAACTCCCGCAGGTGTATAAACATTCGCGGCTGATCCCAGATAAACGGTAATCGTATGGTTGACGCCTTCCTTATAAGTATCCAGATCGATCACAATGGATGCGTCGCCAAAAGACACAATGGTTGCGGCAATGTCATCGTTCACCGATACCGAGTCAATATCGCCAAGATCGTTAAGCCATTCCAAATCCTTAAGTTGCACACGAATCACCGAATCCGCCGCCGCCAGCGACATGTTGGAATAATCGATCGTAATGGCATAGAATCCTCCTTCATCGGTCACTGAAGCATTCAAATCGCTGGTGATCGTTAAGGTATCCCCGGGGCCTCCCGTATTGATCGTATAAGTGGTGGAATCCCCAAACTGATAGGCGTTTTCCGTAACATTGTCAGCAGCGGTCACGGCGATTTCCATGGTATCGGGCCGGTCATCAATCGTTTGAATCAGGAAGCCCCGTCCAAAGAAGGTCCGGCTGTCATAGGTCAGAATTTCCAGATTGGATCCCGACAGCGGCTGGATCAGACGCACCCGGTTTAATTCGTCCGGATAGGATTCGGTCACATCGATCGCCACCAGATAATTGCTGGTCGCGTCCACGGCATACAACAATCCTTCATAATTGAAATCCATCGCAGTGATGGCAAAAGGTTGACTGCCATTACTGCCCAGATTATTCTGCTCGCCTCCCACTGCCCAGGATTTGCCGAATTCCGGATTAATATTTAATTCCTGGCTGGCATAACGGGTCATGGTGTTATGGTCGAGTTCAACGAGGGTATTGCTGGCGGCATCATAACCATACATCCGGCCATTGGTATTGAAATTATAACCGACATCGCCAAATGCCAATTCGGTAATATTGGAAAAACCATCCGCATTTAAGTCGTGATTGCTCACCATAATGGTATCGTAAAGATTAACGATATCGCCAATCCGGATGAGGGAATCGCGTGTGGTAACCGTGTTATCCTCAAGATTGGTCATTCGCACGGTTACGATACCATACAATGCCGGCAGCGATCCATCCACGATCAGGCCGTCATCGTCATACTCTTCCAGACCAAACTCCAGCCCTCGGATATCGATGATCTCAACGGCGGTCTCAGTGCTGTCCAGCAAACCTTCCTGATAGGCGTAGATATCGCTAAGCACATCGAGAGTTAACATGGTTTCGATATCCAGGCCATCGATCAGTTCGTTCGGATCGCTGACCATAATCGGTAACGTATCAAAAGAGACGGTATCGATGAGTGCGAAAACCTCTTGACTGGCGTCATACGCCACGGCATCGAACCGGCTGAATTCAACATAGCTGTAAAATTCCACCAACAGGGCGAAATTCAAAGCCGCCTCAACCCGTTCGATCACGTCCGGAGTCAGGTAACTTTCCAGGTCATCGATTAACTCGGCATCGTTTAAAGTATCGTATAACAAATTCGAAAAATTGTCGGTATCAACCCGCCCCATAGTATCAAGCAGTGTCGGACTGATGGTCATTTCAGTCATAGTCGGCAATATCATATCTCGTGTCGGGTTCAAATCCACTCGCCCCCCCTGCCCGATCAACTGCCCGGTCAGGCTCTGATTATTCAGGATTAACTGCTCGATATATGCCGAACCGGCAAAATATAGTATGGTATCGCCATCGCCATCTTCCGGATTAATCAGAACCTGGATGGTATCGCCAAATGCAAATGCCTGAACATTAAGCGGATCGTCTGTAGCGACCGATACGACATCACCAACCGGCGTTTCCGGGATCCAGTCAATATCCGATATGGTCAAAGTCATGATATCTTCAAGGTTGGTGTTATACGTTATTTCGAGAGCGTAATAGAATCCACTATTCACGAAATCTTCACTGTGATAATTTTCAAATAAAAGGGATGGATCCGAATTAATCGTCAGTAGCGGATACGCGGCTTCACCAAACAGGGTTATCTCATCCGAAGCAAACGTATGCTCCTTCACACTGGTTTCATACGTTAAAGTAAACGTATCACCAATGGGAGAACCCAGCAACGGCGTCGCATTCAAAATGGCGCCTTTGGGTTCCGAAGCCAGGCCGCCCCGATCGGCGTCATTTTCAAAGACATACCAGGGATCGGCCCAGACTGCGCCAGTGGTTGGATCGACCTGATAAATGGCGTCAACCAGACGGTTGCTGTAATTATAAGCTTCCTGATCGTGTACTACCAGTAACCTCTGGCGATCTGGCGTGGCGGCCATGCCGGTAATATTCAATCCCGTTAACGCGCTCCCGCTCTGGTTAAGCTGGCCCACTTCTGTGGCCGTGCCAAACGTGGCAGGGTCCAGCGGATCCGCAGCCAGGGTAATTAACGTCCCGCTCGCGGCGTCCACGCCATAAAGAATACCACCCAGTTCGGCTAATCCGACTATATTCGCATAATCATCCTGAAGTTCAAAGGCGGATACTACCACCTCCGGTTGAATGTCAGTAGCGTTGTCGATATCGGTTTCCCAATTGCTGATCAAGACCAGACGCTGGCTGTCTGAACCGACAAACTCAGCGATCGCCCAGAAGGAATCGCCGGAATGACCGGCCAAGCCCTTCAGGTCGGATATCTGGCCATAGACCTGTACCGTGTTAATCAGATTCAAATCATTCCGATCGTTTTCCAGCATGGTATAAGTAGGATAATCGGGGACGATAACATTATCAGAGACATCCTTATCGATTCGATAAAACTTGCCGCCCAACGGTTCATAACCATAAAAGGCATCGCTGCCATAAGCCACCTGATTTAATTCCGGAGCCACCACATCTCGAATCGGATCCAGATCGTCGCGACCGTTGTTTTGGTAAACGGGCTCCCACGACGAGGAAAGAAAATCAGTTTCCTCAACCCGGTATAATAATCCGGTGATATCAGGATTGATATCCAGATAACTGTAACCTTCATTATAGCGTCGGCTGTAATCTTCCAGTTTAGCCTGGATAATCTGGCCCTGATCCACACCGTTAAAGCGATAAATATCACTGTCAAAAAACAGATCCGTTCCATAAAAATCATTCATCTCGGTGCTATTGCCGAGAACTTCCTCATGGGACCAGGTCACATTTTCCGGGAAATCGCCCAGGAACGGATTGAAGGCGATCCGGGTATAGTTGCCGATATCTCCGATCGCAAAGACATATTCAAAATCACCGCCGGGAGATTCGTTGCCCGTGGGGAACTCGCCGGTAAATTCGCCATCCAGTTTGACACCCATGCGATTGACCAGCAGATTGGAATCGACAGTCACCTTATAATAATTGGTGCCTTCTGGTTCAATGTCGAATCCATCCTGCTTGCGATAATAAATGGCGTTCTCTTCTTCGACATATTCGATCCAGATGTCTCCCTGATCGCTGTATAGAACTTCATCATCAACCAGCCCGGCGACAATTTCAGCTTCGGTTGCGAACTGATAATCCTGACCGTCTTTCTGGACCCTGACAACCGCATCCAGGGCTTCATCCTGAGTTAAAATCATACCGCTGTCAATCAGGGAGCCGTTCAGCTCCTTGCCGCCCACAGTCATGGTCCGCATGTTGCCGTAAGAGGTAAAACTCTGACCGCGAACAGTCACTCTATCCACATCGCCGGCGGCGATAATGGCATATTGATCACCCTGAATGCCGGATCCCGTTGCATAACCACTGATTTTAACCTGTCCAATGCTGGCCAGTTTTTCCGGCTTGGGTTTGACAAAGGTAATTTTGATGGTATCGAAATCATCCCCGGCGCCTGTGGATAGTAATTCGATATTCTCGATCTGTGGCGCATCGATTTGTTGATCCTGACTCAGGGTCAGGACATCATCATCGGTGCCGAATATCAAATCTTCGCCCGGTGAAACGCCGGCGACCAGGTTCGAACGATCCAGGTCCCCCTTGATGCTGACCGATCCCAGGTCACCCCGCTTCGGTGTGACCGCTCCGTCAAACATATCGCCTTCCGATCCAATATCCAAACCGGCGGCCAGGGTGCTGAACGCCACATCCCTCTTGACCACGACTTTTTTCAGGTCGCCACCCGCGGCAATCTGCGCGACATAAATCGAACCCGATGTAATCTTTCCGATATCGCCGGCCGCCCGGACAGAACCGTTAATCGCATCGGTGACTGTCAAACTGGTAAGATCGCCGTTACTGTTGATTACGCCATCCAGCGAACCGGAAATTTTGACGCTGCCCAATGTGGTTCCGGTATTGCTCAATCTGCCATCCAGATCGCCCGAAACGGTTACGTTGCCCATGGTTTCGGCCGTCAACGTCGCATGGCTGTCAATTCCAGCCGTTTTCAGACTGCCCACGCTACCCCCGATTTGAACCAGGGTCGTTAACGCGGTCGTGGCATCGATAGCGCCCAGATCGGCGGTTTTAACCGCCCCGCCTATGATGATTTGCGCGCCGGCGGCTATCCCGCCGACTTTCAAAGCGCCAACACCCCCTCCAATATCGGTGGTCTGGCCGCTGACACCCAGAATTCCATCAATATGTAAAGACTTCAGACCTTCATCATCGCCGCTGAAAATATAACCGACATTAATCGTATCGGCGCCTTTGGCTTCTATTTTGATACTGGAACTATCATTCACGCCATTCAACTGAATTGCAGTAATGGAACTGGCTCCTAAAACAACCTCTCCGGTTCCATTGCCACTCAGCCTGATGGTGATGGTTTTGCCGTCCACGGTGGCAGTAAAGGGTGAACCGCTGTCAAAGACAAATCCATTCAGGTCTCCCTGACCGACTATGGCGACATCCCAGGCCCGGAAACCGGTCTGATTCTGTATGATCGGCGTACTCAATTTTTTACCATCAAGATAGAGTTTTTCGATTCCAGAATCGGCAAAAATGCCAAACGGATTCCCGTCTCCTTGAACAGATTCGATCCGGACTGTGCCGATGGAAGAAACGCCTGAACCAGCCATATCACTGCCATCGCTGTCACCAAAAATTTGATTATCACCCGGACTGACGCCGGCGGCTATAACCGAATTATATAACGTGGAGACCGTGATCGACTGAATGCTGCCCACCTTCGGAGACTCAAGACTGTCGATCCCCGTGCCATCGATACGCAACTCGGTTTCGACAACCAGCCATAACGCATCCAGTTCAGCTTGAGTCAGGGTTTGCAGATTGTAAGTTCCCTCTACAATACCAGTTAAATTGGAACCGATACCCGGGTCAAAACCGGCCAGAATATAACTGTCTTTCATAATCCCGGTCACTTCGATTTTATCGATATCGCCACCGGCGGTAATGGTGCCGCTGACACCACCGGCAAACTGGCCCATACTGCCGACAATAATCTGCCCGATGCTGCCGGTAACATGGACCAGGCCGCTGACATTCTCGTCGACAATTAAAGTGCCCAGGTTGCCGTCAATAAAGACAATGCCGCCCTCTTCGATATTTCCCTTAATATGGAGGGTATCGATATCTCCAGTGGAAATATAACGGCCCGTCGAAGTAATCGAACCATCAATTGGCGATATTCCGGCACCGCCGCCGACAATGGAAATACCATTAATATCCGAACCGCTGATACTGAGTTTGGGACCTTCGCCGGCCGCATAATAATCGCCATACTGGTCGCCATTCTTGATTGTCAGCTTGCTGAAATCACCGCCCACAATCACATCACCAACCATATCCGCCCGGTTAGCGCCTTTGCCATTGAGTGACAAGGCTTTGAAATCGTCTTTGACAACAATATCGCCATTCAGATCGCCGTAGACCTTCACGCTGCCCAGGTTGCCTTCCACGACCAGATCACTATTCAGATTGGCGGCCGTTTTCCCGGATCCGACAGAAAAGCTCTTAAGATCACCCCAGACACGCAGTTCATCCCCATTTATGCCAAAGTCTTCGCCCACCTTGACACTGCCGATATCGCCGCCCACATTACCCGTCAGGGTCAGGCGTCCACCGACAGTCAGGTTCTTCAATTCCAGACCATCCAGATCGGCGCTGCGAACGGCATTGGAATATTCATCCCAGTTCAGCAGCATATCTGCCTGGAAGTCACCAGTCACCTTAATGGTGCCGATATGGCCATCCACCAGCAGAATACCGCCCTGGGGCGTGCCAAAATCGCCCTTCACAGACATCTTATTCAGATTGCCGTACGGTCCAGTTAGTTCAATGGTACTGATCAGGTCGCCGCCCACCTTCAGATTCGCCAGAGGGCCGGCGACAACAATGGCCGAACCGACCATGTCATTCTTGACACTCAAATTGTTCAGCGCGCCGGCATTAACCTGGACATTAGAAGCGGCGTCTTTGATATTAATTTTATTAATTTCTCGGCCGGCAGCGAACATGGAATCCTGAATATATTCCACATCCACATTGCCGATATTCACCCAGCTCTCGATCATACACTCGTCGATAATGGCGCCCGGCAGGATTTTAATGTTTTCGATCGAGTAAATGCTTAACACACTCGAATTAATCAAACCCTGACCGCCAACGATCAGCTGTCCGATGGTATTGAAATCCTCATCCAGATCGTTTCCAAATAAACTCCCGCCACCCTGAATTTCAGAATAGAATATCCCTTCGGCCCCTTTGCCAACATAGAGTTTTCCGATGGTATTGGCAATAATGTTCGCGCTAAATATTTTTGAATCTTCACCGGTAACCTCAATGGTCCCCACCTCGCCGGCAACGGTATAAGCATTGGCCAGATTATAATCGAAAAATGTTCCCAGGCCTCCGACACTCATAAAAAATCCATTCCCGATAATGCTGGCGCCATTAGAGACCCGTAAACGGGTAATCTCTGTCTGAGAAACCACCGGGCCTCTCAGATCATGCTGATAACCTTCAACCGACGCGCTGCTCAAGGTACCCTGGATATAAACGCCGGATTCAGGAAAGACACCCATTCCGGGTGCGAGAATACCATCACCCAATTCAATGCGAGCCACATCCCCGAACACGACGACACAGCCGTTCAGACCTTCAAAATCCGAAGGTGAATTGCTGCTGTCATCATTGTTCATTTTAATTGAATTGACATTGCCCAGAACGGTCACATCCCCCAGCGCGCCATCGGTAGCGATATTGATTACCCCGACTTCCGAATAGATGCCGCTGACCTGAACACCAATAGGATTCCAAAGATCGCTGATCGCGAATAACTGAGCAATCGGTTGGGATGGATCAATAATCTGGTCGTTGGTATACCCCCCATCCGCATTAGTTGACAGCACAGAAGAAACAACTACCTGGCCGGTCGACGACCAGGTGGAACCGATATTGCCTTTGGCTTTGATGGCGTTAAATGGAATCAAAAGCTCTATATCGATATCGGTAGTCGTACCATCGGTAGTCGTACCATCGGTGGTCGTGCCATCGGTGGTCGTGCCATCCCCGGTAGTGACATCAGGATCCCGGTCATCCGGTATCCCATCGCCGTCTTCATCCGGGGGAATATATCCGGCTTCTTCGGTGATGATGATCGAGATCATATCGCCGCCGGTTTTATTGCTGATCCGGTCGATATTGCCGTTCACGACTGTTTTAAGCACTGAAATATCGTTGGGGCCAACCATAACGCAACTATGTCCGCCATCGCCATCCACATAAATGGCGCCAATATCGACTGGTGAAGAGCGTCCATTATCAACGGTGGTGATGGTCACGCCATCGGTGCTGACAATACTTGCGATCGCAAATCCAACCGCCCGGCGACTGGTGCCATTGACCCACTGATTATAAGTAATATCGTAAACTGATAGCAGACGCAACGTGATCTCTCCCGGCGGAACTACCGGATCGGTAGTATCGGTCCCGGTATCGGTCCCGGTATCGGTGCCAGTATCGGTGCCAGTATCCGTATCAGTATCACTTCCGGCTGTAGTATCCGCTGGTTTGACATCAATCGGAGTAAAATTATCTTTCAAACTGGTCGTCGTATCATCACCTTTATAACCCGGTGATACAACGACGATAGCGCCGGAATCTTCTACAATTCGTGCGGAATTCCCGGCCGTAAATGTAATCTGGGAAAATCCGTTCCCGATGCCTCCAACATCGACAAACCGTACATTACCGCCGCGTGGACCGGTACTGATGATGATGGGTAAATTCGTGGTTATTTGAGGATTGCCGATTACTCCCCCTACGATGATTGAGTCAATAATCCCACCCGCGCCCTGTCCATCGGCGTTGGCAAAAACTCCAGTATCGTAAACACCATATGTCGTGGCCCCCAGCGGCAGGAACAAATTCGTCAGGTTATTTCCAATACGGATTTCACCAATATTGCCATCCACAACTACTAAACCCGCGAAATAAGCGTTTGCGTCACCGGTAGTAGTGCCGTCTTCGGCAATTTCAAATAAATAACCTATCCGCAATGATTGTAAATTCCCGCCGACATTGATATTCACCAGCGAACGGGATGGGGAATAGAGGCTGCCCATGTCTCCAGTCACGGTAATCTGACCCACGGTGCCATCCGGACCGAATCCTACCTCTGTTCCAGCATAACCGGCCCGAACCGCATATAAATCGCCCTGTACCGTTAAATAGGGAGCATTCCAGTATGCCCCGGTACTGATCGCTCCAACATTGCCATTGACCCAGATTCCCTGGGGATACGCGGCAGTGGCATTATCCAGAGTGCCGATCACATTCATGCCGCCCAGCGCGGTTTTCTGTGTCCCGCTGATTTCCAGGCGATAGGTGCTGACTAATCCAGTTACCAATACCGTATAGATACCGGCTTCTTTGGCAGTATAGGTGAGCGAATAAAAGACCGTCCCCCCGGTTTCTGACGCGACCTCGGTATCATACTCCATCTCGATACCCACGATCGTCAAAGCCGGATCCAATAAAACGGCCGAAATGCCCGAGGGGGTCAACGAACCGGGATCAGCCGGCGCTCCGGTATAAAGATTCCATAGAGCCAATGTATCGTACATGAGAATCTGGATCGTCTCGCCGGCCATGACCGCAAAACTGTAATAATCTTCTGGATCGAATGTGGCGGATTCGACTTCACCGATAACTTGTAACACCCCGTCAATTGAACCCAGGAATTGAGCGGTTAAGGGACTGTCATTTTCAATGATCGGAGTGCCATCTGCACGGTCCATGGCGCCCGATGGGAAATAACAGGGAGTATCCGGATAACCTGTCCCATCGACTTTACGCTCGATCTCCATAACCGTCGAATCATAAAAACCGGATAACGGATCGTAAACACCCGGAAAATGATTAACGTTTGACTTGCCGTAGATCTTAATCGGCATTTCCCAGGTTTGCGGACTGTAAATATTGTTTACCGTACCCTGGATGGTCATACTATTGGTATATCCCGCCGCATCATGGGCGGCGGTAGTTCCGACCACGATCGTATTGACATCTCCATTGACGCTGAAGTCATTCGTTCCCAGATATCCAACATAGAACGTCCCGATGCTCCCGCCCCGGACGTCTATATCACCAAAAACCCCACCGCCAATCTGGATCTTGCCAATGCTCTGGCCTTCTTCAACAATGATTCCTGGACGATAAACACCGCCCGCCCACACGCCGGTTGGGGGATAGGCCGTTGATATCAAACTTGGCGACGCCCCCCCGGTATTGGGTCCCAGCTCATTGGGGTTTTCAATGGTGCGGGGCATCCAGTACGTGGTATTGTTAATGACGACCGGAACAGTTCCTATCATCACCCCGCCGGCATCATCTGGCGTCAATGCAACAGCGGCTCCATTTGTGATCGTATACGCCGGATCGCCATCAGTGGGACCATATTCGCCGCTATCGGTATCGTAACGGGTAATGGTAATATAGGTATCGGCGTCTGCCTGATAGACATAAAGCATATAGATATCCACCAGACTCAGCGGCTTGCCAACATTCAGGGCGTAAAGGGTGCCGGTCAGCGGATCGGTTGCGTAACCCACCCGGCTTAAAGTATTGAAGGTCATGCCCGTTAACAGGATATCGTCATCGTTCGGATTCTGGCCGAACTCAACGATATCGGTAAAAATATTATTGCCACCGGCGAAAAGATCAACTTGAACAAGAGTCCCGTCAGCGAAACCGCCTTGATCGTCGACCGTATAATAAAGACCATACAGAATATTCGTATTGTCATACATTAAACCGGATATGACAACATTATCATCTTGGATATCGGCAACAGTACCCCACGTGACAACGGTCTCGCCAGTCACATCATCCACATTGACATTGATCGTCAAAAAAGATGTATTGGCAGTATTGTACCCAAGGAATACCGGTTCATCGGTGACCTTTGTCTGGTTAAAAAATACATTTTCATAAAACACAATCGTCGTGATATTGGTATCTATAATATTGCCGTCAGCATCAACGCCCGGATCGTCAATAACACTACGCTCATAACTGCCCTGACCATACTCATCCATACCCACAGGTTCCGCTTCAACTTCCCCTGCGATAAAATCGACATCCTCTACATCAATTTTGATCAATACCTCGCCATAGCCTGCCGGCAATCCCAGCGCGTTAAAACTGGTTGGTCCCCACACCACGGCGTAAAGCCATTCTTTGCCGCTGGTATCCGTCACAAAATCAGCTGAATTGAAATCGGTGTATATCGGAAATTGAATATCGACCGAAGCGAAAGGATGATCTTCGGAAGAATCTGTTACCAAACCCAGGTAATTGTCTGCCTGGCCGGTCTCCGCGTCAATTCGAACCAGACCGCCAAAATTGGTTAAACCATAGGTTACACCCTCTGAATTGGTTGCCAGGGCGTTTATCGAATATCCCAGAGTGCCCAATACATCCGGGGGCACTTCTTCGATCAGCGCGCCGCCGCCAGGCCCGCCAAATAATGGAATCGTGCCATAAATTCCGTCAACTACCCCACCGGGGGTATAATCACCGGAAATGTCATCCCCTTTATAATCCAGGATCTCGATCACCACATCGTTTCTGGGCGGTTCCCCGGATATCGTTCCAATTCGTATTTCGTTTAAAATGGTAAACTCTTCATCGGTAGGAGTGTTTTCCTCCGGATCCGCGTAGACAAAAATAGTTTCATTGATCGCCCCCGCCGGATGCACAATCGTAGTCAGCAAGGTGCGATTTTCCAGGTATTCGACCGCAAGGGCTGGTTTAGTTTGAATTTTATCCGATCTGCCATTTATTAGGTTCTGAAACCATCCTGCTTTTCTTGTTTCATTACGGCGGCGTCTAATTAATTGTCGGATCACAACAATACTCCTTGCGAGGGTGGGTTATTAATCGGGCAAAATATAATCAGGCACTTCTGTCATTGCTTCATTGTTAGGCTTGTTATTTTGTTCCAGAGATATCCTGAGCAAAACAGAAAATAATATAATAATCTTCGTTACAGGGCGTTATACCACCCTGTGGAGTACCGGCACTGCCGGATTAAATTTGAATTCAGGAATCCTGCCGCAGTGGCTGACGCAGGCAGGTAAAAAGGTATGCTGATATATGCGGCTAGCCTGGGCGGCCCTGTTATAAAGCCGAGTGTTAAGCTCTAATTGCTCAACTCTTTCTGCATAGCTTCGCGTCTTCAGTTACAATATAACGAGTCTACGCTGAAGATATAATTTTCTTCTAAACAGTCCTTTATGTCAATAAAAAAACACTTCAGTTCTGATCAATCGCATGAATTATGATTATTTTTTTTATTTATAAAATAACACCTATTCCTGAAATCTCTTTCCATAAGCGGATTACTCTTTGTCCTGGTTTAATCTTATCTCACCCCCCCCCCCCCCCCCCCCTTATGCAACGGTGAAATCTTTAGGGTACCTCTAAATTGCTATAGAGACAAATGCGTTGATTGTATCTTTTTAACAAAAATATTTCCGAATTTAACTAAATATGGCAGGCCCAAATTTACTCCATGCCATTATTTTAGTTAAAAAAATGTATTGACCGATAAAACAAGATATGTGAATTTATCTTAACATTTTATCATGGCGATGGAATCCATAAAAAAATGTCCCATTCAAATTACATAAATCGATTTATTATCAGCAGTTTTGGACTGGGAGTCTCACTTTTTCTCACAATCAGCCTGTTCAGCTTTGATATCAAAGACTGGCCCAATCCTGATGTGATTTATACCCATGGGGTTACCAATTTATGTGGACCCATCGGTGCCTGGCTGGCATACTATTGCAAATACTACCTTGGGCCTGCCACATTTCCGATTCTTGTATCTATTACCATCTGGTTCGTGTTTTTTTGTATGAATAAAAAAATCGAACAATTAATCCTCCGATTTATCGGTATCGTTCTGATTGGAGCCGCTTTATCCGCCTGTACCTGGCTGATAAATCCAGGAAATGCTGTATCGATGACGACAGGAAACGGGGGCATTCTTGGAATTGCTCTGGGCCATTTTCTGCTGACCAGTACTGCCAAAACCGGCGCTTTTTTAATTATGCTGGCCACTCTGATTGTTGGATTACTTCTGGCGGCTGATAACCTGCTTATGCTACTGCCCAGATTCCTGATGTATGGCGTTGAACAACTTCGCCTGGCGGGTCCGTTGATAAGCTCTGTCACTGAAAAATCAAATCGTATTAAAGAAAAAGCAAAAAAAACAGGTTTTGAAATATTCAAACAAAGTGCCTCAATAGCAACATCTTCTGACACAATCGCTCTTAAAGAACCCGATTGGGACTCGGATGCATCAGATGATTTTACTCAAAGCCGGAATATTTCTGATTATGAATCCGGGAAAGTTATGGACCAGGATGAAGCGGAAACTTTTTCGTTAAATGACGATTCGAATAACCCTCCAATACTGATTAATCAACCCCCTCAAGTTTCTCCTGCAGCCTCTGAACCGGCCACTGTCAGTGCGCTGGCCAAAATGGTCAGTCAACGGAAAAGAAATTCTTCGAAAAAAGAAGAAACAACTCCCGATTACAGTACCTATATCTATCCACCGGCTTCGCTGCTCGATCCTCCCAGCCCCAATTCATCTGATTCAATTAAAAAGAATGTCCACCATCGTGCCGCCGTATTACAGCAGACGCTTAAGGACTTTAACCTGGATACAGAGGTTGTTTCAGCCGAAACAGGACCAGTGATCACCATGTTCGAACTCAAACTGGCGCCCGGTATCAAGGTATCACGCATCAGCAGTCTGGCCAATGATCTGGCCCGGTCATTAGGCGCCCCGGCCGTCCGGGTCGTTGCCCCCCTGCCTGGCAAACATACGATCGGCATCGAAGCGCCTAACTCGCATAAGGAAACCGTCCGTATCAAAGAACTGCTTCGACTGGCCGGCGATCAGCCTGGCCGCATGCATATACCGCTTTTCCTGGGTAAGGATGCCTCTGGACAGCCGCTCATCGAAGACCTGACGGCAATGCCCCACTGCCTGATTGCAGGTACCACCGGGAGCGGGAAAAGCGTTTGCATCAACAGTATCATCACCAGCATTCTGCTCACGCAGAGGCCGGATATGGTAAAAATGATACTCATTGATCCCAAAATGGTCGAAATGAATGCGTTCAGCAATATTGCGCATTTGATGTGCCCGATTGTGACTGAGATGAAACGGGCTGAGCAAATACTCAAATGGCTCACCGAAAAAATGGATGAACGATACGCCCTCCTGGCAGAAGCCCAGGTTCGTAATATTGCCGGATACAACAAACTGACCGAAGAAGAACTCATGGATCGTTTCAAACCCACCAATGAAGTGGAACGAATGAAAATTCCTATGAAACTTCCTTATCTGGTCATCATTATCGATGAATTGGCGGACTTAATGATGACTTCCGCCAAAGAAGTGGAAAGTTATATTGTTCGTCTGGCACAAAAGAGCCGTGCCGTGGGAATCCACCTGGTGCTGGCTACCCAGCGTCCCCAGGCCACGGTGGTTACCGGCCTGATTAAAAGTAATATGCCCTGCCGGATCAGTTTCCGGGTTGCCAGCCGCATGGACAGCCGGATTGTTCTGGATAGTAATGGCGCTGAAACCCTGCTGGGACAGGGCGATATGCTCTTTTTGAAACCCGGCACCAGCGACTTGCTGCGGGCGCAGGGGACCTACTTGAGTGATAACGAAATCAATCGCGTGGTGAAACATATCAAGGAGGTTTCCGAACCCAGTTTCCATCCGGAATTGATGCAGTTGAATACCCTGGAAAATTCTGACGAACCGCGCGATGAATTGTTTGACGAAGCCGTTCGCATCATTTTAACCAGCCGCCGGGGCAGCGTGTCATTGTTGCAACGCCGATTAACCATCGGCTACTCCCGCGCGTCCCGGCTGGTGGATCAGATGGCCATGGCTGGCATTGTCGGCGAATACAAAGGCTCACAGGCCCGTGATGTCCTGATGACCCTGGATGAATACGACGCCATACGACGCCAGATGGATCAGGATGCCGTTAATGGCTACAGCGACATGCAAAATCCGGAGGATGAGTTATATACCGATACCACACCACTGGAATGCCTGGTAGAAGATGAACCTGCGAACAACCCAATCACCGTTTCTGAATCAGGATCAACGCAAAAAGATTCCGTCCCGGTAGCCCCTCATATTCCCCCGGTTGACGATATGGATGACCTGTCCTCTTCAACAATTATTACCAGTCATGCGAATAAATCGCCGGAATTTGACCTGGAAGATAATCAGGATATGGAAGACGTCATGGTTGAGGAGGATGAGGATGGGGAAGCCGGCGATGCATATGATTCCGTAGGTGAACAAATGGTTGATGATGATAGGGAAGAGGAATGGGAGCAAGAGGAACTGGCCGATTCCGATTCACAAATAAATGATGATTTTGAGGTATCGGAAGATGAGGAGATTGATAATGTTCAATATGAATACCTGGATGATGATGAAATAACCTGACCGGCCCGGCTTAACCTGAGCGATTCCCGGGCTCTGGAATTTCGATCTTTAACCCTTGCAATTTAATAAATTTATTGTTAATTTCTTGTTCCTGTAAAATTGATAACCCATTGGAGAGATGTCCGAGCGGCTTATGGAGCTGGTTTCGAAAACCAGTGTACGGGCAACTGTACCGGGGGTTCGAATCCCCCTCTCTCCGTTATAAGCTCTTGTTACACAAGGGCTTATTTTTTGTCGGTTCGTTTTTCCCTGGCTGATTTGATCGTTGAAAACGGCTCAGAATCTAGAAAAAAACCCCTGATCTTTTGTCGATCAGAGGTTTATAAATCTATCCCCGACTGGATTCGAACCAGAAACCTTCGGCTCCGGAGGCCGACGCTCTATCCAATTGAGCTACGGGGACTTATAATAACAAAAGCCATTATGATTTTGAGAATCATAACGGCTTTTTGGGTGTTAGTCAAGTATTATGTCGATCTGGTCAGAACGACCTCACTATCAGGTTAGATAATTCCAGCCCAGCTTGTCTGACCCAGATCAATCGTCGTTTTTCCGGCCAGAATCCGATCAATTTCAGTATGAGCGGCGATAGCCAGATTATTGCTGGTATTCACCGATCCAAGTTTTACCGTACCGATTGATCCTGTTCGGGTATACAGTGGGTCTGAACCGCTTAATACGTAGAAATTACCGGCTGCGTTTGGCATGACACCGGCAGTTATATAACTTCCCGAGTACAACCCTTTAATGGTTACGCTCGAAATCTCGCCGCCGGCCACCAGCGACAGATCATCATCACCGCCGCCCAACATGCCATTACTGCCCAGATCCAGGCCGCTGGCGCCAAATCCCGCCAGTAAATGCGAATCGATCATATCGCCAGACAACGCGACCTTCTTGATCACACCTTCCGCGCTGATAATGGCGTTTTCCAGGCTGTCAGCCTTAAACGATTTTATGGAATCGCCGGCGATAACGCCACTGAAATCGGCTTTCGGAGCGGATACCGACCCAATCGCGCCATCAACATAGATCGCGCCGGAGAACATCGTGCCGCCAACCTTGAATGAACCTAATTCTCCGTCCAGGGTCGCGTCGGCCAGCCAGTTTCCATTTGACTTGATCGTGCCAACCTGATCACTCGTTAACGAGCCATCGCCCATCGACGCGACAGACAGACTCTTAATAATGCCATTCACGGTTAGGTCCGTATTGTCACCGATATGACCGGCAGAAATCGCAATCCCCTTACTGCCGGTTTGAGCAATGGCAATATCCGCGCCATCGACAACATGATTCAGCTTCAGAGATCCGGCCAGCATATCCAGGTCAATAGCATAGGTATAATCCTCTACGCCATTATTATCCAGGTCACCATCAAGCGTGACATTCTTTAAGGTAAGATTCTTTAAGGCAGTACCGGTAATATTGCCAATGGCAGCACTGCCTCCTTTAGCTGATACACTCAAGCTCGATCGGGTGGTTGTGCCGCTCAATACAATTTGATCGATATTGTTATTGGTGTCACGGAAGATGCTCGCAGTGCCGCCGCCGGTGAGTTTCACGGTGATCGTATCGCCGTTGTCGTTCAGCCAGACTGAACTGCTGCTGCCGGTATCACCGCCTACCTCGGCGCCGATCACGGTTCGCGCCAACAGACTAACGCTGGTTGTGGCGTCCGCCTGGGTGACTGGGTCAATGGTGGTAATCGTAATGGTGTTATTCGTCGATTCAAACATCGGGACTAACGCGATAAAGGTCACGTCAACATCATAGTACTGTCCGGGCAATAACACAATATCATCCGTATCGTCATCAATATTAACCGTCTCAACAATAAAGAGCGATGACGATGAAGCAAACGCCTTTATGACGAGGTTGTCTCCCAGATCGTTGGTAATCCGGAATGTTTCGGTTTTGCGTTCTTTGACAGTACTGCTCCGATAAACCAGCGTGCCAAAATCGAGCGTCGAGGGCGTTACATTGACGGATCCGGGTTCTACCCCGCTGCCGCTTAAAGCAATCACTACCAGAGCGGCATTGGGATCATCCGTTTCGATAACCAGCGTTCCGGAGAAACTGTCCACCGAGGTCGGTGCGAAAGTCACGGGAATATTCAACGATTCACCGGCCCCTAAAGCCAGATCGCTCCCGCCAAAGGCTTCCGCCGTAAAGACCGGATCCGTGGCGCCTGACAGGTACCAGTTGGTAATGTTCAATGCCGTATCACCATTGTTGGTTAACGTAACATAATGCTCATCATTCGTCGCGCCGATAGCCAGATTGCCATAATCCAGGGTGCGGTCGGCGCTGTCGTGTAATGAATCAGTAACTTCTATCTGCTGATTGGTTCCCGAGGCGATAATCGGTAAGCGGACAGACCTCGATTTGCCGTCCTGATCAAGATAATATATGTATAATTGAGAATTGAGCGCTCCGGAAGTCTGGGGCGTGAACGTCACGGAAATAGTTTGAGATCCGGTCAAAGCCGATATGACAAAATTATCGCCGTCGGTATTGATCAAATTCTGAGGATCGGTTTGATAAGAAGTCGGATAAGAACCAAAAGCAAAATGCGTGATCGTGGTATTCAGTCCGCCGACATTGGTTAAATCGAAACTCAGAATCGAATTCTGTCCGACATATACGGATCCGAAATCCAGGCGATCCAGTGCCTCGCCGCTATCGACATCTTTCAATTCAATCCGCGGCAAATTGGGCACTCCCAATCCAACCAGCGCTACGGTGATTAACTGCTCATCATCAGCCGCGGTATCGCTGATAATCTGGAAGGCGGCTTCCAACTCATAAAAATCTTCCGGATCAGCCGTAATGACGGGAGTAAAGCGGATATCAAAATCATACGTGTCGCCCGGAGCGATCACCACATCTTTAATGACCCCCGGATCGAACTGGATGGATGGATCCTGATCGGATTGCACGATCTGGATAATCGTTAACGGGGTGCTTCCGGTGTTTTTAAGGGTCACCGTAAGATCTTTGAAGGATCCCTTTCTGACACTGCCAAAATCGATGGTCCCATCCATATTCGGAATTAACACCGTGTTTTCATAAATCTCGATATCCGAACCGGAGATACCCGATCCGGTCAACCGGACCGGCACATAGGATTCATCCGTATCGCTGGAATGAATAATGAAAGTGCCTTCATACGCTTGCACTTCATCGGGATCGAACAGGATCTCAAACGTCAGGCTATAGCCGTTCGGCAAGGTGACATCATCGTCCGTGCCCGTCTGATTGACTAAATCGACGGCCTGGGTCTGCAAGGCGCCGTCATTGTCGCGCCAGGAAATATAGGCCGAGGTAATTTCAAAGACATCGGTATCGAATAACCATTCATAAATATCCAGATCGTCGGTTCCGATGTTTTGCAAAACCAGTTTTTCCGGCCCCGTGCCGCCTGCGCCGATCACCGCGTCGTCAAAAAGAATCCACTGCGCGTATTTGCGGCCGCTCTTCTGCAGCTCTATCTCTGCGTCGGATTCAATTTCCATTCTCACACTAATCTCATCGTATAATTCAAATGGATGGGATAAATGATTGTAGTCATTCGACTGGATCAGGACAATCCCATCATACTTCCCGACAGGAACACCCAACGGGTCGAACTGCAGATAAAATGCCTGATCCTCTCCGGCTTCCAGTGTCAGGGGAAATGTCGGAGTCCCCACCAACTCAACGGAATCCAACGGCATCGCATCGCCAAAACCGCCAATTTCTATACCGTAAATGACCAGGTCTCCCGGACCATTGTTAGCCACGGTAAAACTCTGCACCTGATTGCCGTCAGCAGTATTCAGAATGCCAAAATCCAGCACGTCGTCATCGACCTGAACCGAAGGCTCGATTACCAGCATCGCAGGCAATTCCGCGTCAGGACGGAACTCGCGTATGGCGTAAGATCCAATCCCCGAAAAATAAGAGACGATCGGATCGCCATCGGCAGTGACAATGATGTCGTTATTCAATATGACGCCCCACAAAACCTCGTTTTGCAGGCTGTCACTGACCCCCAGAACGCCCCAGGTGTTGGCGCCTTCATAAATCATACCGCCGCCGTCCATAAAGTTGCCGCTATCTGACCGCATACTATAGGTGACAACAGGGATCAAACCCGGCGTACTCACCATGCTGATATGGGTATAGGCGTTTATGTTATCTACGGTCCTCGGGGCAAAAACGGCATCTTCCCAGTAACCGCTCGATAACGTTAATGGATTCCAGCGATAAACGACGATATCCAGGTCTGTCCCGGGATTGCCCGCATTCCAGTAGTCCGGAGGATTTTGCACGGAATAGGGGTGTAAGTCAAAATAATCGACAATATTGTCATCATCCACATCAACCGGATCGCCGCCGATATGTTGCGTCGCTAACCACAAATATTGCTTGGGACCGACGGAAAGATCGTGCAGCACATACATATTCTCTCCGGTGGGCATGCTGGTGGTATAACTATGACCTCCATCCCGTCCATTAATTCCCGAAAAATCGGCCGCGCTATTTGACGACATCTTATTGCCATAATTGGTCCATTCATTCGACTCCAACCGATAAACGTTAATCGCATAGTGAGCCTCATCGTAACCATCTATAGGCATTAATGAACTATCCAGGATAAACGCGACATCCGTCGCGGTGTTGCCCGAATAATATAAAGGCAGATTAACGGTTTCATTGGACACGCCGACAACGAAGTCACGGGTGCCGCCCTGGCCGGTGGGCGCCAGAAATGCAATGGGCTTATAGGCGTCCGAGGCCTCCGTGGTGACAACACACATATTGTCCATCCACAAATCGCCGCCACCCGTCGCGTTTACCAGCCGGTATTCAATGTCATAGGTTCCAGCCGGCACGGATCCGACTTTCCAGGCGCCGTAGGTGTATCGATAAGTATTGCTGGACGCGATATAATAATACCAGTCTTGACTGCTGGCATCATCAATCGTTTCCTGTTGCACGAATACATATTCTTCCAGCGTATCCTGATTCACTGCGACAATCTGGATGGTGCTGGTGCCGTTATCGGCGGTCATACGATACCGGAATTTCGTCCACATATCGCCGTAACCATTCTGCGCAACATCCTGCACGACGTAAGAATGAGCGCCTGCCGCCGCCAGATCGATATGGATGTTGGCCTGAAAATCATCGATGATCTCCAGATTTACCGGAGCCCTGTCATTTCCAACACTGTTATTGCTGCCATTATTACCGTGGGCGGAATAAAATTCCCAGTCAGTATAACCATCCACGGCATCGACGGTAATGGTGTCGATCCGTACGCTTGCGGTCGAGTCGTCGTTTGCGGATTTCTCATAAATCACAAAATAATCCAGCCAGACTTCCGCTTCATCCAGACCGGCATTGGTGGTATTGCTTAATTTCGCTTCAACAAATATCGTATAGGTGACGCCGGCATTTAACGATGTCAATGCGTCGCTGGTATCGATAACGGCTCTCTTCCAATCTCCGGTTTGCGCGCCGGCTTCGATGATCCCGCTCGAAATCGTACCGGCCAGTTCGCCAATCTCAGCGATCCCATTGCCGTTCAAATCAACATAGATATTCATGTCCAGCGCTTCTATACCACTCAAATCCGTATCGGCGCCGGTCAGCATTTTATATTTGAATTCGATGGCCAGATCGTCATTTTGCGTCACGGTATAGGGCATGCTCATAAATGCGCTGATGTCCTGTAAGCCGCCTAAGCCGCCATCACCCAGATGCATGATCATCATCGTAATGGGATTGTCCGGGGTAATAGGATTAGCCGGATCCGTATCATCCAGAAACGACACCGAAGAATTCGCTTCAACCTTGTCCCACAGTTCCCAGTCGAACAGGGCCGGATCGGTAAGCGGATCAACATTGAATCCGGTTTCATAGGTGGTGTAATTCCCGGCGCGACTCAACGTGGCGTCGACCACCACCGCATAATTCCCCGCGTTGAACCGGTTGCCACTGTTCGTAAATAACATTTTTCCGAACGATTCCAGATCACGCCAGGCCGCATCATCACCCCCCTGGGTCAGGGTATAAGTATAAACATCGGACATGGGCTGGGTCAGATCGGTTTGCGCCGCAATATAAAAATCCAGTTCCAGGTACTCGTTCAGGGGTATCTCTGTTCCCAAATCGATAAAGTAATCCAGGTTAACTTCCAGATACCCATTCTGCGTGGTCGTAAAGGGATAGGCAAACTTGCCGCTGATATCATCAAATTGGGTTAAACCATCTCCCAGGGTCATGACCACCGCGCCATCGCCGGCCAGGCCGGTTACGCCAACATTATTGACCCAGGCCGCCTGAGCCAGGCCCGTGGTATCGTCATCCAGGGTAGTGGTGGTATCCTCATCGAGTGCATCATTATTGTCGACATAAATCCACCCACCCGGGTCTGCGCCATTGAACGTCACATCCACCGCATTTTCCGCATCTTCCGATTGCGAGGCGATACGTTGATAAATGGCCACATTATCCACATTGACCGTTGCCGTCTGCAAACCGACAATCGATATATCATCAAAATAAACCTGGGCGTCAATATCACCGCCCAGAATCGCTCCTATTTGCAGCACATGCCGGCCGCCATCCATAATGGCATTATAGACCGCGGCGTTATTATCCGGATCCACAGTAATGGTTACGTTCTCCCAACCGGAATCCTCAATATCGGTCTGGGCGTCTACGGGAGTATCCATCGCCCCGCCACCTTCAACCAGGGCTATCCCGTCTATCCCCGCAAACAGCGTAACTGCGGCTTCGACTCCTTCTGGCAATGCCCCGGTAACAATGCGATACCGGAAATTAATCTCTATCGGACCACCCAGGGTAAAATCATGGGCAAAGGAATCCCCAGTAATTCCCAGAACCGGATCGCCGCTGGTGAAATTGAGCTGTAATAAACTCTCTGTTTCTTGATCCCCGGTATCCGGATCGATAAATGTCTCGGTATTCCAACCGCCATAAGGCTGAACGGTAGGATCGGGATTGCCCGGTTCCACATAGGCGGAGGTATTGACATGAACCCAGTCTTCATCGTCATTATCGAATTCAAAAATAAAATCCCGGCCGGTCTGGCGAACGACGGCCCGCAATTCCAGATTGTAATCGCCCGCAATAAATGAACTCCAACCCAACGCCTTGGTGTCAAGGCTAACGGTTTCACTGGTGCCGTATCCCTGGCCGGTAAATCCTGCCGCTACCGAATCGATCAGCGCCGATCCCAGCAAAGCATTATTGGTATTATCTTGATTGACACTATAGATATCCAGATATAAATCGACATCGGCATTGGCCACCGTCACAGCATCCATCTGATACATCAGCTCAATGACCGCATCGCCCTCGTTTTGCAGCGAAAATTGATAGCCAAACACACCCTGAATATTCACCAAAGCATCCGGGGGCGGCAAATCGTTGGGATCTTCCGCATCGGTATTGGGTTCAACGGGCAGTCCCGAGGGTACCAGAAAAGTGAATCCCATCCCGTCATCGTATATTTCATTATTCGTTAACTGTAGATAACCGGCGGCGCCCCCCACATTAAAATTGCCAAATGGATCACCCAGATCGGTGGTATTCCACTCCACCAGATCCGGCATATCGAAATCCGGATCCTGTCCCTGGATCGCATACATGGCGTCGTAATTGGTATCATCCCATCCCCACCATTGACCCCAGTCACCGCCATGGATATGATTGCCGCCCTGATCCACTTCGCCATCGCCCAGATCGCCAAATGCGTCCCAGTCGAACCCATCAAAATTCGCGTAATACTTTAAACTCAGTTCGCCGCTCATCGGCAACATGCCATCATCGCCCGCATCGATCCAGGATTGCCCATCCCAGATCTGGGTGACAACATAATCGTTATCCTCTCCATCCCGACTGATATAGGCCAGCAGGATCGACCCGTTGGGACCGGCCTGCACCGATATGCCATAATTGGTCTGATATGGGAAACCATCAGCGCCTATGTACATCGTGCCATACATATTGCCAATGGGAGCCGCCGCGGCGTCAGTATGCGCTTCGCCATTACCGGATACCCCGTCCCAGACCTTGGTCCAGCCGCCCCCGGCAAATTTATAAACATACGGCAATCCGGTCGTGTCATCCAGAAACGCCAACAAGGGCGTTCCGGTCACGCCGAATTCGATTTCGGGCTCGCCTTTTAAATCGAATATCTGCCCGAAATTGACCGTATCCACGCTATCGGTCCAGGTTCCCGTATTACGATTGAATAAATAAACATGACTGTCATTGTTCTGCGTGGCCGTGGGAACGGCAATCATGACATCTTCTTCGGCATTGCTGGAAAAATCCACCATCGCCATTTTGGATTCTATGCCAGGCGGCAAAACCGAGGCGTTCGGCCATTGGCCAAACACATCATTGCCGTTGCTGGTGGCGCCCCGTCCGAACTCGTCCCAGGTGTTATTGGCCGGATCGGCATCCGGCGCCCAGTTCGCGACAAAAATTTCGTTTTCTCCATCTTCGCCACTGAAATCGGAGGTATAAGCGACGATCATCTCACCGTCGGGCGTAATCACGCTATCCGGCATCCAGGCCCGTTCGCCGGCGGCATTCACGGTACCCCGAATCACCGTTCGCTGAGAGGCGTTCAACCAGGTGTTGTCGGGATCATAAAGCAGCTTGAATTCGCCATTCTGGTAATAACTCGCGTAAACACTGATCTGGCCGGTTATCCTGGGTTCATAAGGAATCGTCGGATCGTTCTCCAACTCTGGACTGGTATCGGGGATAACCGGACCTTCATCGGGATTCAAACCCTGCCAGACAATAAACGGGTTCCCCTGACTATTCAGTTGTAACTCAGGGGTAAAATACCAACCCAGACCCGGCGCTACTCCGCCATCATCTAAAACCGTCAAGTCAGAATCTTGCGCAATACCGGCGCCTGTGGTGGCGATCGTATTAATTCCGGCGTCCTGTAGATCATAGGCCTCCCATACATCGCTGTTCGGCCGGCGCAATGTTTTAACGTAAATCCCGGCTTGCCCATCCGTTGAGAAGTTCTCCCAGTTATTCCAGTTAACCCAGGTAACCACGATTTCACCCTCAGCCGTAATGGCGATATCCGGCTGAACCGACATGGTGGCATCCACACTGATACCCGCATTGCCATCCGAATCGAAACTGGCCGAATTCTCACCCAACTCTTCCCATACACTGCCATCCCATTTCTTTAAAAATATTTCCGTGTTCGTCTGGACTACGGCATCCGACCACACCACCACCGGACGGCCATCCAGGTCAATCGCGATCGATGAATCAAAGGATTCACCGTCTGTCGCGCTCACGCCGCCATAAAGTTGAGACGCACCGCCAAACAAACCGGTGTCTTCATCAATCAGCTCAACCCAGGACCTGTCCTGCAACGTGGGCACGGTGACCGTGTCATCATCATAATTAAATGCAAACTTTTTAACCACAATTTCGCGCTGATTGGTAATGGGGTGCATATCCGTATAGGACACAAACACTTCACCCGATTCAGAAATCGCGATACTGGGCTTGCCTGCGCTGAAGCTGTCGATGGTTCCCAGGGTTCCCCAAAAGGCGCCATTCCAGCTCTGGACCACTAATGCGCCATTCTGGTCAATATAGGACAGAACAACTTCGCCATCTGGTCCGGAAGCAGCATCTAACTGCATTCCAATCCCTATGGGAATCACATCACCGCCCCCATTGGTGATATCCCACCACCCCAGATTCTCATTGACATATTGACGAGCATAGATTTCTCCCGATTGCTGCCAGCGATAGGGGATGGGATCATTGTCGACCAGTTCCATATCGGTTTCAATATTTCCTTCCGTCCAGAATACGATCGGATCGCCATCCGCTGTTAAGGTGATTTCCGTCTCCGACGGTAACGAACCGACATTCCAGGTGATTCCACCGCCAGAAGCACCCCGCCATCCCAGCTCTGTCCACCATCCGGATGTATCAAGGAGTACCCGGCTTTCCAGATTTTCCAATCTGAGTTGATTTGCCGAACATGATTTGGTGGTTAATTGTGACTGCTTTTGATTCCTACGATTCTGACGGCGCAGCTTACGAAACATGTTCTATCTCCTTGAAACCAAGTGGTTTAACGGGATGACTCTTTGGTAATTATTCGTTTGGGCGGATAGTAAGAGGGATTCGATAACTCATGCGGATTATTAATCGGCACATAAGCGTCTCGATAAAAAGCGGGGCCTATTATGGTCGGCCCAAATACCGTTCTCTGGCTATTTCTTAGCAAAACAATGACTTATCTATTTTTAGTCAATAGTAAAGTGTACCTGAATGCCCAAATATCGTCAAGGCAAAAAGACTGCCCATTAGTGGCGTATTATTTGTCTTTTTTAGTCAGATAAACGAATTTAAATGATCTGGACTTGTTTCTATCGACAACGTGTGTAAATAGAAACAAAGCCATCTCGTTGACAAATATGTTGTGAGTATTCAACCCCTTCATTGATCAGGATAAATATCCTATTATTTGGTTATTTTAAATCATTTTTAGATGACAAGCCTCGATGCAATCGCTATAGTATCCCCAATTGGGCCATTTCATGATTACTTACTCAGGATTATTATGTCTATGAATAATTTACAACACACAGTATTACATTCTTGTCACATTTCATGCGGCGGCAAAATGGTCAACTTCAATGGCTGGTCTATGCCAATACAATATTCGCAAGGTATTGTGCATGAACACCTTAAAACCAGGCGCGCTTCCGGCATCTTTGATGTCAGTCATATGGGACGCTTTGCCATTTCCGGACCCGGCGCAATTGATTTTTTACAATTTACCCTGACAAACAACGCAAAAAAACTCCAACCCGGATTCGCTCACTACACCCTGATAGCCAATGAGCAGGGAGGGGCCATCGATGATGCCTACCTCTACTGCTTTGGAGTCAATGACTATTTACTGGTAGTCAATGCCGGCAATAAAATTAAGGATTTGAACCACCTTCAAACTCTGCAAAAGAATTTTTCGGGCGTTGAATTACTGGATCTGTCTGATGATCTGGCCATGATCGCGTTACAAGGCCCCGCTTCAAAGTCGGTTTTGCAACAATTGGATCCCAATGTCCAACTCCCTGATGATGGCAGAAATCATTGTATTATCACTGATTTTCTGGGCTGCCCTATCAAAATCAGTACCACCGGCTATACCGGAGAACCGGTTTGTTATGAATTATTTGTCCCATGTGCCAAGGCTCCAGATATCTGGCAAGCCCTGAACAGCCACGATCAGGTTACTCCTGTCGGATTGGGCGCCCGGGATACTTTGCGACTGGAAGCCGCCCTGCCCCTTTATGGCCATGAATTTGGTCTGGATATGCATGGAAACGATATCCCCATTCTTTCCTGCCCGACAGCCGCATTTGCCGTCGACAAAACCAAGGCCGAAGATTATATTGGTAAAAAGCCTGTTCAACAGCAGTTGATGGCGCTCGATGCCTTAAAAAAGAAAGACTATAGTTTAATTGAGACACTGCCTTATCGCTTGCGATGTGTAACTCTGAAAGAAAAAGGCATCGCCCGCGAACATTGCCCGGTTGAACAGAATGGTTCGCCAGTAGGCTATATCACCAGCGGCACTATGGTTCCCTACTGGATTATTGATACCAGTCAGACCCCGCCGGCCTTTTCGGACCAGAGCGCCATGCGATCTATTGGATTGGCCCTGATTGACAGCCGGTTGCCTATCGGCGCCGAAATTCAGGTCATCATCCGAAACCGCCCCGTTGCCGCACAAATTTGTAAAACTCCGGTTGATAACCGGTCTACCTCTATTTGCCTGCCTGTATTATTACCATAATTTTTTCAAGGAGAATCATTACATGGCCAATATGAAATTTACTGAATCGCATGAATGGGCCTGTTTAGACCAGGATACTGGTGAGGTCACGATTGGGATTACCGCGTTCGCCGTCGAACATCTGGGCGATATTGTTTTTCTGGAATTACCAGAATCCAACGCCTCCATTTCCAAAGGAAAAAGCTTTGGAACGATCGAATCAGTAAAATCAGCTTCGGATATCTATAGCCCGGTCACCGGCGAAATCGTGGCTATTAATAGCGAATTATGCGATAACCTGGAATGGCTCGAGTCGCCCTATGAAAAAGCCTGGATGATTCGAATAAAAGCGAAGAATCCATCCGAATTGGATGCCCTGATGGATGAGGCCGCTTACCAGGATTATCTGAAAACCCAGGAATAATCTTTTTCTACAGAAAGGTTTTTTATGCCTTTTATAGCCAATACCCCTGCCCAGCAGCAAGAGATGTTGTCGCTGATCGGCCAGAATATGGAAGGGTTGTTTTCCGACATCCCCGCCCCGCTGCGCTGTCAGCCCTTAAACCTGCCTGCCGGGTTAAGTGAACAGGAAGTTCGCAAGCACCTTACCGATCTATCCGACAAAAATGCCACCGACCTGATCAATTTCCTCGGCGGCGGTTTTTATGATCATTTCGTCCCGGCCGCGGTCAACGCCATCGTATCACGCAGTGAATTCTACACCGCCTATACTCCCTATCAGCCGGAATTATCCCAGGGCACCTTACAGGCGATCTATGAATACCAAAGCGCCATCTGCACAATTACCGGCATGGACGCTTCCAATGCCTCGCTCTACGATGGCGGTACCGCCCTGTACGAAGCCATGACCATGGCCTTGAGAACCACCGGGCGCTCACGCATCATTATTGATGACAGTGTCAACCCCATCTACCGGGTCATGCTGCACTCCTATTCCAGAAACCTCAACATCGAACTGGTTGAAGTACCTAACGCCGATGGCATGATCAACCGCCGCGAACTGGTTCGCCTTCTGAATGACAAAACCGCCGCGGTTATCGTCCAGAATCCCAACTTCTTCGGTTGCATCGATGATTTCAGTGATCTGGCCGAAATCGTTCATGACAAAGGGGCCTTGTTGATCGTCTCCTGTTATCCGATTTCACTGGGCATTCTCAAAACCCCCGCCGAAATGGGCGCGGATATTGTGACCGGCGAAGGCCAGAGTCTTGGATTGCCGCTGTCATTCGGCGGCCCCTACCTTGGATTTATCGCCACCCGCGATAAGCATGTCCGCAAGCTGCCCGGCCGGATTGCCGGTTTGACCAGAGACCGCCTCGATCGACGTGGCTTCGTGTTAACCCTGCAAGCGCGTGAACAGCATATCCGCCGGGACAAGGCCACCTCCAACATCTGTACCAATCAGGCCCTCTGTGCCCTGACCGCCCTGGTTTACCTGTCACTGATGGGAAAATCAGGCTTTCGCGAAGTCGCCCAGCTCTGTGCGGATAAAGCATCTTACGCCTACAATCGCCTGACCGCGATTCCCAAAGTATCGCCCCATTTCCATAACCGCTGGTTCTTTAATGAATTTGTTATCGATTTACCCTGTAACGCCTCCGATGTCGCCGGCAAATTGATCGAACGCGGTTTTGCCGCCGGATTCCCGTTAAGCCGTTATTATCAAGGCATGGATAACTCGTTATTGATTGCCATAACCGAAAAACGCACCAAACAGGAAATCGGTATGCTGGCAGAATCGCTGGAGGATATCTTATGAAACTGATTTATGAAAAAAGTGTAACCGGCCGGATTGGAGTTCGCCATTGCCTGAGTGATGTGCCCGGTTCCATCAACTTAAATAAAAACTACCTGCGCGATAAAGAGGCCGAACTGCCGGAACTCAGCGAGCTGGATGTCGTTCGCCATTTCACCGAATTGACCCGCCGCAACTTCGGCGTGGACACCAACTTCTATCCGCTCGGCTCCTGCACGATGAAATACAATCCCAAGGTCGCCGAACTCATCGCGCAGTATCCCGGATTCGCGCAATTGCATCCGTTGTTACCCCAGTTGCGCCTGGGCGGCATGTTGACCCAGGGCGCCCTGCAGGTTATCTACGACACGGATATGCTCTTACGCGAAATCACCGGCATGGCCGCCTATACCATGCAACCCCTGGCCGGCGCCCACGGCGAATTGACCGGGATTATGATCATGGCCGCCTATCACAAGGACCGTGGCAACAAAAAATCGGTCATTCTCATCCCCGATAGCGCCCACGGCACCAATCCCGCCAGCGCCGCCATTGGTAACTATCAAGTCGTCAGTATTCCCAGTGACAAACAGGGTGTCATGGACATCGAAGCCCTGAAGAAAAATCTGAACGATGAAGTGGCCGGCCTCATGCTGACCTGCCCCAATACCCTGGGCATTTTTAATCCGCACATCAAAGAAATCTGCGACCTGGTCCACTCCGTCGATGGTCTTTGCTACTATGACGGCGCCAACCTGAACGCTATTCTTGGCAAAGTACGCCCGGGAGATATCGGCTTCGATCTGCTTCATGTCAATCTCCATAAAACCTTCGCCACCCCCCATGGCGGCGGCGGCCCCGGTTCCGGCCCGGTGGGTGTCATTGATAAACTCGCAGACTACTTACCGGTATCGCTGGTAATCAAACGGGATGATGGCACCTATGCTCTGGAATACAACCGTCCCAAATCGATTGGATATATCGCCCCATTCTACGGTAATTACGGCATTATCCTGCGCGCCTACGTTTATATGCTCATGCTGGGCCGCGAAGGCCTGTTGCGCGTCTCCGAAAATGCCGTGCTCAACGCCAACTACATCAAAGAGCGCCTTAAACCCTATTATGACATGTCTCAGCAGGGTATCTGTAAACACGAATTTGTCTTGAGTGCAATCCGTCAGGCGGATAATGAAGTTCGGGCGCTCGATATTGCCAAAGCCCTGATCGACGAAGGCTACCACCCGCCCACAATCTATTTCCCCTTGATCGTCAAAGAAGCCATGATGATCGAACCGACAGAAACCGAAAGTAAAGAGACCATGGATGGCTTTATTGAGGCAATGATCCGAATTGCCGAAAAAGCCCAGACTGATCCCGAATATTTCAAGGACACCCCACGAACCACCTGTGTCACGCGACTGGATGAAGCCGCTGCGGCCCGCAATCCCAATATCGCCTGCTCCTGTCTGGGCTGATATTCGGAAGCCATATAAGACTCTTTCTTACTTTACTTTATATGTGATAATATCACCCTGCATGAACAAGAGGTTAATTTTATAACACAGGAGAATCCTAATGTATGATGTTGCAATTATCGGTAGCGGCCCGGGAGGTTACGTCGCTGCCCTGCGCGCCGCATTGCAAGGCGCCAAAACCTGTATTATCGAGAAGGAACACATTGGCGGCACCTGCCTCAATGTAGGATGTATCCCCACCAAGACCATGCTGCATGCCGGCGAAACCGCCTGGCACATACGACACGCCAAAGAACTGGGACTGTCTGCCGGAGAACTCACGGTCGACGACAAAGCATTCATGAAACGAACGGCCAGGGTAGTCTCCACTTTGCGCGCCGGAGTCAACGGCCTGCTCAAAAAACGCCAGGTCGATATCATCAAAGGTTTTGGCCGATTATCGAATCCCAATACGATTACCGTAGATACTGATGGTAAACAGACAACGGTTCAGGCCCGTTCCATTATCATTGCCACCGGCTCTCAGCCGGTCAGGCCGGGTTTTCTCCCCTGGGAGAACCCCTGCCTCATGACCACCGATGAAGCCACCTCCGCGACCACGCTCCCCAAAGATATTATCATTCTCGGCGGTGGTGTTATCGGCTGCGAATTCGCCACGGTCTATAGCGAACTGGGCATCCCGACCACCCTGGTCGAAATGCTGGATTCGGTTGTTGCCAATATGGATGATGACATTATCAAAGCCATCACGGCCAGCCTGAAAAAACGAGGCGTAAACCTCCACACCGGCACCAAACTTGAATCGGTGAAACCTGACAACCAGGGTGTCGTCGCCCAGCTTAGCAATGGCGAACAAATAAAAGCTTCTGCCATGTTGGTAGCCATCGGCCGCAAACCCAATACCGATGATATCGGCTTGAATACCGTGGGAATCACCACCGACAAAGGCCTGATACCCGTAAACGCCCGGTGTCAGACCTCCATTCCAACTATTTACGCCATTGGCGATGCTGCGGTCCCGCTTCAATACGCGCATGTCGCCAGCCGCATGGGGATCATCGCTGCCGATAACGCGACCGGCCACCCTTCAGAAGATAAACTCAACGTTGTACCAACCGGTATTTACACCCATCCCGAGGTGGCCTCTGTCGGCCTTTCCGAGAAGCAGGCGAAGGAAATCGGCGAACCCATCCGTATCGCCTCCTTCCCTTATATGGCCTCAGGTATGGCCAAAGCCTACGGCGAGACGGAAGGCATGGTCAAACTGATTGCCAGTGAAAAACACGGCGAAATCCTGGGCGCGGTCATTATTGGCCCGCATGCCACCGACACGATTCAGGAAGTGGCTCTGGCCATGAAAAATGAACTGACCATTGAAGAAATTGCCCACACCATTCATCCCCACCCAACCTTTATCGAAGCTATTGGCGAAGCCGCCGAGGCTTGGCTGGGCATGCCACTCCACTCTCTCTAAGGTTTTTCCTTTTCATACCCAGAGCCGGTTGTTATGATGACCGGCTCTTTCTTTTTCTGCCAAAAAGTAATGCTTTTGTACTAAACGATGTCAAAACGGATTGATCAACATACTTTGAATGTGCTGGAATATCCAGCCATCCTGAACATCCTGGCTGGATACGCCGCCAGCGATATGGGCCGGGAAGCCGCACAAACGCTCTATCCTTCCACGGACCGGTCCTGGATTCTCCGCCGCCTGGCCGAAACAGCCGAGATGCGTTTTCTGATCGATCATGACATCCGCATTCCTTTGGCAGGCATGCGGGATATCCGGCCCATTCTGGATCACCTCGGCAAAAAACAGGCCGTCCTCGAACCCACCGAACTCCTGCAAATTTCCGACACCCTCAGCGCCTGCGCCAATCTGAAAGCATTTTTCTCTTCTTTACCCGGGGACCGTTTCCCCACATTGACTCAATTCTCCGATCAATTGGGCAATTTTGAAACCATTGTCGATCCCATCAACCAGAGTATCGACGGAGATGAAACCGTCAAAGATGATGCCTCGCCCAAACTGAAAGAAATCCGCAAGGAAATGGCCATTCTCAAGGCGGAGATCCAGACAAAATACCAGAAAATCGTCAATAACCCCCATATCCGTAAAGCCCTGGCCAACGAGCAGTTTTTAACCCGTAACGGTCGCGCCGTCGTACTGGTTAAAGCCAATTACCGTACCCACGTCAACGGCATCGTCCTGGACCGGTCCAACACCGGCGGCGCGCTCTACATCGAACCTTACGAACTGGTGGAATTATCCAACCAGTTGGAAGATATCACCTTCAACGAACGCCGGGAAGTGGAACGCATCCTCTGGGAACTGACCCGCCTGATCATCAGCCACCGCAAGCCGATTCATAACTCGATTATAACCTTATCCCATATCGACCTGACCTGGGCCAAGGCCCGCTTCGGCCAGGCCTACAACATGTCCGCACCCATCTTAAGCGATCACCACAAACTCAGCCTCCGCCAGGCCCGCCATCCCCTGCTTATCGACCTGTTCAGCCGCCAACAGCAAATCACCCCCGAACTGGCCTTTACCCAGGTCGTCCCCATTGATGTCCGGCTGGGCGATGATTTCGACCTCCTGCTCCTGACCGGTCCCAATACCGGCGGCAAAACTGTCACCCTCAAGACCATCGGCCTCATCCAGCTCATGACCCAAAGCGGCATGCAGATCACTGCCTGGCCGGACTCTTCCGTTCCCATTTACCACTCCATCTTTGCCGATATCGGCGATGAACAGAGTATCCAGCAAAGCCTGAGTACCTTTTCCGCCCACATGAAACAGATCGTCTCCGTCATCCAGGGCGTTAATCGCCATTCACTCGTCCTGCTGGATGAACTCGGCTCAGGCACCGATCCCACCGAAGGCGCCTGTCTTTCAGCGGCCATCTTAACCCACCTGCTGAAAAAACATTGTCATATCGCCGCCACGACCCATCTCGGCCAGCTCAAACATTTCGCCTGGTCCTCGGCGCGTGCGGAAAATGGCTCGGTCCAGTTCGATCTCGAAACCATGCGCCCCACCTACCACCTCCTGATCGGCACACCCGGCAGCAGCAATGCCCTGGCCATCGCCCAGCGTCTGGGGATGCAGCCCGATATCATCCGCCAGGCCCAACAGGACATCAGTGAAGAAACCCAAAGCTCCAATCGCGAATATAACCTGATCCAGGCCACCCGCGAAGAAGCCGAACGCAAACGTCAGGATGCCCAGGCCATTCTCGACAGCGCCGAAGGCGTGCAGCAACTGGCCATCGAGCGCCTGGAACAATCCACCATTCTCCAGGAAGAAATTCGCCAGCAGGCCGATTTTGCTATCGAACAATCGATGAAACAGGTCCGCCACCTGGTCGAAAAACTTCAGTTCGACAGCAAAAATGCCCCCGCCCAATGGCGTCAGCTGATCGAAAGCTACGCGCAGCTATTCATCCAGGCTGCTAACGACACCCCTCTGGGCCGGCGCCAGCAACAGTTCATCGAAAGTCTGCGTAAAGGCGATACCGTCTACCTGCCCCACCTGCGCACCACCGGACTGGTCATCCGGATCCGCAAAAACCGACAGACCGCCGAAATCGCCACCAGTGACAAAACCCTCGAACTGCCTTTCGATCGTCTGGCCCCGGCCGATATCGCCAGCCAGCTCTAACCGCGATTCACCATCAGCGCGGGCTGCCCCGTCGCCTCCAGCACATCACGCCACAACTCCCCTTCCGGATCGATCTGCTTCCGCTCCGATACCGCCAGTTCTGTGGGGATATGAACGAATTTATTATGGACCAGCCCAACCAGCATCGCCGTTTTTCCCGCCATCGCGGCATGGACCGCGTTGCTGCCCAGCCGGGCGCAATAAATCGAATCCGTCGGGATCGCCGCGGCGCTGCGTATCATATAACTCGGATCGATATATTTCATACTGACCGGAAAATGCTCCTGATCGAAATGATGCTTGATGGCGTCTTTCAGATACAGTCCGATATCGTTCATCACCACATTGCCCGACGCGTCTTTCTGCCCGGTATTCGCCAGCAGGTCCATCCCGGCCCCTTCCGCCACCAGGATCACCGCGTGGTTACGACGCTCCAGCCGCTTCTTCAAATGCACCAGCAGCCCGTTCTCACCCGCCAGTTCAAACGGCACCTCCGGAACCAGTACAAAATTCACATCGTTCATCGCCAGCGCCGTATGGGCCGCGATAAATCCCGAACTCCGTCCCATCACCTTAACCAGACCAATCCCGTTGATCGCGTCATGCGCCTCAACATGCGCCCCGCTCACCGCCCGCGTCGCTTCCGAAACCGCCGTTTCAAATCCAAACGAACGCTCGACAAAACTGATATCGTTATCGATCGTCTTGGGAACACCCACCACCGCGATATCCAATCCTCTTTCCAGGGCCTCCCGGGCAATCGCCAGCGCTCCCTTTTGCGTACCGTCACCGCCAATACAAAACAGAATATTGACCCGGTCCGCCACCAGCCGGTCCACCATTTCACGATAACGATCTCCTTTACCCCGCGAAGATCCCAGAATCGTACCGCTATGCTGGTGGATATCGTCAACCTCATCCGGCGTGAGTAAAATAGGCGAAAATCGCGAGTCCGCCAACAAACCGCCATAGCCAAAGCGGTAACCGATAATCTCCCGCACCGAATAATGATACCACAGATTCATCACCACCGCGCGAATCACATCATTCAAGCCCGGACACAACCCCCCGCAGGTTACAATCCCCGCGCGGACCTTGCCCGGTTCAAAAAAGAGCTTCTCCCTCGGCCCGGCCTTTTCCACCAATTCCATTTGATCGCAATTCAACGCATCCCGGTTACCTGACAATTCAATATCATGCATCACGTATTGATCATCCGGCACAAAAGAGGCAATATAATCATCCTTGATATTGGATAATTTCAAGGGAGAGGGATATCGCGTCTCTCCCAACGACGGTATGGTAAATTCACGCATGGTTACACCCGCTCCGCTGCCACTAGATCATCATAGGTTTCCCGCCGGCGGATCAAATGACATTGCCCGCCATCCACCAGCACCTCAGCCGCCCTGGGCCGCGCGTTATACTGACTGCTCATCGTAAACGCGTACGCCCCGGCCGTAAAGACTCCCAGCAAATCGCCTCTTTGCGCCGGCGGCAGCATTCGCTCTTTAGCCAGAAAATCACCCGATTCGCAAATGGGCCCAACCACATCCACCTTTTCCAAACCATCCATGGGCGGACACTCTTCCCGACGTTCCGGCACAAACGCGTCCCCAACCTGAACCGGCCAGATAAAATGAAACGCCCCATAAAACGCCGGCCGGATCAGATCATTCATGGCCGCATCCACAATCAGAAACCGTTTGTCGCCGCCCGCCTTGGTATAAATAACCCGGGTCAACAATAACCCACCATTCCCCGCGATACTGCGGCCGGGTTCCAGAATCAACTTCAGATTCTGCCCTCTCAACATCGGGATAATTTTATCGGCATACTCCAGCGTGGGGGGCGTCTGTCCGGTTTGATAATCCGCTCCCAGTCCTCCCCCAAGATCCAGGGTATCCACCGCGAATCCTTTGGCTCGCAACGCGTCGATAAAAGGCAGCGTTTTCTCCAATGCCTCCACGTAAGGCTCCGCGCTGTAAATCGGCGAACCCAGGTGCAGATGAACCGCCGACAGCGACAGGCTGCTTTCTTTGCCAAACGTTTCAAACACCGTCATGGCCCGGTCCAGGTCAACCCCGAATTTGGATTCTCGTTTACCCGTGGCGGTATGCCGGTGCGTTTTGGGATCCACATCCGGATTGATTCGCAAGGCGCATTGTGCCCGTTTGCCCTTATCCCGGGCCAGACGGGCCAGGTTCGCCAACTCTTCTTCCGATTCGATATTAAAATAGGCGATTCCCGCGTCCAGCGCGGCGTTAATTTCAACATCGGTCTTGCCCACCCCCGCGTAAACCACTTTACCCGGATCACCCCCGGCCTGTAAGACCCGGAACAACTCGCCGCCGCTGACAACATCAAATCCACTGCCCCATTCATGCAGTTTCTTCAGAATATTGAGATTGCCGCAACTCTTAACCGAATAGCAGATCATCGGATCAAATTCGGCATAAGCCGCTTTGATTCGATCGTAATGATGCTTCAACGTCGCCTGACTGTAAATATAAACCGGGGTCCCAAATTCCTTCGCGATCCGGTCAACTGGAACATCTTCGCAATATAATTGCCCATCACGATACGAGAAAAAATCCATAATTACCTCTTGTCTGGCAGTCCAATATCTTACTTGATTACAGAGACTTATATTTTCCAAACCCACTTAATAACAAGCCGGTTTGCTCTATCAAGCCATGTATATTAATCGAATCACTATGATTTTTCAACTATTCAAATAGGATCATTATCAATCTCCTTAAACCTCAATTCCAAAAACAATACCCAGGAATTTTTAAATAATTCCTGTTGACACCTCTGCCAAAGCCTGATAGTTTGAAAACAGTTAATTGACAACAGAATAATTGCATTCAGGCGGCCGCAAGGCCCTAACAGGGAAGACGGTTAGATTCCGTCACGGACGCGCCGCTGTATTCGGGGACGAAAGCCAGTCCCAGCCACTGTCGAAAGATGGGAAGGCCTGGCAAGTAGGATGAACCGTAAGTCAGAAGACCTGCCTGAATCATGACTCCGTACCCTAACAGGTTCCATGGCTTCGCGCAACAAGTCAGGCAGGTCAACCGTCTATTCTATCATTTCAGAATAGTCCGAATGTATCAGCCTCATGCTTCCCGAAGCATGAGGCTTTTTTTATGTAGCATGGGCTTCCAGCCCATGAAAATATTTCCTGCCAGAGTGGACAACACCCACATTGCCCTGGCCCCTAATAAACAGGCTCACCTGTTACTGCTTCCGTAATTACCACAAGTCAGACCGAAAGCTTGTGTTCAGGCAATAGTTAATTTGCCTCTTAACTGGCCCGAAGGGCCGATTTCGATTAGCCTGCGGCCCTTCGGCCTTTTTATAATTTTGCTATACCCGACGAGGTATCTCAAGGCCTTCAAACCCTTGAGATCTCCTGGAGCATCTGTTCTGTACCAATGTAAACTTCTAACAAAGGACCCGACATGAAAAGAACGATCATCGCATTAATCGGTTTATTGTGTACCTTCTCTCAGGCCTCACTGCTCTCCTCGGATATCGAAATCTGGACCGGAACCGGCGCCAACCAGTCGATCCTGGTCATCGACTGGAATTCCGGCCCCACCCCTCAGTCACTGGCCTGGGGTTTCCGCTGGGAAGGTTCCGCCACCGCGGAAGAGGCGTTACGAACCGTTGTCACAGCAGACCCTCGTCTGGATTGGCAAGTCGGTACTGCTTCTGATTTCGGCCTGCCCCTCTACGGCCTGAGCTACGATCTCAACAACAACGGTATCATCGGCTCCGGCAATGATGAAAGCATGATCCCCACCGATCCCGGCGACCTGCATGCCAACGGCTGGCTGACCGCCGGCTTCTGGGCCCTCTACCTGGGCGGCCGGTCCGACCTGCCCAACTGGCAATCAGCCACCACCGGTATCTCCGGTTACAATTTAGTTGCCGGCGACTGGATCGGGCTCAGTTTCGGCCCCGCCCCCACCTGGGACGGCGGCGCCCCCGACGAACCCATCCCCGCCACGGTACCCGAGCCCATCTCCCTCACCCTGCTCCTCACCGGTACCGGCGGCCTCCTGACCAGACGGTCCAATCCAACCAGAATCAACTGATCCACGATATCCTACCCGTACGGGCGGTTCGTGAACCGCCCTGTACGCTCTTAATTACTCAATCATCTCGCCCTTGCCCACATAGAAACGCAATGCCCTTGCGTCTCTTATCTCAATGCTCCGTCCACCCAGATTATGGCACAATTGCCGATGACGAGCCGGTTGGCGCATAAAAAAACCGCCCTCAAAGGAGCGGTTGCATTATTAGCCAATTCTATTGTGCGTAAACTTATTTCCGGCGACGCAGCCAGCCAACCAGGCCGGTGCCCAGCGACGACAGAATCAAAGCGCCCGGTGCCGGTACGGCATTGGTAACAGTAATATTATCGAAATAAGCATTACCGGCGATCGGATCTTTACCGTAGTTATTGAAATCCTCGATCATAATACGGAAATCCTGGGCAGGATCTATGACAATCGAATAATGATGCCAGATGCCGTCATCAGCCAACGGCTCGGTAAGTCCAAAGCTGCCGTTATAGGGCAGGTCTGAGGCGATCCACATATTGCTGCTTCCATCGGTATAGGAGATGCCCACGAAACCGCCGCCGTTGCTATCCAATCCGGGTATTCCCAGGTAATCGAACGACAGGATAATCGGGCCTTTCTCATGGCTGATCAATTCACTGGTAAAGACATCGCCGCCCGCGGCATTACTGCCGAAATTAAGAACATGATTACCGCTAACCAGAGGATCGTTGACAATCTGACCCGTATGAGCGCCGCCGTTTTTACCGGTCCACTGAGACAAACCGTTCTCAAAATTATCTGAAAAAGTCACATTCCCGAACGCGACCGGCGCGACAAGCAGCGCAATAATCACTATTTTCTTCAACATTTCTGAATTCCTTTGCTAAAAATAATTTCGAAGGAAACACTCCTCCTGCTACTACACTCTGCTATTATACCCTGCCGGCGCCTTTCTTGATCAATAATTTCTGATATTTCTGACTTTCAGCCTGGCAAGTTAGTAAAACTTTAACGGTTATGTAAAATATCACATGAAAGCGCTGCTTTTATTTTAAAATGAAATTCATGGCACACCCACTATTTTTCATGGCTAACCCAGCGGTGATGTTTTTTATCAAATCTCAAATTCCTTTCCCTCCATATCCCGCGTATCCTGTCTATGTTTAACATCCCATACTGTATGCGACATATTAGCCACCCATGTACCGCACTTTTACTCCAGCTTCCACTTCACTTTTATTCCGCCGTTTACACCGGGGAAAGAATCGAAACCGAAACCAGGCTTAGACAGTATTTCCCTTACAAAAGTCGCCGCTCCCGGCTTACTCTATTTGCTTCCAGGGACTTTGACTCGGTGATGTATGTCCGCCTTTCGGCAATGGCCGGCCCGGCGTTGCCCCGGTGATGGCATCGGCCGGAATGGCCTTTTTATAATCAATAATTGCACGGCTTAACTGGCTGGGTTTCACCTTAATCGACTTCACCAGCAGTTCCGGCATATTATACACCCGGGTCATCGAATCGTAACAACAGGGATCCTGTTGCGGTAAAACAAAAGCCTTGTGCGCTTCACCACTGGAATCGATATAGCTCAAAAATAGCCGGGCAAATCTGCCATCCAGCCGTTTGCTGGTAAAAGCCAGCCACCGGTTGTCACTCGACCAGGAATGCCAGGTATCGCAGTGATGACTACTGATGGATAATTTGCGAAACTGCCCGGTTTCGATCTCCAACAGGAATAAATCGCTCCGGGCCTGGTGAATGGGAAAATCACTGTACGGAGAAAGGTTAAAAATACAAAAACGTCCATCCGGGGAAAATCGCGGTTGCGTAATGCTGCCCTGGACCTGTTGGGCCGTCAGCACGGTTTCCAGTTGCCCCCATTCACCGCTGTCGGAGTCAAAACTGATCCGCATCAGATCGCATTGCACCTGCGCGTGCTGGTCGGCCGGCAGTTGTGGAGCGCTGCAAAAATACAAATAACGCCCATCCACCGACCATTCGGGAAACGTTTCCAGGCGGTCCGGCTGAGTAATTTTTCCCGTGCTGAAAACCTGTTCTGTATCGATCTGATATAAGGCCAGATCGGAACCGTTATCGAAAACATCCCGCACTTCATGAGCGGCCGTATGATACAGCATGCTATATTGATTAAGGGAAAATGCGACGATATTTCCGTTGGGATGCCAACTCGTAAAGCCGACTTTGCCGGAGCTGATTTCGGTTTTTGTGTTCAAACCGATCACCTTCCCATCCTGAACCTTTAACATCGGAGTACCGTAATCAACCGAACGCACCTGCAGCAACATACCATCCGGATTGTTGTTGCGAAATCGGTGGCAATGAACACAGCCGGTATCGAATGTACTGTTGTGTAATACAATCGATTCGTTAAAACTTTCCAGGTCACGCTGATAAATCCCCATATCGGTCCAGCGCACGCAAATTTCGATTTTACGGTAGGCCAGGTATCGATCGATCCCTTCCCGGGCGACGCTATTGCGGATCGGCTCGAATTTCAGCCAGCTGCCGGATTCTTGCTCCACATAAATATCATAATAGAGGTCCCCCCCCCGGTTGTCATCCAGCAGCTTTTTCCATGGCCCGGCTGGAATAACGATCTCCGGTTTACTGCCGGTAATGTCAATGGCCTGACCTTGGTCGCCATAAATTTTTACCTGGTACCTCCTGCCGGCCTCCTGAACCATGAAATTTAACGGGGCGATGTTAGGAGGAATAACGATCTCGGTATAATCCGGGTGGATCGAAGCGGTGCGTTCCGCCACAACATAATCTTCAATAATATGATGACGGCAAGAGAAATAGAAACAGGCTATTCCGATCAAAACCACGACCGGAATAAGGAAGATTATAATAGACCAGGGGCGTTTGATCATGGCTGTCAACTCGATCTGTCCATCAGAAAGAAGTAAAAATAATAGTAAGTATCATGAAAATTTTGTTGCAGAAAATTCCTGGCAGCCACCAGATTAAGACCGGGATTCTGGTAATGTTGCATAAACTTCTCGAATCGCTCCACGGTGGAGGCATCTATCCGTCGTCCGTACAAATTGAGCGGTTCGCCGGTCCTTGCCGTATGGAGCAATATCGCTTCGGCCATTAGTCTGGGAATTTTCCCACTGGGATAATCGTAGTTATCCAGATAAACGACCCCTTGCGCCACCAAATCATACTGACCGGTCAGCAGGTAAAAAGCCATCAGATACTCAAAGGCCATGCGATTGGCTTTATTCTTGCGAAACAAATCCAACGGCGTGGTTTTCACGATACTATCGCTCGTCAGCATAAATGATCGCTGGCGTTGGATGTCTTTATCCTGACTCAGCTGAGGATCAGCTTCCAATTGCCGCAGGCAGGCTTCCGCCCGGTCGCGATACCAGCGATCCTCTTTTAAGGCGTTTAGCAAGGTGCGGGCGGCGGCGGGTTGATCCTTGATAATATGGATCTGCGCCAGTTGCCACAAGCCCTGCGGATAATAATTCAGGATAGCCAGGGCCTCGTAGGCCGCATTTTCCGCATCGTTGATATGGCCCAGTTCATAGAAAATCTCGCTGGTCTTGACATATTGTTGTATCAATAAGTCGTTGGGCAGATCCTCCTCAGCGGTCAGCAACAAGGCGGCATAGTGCTGCGGGTACAAAAACATATCCTGCAACAGGCGGCCGGAATGATAGAGCGCCCGGTCTATTTCATGGCAGATGAACATATCGCTGCTTTGCGCCTGATAAGTCAGTTGCAACAGCTTGTCCCATGATTTTTGCCGGGCCAGATAGTTGACCTGCTGTTTTAAACGCAAATCAGGATTGCAGGTGTTCCACAGAATGACGGCCGCCGCCATCAAAATCGCGAGGGTTTCCATCGTCCGGATCAACCAGCGACTGCTGAGAATTCCCGGAAATTTCTTTCGTACGGGTGGATTGTTTTTTTGGGCCTTGGATTTCTTGTGCGTTTTGTTCTCAGCCTTGTGTCTCCCGGCCAGATACCGGGATATTCCGGCAACCAATCCCAGGACAGGAAATAAACCGTAAAAACTGATTATCAGAATGACATCTTTTATATTCGTGTTGAATGAAAATGACAGGATAACCCGATACGCCTTCATCGGATCCATTTTGAATAGAACAACGTTTAGTAAAAATGGCATGAACAACGCGGTTAACAGCCACAAGAGTACGGTATTGAATCGCCGCTGATTGAATAATTCGATTAAAACCGTCATCAAGACAAAAACAAGGTATATCTGGACCGCCGTGGCATAGAGTCCCCCTGCCAGCACGGCAAAAACCAGCAACCGTTCAACGGTCCGCCGGCCAATCAGATACCGATAGCAAAACAGGAACAATAATGCCAGCGCCAGCGCCAGATTCTCCGCCAGTAATAAAGGATAACAGCGGCTATGTTGGGCGAGCAGAAAAATAGCGGGTATGAACCTCAGCCACCGCATGCGGCGGATACCGATGGTTATCATGAATTGATCGATACCGATACACAACCACCCGGCAATTGCCGTAATAATCAGAGCGCCGGCCCAGGAATGATAATAAAAATAAGGCAGCCACGCGGCCAGGCTCATCACCGCTTTACCGGGAAATGCCGGATAGCCATCATAAGCCCCTGTCAGACTATGACTCAGCGGATATAATAAGGTCTGTCCGTGTCCGTGATAGATGATGGTTGGATCGATCCAGAGATAGACATAGAGATAACATAACCCCAGAAAAAACACAGTCTGGATCAACCGGCTGATATCACGATTCGATCCCTTGTCTGCCGGTCCAATAGTATCCATGGACTTAGCCGGATTACATGGCGTACTTTTTACTGTCATAACCGTTATGAACCAAAATATGCAGAAAGCATAGTCCCGTATTTCAAAGAATCTGAATATTTAACTGAATTGTCAGAATTCCAGATTGATAATATAGCAAATTTATTTAATAACTTTCAAGTAAAATTTTATCTGGTTTTTGCCCTGAACTTAAAAGCTCTCACCCATTACCAGGCTTAACCCCTGCCTTTTAAAAATAATCCGTGGCCCAGTCACCCGCTTTATTTCGTGTATTCCGAGTATTTCGTGGTTTTATCTTCTTATATTTTAATTACTTAACGTTTTCACCTGCGTCCATCTGTCCCGATGTACATCGGGTTCTGCGTTTAAACCGGCCGTTATATTTTCAAACCTTCATAGCCTGGCGGCTTCGTGTAAACCCCGGCTGTTATATTTTTTGTCAGATCTCAAATTTCAAATCTCAGATCCCCTTCCCCCCCGAACCATAACCATCCTGCCCATATTTATTCCCGTGGCACGGGCATCTTGCCCGTGATTATCTTCCCCTCCGTAAGGGCAATCCCCCGTGGTTGCCCTTCTTAAATTTTTCCCAATCACATATTTCTACCGTTCAATCCCCAATTTCCCCCGCAATCCACCATCACCCATCCGTTTTGTTTATTTATCAAATCTCAAATTTCAAATCTCAGATTCCACTCTTCCCGCATCACACTTATCCTGCCCGTGATTGTGTTTGAGTTGACAGTTCAAGCAATTCCAAATATAATCGCTGATATTGTGTCCAGTCTATTGCAGTTATATTTGAAAGCACTATCAATAACCAAACCTGCCTTAAGGAGTTCAGAAAATGGCAAAAAAGTTGGGGCCGAAGAAATCATTCTGGACACGTGTCGCCCTGTTAATCCTGATTGGATTACCACTTTGCTACTGCGGATATCTGACGATTTTGCACACTCAATGCAAAAAAGTCGAACAGCAGATTCGAAACGCTGGTCTGAGTCTGACTTTCGATGAACTGGACGCCCAATATCAGCTTGATCGGGAAAATGCTGCGAACGATCTTATTCAAGCCGGCGAACTGTTTGAACAATGGATTCTGGATCATAAAGGAAGTGAGTTTCCTGATAGTTATCAGAACTTTGGACAAGATCCGAATACGGACGCAGCCATAATTCAATATCTGGCGGAAAACTGCCAGGTTATCGAATGGCTGAATCAAGCGAAATTGACCGGGGCCTGTTACTTTCCCCTTAAACGCGACGGCAACGATATCACTCTGAATGCTTGTGCAAACATGCGCTTTTGCGCCAAACTTTTAGTATGTGATGCGATAGTTGCCGCCTGGCATAATAACCCACAAGGTGTGATCGATTCACTTGACACAATATACTCACTGGGACATTATCTCATTGGGCAGCCGTTTATTATTAATATTTTATTCGGAAACAGTATGCATCGTCTCGGTTTTAACGCCGTTGAGCAATTAATCAATCAGAACAAATTAAGCCCCGATTTAACCAGGCAATTGATAACACAACTTGAATCCGTTTACCGCGAAGAGGCTCTGCATCAATCGATCGCCTCTGAAATTCCTTTTGTTCACACCTCCTGCCACTCAACCAGTTATTATACCGCACCCGCCTGGGCCAATGCCTTGTACTACTTCGTGGGGGGGCCTCAAATCCTCTTTCGAGACTTTGCCCGGTGTACCCTTGAATATGAGCGAGCCGCTCGTCAACCATGGCCCCAAAAACTTGAGCAGGCAATATCGGTGGCGGCAAAATACAACCATAAAAAAAGCTGGATCGAAAAATTGATGCGGTCCTTCAATGATTTTCTATCTTCATTTGACTTCACTTATGATCGCTTATTTTTCCTCGATCTCGAAATATTACTTCTCCAAGAAATGACTCGAACAGCGCTGGCAATTGAACTCTATCGTTTCGACCACAACAAACTCCCTGAGAGTTTGGCGGGTCTGGTTCCAACTTATATCTCCGAAATCCCGCGGGATTTCTGCGCATCCTCAGAGACTCCGATCCAATATGAACAAACCCCCAACGGCTACAAACTCTACAGCGTATTTATAGACGGAGTCTCCAACGATGGAACTGTCAATAAAGAGGATCGGTACGAAACGGGTAATGATCTCGTACTGGAAATTAATTATACCTACTAAGCTTTCATATTCTTTTTTTATTCACTCAATCCGGCAAATTGGCTGAAAGTCACAGATATTGAGCAAAGCGAAATCCCGAGCCATCGGGATCGGGAGGATCCTGTCTGAAAAGGCTGTTCATCTTCGTGCTACAATCCTTCAACCCTTTGTTTTCTTAGCAAGCTTTTTGTTCTTACCTTTTATAAGCAAAGTAATTACTACATCTTACCAGATATTTTAATGGTCCTGAACTTTTTATCCTGTCGATCGGCTGAAAGTCCCGATCTATCGTCGGGAGGATCCTGTCTAAACGGCTGTTAACCTTTGTATCTTCGCGGCTTTGTGTGAACTATTTCTTCTTTTGGTTGCGGCTAGGCTTTATAAAACTCAGTGATTTTTATTTTTTTGACAACACCAAAATCAACATAATTCTTTAAAAAATAAACTATTAAGAACAAAACCACCGATTTTTCTTTCTAATATTAGCTGCTACAAAAAAATAAATCCACAAATATTATGTTATATAAAACGAAAACAGATTATTTGATTTGCTTTTAAATAAAACTCGGTCTATAATACCAAAGTCGCCCTAATAGCCCTCAAACCCCCGGTGTGCCCCACACCCAACCAGCCACGCCCGCAGAGATTCTCTGCGCATGGACTGTGGCGCCTTCAAGCGCTTGTGGGTGCTTACCTGGCCTAGGGCTATCTGATGCGGACCAGACCCAACCAGCCAATTTATTTTGGCTGTTTTAACAATACGAATGAAATGGGATATACAAATATGACACAACCCGACAACCCAGCCATAAAAGGCTTGAAAAGCCGAAAGTTCCTAGCCGGGGTCCGTAAGGCCCCGGATAACGATGGTAATTTTATTTTAAACCCACGCCTCGCAGAGGCGTACCGACAGGATTTCGCACCGGAGGCGAAAAATAAAACCAGCCATAAGCACAGCGAATACCAACATAAAACGTTGAGCGCAGCGAAATCCCGATCTATCGGGAAAGCCAACGATGAAAATAATGACCCTAACCTCAACAACCAAATAAGCTTAACAAAAAATAAAAACTCATCCACCTCAAGGTGGATACAAATAATATCTCGAAGAGATCAAAAGTGCATAGCCCGCCAATTCATTGGCGGGAATACCCGAACCCGAGTTAGAAAATTTTAAACCCACGCCTCGCAGAGGCGTACCGACAGGATATCTCGCAAAAGAGATAGATAAAACCAACATGAGCGCAGTGAATACCAATGCAAAACGAAACAAACCCAATGCTTAAAATTATTGCCATAACATCAATAAAAAATTGACTTTAACGAAACCCGAAACCATCAGGCTAAAACATATAACAATCTTTTAACAGGAGGTACCAACCATGTCATCTTCACTACGAAGACTACGCGCCAACCGTCGTAACGCTCAGAAATCCACCGGCCCCAAAACCCCCGAAGGCAAGGCCATCTCATCCAGAAATGCCATCAAACACGGCCTCAGCGGCCAGGACCCCGCCCACCTCATCGTCCCCGGCGAATCCGAACTCACCTACCTCGAGTTCCGCGCCGCATTGCTGCAAGATCTCAAACCCACCACCTATCTCCAGCGCCACATCGCCGACCAGATCGTCTCGGCCGCCTGGCGATTGGAACGAATCGGCCGTATCGAAGCCGAACTGATCGACGCCCGCGTTTACCAACTCCGCCTCACCAACGAAGAAATCCGCAAAGACACCGTCATCGATCAACCCTTCGCCCACTCCAGCATCTACCTGCCACGCCACAACGAGGTCGGCGCCGCCTTCACCCTCGAAACCCCCGCTTTCAACTGCCTGGCCCGCTACGAAACCCACCTCAACCGAATCTTCCAGGCCAAACTCAAACTCCTGCAACAGTTGCAATTACAACAAAAACCAAACGAACCCAATACCTACCCGCCAGAGTACCCATTTCCCGACCTGCCCCGCGTCCACATCCCCGATCCCCCCAGAATCCCCACGCACCCCAGCGAAGCCAAACTCGCCCCCGAATACATCAAAGACCGACTCCCCGAATTGATGAAAGACCACAGCGTAACTGACGACCAGGTCTTCAGTTACGCCTGCAACCGCTACGAAGCCCTCAACACGTTTGCGAACCAGAACGGCGAAGAAGCCCTCCACGCCCTCGGCATCCCCACCAAACCACCCGCCGATATCCCCATCCAGGAGAATAAGAAATAAACTAACTCCAACCACAACAACATGCCTTGATTCGATCGGAATGACAATTCAGTCATAACCAAACAGACTCAGTCTGCCTTCATCCTGTCCAGACACATCTCTCTTCTACCCGTGATTCCCAGCTTTTTTACTGTTTCGATTATGACAATTATCACGATTTTTATGATTTTAACGATTAACAACACTTTAATTCATTAGTATGCCTAGAATAAAGAGTGCGTAAGTTTATAAATGTGAGGAATCGAACAAATGGTATTAACGTATTCCAATCGGTATTAAATCATTGTTATGCTTGAACTTTTTTAAAGGAGACTCAAATGTATAAGTACATACTACTTTTATTGCTTATTCTATCACCGATCCTTATTGCCGAGGATTGCGTGATCCCTGTCCCTGGTGATGTCAACGGCGACTGCGTGGTTGATATCAAAGACTTCGAAATCCTTTCCAAAAACTGGCTCAAAGATGGCCGCATGCCAACAGAACTGCCCATCCTGAAAATCACGAGTTTAGGTGTATCAGAAGGTCAGGCAGAGGCCCTTGGACAGGCCCTGAAAATCCCATTAAGATACCTGGACAAATCTTCCCCTCTACTTTTCCTTGATGACGCCGGCTTCCAGAAAGTCCCAACAATTCCTCTGGACGACCCGGAACTGAAAAAACGGCTCATTGCACAATCCGAAGTCGATGGCGAATCCCCATTAGCTTTTGACACCATCGATACCAAAGGATTACAGGAAATCGTACCTCCGCCAGACGACTGGGCTCTGAGCCGGGTGCAGGGCGTTCTGAAAGAACTCAAATTGCTGCCGGTCGAATCATCAGCGGATATCGATCATTCTACCTTTGAAGCGTTTGACCTGGTAGGCCGAACCATCATAGCGCCCGTTATGCTCGATACGCGCGTCAACCTTCAGACCACGCTCAATGACATCCCGGTTTTGGGTCCGGGCGAACAACACAGCGTTAGTTTCGATAGTAAGGGCAATGTTACCCAATTAGTTCTCGCTCGCCGCGGCTTCACTCCCGGCGAAACGGCATTGCTGCTGCCCGCTGTCCAGGCCGCTGCCAAAGTATTTATCAATTCCAACGGCAACTTCATTCCCGACAGCGACATCAAGCTCTGCTATTACGCTCCCCCGTTATCCAACAATAAAACCCAGACCCTGATCCCCCATTACGATATCGGCGGAACACTTTACGGCCCCGAAGGACAGCAAGCGGCCAAACTCCGTAAACTGGTCCCCGCCATAGACAACTCCGATCTGGTCCCCAGTGTCCAGTTGTTTGCCAGCGCCAAGGGTAACGTAGTAAACGCTGCCACCGAATACTGGGGCGGTACACCGCCTTATAAATTCCAGTGGTTTTCATCCTCTGTCGATCTGAGTTATATTCCTGATGATCAGTCTTCCATTGAATACAACGCCCTGCCCAGGTTGCAAACCGGACCGGAAGTGATCACAGTAAAGCTCACCGATCAAAACGGTGTGACAGTTGAGGCCAGCCAAACCCTGATTATTTCATTCGATGCGGCCCCCGCTCAAAGCGAACCTGTTTTAGCTAGTCCGGGGCCCACGGAACCTGATTTTGGTGTGGAACGTGGGGTATCCGACCTGTGCGGCGCCAACCAGAGTGGTTTCGTCAACCGTTTCCTTGCTGAAGGCATCTATAAACGCTTCAACTGGGGCGCCACCACCGCCTGGGAACAGGACTTTAAAAAGGTTGATGGCGTAACCTATATTGATGAAGCCGATATCGTCTTCTACTGCGGCCATGGCTACGGTGGCGGTTTCACCTTCGAAACCAATAACGACGATGGTTATCTCACCTACACCGATGCCGTGGGAGCCTGGGGAGGTAAAGACCTTGAATGGCTCACCCTGCTCTCCTGCCAGGTTTTGAGAGAAACCTATGATAGCAAGAGTTGGGCAACCCGCTGGGGTCCGGCCTTCAATGGTCTGCATCTCCTTTGCGGATTCCAGACCAGCGCCTATGACTGGCCCAATTTTGGTGGCCGGTTTGCGGATTGGACCCTCGGGCGTGATTTTATCATCATTAAACTACCCCCCATCTCCATTCGTTCGGCTTGGTTCCAGGCCAAAAAAGAAGAACAACCCAGTTCAGTGGAGGCCGTCGTTATGGGCCCCCTCGGGCCCAATAATCTGCTGGGTGGATTCTATGATTATTTCTGGGGCAAAGGACCCGTCAGCTGCGATTTACGCGGCTCCTACATTCGTGGTTTCTGGAGGCAGGTCTATAAATAAGCCTCATTAAAAAGGCTTGATTAACGTAGATCACCAGCGGACCGGCATTTTACCGGTCCGCTGTTTTATTTTTAGCCCGGATAAAGATGTTGATTTTTAGTCGGTTTTGTGCGATAATACCCGCTTTGATTGCTGCATAACACACTAATACAAATATACTTACGCTCATCATTCTTAATTTTTAAATGATGCGGCCCAACATCTAAATGACAAGGATACAGAATGGCTGGATTTGCAGACTTCGCCAATATTTTAACTAAATTCTCCGACATTCAGAACAACATGAAGGCCATGCAGGAAAAACTCGGCCAGAAAGTGGTTGAAGGTGCCAGCGGCGGCGGCATGGTCACCGCGAAAATCAATGGCCGGTTCGAAGTACTCGAAATTAAAATCGACCGAGAAGCCGTCGACCCCAACGATCTCGAAATGCTCGAAGACCTGGTCAAAGCCGCCGTGAATGCCGCCGTTTTAAAAAACCAGGAAGAAATGAAACAGGAAATGGCCAACGCCACTGCTGGCCTCAATATTCCCGGACTTTCTGATAAACTAGGCTCCATGCTGGGACTCTGATGAACAAGGCTTATACAGACAGTATTATCAAATTAATGGAAGAATTTGGCAAACTGCCCGGAATCGGCAAACGAACAGCCGAACGCCTGGCTTACCACATTCTGAAAACTCCCGCTGAAGAAGCCATGAATCTCGCCCGGGCCATTCATGAAGTGAAAACAAAAATCAAACACTGTAAACGCTGTTACAATCTCAGCGAACAGGATCTCTGTCGCATCTGCCAGGATACCAATCGGGACCATACCATCATTTGCGTGGTCGAGCAACATAAAGACATGATCTGCCTGGAAGAGACGAACCAGTGCCGCTGGGTTTATCATGTCCTCATGGGCCATATCGCTCCCCTGGAAGGCATCTCTCCAGACGACCTGACCATTAACGCGCTGATCAAAAGGGTCGACACAGAAGGAATTAAAGAAATTGTAATGGCCACCAATCCCAATCTGGATGGCGATGGCACTGCGCTTTATATCAGTTCCTTACTCAGTACCAGAAATGTCAAAATCACTCGGTTAGCTAGAGGCCTGCCCAGTGGCGGCAGTATCGAATTCGCTAATAAAAATGTATTAATTGACGCCATTAACGGCAGAGTGGCAATGGAATAATCTTGCATATTTATTTAAATAATCGTATAGAATAAAACAACTTAACGATTATAATGCCTGTATCGATTAAATCGTATGGCATAATCAGCTAAAGTAATCGCAGACATTTGTAAAAAATTCGGATTATTCAGGGTGGAAATGACTAGTGATAAATAGTAAGAATAATTAGTGGCGTTTTAATTAGTTATAATTCAACCTGACTTTAAATTAATAAGAGAATATTCATGAGACTGGACATATCCCAACAGATGAAAATGGATCAGCGGATGATGCTGGCCCCGAGGATGATCCAGTCCATGGAAATCCTTCAACTTCCCATCCTCGCTCTGCAGGAACGCATCGAACAGGAACTGCTCTCCAACCCCACGCTGGAACTCGAAGAACCCAACCTGGATGAAGATGCCGCTTCCGAAACCCAGGTTTCCGATGAAGAAATCCCTTATTCGGAACGGACTCTGACTCTCAACGAAGATAAAAATAAATCTGAAGACTTCGCCCGGCTGGAAGAACAGGATTATGATTACGCCGACTACATGAATCGGGCTGACTATGTCAGACGCACCAACGATGACGGTGAACCGGATCGCAAGCTCGAAGCCATGCAGAACACCGCGGCGCCTGCCCAAACCCTTAATGAATACCTGCATGACCAGTGGTTGCTGGTTGAATGTGAACCTGTTATTAATCGTATTGGGAAGGCCATAATCGATCTGATTAACGATGATGGCTATCTCTCGATCAATCTGAATGATATCAGGGATTTTGTTCAGGAATCTGTCACCGACGATCAACTCGAAGAAGCCTTGGGACTGGTTCAAACACTGGATCCAACCGGAGTTGGCGCTCGCGATCTGACTGAATGCATGCTGATGCAGCTTCAGGAACATGAGGGAGAAGATATCAATCTGGCTCGAGATCTGATTTTACGGCACCTGAAGGACATCGAAGGCAACCGTTATCCATTAATCGTTAAAAAATCAGGATATTCGATTGAAGAAATCCTGCGAGGCGTCAAGATCATTTCCCGTCTTGATCCCCGCCCCGGTTTACAGTACGGCACGCCCAATATTAATTATATTATCCCCGATATCATTGTCGAATATGACGAAGACAACGATCTTTATACGGCGCACCTCGCTGACGAAACCGTTCCTACCCTGAGAATCAATTCCGATTACGCCGGCATGGCCCGCAATCGCCAGATCGACACCAAAACACGGGATTTTCTCAAAAACAATATCCAATCGGCACGCTGGCTCATCGAATCAATTCAGCAACGCAAACAAACTCTCTTGAACGTCGTTCAGCAGGTTCTGTTCACCCAGCGTGAGTTCTTCGACAAAGGCGCCCAGGCCCTCAAACCCCTGCCCATGGTGGAAGTGGCCGAGAAGCTCGGCATCCATGTGACAACGGTCTCGCGCGCCGTATCCGGAAAATACATGCAAACCCCAACTGGCATTTACCCGCTTAAGTTCTTTTTCAGCGGCGGCACCGAAAATGCCTCTGGCGACGCCGTCAGTTGGGATGCGATCAAAGCCAAGTTGCAGGAAATCGTAGACAACGAAGACAAAAAAAAACCCTTCAGCGATGATGAACTTGTTGAAGAATTGAAAAAAAATGGCCTCGAAGTAGCCCGCCGCACTGTCGCCAAATACCGTAATGTCCTCAAAATCCCCACCGCCCGTCAGCGAAAACAGTTCATTTAACACGACCAGCCGGGACTGGCCAATAGAAAATCCCCACATGACCGAAGCCATGTAGGGATTGATGATTGGACAATATCGATTAAAGAAAATCAAAGCAGGATCGAATTTCGAAACTAATTTGATTCTTTCGCCAGCTTTAGACTTTCGGTCGTCAATGCATATCGGGTTTTCATATTTGGCACTTCCCAATCCGGTAGTTTTCCATCGACCAGATATTTCATGAACCGCTCAGTAACCTCACCAAAGTGAGCTTCATGTCCGACGCGATATTTATCAGGTACCGTGATCCACCAGCGTTCCCCCTGTTTTTCCAGGGCGATACCGGACCATTCCTTAGCCATGTCATCAACCGCTTTCTTCAGTGCTGCTTCCCACGCGGCATCCGGCGCCTTGGCTTCTACATACAGCTCAGGCCGGTAATCCTGATCAGCGCCCTGTTCGATAACAATATCAGCCTTGGAGCCTTTAAATATAGCGTAATGTGTATCTTTGGCGCCTTCCGGTGCTTTGTAATTCCACAACACTTTGGCGCAAGCATTAATCCCTTTGATCGTATAATTGATCTGGCCATTGGCATAACACAACAGATTCCCCTGATCATCTAAATTCCCCTTGAGATAATCCGGAAAATCATCCAGATGTGTCACCACACAGTATTCTTCTTTGCTCATCACTGTCGGCCAGCGCTTTGCTGCGACCAGTTTAATATCTTTGTCGTACGAAACGGCCTGATCTGGCAGCAAGCCCCAGGAAATCAGGTCAACCAGATGATTGGTAACGTCGACAATGCCTTCACCTTGTTGAGTGGTGTCAAAAAACCACCCGGGACGTTTCAAGGCGCTGCCGGCAACAAATTTAAAGAAGTGATGCACGCTCTCATTCACAATCGCCGGTTCTCCCGGTGTGCCGGTTAACTGCTCACCAAAAACCTCTGGCATATGGACCAGTTCACGCTGCAAAACCGAGGTAATTTCACTGCGTTCGGTCATAATATCATAAATCAAAACGCCTTTTTTCTTCGCGATATCAAAAGCTTCCAACAAAGTCTGATACCCATCGGCGTCGATACACATCGGCTTGTCGGCCAGCACATTAAATCCTGCTTCCACACAAGCCTTGATATAATCCGCTTTTTTGAGGTTGTTTCCGGATATCACCACCACATTTCCTTTTTTCTCGGCGATCATCTTTTCCAGATAATCTTCCCCGGTATAAACAACCTCATTCCATTGCGTCGGATTTTCATCACGGGTATTAAATCCTTCGATTCGCTTTAAATGATCTTCAACATCGGCGCCCGCCGGGGCATAAACATGCACGGTTGGATCAACCTGATCATACATGAACTTTTGCACCAGGGCCGCGTGAAAATGCCCCGGATCCAGTGTCAGAATTTTAACCTCACCCTTTGCCCCCGTGAATTTCCCGCCACTGGCTCCCTGTGAGGATGCTTTATTGGGACAAGTTTCATCGTTACAGGAACTGCAGCCAGTATCCGAATCACAACCTGTTAAGAACATGAATAAAAAAATGAGAGATATTAAAAGAACCATAACTTTCATTAGCATAACTCCTGTATTGTTATATTAGAGCAAACAATCGATAGCGCCACGTGCGTATCCAACCGACTCAGCCAGACCGGGCAGTGGATTTTTGCCATCTTTTTCGTATTCAAACGACGCCTTGCCACTGTATTTGATCTGCAACAATGCCTTGAAGACTTTGGGCAAATCGATTACACCTCGTCCCATCTCAACGGTCGACCCAGAGCCTTCCGCCTTGCTGACATCCTTCAGATGCAGATCCAGCACCCGCTCCTTATATCTGATTATATCCTCCGCCGGATCAATCCCGCTTCGCATGGTATGGCCAATGTCCATGCATATGCCAATCCGGCCATCCCGACCGTCAATCTTCTCCATAATGGATTGCGGAGTCGGATACAACTTGTCACCAGGACCGTGATTATGAATGGCAACCTTAATATTGGTTTCTTTCACTTTTCGTTCCACCAGATCCAGTAATTCATGATTTGGAACACCGATAATGGTTTCGAAACCGGCCGCTTTCGCGTAATCGAACGCCTGCAAGACTTGCGCTTCATCCTTCATATAGATTACACCGCCACCATAAACATGAATCCCGGCCTCGCCGGCTTGTTCGATCACTTTCGATATCTGCTCTGGGCGACTTTCCAGCGGTAAATGCATACTCTTAAAAGATATTTCCTTAATCCCCACCTGCTTGGTCATTGCCAGTGTCTGAGTTAAATCAAAACTCCGGAAAGTATACGAAGCGATACCCAATTCAAAAGGCGCTTTTTTTACTTTTTTATTGGGATTCACCTGAGAGAACAACGTTTGATTCAGACTGGCAACCCCCATTGCTGCCATTCCAGTCATTGCGAGAAAATTTCTTCTATTCTGTTTCATACATTAGTTCCTTATTGAAGTAATAGATTTGTTTTCAATCCCGTTATAACTATATAAAGGCCATGAAACAATAAATATTTGAAAAATAATATCTCATGTCTTGAGCAATTATCAACTAATTGGTATAATATGTCAATCATTATTATGATGTTTGAACAGCTCTCTACGGAAAAACGGCATAAGATATTACACAGTATAAGCTTATAACTGACAATTGCATTGATTATTGCATGATTAATTTGTTTTCCGTATCCGCCAAATTCGGCCAAAGAGATAGAAAATTTGACAAAATATAGTATGGCGTTTTTCAGAGGATAATGGTTTTTTACCCACCAGTCTTAATCAGGAGACAAAATAATGACTAATGAAACCAGTAAACCAAATCGACGGGAATTTATGGCAGATAGCGGCAAGGTCGCGGCAGGAATGATCGCTGCTGGCGCCTTTGCCACGGAAGCCCTTAAATCCACTGCTTCAGCGGCTTCCTATGGAAAGATTATTGGCGCGAATGATACCATCAATATGGCCATAGCCGGCATTCGCAGCCGTGGCAGCAATCATATCGATTCTTTTTCCGGTATGAAAAACGTAAAAATAAAAGCGCTCTGCGATGTGGACGAAAACGTACTGAACAACAGGGCGGCTAATCTCGAAAAGAAAAAAGGCTATAAACCGGAAACCTATTGGGATTTCCGAGAAATGCTGAAAGACAAGGATATTGATGCCGTTTCTCTGGCTACCCCAAATTTCTGGCATGCATTAGGAACCGTCTGGGCTTGCCAGGCTGGCAAACACGTCTATGTCGAAAAACCTTGCTGCCATAACGTCTTCGAAGGCCGCAAAATGGTGGAAGCTGCCCGTAAATATAAATGCCTGGTACAGGTAGGTTTCCAGAACCGTTCCATCAAAAATGTTCGGGCGGCCATGAAATTCCTCCAGGATGGCGGTATCGGCGATGTCTATATGGCGCGTGGATTATGCTATAAATCCCGCATGAGCATCGGAAAACCCAAAGATGGAATCGGAACTGGACCGGAATACGATTATTTCGCATTTAACCGTCCAGGCGAAAAATATACCCAGGAATACATGGACAAAGTACATTATAACGATTGGATTGGCCCTGCCCGGGTACGTCCTTTCAATTATAATCGTTTCCATTACAACTGGCACTGGCAATGGGAATACGGCAGCGGCGATATCGGCAACCAGGGCCCCCACCAATGGGATGTGGCGCGCTGGGGCCTGGGTGCCAACGAACACCCGGTCAAAGTCAGTTCCATGGGCGGTTTCTTCGTATGGAAAGATTCAGCCCAGGAAACACCCAATACCCAATCTGCCACGGTTGAATACGCTGACGGCCGGGTCATCGAATTTGAAGTACGCGGTGTTTATACCAATCCTGAAGAAGGCATCACCGTTGGCAACTTCTTCTACGGCACCAAAGGATGGATGCATCTGGATGGCAGCAAATGGAGCACCTATTTCGGTTATAAAAATGAACCTGGCCCAACCTCATCCGAATCAGGAGAATTTGCCGATCCCAATGATCCGGCCGGCGCCGGCGGCGGCGGGCATTTCGAAAACTTCATTGCCGCCCTGCGCAATAACGATATCAATAATCTCTCCTGCGATATCGAAGAAGGCTACCTCTCTTCAGCGTTGCCCTTGCTGGCCAACGCCTCCTACCGTCTGGGCCGTACCCTCTATTTTGATGGCAAAAAAGAAAAATTCATCAAAGATCCCGAAGCCGACAAGCTCATCACCCGCGAATATCGCAAACCCTACGTGGTTCCAGAATCGGTCTAATGACGCCTAAATCAAAATCTCCGGGGCAGGTTACTCAACCTGCCCTTTTTTTATTCTTCTATTTCCGCTTTAACGGTCAGCACCGGCAAGCCTGATTCTGCCCGCAACTTATTATCTTTACGGATATGGCTTTCGAACACCCCCTCCGGGGGACGTTGCAGTTTCCCATCTGCAAATAATATATTTCGGCGCCCCTTATGAACCGGTTGCTTATCGTACGCAATCACCATCTCACGCGGAATTCCTGTATACAAACCTTCTCCACGATAATAATAGGGACACTCCCCCACCGCGAATGGACTCACCGGACACACCAGATCCCAGGCGGAAATATAATCTCGATCCACCAATTCCTGCAAAGTTGCCGGATATCTGTCTTCATTTTCCTTGAGATAACGTTTTAAAGCCTCACCGATCCGGGCGAGATTTTCATCACAGTGTGACATGATTCAATCCTGAACATCATCCTGATTAAGAGCGCCTTTTTTCGACTGCCGTTTCCGCGCGAAATAATCCTGCAAGAGCAGCTTGCACGGCTCTTCCAGAAAATGACTGACCACCTCAATGCGATGGTTCTGTCGACTATCGCTGACTATATTATATAGTGATTCACACCCCCCAGTCTTGGGCTCAACCGGCCCATAGACCAACCGATCGATGCGAGACAAAACCAACGCCCCGGCACACATCGCGCACGGCTCCAGCGTCACATACATTGTACAATCGTGCAGACGCCAGTTCCCGACATACTCCGATGCCTGGGTAATGGCGATCATCTCGGCATGTGCAGTCGGATCATTCAGGGTATGGCGCTGATTATGAGCGCGGGCAATAATTTTATTCTGATGAACGATCACCGCCCCCACCGGTACCTCATCCGCTTCAGCGGCCGCCATCGCCTCTTTTAATGCTTCAATCATATACCGGGCATGCAAAGCCTCTTCGTCTGGCAGTTCATCCTGATAGATCCGTTCCCTAACAGCATGCAAGTCAAAACTCATCGTAGTGGAATATCCTGTCAAAATTGATGTTCGCAGCGTTTAGGATCTGGCTCAATATCGGACCGGTCATGCCAGTAAGTTTCAGCCGATGGATCCAGCCGGTCATCCAGAAATCGTTTGCCCGTCAGCGCCGCCAGAAAATGGATCGGGGTAAAAACCAGGTAAAACAACAGCCACAAAATCACCCGGGTCATCACAAAACCCATCACCACGGCAAATGTCATCCATACCTTCTGCAACGGCAACAAGGCCCGTGGCGCCAGCAATCCCCCCGCCAGAAAAATTCCTCCCACTATCAACAGCCAGTTATTCGCCGTCGGCCAAATCCATTCCTTCTTCCACCAGACGATCAAACAGATCACTGCTAGCGCGCCCGCCATCACATAACCAAAACTGCGCAGATCCTTAATTTCGCTTTTTATCGCCTTAATTTCGTCAAGCATAATTAATCCAGTTCAAATTCTTCTTTCCAGTTACTATCATTTTCCAGCGCCTTCTGCTCCGTCTTGTCGAGCAGATAGTTGCCCAGGATCAGATAATCCATATTGGTACGCATGAAACATCGATACGCATCCTCAGGCGAACAGACGATCGGCTCACCCCGCACATTAAACGAGGTATTAATGATCACCGGGCAGCCATGATGTTGATCCAGTTGCTCGATCATGTCGTAATAACGCGGATTGTCATCCCGATGCACCGTCTGCACCCGCGCGGAATAATCCACATGGGTAATCGCCGGCAGTGTTGATCGCACCACATTCAGTTTGTCGATTCCAAACAGTTTCTGCTGATCCGCGCTCATCTCCCTGCGGATATCCTTACGTACATCAGCCACCAGCAGCATATAAGGGCTCTCCCGATCCAGTTCGAAATAGTCACTGACCCGCTCCTTAAGAACCGTCGGCGCGAACGGCCGGAAACTCTCCCGGAACTTGATCTTCAGATTCATCGTTTCCTGCATCTTCGGAGATCGGGCATCCCCAATAATCGACCGCCCCCCCAGCGCTCGCGGACCAAATTCCATCCGCCCCTGGAACCAGCCAACCACCTTTTCCGAGGCAATCAGTTCGGCAATCGTTGCCGGCATCTCCTGATCGGTCAGTATCTTATAGGGTATTTCGTTAGATTGCAAAAATGCTTCTATCTGTTGTGCGCCATATTCCGGTCCCAGCAATGATCCACCCTGAACGCCCCGTGGTACGGCCTGCCGCTCGTTGCCCAGGTACTGATACCAGGCATACAACGCCGCCCCCAACGCCCCCCCCGCGTCTCCGGCCGCCGGTTGGATCCAGATATCCTCAAACGGGCCATCCCGCAGAATTTTCCCATTACTCACGCAATTCAACGCCACCCCGCCGGCCAGACACAAAGTCGTCTTCCCCGTCACCTTATGAACATGCTGAGCCATGCGCATCATAATCAATTCGGTCACATCCTGTACTGACCGCGCCAGGTTCATCTCCCGCTGAGTCAATCGCGACTCCGGTTTGCGCGGCGGCCCGCCAAACAATTTATGGAACCGCTCATTGGTCATCGTCAAACCGGCACAGTAATTGAAATAGTTCATATTGAGCTTAAAAGAGCCATCGGCTTTCAAATCAACCAGCTCTTTCAAAATCAAATCGGTATATACCGGCTCGCCATAAGGCGCCAGTCCCATCACTTTATATTCACCCGAATTCACCTTGAATCCGGTATAGTAGGTAAACGCCGAATAGAGCAATCCCAGTGAATGCGGAAAGCGAATATCTCCCAGCAATCGAATCTGGTTGTCTGTCCCGATCCCGTAACTGGTCGTTGACCATTCCCCCACCCCATCAATGGTTAAAAACGCCGCATCCTGATAGGGTGATGGGAAAAACGCCGATGCGGCATGCGATTCGTGGTGCTCCGGAAAAATAATCTGCCCGGCATAGTTCAGATTGTCCTTGATATACTCCTTCATCCAGATCTTCTGCTTGATCCACAACGGCATCGCCTTGATAAATGACCGAATCCCCATTGGCGCGTAATGCAGATAGGTCTCCAGTATCCGCTCGAATTTCACAAACGGCTTATCGTAAAAAGCCACAATATCTACCTGATTGATGTCCAGCTTACCATAATCCAGGCAGAACTGAATGGCATGGCTCGGAAAGGAAAAATCATGCTTTTTACGGGTAAACCGCTCCTCCTGCGCCGCCGCGGTGATCTTTCCATCACATACCAGACACGCCGCACTGTCATGATAAAAAGCGGATATGCCAAGAATATTCATCTAACTACTTTCTTTTTAATGATTTAAAGCCATTTAAATTCAAAATCACAATCCAGACTCGCCTGCGCCAAAACGGTCTGCATGTCCGTAATTATCGGCTATAGCTATAATTACAATTAATCTATCTCAAGTTCATTACTATTATATACCGAAAACGACCGGAAATAAATATTCCTATTGTGTGAGAATAACACCTGGGCTGTTTAGAAATCTTATCATTCACTGCCATAAATAATTGCATGAAGAAAAATCGTTCGACCGACTTACGTACCTAATTCGGAGTATCTATAAAGTCGATAGGTTGTTCTAATAATCCAGGCTTGATTTCTTTCCCAAATTTATATGAACAGAAACCAATTTAAACGGTTCGTACGAACCGTATTATTTTAAAAGTCCTTATGGCAAAACAGTTTTCGGTCTTAAGGGTTTTTTTTATGGCTTCTTTCTGAAATTTTCGATTCGATGGAACGTAAAGAGATTGCCATCATGCCAACGAGTGGCCGTCCCGCGATGGGTATCCCACGCCGTACGTAAAACAAAAATAATATCTTCTCCATCAATCTGCATAAACGGATAATTAAAGCCATGATAACTCGAAGAATGCCCCTGCAGAACGGTCTTCTCAAGCTGAAAATCTCCAATACTTCCATTAACACTACTTGCGCTATAGAGATTTAGTTTCTCTCGTGTTGCCCCGACACTCGTCAGTGCCCAATACCGATCAGACACAGGATCATACCGAACCGTATACTTCGCCCCTGTACCTGGAAGCCAAGGTCCGGCATGATTGGGATCGAAGGTTGTGACGGTAATGTCATTGAGATTGGCTAGAACCAGAGAAATCCCTTCCTTCCAGCCCTTTCCAGGCCGGTAAATCCGATCCTTGCCCGCATTGACAAGAAATCCTTCTTTAGTCTTCAAAAGCGTGCCCTCATTACCCGAATGATACGCCTCTCCGTTGGTCAAAGTCACATTATTATTTTGACCGACAGTCAATGTCCAATTGGATTCTTGCATAAGGTCCGCTCCGACAGGCGCCGAAAAGAATCCCGCGCCGCCACTGGTGGAAGCGGCCTTCCAGAGACGGCCATTTATCATATCAACATGCGATGGCGCGTCTTCACCTCCGATTCCCGAAAAAATTGCGGTCGACCATGTAGCGCCGTTGTCACTGGTTTTATAAATCCGGGTTTTTCCAGAACCACTCAGATTCTGTCCCAACAGATAGACACTTCCCTTATGCTCGAACAGACTGTCACGGTTCACCTTAAGATCACCTTGCACAAACGTCCAGGTCGCCCCCTTGTCTACCGACCGCCAGACAGAGGTCTCGCTTGCGGCAATAGAATGACGAATACTCGCCCAATAGTCTCCATTGGACAGAATGAGTAGTTTCGGATTCGCCAAGGTTGATACTTTACCGCCCTCAGGCATACTTGTAATGATAACTGCATTACACATGAGTGAAGGAGGATTCTCCCAGTAAAGTTCTCCGCTTTCAGCAAAAACAAACGGAGGATGATCCGTCGATACTGAATTGACAGGAAGAGATACCCATGTATTCGGAGTTGCATAGCTGTGTTTATAAAGCCAGTAAGGAGAATTGGTATCCGAATAGGGGGTTATGTTTCTACCTGCCTTGTCTAAATAAATATCCGGGTTGGTCCCGGAATTCACTCTGACCCATCCGTCGCCGATTGCAGCATCGCTAGGCATAGCTATCAATAGAGTCCCTGCTGCATTGGCCCTTAATCGAACAATCTGATCATTGGTTCGACTGTCTTCTGAGGCGGGCCTGAAATCATGCGTAGCATACTCCATATTTCTAATTTGAGTTGGGATTGAATTTTTCGGAAATATCAATCCAAGATCCCACGAACTGGTGTCAAGATGGTCGCTCTTATATCGATATGTTTTATTAATCGGCCGGATCATAATCCCGACACCTTCTATTCCGATGCGACGCGCCTGGCATTGAGGCACCGTTATAAACAAGAAAGCGGTTAAAGAAGCAACCAATGTTATCCATATCTTTCTGATCGATATTTTATTGGCACTTATCGCATAATGCATAAAATTGAGCATGATTGAATCCCTGTAATCATATCTACCATAAAAAATACACATTGTTAACTAACTGAATATTAATGACTTAATATAAGAAAATTCAGTTAAAATCAAGACCTTTGTACTTAAGAGATTTGAATATTTTTACTGAAATTATTAATTCGGTCTTTTTTACCTGATAACAGGTATTCAATGGCTTCCCTGACATATTTCAGTTGAGTTGGGGCTATATTGGAGTTTCCCTACTACCAACATGCATATCAGCTTCAATATCATCATGAAACTTTAAGAGTGTCTAACAAAATAATTTTGTTAGCGAGAACGAGTGAAAAAGTGGTTAGCGAGACCGCAGGAGGCAAATATCCGCGGGCAACCCTTATAATTGGTTGTTGAGGTTAATTGACACCGAGAACTTAGCGGACCACTTTTGCAGCCGGTCGCAGTAAAAAATTCTATTATTTAGGTGCTCTAAGTTTTTAACGCCTCTGAAAGAGTTAAGCTGTGATTCCCTATAAATTGATCAGCTGGCTCTCGTGATCCCCAGTTTATGCTGCATCTCTTCCAGTGATATCCCTTTGGTCTCCGGCATCGCCAGCAACACCCAGATCAGTTGACCAATCATGCAAACACCATAAATCGCAAAGATCTTCCAGCCCAGGTTCTCGGCAAACATCGGAAAGGTCTGCGAAATCACCGCTGCCATAATCCAATGGGTAAAGCTGCCCAGCGCCTGGCCGCGCGCCCGCACGCTATTGGGAAAGATCTCACTGATAAATACCCAGATCACCGCCCCCTGTCCAAAGGCATGCGCCGCGATAAAGGCAATAAAACCTATCAAAACGATAGCGCCGCCAGTACCCGAATAAAAACCCCACGTCACCACACTTAAACTGATAATATAACCAATCGAGCCGACCAGCATCAGTTTCTTTCGGCCAAAATGGTCGATAATCGCCAGTGCCGCCATGGTAAATACCAGATTGGTAAACCCGATTATCACGGCTTGCGCCATCGCCGAAGTCCCTTCCGCACCCGCCATCTCGAAAATCCGCTTGGTATAATAAATCAAAGCGTTGATCCCGGACAACTGATTAAACATCGCGAACGCCACCGCCAATAGAATCGGCTTGAGATATTTCCGCCGAAGAAACGGTTCGCCCAGGCTGGTCGCGTCCTCGCTCAGTGACCGCTGAATTGCCGCCACTTCCTCATCCACATTCCCGCTATCGGTCCCCACCCGTTCCAGTACCAACCGAGCTTCGTCCGACCGGTCGCAAGCGACCAGCCAGCGCGGACTGTAAGGGGTAAAAAACAACATCATAAAAAACAACGCCGCCGGAAATGCCTCCACTCCAAACATCCATCGCCATTCCAGCGTTCCCAGGTTCATGCAAGTGATGATCCAGTTGGATAGATACGCCAGCAGAATCCCCAGTACGATATTGAATTGGGTTAAAGCCACTAACCGCCCACGAACTTTGGCTGGCGATAATTCAGCGATATACATCGGCGAGATCACCGACGCCCCTCCCACCGCCAATCCGCCAATGAACCGGAATATACTGAATGACACCATCCCCCAGGCCAGGGCGCTACCCACTGCCGACACAAAATACAACACCCCCAAGACCTTCAAAATAGCTTTGCGGCCATATCGGTCGGCCGGCTTGCCAAATAATAGCGATCCGATCACTGTCCCAATTAATGCCGTAGCGACCACGGTTCCATGCCAGAACGCCGTCTTTTGCAGCATCGGTAACTCTTTTTCAGCGTCCTCTGCCACCAATTCCGGTCGGCCAAACGACCGGGCCACGGAGGTATACTGGCCATCGAAAAGCGCTTCCAGGGTTTTTTCAGCCCCGGAAATGACCGCCGTATCGAAGCCAAACAACAACCCGCCCAGTGCCGCCACCAGACCACTCATCAAGAGATAACCGCTGATTTTCATACGTTGCTTACCTTTATTTATAACTCAATTTTAACTATCACGCATAGTATGCCATTAAGGATTGATGCCCGTCTGGCTATAAGAAGAGTCGCTATGCGTCACATCTAAATTCATGCGCATTATCGGACATTTTTATACCCTCTGGGCTAAAACCTATTGTAGTAAGATATCGATCTCCTCACCGCGCGCCTGTTTCTCCGTTTCATGGTAACCCCCGTAAAAGACCGAATTGCAATCCAGCCACAGGCCGATCCGCGCCAGCTCGTCCCTGGTCAATTTTATTTCGTGATGATCGCTGGTGACAATGTTCCAGAGTCTGGATGCTCGTGCGCCAACCTGACCGGCTATGGAATAGGAGGTCTGGTTTTTAGTCAGACCGCTGCCGTTCCCGCCATTTTTCGACCAACTGTAATCCGCCAGACTATGATACGCTTCCGTCCAGCCCCATTTAGCCGTTTTTGTTCTGCTCAAACCCGGTGCGGTATCCTGTTCGCTATGACACTTGACACAATGCCGATCCAGAACCGGCTGAACCAGCCGTGCAAAAGTGAGTGGCCGCGAGCCAACCGGACCGGGTTGCAACTTTGACGGTTCGCGCCGCAACGCGATAGGAGAGGCGGCTAATCGTTGGGTTGGCATCGTGCGTTTCGGTTCGTGACACCCCTGGCAGGTCATTTGTTCGCCCCGGTGAACGAAAGTGTCTGATCGCATGGTCTGTACCGCCAGTCCGTCTTCGTCCAGCGCCTGAAAATAGACCGGTACCCCCACCGGCATTTCAAAATAAACGCTGCCATCCGATTCCACCGGCGCCGTCCCCAGAACCCCTCGCGCCAGCGACTGTTCGCCTACGCCAATTTTCGGTTCGTTCGCGGCCGGCGTGGTTTTCGGATAGATCTGTATCACCCGCAACGCCTTGATCGGTGTGCCGGCCGGCCAGTCAAAATCACTGTCGTAAATATTCATAATTGCCACGGTCGCCCGATCGTCACCGGGATGCTGTCGGTCCTCCACAGCCTGTCTCGTTTGGGCGGGGATCACCACCGGCCGCTTGCGGGCCCGTAGCGGAATCGGATCCAGGCATGAAATAGCGTCGTCCCGGTAGAGTAGTTCCCGGTTACCGAAACTGTCGATCAGGTAAATGCCGTGGTTCTTGCCATCCGGGGCATAAACCGACAGATAAAAATCTTCACTCAGCGGCCAGGGCGTGGCGAAAATCTCGCCGTTGGGCTGGTGCTTGCCTTTATGCGGCGGGTGCGGCACACCCGGACCCGATTCCGATTCCGGAAAATGGATATCCGGCGTAATTCGCTTAATCGCGCTCATCGCCCCGTCGTCTTCCTTTCGCTGATCGATCAGTACCAGCGAGCCGTACGCCTGCCCATGATGCGGTGCGGCCACGGCCACAAACGTATGCGAATCCGGCACCGCCCGTATCGACATCTCCATCCAGGGCCGCAACTCACGCGCCGTCGGATAGTTGCCGTGCCAGCTGCGCGGATCGCGGCCATCCGGATAACACAGCCACAAATGATGTGCGATATCCGAATCCCGATCCACATAATCCCAGCGGGTATAGACAATCATACCGTCGTTAGTCACACTGGGATGCCATTCATGGGTTTCGTGATAGCTCAGCGTGATAACATCCGAACCGTCCGGCCGCATACTGTGCAACGTATAGGTCGGATCCGGGCGCAACCCGCAGCGCAGATACCCCCCGCGCCGTTCCGAGATAAATGCGATCCGACCGCCCGGCAACCAGACTGGGTCAAAATCGTTGTATCGTCCATCGGTCAATTGAGTCAAATCGTCACCTTCGATACTTGCCCGGAAAATATGATAGGTACTTTGCGGTTGCCATAACACTTCGTAAGGCACATAATCGGTCCACTTTTCTACTATCCGGTCAGCCTGGGTCCAGGCGAACAGGAGTTCATCCGCTTCATAAGATAATTCCAGAGAAATAAACGAGCCGCTTTCCAGCGGTTGGTCTTTCAGGCGGCCCGAATCAATCGTTCGTCCCTCCATCAAATCGATAATAGTCGCTTCAACGCCAAATGGATTACGCAGAATATACACCCCGCCGCCCGGCCGGGCATGAAAACCGAAATACTGATCGACCATATGGTTATAACGGGCCTTATGATGTTTTAGAAATACGATTTCGTCAAAATCCAGCAACGGATTAGCAAATGCTATCCGACGCCGTACCTGACAGACGGCATCAAACAGAGCTTTTCGCTTGTTTAACTGTTTCACCGGTGTCCGCGACGCCGCCTCACGTAGTGTCCGTACGGTTTCCTGTTCCATTGACAGATCCCCGCACCCGGGCATGGCTGCTATCCGTGTCAATAACACTTCCGTCCGCCGTAATACCACTTCCAACGGATCTTCATCCGTCTCCCGGATCAACGCGTCCTGTCGCAATGATTCCTTTTTCAGCCGCTCCCGCGCCAGCAACCCCATACTATCCATCTCGCGATACATTTCCAATTGCCGCTCCAGTGCTAAATACTCCCGCTTCATCTCCCCCTCGGCATCATAAACCCAAACCGAACTTTCCCCGGCCAATAAACAGCAACATGTCAACACAACTAAAACTATAGAAATACCAATGCGTTCCATATTCGTATTTTTTCATTAATCCGGACTATTTTCCATCATTTTGTTGTTTTTATGGGATATTTTTATTTCTTGCTTTGTTAGTCTATATTTGATTAATAGTTACAGAGCTTACCATCGAGACCGAAATCCTGAAACAATCCATAAATTAAACAATTCGCAGGTTCTTGCTTGGCTGTTTTATTGGTGGCTTGGCGGCGTTGTGTGAGATACGTTCTTATTGGTATGCGGCTGGATCGCCCCATAAATTTATCTCCAGATCGATTTGAGATCATGAATATCCAGTGAAACCAGCGTCGCCTGGCCGCCGCTGGCAAATGCCTCTATCGACGAAATATCACCCGGCTGACGCGACTTGGTAATAAATACCCGGCCCTGGTTGCCGACAATCTCCATCATGGGCCGGTCGACCAGCACCTGCACGGTCACTCTGCCATCAACAGGCTTCAAAGACGCCTCGTTGAGCTTATTCGCTTTCGCGTCAAACACCACCCGTTCGCCGCCGATCTGTAATCCCACCTGGGCCGCTGACCCAATCTCGAAAGTGGCGCGAATATCGAACAATTGATCCGTCGTAGCGACGCTCACCGGCTGTCCATCAGCAAGCGTCCGGTTTTGAACGCTATGGGTACCAACATGGATTTTCTCAATTTCATGAACCGGTTCGGCAAACAAGCGAACCCCATCCTCCGTGGTACGCAATGTCAGCTCATGCGGAAAACTGAAGGTCTGATTGAACGGCATTCCATGCATATCAACCCGAACCCAGCCAATCTGAATACGCCGACCATTCGGGGCGCTGTCAAACGTCTGCGACGCGTAATAAGCGCCGTAATGCACCTGATGCTTACCGGCGTGTTCCGGCGTAAACACCTTGCCATCAAATGCCCCAATGGCATATTTTGCGTCCGCCGCCATCACCACCCAGCGTGAATGATTCGAATCGCCGTCGATAGGGAGCTTAAAAAACTCCGGACACTCATAATAACCATACAAATGGCTTTGCAACGTCCAGTTTTTCATGTCAGTCGAGCTATAAAACGCGATATTCTGTCCGTCTTTTTCATCATAAACCGCCATGACCCAGTGCCCGCCCAGCTGGCCCGCCCGGGCGTCCAGCGGCTGCTCGCCATTAGTATAGGCATACCAGATCACCTTGGGGTCACGCCCCGTATGCTTAACGACCGGATTGCCCTCATACCACGTAAAGGAGCGGCCCCGGTCGTTGCTGTATGCCATCGCCTCACCCGCGCCGGTATCGGTCAGAAAAACCACCATTACATCGTTATCGCCGGTTTTAAATCCGGCCGTATTCAGCTTATCGACTGTGCCGCCACCCGAAAAACAATCCCCCACTGCCATGGTCTTCGGAAACAGCTTATTGGGCTGCTGTTCCCAGTGCACCAGGTCCGTGCTGATTGCGTGCCCCCAGGTCATATTGCCCCAGGGCCAGCCCACCGGATTGTGTTGAAAGAACAAATGCCACTCCCCATCCAGATAGACCATGCCGTTACTGTCGTTATTCCAGCCTACTTTCTGTGAGAAATGAAACTGCGGCCGCGTCGGTTCATCATACCAGGTTTCAGAACCCGGCACCGTGTCCGCCGGACGAACCAGGGCAAATCCCTCCTCCGTCGCCCGACTGGCCGTCACTGTCGCTGTCTTGCCTTTAAATGCGTCCAGCGTAAAGAAGGCATACCAGTCAACATCGTCAGGATTGATCGCCAGTTCTGTGTCATAGAGTCGTACGGGTTTCCCGTCCACCGCAACGGTCAGCCGGCATTTCCGTACGCCATTCTTAATCGGTATCACCAGATATTTCTGCGTAACCGTAAAATCCATCGATTGGGTTGCCAATATGGGAACTTTGGGCTTCAAATTGGTTTGAATGATCTGATCGACATTGATATGCCCCCATCCCCCTGTGTAGTTATCAACAATTTGAATCGTGACCGGCTTGCCGCGTAAATCGCTGACCGTCCAATATTGCAGCGCCAGTTCTTCACTGCCCCCCGGTTCCGTATTGGGTCCGGTTGCCGTTCGCACAACGTCACCATCCAGTAACAGGTTTATGCAGGTTTTACCTTCATGTCCGCCACCGCCGATTAAGAACGTTATATAATTACAGTCAATCACAAATTCCGGTGAAGTCAGCGTCCCGATCGAGCCATCCCCGCCATAAAAGGAATTAACCAGCCGCTTACCCGCGTAACCGCTTACCGTCATTTGATTGGGCAGGGTTCCCTCTGCCGGACCCGAACCAAACGCCGTTCCGGTAACGATCCAGTCACCATAGCTTTCCCCTTCAAAATCGGCCATCAAAGCGCCAGGTGTCGATTCGAGTTTCAACGAGTCATAAGCCAGTACCGTTCCCGTTACCGGATAGGCCAGAAGGGCCGTTAACGAAGCGATCAGAATGCTATTAATCAGTTTTGTCATGGTATTTCCTATATACAGCGCGTCTTACCTGTAGCAGACAGCGCCTCCGGCAAAATACTGCCGGAGGCTGCTGTTTTACATCCTAAATCAAATCATGTCAACTACTAAGAGTTCGTTATTCCAGACAACTGGGATACAGACCACAGTTGAGCCACTCGGAAATTAACGCCGATAAATCGGCCAGGTCAACATCGCAGTCATTGTCCAGATCATAAACAGGTTTGGCAAGACACAAATCGCCACCCATCAAACCAGTGTATTCAGCGGCCACATCGACAGCCGCCAACGCATAATTATGAACCTTTACCTCATCCAGTGCGCCAATATAAAACTCCGCGGTCGCGTTGGTGGTATTGGTTTTACCAATCAGGAAGTTCTCATTGGTCTGAACCGCGTGCGGAGCCGGATTATCCGTAGAAGCTTCTAAACCATCGATATAGATTTTGCGAATGTCACCATCGTAGGTTACCACGACCTGATGCCAGTTGTCGTCTCTCAGGTTAATATGACGTGTGGCGCTGACATCCGCGTCCCACCAGTAATTACGCAACCAGGTGAGATTGTTGTTCAGCGTCAGCGCGTTGCATGCGTTGCGCGTGCCATAATTACCCCAACCGAGCAAACCGCGATCGCCATTCACGGTGGCGGTCTTGAACCATACGGTCATACTGAATGGATAATCGCCTGCCGGAATGTCATTCATGGTGCCATCCGCTTTCATCGTACCCAGAGCGAATCCCCCGTCAAATACCAGGGCCCCGTCGGCCGTACCATCGACGCCAACCGCGTAATCAAATGTGGCAGGCGCCGTATAGGTTGGTTCAAGATGATTATTAGAGCCCGACGCGTCAGCCCAGGCCAGATTAGGATCAGAACCCGTATATTGATCGAGCGGCCAGTATCCAACCAGCCGTTTGATTAATAACTCCGCGGATCGCGTAGTGATCGTACCAACGGAATTGGTCACTTCACAATAATAAGTATTCTGATTGGCTAACTGAGCGTTGACGACCACCAGGGTGTCGGTCTGCGTACCGCTGATCGTCTCGCTGTCTGCCAGCGGACCACTGGCGTCAAACCATTGATACTCCGCGGGAGTTACGGAGGCGGCGTCAAAGGTGAACGTCGCGCTCTCGCCGGCAAATACATGCTGATCGGATGGCTCACGGACAATAGTTGGTAACGTTTTGTTCGTTTCGAACATCCAGATCACACCCGGGATATCGTTGGGTTCGGTCGTTTCTGTAACCGACCAGTAATAAATGGAATCTGAATCCATGGAGCCTGCCGTCATGCTGGTATCGGTTGTGTCGCCCAGATAAGCGGTCGAAGCCCCGGCAATTACATCATCCAACACTTTGCTGCAATAAACGTTGTATCCGGTCGGATTGATTCCCGTACCCGCGTCCCAACTCAATGTCACACCGGATTCACTGGCTATATCCACCGCCCCATCCGCCGGAGTGGGATGCTGCGCGCGCTCGGCGTAATTATAAAACCGCACCGCGTCCGCATAAGTCGTAGCGACACAGACTTCATCGAACTGGGCCGCTCGTCCCGCTGGATCCACCCAAACGGCCATTGAGATGCCATCGAAATCCAGATAACCCGGATTCACCAGATCGGGAGATTTTTCCGGCTCGGTATCCAGCGCCGGATTGCGGTGAACGGTAACCTGGTCCGTCTCCTGACCAAAATCGATCCGAATCACAAACAGTTCGGTATCGGTGCTCGCGGTACCCAGCCAGTTTAAGTGGCGTCCGATGTTGGATGCATCCTGATTTCGATCCCGAAAAGCGCACACCTGTAAATTGTTACCGCCGATATCATTGCCCACATAAAGAATGGCTCCTCCATCGCCCAGATCATCCCGTTTCAATTCAAACGCGTAAAAAGGCGAAGTGTAATTCGTTTTCATCAGAAAGCTGATATAGAGTGTCTGACCGGCCTTGCCAATATTGCCATTGTTATTAACGTAATCGGCAAAAGGCCCATTTGGATCCGTATTGAGAAAACGACCGGCGCGCGAACCATCCCAGGTTGGAATGATCACTTGCATCGAACCGCTGGAATTCTGATAAGCCGAATCCGCGCCCGGCCAGATCAGACTGGCTGATTCAACCGTACATTGAGTCGGAGTACCACCCCCGGTCATCCAGGCGCCGCTGAATCCCAGTGTGGGCGGCGCCTGCCCGATAATGACTCCGGTATCATAACCAAAGCTGTCATACGCGTATACGTCAGATAGCGCCATAGTCCCTAGGCACAAAACCAATGTCAAGCTAATGAACAGTACAGTTTTCATATTATTTCTCCATAAAAAAATCCTTTGAGCTTCTTTCGCCGCGACTTCGCATCGACGAAAGATCCGTCAATTAGTTATAATTAACGACTCATATTTGTTTTGCCTGAATCCTTTGAATTAGTTGTTACTTATACGGCTTACTATTTCTACCACTAACGTTTGAAAAGACCCGCTTGACTGCAAGTAGAGACGCAATGCTTCGCGTCTTTATTCGTGCGAGCGATCGGATATTTCCATGCCCGATGGGTATAAAGATTGATTCGCTCACCTGGCGAATCGGATAACACACAATCCTTCCTTGCTATTATGTCGGCTGATCTACACGCCTCTTGCAGTAATCACAATAGACAGTTCACTGGGACTATTCCATAACATCACGCTCCTTTCAAACTCCTGCCCCCTCCGTTTCGTCAAATCGAAACCTGAATTATCGTCCGGTTAACGCAAAGCCTGTTCGCCCCCAGATCGCCTTCACCAGGTTATAGATATCTCGATTGCCATATTGCACTTCCCGCCAGTAGCTGGCGTCATCCGGATTCGGCAGTGCCGCCGCTTTCGTGCCAAACTCTCTCGTCCGTGGATCTTCCCATAGCCAGGCCTCACTGTGCCCGTCTCCAAATGATAACACCGTCCCCAGACCATGCCGGATCGGCACCGGATCCCACCATCGCTGCTGCGAATAAAAAATACTGAAGGTGGTTGGCGTGGCAAAGCCCTCATCGATCAATACCATCCGCTCACTGGCCCGCTTCAATTGCGAACGCCGGGTAATCACCCAGGATGGATTGGCCCCGGCCGTACCGAATACCCCACTGGCCACCTTCCTGCCATTATCCAGCAACCAGCAGTAACTGTCCGGAAACGAATAGGTCCGCGCTTCACCCGGCTTGCCGGTCGGGCAGCGATATATATCCAGATTCTGACCGGCATATTTCCACAACGCCCCCCGCCGGATCGCTTCCTCCTGATCCTCCTGGTTCAGATAATTATCCAGTCCCGTATGATCGACCCACGACCATGAACCCACCGTATGCCCTGAACAGATGTTGTCATCATGATCATCTGCGTACATGATCCATACCATCGTCAAACTGCGCACATTATTCAAACAGACCGCCCGTTTCCCCATTTCCCGCGCTTTATTCAAGGCCGGCATCAAAATAGCAACCAGCAAAGCGATAATTGAAATAACAACCAGCAGTTCAATCAGAGTAAAACCCTTGTATTTCAAACGCATCAAACGGGGCCTCCTCGCAAAAAACTGATAAAGACACCTATTTTGGGCAACAATATTGATAACATTGACATCAAATCACCATTTAACATAACATTTGAATTGCTTTATATGTTTTCATATAGTTTACATCACTATTCCCATTTAGTCAAATAATATTTTTCATTATACCACCAATTAATCGACCAACCCAATGCCCATCACACCACTTACGCCGTTTGCTTAAAACGCATTATGTATTACAATTACAATAGTTTACAATATTTAAACCCACATAAGTGCCAAACAAAAACCAGCCAAACAATCTTAATTCTTGATTAAAATAAACATTTACCCAGCAATTTAATTTGCCTATCGCCCAACAATATGTTAATATATATGTAAATATTAAACATTGCATTCTCTAATTACTATCCAGCCCGCATAGCATAGGCAAAGTGTCCATAAGACCAACGAAATTAATAAGTTATAATAGAATCTTTTGCCGGCGTTTCGTTAGGTTTAAATTGCCGGCCAGTTGCCAGGGCAGTATTTTTTATAGTTGCCAATTGTATCTTTATGTAAAAAATGTCGAAATAAGTACTATATGCCAAAAAAACTTTCAACCATAGTAGGTATCGGAGAAGTTCTCTGGGATATCTTTGCTGATCAGAAACGATTAGGCGGCGCGCCTGCCAATTTCACTTTCCATTGCCGCCAACTCGGCGGCAACGCCTGCCTGGCCAGCCAAACCGGAAACGACCCCCTTGGACACGAGCTACACCAGATCTTAAACAGTAAAGGGATTAACCGGGATTTCATCCCAACCCATCCATCTTTACCCACCGGCACTGTCCATGTTCATGTTTCAGAATCTGGCAGCCCCGAATATACCATTGAACCAAATGTCGCCTGGGATTTTCTGCCCTGGTCCTCTCAACTCCAGACCCTGGCCGGCCACACCGATGCGGTTTGTTTTGGCTCCCTCGCTCAGCGTAATGCATGCAGTCGCGAAACGATCAGAAACTTTCTCAGTCATACCCCCTCACACTGCCTGAAAATTTTCGATATCAATCTGCGCCTCCCGTTCCCATCCATGGACATCATTTTAGCGTCATTGGAAATGGCAACCCTTTTCAAGCTAAACGACGAAGAATTAGCTTACCTGGCCCCCAAACTGAATCTCCACGGTAACCAGACCGAGCTATTGACACAGCTCAAACAAACGTTTAATCTGGATGGCGTCGCCTTAACTCGAGGCGCCCATGGCAGTATCCTGCTTTATCATGATGCGCTATCGGTCTGCCCGGGAATACCCGCTTCGATTACGGATACCGTCGGTGCCGGCGACGCGTTTACCGCGGCCCTGTGCATCGGGATTTTAAAATGCCTCCCGGTTGACACAATCAACGAACTGGCCTGCCGCGTAGGTTCCTATATTTGTACTCAGAGCGGAGCCATGGCCCGGCTACCCGATGACCTGATCGCCGGCTTCCATCCGGAACCACAACGTTTGAATACTCATACCAATCCCAATGTGTCTACAATGACACCAAAGTAAGATTCCTGTTTATGAAACACAATATGAATCGATGATCTAATGACAACCGAAACCCATAAAGACATAGCGAAATATCGACAGATATACACCAGCGTTCACGAGGACATCACCAACGGTCGCTACCATTTCGGCCAGCAGCTCCCCACCGATATGGAACTGGCCGAGCAATTCTCCGCCTCCCGCCCCACCGTTGCCAAGGCACTCGGCGCCCTCCAGAAACAGGGGCTGGTCGAACGGCGTATCGGTTCCGGTACCTATGTCCGCTACGGCCGCAAAGATCGCCAGCTCCTCAATCTGGCGCTGCTCATTCCCGGCCTGGGCGAAACCGAAATTTTCGAGTCCATCTGCGGCCACATGGCCCATCTCGCCGAAGAAAAACAGTTCAACCTGGTCTGGAGCGGCTCCATGGCCGATGATGCCGAAGCCCGCCGGCGCCACATTGAACAACTGGCCGCGCGCTACGTCCAGCAGAAAGTCGACGGCGTCTTCTTCGCCCCGCTCGAACTCACCTCCGAAAAAGACACTGTCAACGAACATATCGTCTCCCTGTTTGAAAATGCCAGCATCCCCGTCATCCTCATGGACCGCGACATCGCCGCTTTTCCCAACCGCAGCCCATACGACCTCGTCGGCGTCGACAATTTCCGTATCGGATACCTCATGACCCAACACCTGATTTCTCAGGGCTGCCGGCACATCACCTTTGTCGCCCGTCCCTTCTCAGCCCCGACTGTCGACATGAGAATCTGCGGCTACAAGGAAGCGGTTAATCGCATGACCTCAACGACAGATTTCGATAATGCCATCGATGTCCACATCGGCAACGTGGATGACACAGCCGGTATCGAAGCCCTCCTCAAGCGCACCCGCCGACTAGGTATCGTTTGCGCCAACGACACCCACCGCCGCCCGCCTCATGCAAACCCTCAACCACCTCGGCTGTTCCATCCCCGGCGACGTCGCCGTCGTCGGTATCGACGATGTTAACTACGCCAAATACCTCCAGCCCGCCCTTACCACCTACCGCCAGCCCTGCCAGGCCATCGCCAAAACCGCCATCAACCTCATGCTCTCCCGCATCGACGACAACCAACTCCCCGAACGCACTGTCTACCTTGATGGTAATCTCATCATCCGAAAATCCTGCGGCGCCACCGGCTGACACCTTTACCCGATATCTACCAAGCCCTTTACCACTATCCATGTAAATAGGGACAGAAACGAATGGCGGTAGCTTAAGCGGCATGGGCATTCCTCCATTGTTCTCTGGTTCCTTTTAAGCTGGGATACGATTTGGATTCATGCGTCATAGCTCGTGGTTCACCCTCAAGCGTAACGCAGTGTAGCTTGTGGGTGCAATAACGCTGCGATCGAAACAGGCGGACAATGGAAGATTGGCTATGACACGAAACAAGAAACAGACTTATGGAGACGAATAACGGCTATCGTAAGAAACGGCATGCGTTCAATACACCGGGCCATTCGCGTGAGCAGACTTTCAGTCGCGTGGGCAATTCGTGGCGGCCAATCTGTGATTTGCCCATGTTGTTTATGGATGGACCATGAGAAAGATACATGAGGCTGCCCGACTGTCTATAACCACAAGAGTTTCATTGACATTAGAGAGGCCCGACGGGCCGGGAGTTTTTAGCCGTGGCCGTGAGGCCTCGGAAAAGGATGACGAGGAAAACAGAGCCCTGAAGGGGCGAAAGAAGTTTGTTAAAGAGGAACGATTTGATTAAAATATTCTGTTGGCCCTTCGGACCTTACGAATACCATGACCCTGCATTCCGGAGCCTGACCCTGCCGGCCAGTTCACCGCCGGCCCCACCCGGAACCACCTACCGCCTGACCGCCATCACCCGCAGCGGCTACCGGCTGTTCCCGGAAAAACCCCGGCGACCAGCTTTTATGAATCACGGTGAATACTAGTTTAAAGACATTACCCCAAAGATCTCCTCCCATATTTCCCATAAATCCCATTATTCCCATCATTCCCATCATTCCCATCATTCCCAACCCAATTCCACCGCCATATTCACCATAACAACATACATTTCAGTACCTTATACCCACATACGTCCCATCGGTCCCATTTGTCCCATATTTAATCATAACGCAACTTAAATATATTTGTGTTTTTATTACACAATACTATATATTTTATTTGACTATATCGCAACACCAGTCTATAATCCCACAGTCGCCCCAATAGCCCCAAACCACCCGCCAACCCCCGGCGTGCCCCGCACCCACCCGGCCACGCCCACAGAGCCCTCCTGCGCATTTTTTGGGGTAGGCTGTGTGCCGGGTGCCACCCTTCAAGCGCAGCTTGTGGGTGGATTCTTCGCCTTGTGAATTCCAATATGAAATCTGGTATCCAACCAGCCAACTTGTCGTGGCTGTTTTAACAATACGAATAAAATGGAAATCAACTAACTAAAACAACCTGACATGCTGATTGTAAAAGGCCCGAAGGGCCGACGCCGGGGTCGTAAGGCCCCGGTCAGCGATAGAAGTTTAATTTTTTTAAACCCGCGCCTCTCCGAGGCGTACCGACAGGATTTCGCACCGGAGGCGAAAATTAAAACTAACCATGAGCGCAGCGAATACCAACACAAAACGAAACAAACCCAACATGAAAAAATATCGCCCTAACCTCAACCAAGAATTGAGCTTAACAAAAAATAAAAAAATCATCCGCCTCAAAGCGGATACAAATAATATCTCGGAGAGATCAAAAGCGCATAGCCCGCCAATTCATTGGCGGGAACACCCGAACCAGCGTAGAAAATTTTTAAACCCACGCCTCGCAGAGGCGTACCTGCAGGATTTCGCACCGGAGGCGAAAGATAAAACGAACCATGAGCGCAGCGAATACCAACATAAAACGAAACAAACCCAACATGAAAAAATATCGCCCTAACCTCAACCAAGAATTGAGCTTAACAAAAAATAAAAAACTCATCCGCCTCAAGGCGGATACAAATAATATCTCGGAGAGATCAAAAGCGCATAGCCCGCCAATTCATTGGCGGGAATACCCGAACCAGCGTAGAAACTTTTAAACCCACGCCTCGCAGAGGCGTACCGACAGGATTTCGCACCGGAGGCGAAAGATAAAACCACCATGAGCGCAGCGAATACCAACACAAAACGAAACGAAGCCAATGATGAAAATAATGGCCCTAACCCCAACAACGAAACGAGCTTAACAAAAAATAAAAAAATCATCCGCCTTGGGGCGGATACCACAATTTTGCATTTTAAATTCTAAATTTTAAATTTCTAAACAGGAGGTACCAACCATGTCATCGTCACTAAGGAGACTCAGAGCCAACCGTCGTAACGCCCAGAAATCCACCGGCCCCAAAACCCCAGAAGGCAAGGCCATCTCATCCAAAAACGCCATCAAACACGGCCTCAGCGGCCAGGATCCCGCCCACCTCATCGTCCCCGGCGAATCCGAACTCACCTACCTCGAGTTCCGCGCCGCGCTGCTGCAAGACCTCAAACCCACCACCTATCTCCAGCGCCACATTGCCGACCAGATCGTCTCGGCCGCCTGGCGCCTTGAACGGATCGGCCGTATCGAAGCCGAACTGATCGACGCCCGCGTCTATAAACTCCGGCTCACCAACGAAGAAATCCGCAAAGACACCGTCATCGACCAGCCCTTCGCCCACTCCAGCATCTACTTACCACGCCACAACGAAGTCGGCACGGCCTTCACCCTCGAAACCCCCGCCTTCAACTGCCTGGCCCGCTACGAAGCCCACCTCAACCGAACCTTCCAGGCCAATCTTAAGCTCCTGCAAAAGTTGCAGTTACAACAAAAACCAAACGAACCCAATGGATATCCCCCAGAGTACCCATTTCCCGATTTACCCCGCGTCCACATCCCCGACCCACCCAGAATCCCCACGCACCCCAGCGAAGCCAAATTGGCCCCCGAATACATCAAAGACCGACTCCCCGAATTGATGAAAGACCACAGCGTAACTGACGACCAGGTCTTCAGTTACGCCTGCAATCGTTACGAAGCCCTCAACACGTTTGCGAACCAGAACGGCGAAGAAGCCCTCCACGCCCTCGGCATCCCCACCAAACCCCCGGCCGACATCCCCATCCAGGAGGTTAAGAAATAAGGTAACCTGTTCTGAAAAACCATTCGTTATACAAACTTCAGACTGACCTGAAAAATCAGTCACCAGAGATTGTATGCCCAAAAATCCCTGCAACCAACTCCGACAGCCAATGAATACCCAACTCCATTAATTCCATTAATTAAAACGTCAATATTTCATCATCGCCCGCGTCATCCCGGCCACCTGCGCCATCGGCTTAACATCATGAACCCGCAGAATATGCATCCCGGCCATCATGCAACGGCTTACCGTCGCGGCCGTTCCCCAGATACGCTCCCGTGGATCATCAATATCCAATACCTTCCCGATAAATGATTTCCTGCTGGTACCCACCAGTAACGGCACGCCCAACTCATGAAAACGTTCCAGATTCTGCATCAATGTCAGATTATGCTCCAGCGTTTTACCAAATCCAATCCCCGGATCGACAACAATTTGCCCCCGGTCAATCCCGCAAGTGATCGCATAGTCAATCCGCTCCTTCAACCAGTCTATAATATCATCAACCACATCTTCATACTCCGGCGCCTGCTGCATCGTCCGCGGTATTCCCTGCATATGCATCAACACAATCGGAACATTACGCTCCGCGACCAACGGCCCCAGCGCCGTATCACCTGTCAGTGCCGAGATATCGTTGACCATCGACGCGCCAGCCTCAAGCGCGGCGGCGGCTACCTCTGCCCAGGTTGTATCAATACTGATGGGAATCTCACTCTGCTCACGAATCGCGCGGATAACCGGTACTACCCGCTGGATCTGCTCAGCCGCGTCAACCGCTAACGAACCCGGCCGGGTCGACTCACCGCCAATATCGATAATCGCCGCCCCATCCCGCGCCATCTCCATTGCGTGATTCACCGCGCTGTCAATCTCCAAAAAGCTGCCGCCATCACTGAAGGAGTCCGGCGTCACATTCAATATCCCCATAATAAGCGGTTCCCGCCCCAGGGTGAGCCGCCCTTGTGGGGTGATTAACTGATAGACCTTGTAGTCCGTCATACGCCTGCTTTCTATATCTCACCCGGTCGGATCTTCATCGCCATCCAGTGGCCCGCTAATGAGCCCACCACAAAGAACAGAATACTCAAGCCATTATTCAAAACAATATTCCAGATCGCTATTCCCAGCCGATTCGCCTCCGCCAGCCGGCAGGTATCCAAGGTATATGCCGAAAAGGTCGTCAGCGCCCCCAGAAAACCCGTAAATATCATTAGATGTAAATCCGCCAGCAGATCCAGCCGCTGCGATACCTGCCACAAAATCCCCGCCAGCAGACACCCCAGGCAATTCACCAGCAAGGTCCCCCACGGAAACATAAGATTCGATGGCATACTGCTTAGCTTCCAGCGCAATGCCGCGCCCAAAGCCCCCGCCCAGCATAATCAGCAATAATGTCTTCAATTAAGCCGCCTTTACCTAATGGCACGTCAATTCCGATTGCGATAATCGGATAAATCAACGCCAAGTAAATGGTTAACAAAATAATCCGACCGCCGGCGCCGCCCATAAGGCGTCTCCAGCGAACCATGTCCCCTGCCGGTTACTAC
>CAXXFK010000012.1:0-95042 GCA_963663965.2 Sedimentisphaerales bacterium
CACTCCCGACAAACTCAGACCTTCATTCATATCCAGAACATTAGCGGAACCAATCTGATCAACAATTGCGCCATCATAACGAAAAGTAAAATCTACCTTGTTCATCGACGCCTGCTCGACAAACACCATAATATCCATATACCCATCCGTCACCGGTGATCGGTACCAGGACCCACTCGACCAGATATCCGGCCGGTAACGGGTGCCCAGCCATGCTTTTGGTGTTGCCCATACCGTCGAAACAAACAGAAGAACCAGACACATACCCAGCAATCTTGCATTACTCTTCATAACATCCTCGCTCAGAATCTAATAACCATTTCTCTGACAACTTAAATAGTTTCGTACCTTTCGATTAAAACTCGCTAGATACGATATCACTTATTAGTATCGCCTGATTCTTGATATGAATTAACCAGAGATAAAAATAATCTCACCAATTACCGTCCGATAACCGGATTTTGCCCATAACTTGAGTTTGCCGACCATCTTGATGCCGTTAACGATTGTTAATGCCCGATTCGCCGTGAAACAAGTCTTTTCCGAGTTAAAACTTGGCTTACGAACGACCAGACATTCCCTGACTCAATGAGTATAATAAAGCTGGAAATCGATAACCATCCAGTGAGAGTGTCTATACCCTTTATGCCAAACCCAAAACAATCAACCCCTTTGACGGGGTGGTACAGCGTCAACTTTCCCATGGTTCCCTTTTCTGAACCATTACAACATCCCCCCCAATTGTTTCAGGGGGATACGCGTTTCCAGGGTAACATCGGGATCATCGAGAGCTAAGACAAATTCGCGATTAATCTCAAAGAACTTGCTGTTGAGTTCATCGATATCCAAAGTATTTTCCACCCCAAACTCCAATTGATCAGGATCGCTTTCTGCAAAATTAAGTGGACAAAACGAAACCGATCGCTCAGCCGGTTCCACTTCATCATTCAAAAACACAATGGGCAATCCATGAGTTCGGCATATCAAAGGACGCTGCGGATAAATTTGGCACAATCGATCCATCAGATACCCGCAACTGGCCGCCTCGTCAAAGGTGACCCGGGTTACACCTCTGGCTCGAAGCTCCCATAAAATGGCAAAAAATTCCACCGGAAACACAGTCAAATTCGTACAACAGTCACAACATTGCTGCTGGCATGTTATCTGATCGCTATGAATATCAAGCAAAATCTGAATTGTACGGTCTGTTTGATCCCGTAATTCCCAGTATAACTGTATTAATCTGGCCACTTCTGATTCATTCATTGGGTCATCATCGACTTCTTTTCATGGGAATAATTGATAATAACCTGGTTTTACCCGATTTCTGACCGTTTCGAAAAATCGGCATTCAAAGCATTGCCAATAACCAGTTTACCTCACCTGAACCAATAAATAAATTCTTAAACCCGACTGACCAGTGCTCTGACAGCCACTAAAAATCAAAATTATCACCACAAATCACCTTACGATATACACTTTTCTTAACTTAAATTAAAATCAACAAAAAAAGACTGGTCAGAATGTTAGTAAAAGGTTATATTTTTCAAATCTGTGGTTAGTTAGTAATTATTGATAACAGGCACATTTAATAGTGGTTTTTGCAAGGAGTTCCGTTATGCACGCATCGATAATGGCCCAGACGATCGGAATGGGTGAAATTTTTGTAGTCATGCTCTACCTGCTCATTACTGTCTTTTTGGGCTGGCTGGGCTTCAAACACACCAAAACAGCCGCCGATTATCTGATCGCCGGCCGCAAAGTCCATCCCTTTATCATGGCCATGAGCTACGGTGCCACCTTTATCTCCACCAGCGCCATCGTCGGTTTCGGCGGCGTCGCCGGCATGTTCGGTATGAGCCTGCTCTGGCTGACTTTCTGTAATGTCTTCGTCGGCATTTTTATTGCCTTCGTGTTCCTCGGCGCGCCGACACGGCGGATGGGACACCTGTTGGACGCCCATACTTTCCCCGAACTGCTGGGTAAACGCTTCCAAAGCCGTTTCATTCAAATATTCGCCGGTGTGATTATCGCCGTGTTTATTCCGCTCTATGCCGCCGCAGTTCTTATTGGGGGTTGTGAGTACATTGCGATTCAGTTTGGCATCCAGTATCAGGTTGCCCTGCTGATCTTCTCGATTATCATTGCAGTGTATGTGATTATGGGCGGCCTTAAAGGCGTCATGTACAGCGATGCCCTGCAAGGCACCATTATGTTCGTCGGCATGGTAATCTTGCTGGTATTTACCTACATGAAACTGGGCGGCGTATATAACGCCAACCACGAACTGACCGAAATGGCCAAGTTGCCCTCGTTGTTCGGAAAAATCGGCTTTAAAGGCTGGACCGCTATGCCTGCCTTTGGCTGGGGCATTGCCCAGACCGAAAAAGGCCCCCAGCCCAACGCCTATGACCTCTGGTGGATTGTCGTCAGCACTATCGTTCTGGGCGTGGGCATCGGGGTATTGGCCCAGCCGCAGTTGGCGGTTCGATTTATGACCGTTAAAAGCAAACGTGAACTCAACCGCGCGGTGCTCATTGGTGGTATCTTTATCACGGTGATGACCGGTGTGGCATTTGTCGTCGGTTCACTGAGCAACCTCTACTTCTATAAATACGAAGTGATTACCGGCACGGTCGTTAAGAAGCTCGAAAATATTCCAGTTACAGTTAAGAAAGAAAAAGATATTAAAGCCGCTATTCCCTGCGATCTTTTGCAAATTGACATCGACAATAATGGCATAGAAGATGTTACCATTATTGGTGAAGGTCATGACATCGTCAAAGACGGTAAAGTGGTTCTGCCGGGTTCAGTATTGATGCCCAAAGCCGAAATCACCGAACGCGATGACGGTCTGGTAGATATCCGGCCTAAAGCCACAGCGTATTTGCGGGCGCTGACACTTACCAGGGAAGGCGAGTGGATGTGCAACTCCGACAGTATCATTCCCAGTTATGTTACCAGCGCTATGCCGTCCTGGTTCGGCATGCTCTTCTTGCTGACCTTGCTCTCGGCGGCCATGAGCACCCTGTCCAGCCAGTTCCACGCACTGGGCACCAGTATCGGCCGGGATGTGTACGAACAGATCGGCAGAGACCGCCAACCCTCTATTATGGTCACACGCGTCAGTATTATCATCGGAATTATCGGCGCGATGATCTTCAGTTACAACTTCCGCGGTGGCTACATCGTCGCGCGCGCCACGGCCATCTTTTTCGGCCTTTGCGCTTCCGCTTTCCTGCCCTCTTTCGTCGGCGGTCTGTTCTTCAAACGCATGACCAGACCCGCCGCGATCAGTTCCATGTTCGTTGGTTTTATTGTCACGGCGTTCTGGCTCCTCTTTATCAAAGACAAAGAAGCCCGCGCACTGGGAATCTGTTATGCCTTGTTCGAAAAACATTCTCTCCTGCTGGATAAACCCAACTGGCCGGTAGTTGACCCATTGCTGGTCGCCCTGCCTCTCTCGATCCTGACGGCCATTATCGTCAGTCTTATCACCAAACCCAGTCCGGAAGACCATCTGAAGAAATGTTTCAAGAAATAAATTTACCCGCTTAAACTCTCTGATTCTCAACGGACGCTTCTACCGGAAAGCGTCCGTTTTTTTTAAAGCGCTTTTCCATGACCGGCAACTGTTTTCCGCCTGACATGCCATAAACCGCCTTTGAAGGAAATCCTTTGATAACATCATCCACGATACCAGCCCGAACCAACGGCAATTGCGATATAATCGATCTGACCGGCAAAATTCGCGATGAACTTCATCGAAGCGGCCTGACCTGCGGCATCGCCGCCTTATTTGTAGTCGGATCAACCGCGTCCCTCTCCACGGTAGAGTATGAACCCGGCCTGGTCGATCACGATATCAAGGCCCTTTTCGAAAAAATCGCACCGGAAAACGGTGTCTATCAACACGAACTCACCTGGCGCGACGATAACGGTCATTCCCACTTGCGGGCCACCCTGATGGGACCTTCGTTAACCGTCCCCTTTATCGATAACGAACTCACCCTGGGCGCCTGGCAGCAGATTATTTTGATCGATTTCGATACCCGGCCGCGTGACCGGCAAATTATCTGCCAACTGATAGGAGAGTAAATTCCGACTATTTCCCCCACGAAATCCATCCGGGCATTTCCTTGAGCCGATCCTTCATAAGTACGATCCGGTCATCCAGCTTATGCAACCTGATCAGGGATCGAATCACCAGATACCCACCCAATAATATCAAACCCAGGCAAAGCAATCCTATCACGACCAGCCACAAAATAACATGGGCAACGGTATAATATTTCGATGTAGCTATCAGAATACTAAACACCGATAAGGGCAGGGCAAACACGGCGATACCAGTCCGCATGACAGAAAGCGCTGTCCTTTTTTCGGAAAGCAAAAGTTCAACTTCGCTGATTATCAACTGGGCATGAGATGGCTGGTCTGTATGATTTGTATTATCTTCTGCCATTTGTTCCGAATAGATAGGAAATAAATCCTGTTCTTTATTTAAAAAAGCGAAATCGCAATATGGTAAATATCGCTTTAACGCCATCTTTCCAGGTAATTTTTTTGCCTTCCTCATAGGTCCGGCCGCTATAGGAAATACCCACCTCATAAATCCGCCATCGCCCCCTGGCGATTTTGGCAGTGATTTCCGGCTCAAAACCAAATCGATTGCAGCAGATAGTAATCTCTTGAATTACCTCACGCCGAAAGACCTTGTAACAGGTCTCCATATCGGTCAGATTCAGGTTCGTACACATATTGCTTAACGTTGTCAGAAACCGGTTGCCCACGTAATGCCAGTAATAAAGGACCCGCTTCTCTTCGCTGCCGACAAAGCGTGAGCCATAAACGACATCAGCCCGCCCATCCAGCATGGGCTTGAGCAGCTTGGGATATTCGCGCGGATCGTATTCCAGATCCGCATCCTGAATTAAAACCAGATCTCCGGTAGCTTTTTGAAAACCACTGCGTAGCGCCGCCCCTTTACCCTGATTATTCTCATGAAAAACCAGTATCACCGAACCGGCAGGATAAGCCGCTTCGATATCCTTCATAATCGCCACACTGCCATCACGAGAAGCATCGTCTATCAAAACCAACTCTTTATCCAGCCCAGCTTCAACCGCAAAAACCCGGCGCACAATCTCCTTCAATGTCGATTCTTCGTTATAAACCGGCATCACAATCGACAATTTGCTGATCGCATTGGCCGGAACTTTATTATCGGAACTTGATACGGGTGGTTGATTCATGCATCCATTTAATCAAAAACAGCCGCTTAATCCAACTAAAATCTCATTCGTTGATGTTCTGATTCTTTCGCCAATTTTCAGTCTACGGGCAACCATTCACCGCCCTGATCGATATTAGCGGCTGTAAAAACACGCGACTGCAGGGTAATTTCTTTATCAATGGGCTCTTTGTTGAGGATCTTCAAGCCAATATCGATTGCCTCCTTGCCACCGGTTGGATATTCAAAGCTCGCCGATAGGATACCCTGCTTGACATACGCCTGCCCCTCCTGGGGCAAGCCATCAATACCGACAAAAAGTATATCTTTCTCCCTGCCGGCAGCCTGGGCGGCCAGCCAGGCGCCATGCGCACCCGGATCATTATGAGCATAAACCAGATCAATCGCCTCAAAACGGGCCAGGGCCGATTCCATCTCCTTGCGGGCATCGGGTTCAAGCCATTTCATATCCGCCTCAAATACAATCTCTAACCCACTACCCTCAATACCGGCACGAAAGCCGCTATGACGGTCCTGACCCGGGGTGGAGGTCATCAGACCTTTCAACTCAACCACCTTGCCTTTCCCACCCAGCTTTTCGACAATCCATTTCCCGGCCGCCTGGCCGATTTTTTTGTTATCCGCGCCGATAAAACAGGTATAATCCTCACCCAGCACCCGGCGATCCAGCACTATGACTGGAATGCCTTCCTGGCAGGCACGCGCCACTACCGGCGTCAGCGGCGCCGCCTCTTTCGGCGATATGATTATTAAATCGACTCCGGCGCTGATAAATTCTTCCATTTGGGTTTGCTGTTTTAGCGTGTCATTCTGGGCGTCCTTGAAAATCATTTTCATGTTGGCCACCTTTTCAGCGGCCGCCTTAATATCGGCGTTCATTTGTACCCGCCATGGCTCACCCAGATTGCACTGACTCATCCCGATCGTCCAGGATGAACCAACGTCCGGATTCTGTGTCTGGGCAGTATCCTTCTTTTCACAACCTGTCATCATCAGGACCGCGAAAGTCGCCAGTAGCATTATCACCATTTGTGCCGTCTTCATAATAGGTTCCTTTCTTATTTTTTTCTTTGCAGCAGTACCGCCGCAACAATGATCGCGCCAGTCAGCATTAAACGCTTGTCCTCGCCCACGGCGTTAATACTGAGAATTTTTTCCAGATAACCGATCGTCAAAATACCAATTAAGGTAAGCAACACACTCCCTTTCCCCCCTTGCAGTGTAGTGCCGCCAATCACCACCATGGCGATAGCCGACAACTCATAAGCAACCCCGGCTTCCGGATCACCCTGGAATTCCTGTGAAGCCTGGCAAATCCCGGCCACCGCGGCAAAAAGCCCGCAGATTCCATAGGCCAGGATCTTAATCCCAGTAACCGGCACACCCGACAATCGGGCGGCTTGCTCATTGCCGCCAATAGCATAAATATACCGGCCCTGGCGAAATTTTTTCAATAACAGCCAGGCAACCAGAACGCAGATTATCAATATCACCGTAACGACCGTAATATTACCGCCCAGTATTTTTGCATTGATCGCGCTGAATATTCCCGGCGTCTCTACATATTGGTACGTCCCATCAGGCTGCTGCACGGCAGTCGATACTTTCTGACCATGCGATACCCACTTGGCCAATCCCCGCGCAAAGACCATCATGGCTAACGTCGCGATAAACGGTTGTATTTTAAACTTGCCGATCAGAAATCCAGACAGGGCGCCACAGCAGGCTCCGGCCAGAATACACAAGCCAATCGCCAGAAAGGGCGCCCATTGCCAGTGAATCGTCATTAAAGAAAACATGACCGCGGTTAAAGCCAGTACACTGCCAACCGACAGGTCAATGCCGCCGGCGATGATGACAATCGTCATCCCGCAGGCCAGAATGCCATAGACCGATACGGCACGCAGCATATCTCGATGAGTGCCCCATTTATAAAAGGCCCCGTCAGCGTGAAAGATCAAACCCAGAATCACGACGACTATCAGCGCCGCCAGGGCGCGGGTAATGGGTGAATGCAATACGTCAAGGTGGCTTTTCCCTGTTCGGTCGGTCATAACAACATTTCCTCTTCAATAACGCGTCCTAACGCGGCATTTAATATCTTTTCCTGGGTGGCTTCCTGACTGAAAAATTCGGCGGTTATCTGGCCGCGATGCATAACCAGAATACGATCACTCATTGCCAGCAATTCCGGCATTTCTGAGGTGATCAGCACAATCGCCAATCCGGCATCAGTCCATTGATTCATGAGTTCATAGATTTCTTTTTTAGCGCCAATATCCACTCCCCGGGTGGGCTCATCCAGCAGCAGAACTTTCGGACCGGTTTCAATCCATTTGGCTAAGACCACCTTTTGCTGATTGCCGCCGGAGAGTGTGTTAACCGGCTGATAGAGACTGTCTGCTTTTAGTCGGAGTGCTTGTAAAGTTTGTGAAAGAGCCCGTTTTTCTACCCCCGGATGCAGCCAGTCCAGGGATGAATATTTCTTCAGACACGCCAGAGAGGCATTGTAAATAATCGGCATCTCCAGAACCAGCCCGGTGCTTTTTCGGTCATTGGTCAGTAACGCGATTCCCTGTTGAATCGCCCTGGCGGGATTGGTAATGACCTGTTCTTTTCCATCGATTTTAATAGCGCCTTGAACCCGGTTGCCATAAGAACCGAAAATCCCATGCAACAATTGAGAATTACCGGATCCCTGTAATCCTGCCAAGCCCAGGATTTCTCCGGCATGAACCTGAAATGAAATATCTTGAACAACCGGAATCGGATTTTCACTGGTCCCGGGAATAGTAAAATAGGATACTTCTAAACGAACATCTCCCGGTGCTGATCGGTGTCTTGGAAACTGTTGATCCAGTTGCCGGCCAACCATCCATTGTACCAGAGTATCTGCCGGTAATTGTGCCGCAGTTTCAGTACCGATATACTGGCCATCCCGCAAAACGCTGATACGATCGGCAATCTGATAAATTTCTTCCATTTTGTGAGAGATATAGATAATACCACATCCCTGGTCTTTTAACTGCTTAATAATCGCGAAGAGTTTGTCAACTTCCGGTTGAGTCAGCGCACTGGTGGGTTCATCCATCACGATAATCTTAGCCTGATAGGACAGGGCCTTGGCAATCTCTACCATTTGCTGCAGTCCGATAGGCAACTCCTCAACGGGCTGTTCGACATTGACTGTCAAACCCAATCCGGCTAACAGTTCCTTTGCTTGCTGCTTCATCAGACGATGGTCCACCCAGGACCAGCGATGAGTTTCCCGCCCAAGAAAAATATTCTCATAGACACTTAATGATCCAACCAACGAAAGTTCCTGATGGATCATGGATATCCCGCAGCCGGCGGCATTCTGGACCGACCTGAAAGTAACCGGCTGGCCATCCCGGATGATGGTTCCAGAATAGTCGATCAATACACCACTGAGAATTTTCATCAATGTACTTTTACCGGCCCCGTTTTCCCCCGCCAGAATATGAACTTCCCCAGGCATTAAATCAAAACAAACATTCTCTAAGACATTCACGGGCCCGAATGACTTACAGATATTCTTCATTTCCAGTAAGCATACCATTTGATCTACCTTAATGCCGCAGTGAACTGGTATCTGTCTGTATGGAAATTGAACCAAAGAATTCGATAACTGTATAGAAAAATCGAAAACCTAAACCTAATTAAAAGTTAATCAAACCAAAAAATCAAGTTTTTTCTATATTTACCTGACTTGATACCCTGAAATCTCTTACAGACTACAATCGTCCATAGATCTTCACTAATTGAGGCGCCTGTGTAACACCAAGCGGCGTAATCATCTCCCGGTCCAGCGGCAAAGTGGTTCGACCCTCATATTTCAATATCGTCTCACGATACGGCTCCCAGTTCATCTCTCCCAGCTTCTTTAGCTGACCTAGCTCTTCTCCTGTTGCTTTTTGAAATCCTTTATAAACCAGCTCGGAACAATAGATAAAATCCTCATCCATATCATAATGAATATCATAGGGATGCCCCAGGTACCGCTCCATGGCCGCAATAAAATCATCGAGTTTACCTGTATAGTTGTTGTTCAATCGATAAGCTTCAAACCGTCCGCCCCGCCCACGCCTGACCCAGCGCGATAAATCCTCATATCGTACCTCACCAATCGCCTCGATCACCATCCACTTGCCATCTCTATGCACGATTACACCACAATGCGAATAGGGAGATTCCGTTATACCCTCAATCGCGTTAACCAGGTCACTTTTTGGTAACGATTGAAATACAATATCCCCAATTTGAGGTTGATATCGTTTCAAATATAGGTACGGCAATGCGTATGAATGGACAAATAGGCCACTCAATACAAATGTTAAAAGCGCTAATCGTATTCTCTCTGATTTTTTTTTCGGCCATATTGCCATTCTATCATCCTCAACCTTTTGGTGTGCAATACTTTTCCAGACTTCCGGATTTACCTCTTAATATCAGAACACCGGATACCATCATTCGAATTCCCAATATAATGACAATAATCGCAGCAAATGGAATCAAAGACGCGCCACGATCATCCTGTACCCACCAGTTTTGTAAATAATCAAAACCGATGATCATGATCGAGATAAATACCACACAAATTGTGACTCCTATCACCAGAAACAGCCACGCTGTTATTTCAGCAATCTTTTCAAGCCACTCAATACCACATTGCGTACAAAGCCAATGCCGGCGAAACGGGAATACCATTCCTCGATATAAAACCTCTGTACTGGAACAGTCCGGGCATTCTATCATTAAAGACGGCCCTGTTTAAAGATGAGTAGTGTTAATTAATCCCCAAACGCTTCATACGTTTATACAATCCTGCACGGGTCAGGCCAAGCTGCCGTGCGGCCCGTGCCTTATTACCTGCGGCTTGTTCCAAGGCCTCAATCAGTTCCTGCCTTTCATCCTGTGGATGAGTATCTGATTTTTTCGGAGCTTCCAGTCTGGCTGTCATTTGACCCCCGGTAATCTCGACTGGCAACGCCTCCAGTTCAATCGCGTTTTTATCACGACCGGTCACCACAAAGGCATGTTCTATGGCATGTTCCAGTTCCCGCACATTACCCGGCCACTGGTAACGCTCCATAAACGCCATGGCCTCAGGAACGCATCGCTCGATCTGCTTTTTATACTTCAGATTGAATTTATTGATGAAACTGGCAACCAATTCATCAATATCCCCTTTACGTTCACGCAAGGCCGGCACCTGGATACTGACCACCCGCAACCGGTAATATAAATCCTCACGAAACGTCCCCTCCCGCACCATCTCCTGCAAATTCCGGTTGGTTGCGGCTATAATCCGGACATCCACTTTTCTGGGCCGGGTATCGCCCACCCGGGTAATTTCCCCTTCCTGCAGGGCACGCAATAACTTGACTTGAGACAACAGCGACAACTCACCAATTTCATCCAGAAACAATGTCCCGCCGGTTGCCGCCTCAAAACATCCCACCCGGTCACTCACAGCGCCGGTGAAAGCCCCTTTGACATGACCGAACAATTCCGCTTCCAGTAATCCTTCAGGCAACGCCCCGCAATTAACCGCCAGAAAGGTTTGTCTGGCGCGTTCACTTTCCTGATGGATAGTACGCGCGACCAGCTCTTTTCCCGTTCCAGTCTCCCCTTCAATCACAACGCTGGCGTCGCTCTCGGCCACCATCCGTATCAATCCAAAGAGATGTCGCATCTGCTCGGAACGCCCAATCAAATCTCCCAGGCCACCACTTTCAGCCAGCTGATGTTTAAGCCGTCTGATTTCGTTACGGGCGTTTTTGATCAAACTCACATTAACCAGCGCTTCGATCGCGCCGGCCACTTCGCCGGCGGCATCATAAACCAATCGGCTGCGTCGCATTACCGGAACCACACTGCCATCCTTACGCATAAGTTCACATTCGGATTCGCCAATACGGTCCCCTGTGGTAAATGGACACATCGATTCGTCCACTTCCTGACCACCGCATAACCGTTGATAGACGCCCGCGCAATTAGTCCCGATGACTTCATCAGCCAATATCCCGGTTAATTCTTCCGCCGAACGATTCCAGAAAATGACTTGACGATTCCGATCGATGATAAACACCGAACAGGGAATCGTCTCAAGCAACGCCGCTTTGAAATGATCTTCTAAATCCATAACACCATTCCCCCCTCCTTTGTCTATCGGCACATCGTCCTTGTACGATAGGATCAGGGCAAAAATTCATCACCCGGTTCAGGCATCTGGGTACCGTCGTAATGGTTCGTCCCGCGAATGGTATAGATATCATCATTGGATACCGGCAGCAAGCGACTGTTTGCGAACTGTACACCTAAATCCCTGCGTAAAATATTCTGACCGCGATTCTGATGGTTAGTTGAATTCATTTCCAGAAACTGCTTCGCAATTCGTGAAATGTCCAGCATATCCTGATCCGCCAGACGCATATCGTCAAAAATAGGATTACGGTCAGAGATAATCAGATCACTGGCGCCGCCGTCCAGCCGGTCATTATGTTGTATGATCCGCACACTGAATCCCAATGGAAACCCTTTGGGCAGATCCTGTTGATTCCGCATTTGATCCGCAGATAAAGTCGGAAACCGGTCGCCCTCGCGACCGGGACAAACCAGAGATACCGGCTGAACATGACCGTTTTTCACCAGCAGGTAAACACAACGGGTAATGACGCCGCGACTCTGTTCACTGGGACCGGGCTGCCAGGGCTTCACCTGGGGTCCGGTCGCCACAAAGGGCATCATTCCATCGTAACCGGCCGCGTACGAGCCAATACCCTGGCCAATGGCCTGCATATTCGAAGCACACTGATATTGCTGCGCCATCTGACGGACTTGCTGCAAGCCGGGTTTGCTGACCAGAAACACCAGCATCATAACAGCTGCAGTAGCAATCAAGTCGCGCATATTACCCAGCACCCAGGCCCATCGGCTCTCCCGTTCTCCCTCGCGCGCTAACCAGGCGCGCGCCTCTTCCAGAACAATTGTATTCGTACGATTCTGCACATGCCCCACGGTCCGATCTGTCAGACCGGCTGGTACATCAATATCCTGCAGAACATCGAGCTTTGACAAAATCAATCGCAATTGATCACGCGCCACATCCACGCGTTCATTACCGGCGTCAGCGCGATCCTGAGAAGTGGTTTCACCTTCCAGAATTGCATCAATTATCTCTTTGAGTTCCTTATCCATAACGATATCTCCGCCATGGGCGGCATAAAATTAAAACAGATTCATAACGTCGCTGGAATTTCCAGTCAGGTATCATTTATTCGCTTTTTGATATAATCGGGCAAAAGCCGCTACTGCCGCGTGCAACCTGGATTTAACTGTCCCTAACGGCACATCCAGTACTTCGGCGATTTCCTTATACGGCAACTGTTTAAAATAAGCTAGCATCAAAATCTCGCGCAAATTCTCCGGCATTTGAGCCACCACCTCTCTCACTATCTCAATTTCCTGATTACGGTCAAACAAGGTCGATGGCGTTTCATTATCCTGCAACAAAATTGACCACAGATCAATCTGGTCGTCATCGTCACTTTCAATGGCCGATACATTAACCGTCGGACGCCTCGCCTGACTCCTCATAAAGTCACGGGCCTTATTTGAGGCAATCGTATAAAGCCAGGGCCGAAAAGAGCGCGAAATATCGAAAGTGCCCGCTGATAGATGTACTTGCAAAAACGTATCCTGAAATACATCCTCAGCCCAGGCCGGATTGCCCAGAAACCGGACCAGATAACGGTAAATATCCTTTTCATAACGCTTTACCAGTTTCCTGAACGCGTTTTCATCTCCGGCTCTGAATTGCTCTACGAGTTGTTCGTCACTAATTGTCTGCAATTGGTACGTTTACCCCTGGATGTGGGTTCAAATTTACTGGTTTATTTTTTCGAGTTCTTTCTTAATTTTACCTGCCTCAGATTCAGGATCTTCCGCCGCAATCACCGCCTGACAGACAGCCACTGCCGATGCTCCGGCTTCGATAGCCAGGCGGGCATTCTCCGGCACAATCCCTCCAATCGCTACCATTGGCATATCTGTTAATTTCCTTACAGAGGCAATGAAATCCAGCCCAACGGTTTCAACATCCGGTTTGGTTGGGCTGCCAAAGATCGCTCCTAACGCTAAATAATCGGCTTTCTGTTCGATAACCCTTTGAGCTTCCACAACATTATGTGTACTTCCACCTAAAATCATATTAGGGCCGCCCAGTCCTCTCGCCTGATGAATCGGCAGATCTCCCTGCCCCAGATGAACCCCATCTGCCCCTGCCAATAGTGCGATATCAATCCGGTCATTCATAATAAATAACCCTCCGGCATCGTGACAAAGCTGACTGATCTCAGACGCCCTGTCCAGCAATTCAACATCCGACAATCCCTTCTCCCGCATCTGGATCGCATCCGCACCACCAGCCAATACTCTTTTGACAGTTTCCCGCCAGGACAACCGGCATAAAGCCTCAGTTACCAGAACATATAACCGGATCCGCTGAAATTTCCCTACTCGATTTATACGGGTAACCAGACACTGCTCCAGGGTATAACCCGTATAGCGTATCCGTTCAACCCCTCCGGCCAGACTGGATTCCTCCACTTTGAAGGCCTCTTCAATACACCTCAAGGCCTCGCTCAACCGCTTTCCAGCTGCAATAACTACATCACAAAGGCTTTTTCGGCACATTTCCGCTTGAGTGCTTATACCGGTACCGATATCTCCTTCCGTATCTCGTGCTCCCAACAATTCCAGGATTCCAACCTTCGACAGCGCCGTGGACAAATCATGACGCATCTGTTTTAACCGGCCGCTCAATTCACCATCATTCAACACGAACCGGGCGCTATCTTCCATCACCCGCAACGCTTCCCGGGCTCGATTAAAATTGGCATCCAGCAATCTCAAGATAGTTCTATCCATGTCCAGATTATAATACCCACCCTTATCTTTGCAAGCTATCTCCAGATAAACCGTTCCAATTTAATCTGTTACATATTACCCCCTCTCCAGCATCTCCTCTTGCGACTTCTTATTATACACAATGAATTTTATTTTGTAGACAATCAAAAAACAATGACTATGGGCCGCCCAATTGCTCCTTTGACACCATAAATTAACTTTGCTAAAATATTTCGAAATGAATAATCCAGACTCATCCAAACGACGCCTGCCCACCTGGCTCAAACGCCCCATGCCCAAAGGCGAAGCCTTTAGTCACGTTATTTCAATTCTCAAAGAAAAAAAACTCAACACGGTCTGCGCCAGCGCGGCCTGTCCCAATCAGGGCGAATGCTATTCCTGTGGCACCGCCACTTTCATGATCATGGGCGACACTTGCAGCCGGAATTGCGCCTTTTGTAATGTCAACCATGGTAACTTGCCACCCTTGGCCGAAGATGAACCCCAACGTCTTGCTGAAGCAGTAGTTGCCCTTAGCCTTAAACATGTCGTAGTTACCTCAGTTACCAGGGACGACCTCCCTGATGGCGGGGCCGCCCATTTTGCCCGAACAATATCCGCAGTCCGTAACGCAGCGCCTCAAGTGACGATTGAAGTGCTCACCCCGGACTTTCAAGGCCATACCCGCGATCTGGATATCGTTGCTGTCGCCGGCCCGGATGTCTTCAATCACAATATTGAAACAACCCGTCGGCTCACTCCTGAAATCCGCAGTGGAGCGGACTATGATCGATCACTGGCTGTACTCAATTACATGGCCAATCATCAGGTAACCATGACCATTAAAAGCGGATTTATGCTGGGCCTGGGCGAGTGGGATTCGGAAATCGATGAAATGATCACTGATCTGCATGCCGTAGGCGTTCAAATGCTCACGATTGGACAATACCTCCGACCCAATACTTCTAATCGTGAAGTCCAGAAGTTTTATACCCCCGAAGAATTTCAGGCCATCGAAGCCCGCGCCCGTCAATACCCATTCAAACATGTCGCCGCCGGGCCGTTCGTACGTAGCAGCTATCACGCCGAACTTAGTCTTAAATCGCATCTTTAATTAATTCTCCCTGATTCAGAAAACCAGGATTTCGAATCTCAATCCGCAAATAAAAATCATTATGCCGCTTCGACTTATTATCCATCCTCCCACTCCCGGCGCTGACAATATGGCAATTGATGAAGCCATTCTCACAACCGTCAACGACGGCAAGGCGCCGGCAACCCTTCGATTCTATCAATGGTCGCAACCCACGATTTCCCTGGGATACTTTCAGAAATTCGAAGAATTTACCTCTCAGGATCCCACCATCGCGAATCTGCCGGTTGTTCGGCGTCAGACCGGTGGTGGCGCCATCCTCCACGATGACGAACTCACCTACTCTCTTATCATTCCGCTTGATGGATCGGCGCCAGTAACTGATATCGAGCCGCTATATCAACTGGTCCACGATGCCGTGATCGCCACCCTCGCCGATTATGGCGTCAATATTACTTACCGTGGCGGCGATGACCGCGGTAACGCCCAGCGCGGCCCGTTCTTCTGCTTCGCCCGCACCCATCGCCTCGATCTGGTCGCCGGCCAACTGAAAATCCTCGGCAGCGCCCAGCGCCGCGTCAAAAACGCCGTCTTACAACACGGTTCCCTCATCCTCAAACGCCATTTCACCCAACAGGAATCCGCCGAACTGCTCACTCTTGTGCCTGAAAATTTTACATTGCCAGACTTCATTAACCAAACCGCATCCCGTATCGCAAAGGCTCAACATCTTAACATCACCTTACTGTCACTCCCCCCCTCTGAATGCGATCTGGCCCATGATATTCAATCAAGACGCTATAACAAAGACAATTGGAATCAACTTCGATAATTTCTCAATTTGTCTTTGTGCATAGAAAATACCCATAACAATATGCGCATAGTTATGGGTTAATAGTATGATAAATAGATTGTGTTCAGATAGCTTAAATTTTAAATTGCCCCACAAGCATTTCCAATTCCCCCGCCAGATGACTTAACTGTTCTCCGGCAATTTGGGTTTGATTGGCGCCTTGTGCAGCCTGTTTGACATTGGTATCCACTCCGGCCATTTTATGGGTTATTTCCTGACTGACCTGAGATGTCTGCCCGATACTATTAGAAACTACCTCCGCGGCAGAGGCGGCTTGTGAGATGCTGGCTGAAATCTCACGTGTGGTGATGCTCTGTTCTTCTACAGCAGAAGCAATCGTGCGGGATACTTCATTTACTCGGTGAATAACCTCACCGATTTTCACAAGAGATTCCACCGATTCACCTGCCGAAACCTGAATTCCCAGAATACGTTTGCTGATATCTTCAGCAGCCTCAGCAGTTTGGCGGGCCAGTTCCTTTACTTCAGATGCCACCACAGCAAAACCTTTACCCGCTTCTCCGGCGCGCGCGGCTTCAATGGTCGCGTTGAGTGCCAGCAAATTGGTCTGTTCGGCGATATCCTGAATCACCTCTATAACTTTTCCGATTGCATCCGCGGCCTCACTGAGCATTCCCATTTTCTCGTCACTGGTCTTGGCTAACTCTGAAGCGCCATTGGCAATATTAGCAGCATTTTCAGCATTGCTGGCTACTTCCGTAATTGTCGTTGTCATCTCTTCAATAGCGGCAGCTACCGTTTTTACATTCTGGGACATCTGATTGGTTGAAGCAGCCATCTCACTCATGCTATTCGACATATCCTGAGCCGATGTGGCTACTGAAGAGGACTGGCTGGTCATCTCATCGGTTCCTTGTGCCATTTGAAAAGACGTTTTAGATAAATCATTGGCAGAACCGGCCAGTGTTTGGGCGGTGACGGAAATCTGTCGGATCACCCCTTGTAATTTATCCAGAAAGATATTAAACCATAAGGCCAGTTCTCCAATTTCATCCTTGCTTCTCGACCGCAATCGCCGGGTTAGATCGCCTTCACCCTGAGCAATATCCTTGAACATGGCTACTGTTTCTTTCAAAGGCTGACTGACACCTCGGGCAACAATGATATATACTACGAGGCCTGCGGTACCTAGCATAACAAAGAAAATAGCCAGATCGGCATAACGCTGTTTACGGGTACCGGCGCTGACCTCACTTAACATATTTCTCAATTGAGTCGCATAGTGTTCCGTCTGGCTTTCCAGCTCTGTTCGAATGGTTTCAGTTTGTTGCGCCAGCTGCGCCATTTGATCTTCGATCGATACCGACTTATCATTACTCTCGGAATCTTCACCAAGCGCCATAGAACGATAAACTCGTCCCGCCTGCCCGGTAAACTGCTCAACCGCCTCCCGGATCGCCTGCACGGCATCTCGTTGTACGGGTTTTAAGTCAGGCAATGTGTTGATATTGTCCAGTGCCCGCATGACATCATTATATTTGTCTTTCGCTTCATCCAGATAACTCTCTTCTCCGATAATGACAGCGTCGCTATACAATTTAATCTGATTATTAAAAGCGTAAAATGCCGACTTACTTTCACGGGCTGCGGGATAAATAGTCTCTGATACTACCATCAATTGTTTCTCATTCTGGCCGCCACGCACAAATCCGAGAATAATCGAAAAACTATAACCGGCAACAAGGATTGCTATACTTAACCAGATCTTTTGACTGACAGTAAATTTCATATGACCCCTCGTATACTAGCTTAAAAACTATATGTTACTTTGGCCGCGAAAACATACCAGCTATCTTCCTGATTGCTTTCATTGATACTTGAATTGTGATAGATACCTGTGCCATCAATGTATTGAGTCTCGATTTTAAACATTAAATTATCCGTTAGGTCAAAGCGTGAATAAATCGAGTAATTATCAACACCATCACCGCTGCTTTCCTTGGCATAACAATAATAAGTACCGCTTTCCAGCCAGTCGGTAAATCGATAGGCCGCATTGAAATAATAGCTCTCTAGCGTATATCGGCTTCTACGTAAGGTTACCACTCCCAGCAGCGGAACTTCGTCCGTTTCAATATCCATATCTGTCCGAATTCTCATATATTCTGATGACAACACTAGATCGCCCAGGGTATATTCCGCAGAGGCTACCCAGGCTTTCAGATTTCCCAGGCTGGATGACACCCCCGTTCCCGAAGGAATCGCTACTCCGGGTGCTACCGGAATATCACTATCCAAATTGCTGCTGACACTCAGCTTCGAATTGACACTGGAAACTCCCAGTCTCAGGCCGTCAAGGGGCGTGTTCCAGACAATGGATCCCATATAAGCATATTTATCTGAAATGTCATTAACACTGCCGATACCTAAACCTTGCAGTTGTGACGCCAGACCCCCATCCTCATCAATGCCAATCGAGCCTCCCTGGGCGCTATAAGATATATCACCAAACATATCCATCGGAATATTTCCATAAACACCTCCACCCGATACATTCGATAACGCATCCCGGAAGAACTCATTATAAACACCTTGGGGTAAAAATATACTGGAACGCAACAAATCGATATCACGCGTCTCATTATAAAAGCCAAACGGAGTACGGAGAATACCTGCCCGGAATCCCAGCCAGTCCTGCCAGCGGTAATCGCCATACGCCCAGTCAACATAGACTTTATTATTACCAGTATCACCATAATCCCTGGAAAACAATTGTACCCCGGCTCGTAAACGGTCGGTTAGCTGAGTGGACAGATTGATGGCTAATTCATTAAATGCGAAACTGCCATCGCGGGAATCCTCAATCCAGTTATTACCGGTAGAGTGAATATACCCTTGCGAGATAAATCCATGAATATCAATCTTCCCGAACGGGTCGTCATCGCTTGAGGTTTGTTCGGCCACTTCATCTTCAATCATCTCCCGGATCGCATCATAATCTTTTCGAGGAGTGCCCTGTTTCAACTCTGAGACTTCCTGCTGAAGGATCTTGATCTCCTGCGATTGTTTTTTAACCAGTTCCAGAAGTTCTTGATTGGTTAGATCCTGAGCTTGCATTTGAGAAGCAAACGCAATAATGACCAGAATGGAAACGATTCGACTGACTAAATTAATATTCATATATGCTCTCCTTGATAAATTCAATGATCAAAAAATAATATTTTAATGTTTATTATTTCGATATTCATTTCGTTTCGATTGTCTTGACCTTATCCTTATTTTCCTCTAATGTTGCTTTGCTGACATACCCGATGGCTCCCTTTGTCTTGGCGACATAATCCAGCAGATCTTTCTCTTTTTTATAGGAATCGGGCATTTTACCCTTACCGGTAAATACCTGTTTCTTCCAATAGGAATCAAATTGAGATTTGGTTTTCCCTACATAATCTTTCAAAAAAGCTTCATGAACATCACCACTGTCGAGAATGACAAAAATAATTCCTTCGTTATCGGACCACTTCGTCTTCTTGCCCAGAAAGATATTCTCAATATCATCCTTCTTCAACGTACCATCTTTCGCATCTTTATGCGCTATCACGACTACGTCTACTTTTTCCGCCGCCTTCAAAAGCGATCCAATAATAGGCAAAATGATGATTACCGCAAAAATCCAATAAATGAGCTTTTGATTATTTTGATTTTTCATTTCATTTATCTCCTTATGCCAGCACTTTTCAAAGTACATATGTTCAAGAAAAATTGGTTATCAGATGAATCTTAAGGCATTATCGAATCGAACTGAATCTCTCTTAATTGCGAAAGATCTAAAATCTCGAACTGGCAATGCACTAACCCCAATATTATACCCATTATTGTATGGCTTTTTTTATATTAATACCTGTTTTGATAAATTAATATATGAACTCTATAAGTATATATGTTGAAAATCCTCCTGTTTGATATGATCAGTAACCAATTTCAATTGGGAATATGAATTGAAAGATATCGGACATTAAAAACCACATAATTATTCCCGCATATACTTGATTTGTTTCCTGATCAGACAGAAACATTATATAAATCACGCTTTGCAAATTTCAATCCATCCACTATAACTAAGAGCCTTAACAATGGAGTTTGTAGCATGCTGAATCCATTGGGGATGCTTCAATTGCATTAGAATGTTCCTGGACTGTTGACAATGACTTACATAAACATAATTAGCTATGAATAAGATGGTTACGACCCTATATTCCAAATATTTTCTTGTTCTGCACTGTCTGCTGGCTATCATATTAATTATTACATTTTCTGGCTGCGGCCCCCTCTATCAGAATCTTATCGATCCGATCATTCCCAAAAAACCTGTTCCGGCAGAATACGATCTGACCGGTAAAACTGTTTTGGTATGGGTTGATCTCAATAGCACCAACACCAGTCACGGCCAGATCCGCCGGATACTGACGGATTCCTTGATTCGTGAATTAATGGCCAATCACGCCATAGGCTCAGCCATTCCCTACCGCCAGATAACCCAACTCAGATTATCGCCGGAACTGGTGGATATGAATATTGATGACCTGGGTCGGCAACTTAAAGCGAACGAAGTACTTTATGTCTTAATTAACGAATTTAGCTTACATCCGGAATCCACAACCGATATCTTTGATAGCAGTCTTAACGGCTATTGCAAAGTGATTCGTTCCGAAGATGGCGAGCGAGTATGGCCCGGTGAATCATTGTACCGGACTTTTAAAATTAAAGGCCGTTTTACCACGGAAAACAATCCGGATTTGGAAAATCAGCTGACCCAGGAACTTTGTGATAAAACCGCTTCCCAGCTTGCCATGTATTTCTATGAACATAAACCCTGACCTGCCTGAAGAAAAAAATCAATAAAAAGACGGTTATGTCTTATATGATCAGCGATACATTACACATCCTGGATGATATTCGTGATCCTGCCTGGATCGATTATATCGGCATAACCATACCCGGAACGATGACAGTTAATTTACAGTCTGAATATCAAAGACCGGATATTCCCCACGTTAACGATGTGGCAGGCTGGCAACACTGGTTAAAAACACATCGTCCGGTTCAAGTCCGGCTCTGGCAACCCGGCCCCAGATCACTGGCGCTGCTATCCTGCTTAACTCTGCTGGATATAGAGACCCAGGCCGTAATTCTCCATCCACTCAATTTCTGTAATAACCTCTTATTAAACGGCCTGCGTTATTTTGTTTCCCGAATTATTTGCTATTCACCTCTTTCAGCTCATTGGCTGTCCGGGCAGGGTATCGATGCCTCCTGCATTCGTTTAGGTAGTTTAAATATCCTCCATAATCAAAATACCCCTTCTGGAACCGGTATTCCAGAACAAACTCCTCATAACATCCTGGCCCTGCCACTGCCGCTCACCAAACAAACCTTACTGAAAATTATCTGGGCCGCCACGCTGGCCTGGTATGCTCGTCCCGCGATAAAACTGACTATTGCAGGCCCGGTGGAATCTCGAATCCAGAAAGATATTACTGAATTAACAGAAACCTGGAATTGTTCTTCTCTAATCCAGTTTGATAACACCTCAACCTGGCAGGCCCTGTTAGCCAGAACGGATCTGGTCCTCGACAGCCGGTTTGCCGGATGGAATATGTTAAGACTTCAATATGCCTTGAATGCCCGGAAACCGGTAATTACCGCCGATACCTCCTGCCGGAATATTGCCGGCTGTAATCCTCTGTTACACCTCCTCAATACCGATAAACCAAGGTTATTAGCCGGAACAATTCTAAAAACGATTGACTCAATATCTAACAATAATCCGGTTTCTGTTTGAAATTGCTCTTGGTAATGCTAAAATAAAGCAATAATGAGTAAAATAGACTGATATCTGAAATTATTCTAACCGGAGAGATTGCTCCGGTTTGCTTTTATACAGGAAAGTCGAGGCAACAGACATGCAGATTAGCGATATACTCGATCTCAACTGCGTCATTGTACCTCTCCAGGCAGACAATAAAACACAAGCTATCACCGAAATGGTTCGACATCTGGACAAAACCGGCCATATTCGTGATTTTAATATTGCCCTGAAAGCCGTCTTGGAACGCGAATCAGTTCGGAGCACGGGGGTAGGCCAGAAATTCGCCATTCCTCACGGTAAAACCAATGCCGCGGATAACCTGGTCATGGCAGTGGCCCGTACCGAAAAACCCATTGAGTTTCAATCCGTAGATAATCAGCCGGTCGAACTGATCTTCCTGCTCATTTCACCCACCGGCCGTACCGGACCCCATATCCAGGCCCTGGCTCGTATTTCACGCATTATGACCGATCCGGTTCTGCATGACCGAATCTGGGCAGCCTATACTGCTGAAGAACTATATAATTGCCTCATTTCCAGTAATTAGAGTTCCTCTATAAATTGCTTTTGAAGCGAAAACGAGGTTGATTTTTCTCTAGCCAGGAACAAAGAACCCCGCGATTTTTCTTCTTTTTTTTTAACTATTCCCCCTCTGCGGTTGATTTTATCTATTTTAACACGTAAAATCTTAATGTAGTCTGTTTAAACATCGATCTGACAAATAGAATTATTTTTACGATTTTTGATAGTTTACACGCATTTATGACGTTAATCAGAGAGAGGCTTTCTTATTTCCTGCCTGTATAATGCTCCCTACTCTGAGCGGAGGATAGTTATCATGAAATTATATTGGGTTATTGCTATTGTTTGTTCGCTCGTATTCACCAACAGCATTCCAGCCACCTTGATATCGCCAACTTTAACTGAATTTGTTGTTTTTTCAGAAGGCAAAATGTCATTCAATGCGGATGTGGCTATCGCCGGATCAATCGGGGCTGGTGATAAGTTCACTGTCGATAATAATTTAATTTTGCTTGGCAATTTGTACGCCCGTTCCAGAGCTATCATAGGTTCCAATAGCGAAATCTCTGGGGCGGTTCTGGCCGATGATCTGGTCAAACTGAAATCAGACAGCCAAAGCGGTAATATTGAATCCGCTAAAATTTACCTCAAAGAAAACACCGTCGTATCTGGCGATGTCCAATACCAGAAAAAGTTGTCCAAACACAAAACCTCCGCTATCATCGGAAACCAGCTTGGCCCGATCCAGCTGGCCCTGTGGCAGCAACCACAAATGTCTTTTGCGCCAATACTTCCACAAACCGAAACCGAAAATCAATATTTCAAATCAGAATCCGAACATACCCTGGAACCAGGTAGCTACGACAAGCTTAAAGTCAAACCCTATGGCACCCTGTTCCTCTCCGCTGGCCAGTACAATTTCAATAATATCATTCTTTCCAAAGGGGTTCTCGTTGTCGCCGATACACGAAATGGCAATATCACCATCAATGTCACGGGTGATTTCAAATCCTATGATGATGTCACTTTTGGAAATGCCGGGGGAGGACAGGTCACGATGAACGTTGGCGATAATCTGACGATCGGTAATGACAACCAGTTTTACATCAATTTAACCGCCTGGGATGATATTGTGGTTAAAAAAAGATCGTTGGTCGCCGGTACGATTCTGGGCAAAGACAAAGTCAAGCTCTATCAGGAAGTCCAGGTTAATCCGGCCATGCAATTTTCGTATTCATTTCCGGAAGTACCTGAGCCCGCGGCCATCCTGTTCCTGCTGGTTGGCACCATTATCATCTTCCACCGGGGAAGCAAGATCCACACTCATAAATGATCTGAGTGCCACCTGAGCAGGATAAAATCACCTAAACCACTTTCAACTGCCTAATTTCCTATCAAGCAATTCACCTACCAGCTTGGGATTGGCCTGCCCTTTAGTCTTCTGCATAACCTGCCCCATCAGAAAACCGCGGGCCTTGGCGGCTTTTTTACTGCCACTGACAGCCTCTTCCACTGCCACTGGATTCGATTTCAAAATCTCATCCAGTATGCCTTCCAATTCTCCGGTATCCGATTGCATGATCAGGTTATGCTTATCCGCCAGAGTCAGCGGATCGGAATCCTCACCCAGCATCAACTCAAAAATCCTGGCCGCCGCCGAAGCATTGACTTGTCCATCATCAACCAACCGGGCCAGACCGGCCATGCGTTCAACCGAGATGCCGATTTCATCCATCGAGCAACCCCGCTCATTCGCCACTTTCAAACCATGTTGACTCACCAGGTTTGCCGCCCGTTTCGGCGAGGCCCCCGCCTTCACCACGGCGTCAAAATAAACCGCTGTTCCCTTATCGCCAGTCAAAACACCGGCGTCATACTCACTCAACTCGTAATCCTCAACAAACCGTTGCTTCATCGCCTGCGGTAGCTCAGGTAACCGGGCCTTGATTTCATCCAGCAACTCTGCCGAAACCACCACCGGCACCAGGTCCGGATCGGGAAAATAACGATAGTCATTCGCCTCTTCCTTCTCACGCTGGAACACCGTCTCGCCCTTGACATCATCCCAACCCCGGTTTTGCTTGCCGAAATTCACCAGGGTATAGGATCGGTTTTCTTTCCAGGCCTCCAACTGCCGCCATTGCTCATAAGCCACGGCCCTTTCGACCGAGCGAAAACTGTTCAGATTCTTCACTTCAACAATCGGCGTTTTATGCACCTTGCCCTCTTCATCAGTAATATGCAGATTGATATTCGGTTCGAACCGCATATGGCCCTTTTGCATATCCGCCTCCGAAACACCCAGATAACGCACAACCTTCTGTAACTCCATCGCCATAAGTCGGCATTCTTCCGGAGTCTCCAGATCCGGTTGTGTTACAATTTCTAAAAGCGGTGTCCCCGTCCGGTTCAAATCCACCCGTGAATGGGGCAACCCTTCGTGCTGGTTCTTGCCGGCGTCTTCTTCCAGGTGCGCCCGCAGGATACGGATCCGCTTCGTTGAACCATCCTCCATCGGAATATCGATATAACCATCAAAACACAAGGGCAGGTCGTATTGGCTGATCTGATAGTTCTTAGGCAAATCGGGATAAAAATAGCTCTTGCGGTCCCATTTAGTAAACTCTGCGATCTGACAATTCAGCGCCAGACCCGCCAGAATCGACATCTCAACCGCTTTGCGGTTCATAACCGGTAACGCGCCCGGCAACCCCAGACAAACCGGACATACGTGACTGTTCGGCGCATCGCCAAAGCCCAGTTCACACCCGCAAAATAACTTTGTTCGGGTTGCCAGTTGCACATGTATTTCCATTCCAACAATTAATTTGGCTTCCATAGGTCCACTCATTTATCTTAGATTTAACAGTTAATCACAAAATCTCAGCCAGTCGATTATAATCCGTGGCTTTTTCAAACATCCGGGCAATCCGCAGCAAACGGGCCTCCTCAAACGCTCCGGCCATCATTTGCAATCCAATCGGTAATCCGGCTTGCGTAAATCCACAGGGAATACTGATAGCGGGAATACCTGCCAGATTGACGCCAATGGTATAAATATCCGATAAATACATTTTTAATGGATCATCGGTTTTTTCACCCATTTTAAAAGCCGGTTCCGGCGCCGTGGGACACAACAGACAATCGCATTGTTTTAAGGCATTATCAAAATCCCGACGGATCAGTGCTCGCACTTTTAATGCCTTCAGGTAATAGGCGTCGTAATACCCCGCGCTCAAGGAATAAGTACCCAGCATAATCCGGCGCTTGACTTCCGGGCCAAATCCCTCTTCCCGCGAAGAACAATAGACATCCAGATAATCTTTGGGATCGGCCGTTCGATGGCCGTAATGCACCCCATCGTAACGCGCCAGATTACTGGAGGCCTCGGCTGTTGCGATCAGATAATAAGCCGCAATGGCATATTTCATATGCGGCAACTCCACCTCAATCAGTTGCGCGCCCAGTTGCTTGTAGGTGTCAATTGCCGCTTCAACCGCTGAACGCACTTCAGGATCCAAGCCTTCCGCCGCCATAAACTCTTTAGCGATTCCAATTTTCAATTTGTTTACCGGCTGATCGATCTCAGTCAGATAGTCAACCTTTGGAGCTTGCTTCTCATCGACACTGGTGCTATCCCGGCGGTCATGACCGGCAATCGTGTTAAGCAGCAATGCCGCATCGCTTACTGTACGGGCAAACGGTCCGATCTGATCCAGACTACTGCCGTAGGCCACCAGGCCATAACGGCTTACCCGGCCATAAGTCGGCTTGAGACCAACGATCCCGCAAAAACTGGCCGGCAGCCGGATCGAGCCGCCGGTATCGCTGCCCAGCGAACCGAAACACATCCCTCCCGCCACAGCAGCCGCCGAACCGCCGCTGCTGCCACCCGGCACACGGCTGGGATCCCACGGGTTAACTGTCTGTTTGAGACCGGAATTCTCACAACTGGAACCCATGGCAAATTCATCCAGATTGCACTTGCCAACCACCACTGCGTCAGCCTGCTCCAACTGCTCAACCACATGAGCGTTATACGGCGGACGATAATTGACCAGAATCTTCGACGCACAGGTGGTCGGAGCATAAGTCGTACACATATTATCTTTGAGCGCGATCGGCACGCCTGCCAATGGCCCTACTGGACGACCATCCGCAATACTCTCATCCACTTCACGAGCCTTATGCAGCGCCTGGTCCCGGCAAACAGTGATAAACGCGCCAATTGTCGGATCAACCGCGTCGATCCGGTCAAACACACACTTCACGGCCTCTTCACTTTTTATCGCACCCGAAGCGATACGATCCCGAAGCTCTTTCAAGGTTATTTCCGCAATATTCATCTTACACCTGTTATGTATGCGATGGTTTCTATATCAATCTTACTAATTTAGCAGGAGCTGGGCCCGGTTTGGGTTATGCCCCGCCATCCCCCAGGACCTTGGGTACCGCGAAAAATTCGCCATCCCGCTGGGGCGCGTTACTCAGCGCCTGATCATTACTCAACGACCGGCCCGGCACATCCTCTCGAAAAACATTGTCCACCGCCAGACAATGAGCCAGTGGTTCAACCTGATCCGTATTCACCTCATTCAACTGCTCAACATATTCCAGTATCGCGCTCAACTGGCCGGTGAATTCCTGAATTTCCGCTTCAGTACAATTCAATCGCGCCAGCTTGGCCACATGCCGAATATCCTGTTCTGTAACTTTTTTGCTCATAATAGGTTACCTTAATTAGCCTCTTACTGAGACTCATGTTCAATCTCCAGGCGCTTAAACGCCGTCAATCCATAATATAGAAACAACCAACCAGCCTGTCCAGCCTCTTCCACATTTAGCTCTCTGTCTGGATTCATCAGGAATCTGGCATGACCAGAATCGTCCGATAATCGCCCTGATCGTTATAGTCATCATAAATTGCCAGACGATCTTCTTTATTTATCGGATTCCATCATACCTCCAATATTGCCGGCACAGAGAATAACCGATTTCCCCTACAGTTACCAGCTGAATTGGCCTTATTAATACAACCACCCCTTGGAGGATGGATAAAGATGAAAATCTTCGCATGTTTCACGATGGTTTCGCTTTTCACTTTAAGCGCTCTGGCGACAGTCGTTCCAATCAGCAGTGTCACGACTTACGATTATTCGGCCCCTTTACCAGAAGACACTTCTCAATCTACTCAGGCTTACCAACTGGTCTCAATCACCGTTGGTAATACCTATATTCCTGCTTCCAGCCTCATGCTGGGCCAGTCACAACTCGAATCCGGCCAATACGCCAATGGTATTGAAACCGACTGGAGCCAGGTAACCGATCCGGCCGGAGTGGATAATTTTGATATCAATGATCTGGTCGCACGCGATTTCGGATCTCTTACCCCTGAGAAACAATGGATCATCACCCATATCGGCGGTGGAACCTATTATGAAAACATGAATGGTACTGCGCCGGATTTCCTGATATTCGCAGCCACCAATCAGGGAATCATCGACCCGGTTACTATTCAGGCTATTTTGCCCGCCAACTACCTCGGACAACCTCTCAGGATCGAGTCGGACAACTGGGGCGACACCGGTAAACCGATCACGGATCAAAACCAGAATAATGGCCAGGCCATTAAAGGAATCGCCTTCTCGATTACCGATCTGCTTGATCCTTACGGCGCCCCCCTGCAAGACTGGGTTGCTATTAAGGGATTGATCATCACCGGCAACAACCTCGATCCCACCCATTTCTCCGCAGTACCCGAGCCCATCCAATTTGTCTTATTAGGCCTCGGCGCCCTGGGTATCCGGCATCGCCGAAAATAGCCGCATCCCTTGACAAAAATTAAAGGCTATGTCCCGTTTCCAGGATCATAGCCTTTTTTTAACTGATCTCAAATCGATTATTCGATCGGTTTTTCCGCAAGCTGCAATTTCCTGCGTTCTGCGTTATCCCTTTCAATTGCCTCTCGGAATGAATCAGCGGTCATCCGCTCTACATGGCCATCTAAAAATCCCGCCAGATATGGCATCTTACCATCATCGATCTTTTCCCAGACCACAATCATCGGCTGGGATTTGCATTCTTTGGTCAAATCACTGCCGCGATATTGATACCCGCCGCTCTTTCCCATCGCCACCAGCGGAGAGGTCAGCATCTTCTTATCCAGATAACCTTTATCCGCGATCGCTGGTAAATCAGGCGGAGTCTTGCCATGATTGTCATCCATATACATAACATATCCCAGCATTAACTGTTTGATTTGACTCATTGATACCGTCATCAGCGCCTGTTCGCGCGCTTCGCCGGTCGCGGCCAGAATCATCGGCATAACAATGTTGTCAATATCTTCACCGGTTAATTGACGACTTAACCGGGATCCGTCTACCCTGGGATTGATGAGTTCGAATAACTTTTCAATATCTGGGATTTCCTGAATTTGCTTTTCACGAGTCAGCAATTCTTTTTCCGCTTCGGTCAACAATTCCAATGCTTTACGAGCGCTGGCGCTGTCGGCAGATTGAACCAGATAGGTCAGTTCGAATTTTGGTGGAAAACTGATTTTCATAGTGGCCCAGTTAACCATATCCGCCAGCTCGTTGCCGTTGACATAGTGATCTCCCAGTTTCTCAGTGGCTATCGACTCTCGCAATGTCCGTTTCATGTTCTCCGAAATAAAAGCCATCGCTGAGATGCCGCTGCCATCCGCGGCCCCCCAGGCTTCCTTGAATCCGGATGGCGCCCCTTTATCGGGCGACGTTAATCGCTGGAGAATATCGTTGCGCCCGGCATAGATCACATCGCCAACCTGGCGCACCGTTTCGAAATTGACAAACATCTTCGCTTCCCGTTTGTCGATTTTGATCATATTTAACAATGGGAACAATGCCGATCCGTTTTTTCCCGGTTCGATAATAATCACCACATACATCTGGGGTAGATCAATGCCGCTCATAATGACATAGATATCACGCGCGCCGACGGATCGGAACAAATCCAGATAACCCTGAAAAGCCAGCCAGGGCCCTCCCATCTCGTCAGGCATGGCATTGGTTTCACCGGGGCGATCTGGAAACAGAGTGATATACTGGGAAAATTTTTCGTAAATGGCTTTCAATTCGATTTGATTGACTCCCAGCCGTGCGACCATGCAGGTATCCGATTCAATCCAGGGCAACAACGCCTGATAATCCTTTTCTGTACTCTCAACTTGCCCAACAGAAATGCTGGATACGCACAAAATCGCTGCCAAAAAGATTATAACAACTGAATATCGCTTTGGGTTGATGGGTTTGTTCATGACTGTGATTCCTTATATAATGGTATGATAAATGACCGTTATTTTAAGACTATCCGAAAGATTTCCATTCGCTTGGGATCAGGATCATATAACTCAAGCCGGGCCCCGGTTTCAGTCCGGACATAATCAAATGGCCGGCCAGTCACTGGATTGTCAAGAATCGGCGCCATGCTGATGTCCTCCAGTCGCTCCGGTAGTTTGCCTTCCTGGGCGGCATACAAACGAATCGCTTCCAGTGTACGCAGGCCGGCAATGGTACACTGTTGCCTGGTCATTTGCAAATAACATTTGGATAATGCCGGCATTAAATTGAAAAACAAATTGGTCATGATCTCGGCATTGCTCTCTCTCAGGATCGCCATCTTCTTTTCAATCTTTTCCAGTTCGATACTCGCGCGCGGATAATCGACCAGGAACCATTGGGCCGTCTCATCGCGGATCGGTACGTATTCGTTCCACTGCCACAACAGGACCGCCTGGGCGGCCGGAATCCGCTCCACCCATTCCGGATCGAAACCCTGTTCCAATAAACCCTTTTTAGCGCGCGTATAGCCTGCCAGCACGATCATGGTGGCTATTTTGGAGGATTGCCCCTCCGAAATCATGACAAACATCTCCTGAATGGCCTGATTCGCTTCCTGGGCTGACATGATTTTTTTGTCAATGTCTTTAATACCCGGACAGAAATATTCATAAATCGACAGTTCGTTACTGACCGCCTGACGGATATCGACCAGCGGATTGGGCAATGCCGCCAGGGTCCAGTATAAATTGGGACAATCCGGTTGCTGGATCATCTCTTCAATCTGGCCGGACATCAACTGGCCAATAGCAATCCCCACCAGATGCTGGATAAGCGTTTTTCCCTGACCCAGGTTTTTAGCCATCACAAATCCATACTTTAACGTATTAATGGCTTGATCGTAATCACTCTGAACCGCGTAATACCGGGTTTGTAATGCCAGCATTTTGGCAATGATTCGATATTCCGAAAGATTCGGTAACAACATGCTGAATCCATCTTCCAACGTCTCCTGCCAGTCACAATAATACCGGCTCGTAGCATGTTTAAGCAATACATCCTGGTAAACCATGACCTCACGGACCTCATCCAGGTGAGTCTTGAAAGTGTCACGATCCATATTCAGCAATTCATCGATCTTTTCTCGCTTTTTATCCCATTCATCATCCTTAGGTAACGATGAGACCAGATTGTTATAATCCAGTGCGGCATTGCCCGGCTTCAATTCGATTAAAGTCGGCATCAGCCGATAGCGCAGCGAAGGGATTGGCAATGGCTGCGCATGCAGGATGACATCGGTCTGCTTGACTTCAACTTGAGGTGGCGCTTTCTCGCCACCTGAGGGCTTTATTACGTTCACCTGCCCCATCAAGCCATTCCAGGCAAAAACCGAAACTAACAGAAAACTCCATAAATATCTATGCTTGTTGTTCATAAGAAATAACCTCTTTCTTGTTTAATCTGAACGCTCTATCAGGATATCAAATTATCCCGGCAGTATTGTCAACATCAACGACTATTGATTGCATTTTTCAATGGGCTGACTATCAATCAATCTTTATTAAAATTCGTCATCAATCCCGGGAGTTTTATCGATAACGTATCCGTTTACTCATTGGTTTTTATGTTAAAGCGTATTGGTTCGCAAGCAATAAGCTCTGCTGCTGCCGTTCGATTCCGGCAGATCGTCCATATTCCCATCAATAGCCAGTTCCCGCTGGGCCAGGTAGGTAAAAGGACTGTCATCGCTATTCAAAATAACCGGTTCGCCCTGAACGGTCTTTGGTAATGGATGAGTATTCTCCTGCTGTGCGATAGTATTGACTTCCGATCCGGGGACAGGCGTGATAGGATGGCTCCGTCCCATCAGTGACAATGATAAACACACCAGCAAAATGGCGCTGACGGCGACACTGCCTGCCTGCCACTGCCTCAAGGCGCGCCGGCCGGCCTGATAACCGGCCTGATAAATCAACGGCTCCAGTTTTAATTCGGAAGCGCTCGGACGCAGGGCGCTTAACGCACTTTCAAATTCACTGATCGGTTGCATGGTTGAATCTCCATTTGCTTACGCAAGATTTCCAAGGTATTCTGATAACTGCGATGCACGGTCGAAAGCGGCTGACCGGTCAACTCTGCGATTTCGCGAAAGTTCATTTGCCCCCACAATCGCAAGGTCACAACTTCTCGATCTGCCACCGGCAACTGCTCCAGTTTCTTCTGCAACAATTGTGCATCCAGTTGGTCATCGACAGCCGGCTCAAACCAGCTTTGCTGACCTGTTTTCAAATTTGTCACCGCGTTATGGTTAACGCGTTTTCGCCGTAACCGGGACAGGCATTCATTTCGAACCGTACGATAAAGCCAGCTTTTGATTTCGGTTGGCAACACGTTTTGTCCAAGTAGCCGGACAAAGGCCTCCTGTACCGCTTCCTCCGCCTGATTGGAGTCCAGCCATTGCCGGGCATACAGGCATAACGGGCTTGCCAGAAGTCTGAAAAATTCGGTGATTTCGTCGATACGCTTCAATCAATACCTGGTCAGTTTATTGTCATCAGTTTTAACGGGATAACTCATAAGTCTTTCACTTTATATGATGAACAAACCAACCACTTTTCTAAAAGAAAATCATATTTTTTTTATTCTTTAGGGCTTCCTCTAACACAATTATACATAACCAACCATTCACAATGTAGTTATGGCATCATCCACAAAAACGTAACAGTGAATAATGCGTGTTAACCAAACCGTAACCAGCTCATTGAATCACACCCTTTTATACAAAAAATCACCTGTCTTATCATCTCCTGACGATAGGGTCATATATGCAATCTGAAAACCCAATATCACCATCAGTTAACCCAAAGTCCGATAAAAAGCTGGCTGCCTGGCTCTTTCTAATCGGCCTGGCAATCGCCTTACTCTGGCAACCATTTTTCCGTTTTATCTATCCCATCAAAAACGATTCACTGGTTCTGATCGGTTCTCTGGCGCTGCTTTTCTGGTTCTGCGCGCTGGTCTTATGGTTTCGCGCCGGGAAACCGGGAATCCGGGCCAGCCTGCTATTCTTCAGTTCTCTGATGATTTTCATGTTTATCCTCCTGGAAATCATCTGCCGGCTCTGGATCTGGGGTCCCACCGGCCTCAATCCCGCCAAAATGGCCAACCTCCATGAATACACCTACAACGCCGTTCTCGAAAAAGTAGAGGATCCTCAAATCCGCTTTCAAAACAAACCGGGATTCCATCATCAATACACCAATGCGACTGTCGATATCAGCGATCAGGGTCTGCGTGACCGCCATTACCGACAGTCAAAACCGGACAATACCTTCCGGATCGCCTGTATCGGCGATTCGTTTACCTTTGGCCTGGGCGTAGAACAGATCGACTTCTATCCCGCCCTGCTCACCGAATTATGCAAAGCGGATTCCAGCGATACGAACTATGAATGCATGAACTTCGGCGTAATCAGTTATTCGCTCGACCAGTATCTGGCAACCATACAGAAGAAAGCCATGGCTTTCCATCCTGATCTGGTCATCGTCGGTTTCTGCTCCAACGATGTCTCACCGGTCGATTCCATGGTCGTGCAGGAAAAATGCGAACTCATCTATCCCTACCAGTATTTCCACGCCTTTAAATGCTACAGCATTCAACTGGTAAAACGCGCCTTGTATCCCATCCTGGTTAAAAGCCGCTATTACGATGTCGATTCACCCGAAAAAGTATCTCTGCTGCAAAATGCCTTTCATGACTTCCAACAACTCTCCCAGGATACCGGTATCCCGATTGTCTTTTTCTACCTGTCCCATTACCCCGTCGACGCCCAGGGTGTCCAGACCATCGCCGATGAAAAGAATATCCCATTCCATGACCTCTCCCAGTTCTTCACCGGCCAGAATCCCATGCAATTCTGCATCAGCCGCGTCGACCCCCACCCCAACGCCCTCGCCCACCAGATCTACGCCAACCAGATGTTTCGATATCTCAAAGACAACTATCTACTGGCCCAATAGCCAGAAAACCTGGATGATATAGCGCTTCTCCTTAATCCGAATTTCAAAACACCTCAAAAGGTCCTATAATATTAACATAAATTAATAACTGACCATAAATCCAACTGGTTTTTTACTTGGTCATATAGTTAATTTTTGTTAAAATATATTATTAATCCCGCTGTAAATCTCGGCGGGTTCCCCTGTTTGAATTTTAAAAAAACAGCTTATTTGTTCCATGGAGTGTAGAAAATGACCAGAGGTTTGCTATTTTTATTTTCACTATTTGTTATAACGGTCGTCGCGTCCAGCGCCTTATGGGCCCAATATTCCGGCGGTAGCGGTCTATCAGACGATCCTTGGCTGATCGCTAACGCGGTTGACCTGATTTTGTTGGGCAACAGCCCTGATGATTATGGTGACCATTTCAATCTGACCGCGAATATCGATCTGGCCGGCCAACCATATACTAGAGCAGTGATCGCACCGGACACCAACGATAGCAAACCGGGGCATCAGGGGCCGGTTTTTACCGGGCGTTTCAATGGGATGGGACACTCTATTTCCAATCTGACCATTACCGATGATGGCTCCAACCGCGACTGTCTGGCATTATTCGGTAAAACTGGCGGCGGCGGACAGGTCTGGAGCCTGACCTTGACTGGGGTAACGATTGCCGGCAGCGATGATTCCGATTTCGTGGCCGGTTTGTGCGCCGATAACGAGGGTGAAATCAGTTGCTGCCAAAGCTCTGGTAGCGTAACCGGCAACGATTATGTCGGGGGGATGACTGGAATAAGCCAAGGGAGCCTGACCTTTGCTTCTGTAGAGGGCAATGTGAGTGGCTGCGATAGTTCGCAATATGTCGGCGGTTTGTGCGGCCTGAATACCGGCGATTGGATCGATGGCTGCCAGGCGATAGCAACGGTGACCGCTGGCGACCAGTCGCAGTATGTGGGCGGATTGGCGGGCTGCAATCGTGAGGCCGATATTTTCAGTAGTTTCGCGCACAGCGATGTCACTGGCAGCAGTCATATAGGTGGATTGGTGGGCTATAACGAGATCGGGCGCATCGGCGCTTGTTACTGCGTGGGCCAGGTGCAGGGTGATATCAAAACCGGTGGGTTATGCGGCCAGAACTACCGGGGAGTGGTTTATTGTTCCTATTGGGATCGCGAGGTGTGTGACCTTGAATACAGCGCCGGCGGCTGGGCCTTGACCACCGCACAGATGAAACAGGAATCCAGCTATCTCGGCTGGACGAGCGGAACCTGGGGCATTAACGAAGGCGTCGATTACCCCATGATCGATCTGATTAACCAGCCAATCGATTACGAATATCCGCAAACCTATCCGGGTGACGGCCAGGATGAACCCTTTGTATTAGACAGCGTCGATGACCTGATCAGCTTCAGCCGCCGGCCCCGAGACTGGAATAAACAAGTCGCCCTGGGCGCTGATATTGATCTGACCGGCGTGCCGTTCCGCCCGATCGATTTGTTTGAAGGGCAATTCGACGGCCGGGGCCATACGATTACCGGCATGACGATCGATGCGGCGGAACTGGGATGCAATAACAATTTGGGGTTTTTCTGCGTGATGTACGGCGCCGCCGTTATTAAAAATACCATTTTCGATCAGGTGACGATTACGGTTGGCGATGACGCTGAAACCATAGCCGGAATCTGTGCGGGAAATAAGGGCGCTATTATGAATTGCAATATATCCGGCGCCATCACCACTGGAAACGAATCTTACTATATCGGCGGCATTGGCGGAGGTTCATCCGGAACGATAATCGACAGCTTTGCGGATGTAGATATCACTGGCAACGGCAATACTTACTGTGTTGGGGGGGTAATTGGCGCCAATACCGGTGAATTAATCAACTGTCATGCCGAGGGCGCAGTGTCGGGCTCTCTGCTTGTGGGCGGATTGGCCGGAGTTAGCAGTGGGCCTGTCAGCAATTGTTATGCGACAGGCTCCGTTACGGGCAGGGCGATTGTTGGTGGTTTATGCGGAAAGAGTATAAGTTCCATAACCAATTGCTATGCCACCGGAACCGTTTTGGGCGAGGAGGGCAGCGTCGGCGGCTTATGCGGTCAGAATGCGGAAGAAACCGGCGTGATTACATCTTCTTACTCTAACAGCAATGTGACTGGAGGAGGAAATGAAATAGGCGGTCTCTGCGGGGCCAACTTCAATGCGATCACGCAGTGTTATGCGACAGGTTCTGTCGAGGGCTATGATTATGTAGGCGGCTTCTGTGGGGATAATAACGGTGATATTACTGACTGTTATGCTAGCGGTTCGGTAAATGGATTCAGCGATAATGCAACGGGATATTTCTGTGACAAAGTCGGTGGTTTTTGTGGAAGAAATCGTTTCGGCTCTGTAATCAATTGTTACGCGGCTGGACCTGTCAGCGGCAGTGACTATGTTGCCGGTTTCTGCGCGGTAACCGATGGCGGACCCGTACTGAACTGTTTTTGGGACAAACAAGTATGCAATGTTTTCAATGCCGATGAATTAGGTATGGGATTGAATACAAGGCAAATGCAAACAACCGCGTCATTCACCTATGCCGGTTGGGATTTTTCCGATTCCGATGGCGACCCGGCCGACTGGCTGATGCCATTGTATAGTTATCCCCGTCTGGTCTGGGAAGATATGGACATCAACCCTCAAACCCCCTGGCGTCTGCTGACCCCCATGCAAATTGCCCGCGATCAATTTGCCGGGTGTGTGATTGACAACGCTATTTACGTCTTCGGCGGTAACGGCAATCCCGACGGTATGAATCTGCGTAGCGGCGAAAAATACGATATCCAAACAGGTACCTGGTCTCACATCGCCGATAACCCGCATATCGAACCCGGCTGGGGCGTCGAAGAAATCTGTGGTGTCGCCTTAAATGGCAAATTCTATGTCTTCGGCGCCTGGGGCGGCATCGGCGATAACGGCTACTACGGCGTTTTCAATTTTAACGAAATGTATGACCCCGCTACCGACACCTGGACCACGCTGGCGCAAAAACCCACCACCGCCGCTTCAGTCACCCCGGCAGTCTATAACGGCCGAATCTACCTATTCGGCGGCTATTACGAAGATGAAGATCCCACCGGCCGGCGATACGACTACACCGTCGTCGAAGCCTACGATCCAGATTCAAATACCTGGCAATATATTACAAATATGCCCGGATTACTGGTAGGACCGGTAATCGCCGTCTACGAAAATAGCGCTTATATTATCGGCGGATACGATCCCGCCCTGGGCGCCATTAGCGATAAAGTATCGGTTTATGACTTCACCACCAATACCTGGACCAATGATTATTGCCCAACTCCCGCAGAAGCCCGCCGAGTCTATCCCTACTCGGCCCCGGTTCCCGTTATCAATGGCAGGGTGATTCTGACCGGTGGTGTCGAAGGCTCAGAAGCGGCTCACTGGCCCAGTGATCGCCTGACCGTGTTTGATATCCCCTCCCAGACATTTACCTCAAAAGAACCAATGCCTGAACCACGCGATGGCCATCTGGTGCTCACTCACAATAGAGACCTGTATGTCCTGGGGGGCTTTATTGATGAAGAAGAGATCGACCGGACCAGTAATAAAGTCTTTATTTATGACAACCTGCTTGATACGTCCGCCCTGAACCTGCCGGTCGTCAATATGGAAGCGTTTGCCGACATTTCCCGTTACTGGGGTATGGACGCCTGTCAACCCGGCCAGCCTTGCAGTCAGTTCGATAAGAATCACGATGGCCGCATCGATATCTACGATCTGATAATGATCGCATCTGAATGGGATACCCCCATCAAAATCACAGATCATGTCTTTCGCGTCGCAATCGACAGCGGCATCGATTACGGCCGGCCGGATAACGATTCCGATACCAGTTGGGATTTCTACCTCGCTGTCAATACCGATGAAACCGTTGAAAAAATTTACTTCCAGACACCTGCCGGCAATGAATTTGGCATTTCCCCGGACTATGTTTCCCAAAGTTATCCACACGGCGAATTTGAATCCGAACGCAACTGGAATGACGACACCGGCCAGTACGAATGGGAATACGAATGGGACTTTTTCGATCCGCAATACTTGAATGCTTACGGCGATGGCTGGTATCGACTCACCATCATTTATCAGGATGGCCGCTCCCAGCAGACAGCAGCCTGGTTTGGCATTCCCAACAGCGCCAATCCAATCCCTCAGGCCGTTCAGGTTCCGGTGATGACCAATATCGAGCAGGGCGGCGTCTATTCCTCCCCGCTGACCGTTGCCTGGCAGCCGGTGACCGATCCCGCCATCGAACTGATTCATATCGGCTTTGAAAACCAGACGACCGATGAATGGATCGAAATGCTATATCCCGTTGACCTTACTGAAATGCCTACCCCGCAAGCCCTGCTACCCGGCAACTGGGGTGTCGAACTGGGCTTTGGGGCCTTATATGATTCCGTCAATAGCGACGGAATTCCGCTGGAAGTAATAAAATACACTCTAAGCACTTATGACATCCAGATCGCCCCAACCGATACTGTATCCGATCATGTCTCTCAGATCCTCATCCAAACCTGGAAAAACTTTGCCAACCCGGCTCTCGCCGAAGATGATCATATCGGTTTCGAAGTTGAAATTCTCACGGATGACCTCATCAATTCCATCGAAATCCTCACTCCCTTCGGATCCACTTATACGATTCCCAACCAGCCGGTTTCTTCAGTTCCTATACCGGATGGCGCTCTGGAACGTGGCCGCGAATATGATCCGGATGATGACCTTTATGAATGGACTTTCGCCATCCAATTCAATCCCGACTACGAACCCACCGTCAGCACTCATGGTCAATATACCCTAACACTGACCTATACCGATGGCCGCACCGCCCAGACCACCGCCTGGTATGGCGTCCCGGATACCTCCGATCCCATCCCCTATCCCACTCAGGCGCTACTGCTGACCAGTTTCGACAATAACGCCATACTGAACTCACCCATCAACCTGGCCTGGACTCCCTGTACCGACGAAAACGCCATCGATATCTGGATCAACATCGATGGAATTGATCATCCTTATTGGGATGTCTGGAATTTTGAATCCACCGCCACGGCATTGAACGAACCAGTCGACCTTCAGGATGGAAATTATGAACTCCTGCTGGGCTATACCATCGGGTATATCAGTACCAATCCCGACGGTATCCGCCTGCTCGCCGGCCGCTATAGCGAAACCGACTACGTATTCAGTATCGTACCCTGAAAGATCTTGTAACCGAACAAGTTCATTCTGACCAGAGATATGACATCGTAAAAAATAAATAGATATTTGCCATATTCATCCATAATTATCGTTCCTTAAATATAGATAAATCCGTTTCACTGTAATATTTCGGTCATTCAGACCGCTAATTTAAGGATACGATTCGATGAAAAAAAGCACTAACTTATTAGTTGTTCTGACTTTAACTTTAATCCCCACTGCGGCCCTCTTCGCCGAGCTCTGTGTCGGCAATTACCAGACCGAAGATCAGGCCAAAGCCCAACTGGCCCGCTTCGCCGCCTCCTATCTCAACCGCGCGGACTGGCAAAAACGCGCCGCCACCATCCGCCAGGGTATCCTCAATGGCGCCGGCCTGAATCCGCTCCCGGAAAAAACACCCCTCAATCCCATCATCCGCAAAAAACGCCTTTACAATGGTTACTCCCGTCGAAAACGCCGCGTTCGAATCCTCCCCCGGCCTGTTCGTCACCGGCAGCCTCTATCGCCCCAACACCCAACCAGACCAGCCTCACTCCCGTCCCGCGGTCCTCTGCACCCACGGCCATTGGTCCAAATCGGATAATTACGGCCGCTATCGCCCCGAAATGCAGGCCCGCTGTGCCGCGCTGGCTCGTATGGGCGCAGTCGTCTTTGCCTATGATATGGTCGGCTACGGCCAGATGGCCGAAGAACTCGGCTGGCAGCATAACTGTGATGAAGTACTCAAGTTGCAACTCTGGAACAGTATTCGGGCCGTCGATTTTCTGCTGACTCTCGAAGATGTCGATCCCAAACGCATCGCGATTACCGGCGCTTCCGGCGGCGGCACCCAGACCTTCCTGCTCACTGCGGTGGATGACCGCATTGCGGTTTCCGTGCCCTGCGTTCAGGTTTCCGCCCATTTCTTCGGCGGTTGCGTTTGCGAAAGCGGTATGCCCATACACAAAAGCGATCACCACGAAACCAATAATGTCGAAATTGCCGCGCTCGCCGCGCCCCGCCCCATGCTCATGATCAGCGATGGCCAGGACTGGACCAAAAACACTCCCAAAGTAGAATACCCCTATATCCGTGATATCTACCGTTTCTTCGATGCCGAAAAAAATGTCCAGAACGCCCATTTCCCCGAAGAAGGCCACGATTACGGACCCAATAAACGTAATGCCCTCTATCTCTTCCTGGCCCAACATCTGCAACTTAACCTCAAAGCCATCACCAACACCGACGGCCAGATCGATGAATCCTTTGTTACCTATGAAAAACAAAAAGACATGTATGTCTTTGACAAGGACTGTCCCATCCCCGCCCATGCCCGCCGCGGAAATGGTTAATATAACATGCTGACAAAATAAATTTGCTGATCGTTTTCAAGAAGATATAATATTCTATTAGTACTTTGATTAAACTTATTTTCTTCATCTTTTAGAAAAGGACAGGACCATGATCAATCGCAGGGCATTTCTGGGTAGTTCCGTTGTCGCAGGATTAGCAACCGCCAGTGCCGCTCAAGCCCAACAATCCGAATCTCAAGACCGCCCCAATCGTCCCTCTCGAGGCGGCCGCCGTGGCAATCCCATCGCCATTTCAACCTATTCCTTCTGGCGCTTCATGCCTGATCAGAAAATGGGCATCGCCGAATGCATTCGCAATGCGGCCGAACTCGGTTTCGACGGCGTCGACGTCCTCCAGATTCAGATGGAAGGCGATGACAACAAATACCTCCAGGAACTGAAACGAACCGCGCTGATTAACGGGGTAGACCTGTGCAATATGAGCACGCACCAGGGCTTTGTCACCCCCGATAAGGCCAAACGCCAGGAAAACATCGATCACACCATCCATTGTATTGAACTGGCCTACAAACTGGGCATACCATGCCTGCGCGTCAATACCGGCCGCTGGGGCACATCCAAAGATTTCGATACCCTTATGGCCAATCGCGGCATCGAACCCCCACTCGAAGGCTATACCGAAGAGGATGGCTTCCCCTGGGTCATCGAGAGCCTGGAAAAATGCCTCCCTATCGCCGAAAAATGCGGCGTCCTGCTCGGCCTCGAAAACCACTGGGGACTCGGCCGCACTCCCGAAGGCGTCATGCGTATCGTCAAAGCCGTCAATTCCCCCTGGCTCAAAGTCCTGCTCGACACCGGCAACTTCCTCGAAGACCCCTACGATAAACTCGAACAACTCGCCCCCGAAACCGTATTCATGCAGGCCAAAACCTACTACGGCGGCGGTCTGTGGTACTCCCTCGATCTGGATTATCCCCGCATTGGCGAAATCATGAAAAAAGTCGATTACCGCGGCTATATCAGCCTGGAATTCGAAGGCAAAGAAGACTGGAAAACCGCCATCCCCAAAAGCCTCTCAGTCCTGCGCCGTGCATTCAGATGAGGCACTGACTCCTAATTAGATATATTTTATCTATATTTAAATTTCATTAGCGTCCGATAGTCAGGGCGCTAATTTTTTGCCAAGTTTAGCCCACACCGAATTTTTTTTGACATAATTGTCATTTCAAACACTTTTTTTACCAAATTTTAAAAAAAGCGCTTTTAAATCCGACATTTTTATTTTTTCTTCTGGAATCACTTTCCGATTCATGTTAGGGTCAGGTTGTCAAATAATTATTGTTTACGCTCTTTGAATTCAGAATACAGAGATCTGTAAGCCGCTCTTATCTGATAACGGCTGTCAGATTGAGTAAACTCAGGATGATGACCTTTTAAAACATCGCAAGAAGCTCTCATCCTTGTTGTGTCCATTCTTTCCAATTGAATTTTCGGGTATAGCATTTTTCCATTATCTTGGATATCCAATCCGCAGAGATAATGTTGTTATTCCGTTAATGGCATCTATTTCTACTCTTACTTCATACATTTTATCATGCACAAACAACGCGTTATCATCATCGGCATCGACGGTGGCACCTGGGATGTTTTTAATCCAATGATCGAACAAGGCCTCATGCCTGATCTCTTGTCATTAAAAACAACCGGCTGCTCTGGAATCCTGATGTCAACCGATCCCCCTTCAACCCCGCCCGGTTGGACCACCCTGATGACCGGTATGCTCCCCGGCAAGCATCGTGTCATTGGCTTTGATGAATACGACCATCTCACCGATACCATGCGCTATACCAATTCCAGCTCAATCGCGGTTGAAACCATGTGGAGTTACTTAAGTCGTCTGGGTTATCGCGTGGCGTCTCTAAATATGCCCCAGACCTACCCTCCTTTCCAGGTGAATGGAATAATGGTTTCTGGTTTCGGCTGTCCGGGTATGGATTGTCAGTTTAGTTGGCCCCCTGCTTTTAAACAGAAAATTCTTGATTCGATTCCAGACTATGACCTTACCCTCGGCTGGAATGGCGGCCAGGATATGATCGACCCTCAGGCCTTTTCCCGGGCAATCACTACTACGATAAAAAGACTCGATTACGAACGGCAACTTTTCGATCTCGCCTGTCAGGAATGCGATTGGGATATCCTGCTTTTTCAATTGCACCAGATCGACTCCTTTCTGCACCGCGGCTGGGGCTATACTATTCCGGGCGCGTTATCCGATCGCCCCCATCTGCAAAGCCAACTGCATAAAATGTTTCAAGCGTTCGATAAACTGATCGGTTATCTCGCCGCCTCCTGCCAGCCCAACGGCTCAGTAATGATCGTCAGCGATCACGGCCACGGACCGGCCCCCAAAGCCCAGATCAAACCCAATGTCGCCCTCCGTCAGACCGGCTATCTCAAAACCCGGCGCAGCTTAAAAAGAATCGGCAACCGGATTATTAAAAATTGCCGGAAACTGACAGGGAAAACTACCCACTTCCAATCCGGCGAGACCAGGATTCGCGAAAAATTGATGATCGATGCTCGCCATACCCGGGCATTCTGTATTAACGCCGTCGGTTATTGCTCGGTGGTCATCAATCTCAAAGGCAGACAAAAAGAGGGTATCGTAGAGCCGTCCGATTATCATGAGACGATTAATAACCTAAAACACTTGTTTGAATCTATTGAAGATCCTGATTCCGGCAATAAAATTTTTCAACGCGCCGTCACGCCCGCCGAACTATATGGGATCGACGCCCGCAATGACTGCCGTTTTGGCGATGTTATCTTCTTCCCATATCCCCAATACGGATTGAGCCGCTCAACCAAAGGCGATTCAATCCTGAAATATTCATCCAATCCCTATAAGGGTTGCCATCGCAAAGAAGGGATGTATGTCCTGAACGGCCCTTCTTTCAAATCCGGTCTGAACCTGAATGCCAGTATTGCCGATATCGTTCCAACACTATACGGCATCATGCAGGTCGACCTTCCAGAAAATCTGGACGGCCGGATTCTTCACGAAGCGCTGAATTATAAACTGGAAACCCAATACACCAACTCTGCTCCAGTCACAGATACCGGCACCAAACGGTTGAGCGAATCGGATGAAGCGCTGATCCACCAACGCCTGGTAAATATGGGATACCTCTAATCCAGATGAAATCTAATCACTCAAAATTAATGGTATTGAGCCTCGATGGGGTACCTTTCGATTTTTTGCTCGAACAAACCCGCTCAGGCATGATGCCCAACCTGGCAGAACTCATAAAAAGTTGCCCATCCCAAAAAATGCGTTCGGCACACCCAACCGTCTCTTCCGTCGCCTGGTCAAATTATATGACCGGACGAAACCCCGGCAAACATGGCATCTTCGGTTTTGTCGAACGGCGCCCGGAAAGTTACGAGATCTATTTTCCTAATTCTTCCAATATGTCCGGCCCTCATATTTGGGAAATCCTCAGTCATGCAAAAAAACGTGTGATCGGATTAAACATTCCCGTCACATACCCACCTCGACCCATCAATGGGATTCTCGTTGGCGGATTCCTGGCGCCTGGACTGGAAAAAGCGGTCTATCCGCTGGAATGTCTTGAATTCCTGCGCCAGATGAATTACCGGATTGATATCGATACCCAATTGGCACGTCAGGATAAAACCGCCATGCTGCGCGATCTCCATACCGTTCTGGATAGTCGCATAAAAACCACCCTCGCATTACTGCGTAACGAAGAGTGGGATTTCTTCCATGTCCATATCATGGGAACCGACCGGATCAACCATTTTTTCTGGCACGATAAAGACAATCCTGACTCACCTTATCACCCGTCATTTTACGAATTCTATCGTGAATTGGACCTGCAACTCGCTCAAATTCTCGATGAACTCCCTCAGGATACCGCTCTCATGTTATTGAGCGACCATGGTTTTTGCCCGATTCGTTACGAAGTGATGCTGTCACGTTTTCTGGTAGAAACCGGCTGGACGACACCAGGGACGCCAGTCGTCCAGCCATTATCGATTATCCCCGAACAATCACGGGCGTATTGCCTGATTCCCGGACGCATCTATCTCAATGTTCAGGGACGTGAACCCCATGGGATCGTTGCCCCTTCAGATTATGACAGCACGCTCGAACAACTCTCCAAAGACCTGACGGCATTAACCGATCCAGATACCGGCCAACCTGTTATTGACCGAATCTACCGCGGAGAAGAACTATTCAGCCGGGCACATCTGGATGTTCCTCAACCACCCGATCTCCTGGTCTGTCCTCATAATGGTTACGACCTCAAAATGGGACTGACCGCGCCCCAGACCTTTGTACGCACTGAATTGCAGGGGATGCACACCTATGATGATGCGTTCTTAATGACTCGCGGATTCAATCCCGAATCGGATAATCTCGAAATCAAAAACCTCGCTAAACTGATTTTAAAATTTTTCAACATCACCCCACCTCAACAACTCGATGAACGATGACAATGCAACGATTAGACGAACTCGAAAACCAGAGTATTTATATCATTCGCGAAGCCTGGTTCCATTTTAACAAACCAGCGCTTTTATGGTCCATTGGCAAAGATTCAACCACGCTGTTATGGCTCTGTCGTAAAGCGTTTCTGGGCAAAATCCCCTTCCCGGTACTCCATATCGACACCGGCTACAAATTCGACAAAATGTATGCTTTCCGCGACACCTATGCGAAACAATGGGATCTGGACCTGATCGTGGCTCGCAATGAATCAGCTATGGCCGCCGGTATGGCCCCCACCCAAAAACTCCAATGCTGTTCCGCTCTCAAAACCGAAGGCCTTAAACAAGCGGTACGGGAGCAGAACTTTGAAGCCTTATTGCTGGGTATTCGGCGTGATGAACACGGCGTTCGGGCCAAAGAACGTTATTTCTCGCCGCGAAACGATAATTTTGAATGGAACTATATGGACCAGCCCCCCGAATTGTGGGATCAATACCGGCAATCGCTGGGAAGTGAAGACCATATCCGTGTCCACCCCCTGCTGCACTGGCGCGAACTGGATATCTGGCGTTATATCAAGCGCGAACAAATCCCAATTACGGACCTCTATTTTAGTCATCAGGGACAGCGCTACCGCAGTATTGGATGCGTGCCTGTTGCCAACCGGTCACCATCGCAAGCCCGGACAGTGGATGAAATCATCGCCGAACTGGAGCAAACCCGGGTTGCCGAACGATCCGGCCGGGCTCAGGATAAAGAAAACGCTTACACCATGCAAAAATTACGCGCGCTGGGTTATATGTAATCCGACACGCCGGCAGAGGATATTCATATGAGACAAGAAACGTACCCGACTCGTTATCACCGGACATGTCGACCATGGCAAAAGCACACTCATCGGACGCATCCTTTTCGATACCAATTCCCTCACCCTTGACAAAAAACAGGAGATAGAATCGCTTTGCAGCACACCCGATAACGACACCCCGGAATTTGCCGCGGTCATGGACAGCCTCAGTGAAGAACGCGAACAGAAAATCACGGTGGATAGTTCTCATATCGATTTCAGTTATCAGGGACATGAATTCTCTATTATCGATGCGCCCGGCCATAAACAGTTCATCAAAAATATGATCACCGGCGCTTCACAGGCAAATGCCGCTGTTTTACTGGTCGATGCCCGGGAAGGGATCCAGGAACAGACCTATCGCCACCTTTACCTGCTCAACATTCTGGGAATTGATCGTATTATCGCTGCCGTCAACAAAATGGACCAGGTCAATTATGATTCGGCCGTTTATGATCGCATCAAACACCAGCTGCTGGAAATTGCCAAAAAGCTCGATTTCGAATTCGTTGCGATTATTCCGATTTCAGCGTTAAAAGGCGATCTGCTTGTCAATCCCAGTCCCAAAATGCCCTGGTATCGAGGGACTCCCTTAATCGATCAACTGGTTGCTATCGATATCCAAACCAGGCCGCTCGGTGAGTTCCGGCTGCCAGTTCAGGGGCTTTTCAAACTGGATGATACCGAGTATATATTAGGAACGGTTGCTTCTGGTGAAATCGCTCCGGACACTTCTGTCGCGATTTATCCAGGCAAACAATCGGCTCGAATTAAATCGATTCAACAATGGCATCGCCAACTCTCACAGGCAACTCCGGGAATGGCGGTCGCATTGAATATTGAATTGGCCGATCCCGATGCGTCTCTGCCACAACGCGGGAATATTATCGGTCCTATTGACAATTCCCTGCTTTTAACCAATGTCTTTGATGCCACTCTATTCATCATGGACAATACCTTTATTAACGTGGATGAACCGCTCGAACTCTGCTGCTCCACCCAGAAAGTAAACTGCCGAATCGTTCGAATTACCCGTAAACAAAACGCCGCTAACCTGGAAATTATCGAAAACCCTGGCACTCAACTGGCTGATGCTGATATTGCCGGCGTCGAAATCGCCACAGATCAAAATATCTGTATCGAAGACTTTCAGGATATCCCCACCATGGGCCGTTTTACCCTGCTAAAGAGCGACCATACCATAGCCGGCGGAGTCATCAATAAAACGAGCGGACTGTAAATAACCAATATGTTTCATAACCTTCTTTAAAATAACAAGTTATCTAATCAAATGGATACTTGCATGGAAATGATCCTGTTTTCTATTGACCACAAAACTTGCGCCATCTAAGATTAATCATTTCTAACCATATATTAAGTAGCACTTTATGGAAGATAAACCCATACCTCCCCGCCGTTATCTGCCCCGCATCGACAGCGACTTAATGGGCCAGCTATACACCGATACCGTCATTATTGGCGGTGGTATTGCCGGTTTGCGCGCGGCGATTGCCGCAGCAGAAACAGGCCGGGTCATTATCCTGGTCAAAGATAAAGTAAATCGCAGCAACACCTGGCTGGCCCAGGGCGGCATCGCTGCGGTCATTGAAGAAACCGACACGTTTGAGAGTCACATCGAAGACACCCTGCGGACCGGATGCGGTTTATCTGATCCCGACGTTGTGAATGAAGTCGTCCGGGCAGCGCCTGACCATATCCGTCAACTTCAGAACTGGACCGCCCCGTTCGATACCCTCAATGGCCGGCTCGCCACCGGACGAGAAGGCGGTCACAGCCAGTCTCGCATAATCCATGCCTATGGTGATGCCACCGGCCGCGCTCTGGCAGAATGCTTATTGAATCAGGTCCTCAACCACAAAAATATCAAAATATTCGAAGATTGTTTCTGCATAGATTTACTCACCGCGGAAAAGGATTGTGTAGGCGTCTGCTGCTGGCATCCCAAACACCGCATGCAATGCATCTGGTCGCGCCAGACGATTCTGGCCAGTGGAGGCGCCGGTCAACTATGGCGCGAAAGCACCAATCCCTCCGGAGCCACTGCCGATGGACTGGCCATGGCCTGGCGCGCCGGGGCGACTCTCGCCAACCTGGAATTCATGCAGTTCCACCCCACCACACTCTACATCGCCGGGGCCGACCGCTCCCTGATCACCGAAGCGCTCCGCGGTGAAGGTGCACGCCTGGTAGATACCCACGGCCATCGTTTTATGTCCGATTTTCACGAGCAGGGCGAACTGGCCCCTCGCGATGTCGTCAGCCGGGCTATCTATCACCAGATGCATCATACTGAAAGCACCCATGTCTACTTGGATGTTCGCCATCTCGGCAGCAAACTCATGCAGGAACGCTTCCCCACAATCAGCGCCTTGTGTCAATCATTCGATATCGATGTTGACCACGATCTGATTCCCGTTCGGCCCAGCGCCCATTATATGATCGGCGGCGTCAAGGTCGACCGGCTTGGCCAGACCAGTATTCCTAATTTGTATTGTTGCGGCGAAGCGGCCTCCACCGGTCTTCACGGCGCCAATCGTCTGGCCAGCAACTCCTTGCTGGAAGGGCTGGTCTATGGCAAAATTGTCGGCCAGCAGGTTGCCCGGATTCTGCAATCGAATCCCGGCCGCGCCGAACGCTATTCGATTGTGTTTGAAGTCCCCGAATCACCCCGTACCCGGTTGGATATCGTCGATGTCTACAACTCATTGCGCGCCGTGATGTGGCGCAACGTCGGATTGGTCCGTATCGGCGAACGCCTGGATGAAACCCTCGAAATCATCGATTTCTGGCGACGCTATGTCATGGACAAAGTCTTCGACGAACCCGCCAGCTGGCAATGTCAGAACATGCTGACCATCTCACGCCTGATCACTTCAGCGGCCTTGACGCGCCGGGAAAGCCGGGGCGTCCATTTCCGCAAAGACTTCCCGGATAACGATGATGCCAGATTCAAATACTCGATCGAAATGCAACTGCCGCAATAAAACTCATTTATCCAGATACCAGTTAAAATCACGCGGTGAGTCCCTCCAGCTTTTCTTCTCGTGCAATGCCCGCCAGGTTGATACAAACTCACGGCCGGCCTGATTGACCTGTTCCAAAGCATCTCGAAATGCCACAGGAAAACCCTGCCGGCCATCGGCCATCCGCTGATAACTGCCTAGCAATACCCGATACTTCTTTCGAATGCTCATCGAATAGGAATAAAGTTTGTTCAGCTCCTGGACCTGGCTGCGTGACAGGTTAAAGTTTGAACTCGCCCGGCTGCTGAAATAAGCGACTTGAGTCTGATCAATATTATGCAATGCCGTTAAATACTCCTCTTCAGGCTGCCCCGCCACTGGTAATGCCAGCATATAATTAATACGGTTGACTAAGGGCTCCCAGAGCAGGAGTTGCTGTTGATACGCCTGATACTGGGCACGATTTATCGGCCCTTCCGACATCTCCTTCTCCGCGGTCGTTTTACATCCTGATATGACGATAACCAGAATAATTAATCCCGTCAGCAGACCATATTTTCGCGTCATCATAACTTGATTCCTGATCGTTAATGTCATCATAATCGATACCAGTATTATAGTTTGACATATTTTATCGGTCCTGACAAGAATCGATTCCCTTACCCCTGCCCTGATATAGGACGAACCGGCTGGACACACCAAACTTTTTATTCGCTAATCCCCTTACCTTCATCCAGTTACGAAAATGCTGAGATAATATTTACAAATCACTTATCACCGGTTTTTATCTGCCCGAATACAGGTAACATGAGATCAAAATGGAAATTTAATAAAGACCGATAATAGACTCATCATTTAAATTTAAGTGTTACGCTCTCATAAAACTTTCTGCGAAAAAACGCATACACACACCCCCCTCATAGACGTAATCCGATCTTGCCGGAGTGTATCGGTGAGATCGGGTTCGTTTTTTGGGTCATCTCACCAGATTCGATCAATTCCACCTAGGCGATCCCCTCTTCCATTGCATCACGGCCCGATCAGATAGCCGTTATCTACCGCTTTTTGGATCAAATCGACGGCAAACTGCCACAAGGCCGGCGCTCCTGCCGCCATATGCCGGTTTCTTTCACGAACCTGTTCCGCCCGGATCCCATGCTCTTGCCAGGCCCGGCCTTGAGTATGAAAATTATGCATCATTGGCATCAACCGGTCTACCGCCGCGGCAAAACGCGATTCCGGTGTCGAACGCGACTCAAACTCTTCCCAGAGCGCCCAGATCTCCCGACATTGATCTGATGGCAATAAGGCAAATATCCGCTCTGCCGCCTGTCGTTCTCGCTCCGCCTTGTCCTGATACCCTTTCTCATCATAACAGAACGTATCCCCGGCATCGATCTCGACAATATCATGAATCAATACCATCTTCAATACCTTGAAAATATCGATTGGCTCGGCGGCGTGTTCATGCAGAAACATAACCATAATCGCCAGCTGCCAGGCATGTTCCGCGTCATTTTCATGACGATCGGTCCCCGGAACATATGTCCGACGAAAAACATTCTTTAACTTATCCATTTCCAGAATAAAGTTGATCTGCTGTTGCAACCGTTCGAAAGCTGCCATAAATTGCCCCCTGAATTAATGCCGGGAGTTAAATGGGTACCTGAATTACACGGATACCCAGTTTTATCACTGTGAAATAAGGCTGTCCAGACCAAAATGCGGATTATAACGATTTTATCTGGGGTATCAAAAATCCGTGGCGATATCCGATTAGGATACTTTTATCCATAATAACAGTCGTATCGATTATAACAAATATGCCGATTCTCCTGATGATCGTTGAACGGATGATCACTTGGAGGATAATTCAAAAAATTGCTCTGGAGGCGCCCTAAAGTATTAATGCGATTAATAGGATAATAGTATATGGAATCAAGGGGTTGGGGAATGCCTGTCTGTCAACATGGAGTAAGACAAATATCCCATGTCTAATCCGATAACAAATTATCGACTGTGTGCCGGACGAACAGGACTGATCGTGACAGTCATTTCGCTCAGCTTCCTGACCGTTGCCATGATCGGGTGGAACTGGCTGATCAGGGGAATTTTTACCGGCATCGACCATAATAACGCTCAGCAGAATATGGTCCGCATCCAGAACCATATCCAGGATCGAATGAATGCTCTGGACCAGATCTGTGACCACTTGGCCAACTCAGCAACAAGGACACCCACACTTACGGATCAGAATATCGATCATATCCTGACCCATTTTAGAACGGAATCCTTTATCGATGGATGCTATGATTACGTGGCAAAACTGAATTCGGACCTTACGATTGCCTGGAATCACATCCCTGCCAATCAATCGATCCCGGCAAACGAAACCCAATGGGCGGACTTGATCTACAGCCAGAACAATCTGACCGATTTAATCCAGCGACATCGAACCGGGTGCCATGGTATTTTCCCTCAAAATAATCATCTTTTCATTTTATCGTTCCGTCCCGTCATTAACGCCACAGAAGATTTGCCAGATCCGGAAATATTAATCGTTGGTCAGTTCCTTAATCCAAAAACCATCGCTCATTTATTGCCTGAACAAAGCAATATCGCGATTCTGACAGAAGATCAGCTTGAAATGGAAACCGTCCGGCAACTGACGCCGGCAACGTCCACGGTGATCGATGACCTTCCGGATAACCGACTGTGTACCACCGCGCTATTAAATCAAGTCTCCGGGGATAAACAACTCTATTTGCAATTACAATCGCCGGCCACGATTACTTTACACTATTACCGGCCCTTACCAGGGATCCTCTGGACCTTCTGGTTTGCCTGGCTGTTATTAACCGCGTTGCTGGGATGGATTATACACCGGCGAATACTGGCTCCCATGCACGCTTTGGCAAAATGGTCTGGCCAGACTATCGATCCCAATGTCTCCGGCGATCTGATGCCGGTCCCCACTGAGCCGCTTGAAGTATTCCAAACCGCGCAAAATTTTGCCGGCCTGACAAAAAAATACCGGCAACTCGCGCGCAACTGGCAAATTGTTTCGGATAATGTCAATGTGGGTATTGTCCTGTTTGATCGCGATATGAAAGTCATCTGGGCCAGCGAACGCATCTGCCAGATTACTGAAAAAACCATTGACCTGTTGATCGGCGCTTCCTGCCATAATGCTTATGGGAAATGTCAATGGCTCTGCCCGGGCTGTGATATCGTCAAAAGCGAAGCCTTCCGGCAGGAAGGTTATCAATTGGAAAAGGAAATTCAAAGCGGTCAATATTACCGGATCGTTTACAGCCCGGCCCTCTCAGCCAAAGGGTATTTGACTGGTTTTATTGCCTGTTTTTATGATATTTCAAAACAGGTGCTCCTGGAACGGGAACTCCGCGAAAGCGAAGAAAAATTCAGATCCCTGGTTGAAAATTCTCATGCGGCCGTCATTGTTGCCACCGATAAAATCGAATATTGCAATCACGCTTTCGCCTCAGCGATAGGTCATGACAGCAACGAACTCATCGGCTATTATAGCCTTGCGGATCTGGTTCATCCCGATATGCGCAGCTTTGTCGAACACATCCAGACTCATCAGTTGAAAAAACCTGGCGATACGGTCGATTGTGAAATTGAATGTCGCCATCGGGATGGTTCAAGTGTCTATTTCAATATTCACGGCACTCTGGTAATTCTCTACGATGAACCCTGTATGATTATCAGCGGTGTGGATATTACCCGTTTAAAACGTTCGCTCAAGGCCCTGTCCAGCCAAAACCTCCTGCAAGGTATCGTATTCGACATATCACGTCAGTTTTCCTTTATTACACCGGATAATATCGACCATACCATCCAGAAAGCGCTGCAGAAACTCGGCGAACATTTCAAAGTCGACCGCGTCTATCTCTATCGTTATCTCGAACATAAAAATATTCTGGTCAATTCTCATGAATGGACCGCCGGTGGGATTATCCCTATGAAACAGGCCAGCCCGGAATTTCTCTGCGAGAATATTCCCTGGTGGTTTAACCAGATGAATATCGGGCATACGCTTTGCTTGAGTCGACCGGACGAAATCCCTCAGGCCGCCACCGGAGTACATAAACTCTTTGCTGAACAGGGAATTACCTCTCTGATGGCTATTCCTGTCCGTAGCGCTAATACACTGATGGGCGTTATTGGATTTGATTGTATTAAGCGCGAACACCTGTGGGAAACCCGGGAAGTTCGCACGCTCAATCTTATCTGCGACATGGTTTTTCGCGCCCTCGAAATGAATGAAAATGAAATGCGCGCCCGCGACCGGTTCCAGCAGCTCGAACAGGCCAATCGCGAACTGAGCCTGTCAAATCGACAGATGGATCATGGTAAGCCAATCGTCACAATGACCCCGGATTATTTCGTTCGACTGGGACATGAAATTCAAGGCCCTCTGAATGCCATGGTCGGTTTCAGCAACTTATTGGCAGACCTGAACGACCAGCCTTCTGATGAATCGGAATATATCGATCAAATCCGGGCGAATGGCCGTAAATCCCTGGATCTGGTCAATGATCTGCTCGATCTGTCTCGTATCGAAATCGGCGACTCTCTGATTCGTAAAGATCATTTCTCGGTTCGTGAATGCATCAGGGAGATCGAATTAACTATTCAACCCGAAATCCAGATGAAAGGGATCGCATTCATATCGGTGATCGATGAACACATTCCCGATCTGATCTATTCCGATATCAACCGCCTGCGCCAATGCCTGCTCAATTTACTGCGGTTTTCTCTGGCGGATATGAAAGTGGGGATCATCAGACTCAATATTCGTCCGGAACTCAACCGGCGCGTCCGTTTCGATATCGGTGACAACGGACCCGGAATCGCATTGGAACGGCAGAAAACACTGTTTGATCCCCAGCGATCTCAACCGGGTAGACATTACGAGTCCAGCCTCAAAATGCTGGTTACCCGAAAACTGGCGCAACTCTTGGGTGGCAATCTCTCCGTCATCAGCATGCCGGGACGGGGCGCCTCTTTTTCCCTGACCATTCTGGCCCAATCTCAGGACAGCCAGGTTCATGACACCTCTCCCCTTGAAACAGAAGTCGGTTCCATCACCGCTCTTTGATTACGGCTTCGCGATCATCGGGATTATAAATGACTGAACATCCCTTCAAACAACGGACCCGTCAGATATCGTTCCGCCGCGTCTGGCAAGATGACAACAATCGTCTTTCCCGCAAATTCCGGTAAATTCGCGATTCGCTCCGCCACACAGACTGCCGCGCCGCACGATATTCCCGCCAGGATCCCTTCTTCACTCGCCAGCCGGCGGCCATAATCTATCGCCTCGGCATTGGTCACGGTTTCCACCCGGTCGATCAGAGACAAGTCAAGGACATCCGGGATAAATCCGGCGCCTATACCCTGTATCTTATGTGGTCCGGGCCGTAACTCCTCTCCGGCCAGTTTCTGAGTAATCACCGGGCTATCCGCAGGCTCTACGGCAATCGCGGTGAGGGTTTTTCCTTTGGTTGTCTTGAGATAACGGCTGATCCCCGTAATCGTACCGCCTGTGCCGACGCCCGAGATCAGGACATCAACTTCACCATCGGTATCCTCCCAGATTTCCGGCCCCGTCGTCTTCTCGTGGATGGCCGGATTGGCAGGATTCTTAAATTGCTGCGGCATAAAATACTTCTCAGGATTGGACGCCACCATTTCTTCCGCCCGGGCTATTGCGCCGGCCATCCCTTTGGTGCCGTCTGTTAAAATAAGATCCGCCCCCAAAGCAACCAACACCTTGCGGCGTTCGACACTCATTGTCTCCGGCATCGTCAGATGCACTTTGTAGCCGCGCGCCGCACCGACAAACGCCAGCGCGATTCCCGTATTCCCGCTGGTGGGTTCCACCATCTCCTTGCCCGGCTTCAATTGTCCGGACTTTTCAGCCTCCCAGACCATATTGGCGCCTATCCGACACTTGACGGAGTAAGCCGGATTCCGGCCTTCAATCTTTGCCAAGATTTTGGCGCCGCCGGTTGCACCGATTCGATTCAGCTTCACCAGCGGTGTCCTCCCAATCGAAAATGAATTGTCTTCGAAATATTTTGGCATGACTGTACTCCGTCAAATATCGGATTTTTTTAATTTATCAACTGAGTATGTCTTCGCGGGTACAACGCTCACCCTGATTAAGGATATCCTCATCACAATGGGCTAACCTGATTAACATAGATACATACTCTTTCAGGCTAATCCAGCTTGATCGTACCTGCTGGCCGAACCTGGCAACTCAGCATTATTTGATAGTATTTATCAAATTAACTGACTATGTTCTCATACTAAAAAATAGTCACGGGCTTTATTCAAGTCAAGTGCTATTCACCCCATCTCCACCTTCACCCATTTCCATCCTATCCCCCATTCTTATATACACAGTGTTAATTATTTTGTTGACAACCAAACAACCTTTACCTAAACATCTATTTTGCAATCAGTTACATTTTATTTCCATAATGCCGACCGTATTCAGTTCCGCTTAACAATATATCATTCTCTATTCACCAAATTGGTATGCCCAAACCGCCTTTCCCGTTAGATTTCTTTTCCTGTAATCAACGTTCCCCATCCACCTCGACCACTATTCCGGCCAATATTCCTGACAGTTCTCTCCATAGTGCTATTTTTATACCTCTCCACGGCCTTTTCCGGGACCATATTCACTAACTCGACCCGGTTGAATTCCTGCCATTCCTCCCGCGGCCTCAGCTCATCATCACCGGTCACCTCCCCCTCACGACAATAGGGACACGCCTCCTGGCAGATGTCACACCCGTATCCTCGCTTTTGCATCCATATCCGATATTCTTCCGGACAATCCCTCAACGCTTCTGTGGTCCAGTACGATATACATTTTCGCGCATCCAGTTCTCGCTCTCCAACCAGAGCGCCGGTCGGACACGCCAGCATACACGCCTGACAATCCCCGCAGCGATCCAGGCCGGCCTGATCCACCTCCAATTCCAGATCCGCAACAATCTCACCCAGCAATATCCACGACCCATACCGTTCATTCAACAACAGCGAATGTTTTCCTATCCATCCCAATCCCGCCTGCCAGGCGTAATATTTCTCTAAAATCGGCGCGCTATCGACATAACACCGCATTTGAACCGGCCGGCTTTCTTCAGCACGGATCCTGTCCGCCAACCGTTTCAAGCGCTCTTTGATCACCACATGATAATCGCGAAACCGCCCATATCGCGCCACCGCCCACTCGCCCGCCAATTCCCGATCATGATAATAATTCAAGCCAACACAGATCACACAACACCCCCCCTCAATCAGTCGTCCCGCCTCCAATCGCTTATCCAGATTTCGCCCCAGATAGCCCATTTCCCCATGATAACCCCGCCCCAGATACTCCCGCATCGCTTTTGCCACCTTATCCTGAACGGGCCCCGCCGAGGCAATGCCGCACATACTGAAACCGGACTCCAGCGCCAGGTTTTTTATCGTTTCACTGGTTATCGTCATACGTATACTGATTACAATTGAAAATGCTCGCTGGGCCGTGATATAAGTTCTTCATGAGTAAATACTTATCTTGCGAGCGATCGGGAATTTTCATACCCATTGGGTATAAAGGGTTCGCTTCCTCTCAGGGTATCATAGCCATATCCGGCATCCGGCAACGAATACCACGCCAAAGATTGGATCTGAATATAGATTGTATCATACCCTGATCCCGTTTCCCACCGTTAAAGCCGGAATCTCGCCAGCCAACCATTTCCTCCGGAAAATCACGGAAGTGTTCGCCCGCCTTCTCTGACCCGCCGTCTTTGCCTGACTATCCCTGCCAGGCCCAGCGTCAATAGCCCCGCCGGTTCCGGCACATAAGCCATTGCGGCAATACCGTGAGGATAAATGGCATCTCCCGTAAATCCTTCCCCGATGACACCCCCACGCAATTTATCTCCCGTGATCGTTACTTTAACTTCTGTAGATTCATGATCCGGGCTCACCCGGAATCCAATCAAGCGCCGGTCCAGTCCTGGCGCCGGCTCTCCAGGGATAGCATCCCCATCTTCATCCAGATACCCCATGCACACCCCAAAATAACGGCTGGGCAATACCGCAACGCCTGGACCATCCGGCGAACTCAATGGATGAGCGCCCTCACCCGGTAACTCCGTGGGAGTCCCAAAATCAATGTAATAGTCGATATACGCGTTAAATTCACTGTTCAGATAGGTCAGATCACTCACGCTTTCCAATACACCGCCTTGCAACGCCACCGTCAGCGCCACGCCGCGCAAATGTTCTCCGCCGGTAACTTCATAGAAAATCGTGACTTCATCACCCAACGCCTCTGCTTTGATATAAACACTCCCATACAATGGACTCGTAGAAAACAGAAATGTGATTATTGCCAGGAAACGTTGCATAAATCGACTCCTTTCTTGACTGACCACTCACCAGTATTCGGCGCTGCCGGGCCCAACTCCAATATGTTATCCAATCCCCTGACATCGAATTTCAACCACAATCCCCGAACGTTACTATTATCGTACGGTCCATCAATTATCCCTGAATTTTTCCCCATATTCATCCGTGAAATGAATAGGCTTGTAACAATTATGCGGATAAATACAAACATCAATATGGCGTCTCTCCAAATCAGAACATTCTTTGATTTCTTGCCTGTTATTCCTGAATCGGCCCGGACTGTAAACCGATAAAACTTGATAGATAATTGAGCCTATCCTGTTTCGTGACCGTTGCCAGGCAGGCCCGATAACGTCATAACCAATAATGAGTTTCCAGACGATTGTATTCGCAATTAACTTACAAACCCGGCACAAATGAATATTGGCGCTGATTCTACTACTGAAATGATTTCAAACGAGCAGGCGGTTGCAAACAAAGCCTGCTTCCAGGAAGGCTACCTGCCTGTTCCCCTGCCTTATATCGCGCCTGAAAGCCTGCAAGGCCTCAAAATCTATCTCTACAACCCACCGGTCTACAATCTCTATAAAAGCCTCGATCTCAATTTTAGCCGCAAGGATTATAACCGCCTGATTGACGGTGGTATCGAAACCGTTTATATCCCCACCAGCGATCACCAGGCCTATTATCAGGCTGTCAGTGGACATCTGGATGACATTCTGGAAGACCGCAAAATCATCAAACAGAAAAAAAGCGATATCCTCTACGCCACCACCCTCTCCCTGGCCAATCAACTGCTCACCCAGCCCCCCGGTAAAAAACAGATCGATCAGGTCCGCCGGCTCACCGCTGCCACCGTCCGATATCTCTTTAAAGACCCCCGTTCTTTCAACCATCTCTTTGAAATCTCCAACCACGACTTCTATACCGCCACCCACATGACCAACGTCAGCACCATCATGGTCGCCTATGCCAACTACCTCGGCATCGACGACCCCGATATGCTCAACGACCTGGGAACCGGCGCGCTGCTGCACGACGTCGGCAAGATGTTTATCCCTCAGGATCTGCTCAACTGCAAAGATAAACTCACCCCCGAGCAGATACTCATGATCCAGAGCCATGTCCAGAAAGGCGTCGATCACCTCTCTTCGGTTACCGATCTGTCCGATAACATTATTCGCATGGTCGCCGAACACCACGAAAAAAACGACGGCACCGGTTATCCCCGCCATCTGTTGTGTGATGATATTTCACTCATTGGTAAAATGACCTCAATGGTCGATTGTTACGAAGCCATGACCTCTGTCCGGCCCTATCGCAACCATGGGCTCTCCACCGATGAAGCGCTCGAGATCATCCAGGGCATGGCGCCCCATTGCTTCGAAAGCGAACTGGTCGAATCCTTTTCCCGGTTCGTCATGGATTCCATGAACAACCGCCCGGCCCATGATGTCTCCTCCGAGCATAATATTAAAATCCTCAAACGGCTGGGTCTGCTTAACGACCGCGATAATCCATCCGGCCGCCAGTTTCCCAGGTATTATCTCCGTGTCCGCTCCACACTCAGCATCATGCACAAAAACAATGGCAAATGGACCACCGGCCCGGAAGAAATCGTTATCGTTCATAACATGTCCCAGGGCGGAATGGGTATCCTGAGCCCCAAAGCCTTATCCAAAAACGCGATCGTCCGCATCCGGATCGCCTCCCGGCAACTCGACCGCCACGTGGACTACCTCGCCACCGTCGTCCGCGTCGTCAACCACGCCGATGGCTGGTACACCCTCGGCACCCGCTTCCTCCAATCCCAGACCTCCGACCACATCCAGACCCTCTACCAGACCCTCAAATAATCCCCTCATCACCTGGTTTAGCTACCCATTTCATATCTCACCTGCCAGCCGCCGTTTCCGCTCTGCCGTAAACGACCACCATTCCCGCGTCTCACCCGTATCCATAAAATGGACCGCCGCCATCAGCACATCCAGCACACACGGATCCGGCCGCTTCCTCATCCGCTTGCCCAGCTTCTCATACAGCCGCACCGCATCCTGCCCCGCCAGCTTCCCCGGCCGGTCAATCCCAATCAAACGCAACGCCCCGGCCATCGCCCCCCCCACATTCGGAATATCCTCCAGCTTCGTAACCGCGTCTCGATCAACAGCTTTCATCACATTGCCACTCCACCATAGTTTGAATAATCCATCTCCAACGGAACATTATAAACAAACACCACCATCAATCCAACACCTTTTCCGCCTTGACAATCGCCACCCCCTCCTGAAACGGCTCCACCGCTACAATCCCCTCCACTTCCGTCTCAAAAGGAGTTTCGTTACCCAGGGTATCCACCACATATGACTTCCCTTCCCGCTTCCCCCAGGCCTTGCCCTCACTGAACGTCCCCAAGTACTGATAAATCGGCCGGATAACATCCTTTCGATCAAAATCACACACCCCATAACACCCATCTTTCCGGTATCGAATAAATTTCCCCTCCACAATCCCGCAGCAAAACATCCCATCCTCCCCTTTAAAAATAAGCTTCCCCTTCAGGTCAAATACCAGACTTTCCAGTGGCTCATCTTTAGCACATAAGATTCCCCATTCTGTCAATAATACCCGGTTATAAACAGGCTCAACAATATAATGCCCCTTTTTATCGATAAAACCGCGTCTGGCCATGGCTCCAATTCCTGTTGACATTGTCAGTGGACTTGGCAAATCCGGCCGGTCCACCAAGACCTCCGCCACGCCATATCTAAAAATTGGAACAAGTATGACCCGGTCTTTCAATTTGACAACCTCAAGCGTTTCGCAATTAATAAAGCCGGAATAATGCTCATTGGGATCATCCCCATGATCTTTTGCATAAAAAGCAATCCCATTCTCGATAGTATGGATATAGGAATAGAACGGTTTGATCACCATTTTTCCCGTTTTATCCATCAAGCCCCAATCCCAACAGGTTTCGTCAAAAAGACGTTCTTCCGGGGCATCGGGATGCAAATAGCCCACCGGACACAGCCCCGCGGAAAAATACCCGCTGGAATCCCAATCTCCCCTCAACACCACATTGCCTTTGGTATCCAGATATACGAGTTTCTCATCAATTGCTCCTAATGCCAATCCATCCTGAAATGGCTCAAGCCAATCATAAATAAAATCAACGATCTCTTTTCCCGTTTTATCGATTATGCCCCACTTACCCCCCTCCTTTTTAACCGGAGCAAAACCTTCCGAAAAGGATCGCGCTTCGTCATACAACAAAGGAATAATCAATTTCCCCTCGGTATCGATATACCCACAATACCCACCTCTACCTACTAACGCCCGGTCTTCGATAAATCCTAACGCAGAGTCATATGGTAGCGAAACCACCACACTATCACGGACCATCATACAATTTTTCTTCCCACCCATAACTACATTGACTATGCCACCTTCTAAAAATCGAATAGAATCGTATTCTAATGGCAATACCCAATGCCCCCCGCTATCGACGATTCCATAACGATACTTACTGACATAGCGGGGCCGCGGCGGGGTATAGTCGTTTTTTTTGTCCGCATTGTCGCCCCCCGGCAACAAGCCAAAACATGACAGCAAGATATATTGAACGATTTTCGTTGTACTGTTCATGATAAACTCCTTCGGCAACAGTCTCTATCTCACGCGCTAATCGAGTACTTTCCATTAACTCCGATTGGCATAATCCCGTTATTTTGATCCATATTTTTGAAAGCTGTATTGATACAGCGGCAAATACGGATTCGCAGCCTGCCGCAACATCAACTCCACCGAAACATTCATTTTACTCAGATTCATAACAAAATCCGCCCGCTTCCGCGCTTCGTAGATTTCGACTGGATTAAGAGCCGCTTCGAGATCTTTGATAGAAATATTTTTTTCCTGTGCCCGGGCCATCAACTTGTCTGTTTTTAATCGATCCCGCTTGTCATCATCCATAATGACATAGTACCATTTAAGCAATTCTATGGCATCCTTGGGTGGATATTTATACTCTGGTATTTTTCGAAACAATTTGTCAACATCAACCATATTGGGGAGTAGATATTGCCACAACATTTCATATTGCGCTTTTTTATCCCCCAAGTGGGCCCCAAAGTATTTGGCCTCTGTCACTAGTTGTTCATAATATTTCGGTCCTGCCAGATCAATTAGCAAATCGGGCCGTCTCGCCATCAAAGTATCCACATCATCCATGGAAATCGAGGTATTCGACAACGACACATAGCGTAGATTTTTCATTTTTTCCAACTGATCCAGTATCGCTGGAGTAATCATGGTATGGTCCAGCGTGAGCACCTCAAGACGATCCAGCAGAATAATATTCTCAAGATGATTATCGGTAATATTACTGTTGGTCAGTAGCAATCTTATTATACCGCTTCCTGTCATATTATTTACAAAATCAGTTACCAGCGTTGTATGCTGCAAATCCAGCGTTTTCAATGCCCCCATATCCTTGACAATATTGAGGCCAGAACCTGTAATTTGCGTATCACTGCAATTGAGATATTCAAGCTGGCGTAACGACCCTATCGCTCTCAAGTCAACATCATTACAATCTTGAGGCAATCCCAGATAGCTTAAGCCTTCAAGCAATCCGATATCCTGCCAGGTCAGAGATGACATGGGAATGCTAAACAAATCCAGATACTGCATACGCTTGAAAGCTGCCAATGTTTGAATTGCCGGCATAGGAACTTTGTCAACTGGGCATTTCTGAATAAATGACCAGTCATCTCCGGCGCTGATATGTATTGAATAAATAAATGACTCGATATGCCGTTGAGCAGATTCTTCTATTGGAGATAGCTGCACAAGAAGTATTTTGTCACAATCTAGAAATATTTCATTAGTAACCTTCTGGAACTGCTGCAGAACTGCCACTTCTTCATTATCCAAGCCAGATTCAGCCAATTCATTCGGTGCTCCATAAGGTGATATGCGAACAAATTCTCCGCACTCTGGTGTGACAACACCTCGTATATGATATTTTCTTTCAGGCGCATTCCAGTCCTCAACCCCATTGAAAACAATAGCGGACCAGAGAAATGATGGAGACTGAATAATTATGATCAATAATAGCATCAACCTCATAATTATCTCCTTATTACTCTAAATAAGATTTTTTTTCTACTGACACCAATCATATCATTATATTTTGACCAATCTTCTTCCCTACCAGTTCGATTATTACGGCCACCAGCATCGGAATAATCAACATTGCTAATAATAGTTGCATCGATTTCTTGATTACAATTCCATGATATTTTGACTTTAAAATAACCTTCCGATATTAATTTACCTCCAAAATCAGGAACATTCCACTTTGGATATTTATAATCCGGATGAAGATATTCTGGGGTAGACAGAATTTCGGGGTATTCTTGATATGCATAGTCTTTATTAAGATAATCGGCATCACCAAATACGGTATAATCCCCAGTAGAATACAAAGAAAATCGAGTATTTATTAAAATTGCGCCTTTCGAACAGCAATTGGATTGATTAACAAAATTTTTATCAATGAGAGCTGCATAGTAAGGTGATCGATAACTATTTTTCCATTTATTATCATTTTGACGAGTACTAATACGAACACCCGTAGGACCAGCCGCTTTATTCTCTTGAATCGTAATTGGAGGCAGATCATCAAACATTTCTTCAAATGTACTTGTAGTTCTCTCGAGCTGGCGAACAAAGGATACATTTTCATATCGAGGTGATATTATGTAACTACTATCTTTACAATCCTTAACATACCAATATGCTGTTTTATTCATAACAGAATAAAGGCCTGCATTGTTATCAACATCATCTAATACTGCCTGCTCTTTTTCATCCATTCTAAGGGCAGTACTCATCCAATATCCACTAATACACTTTTTCCCATCAGAACACTCAGTTAAATTAGCAACCGGTGTTCCAACCGCTTCAATCGTAAAAAATCCTAATGCATCCAACCGATTCAATGGCCGCTCTTGGACATAGCCATACAAATCCATCCCGTCACGATACCCCATCTTGTCCCGCTGCATAAACCGGCCCTGCTCGGGATTGTACATACCATAACACCAGCCCTGACAGATCAACAGGACCAGAATAAGCCTGATCGCGGTTTTGCTTAATATCTTCATCTTCTGAATATCCATTCATGCCTTCCTTAATATATCTGTTTTCAATACTTGACTTTGAACTATTTTAGAGGCCACACCCCACATATATCAACGAGGCCGCTAGGCCGCCTTTTGCCCACGCAACCTTACTTTACCAAGTAAAATCAACATCATTTCTGACTTTTTCCGATAATTCCTTATAACTTAAAATCGAACGCCTACCATCACCCCATGTTACCATGTACTTTCGGATAAAATATCTATTTATACTTCCAGGAATTTGGGAACATAATAACACTTGATCATTGGATTGCCATGCATCAGGGTAATACAAAATCTTTTTACTTGAAATATCTTGAAGCTGGTCAATGCTTTCGGGTACGCTTCCATTATTATCAACAAAAAGCCTGATACCTGATACAAGTAAAGAATGATAAGCAGACATTGAATTGTAAATATTAGTTTGCAGTATAGGTACAATAAGTGCTCCAACAATTATTATCACGATCAAACAAAAAATACTTTTTTTAATAACGCTATTCATATACACCTTGAACTTTTGTATAATTATCCTACTATATCATTATTCAGAAGTACTTTTGGGAATATTTCGAATCAATAACATGTCCTAATTCCAACAAAAGTTACGATAAACTGCATCGCCCCAGCACATCAATAATATCGTATTTCTTTTTTTATAGAACTAATAATTTATTCTTACAATAAAATCCGGGTTAAGAACAGTTAATCGGGAGGCCCACACCAAGGATAACGATCATCATCAACAAGCCATTTACAACCATTTTCTCCTCCTGTAACACCGCATTTAACCAATGGTTCCTTCGCGATATCCGTAAATACCCATGGATCGAAGTTTACATCTGAAGTAGAGCTTTTATTACATTCATGAAATATTCCAACATATTGATGATAGGTTTCTTCATCGCCGCCGTAAAATACCGTCGCGACTATTTTAGAGTGTTTTTTGGTACGATGCCCCATCCTTGTTCGCCAACAAAACAATTGATCTGCCAAATGCATATCCCAGATTGCAACAGCATACTGATCACACATAATATAACAACGCTCAAAGGGAAGCCCCGCAATATACTTAGATAAACCATCCTCTAGGGTCCAATTATTTACAAAATCATCCAATTTATTAAAATAACTTCTTAATAACTGAGAAGCTTCATTCTTGCACTGCTGAATCGACATGCAACCACCGCATGGACACTTATATTTTTCGCAAATTCGGTGTAATCGAGCTTCATTATCTCTAAAATAAGCACTTGGTCTATCTCGCGTTGCAAGCTTATATTCATATTCAAATAACGCTCCAAATCCTTCACTATCATTTCCGTTTATAGGGTCACATTTCACATATTGAAAAATATTCTTTCCATCAAGATATTGCCCTAACGGATTAAATCCATTCAAATATCCCCCCGATACCATACCCAGCGGATCCCGCTGCATAAACCGACCCTGTTCAGGATTGTACATACCCATACAATAACCGCCATAAAACCAACCCACAGATAACATTAACAGGAAACGTAATGTAATTATTTTTTGCATCATTTAGCCGCCTTCTTAAAATCCAACAAGAACATTTTGTTGGTAATCTTATTTATAGATTCTAGTAATATTTAAATTCCTCTCACTTGCTTTCAGCTCCAAATTCCTTAAAACTATACTGATACAATGGTAAATATGGATCCGCTGCCTGCCGCAACATCTGCTCAACTGAAAGATTCAATTGACTCAAATCCATTACAAAATCCGCTCGCTTTCGCGCTTCAGATATTTCAACCGGATTCATTGTTTTTTTTATATCATTAATTGTATAATCCCTTTCTTCAGCCCTTTTCAATGACCTTGCAAGCGATTCCTGATCGCATCGGTCATTTTCTAAAATACAATAATACCATTTTAGCAGCTCAATATTATCTTGTGTGGAATGTTCATAGGCTATCAGGCTCGGATCGCTGTAGTCCATCTTATAAAGATTGGCCATATTAAATTCATACCATAATTCTAATTGAGCCTTAAAATCTCCTAGATGCGCTGCCTGATACGTTGCATTTTTTATCGCCTCTTTCAGATACGGTGGCGAGTTTAGATTTACCTGCAAATCAGGACGCTGAGCTTGCAGTTCTTTGATATCAGCTTGCGTTATCACAGTTCCCGCCAGTGATACATATTTCAATGACTTCATTCTAGCAAGACAATCTAAAATTGTCGATGTCACCTTCGTTTGATCCAGCGATAACACTTCCAGATTTTTCAATGTCTCAATCCCAATTAAATGAGCATTTGTTACATGACATCTATCCAGCAATAAACGTTTTAGGCCGCTACTCTTAAATTGGATTGCAAAGCCTGGTTTCAGAGAATTTCGCCCTAAATCTAAAGTTTCCAGCGCCGGCATCTTTTGTATAACACTCAACCCTTCTCCTGTAACCTCAGTATCATAGAGATTTAAAAAAGTAAGATGAACTAATGGAGCAAGTACAGCAAGATCTTGATCGCTGCAGTCATAAGGTACCCCCAAATAGTGCAATTCTCCTAGTGTACTAATCTTGTGCCATGACAGTGCTGATATCGACCAACTGAATAACTCTAGATACTTCAATTGTTTCAATTTAGCCCAGGCGGGTATTTCAGGAATTACTCTTTCAGTAATGGAACTTTTATCAAAATAATAACCTTCTATCCATGGTCTGGTAGGATAAAAATCCCCTTGGATTGAGAACGAAAAAGACTCAACATGCCGATGCCGCGATTCATTAGGGGGGGTCAGTTGGATTAATATTACCTTAATACGTTCTCCCATAAATACATCAGGAATCTCTTGGCTACTTATATCACGGAATTGTTGTATAACTGAGAGTTCTTCTTGATCAATATCTAAATCATTAAGCTCTTCTATCTCACCATACCTCGGAATAAGTATGAATTCGCCTCTCTCCGGCAAAACAATATCTCGTTCTCCCCAATCATTTGGTCGGGAAAAGTTTAATGGATTATGGTGTTCTACACGATTGGAAAAAAATGTCCACTCACCAAAAACCGGCATTATAAACACTAACAATACAATCAGAATTTGAACGTTCCTCATAATCGATCTTACCTCTGATAACGGAACCCAAAGTACGGTTTTCAAAATCATCACCCCAACAAAACTGATTCAAATACGATCGTATTCAAAACAAGAATAAGCGTCATACCCGATAAAACAGTACAACCCCGTCGTACTCTGCTCAACTTCCACCTGGTCCATCCCATATTTTTCATAAAACCGGACATCCTCACAAATTCAACATCTTCGATACCCACAGGGTATAGTTCAAATTCCACACCTTTTTAAACGCACACCTCAAACCATTTATAACAGAATAATTCTAATTCAACCCGATTCCCCGAACCGCGACTGAACACATCAAACTCCCAAAACCCGCTCTAACCTGCATAATTTCCTTCAAACATCCCTCAAAAACGCCAAATGCGGCGCCAAAACCGGATAAAATTAACATAACCAACAACATATCAACAACTTACAACTCCATAAACATCCTGCCACCCCAGCCAAAACCCATCTCAACCCAACCAATCCCCCAAATATTTAAAAATTATCTGTAATCCCACAATACCCTTGACGACATGATATCATAGTGATATCATATTAATATCAACCTCAATACAGGAGATTTCAAGATGGAAGAAAAAGTAAAAAATGTGCACAGCGGTTGGATCTTCTTATGGATCGCGATTATCGCCTGGCTGCTCATCCCTGCCCTGTTCTATTGGGGCATCACCCACAGATCAGCCCCCCTGATCATCCTGGCCATATTGGAAATCCCAACAGCCTTTCTGATCACCTGGGGCCTTTTCGCCCTTCAGCCCAACGAAGCCCGCGTCCTGGTCCTCTTCGGCAAATACGTCGGCACCGTACGCAGCGACGGCTTCCACTGGGCCAACCCCTTCACCGTCTATCGCCCGGTCGAAGTCACCGTCAAGGACGACAAAATCGAAAAGAAAATCACCGGCATGCATTACCGTATCTCATTGCGCGCCCGCAACTTCCAGACCGGCATCCTCAAAGTCAACGACCTGCGCGGCAACCCCATCGAAATCAGCGCCGTCGTGGTCTGGTGCGTTCAGGATACCGCCAAAGCCCTGTTCGACGTCGATCACTACGAACAATACGTCCAGATCCAGAGCGAAACCGCCGTCCGGCATCTGGCCGGCAACTACTCCTACGACCACGGCGACGATTCGGATGAAGAAGGCCTCACCCTACGCGGCAACAGCGACACCATCAACGACGCCCTGAAACAGGAACTGCAAATTCGGCTCGACAAAGCCGGTGTCCGGGTCGAAGAAGCCCGCCTCACCCACCTGGCCTACGCCCCCGAAATCGCCCAGGCCATGCTCCGCCGCCAACAGGCCGAAGCCATCATCGCCGCCCGCAAAAAGATCGTGCACGGCGCCGTCAGCATGGTCGAAATGGCCCTGTCGGAACTATCGACCAAAGAAATCATCCAACTCGACGAAGAGCGCAAAGCGGCCATGGTCGGCAACCTGCTGGTCATCCTCTGCGGCGAAAGCCAGGCCGAGCCGGTCATCAACGCGGGCACGCTCTATCACTAGTCAGGAATTATCGTGGCCGCCAAAAAAGAATTTCTATTACGCATCGACCCGGATTTATGGCGCGAACTGCAACGCTGGGCCGAAGATGAGTTCCGCAGCGTCAACGGACAGATCGAATTCCTACTCCGAGACGCCCTGCGCCAGCGCCGCAAAATCAACCTCCCCCAGGAATCCGCAAACGAAAAGGAAAGCGCTTCGGAATAATTCTACCTGAGAGAGACCATACGCCGGTTTTGCTTTAATTCCTGATATTGGCTATCATCAGCGATAAAGAATTCAACGACACACTCGAAAACCGCGGTCATCATTCGCACCGTCCGGCAATCGATTGTCTCTGAACGTAATAGTGCAATAAGGAGCCGTCTCCCACCAGGCGCCCCCGCGCACGACATAATCAATCTCTTCCGATGGCTCATAAGGACTGCTGGTCCATTCATACACATTACCTGCCATATCGTACATGCCATAGTCATAACCAGGATAATATCCCACCGGCGATGTATATGGATAACTGCTCAGGCCCAGAGGATTAGCGTCATCGTAATTTGCCTTTGTTGTGTCGATCGTCATGCCGCAGCCATAAATATTCATCCCGTCAATCCCATCAGCCACCGCTTGCCATTCCCACTCCGTCGGCAACCGCCAGCCGTAGTAACTGCAAAATGCCCAGGCGCCATACCAGGTCACCATCACCACCGGATGCCGGTCCATACTGACTCCATCCCGACTGATCACACTGAATTGACCTTCGCTATAAGAAATCTGGCTGGATGAAAACAGATCGTGAATAAAAAAATAACGTTCTACATAATTCTCATCATTCGACGCGTACACGACACCTTGATAGACCGTAATCCGGTCATGTTCCATCGCCGAGTTAAGGAATTCGCAGTACTGACTGTTCGTTACCTCATACTTGCTCATATAGCCGGTAAAACCCTCGTGCCTCGGCACACCCGGATCATTAATATAAGCCCATTTCAGCCCAAGCGCCTGATGCAAAAGATCAAACTTGGCTCCAAATGCAGGCGCAAGCGCACGAGTAGTTTGAGTTTGCAGATCCCAATACCAGTCTCGCCCGGGAAAAGTTGCCAGTTCCAGTCCTTCATCCAGGTCGCAGCCATAAGTGCCTCGTATCTCCAACCCATAGCCCTCGGAATATACCGAACCGTCTGCATTATAAGTGGTCCATTGAATAGTCAGTCGATGATTGGCATCGGGTTCATAATTTTCCACCATAAACCGGCCAAACCGGCCTTCATTGGTCTTGTAGATAAAATAAGTACCCAGGATAAAAGCATTGTCACCCGAGGCATCAATAGCAGAAGTGCTGAGACGGCTTTCCATGGTCGAAATCAGATCGTTGCTCAATTCCGCATAGTCATAACTCCCCTCCTGCAGCCACTGCCCGGCCATCACCGCAAAATCATTCAAATCTACCCGGCAGTCACCGGTCAAATCCGCGGATGGACACTCCGCCCAGACCGGAAGACTGACACCCAATAGTACCCCAAGCAGCATTAAAGACAGCAATCCACGTTTCATGATAGTCTCCTTTGTGAAATAGAATTAATATTCATGCATGATCCCTGCGACAATAGACATAGATAACCTCAAGTTAATTTTAAAGATAGGCTTATTAGTTAATAGTACTCAGAATCAGCAAATTTCCACTGATTAATTCATTTAATAACTTACAAACTGCTAGGCGCCAATGTACATCGGACCAATCCAGTCCGACAACTCCCGGATAGGTCGAAATGGCTGACACAAGTCATGCGTCCAAAGATTAAACCAGTTACAGAGTCAATAAACAGGATACTCAACCGTTTATCCGATATCCAGATAACTGGTCCTGGGCAGGTTTGATGGTATTAAAGCAAACCAACCGGAACACCAATTTCACTATAATGACTTATAAATTAAGGACTTACACTATGTCAACTCGAACCATCGGTTATTTGATTTCGGCGTTCCTTCTGTTATCATTACCCTTCCTCGCAATAGCCCAGGATCTGCCCGACACCATCACCACCCGCGAAATCGTCTATAAAACCATCGGAGATGTTGAATTAAAGCTGTATCTATATGAACCCACGGCCAAAGCCGCCCATCCCCGGCCGGCTATCGTCTTCTTCTTCGGCGGCGGCTGGGTTGGCGGCAGCCCATCCCAGTTTTTCCCGCAATGCGAACACCTGGCCCAGAAGGGTATCGTGGCCATCTCCGCGGAATATCGTGTGCGAAATCGACATCAGACCACGCCCTTTGAATGCGTCAAAGATGGCAAAAGCGCCATTCGCTGGGTACGGGCACACGCTGGCGAACTGGGTGTCGATCCACGCCGCATCGCCGCAGCCGGCGGATCGGCCGGTGGACACGTCGCGGCCTGTACCGCTACCATCCCCAATCTGGAAAATGAAGGTGAAGACCTCTCCATCTCTTCAATCCCCAACCTGCTGGTCCTGTTCAATCCCGTCCTCGATACCTCCAAACTCGGCTACGGCAACGACAAACTCAAAGACCAGTGGCAACGCCTGTCTCCCGCCTCGCATGTCAAGCCCGGCATCTGCCCAACCATTATTTTCCATGGCATCGCCGACAAAACCGTCCCCATCGAAAATCCCCGCCGCTTTGACCGGCTGATGTACGAAAACGGCAATCACTGCGAACTGATCCAATACGAAGGCCAGGGCCACGGCTTCTTCAACAAAGGCCGCGGCGGCGACGTCTATTACCACCGGACCCTCGCCGAAATGAGTGACTTTCTGGCCGGCCGGGGCTGGCTCGCCTTCGACAACCCGCTCGATCCCGACGCCATCCAGCAGCGTATCAATCGCTACCGCACCACCGATGTGACACTCACGCTAACCGACAGCCAGGGCCAACCGCTGCCCGACACCGATGTCACCATCGAAATGACCCGCCACCAGTTTCTCTTTGGTTGCAATGCTTTTGCCCTCACGCTCGACGCCGAAAGCGATTACAACCGCCGCTACGCCGATCTGTTCAACTTCGCCACTCTGCCCTTTTACTGGGCAACCTACGAACCCAGGCCCGGCCAACCCAACACCGCCAAACTAAACGCCATGGCCAACTGGTGCAAAAACCACCGTATCATCACCAAAGGCCATCCCCTCACCTGGCACCAGACCATGCCGCGCTGGGCCAACGCGCTTCCGCTGGATGAATTTCAGACTACCCAGATGAACCGCATCACCCGCGAAGTCAGCGCTTATGCCGGCCTCATCGATACCTGGGATGTTATCAACGAAGTGGCCGCCACCCCCAATTACCAGCGCGACGAAAACAATCTCAGCAAGCTCTGTAACAAGATCGGCCAGGACCCGCTCGTCGCGGCCGTCTTTGCCGCCGCTCGCCAGGCCGGTCCCAACGCCCACCTGATCATCAACGACTTCAATACTTCAGAACAGTGCGTCAATATCGCCGAACGGGCCTTAAACACCACCGTTCCCATCGACATCATCGGCATCCAATCGCACATGCATACCGGCTATTGGGGCCTGACCAAAGCCTGGGATGTCTGCGACCGGTTCGCCCGCCTCAACAAGCCATTACACTTTACCGAACTGACCATTCTCTCCGGCGAAATCAAAAAAAATCCCAAATGGAACGAACCCAATCCCGACTGGAACACCACCCCCGAAGGCGAAGCGCAACAGGCCCGCCAGGTCGAAGAGTTTTATCGCCTGCTCTATTCCCATCCATCCGTCCAGGCCATTACCTGGTGGGATCTGGCCGATCACCGCGCTTGGATGCAGGCCCCGGGCGGACTGCTCCGCCGCGACCTCAGCCCCAAACCGGCCTACGAAACCCTGCAACGCCTGATCAAACAGGATTGGTGGACACCCACCCGGACACTCAAAACCGATGACAACGGCCAGATCACCTTCAAAGCCACCCCCGGCGACTATCTCCTCAAATCCGCCGCCATCAATACCCCATTCAATCTCAACCACGCCGGTAAACTATCTTTAACCGTAAGCTTAAAATAAACGCCGCAGTTCTCACCAGCAGTTATACTGCTTGCAATTAAAAATGCTCGCTGGGCCGTGATAGTAGATCTACACGAGTAAAAACTGTTCTTGCGAGCGATCAGGATTTTTCATGCCCATTGGGTATATCCCCGGCCAGAAATGCCTGCATCCCTTTTTCCCGGATGACCCGGATGTTTTCCAGATGCCCCCCGCAATGCACCGGCTCCAGCCAGGCCAGCGTCTGGCAGGTTTCAAACCCATCACACTGCCAGCAGCCGTCATACCCCTTCGTCCGGCAGCAGGCCCGAATCGCGCAATGGGTCGAGCCGCCCCCCGCCCGGCAGACTTGTGTGCAATCCAGGAACATCATCGCCTTTAGCACCCGCATACAGACTGGATAGTCTTTCAGGTCCGCGCAAACCTCAGGAAATATCTCCGGCAATCCACGCGCCATCTTATCGAATTCCACCGTCTGTATACTCGCCAGCAACCGCCCGGCCACCGAAGCCAATTCACCCTTGCGAATCACACAATCCCCGCAATACAAACCACAATAGGCAACATCCTGATTTTCAGCCATCATTCCAGTCCTCAATAAATTGACAAACGTATCATCTACACTCGCTTTTTCGCCAACAGCCCTTCCTGATGATTTTCGTATTTTTATTTTCGTTATTTCATTGCACAGCAGGGCTTTTATTGCCATGTTGAATAATAATCATGTTTTAATTCCAGCTCAATCATGCCATAATTTCACTCTTCTGCATCCTAACAGCCCTGCAATTATATCTCACTGAATGTTTCACAATTAACACGTACGAAGTACTTCCCCCTGCGGATTGCGAACCATCAACGCTGGCGCCAGCAGCGACAACGGAATCAGACACGCCGCCAGCATCACCATCCGATACCCTCCTACCCAGTCATGCAGCCGGGTAAAGCTGAACGGCCCGATCGCGCTGGCGCACACCAGCACTGACATCGTCACCCCGCTGATCGAGCCCAGATGTTCCCGGCCGTAATAACGCGGCCAGACAATCGTCAGCATCAGCCCGAACAGGCCCGCCGAAATGCCATAGCCGCCCACAAACAGACCCACTCCCAGCGGACTGCCAATCTGCATCATTCCAAACGCCGCCACCGCCTGACAGACAATCGTCGTCAGCAGCAGATATTTCAACCGGACATGATCGCTGATAATACTGGCGACAATGGCGACAAAAATTCCGAAAAATCCAATATAAGCGAACACGCCAAACGCCCCTTCCCGATCCAGCCCCGCCTCTGCCCCGATCGAGCTCATATGGAACGGCACCGCCGTCATGAACAAAGCCTGCCAGCCCAGCGCCGCCGAATAGATCCAGAACGGCAGCGTTCGCAACGCTTCACCCCGGGTATATTGCCGGATCGTCGCCGGTACCTTATCTCCTTTGTTATCAGGACCCGGTTCGGCCGCCCTCCCATCCATTGTCAAACCGCACTGTTCCGGATTATCCCGAAAGAAAATCCAGCCCAGCGCCGCCATGCCCATACCCACCGCCAGTGCCATATAGAGATAGGACGCCCGCCACCCCACGCCTTTCACCACTTGATTCAATACCGCCGGCGACACATTAAACGCAAACGAAACAAAAACATTCGAGATCCCCGTCGCCAGGCCCCGCCGCCGGTCAAACCATTTACCCAGCGTTACCCGCGAGACCATCGTCAGACACCCCTGCCCGAAAAACCGGATCAGCAGAAAACAGACCGCCATCAATGTAATAATCAGCCACGGACTGCCCACCAGCCGCGGGATCCACACTGTCTGCGACATAATCATCAGACTGATACTGAGCCCGATCGAACTGATCACCACCATGATCCGGGCCCCCAGCCGATCCACCAGACTGCCGGCATAAGGCAATATAAAACTGCTCGCCAGCGTCCCGAACATGTACGCCAGGGTCAGATCGTTACGCGAAAGCCCCAGCGCCTCGATCAGACTGTCGGTAAACACCCCCACCCCCACCGTCTGACCCGGTATACTGGCTATCATACCAATAGCCGTAGCCGCTACAATGACCCAGCCATAAAAAAAAGGAACTCGCGCCGGATCAAACGGAATCCGCGCCCATTGATCAGAATGTCTCATATGTTATATACCATTAACTATTAAAAAATGCCCGTCAGCCCCCCGGTAGAGACGCGATGCCTCGCGTCTCAATTTATGCGAGCGATCGAATTTCATCCATACCCGATGGGCATATCTTCAGGCAGGCCGGAGAACCATAATCCCCCGGTGATAAGTCGTCTTTTCAACATCAATTACAGTATAAACCACCCCGCCCAATATAACAACCACTCCCTTCAAAATCACCGTTTGTCAAAATTACCATATCCCCAACTTCTGACAATCGCCTCTCAAATCCCCTCCCATAACTCCCATAACTCCCATAATTCCCATACCCCACCCACCACCATATCCATCATAACTACATACATTTCAACCCCTTAAAGACCCATACGTCCCATCGGTCCCATTGGCCTCATATTTTACGATAACATCACTGCATGTTACTTATGTTTTTACAGAATCAATTTGGCCGCCTCATAACACTGTTCTATAATACCTAAGTCGACCCAATAGCTTTCGAACCACCCACCAAACCGGCCACGCCCGCAGAGATCCTCTGCGCATAGACTGTGACGCCTCTCAAGCGTAGCAAAGCGCAGCTTGTGGGTGCATTCGTCGCCTTGTGAGTTCCAAATTGAATTGAGCGTAACGAAAAGTATAAACTCATCCGCCGAATGGCGGATTCAAATAATATCTCGGAGAGATCAAAAGCGCATAGCCCGCCAATTCATTGGCGGGAATAGCCGAACCCGAAACGTATTTTTTAACCACGCCTCGCAGAGGCGTACCGGCAGGATTTCGCACTGGAGGCGAAAGATAACGTAGATGGGCAACCCCCGGTTGCCCATGCTGGTCTAATCAGCCATGAGCGCAGCGAATACTAAAACAAAACGAAACGTTGAGCACAGCGAAATCCCGATCTATCGGGAAAGCCAATAATGAAAATAATAACTCTAACCTAAACAACGAAATGAGCTTAACGAAAAATAAAAACATCATCCGCCTCAAGGCGGATACAAATAATATCTCGGAGAGATCAAAAGCACATAGCCCGCCAATTCATTGGCGGGGATAGCCGAACCAGAGTTTGAAAATTTTGAACCCAACGCCTCACCGAGGCGCTACCGCCAGGATATCTCGCAAAAAAGATAGATAAAACCAAACATGAGCACCGCGAAATCCCGATCTATCGTGAAATCCAACATGAAAAAACATCGCCCTGACCCCACCCATGCTCGCATTTCACCCCATTTGTTATAATAGAGTTCTCGTGGTGCAGAAATCTGTTGTAATTAAGTTTCCTGACGAAGGTTTTTCCTGTAAAATACGAATATAACCTTTCATTGTCAAAAGCAGAAAAAGCAAAAGCTGATAATCATTAAGGAGAAAGCTGTCATGTCGAAAATCTCTCGTAGATCATTTCTGGCCGTTTCCGCTGCGGCATCGGGGAGTTCCATGCTCCCTTCTGCTCAGGCGGCCGAAGTCATACCCGGTTTTGACCAGACAAAGACCGACTATGACGCGGAAAAAGTCTGGAAGCCTTTTAGCGATCGCAAGATTCGGGTTGGAATTGTCGGCCATGGTGTTTGCCAATTCGGTCTGCAATTTGGACTCCAGCATCATCCCAACGTCGAACTGGTTGCGGTAAGCGACTTATTCCCGGATCGTTGTGCCGATATGGCTCAAAAAGCAAAATGTGCTAAGACGTACCCGTCGCTTGAGGAGATGGTCAAGGACGATTCAATCGAGGCCATCTACTGCGCCACGGATGCTCCGGCCCATGCCAGGCATGCGATCCTCTGTATGGAGCATGGCAAGCATGTTGCAACGGCTGTTCCGGCATTTCGCGGCGATATCGAGGATGCCGAAAGACTCCTCGAATGCTGTAAGAAGAACAGGGGACTGGTTTATGCCATGTTTGAGACATCGTGTTTTCATGACGATCTATTTGCCATGGAAAAGCTCTATGCCGCCGGAGTCTTTGGCCGTATCGTTTATTCCGAGGGGGAATATTGTCATCCCCATTCTCTGGGAACCCCTTCGCTGGATTCATACAAAGACTGGCGAAAGAAGGGATGTCCAATGTGGTATCCGACGCATGCGACGGCTTACTATGTTGGCGTTACGCATAAATCCCTGATCGATGTTTCCTGTCAGGGCACCCCCCTGTTTGACAAAGACCAGCGTGTTCCCAACGCAATCGGGAACCTATTCAAGTCGGAGGTCGGCCTGTTCCGGACCACCGAAGGCGGGCTTTCCCGCATGATCATATGCAGCTCGCAGGGGGAATACCTCGAAGCGGGACGCATCCGGGGCGAATACGGCGGATTCAACAAGGCATTTGTCGGCGACCGGGTGGGCAACGAACGCTTCTACGAGGCTATCAAGGGCGGTTTGCAGATGAAGAAGTACGCTTTGCCGCCGGGTGTGTCGCCGGGAGGACATGGCGGCTCTCATGGCTACCTCGGTGACGACTTTATCGACGCCATCCTGCGCGGCCGCAAACCGAGGGTTGATGTTATCGATGCGCTGAACATGACCGTTCCCGGCTATTACGCGCACCTGTCCTCGATCAAGGATGGTGAAACGCTGAAGATTCCGCAGTATTCACTCTAAAGCCGGAACTGCAAACCAACGGGTCTGATCCAGTTGAAAAACGTGAAAAACGTGAAAAACGTGGGAAAAACGTGGGACAGTCACCATTAAATTGACAAGAAACAAAATGGATGAAATAGAAAAAGTGACTGCCCTTAGTTCCTGTTTTAAGCTATCGGGATCAGTCTTTCAGAACAAACTCCATTAGAAAACACTTGTCTCGCTATTCACGGAGCATCCCGCTTGCGGCTCTGGATTGGTTTTCTAGTGTCACCCTTAAAATTAACACATCAACCGGCTGATCAGATCATCCATCTCTTTGGCATCCATCGGAACCATACCTTCCGGACAGTCGCATTTCAGTTTATGCGCGATTAATTGAATCAAGGTATCCAGCGGATATTTCTGCATCGATCCATCCTTACCGGCCAGATAAGGGTTCAACTGCATCCTCAACCGGATCAGTTCATCCAGAAAAGGTAAATCCGCCATGCGATACAACACCGCATACGCCACCCGTCCGGCCTCATCCGGCGCCTCGGCAATAACGAATGGGTCATAAAGCAGCGCCAGATTCAAATACCGGTATCGTGCTGCGCCATACTTGAGCGCCCCGTCTTCCTCCGCCTGGTCCGGGGTAAATAACGGCCCGCCCCCACAGGGCAGATCATAATAACCCGTTTGCAGCAACTGCCGGATCAACCCCGGCATCTCTTCCGTTACCGGATGACCATACCGCCCCGCAAAAAAAGATCCCGCCACCAGGCCCACTCCCAGACACACCACACCTGTCAGACACAAAATGATCAGATTTTGATTCATACGTTTGCCTCATCCTATCGTTTTCAGTAATATTGCTTTCGCCGGGGTACCGCAGAGGCCCTATGTCCAATCCGGCATGACAACCTCTCCTTTTAAAATCGCCGTCTGTCAACTTCCCAGATCCCCAACTTCTCACGATATTGTGATGTCGACCAGACCTGACTATCCCAGAATTCTTTGACAACCAGATCATCATTATCACCATGCTCAATTGCCCAGTGATAATGCATGGTTGGCTGAACACTGTCATCATATCCAATACGCACACATCGGCCAATAATTGTGCTTGAACCACTGGCATTCCAATATATCTCAGCGTTGCCATAGACCGGCGAAGGCAATAAATAGTCGTCAAACAGATCATTATAGGTTTGCACAAACATGCTGGCCCGATCTTGGATAACCTCATCCACCTCCCAGATATATTCATATTTCGGTATCTTAGCGCATCCCGCGACAGGTACGGCATACAAAACTACTGATTCACGTAATGCCGCTAGAATAACAGCATCACGCGATAAAGCTGCCGGTGCCACAAGTGAGAATTCATCTCGGTTCATTGCCAGATCCCAGGCAGCATTGACGATAAAATCAATATTCCAATTATTTGGGGTATTGTTTTCTAAAACAATTGTAAGAATATCCTTATTTGCATTGAGCAGTGATTTTCCCTCAGGTTTCCCAAATAATGGAGATTCAGCAACCTCTTTAAGGCGCCAGAACTCATCCACTTTTTCAAGTTCAGATTCACGACTTTCGGACTCCCGCTGTAATGCCCGGATTATTCAAAAATATTCTGTCAATTCGTCATCTTCAGAATAATACCCTTCGACCGGTACATCAGCCGGTTCCAGTGACAGGGCTTTTGCAGTAATTCTGGCACACGCCAAAAGCTCGCCACGCTCATTCTGTTTCATCGCTTCACGATACAGTTCATCTAGCCCAAGCAGAAAAATCCGATTCGTAATAACTCGTCGTTCTATTGCCACAGTCTACCCCTTTTAACAAGCATAACTCTTTATAAAACACACAAAACATTATTGTACTGTCTTCATAAATCACAGTGAATACTATTTTACAGACATTACCTGAAAATCCCCTTCCATAATTCCAATAATTCCCATAATTCCCATACCCAATCCCACCACCACATCCATCATAACTACATACATTTCATGGTCTTAAACACCCACATTAGCCCCATCAGTCCCATTCGTCTCATGTTTTTTAATGACACAACTTAAATATATTTATGTTTTTATTGCACAATATTACATTTTTTATTTGACTATTTAGCAACTTCGATCTATAATACCAAAGTCGACCCGATAGCCCTCGAACCACCCACCCAACCCCGGCGCGCCCCGCACCAAACCCGGCCGCGCCCGCAGAGACCCTCTGCGCATTTTTTGGGGTAGGCTGTGTGCTGGGTGCCACCCTTCAAGCTTGTGGGTGGATTTGTTGCCTTGTGAATTCCAATATGAAATCTGGTATCCAACCAGCCAATTTGTCGTGGCTGTTATAACAATACGAATGAAATGGAAATCAACAAACTAAAACAACCTGACATGCTGATTGTAAAAGGCCCGAAGGTCGAAGATCCGCCTCAGGAGGAGCCGACCGTTTCTAGCCGGGGTCCGTAAGGCCCCGGATAGCGATGGTAATTTAATTTTTAACCCACGCCTCGCAGAGGCGTACCGACAGGATTTCGCACCGGAGGCGAAAAATAAAACCAACCATGAGCGCAGCAAATACCAACACAAAACGTTGAGCGCAGCGAAATCCCGATCTATCGGGAAAGCCAACATGAAAAATCACTCTATCCTTATCAATATCAAATACTTATACCGAAATGGGTGCCACCTTCAAGCGCAGCTTGTGGGTGGATTCGTCGCCCTGTGAGTTCCAATTTGAATCGAGCTTAACAAAAAATAAAAAAATCATCCGCCTTGGGGCGGATACAAATAATATCTCGAAGAGATCAAAAGCGCATAGCCCGCCAATTCATTGGCGGGTCCAAACGAACCCGAAACGTGATTTTTTAAACCCACGCCTCGCAGAGGCGTACCGACAGGATTTCGCACCGGAGGCGAAAAATAAAACCAGCCATGAGCGCAGCGAATAACAACAGAAAACGAAACAAAGCCAATGATGAAAATAATGGTCCTAACCCCAACAACGAAACGAGCTTAACGAAAAATAAAAAAATCATCCGCCGAATGCCGCAGGTCCGCCTCAGGAGGACGGATACCCAAAGCGGCCCAACGGGCCGGCATAAAATAGCCCAGAAAGAATACTGATATTAATAATAACATATACTCTAAGGATTAGTATAACCTATGAGGGCAGAGCGAGTCCCGATCCATCGGGACGAGCGCCACCCTGGGTAACGAACATGAAAATAATATTTTAAACCACGCCTCGTAGAGGCGTACCGACAGGATATCTCGCAAAAGAGATAGATAAAACTAACCATGAGCGCAGCAAATACCAACATAAAACGAAACAAACCCAACATGAAAAAATATCACTCTAACCACAACGAAGAACTGAACTTAACCAATATAAAACCAACATCCGCCCCAAGGCGGATACCACAATTTTGCATTTTAAATTCTAAATTTTAAATTTCTAAACAGGAGGTACCAACCATGTCATCGTCACTAAGAAGACTCAGAGCCAACCGTCGCAACGCCCAGAAATCCACCGGCCCCAAAACCCCCGAAGGCAAGGCCATCTCATCGAAAAACGCCATCAAACACGGCCTCAGCGGCCAGGACCCCGCCCACCTTATCGTCCCCGGCGAATCCGAACTCACCTACCTCGAGTTCCGCGCCGCATTGTTGCAGGACCTCAAACCAACCACCTACCTCCAGCGCCACATCGCCGACCAGATCGTCTCGGCCGCCTGGCGACTGGAACGGATCGGCCGCATCGAAGCCGAAATGATCGACGCCCGCGTCTATCAACTCCGCCTCACCAACGAAGAAATCCGCAAAGACACCGTCATCGACCAGCCCTTCGCCCATTCGAGTATCTATCTCCCACGTCACAACGAGGTTGGTACCGCCTTCACCCTCGAAGTCCCCGCCTTCAACTGCCTGGCCCGCTACGAAGCCCACCTCAACCGAACCTTCCAGTCAAATCTTAAGCTACTGCAACAGTTGCAATTACAACAAAAACCAAACGAACCCAACGCCTACCCCCAAGAGTACCCATTTCCCGATTTACCCCGTATCCACATTCCCGACCCCCCCAGAATCCCCACGCACCCCAGCGAAGCCAAATTGGCCCCCGAATACATCAAAGACCGCCTGCCTGAGTTGATGAAAGACCACAGCGTAACTGACGACCAGGTCTTCAGTTACGCCTGCAACCGCTACGAAGCCCTCAACACCTTCTCCCAGCAGAACGGCGAAGAAGCCCTCCACGCCCTCGGCATCCCCACCAAACCCCCGGCCGATATCCCCATCCAGGAGGATAAGAAATAAGGTAACCTCAGCGAATATAAATACTCCGATTCACTCAAGGATTAGCCCAACCAGCCAATCCAACCAATATCGCTGCGCATTGATCAAACTTTTCAAACCCAATGGCAATAAAAAAACGGACCTGGTTTTAGGCAGATCCGTTTGGATTTACGTTTCTAATAGACTGTGAGTCAATTAGATAGGTGCCGGGTATTTGATTCCAGCATGTGTTGGCTGATTAAACGGGTATGATTGAGGTAACAGATCATGCAGGCCGGGCATTGGATAAATATCCGGATTGCGATACCATTGGACCATGGTGCGCAGGCCGGTTTCCAGTGAAAATGGCGGGGTAAAACCAAGGTCACGAATATAGTCGGCCTGATAACGAGTGGGAATAGCCAGTTTACGAACCCGTTGGGTGGAAACGCGTAGCGGTTTGCCAGTAATCAGGCTGACGAAATCAAACAAACGCCCCACAGCCAGACCAAGCCACTGAGGTAGATCCGGCAAGGGAGTGCGCCGACCCAGAGATTCTGCGATAATAATTGCCATTTCTTCAACAGTCAGGTCAGGACTATCCACGTAATTACAGGTTTGCAGACCGGGCGCCATAAGTTCCAATAGAAAATGGGTAGCGGCAATCAGATTATAGACATAGCAGGTGCCTTTGATCGTATGGCGTGAACCGAAATAGGCAAACAGTCGCCGGTCGATCTGCCGGATCAGGCTGTACATATTGGCCTGGTTCCCCGGACCAAAGACCAGGGCGGGCCGAATGACTAGGGCCGAACGCATAAAGCTGTCTTCCGTCCATTGGGCAATGGCCTGTTCGGCGGCCAGTTTAGATTGACCATAGGGTGAGATTGGCCGGGGACTCGTTTGTTCATTGCGGACCTGGGTGGCGTCGCCATAGACCGCAACGGAACTGTAGAAAATAAAAAAATCGACCTTGAACTGGGCCATGCCGTCCAGCAAACATTGGGTCCCGTTCTGATTGGTGTCGAAGTATTCATGCTCTTCGATACCAAAGTCATGGTGCTTGGCGGCCAGATTGATAACACAATCAGCGTCCGCTATAACGGGCCAGACCTGTTCCTTGACACGGATATCGCCCTGGACAAAACGAACCAGGTCGTCAGGGTTGATGGGCCGGACCAGATCAAAACCGGTAACCTGATGTCCCACGCGATTGAGATAACGCGTCAGGTGGGTACCGATAAAACCGGAGCTGCCACAGATCAGAATATTCATGATATGCTCCCCGGAGAGATGATTAAATTAAATGTAGAATCACTGCTGTCCAAAATAAATTGAAATCTCTAACATGTTGTCTCTAAACCGGCCTGAAAGGGTTGTTTCAGACAGATTTTTCCATTTTCTGAGTTCAGGTTACCCTGTTTTTTTATACGGTTATATTTCATGCTGTCCAAGTTACAGTTCAAACAATAAGGGCTGGTTGACAGGCGGCCCTAATGCCGCCGTTTGATACGGATTATCCAGCCATGTCCACAACTCACGATAAGTCATCAAGTTAAGCCTTAACAGGGCGGCCAGGTTAGACAGGCTCCAGCCAAAACGGGAACGCATCTGCATGATCTTCAGTATTAAGCTACATATCAATGCTGTCCAAATCTGTGTCTTGACGGCATTTTCGCTGGTACCCACAAAGGTCTTTACTTTTAAATTCTGCTTGAGCGCCTTGAAAAACAACTCAATCTGCCAGCGATCTTTGTAGATCGAACTGATCGTGCTGGCGGCAAATGTCAGATGATTGGTCAGCAAGGTAATCTCACGCTCATTTTCCGCATCCCATACCACAATCCGCCGCATCACACGAGGGCATCTTTTTTGGGCTTGATAACCGGTAAATTCGATCAACTCATCGGACAGAATATTGCCTCTCTCAGGAACCTCCCGAGATTCGACCACGCGGTAGTTCATATTACTTTTGGCTTTGGTGACAAACCAGACACCGGTTTCAGTCCAGTGGTCAAATAATTCGTAATCGACATACCCTCGATCCATCGCTACGATCGTTCCCGGCTCTAAATCAAGCATTCTGGCCGCTTTGACATCATGAACCTTGCCGTCGGTGATCCAGGCCCAACTGGGCAAACAGCCCTGGTGATCAAGCATCATGTGGAGTTTCACCGCTCCTTTACGCTGCCGAAATCTGGCCCAGTCAAACACCTTAAGGCACAAGTCAATGGTGCTGGCATCTATGCTGAATAACGGGTTCTTGAATCGGAAGCGCCGCTTCTGCTTACCGGCGATCTCAGCGCCATACTGATAAAGCTGATAGAAGGTCGCTTCATACAACTGCCATGGCCGCTGAGTATTCGCGTAGCTCAGGGTGGAACGGGAGGGCGCCTCTTTCATGCCCAGATGGGTCAATTTGCCCAGGGCCGTGGATAATCCACCACAGATCTCACGCAGGGAGTTCGCACCGGCCAACTGGCAAAACATCATTGACACAAACTGATCCCAGCAACGGAAGCCCTTGCAATGCTTTTCCGCCCCAAATCGATCTACAGATCGGGCAAATTCATTACGATCTACCAGAGAAAGTACTTGCGTAAACAGACTGCCTGACTTTATCATGGGTTTATATCTCCAGCTGAGTTTTTTATTTTTTTGCAACTTTAATATAACTCATCCTGGAGATATCTCTATTTAATTGTCAAAATTTATTTTGGACAAGAGTGATGTAGAATGACACATAATAAACAAAGCTATTATTAATTCCGGATCATCGTATAGTTAGTTTGAGAAACTTGATCGGCAAGGCTCTGGACCTGAATATTAATCCATTGATAGGTGTGGGTCATGCCGAGTTGCAGTGGATATTGAGGGCGCCAGTTGAGTTTTTGCCGGATGAGCCGGTTGTCCGAGTTGCGGCCGCGGACACCCTGGGGACCGGGAATGTGATTCAGATCGAGTTGTTTGCCGGCAATGTTCATAGCCATCCGTGCCAGATCGTTGATCGAAATCATTTCATCAGAACCGATATTGACCGGACCGGTGAAATTGCTGTTCATGAGTCGGCGGACACCTTCCAGGCATTCATCAATATAGAGAAATGATCGGGTCTGGCGGCCGTCGCCCCAGATGTCGATAGTGCCGCCGTCGGGCGCTTCGGCCACTTTGCGGCAGATGGCGGCGGGAGCTTTTTCCTTGCCATTGTTCCAGGAGCCTTCAGGCCCGAAGATATTGTGAAAGCGGGCAATGCGGACCTGGAGGTCGTAATTGCGATGATAGCTCAGGTAGATACGCTCGCTGAAGAGCTTTTCCCAGCCATATTCGCTGTCGGGCGCGGCGGGATAAGCTGAGGCCTCTTCACAGCGGGGATTATCCGGATCAAGCTGGTTATATTCGGGATAGATACAGGCGGATGATGAATAAAACACGCGCTGGACCCGGTGTCGTTTGCATAACTCGACAATATTGAGATTAATGAGAGCAGAGTTGTGCATGACATCCGCATCGTGTTCACCAGTGAAGATATACCCGGCGCCACCCATATCAGCAGCCAGTTGATAGACTTCATCGAAAGGCCGGTCGAGAGCATCGCGACAGAGATCAGGATCCCGTAGATCACCGATCATAAAGTCATCGGCCGCGGTCTGGGAGTATTCGGGGAATTTCAGGTCGACCCCGCGTACCCAGAAACCTTCGCGTTTCAGACGTTTAACCAGATGAGAGCCGATGAAGCCACCGGCGCCACAAACGAGCGCTTGTTTCATGAGTCTGTCCTCATTGAAAGATGATGTTATGGATTAATTGCGTTGCTTGTTTCAAGTTAAGTTGTGTTTGAATGGCCTGTAAACCGTTGTGGCCGAGGGCCTGACCGAGTTGACGGTCATGATAGAATTCGAGAATGGCAGTGGCCAGGGCCCGAGCGTCGCCGGGGGATATGACCCGGCCGCATTTCTGTTCGTGAATGAGCCGGGCAATTTCCGATTTTTCGGACATAATAGCCAGAACCGGCCGGGCCGCCGCCATGAGCGCCATGGTTTTGGATGGTACCGAAAGGCCTTCCTGACCGGCTTGCAGACTGACCAGACCAATATCAGCGGCCGTCAGAGAATAACCGAGTTTCTCGCGCGCAACATAGGTCTCAAAATGGCAATTATTCAGATTCCAGTTGGAAACGTATTCCAGCGCCATGGCTTTTTTGTGGCCTTCGCCCACAAAAAGAAACAGAATATCATTAAATTCACGCAACTGGCGGGCGGCTTCCAGAATAGTTTCGATATCGTGAAAGCGGCCCATATTGCCGAAATAACCGACAACGAATTTCCCTTTTAGCTGCCAGTTTTCCAGATAAGGATTAACAGTAGCTTGAGTAGACGCAATAAGGCGGTCATCAGTCCAGATATGGATTCGTTTGATCTTTTTTTTGTATTCTGGATGACCGGATTCATCAAGTTTTTGGCTGATCAGATCAGCCATACAGCGTCCAATGACGATGATTGTCTGACTGTAGCACCAGGAAAGTTTATTGGTCCAGTTCCACAGTCGGGTAAGCAACCCGTTGTCTTTGAGCAGGCCGAGTCGAACAGCTGTGTCGGGATAGACATCAAAAATCAGGTAATGATAAGGCCCGATCCAGCGCAAGGCGCGCAGCATGGCACAGGCCAGGGCCAGAAACGGCGGATTGGTCAGCACCAGAATAGGTCCGCGCGGACGATGGACCAAAAGGTAGAGGAGTACGGACACGGCAAAGGTGATCTGGTTGATGATGCGGCCAATCAAATTGAGTTTGGGAAAACGCGTGGCCCGAACGCGATGAATCTGAATATTCTGATAAACCATATCGCGTGGGACACGGCTGCGATGATCCATAACTGTAGGCGGGCCGCAGACAACCTGTACCGATACTCCGGAGGCGGCGAGTTGTTCGCCCAGTTCCGTAAGAGTCTGGCCGGTCGATATCAGCTCGGGATAGAAAAGCTGGCAGAGCATGAGCAGATGAGGTTGACTGTCGGTTTGGGTCATAAGCGGTCATGGATCGGCTCGGTTAGATGGTGAGACGATTTTTTTGCGATGAGGATCAGATTATCGCCGCTGTTGTCAAGGGCAAGCGGAAGCCGGGCATCAGATGTATGACCATAGTCCGGTTGAGTGAGTGTCTTGCGAATGATTGCCTCGATAGCGGCCTGGGGATGAAAAGCTTTTTCCTGCTGAGTTTGCAGCCAGGAACGAAACTGGCGTCTGGCTGTACGAATCAGGTTAACGCCGGGCCACGATTTCCACTTGGCTTGACAGGCAGGTTGTGTAGCCAGGGCGTTATGGTATGAGAATAGTTGTTCGATGACCAGGCCGGCCTGTTTAGCAAGTTGTGTCAGGTGTTCCGCGTTAAACAGGTGGATATGAAACGGATTAAACCCGTTCCAGTTTGATCCGAGTTTTGGGATATTCGCGGAACCGGCGTTGGGGGTATCGATGATCATGATACCGTTATCGCAGAGACAGGAAGCGGCGGCTTGGATAAAAGCAGCGGGATCAGGAACGTGTTCAATAACGTCAATAGCCAGAATCAAGTCGAATGATTCGGTATGACCGGAAGCGAATTGTTCGATGGTGCCGGTGGTAATATCGAGATTGAAATACTGTCTGGCCCGGTTGGCAGCTGTTGTGGATAGTTCAACTCCCTGGGTTTGCCATCCGAGTTTCTGAAGCAAGGCTAATAGAAATCCACGCGCGCAGCCAATTTCAAGTGCGCGGCCGGGATGTTGAGTCCGCAGCAGACGAACTGTTCGATTATAGCATTCACGCGCCCGGCGGCATTCATCGGCGATAGAGCGATGGAAAATATAATAATTATCGTTGTATAAATGCTGGATGGCAACATCGGAGAGCCTCGGCGCGTGGTAAAGAAGGCCGCAGTCCTGGCATTGGCAGTAATTGATGGCGTGATCCTGGCGATAGCCGGGAAAACGTATTTTGTGCAGGCAGATTGATGCATCCGAATGGCAAAATGGACAGACTGTGATCGCAGAATGATCGAGGGTACTATCGGTCGTATCGATCATGACGTTTCTGACTGGATTTGATAGGATTTTATCTTTGATCTGCACGCTTACGAATTTATTTTAAAGGGATAGAGTGATGAATCGGAGCTGGATTGACGGGGTGACGAATATCTGTTGATGAGAATTTCATCTGCCAGTGTCCGACAGGCAGTGAGGGCCTGTTGGGTGGAGATGGCCTGCAAACACCCCTGATCACCCCGGGCGCACGTGGTATTCATACATCCCCGGCAGGGAGTAGTGTGACGCAGGACGACATGGCCGGTTCCACCGGGATGCCACTTGCCGTTACGATCGCGATTGGAAAACAGGGCTACACAACGCAAGCCAACCGAAGCGGCCATATGCATGGGACCGGTGTCATTTCCAATAAAAAAGCGGCAGCGTTCCATAGCCGCCAGCGCCAGCCTGACCGGTAACTGGCCCGCGGCGTTAGTGCCGCAATGCCAATGGTGAATCAATTCCTGGCCGAGGGCTTTATCTTGAGGACCGCCAAAGACGACAGGCCAGATGTTGTATTCCTGAATCAGGGTTTGGCCAAGTTGCGCGTATCGCTCTGGTGGCCAGCGTTTGGCCGGCATATTGGCTCCGGGTGCAAATGCGACCAGCGGACGTTTAACCGGAGTGTGAGTGTTGGCCCAACGTTCGATGTAATCCCGCTCGAAAGGCTGGAGATTGATATCCCAGCGTAATTGATCTGAGGGTGGACTGGGAATGCCGGAGCGGCTCAGCTTACCCAGTAGCAGTTCCGATTCCGGCCGGGAGTCCTGATCGGAGGGCAGGAGAACCGTTTCGAGATGAAAACCCAGCCGATGACGGATCCCTGCGATTCGAAAGAAGGTTTCATCGCGCCGAATCTGATAGTGACGCCGATTACTGGGCGGCAGGTAAATAACCTGGCTGAAATTACTGCGTTTTATCCGATGGAGCAGGATCAACATTTCGGCGGCGCGGGCGAATGAATTATCCAGATAGCGATAGTGAATAAATTCATCGATCAGGTCAGCGCCGGTCAGCAGATCGGCAACAGTAACCAGCGCCGGATCATTGTGTCTTTCAAATAGCAAAGTTAATCGGGCATTGGAAAAATGCCGGCGTATGGCCCACAAAGCCGGCATACTGACCAGGGTATCGCCAAGCTGGCCAATACGATAAATGAGAATGTTTTGTTGGGTGGGTTCGGGCATAAGCGAACAATTGCTTTATTCAATTAAACCGGCGAGTTGGAAAATCTGGGACCAGCGTTTTTCGTAAGTATGGTCTTCGAGCGCGCGGCGACGGCCGGCTTGGCGAATGGCGTCAGCTTGTTGAGGATTGTCCAGCATCATACGGATCATTGCAATGCATTCGTCAGCAGTCCGCCAGGCGAGGATTTCTTCGCCAACACGATAGACATGATCCAGATCGCTGTGGTATTGGGTCAGATAAAGCCCGCCGGACATGGGAATTTCGAAGTCGCGTGCTTTAAGGCAACAGATTTTACGAGTATGGGCAACGGCTGAAAAACCCAGATTGATGCGGCTACGGGAATAAATGTCGATCATCTGTTGATCGGAAACTGAGCCGTTGGGCCATCCACGCCCGAAACAAGTGACACTGATTCCCGAAGCGGCTATTTTTTCGATCAATTCGGCGCGCCAGCCATAGCGTGATCCAATAAAGCTGACATCGTATTGAAACAGACCAGGCACCGGACGATGGTGATCGGGATGGGCCGCTTCAGGCCAGAAAAGGGCCAGGCCGTCATGAACTGCGTATTTTACGACGGAATCGGGCGCGTTGGTCAGGTTGAGATCGACGGCATGGGCAATTGCCGCCGGGCTATGGTAGCGACCACCCCGCAGATGGCCGGGAAAATAGACTTTGTCATCCCAGCAGAAATTGAAGATGACCGCCCCGGCGCCGGCCATTTGTTCCAGTACCTGGGGATGGGTATTATTGCCGGATAGGTATCCCACCACCACATCGACCGGACGGTGATGTCCGGCTTGTTGAAATGCACTGAGCATATCCTGATTCATGGCATCGCGGCGCGCCAGCCAGTCGGAAGACCGGTCGTCAAAACCATGTTCTCGCCAATCATAAAAATGAACCTGCCCGAACGGGGCCAGCGATTCGGGCAGGATTCGTTCCCAGTTGGTCACAGTGCAAGTTAAAAAGATATTGAGTTGTCCTTTGATTGACGGCAGTTTGTTAGCGCGTCGGACGGCGATACGCCGTCGTAACAATTCGGCGATAGAATCAACATCGGGAACAACGATACCCTGGCGACATGCAACCTGTTGATAGTTTTGCAGACTGCTGTGTGCCTGATGTTCCTGGAACCAGCCTTTCAGATTGTTGTTTACCTGGACAATGGCCGGCGACTTTTTTAGCAGGAATTTAATCATGGGAATGGGTGGCAAGTTGTTGATGGTACCAGTGTTGCTGGCGGGCCAGATCGATCTGAGAATGGACGATATCGACGATTTTTTTTAGACCGCCGACTTTGAACGTTTTCCGGGTCCAGAAGTCCATGGGAGGCGGGGTCTGGCCGGATTGCCATTGGCGGGCGGTCCACCAGGGCATACGCCGGGCCGGCCGCATACAGCGGAAATCGATTTCATCGCCGGTACGGAACCAGCAGATTTTCAACGATTCATGTTCGATCAGATATAAAGCCTCATGAACGATCCGGCCATGAGTTAATGTCTGATTGAGTTTTTTTTGAAGCCGATTACGGAAAATGGCATAGAATTCAATATGCGGGTCAAAATCATCAGTGATATCAACTCCCTGATAGAGCAGCTGGTCTGGCTGAGGATGTTCAAAATCTGGCTCAGCCAGCATGGCCGACGGTACATTCATAGGTAGCGATGCATCAAAGTCATCCAGGCCCCAGATCAGTTCCATCAGGTCGACAGGCCCAAAACAGAACAAATCGGGAAAAGAACTGAGCCAGTCCGGATTGATACTCAGGTTGCGAAATCCAGTCATGACCAGGCGCCCGGACAGACCGTGCTGGGGCTGATATTGGGCTTTCGTGATCAGATCTGCCAGGTCGAAGCGGGGTGGGCAGCAGGTCGGGCCGCCACTTGAGGACAAAATCGCAGCCAAGTTCACGGGCACAGGCCAGACCGGCAGCACTGCTGACCCGCTGGAGATTGCGGTTAATTAATCCAGTATGCTCGGGTGGATCAGAAAGAATCAGTTCATAATCACCAGCTGGGACACGGTCTTTTTCACTGGTCCAGGTGCTGATGATGACCCGGTCGAAATGATGAGCCATTTCATGCAGGACCAGGTCCGCACCGTTACGAATATTGCCTTGAATGACACAAGCAGTTTTAATCGTCATAAGAAGAGTACCAGTTTGTATTAATAGTCAACGTTTAAGATTGGGTGATGGCAGAGTTGGGCGATGGGTGTTTGAAAGAGAATTTTTTCTGGATCAGACGTAAAACCATATCGCGCAGATCTCTTTCAACCCAAAGTACAGCCAGGCATCCGGTGATGAAGTAAGCGGTTGAAAACAGGCTGAATTGGATCAGGCTCTGCGGCTGCCAGAGCCGATGAATCATGGCAAACAGGGCGACCGGGATCATACTGCGTACCAGAGTTCCTGTCGCTTTATGGAGCAGGTGTTGGGGGGACAGGCGCAGGGTCTGGCAGATCATACGAATCTGAATAGTCAGGGCAACGATCAACAGGCTGATAATCGTCGCGATGACGACCCCGATAATACCCCACCAATAGCAGAATAATAATGTCAGGGGCAACCGGACAATGACTTCAAGTATCATCATGCGGGAAGTAAGTTCGATTTTTCCATGAGCGAATAAGATCGTATTAAGCAGATTGCTGCATGTCAGGGCCAGCGCCGAAATGGCGATCAGGCCGGTCAGGGAAGCGCCGCCGTAATGTTTGCCGGCGGCCTGGTCGGCCAGCCAGAGTTGAATGAATTCCCGATTCATCAGGCAAAAACCGCCCAGACCGATCACTGCCATCCAGATGATAACGCGGGCGATCTGATCGATGCGATTTCGAACCCGGCCCGGGTCAAACGATTCGCCAAACAGATGGGCGATGCCCGGAGTGCAGGCCGTCACCGTGCGATCGATGAAGATCCGGATAATATCGGAGGCTTTCTGGGTGATGGTTAGCATAGTCGTCTGAGCTGGTCCGGCGATGGTGGCCACGATCAGGGCATCGGAACGGCGGGCGATATTACCGGCTGAGCGTGACAGGAAAACCCAGAGAGATTTTTTTAGAATGGCTTGGAGGATCTGTCGATCAAAATACAAGGCGGGCGATTCTTTGCGGGTTATCCAGTAGATGAAATAGAGCGCATGGCCCACGGCGACGAAGAGCGCGCGGGCGAGCATTCCCGCGGCGATGGCCAGGATCGATCGACCCTGATAGAGCAGATAAATCGTGACAACGATACCCAGCACCGTGGCGATGATATATTGGATACTGATCACGCCGGCCCGTTGCAGTCCCAGGAAGATTCCGCCGAAACCACAGGCAACTATCATAGCGGCTGTGGCCAGGGTAGCCAGGAAAAAGGCCTGACTGAGAATAGATGAACTGTCAGGCAGGCCAACCCAACCGGCAATATAACTACGTAAACAAGCCCCAAGAATAATAATGCACAGGGCTGGAACCACACTGACCAGCAGGCCGGTGGCGATAACCGGTGCGAGCTCCTTCGTATCACCTTTGCCGGCATAAGCGGCAACTTGCTGGCTGATGACACTGCCCAAGCCCATATCCAGCAGACCCAGATAACCAATAATACTGCCCGTAGCCAGCCAGGCTCCGTAGAGTTCTTCACCGGCGAAGCGGATATAGAGCGGGACCAGAACAATGCCCTGGACGATCAGGAATACCGTGGTCGAATAATGAGTGAACGCCGAAATAATGGCCGCTTTTTTGCGAGATGGATTTTTCATAATCAGCGTGATATTTTGCTGACATAAAATAAATGCCTGAACGGCAAGGTTTTAGCTTACGTTTGACAATAGACCTTAATCAGATTCTTGCAGCTGATCCAACCGGGCGTTCCTGGCTGGGCATGGCTTCAAAACGATCCAGATCGGATGGAATTCCCAGACCGCACATGCCGATATATTCGTGCCCGACGTTGTAGAAACCCAGCCGTGCGCCATTTGCCAGCATCTGGTTATAAGCCGGCGCCACGTAGAATTCGCCATTGACGCGGAGGTCAGCGGTAATCATGGCCAGGGCGGCTTTGACAAAATCACGGCCACGGGCATAATTGTAGATCCCCACCGTGGCTTCATTGGAAACAACCTGTTTTTCCACGACTTCAATGATTCCATTTTGTTCATTGAGACGCACATACGAACATTTCGGATCGTTTGTCCACATGGTCATGATATAACCATCATAGCCCCCACGCGCCATGGCGGCGAGGTAATCATCGATATCAACATCGACCCACTGATCACTATTGGCGATCATAAGCGGTTGATCGTTATCAATCAGATGCCGGGCGAGCAGAACCGTACAGGCCGCGCCTTCGGTAACTGTTTCAATCGAGACGATCTGGGCGGTGGGTTCCAGCTTGAGCAGAAACTGATCGATCTGATGCGCTTCGATATGTTCCTGTAAGCATAGAAAGGTGAACTGGCAGGGCCGGGTAGGCCGCAGGTTTTCGATGACCAGTTGGATCATCGGGATTCCTCTGACCGGTATCAGGGGTTTGGGCAGACGATAACCCGCCTGGGTCAGGCGACTGCCGCGACCGGCCATGGGGATTACGATATTGAGCATGATGATTCTCCTGCCTTAATGGCAATACGATCTAAGGATGTTATCAGTAACTTGATCATTAACGATTCAAAAGATCCGCTTGCCCGCAAGAAGAGACGCGATGATTCATGTCTTTATTCATGAGGGTGATCGGATGTTGCTATACCCGATGGGGCAAACTATCAGATTTTATCGGTAAGGTATTTGTCCTGGGGAGCAGAGGGTAATTTTACCACCACATTAATAGTATCGGTAACCGCCTGAAAATCGGTGCTTTCACCCGGTTCCAGCAGGATAATATCGCCGGCGTGGCGGGTCTGGCCGTTCATTATGACAGTGCCTTCGATAATCACGGTGATTTCAGTCGATATTTTATGCAGGTGACGGGCTTCGGTGTCCCCGGCGCTGTAGCGCTGAACGGCGACTTCCACGCCCTGGGTGCGAAAGATATTTGGTTCAAAATCACCGACAAACCAGCCGCGAATCATGTCTTTCAGTTGTGCGGTTTTCATAATATTTTAGGATTCAGTTGAATGCGTTCTGGATTGGTCTGAATTTTGATTGGATGGCATTTCGAACAGTGTGGTCAAGGCTTGTTCGATATTAAAATCCAGTAATTGGCCGGGCAAATTGGGTAGTGGATCAAGGGCCGTGCGCTCGGTTGGACTAACAAACGAATTAGTCCGAAAGCGGCACAGGATATCATATCCCTGTTTATATATTTTGGTTAAGCGGGTGCGCAGCGTCAGTAAATAAATCGAGTATCCGCAAAACCAGCGAAAAGGGGCAGTCAGCGGATTAAATACGATCAGACGACTGGTCAGGATTCGATGAATCCGATCCGGAATCTGATAGCGGCTGGAAATAAGGAACAGGAACCAGGCGTAGGTAGGATAAATATCGTCGTGATACATTTTATCGCAATCGATATCCGGTCCGGGGATGATCGCTTCGTCACAGGCGCGTCGGGTCAGGTTGGTGCCGGGAAACCATGTCAGCGAATAGAGCATGATATGGCGCGGACGTGGTAAAGCTGAGAGCAATCTCAAACTGGCCAGCCAGTCCTGTTCGCTCTCGTAGGGATTATCCAGAATAAAACCATAGGTGATTTTAATACCCCGATCTGAATATTGATGAATCGTCTGGGCGGCATTAATGATATGGTCGGGGGGGACCGGTCGATGATAAATCTCTTTGAGAATGCGTTCGGAGCCGGTTTGAACCCCCATGGCCACTTCACGCAATCCATAACTGGCCAGCAGGTCGATTTTTTCAGGGGTAACATGGCGCGGTGTGGCATTGATATTAAAGGTGATATGCAGATTATCTCGCAGATACCGGCCGATTTCCCGCAGTTCTTCGATATCACGGTCAAGAAAATCATCATCATTGATGGTAATGTGACGCACCCAGGGCATGAAATTCATATGGTCGCGTAACTGCTCTTTGATCCGCGCTACCGTCAGGGTCCGGTACCAGCGCTGGCTGGACTCCCTGAGCAAATCGCGATAAAGCGAATTGGAGCAATAGGTGCAGGCCAGTCGGCAGCCCCGTTGGCTGTAGAACATAAAGCCTTTGTTGTGGAAAAACCGGGCACGCGCCACTGGATCAAGCGGGATCTTAACCAGCCGTCGCCCTTCTTTATAGGAAGTCAGCAGAAAACTGTTGAGCATGCGGGTATCCGGCGTGGGCAGTTTGTCCAGATCCTGGGGTGACCAGGTCACCGGTTGAATAACCGGTCCGTCATCACTGTGATAGCCGATATTGGGAATTTCACGAATATGGCCCAGTCCGCACAGCATTTCGTACAATAGTCGCAGGGGTTCTTCACCTTCACCCCGGCAGATATAATCCACCTGTTCCAGACTATCCTGAGGTAGGGCCGTGGCATGGATTCCACCCATGATAACAGGGATATCCTCCTGTCGAATCCGCCGGATCAGGGGAGTAAAGATACGAACATCCTTGCTCATCAGCGAGAAGCCAACCAGGACAGAATCCTGTATCATGGAAACAATATCCCGGATCAGGGCGGGATAGAGCGACAGGGTATGGCTCAGGTAAATGGCTCGAACCGGAATGTAGTGATCTTCCAGATAGCCTTTCAGTGATTTGATCGAGCCTTCACTCAGAGGATGACCATTGGTAATAAGAGTAATCATGATCGTTTTATGGATTTATAGATTGAATTTTTGATTGAATGCTTGGGTGTCCTGTGGTTCGTATCTGATCATATCTGCCACTAGAGTCAGACAGAGACCGGGACCGGTAATCCGAAAAAAGTACAGGCCTGTT
>CAXXFK010000013.1:0-245468 GCA_963663965.2 Sedimentisphaerales bacterium
CGATGAATGTGGGGGGGATGGATGTCTATAAAAACGTGATTGGGATGACTACCGATGATCTGAAACACTGGACGAAACCGGAAGAGTCGAAGAGCTTGGCCCCGCGTTATGAGGAGATTGAGGGGCAGCGGCGGCCGGTGGCGGTGGGTGATTTCTGGCCAGTCTGGCATGCCCAAAGTAAAACGCTGCTGGCTACCGGGCATACGGTGGTGTATACCCCGGACTGGAAGGTCAGGAATCCCCGGCCGCGGCATACGGCTTACGCGACTTACGATCCGGCAAAAAATCAGTGGCATCCGTGGAAAAAAATGGTGATGCCGGAAGGCAACAAGTTTCATAACGCGGGCGCCGGCTGCACACAGCGTTATGATCTGCCTGATGGGACGATCCTGCTGCCGTTTTATTTCAAGCCGGAGGGGGGATCCTCACAGGTGGCAGTGGCCCGCTGCTCTTTCGATGGTCAGACGCTGAGCTATATCGAGCATGGAAATGAACTGGCCATCGACGATAAGAGCCGGGGATTGCATGAACCGTCACTCGCTCATTTCGACGATGAGTATTTCCTGACGATACGAAATGACAAGGCCGGCTTTGTGGCCCGCGGCAGCGATGGTCTGCATTTTCAGCCTTACCAACCGTGGCTTTTTGACGATGGGAAGGAACTGGGCAATTATAATACCCAGCAGCACTGGGTGGTGCACAGCGATGGGCTTTACCTGGTCTATACCCGCCGGGGCGCGAACAACGATCATGTGTTCCGTCATCGCGCTCCGTTGTTTATGGCCCGGGTCGATACCCGGCGGCTACGCGTGATCCGCGCGAGCGAACGGATCCTGGTGCCGGAACGGGGGGCCAGGCTGGGGAACTTCGGGGTAACCGATATCAGCGAGGAGGAGACCTGGGTGACGACGGCCGAATGGATGCAGCCGAAAGGGGTGGAAAAGTATGGCAGCGATGGCAGTATTTATATTGCCCGGATTCGGTGGAAGCAGCCTAAGGAACCGCGCAAAAATAACACCTCCATTTTTCATCCCATCTTGCCGCCATCTTCAGCCGCTTCTCAATCGCGAAATCCTCGACATAGAACAGCTATGCCTGCGGTTTCGCTCAATCGGCTCGACTGAATCTGACAACAAGCTGTGCGATAAATGTAGCATTTATTTATGCGCGGCTCCTAACCGGTTGTACCGGGGCTAAACTGGCAGCGCCGGTCAAGCCGCAATCCTATAAGATAATAGCTCACACGAAGGCACGAAGATAAACAGCCGAAAGGAGAACTACGAATCCCGATTAATCGGGATGAATGAACGCTAATAAGATCCGTTCGTTAAAAACAAGAAGATAAAGGATAGGAGTATAGAAACCAGGGACAGTCGACGTTAAAAATGGCAAGTGGCAAGAATAATGGAATAAAACGGTGACTGTCTTTGGTTACCTCCATGGTTACCCCATATGAAATTTTTTGTTCTTGTAAAAACAAGCCAAGATGGGGAGGAATTTGATTCGCCACTGATACAGGGATACATGGGGGGGAATTTAAAATGGAAAATGGAAAATGGTAAATTATTAACAGCCGGGTTCAGACAAAGGCGCGGGGGCGCGGAGAAGAACAGCCTTTTAGACAGGATCACAGGTTCGACAGGATGTTCGGGAAGAATTAAAGAATATAACAGCCGATTTACCATGGAGATCGTGAAGAACAAGAAGATAAATACGGGCTGGCCCACAGATTTATGATTAGAAAAATTGGGGAAATTTTAATTGCATGAAAGAGGGGGGGAGGTAAAATTAGATTTATGTCGTTAATGAGAGGCGTTTTTTATGATTGGAGATCTGGATACGATGGACGGCAGGATGTGCAAAGATGGCGGTATGGTCCATGGCGATGGCTGGCTGGCGGGCGGGGCACGGTTGCAGTCTGATTGGCGATGATGCGTTATGCACCCACAAGCTTCACTGCGTTACGCTTGAATGGTGCCACCCGAAATTGCTTGGCCGAGGCCACCCAGCCGGGGCTAAACTGGCAGCGCCGGTCAAGCCGCAACCCTATAAGAAAATAGCTCACACGAAGGCACGAAGCCTCCAAGATAAACCGCCGAAAGGAGAACTACGAATCCCGATTAATCGGGATGAATATACGCTAATATGATCAGTTCGTTTAAAAGCAAGAATATAAAGGATAGGAGTATAGAGAACACCATGGGAAAGGCTGAGAATCTGGGATATGGATGAATTGGAACTGGTTGCTCAGTAAACCCAGAAAAAAGATATGTATATAAAATATTTTTAAAATAAGTTTGACAACGATCAATATTTCAACCAAAATTGTTGTAAATCGGATTGAAAAAATTAATATTTATTGGAGGTCAAATTATGGATTTAATCGATAAACTCCGGGAAATTTCAACTCGAATCCAGAGGCAGATAGATTCTGTTAAAACAGAAGAGGCTTCAAAAACTGCTTTTGTATTACCTTTTCTTCAAGCACTTGGGTATGATATTTTTAATCCATTGGAAGTGATACCAGAACTTACTGCTGACCATGGAATGAAAAAAGGAGAGAAGGTTGATTATGCAATAAAACGCGAAGAAAAAATAATAATTCTTATAGAATGCAAACCGGTTGGCGCTAATTTAGAAGCTAAACATGCCGGGCAATTATTCAGGTATTTTTCAGTAACTGAATCTAGGTTTGGTGTACTAACGGATGGTATTCGCTATTTGTTTTTTAGTGATCTTGAAAAGGATAATTGCATGGATGATCGTCCTTTTTTTGAATTTAATTTATTAGAATTTACTGATATTCAAGTGGAAGAATTAAAGAAATTTGCTAAATCTTCTTTTGATATGCAAACGATAATTAGTACGGCGAGTAACTTGAAATATCACCGAGCTCTCTTATCGCAAATTAAGTCTGAATTTGAGAATCCAAGTGAAGAATTTGTGAGACTTTTAACTGGGCGCGTATATTCTGGGCGTTTTACTCAGCAAGTACGTGATCAGTTTATGCTTTTAACACAAAGAGCCATTCGAGATTATATTCGAGAAACAATTAATGATAGATTGAAAACAGCGCTGGATTCTGGCGATAATGAAGAATCAGAGGAAGAAGATATAACTGTAATTGAGGATGAAGAAAATGGCTCAGATGGCATTGAGACTACTCCGGAAGAATGGGAGGGATATAGAATTGTTCAGGCAATAGGTGCGGAGATAGTGGATCCAGATCGAATAGCTATCCGAGATGCGAAAAGTTATTGTGCAATTCTATTGGATGATAATAATAGGCGCCCAATATGTCGTCTTCATTTCAATAAGAAAAAGATGGCAGTAACATTTTTTGCAGGCGAAAAAGAGTCCCGAATTGATATAGATAAAGTATCCAATATCTATCAATATCGCGATCTAATACGTGAAGCAATCTTGAAATATAAAACTTAACAATTTGTAAATATAGGCTAATTGTAACGTACTGAAAGCGTTATCAGGAGAAAGATGGAATAACCCGGGGAACCTAAAGACAGTCGCCATTAAAAATGGCAAGGGGCACGAATAATGGAACAGTAAAATGGAGACTGTCCATAGTTACTAATGCAACACGATCACCGTCGGTGACAGAATGCGGTGGCGAAAGTTGTAATCGCATTCCCGGCAAGCTCGCTCAATCACCCAATCGGGCAGGATCTTGCGGATCGAATTCAAAGTCGACGCTTCCAATTTGCGATAAATTTCTAAAGGTTTTTCACGACGATTACCGAAATGGTTGTTAGACATATGTAGCCTCCGTTCGATAATGTTTTGTTCATAATTTCACTATCGACCCCGGAGGCTTTTTTTCTGCAATTTCCTTAAGCTATCGCCATTCGTGACTGTCCATAGTTACCACATCTTTATGTCTAATCTATTTTAGCCGGCAGATTCGGCTGCATTGTTCTTAATATGCTTTTTTTGTAACCGTTCACACATTCTGACAGATTAACGATGGATATTTTATGTTGCTCCAATGAGCAATAATCGATTCATGGATAAAATCAAGGACATTCTGACGCTGTTTTTTGCAGGTTGCTATTGTTGTCCAGATGCGTTCGCACCAGCGCATGCCTGCCTGGCCGCGCGTTCCTTGCGTGATCCGTCGGTCAATCACCACGGTGCGAATTTGGCGCTCCGTGCCATTATTGGTGGGTTCGACAGCCGGCTCCGTCAAAAATCGGAAGTAATCGGTTGCAGCATTGCCCTTAAATCGTTTGGCCAGTTTCTGGGCCAGTTTGTGATTCGGCGGCCTTCGCATTTGCTTCAAAAAGCCGGTTTTGAGGCGCGCCATCGAACGCAACCAGCCCGGTGGCGTCAAGGCGTCCCGCCGATGCAGGGTGTCAAACAGTTTTTTGAGCCATGCCAGCAATTTTGTTCCCCAGCGAGACAGTGCGGGCACGCTATGCTCGGCCAGAAAACGAACGTCTCGAATCAAGTGAGCCATGCAATACTGAACACGAACACCAAACAACCGGGCATACTTGCGATAGGCGCCCCAGTAATCGGCCCCAATGATCCCGGCAAAGGTTTTACCAAGCATGGTTTCCAGCACGCCGCTGCCGCGCGACGGATCAATCTTAAACAAACTGTAGGCGCCGGTATCAAAACACCAGGTCCAGTGCAGCTTGCCATTGTCATGATGGCCTGTCTCATCGATATTGACCTGCGGTTCGTTCGGCAATCGGTCGGCCAGTTCATCATACGATCGGCCCAAGGCGCTCGATCCCTTCTGAACCGCCTTGCCAAGCATGCCGCGAGAAACCTCCAGCTTCATCACCTGCTGGAAAAAACCCTGAATGGTGCTATACGACATATGGCAGGCGCCTTTCAAATAGGACACCAACGCCGTCAGGTCCGCACCCAGCAATCCCCCTTTACGAATCTCGTTCGGCAAGGGGGTGATCTGGACCTTTCCTGTCACAGGGTTTCGGTACTTTCTAGCTCGATGCTCAATCACCTGGTACATTTTCTCCGGCAATCCGATTTGTTGAATGACAAACCAGGCATCCAGAGGCTTAAGGCCCACGGCGTCTTTGTCTGCCAACTCGTATTCAAATGTGTGGTCAACTTCTTCAAACGGTTGACGCGAAAACTTTTTATGCCCATGCTGGCCACCCCGGTTGCGTTTTTTGCGACTAGCCTTAGCGGAAGGCCTCTTGGGTTTGACAATATCACTTGAGGGCGGCTTGGACGAATTGCTCGAATCTTTCTTGAGCCGAGCAATTTCTTCTTTGAGCTGCCTTACTTCTTCGCGTAAGGAAGCGACCTCTTGGAGCAGCTGCGCTATAACAATATCTTTGTCATCCATAACTTATGGTATAACAGATGGTTGTGCAGGGCGCAATCTTTTTTCTTGTTATTTTTAAAAAAAGTGTGAATTGTTACCTTTTTTTTAAAAGATTTATGTTGATTTAAGGTATAATCAACAAAACAATCTCCATTGTGTTTTATAAAGACTATTAAGTATTAAATCACAGTGTTTACTGTATAAGGTAGTGTCAAGAATTTTTCGCACATTTTTTATTAGTCTTTCATCTGGTAGAGTCTTTCAATGGAGGAGGGAGGGACAACTCCCTGCCCTGCCTCCCCGAGGGGAGGCAAAAATTTATCGGACGATCATGCCATGACCACCTCCTCTTTTTCAGCTTTTTTCTCCTTCTCCAACTCATACAAATGATCCATATTCAAATAACGCCTCGTACCCCATTGGGTGCCGGCAATATGTCTCAGGCGGGCCGTGGCCAGCATCAGGGCCGAGTGACCATCCGGGAAATTGCCCACCACGCGCGTACGACGACGAATCTCACGCATGATCCGCTCCAGTGGATTATTGGTTCGCAACTGCCGCCAGTGCTTGTCGGGATATTGATAGTAAGTGAGTGTTTCGAGATAGCTTTCCTGGACCAATTCAGCGGCCTTGCCCAGTTTCATCTCCCGCAATTTGACAATCACTTGCTCGGCCTTCTGGATCGCCGCCTGGCGGTCTTCCTGGGCATGGATGGCCTTGAGCATGGCCGCTACCTCTCGCACCTTCTTGCGCGGCACATGACTGAACACGTTGCGATACCAGTGGACCGTGCAGCGCTGCCAGTCGGCCTCCGGAAAAACCTCGGCCAGCGCGTCCACCAGACCCAGGCATTTGTCGGAAACAAACAGGCGAACACCCTGCAGGCCGCGGCGCTTTAAATCGCGTAAGAAACCGCCCCAACCGGCTTTATCCTCTTTGGCGCCCTCGCAGGAACCCAGCACTTCGCGATAGCCCTCCTGATCGACGGCAATGGCCACCAGAATCGAAACATTCTTGACTTCGCCGCCCCAGCAACGTTTCAAAACGATGCCGTCCAGATAGACATAGGGATACGACCCTTCCAGTTTGCGGTTGCGCCATTGGTCGATCTGTTGATAGACTTTCTGATTCAGATTGCTGATGGTGCCCGCACTGACACGGGCGCCCCACAGGCTTTCGGCGATGTCTTCGATACGCCGGACCGAAACGCCGGCCAGATACATCTCGATCAGGGCCTCTTCTACCGAAGACTCCCGGCGTTTATAGCGCTCGATGATGGCGGTTTCAAAGGTCGTTTTTCGCAGCTTGGGCATCTTCAAATTCACTTCGCCGGTCGTCGTATGAAACTTACGCGGATAATAGCCCGCCCGGGTATCGGTGCGGGCCTGGGTATGTTCATAACGCTGGGCGTTGCAGAGCTGGTCCGCCTCGGCGTCCAGCAGGGCATTGAGCGTGTCTTCCACACTCTGGCGCACCATCTGGCCCAACTGATCCTTCATCTGGGATTGGTCGATTTTTAAAATTTGGTTCAAGTTTCTAACGTCACTGGTCGATTCTTCTGTTTGACTCATAGTCAGTCCTTTCATTTGGTGGTAGGTTTCGGTTTCAAAAACTTCATCGACCAGATGAAGGACTGTTTTTACGGTGTCCTATAATATGTGCGAAAAATATTTTACCTTATCCTGTATAAAAAATAATCATGTGTTTTATGCTAACAAAAAATATTAATTGGATTAATGGGATTTAGTGGCCGGTTTGTTAATGCGATAATGATTGGCATTGGGGTATTTTGGAAATGTAGCTTCTAGCAGAGGCACGATGGTACAACGATAAAACTGGTGGTGAGTTATCTTAAGGTATTGAAAAATATGGAATTACGGTGTAAATAGTATTGCCAACAAAATCAATTACGCTGTGTCTTGTGAAATCAGGTAAAATCGCATCGAATACAAAAAAACTTGACTCTGAGATAAAATTATAGTTATAGTTACGGCAAGATTTAAGTAGTTAGTCTTATTCTTTTTTGACATTTAACTGGGAAATATTAGATAAATGGAAACAAGACTCGGTGTTTCAGCGATCATTATTAATGAGAAATCAGAAATATTGATTTTACTTAGCCCAGATCGTGGTTGGGAACCTCCTGGTGGTTATGTTGAACTTGGTGAATCAATCATGGATGCACTTCATAGAGAAGTTGCCGAGGAGACTGGTTATGAAATCAGTGTAATGCAATTTATTGGCATATACAAATGTGTTCGCGAAAATGAAATTGTCACTTTGTCATTTTTATGCAAACCAATTAGGGAAATATCATTACCAGGAGATGAAGCCCTCGATGTACGTTGGATTTGTATGAATGAAATTGATAGTTATGTAAAATATCAACCGCACCTCATGCGTATATCGGATTCCTGTGACGCTATGCTCTCACCAGGGAAAACATTAATTGTAGAGTATCAGCCGAAACCATTTAAGGTATTTTCACGATGGTCGAAATCATAGAAAGACTATTTCATTTTTTTGAAGATCCATTTGTACTTAATGTGACTGCATCAGTAGTAGGTGCACTTGTTGTTTATATTTTAGTCGCTGTATTCAATATTAGGATACCTCCGCTTTCAGTTCTTTTTTTTTGGGCAGGATACTCGCGCGAACTAGTTATAGTAATTTCTGAAGTAACAGTAAAATATGATCCAACATATCGTCCAGGGAAGCAGCCTCAGTTAACTCCGATTGGTGACGCAATAGTTTTAGCAGATTTTTTGCATTATTTTAGAGAAAAACTAGGAAAGACACCTAAAGTATTGTCTGTGCATAACATTTCAGAATTTGATGCTATTAAAGATCAAAATATGCTATTGATAGGAGGACCTAAGTATAATATTGCGTGTAATCAATTTTTAACTGAAATCGACAATGAATTAGAATATCAGTTTAAGAGAATCAGGGTTCCTTCGGAAAGAAGACGTGCTAATGATCCAGAACTCAAAATGCTTGTGAGTAGGGCAGGCCAAGACAAGGATTTTATTTGCGATGGATCAAATGAATGTGATTATGGAATGGTTGTAGTGCGTCAAAATCCATATGCAAAAAATAAAACAATAATAACTGTTGGAGGCCTAAGTCCCATGAGTACAATCGCAGCCGCTAATTGGATTCGTAGGGCAAGCTTCATTAAGTGGTTAATTAAAGTCAAATTAAGCAATGGGTTTCAAGCTATACTCCGATGTAGAGCAGTGGATACTGTTCGAGTTTCAAACATTAACCTAGTTCACAGTCAAGTAATAGAAAGAGATGAAAATGGAAACTAATTCACTATTCTTCACTTTAAACCAGACTATTGATATTCGAGAAGATATACCCAAGAACCCAACTATGATAGTTATTTTAAGCTCCGGGTACTCTATAATAGGCTTTGATGAACCGATTCAGGTAGCTTTAGGTGAGTGGCTCAGTAAAAAAGGAATAGGTTGGATTCAGTATACATTTCCAGCAAGGAATAGAAATAATACCGAAAAAGAACTATATCTTTCGGGTGGCATTCTATCATTAATGCAGCTATATGATTATGCCAAGGATAAATATAAAACCAGCATTGGATTATTTGGAATAAGCTTTGGGGGGAATATTTCAATTGAAGTTGCTTTAGCAAAAAAAATAGAATCTCTTATACTTGTAAATCCCGTATTTGATTATGTAGATTTTCGAAGAAAGCAGCTAGGAGATGGCAAATTTGATTTATGGAATAAAAACAGGAGTATAGTTTTAAACTATCAATCCGGGAATTTGCCCCTTAGTTTTCATTTTATCGAAGAATGCGAGAAGCAGGATCTAGAAAGAAGAGCAGAGGGTATTAATTGCCCAGTATATGCATTCCAAGGCGAAAAAGATTCAATTATAAATCCATGCCATATCAATAAATTGAGTAATATAAAGGACAACTGGAACGCATATACAGTGCCTAATGCAGATCATGGTTTTACTGACATAGAAGCTATTACATATGTATTAGATAGACTCGATGAGGATTGGGTGCGATGAAGACATTTTACATGAGTAAACAGGCGACTCTTTATGGACACATAGCTATAGGAGAAGGTTCGATTATCGAGGCGGGCGTAGTCTTGGGACATCCTTCATCTCAAAGTGTGCTAAGAAATAAAAAAGAAATAAACACTATAGGTGATGTGGACAAATTTTATTCAGCCATATCTAAAATGGGAGTTATTATTGGTAAAAACTCAATTGTGCGCTCTGGGACTATTATTTATGAGGGTGCCGTTATTGGTGATGATTTTGAGTGTGGACATAATGTACTTATTAGAGAAAATGTTTCTATTGGAAATGATGTATATTTGAAATCATATGCTGAAGTAATGAAGAATGTCAAAATTGGATCAAGCTGTCGTATTGCGGGAACAGTCGCTGACAATACCATTATTGGAAATAATGTTTCTTCATTTGGTTTTTTGACACACAAATATGCAAAACACTATACACCTGAAATGGCAAAAATTCCTGGTCCAGTAATAAGAGATGGCTGTATCATTGGTAGGAATGCAGTTGTAATAGGTGACGGGGTAGTTCTAGCTGAGAATACTACTGTTGGTGCGAATACATTTGTTAATTACTCGACCAAAGAGAATTCCGTTATAATCGGTTTTAAAGGCATTGAAGTGACAAAAAAGTTATAGTCGATCAGGTGTATTAAAGAGGTCATTTAGTCTGAAATTATCTCTCACCAAACAGAACAATTGCATGAAATTATTTGAGGGAATAGTATGTTACGAACGATTTTACGGTTACATTCCATTTCTTAGAAAAGGATGGAAGACTGAAGCACCATAACCAAGGGCTCTATGTCACATCGCTGGCGCGGCGGGCGTTGGCCCTATCATTCTGCAAAAAAAATGAAAATTACCCCCAGAGACAAAAAGACTGCATCAATCATTCTCCTTTTCAGTGGCACCTTCATCTTTATTGCTGGCAGCATTTCGCTTTGCGCTCCCTTTCTGCAAGGTGAGTATTGGCTACTTATTGTTTGCGGCCCATTTGCGCTTATCGCATGGTGGTTAAGCCGCATGTTATTGGGAACATATCTCAATTCAGCATTTTCGACTACGGAAGTTGACCACGAAGGAGATCGACTCAGGGTAAGTAACCGACCCTTCGGGCGATCCTTTGAGATTGCCTACTCGGATATTCGAACATGCAGGATCACCGACATCGTTAATCCCAAAGCGTGTTTGGAGATACTTCTCGTCGATCGGGCGCACAGGACTTATCAAGTCTGTGCTTTTCGCGAAACGTCCACTCAAATAGAACAGCTTTACACCATAATCATAACAAAGGTAAAACAAGCGGATGCAGGCAGTTGGCATCCCACCAGTGACTGATCCTTAACTTAGGACAGATGAAAGAACATCAACCCTTTACCAAGCGACGCCTCAAATAAAGAGCTCATCTCTCTAATTGATCAATGGACCGCGCTGATGGAAGCCGAAGAAGAATGAAACTGAGGAAAGTGATGCATAAGGGGAAACAAGGGGGAAACAAGGGACAGTCAACATTATATGGTTGACCGGTTTAGTGAAACGGGGTAATATTCGGGTATTATGCCAAGAGTTGCACGGATAGTCGTACCGGATGTTCCGCATCATATTACGCAGCGGGGCAATAACCGTCAGGATGTGTTTTTTACGGATGATGACCGGCGGTTGTATCTGGGATTGCTGCGGGAGCAGGCGGAGACGTATGGCCTGGAAGTGCTGGGTTGGTGTCTGATGACCAACCATGTGCATCTGATCGCGCGGCCGCGGACGGAGGAGGCGCTGGCCAAAGCGCTGGGCCGGACCCATTTTCTGTATACGCAGACGGTGAACCGGTGGCATGGCCGCAGCGGGCATTTGTGGCAGAACCGGTTCTTTTCGTGTCCGCTGGGGCGTGAGCATTTCTGGCAGGCGCTGCGCTATGTGGAGCAGAACCCGGTGCGGGCGAAGCTGGCGCGGCGGGCGTGGGCGTATGAATGGTCGAGCGCGGCGGCGCATGTCGGCGGCGAGGACAAGACCGGCCTGCTGAACCTGGGCGAATGGAAACGGAACTCATCCCGGATCGACTGGCGTGTGCAGTTGACCCGCAAGCTGCCGGCGGAGCTTATGGAACAGGTGCGGTTGAATACCCATACCGGCCGGCCGCTGGCAGGCGATGCCTTTATCAGCAAACTGGAAAACCGCTTAAACAAACGGCTGCGGCCGCTGCCGATTGGGGAGACCGAAGAAGAATGAAAGTGAGGAAGGTGGAACATAAAACGGTGACTGTCCCTAATGGCGGTAGATTAAGCGGCATGGGCATTTCTCCATTGTTCTCTGGTTTTCCTGGTTTTCCCGGCCTGTGTTTTCAAGATCTGTTTCAGTTTTATCTTTTCTTTTTTTACTTATAGGTGTTAAATTGATGCCTGAGCAAAAGGATTTTCGGGGATCAGATAACCTGACCAGAATTCCTTAAATATTTAAAACAGTTTTTCTTCGCGAGGTTGACTTATGAAGACGCTAGCGGCAAGTACTATTTTTTTATTTCTGATGTTCGGGTTTATGTCAGGGCATTGGTGAAGGGCAGGTTTCTCCCGGTATTGAGCAGTTGTACCGTCTTGACCTTTTACCGCGTTTCAGTAATGCGATTCGTATCGGATCTTTTTCGAGTTATGACAGGACAGGCGGGAACAATGACGGGTTTTCCGGGGAGTATTCATATATTCGAAAAGAACCGGCAGGTCTGGTTCTTGCAGAGATAGATGGCCCCCGGCGTTATCTATCGCATCTGGACTCCGACCCCCACCGATGATATCATGGACTTTTATTTAGACGGTGAATCCCAACCAAGAATCAGTATTAAGTTCCGCGAACTTTTCACAGGGACTGTCTTTCCTTTTGTTCGGCCGGTCGTCGGCTATGGAGCGGGGGGGATTTTATTCTTACCTGCCTGTACCTTTTAAAAAATCCTGCAAGGTACTTATCAGAGCGGAACGTATTCAGTTCTACCAGATCAATTATGCTGTTTATCCCGGCAGTACGCCGTTAGAAACATATTCAGATCAACCTTCCAAGGAGTTTCTTGCGGGGCTGGATAAGGCCAAGGCGCTATTCTCTGCCACGGGGTCGGATATCTCATCTTACACAGCCGGGCCGGGTGTGAATGTTGAAACCATCACGAAAGATATTGTACTGGCACCGTCCGACAGCATGACCGTATGCAGCATAGATCGTCCCGGCAGGATAGCAGGGCTTTCGTTTTTCACCAGGCGGCTGTTTCAGAGGCAAGGACCGCGGGATTATACTCAAGGTCTTTTTTGACGATGACAAGCAACCGGCCATCCTCAGCCCGGCCGGAGACTTTTTCGGATATGCCTGGGGAACGCCCGCGATGAAATCGCTGTTGGCAGGGACCGGCGATGACGCCGATTATTGTTACTTTCCCATGCCGTTCGAGAAGTCGGCAAGGATCGAACTGGTATCGCAGCGAACCGGCGGACCTGCGCTCAAGGCCAAAGCCGAAGTTATGTATTCGAACATGCCCAGGAAGCAAAACGAAGGGGGATTCTATGCGTTGTGGAGACGAGAAAATCCGACGACAAAAGGCACGCCCTATACCTTTATCGAGACAAAGGGCAAGGGGGCGATTGTCGGCTGTTGTCCAGCAATCCCAGGCGTTCGAGTCAGGCAAGTACGTATTTTTTCGAGGGTGACGATCAAACGACTATTGATCGGCAAGCTCGTCATTCATGGAACAGGGCTCGGAAGATTTCTATAACGGAGGATGGTATGATGTGCCGGGCAGGTGGGAGAGCTTAAAATCTTTTCCCTTGAGCGGATGTGTGGGCTATTACAAAAACCTCGGGCGGACAGGCGGATAACCGGTTCATGCTGGGCGATGCATACGGTTTATAACAAAAGCATCCTGCAAACTATCGAACATGCGCCGGAGGAAAACAACCGGACCAACGATTATTGCTCGGTGACATATCTATATTCAAAAGATCGCCCGACCTGCAATTTTTCCATCGGCCCGATAGAAGACCGGAAGGTGATAGACCTTGAGCGAATTGTCTTTGCGACCTGGTGGGGGGATCCCCATCTATGCCTTTTCATTTCAGAATGCCACGCTGACGAAGAACGGCGAGACATTCGACGGCAGCTGACCAGCGTTTTCTTTCGTACAGCGCCAAGCCGAACGATTGGTTCGGCCATCCCTTTATCGCCTTTGTATGTCAGCTTCCGGCAAAAGGCAAATACCGCGTAAGTATAGACGCCATAAAAAGGACCGGGCCAGGGACGAGTCCGGTTATTCGTGGATGAAGTCCCGGTCGGCAATGAAGCAGATCTGTACAGCGCCGAGAGAATAAAAACTACGGGTATCGAGCTGGCAGACCTGGACCTTGTCGAGGGGCCTAATGTTTTACTTTTTAAACTGACCGGAAAAAACGAGAAATCCACGGGCTTGGGTCTGGACCTGATTTAACATTGTCTGCGAGAGGCTTAAAATAGCGTATTGCGCATGATTCCATGAATAAGAATACCATGTCATTGCTGGTTTCAGCATGTCCGCCCGGCAATTTGGCTTTGGCGACAAGCGACATTGACAGTCAGCCAAGAAAAGCCGGTTCGTCAGATGTGGGCGCGGATGAAATGTCTGTTGATAAAGACGGAGCATCCGACAACGGCAAGTAGATGGGTAACTTGTTTGCCCATGCAGCAGCTGGGTGCGAACGGGCATAGCAAAATTTGCTCTCTAGTCCTAATTAAGGGCGTCTCGAATTTTAGAGATACCCTTATTAGAGGCCTGCTTAGCAGAAAACCGGTGACTGTCCCTAATTTACTCTAATTTACTAATTTACTGTTCCTAATTTAATTACTCTTATCTGGAGAAGTTGATGAAATCTGTGATGCTGATTCTGATGGCTGTGATTCTGTCCGTTAACGCTCAAGCTGCCCAACTGGGGGTTTATAAGAGCGACAACCAGCGCGACGATATGTGGATTATTCACAACAACAATCAGGTTCTGACCTGTTATCGCTTTGGGCCGGGCCAGAAATATCCCTATTTTTTTCCTGTGAATGCCCCGCAGAGTGGCCTGTCCGTGACTACGGACGCCAGTTTGCCTTATCCGCATCATCGTTCCCTCTGGTTTGGCTGCGATAAAGTCAATGGCTGCAATTTCTGGCAAGAGCCGAACGATCGAGGCCAGATTATCTCTCAGGGGCCCAAGGTGATTGCGGACACGCCCGATATGATTCATCTGCACGATAGCTGCCTGTGGACGCCCTATGAAAAACCAGCCATTATGAAAGATGAACGCGATATCGTGGTCACCATGGCATCCGATACGCAATGGACGATGGACTTTACCATCACGCTGACCCCGCTGGTGGATATAGATATCGGCAAGACCAACCACTCCCTCTTTGCGGCCCGCATGCATCCAACCCTATCGGTGAATCAGGGCGGCAAGTTAGTGAACTCGGCCGGCCAGGTGAATGAACAGGGAACCGCCGGCCAGGAAGCTGCCTGGTGCCATTACAGCGGCATGAGATGCGGCACAACTGAAGGCCTGGCGATCATCGATCACCCTGACAATATCTGGTATCCCAGCAAGTGGTTTACCCGTAACTATGGTTTTGTTTCTCCGACCAACCTGAATTTCACCCAGGATGGATTCTCGTTGAAAAAGGGGGAGACATTGACATTGAAATATCAGGTGGTTGTCCACTCCGGCGACTTCGATGTTGACGAGCATCTTTCCAAAGAGAAAATCAAAGCCGAAGAGAAAAAGGAGGATGCGAAATAAAGCCTGTAAAAACCTAAGGCGGATGAACCGCAAACAATTTAAGAGAAATTAATGGTGTCAGAATGGTGTCAGGAACATTTAAATTCTCCGAGCCATTACGCATGAAACCAAATCGTATCCCAGCTTAAAAGGAACCAGAGAACAATGGAGAAATGCCCATGCCGCTTAATCTACCGCCATTCATTCCTGACCCCTTTAAATTCTCTTTCAGGCATAGCGGATACGTATTCCTTATGCAACAATATGATGATATTATCAGTTATTTACTTTGGAAGATCATCCAGTTTTTGAATGACTTGTCTGGCTTTTGTGGAGGCGTCGGGTTCATCGGGTATCTGGGGTGGAGCGGGAATATGGCCGGTGAGGGTGTCTCCCTGGTTGAGCGTGATAACATAATTGGGTCCGACTTTGCGTACCTGCCGGTTGAATTGGGGTGTGGCGGGGCCGAAGTTGTCGCGCAGGCGTAATTCGCCGGTGCAAGTGGCCTGGATGCTGAATTGGGTGGTGGCATTGTTTTGCCGGGTCGCGGAAACCAGGAATCCACCTTCGGCGTGCAGGTTGTGGAAACTGGCATTATGCCATGCCCAGGGCATGGCCGGGAACAGGCGGATTACGGGAGTGGGATCTTTCAGGATATTCACCGGCCAGCTTTGCAGGACCATGTCATGGACGGCCTCCATGGCCAGAAAGTTGCCTTCCAGGGTGAAGGGGCGATAGGTGAATCCAGACAGGCCGGCCTTGAGCTGATCGCCGTTGCAGTGGAATCCATTGCGCAGGATGAAGGCGTGTTCATAGGTGGCCAGATATTGATATGCTTTCTCCGGCATGCCCGCGCGCGCGAGCAGGGAAGCGAACCAGGAGAAGCTGTATCCCGTCCAGGCTTGCGTTCCCAATTCATCCATTTTGTTCAGGGACGCGGTAATGATCTGGCGATCGTGGTCGCTGCCGTCGATATTCAGGGTGGCAAACGGATGAATGGCCATGACGTGAGCGTGATGCCGATGGGACTGGTTGAACGGTTCATCCGGACTGAACATTAATACGTTGTCGGCATCGATGGCCAGATCATCCAGACGTTCCCGTAACGCACGCCATTTTTTGGCCTCATCCGGCCGGTCCAGCGCGGTGGTTATTTCCGCCATGGCTTCGAAGGCCCAGATCAGCATGGCCAGGTCCTGATTGGAGTTGGGGGTCAGGTAGGCTTTGGGGGAATTGTTATGGATTTCGGATGAACTGGATAGTTCGAAATAGAGCTTGCCATCTTTATCAACCAGTAACTGGACGATAGTGCAAATGATTTCATTCAGCCATGGATAAGCGCGTTCGCGCAGGAAGGTAGGGTCCATGGTGTGCTTCCAGTGCAGGTAGAAACTCTGGCCAATCCAGATCGCGTAACTGGGCGAGAGCGCGTACTGGGGCCAGCCACCGAGCGGCTTGCCGTTCAGTGACATCACAGCCGGGATTGCGGCCCCTTCAACGCCGAAAAAGTCCCGCGCGAAGCTGCGGTATTGCGGCAGCAGGTCCCACATGTGGTTCAGGAAGCTCAAACCGGCATCGGTCAGACCGGCTGTGTGATAAGCCAGATAGGTCATCTGGGTGTTCAGGTCGTGATGGAAATCGCCTTTCCAGGGTGGCAGCCCGCCAGAGTCCTGGGTCCAGACAGCCTGTAAGGGCATCGAAGGGGCATCCGGCCGGGAGGCGGCGCCATAGAAATACTTGACCAGGTTGTAATGGCGCTGGATCCGCTCATCTGGAATGACAAGGTCTGAAATATTCCAGAACCGGTTCCACCATTGTAAATGCGTTGTAAGCGCCTGATCAAATCCGATGTTCAGGATGCGCTGTACCCGCCGGCGGGCCAGGGCCAGGGCGTCCGGTTCGTCCGGATCTTCCTGGTTGGTCGCAATGGCAATGCCTACCAGGGTCTGGTTATTGATGACCCTGGTTGCGGTCAGCGTGGCGTAAACCAGGCCATCGGCAGCCTGTTGGACCATCCAGCTCATTCCTTCGGCCTGGCCGAACTCGGCGGGTGGATACTTGAGTTTGTTGAGGCCGTCAGGGCGCTTAAAGGCGCAGGTGATCGCGGGATCAGCGATCCGCATTAAAGCGACCCGCTCGGTGGCAGGAAAAAAACATTGCAGGTTGCTGCCATTGTCAAATTGCGCGGTACCCAGCGCCTGTTTCATATCCAGAGAAAAGGTTTGAACGTGCCTGTCCGGGCTGAGGGTGAGCGTGAGCCGGCCGCCCGGGAGTTTGGTGGGAGCGGGCTGGTTATAGATCCGGTCGTAGCGGCGGCCGAATTCACCCCAGTTATCCTTGATCAGCTGTTTCATATTGGCATAGTTCCAGTTACCCTCCAGGATTTCGGGCGGGGTGGTTTCATCCCAGAGGTCACCCCGGTCCAGAGAGAGATGGATGGTATTCTTTTCACCCCACAACAAGCCACCGAGCATACCGTTGCCCAGGGGGATGGCTTCATCCCAGCGGAGGATGGGAGCGGCCAGTTTTAGCGTGAAAGTGTCACTATCAGCCGAGGCAGTCTGGACAACTTGCGAAGAGATCATGAGTAGCGCCAGAGTGAATCCTATGGCGTGTGTTAAGTGTGTGTGTCTCATTGATCCGGTTTCCTTTTTGAGCGGTTAAAACATTAGGGAACCTCTAATAATTCATTCAGGGCTGCAAGCGGTCTGATTTTCCTCTGGTCTGCGTCATAAAAACCGTGAATATTGACGAATATGCCCGGTTCTTTGTTCCTTGCCAGAGAAAAACCATCCTCGCTTTCGCCTCTAAAGCAATTTTTAGAGGTACCCATTATTCAATTTTTAATTTGAAAATAAGGCATTATCTTTTGGATATTGTCGTTTATATCATAAATATTGCGGATAGGCGACCAGTAAAATATTTTATACCCATCGGCATAAAAATTCCTGACCGCTCGAATTTTAGTATTGTGGTATCAAAGAATATTAATCCCTCTATGTATCCGGAGAGAATGTTATGAGTTGGAAGTTGATGAGCTTTATTGGTGGTGTGGTATTTTTGGGCTCCTGCTGTCTGGGTATGGAGGTGATGGTATCGACTGATGGCGAGGTGAAGACGTTGGTTGAGGCGCGGGACCGGGTTCGTCAGATACGGGCATCCGGGCGAGAGGCGGGGGCTGTTCATATTATTGTGCGGGGTGGGACGTATTTTGTTAATGAACCGCTGCATCTGGCCCAACAGGATGGCGGAACGGAAGGGGCTCCGGTGGTCTATCAGGCGAAGCAAGGTGAGACGGTGCGTCTGGTGGCGGGCAGGGAAGTGAAGGGATTTAAGCCGGTGACGGATGAAGCGGTATTGAAGCGGTTGAAGCAGGAGTGTCGCGGTTCGATTTTGCAGGTGGATCTGAAAGCCCAGGGGATTACGGATTTTGGCAAGCTGGTCAGTCGCGGCTTTGGACGGTCGATATCGCCGGCGGGATTGGAGTTGTTTTACCAGGGGAGGCCCATGACCATGGCGCGGTATCCTGATGAGGGATGGTTATTGATTGACCAGGCGCCCAAAGGGGCTGACGGCGGGGCGTTTACCTATCGTGAGGACCGGCCGGGCAGGCTGGGCGCCGAGTGATGATATCTGGGTGCATGGATTCTGGACGCAGGACTGGGCTGATTCCTATGAGCGTGTCCGCTCGATCGACGCGGCGAGCAAGACCGTTGAGACGTATCCGCCGCATGGGGTTTACGGGTATAGTCCCAAGCACCGGTTTTATTTTTTGAATGTGCTGGAAGAACTGGATCGGCCGGTGTGAATGGTACCTGGACCGGAGCAGCGGCCATGCTGTATTTCTGGCCGCCGGCGCCGATGGGAAAAGAGGCTCCCTTTGTGTCGATGGGGCGAATCGATGGTGGTGATGGATGGATGCAGTCATGTGGTATTTAAGGGAATGATGATTGAGGGCACGCGGGGCACGGCAGTTCGGATCAAAGGTGGGACAGGCAATCGAGTGGAAGGTTGTGTGATTCGTAATGTGGGTAACCGGGGTGTGGAGCTTTCCGGCGGTGAGGCCAATGGCGTGAAGGGGTGTGATATTTATTATACTGGTGATGGCGGGGTTGTGCTTTCCGGGTGGGGATCAAAATACCTTGACGCCGGCACACAACTATGCCGAGGACAATCATATTCATCATTATAACCGGTGGTGTCTGACGTATCGGCCGGCTGTGCAGGTGGGTGGGGTTGGTAATCGAGTGGCCCATAACCGGATTCACGATGGACCGCATAATGCGATTCAACTCGGGGGGAATGACCATCTGATTGAGTACAATGACATTTTTGATGTGTGTACGGAGAGCGATGATGTGGGGGCGTTTTATGCCGGCCGGAGCTGGGTAAATCGCGGGACGGTGATTCGATATAACTTTTTCCATCATATTCACAGCGCCAAAGACCAGTACCGGCATGGGTCGCGAGTGGTGTATTTGGATGACGCGGCCAGCGGGTTTACGATTGAGGGCAATGTGTTTTATCTGGCCGGGTCGTTGTGCGCGATTAATGTGGGTGGCGGCCGGGATAATGTGATCAAGAATAATGTGTTTGTGGATTGTGCCAAAGGCGCGCTGATCGATACGCGCGGTGTGGGCTGGGCCAAGGATTTTATCTCTAAAGGGGGTGAATGGCATATGTATGAACAGCTCGAACGGGTTCATTATGATCAGCCGCCTTTCAGTGAGCGGTATCCGAAGCTGGCATCGATTTTAGCGGAGGCGCCGGCGGAGCCGCGCGGCAATGTGCTGGTCAATAATCTGGCGGTGCGGACACAATTGCTGGATATGCCCCAGGCGTATCAGCATCTACTGGTCAATCAAGGCAACTGGTCGACGGAGGATGATCCGGGATTTGTCGATATACAGAAACTGGATTTTCGTTTGAAAAAGGATAGCGCTGTTTTTAAGCATATTCCGGAGTTTCAGGCGATTCCGTTTGAGAAGATTGAGCTTTGTCCGGCGGAGTAGTGTCGTCAGGATTGACCAATGGCAGATGAAAAGGTTATGATATACCCAATGGGTATGAAAATTTCCGATCTATCGGAACATAAGTGATTACTTATAAAAGACTTAATTCGCGGACCAGCGGGCAATTTTCAATCGTAAACGGTATAGTATTGATTGTTTTGCAGATAATAGAATAATAGAAAGGTTGACACGTGGTCAAGTATGTGCCGGGTTAAAATCCAGTTTTGAATGAAAATGAGTGTAATGTGTTTTATTTCAATTGGTTATAGTGGTTCAGGCCCGGGGCGGCTATTGCTATTTGAGATAGTCGCTGATGAAGGCCATTTTGGGTTGGTAGACGGTGTTTTCCCAGGTTTTCTGGTAGGCTTTCTGGGAGACGTGGTGGCCGCGGTAGGGGACGGGATAGATGATTTTTTTGCCGGAGGACTGGTTAATAGCGGCATAGACAGATTCGGGTGAGCAGGTGGTATCAATGAGGCCGATTTCGACGATCAGGGTCGCCTGGGAGCCTTTGAGGAGGTGGGCGGTGTCGAAATAGGGCAGGGCGGCGAGCATTTTGTTACGGTCGTTCTGGGTGGCAAAGGGTTGGGGCCAGCCGCCCTTGCGACCGACCAGGGTACCACCCCAGTCGCACATGGCCGGGACGGTGGCGATGGCGACATCGACCCTGTGATCCAGGCCGGCCGCAGCCAGAGCCTGGCCGCCACCCTGACTTTCACCGATGACCAGCAGGCGTTTGCCATCCCATTCGGGCTGGCTGGTGAGGAAGTCCAGGGTGCGAATCAGGCGGAGGTACATGCCCCGGAAATAGACGGTGTCGCGGTTTTCCAGGCCGGAAGTCTGGTAGTATTTGAGTTCGCCGTTTTCCAGATCGGTGTAATAAGAGTCGGGTTGGCCGTTCAGCATGCCGTGGGCGTTCAGATCGAAACAGAGAGCGCCTTTGCCCATGCGGGCGTAATGCATGGCGTTGCGGGGTTCTGAACGGCACCATGATCCGCTGACACCGGCGGCGTGCACGTTCAGCACGATGGGCAGCGATTTGGGTTGGGCTGTTTTTGGTTTGGCGAAGTAACCGCGGGCGGGTTTGGGGCCGGTGCAGTTGAGTTCCATATCCTGACAGAGATAGCCGGTTTCAATGCCGTCGACGGGGGTGGCTTTGACTTCGAGAGGCAGGGCGCGAAGCTTGCGTTTTTCCTGTTGCCAGTATTGATCGAAGTCAGCCGGGCGTTGGGTGCCGGGGGTGTATTTTTCGGGATCGATCACCGCGCCAATGCTGGCGGTCTGAGATTCGGTTTTTAATTCGAAGGTGATGTGAGAAGGGCCGGTCAGTGATCGGTTGAAAAATACGCCTGACGCATCGGGATATGCGAGCGTTTCCTGGGAATATTTTGCGGCATCACCTTCCCAGATGCGGGCAGTGGGTGGTTCGGTGGCTTTTTCGCCGGCCAGGAGGGTGACGCGGATTGGTTCGCCGGTCTGATAGATGCCTGAATCGTGGGTTTGTTCGAGAATGATAGACTGGGCGAAGGTGATGGAATAGAGACCGGTTATTAAACATGCGATGAAAATATGGCGTCTGGCGGTGTTCATGATATGTTGTCCAAAAATGAAAGAGGTCAGAAATAACCAAAAGGGTTTACGGGATATTCATTGATAGTATCCCACTGGATAGGGGGCGTCAACCTAAAAGGATTTTGGCAGTGGGAATCGTTTGACATCTTGTTTTGTTGGGGATATAGTGGTAAAACTGATGTCGCATTGTATTTCGGTTTCTGCATAAAATTGCTATTACGCCGCACGAATAAATGGAGAGTTCCTATGAAATTACGTGATTTTTCATGCGCACAAAGTGTCTGGTATCTGTTGGTTAGCGGAATCGTTTTGTCAGGTGGCTGGCTGCCAGGCCGTGAGGCGAAGGCAGGCCCAGATGTAGTAACGACGGCAGGATTAATCGAATCCATGGTGGATATGGCGAAGCTGGGCGACTATCCAAGTCCGGCGGGCAAGAATGTTCAGTATTCCTCGCATGACCGGCGGAGTACGTTGCCGGGTGGGGCGCTGTGGTCGGCGAATTCCGATGGATTCGGCCGGGAGCCGGTGCCTGGTTTTGATCAGGTATTGAAAGAACCAGACGCTGAAGGGAACGGTGGTGAGTTTGTAATATGCGATGTGCACGGTCCCGGAGCGATAGTAAGAACATGGACGGCAGGTATGGATGGGACGATCCGGGTGATTCTGGATGGGGCAGATGAGGCGGTTTACGATGGTCCGGCCAAAACCTTTCTGGCGAGCGTATATCAAGATTATGCCCAGAAGACCGGGTTGGATGTTGAAATGCTGCGACGTTGTTTCGATCATCAGGATGCCTGTTATCTGCCGATGCCTTTTGCTAAAGGATGCCGGATTACCTGGCAGGGGAATCTGCGGCGTTTGCATTTTTATGAGGTTCAGGTTCTGCATTATGAAGCAGGAACCCAGGTAGCCTCTTTCAGTATGGATGAATTGAAAAAGGCGGAAGGGGCGATTGCGAAGGTCGCAAAGATTTTTTCGAATGTGAATGATAATTATCCCTATAATCCGGCGGGTCAGGTGGCGGAACTCCGCGAGACATTGCGGCCGGATGAAAAGAAGCAGGTGTTGAGTCTGGAAGGATCGGAGCGGGTAGAGCAATTGGTATTGAAAATACAGGCAAAGGATCTGGTGGCGGCGTTACGTCAGACGGTGCTGTATATCCGGTGCGATGATTACAACCTGCCTCAGGTGGCCAGCCCGGTAGGCGATTTTTTTGGGGCGGCGCCGGGAATCAATCCCTATGATTCGCTGCCTTTCAGCGTGGAACCAGATGGGACGATGACCTGCCGGTATGTGATGCCGTTTCAAAAGAAGATGATAATAGAATTAAAGAATTTTGGCGAGCAGGAAGTACGGGTAGAGGGGAAGGTCCGTCATGTTGCTTGTGAGTGGGATCCAGAGCGGAGCATGTATTTCTTTGCCCACTGGCGCGTCAAGCATGATTTGATAACGAATGATCCGGGGATTGCCGATTTGCCTTTCGTTTTCGCGCGGGGCAAGGGATGTTATGTGGGGACGGCGTCACTGCTGATGAATCCGAACCCGGTACCGAGTTCTGCGGGCAACTGGTGGGGGGAAGGGGATGAGAAGGTGTTTGTGGATGATGATGAGCAGCCGTCGATTTTCGGGACGGGCTCAGAGGATTATTATAATTATTCCTGGAGTATTGGCGATATCTTTGTGCATCCTTATTGCGGTCAGCCGCGCAACGATGGCCCGGCCAATCGAGGATTTGTGACGAATTACCGCTGGCAGATTAATGACCTGATTCCGTTTAACCATTCGATCTATTTCAGTATGGAACTGCTGACGCATCAGCGGACGGAAGGATTCTCTTACGCGCGGCTGGGCTATTATTACGCGATACCGGGAACGATCGATGACCATGTGTTTATTACCCGGGAAGATGTGCGCAAGCCGGTATTGCCACCTACCTGGACGCCGGATTCATCGGGTGGAGCCAGCAACAGTGTCTTTTTTGATATTGAAACGATCGCGGAGAAGGGGGCAAAACTGGTATTCGAATCGGATGGTCAGTGGGCCGGTGGAAAACTGGCAGTCTGGCGGCCGGCCGAGACGGGCAAGGAACTGGTGTTGACTTTCCCGGTAGCGGAAGAGGGGAGTTATATTATCCGGTTGGTGGCGGCGCACACGCCCGTCTCTGGGCGTCTGGTAGCGGAACTGGATGGTCAGCCGCTGAAGCTGAATGGTCAGGATGAAGCGGAACTGGCAACCGATTTCCGTATCCTGTCACGGCCGGTAAACGGGCCAAGAATGGCATTAACCAAGGGTGACCATCGTCTGGTTTTAAAAAATACCAGGCCCGATAGCATGCTCGGACTGGATTTCCTCTGGCTGCAGAAACGATAACCGAAACTTCCAACTTAACAGGAGACCCGTGTCATGGATCGAAGATCATTCATGAAGATTTCAAGCGTGATAGCGGCCCAGGCGGCAATGATTCCTGCGATGGGCGCCGAGGCCAATCCGGATTCGGTTAAAGCCAAGACTGAGGCAGCTAAACCCGTTAATCCATTTGAACAGGAAGGGCGCTGGTATAAGGCCGCTTTGCATGTGCATACGACCACGTCAGACGGCGATGTGGATGTGGCAACCCGACTGGGGCAATACCGCAAAGCTGGTTACGATGTCGTGGCGATAACGGATCATTGGAAAACGAATGATTTGAGTGGGTATTCCGATGATCAGTTTCTGGCAATCAGTGGAATGGAAGCTCATCCTCAAACGGGTACCGGGGCGCCGGCTCATCATTTTGTCTGTTTAAATCTGCCGCATCCATTTACCCTGGCCCGGGATTTAAAGGCTCAAGCGTTGATCGACCAGGTCAAAGCGGCCGGCGGGACGCCGATCTACGCGCATCCATTCTGGACAGCGCATACTCTGGATGAGATGCGGGAGGTGAGCGGGTATATTGGAATGGAGGTTTATAATGCGGTGTGCGATTTGCATAATAACAAAGGGTATTCGACCGTTCATTGGGATCAGATGCTCAATAAGGGATTCAAGCTGGTTGGGGTCGTTACTGACGATGTGCATAAGAGCCACGAGATCAACCAGGGATGGACGATGATCAAAACCCGGTCATTCGATGTGGCGGGGATTCTAGAGGCCCTGAGCCAAGGGTGTTGTTATGGATCGTGTGGGCCGGTGATTAACGATTTTCGAAACGAAGAGGGTATTATTCGAATTGAGACCAGCGAAGTCAGGCAAATCACCTTTTATTATAACGGCGCTGCGGGCGCTTATTTTGTGAAAGCCAAGGATGGCGAATTACTTACAAAAGCCCAGTGGGCCTTTGGAAAAAATAAACGAACTTATAACTGGATACGGGCTGAAGTTATCGATGAGGCAGGCAAATGTGCCTGGACCAACCCGATCTGGATCTGAGAAAGCCTGATATCCACAGGGCGGTCAAGCCGCAACCCAAGAAAAATATAGTTCACACAAAGCTACGAAGATTAACAGGCATTTAGTCAGGATATTTCCGATAGCCATCGGGACTTTCAGCTGATCGACAGGATAAAAAGTTCGAGGTCAAGAATTTGTTGTATAAGATATTAGATTTAATGTGCTTATAAAATATAAGGATAAAAAGCTTGCTCAGAAAACAAAGAATTGATGGATTGTAGTCAGAAAGGTAAATTGGGCAGGCCTTATTAGAAGGAGTAGAGGCATTATTGGGGATAGGGCATTCAATTACATTTCGACAGTGGGTTTGATATTTAAAGAAATAATGTTATTATTGTCAAAACCAAGAACAACTTCACGTGATTGAAATCTGTCAGAAGGTATGATTATCAGATGATTAATGTACGTAACTATTATTTAAAATAGGAGTTACGAATTCTATAGGTGGCCGGGCTATGATTCAGTGAAGCAAGAGACATAAAAAAAGCCATTCCCAACGCGAACGCTGGAAATGGCCGGAACGGAAAAAAAGCATTTAAATTAATATAACACTATCATGGGTTATTTGTCAAATCATCTTTTATGGATTTCATTTTATTTTTTGCATTTTCAATCTCATCCAGCGAGGTTTGGGATATGCCTCCCTTATTGTCTATGACATAAGGGGTTATGAATGCCAGCAATTCGATGTTGCTGTCCTTGATGGATCGATGTTTGAACAGTTCGCCCAGCAGCGGGATATCGCCCAGCAATGGGATCTTGGTTACAGTTTCGGATTCATCTTTAAAGAGGTATCCGCTGAGCAGGAGAGTCTGGCCGTTATCGACAATCATATAAGTGGTTGTTTTGAAATCTGAAGTGGCGATATTACCACTGACCAGTTCAGGTTCCACCTGAGAGATATTCAGGAAGATTTCCATATCGACGGCATCTTCGGGTGTGATATTAGGCCGTACCCTGAGTGTAAGGCCGACGGGATTGTACTGGACGGAATCGCGGGTGGATCCGCCTTCGGCAGAAGTGATAGAAAGAGCTTTAAAGGCAACATTGCGGCCTTTGAAAAATTCAGCCTGTTCGTTGTCTTTCGTCCATAAGGTTGGCTGATTCAATACCTGGGCCCTGGCTTCTTTGACAAGCAGATCCAGCAGAGTATTCACTTCCAGTGAGTTGTCGATAGTCAGAGAGGAACCGGGCTGTTCGGCATTTACCAGCTTGGACAGGGCAATCAGGGCGTTTTCGCTGGTAGCACCCAGCGCGGCCGGGTCAGTAGCGATTTTAGTCCCCAGCGATGTCATGTTATCGCGGTTTACCATAACGATTATGGCCTTGATCATGACCTGACGGGCGGGTTGATCAAGTTCGCGAATCATGGCCTGAATACTCTCCTGATATTCCAGGGGAGACAGGACCATGATCGATTTGGAACGATAGACCGGCATAAACCTGATTTTACCCAACAAGTTACTGGTGGGCATTTGATCCTGTTGCGGCCGGCCCCAGTTGAAGCGCATCATGCCGGGAGAGGTTTGGTTATTGTCATTGTTCCGGTTGGCGTTCTGATTATTCTGGTTGTTATTGGAGTTGGAAACAGTAGCGGCTTCGTAATTACTCAGGCCGCGTTTGCTCCGGCGGATTTCAGCCGGTCCGGTTTCGCTGAAAATGGCATTCAACTGTTCGCTGAGGTCTTCGCAGTCGGCGTATTTTACTTCGATGATCATCGGTAATTCAGCGGGTTCCTGGCGGTCAAGTTTACGAATCAGGGTTTCGACGACTTCGTAGGCTTCGGGAATTTTACTGATCACAATAATCTTTTTGGTATCGGGTACCGGCTTAAAGGTCAGCTGACCATACAGCGGGCCGACGATTTTTTTGCGGGACTGCTGAGAACCCCGGCCATAACCATACCCGAAGATATAATCGAACAGTTCATTATCCCGGCCGGAGCTTTCACTGAACAGATCGGACAGAAGTGTTGACATTTTAACGGGATCTGAATTTTTCAATTCGACAATCAAAGGCTGCACTTCGTTGGGATCGATGGGTTGATCCCATTCTTCGATCTGTTTTCGGACTTTCTCCATGGTTTCGGGCGTGGCGATGACGGTGATCTGTTTGAGGGTGGGATAGGCAATGGTCTTGACGGTTTCATCCGAAGCGCCGCCCCGGCGGTAGCGGTCGTAGTAATAGTAGTCATAGTCATAATAATTACGTCTGCTGGATGAGCCTTGTTGACTGAAAAGTTCGTCGATGTATTCCTTGAGCTGTTCGGGATCGGCGTATTTCAGTTTGAAATGGGCGGTGATCACCTTGTCGGTGGGGATATCGACTTCTTCGATCAACTTTTCGATCATATCGCGATTTTCCTTGCTGCCAACGATCATGATCTGGTTGGTTTGTATCATGGGTTGAACCAGGATATTGGCGCGGATTTCCTGACCGGGCATCTGCCGTACCATATTGGAGATCTGGCGGGCCACTTCATTAACGTCGGCGTACTCGATCTTTTTGAGGGAGTATTCCCGATGTTCAGGCTGTTCCAGATCAAGTTTTTCGATCCATTTGGCGATCTGCTGGATATCGTCATTGGAACCGCGCGCGATGATCCATTTTCGCTTGGGTTCAGGAATGAGAACCACGGGCATCTGGTTTTTGGAGATTTGAACAGTCTGAGCGGTATTGCCGCCTCGATTACCAGACGAGTTGCGATCGCCGTTATACGAGCGCCGCTGGTCGCCCAGCAGGATCTTGAGCAGTTGCACGACTTCCGCCGGATCGCTTTTTTGCAGAATAAAGGTTTCGGTCACGGTCGGTTCGTATTCGGGGATATCCATTTCTTCAATGATTCGCTGTAATCTGAGCAGATTGGAGACGGTATCGATAATTACGAGATTACCGGTCGACTCATCGGCGCTGACATAGCCATATTCCGGGATCAGCGGCAGCAGGATCTGCTGCATCTGGGTCGGGCTGTAATTTTTCATTTTGAAGAATTTCTGGACGACCTGGTTCTGGTTGGCAATGGCCGCCAGCGGCTGGTTGTCCGGAATGGTGGGGATGTGGCCGAGCAGCGCATCTTTGATGGGCTTGATATAAAGCACATCCTCGGTTTCTTCGATGACATAGCCTTTTTCGCGTAATCCGGTATAGATCAGATCAAGGGCTTTGGAACGGGGCATTTCGTTCTTGCTGTAAATAATCAATTTCTGGCCCATGACATTCTGGTCGGGTATAATGACCTTTCCGGTCCATTCAGAGAGTTGTCCGATCAGATTTTTAACTTCGACGCCATTCAGGTTGATTTTGATAATGGGATCCGGGTCGGGCGGCGTTTCAGTATCCGCTTGATTCTTTTCTTGTTGGTCAGATTCGGCTTTTGTTTTGGAATCCGCCTGGTCCGCTTCAGAATCTTGTTTGGTTTCCTGCTCTTTTCCGCTTACGGCATTTGGGTCCTTTTCCTGATTGGCTTGAGCCGGATCGGAATTCGGAGAAGGTGTTTTGTCGTTCGTATCCGGTGGGGCCGGTTTGTCACCGGAGTCGGTTTGTGGCGGTCTGCGGTCGCCATGCCGACGGTCCTGCCGGTTTTCCTTTTCGACATCGGTTTTCTCTGGTTGATCGGGCTTGGTATCCTGTTTGTTATTTTCGTCAGGGGCCACCTCAGGCTTGCCATTTTCGCTGGATGGCTGGTCAGGATTCTGAACGGTTGCCTGGTTGGCGGTATCGGGAGATTTCGATACTGTATCGGATTGGGTGTCGGGCCCTTTGATGAAGTTGTCGTAAACGCCCCAGGCCAATAATGCAGTTAATATGACGACAATAATATATCCAGTCGGTTTGTTCATAGTCGGTTCCTTTGTTGCGCGGTTAATCAGCGGTTTTGCTCTCGCATCACTTCTTCTTCCAGTTCCCTTAACATCTGGTCTTTCTGTTCAGGAGGGGCTTCTTCAAACATTTTACGGGCCTGAGCTTTTTGTTCGTCAGTCAGTTTCGCCCATTCTTTCATGACATAATCTTTCAAATGAGGCGGAATATCCAGCCAGTCCAGTTCGTCCGCGCCATTTGAGGCCACATTGTCTAACGGGATCGAAACGTTTTTAATCGCTCTTGGTGGCTTTTCATTGTCTTGAGAATTTTTAGTTTTGGCTTGTTTTTTTTCATTGTTTTCGGCGGGCGGTGGCGGCACGGTTTCGGCGATAGCTGCCTGGATCGGATAGAGCTTGCGTTTTTCGCCTTTCCATTCAATGGTGACGTCTGTCACAGTAATTTCGAGCACCTTTGCGCCGGGCGGAACGGTATCGCCAACGCCAAACCACTGATCGCCAGGGAAGAGCGCTTTATTGCCCAGGATGCCAAGGACCTGGCCGGGTGGTTGAGGCTCCGGGGGGGGATTGACAAAACGGTTGCTTTTGGTGAGTTTGTCAATTAATGCTTTATGCAGGTTGGGAGTCGATTGGTCCGGTTCAGTTTTCGAATCGTTTTTTTCCACAACGCTTGAACCGGATACGTCGGTATCCATCCTGGGTACAGAGATCAGGTCATACAGAACCAGGCCGGCCAAAATCACGGCGAGACCGCACATAAACCAGGAAGCGGACGCGATGAACGTATCTTTTTTAATCATGAAACAGGCAGTCTCCATCAGGATTTCATCAAAGTGGTCACGGTGACTTTTATTTTAAACGACGCATCATCGGCATTGCGATTGTTGCCTTGTAATTCGATTGAGAACTCTTCCAAACCGGCCAGATAGGGATTGTCATAGATCTTGTCGGCGAGATTGAGAAGATTGTTGTGTTTGGCCCTGCCGGTCAGAGAGAGGCGCGCCAGTTTGTAGGGCGTGCCGGTCAGAGGGGTTAATTTGGTGTCGAATTGCGGATCACCATCGATCCCAACCCCCGCCTGTCTGAATTGTTCTTCCAGTTTTCGTTTGAACAGGATTTTCTGGGTCAATTCATCCGCGGGCAATTCCAGTTTTCCGGTACGTTCAATAATTTTGCGGTCGAACCGGTCGGGTGACACGGCAGCCTGTAATCTGGCAATGGTCTGTTGCCGTTTTTCCAGTTCGGCCTTCTGGCTTTCCCAGCGGGTCAGCAAAGGATCCAGAACCCAGCTGTAACCGAAAATTAACAGGGCGCTTACTGTCAGGACGATCAGAGCGAACACATTGCGGCGCTTGTCGGAAGTCTGGTTTATCATATATCGGATACCTGATTAAAAATAGAAGTTTTTTTGCGAACGGATTTAAACGGTCCATATTCAAAGCTCAAGGTAAAATACTGGCGTTTTTCCTTGTCGTTGTAAGTGATGGGCGAGAGGATCACTTTCTCGACCCCTTTGAGCGCGATAAAAATGTCCTGATAATCATAGACCACTTTTTTATCATTTCCCCCGGCCTGGGCATAGATCCGAACCGGTTCCCCATGGATGCAGGTAATGCTGTTCATCTGGATATTTTGCGGGGTTTTTTCGTGGAGCAGCCCCCAGAGTTCGAGGATGTCGGGTCTCATGGGATTCAGGGTTTTGCGGGTGTTCTGCAAAGAATGCCATTGCTCCGGAGAGGATTCCGGGTACATTTCCTTAAATTTTTTTTCGAGTGATTCGATTTGCCGGTCGGCGATCCGGCATTGCGCGATGGTTTTTCCATAGGATGAGAAAATCAGAACCACGGCCATCAGCAGCGCCGCCACCAGGCTGATGCCAAGGCCGGGAGCGTGAATTTTCACTTTGCGAACCTGAGGTTGATAATGCAGGGCGGGAAACAGTTCAAATCGATTGGCCGGCTGGGCCAGGCCGGCAAATCCCAGCCCCAATGGAATCAGCCAGTCGTAAATGGCCGAATCCGCTTGTACGGATTCCGATGGGGGCAGGGTGACCCGTTCGGTATAGGGACGGATCATCTTGACATTCAATGAAAGAGTGGCCAGGTAATCGGCCAGCATGGCAAAACGAGCGTCGGGACATTGGATGATTTCGACAGGCTGATCTTTAAACCGAGGATGAGTCGAGACGGTATGAAAGATATCCTGGGCCAGTTGTTCGGCGATGTCCCGATCGATGGAGTCTGTCATCAGCAAGTCATCCAGTCCGGCGTCACAACAGGCGCCGCCGGCGAGCTGGCCCTGATTGACAAAACAGATCCAGGTGGTTTTGGCGGCAATATAGATTACCGTGCGGGGGGAGTCCTGAGCGTCAAACAGGTTGACAGCGGCCGCCGTGATCGCTTCCGCGGTCAGCAGGATATGATCCGGCTGCAACGAGCGGGCCGTTGCTTCGATCCGGTCCTGCAGGCTGGCATTGACGGCCGCCAGAATCGCATTGGAGCCATTCGTGGAAGCGAAGGTTTTCCAATCGAAACGCATGCGATCGGGCGGAAGCGGCAGAATGGTTTCGGCTTGAATGGCGATGGCCGATTCGACCTGATCCTCTTTTACTGGCGGCAGGGGTATTTCGTAAAAAGCGGGGCGAATCCGGTCGAAACAGATGATCGGCCGGACGTGGCCGGTTTGATGATCCGGCGAATGCTGTTGCATGAACTCGCGGCCAGCAGCAGCCAGGTCGGTTTCGTGGCAAGGTTGACGCAAACAAGACAAGACCTCCGCATGACCGGCGCGGAATTTTGCCCAAAGCGCTTTGAGCTGCTTATCCTGATAACTGAGAGTAAAAATGGTTTTCGTCAAAGCGAACTCCTGAATGACAAACTTAGTCGAAATATAAAGTTAAGATTTTTGCCTTTTCACGGTCAATCACGGCCCAGGCCCTGCGGATGGCGCCGGTTTTGAGGGATTGAGCCTGACATTCGATCGTAAAAACACGGGTGCGCACCGTTATGGCATTGGCCATTTTTTTAAAGTCTTCAAAGGAAAAATCCCCCATACTCAACAGGTCGGCGATGTTGGAAAAACCCAGATAGCTGCCCTGACGATAGTTGATGGTTTTTTCCACCAGGGCCTGGTCGCCTTCGAAAAGGGCGGTTAATACTTCGCGCGGGGCGGTATTGATATTAATCAGGCCGGGTAGGGTTTTGCTGTCGGAAACAGTAATACGGTCGGCGATGTCCATGAACGTCTGGAGGTCGATTGTTTCGGCCCGGTCGGATTCACTGTCAGGGTCGGGATCTTCGGTTTTGGATGGGTCCCGGACGATATCGGCGATGGTTTTGAACCCGTTGCCGCGATTATCGACGATCCATTTGGCATAGGCTTTCCGCAGGCCGAGACTCTGCTGAAGCTGGTTTTCATCGGCTTGATTGACATTGATCCTTTCGGAACCCTCGCCGTCGGTATTGGTGTCGTAAGAATAGCAGGTCAGCCAGGCAATAAGGCCCTGATCGAGGATATCATCTTCGTTGTCCTGTGGCGGCGTGATCCGGCCGTCTTGTTCGTTATAATCCAAGATCCCGTTGCGGTTGGTATCTTCACCAAAGAATTGCGAACGGTTGATTCCTTCGATCTGGAGCACTTCGCCTACGGTTTTAAGCGGGGCGTTGCGAATGGCATAAGGATAATCCAGGGCCAGGTAATGTTTGCTCTCGGCGCCACCGGCGGTGATGTTGTTGTCTTCATCGCGCCAGTCCATAATGGCGGCGGCCGCTTCCTGGGACATCCCCGGCAGATTTTGCAGTTGTTCCCGGGTGGCGGTATTGATATTCAGTTTGCCGGCTTCATCGAAAAATTTTACCTTGACCTGACATCCGGAAAGTTCCAGGGTATGGTCTGATGAGTTGGAACTACTATTATCAGCAAGCAGGCCGGTTGAATCGTTCTGATCATATTCACCTTCTGCCCAGGAATCGTTCAAGGTATCGGTTCCATCGGTATCTTCTTTCAGCAGGCACAAGGCGTATTCGATCCCGGCGCGGAGCGCCCATTTGGCCTGAATGGTCTGTTGTTCATTCTGGCTGAGCAGGGTTTCCTGGCGGGTGTTACGGGCGGTGACCGTGATAATCAAAGCCAGGATCGCGGTAATCCATAATACCGTGATCAAAGCCATGGCGCGCCGGGAACGGGATGTCAGTTTGCGTTTCATGTTTAGCACTATTGAGACAAAGACCGGTTATCGCCGGCCGCGTCGCCGATTCGAGCGTACTTCGGGACTGTTGTTCCGGTTATTATTCCGGTTATTGTTATTGTTATTGGTATTGTTATCCGCATTATTGTTAGTCGTATTATTGTCGGGGGTATTATTGTTATTCTTGTTGTTGCCCGAATTGCCGGTATTTTCCGGCTGGTCGGGCCAGCGGGGAAAATCGATGATGGCCGACCGGCTCAGGACATGCCGGCCATCCGCCGTAACGCCGGTGAGTTTAACTTTAACGATGCCGGGCAATTGATTTTTTGATTTGGGCCAGGCGGTGACCCATTCCTGGAGTTGGGGATCGAAATAAACAATATCAAAACTCCGGATATTACTGTAAAGCACCGACAGCATCCCCCCGGGATTTTTGGTGTTATAAGGATTCGGCTGATACCGGCGGACCAGCTTCAGCGGTTCGTCCGGTTGATCTTCATTACCCATGACGAGGTATTCCACTTCGTAGACATCGCCTTCCGGCTGGAGCATGCGGGCCGGGGTCAGGCTGACAGTGTGAAACCGCAGGGTCGAATAGGGGATTTCTTCTTCACCCAGGGGGGTGGCGCCGCCATAAAACACCCGCGCGTCCGGGGTCGCTTCACGGTAGATATTCAGCAGATCCTGACGGATTAACTCAATGGCAAATCTCAGGTCCTCGCTGGTCTGGGTATACTGATCGATGCGTTCGCGGCCACTGGTGACGCTTTTAACCGAGGTAACCGCGATCAGGGCGATAAACGCCGATATGACCGAAGCGGCCAGCAGTTCGATCAAGGTAAAGCCAGATTGTCGGATTGAGTATAAACGCATTGTTATTGAGGTTGAAGCATGTTGTCCGGGGTATTAGTGTCTACCGATTCGCCGGTAGGATTGTCTTGGGAATCAGGAAGCATCAGAGAGGCGGCGGATTCATCGTAGAGGATGGTCGAGGCGGTGATGATCCGATTTTTTTTATTCCAATGCCAGCCGAGGGTCAGATCGATTCGGAACAGGCCTGAATAAGTAGCATCTTCCTGGACCTGGATTCGCCATTGATAGAGTCTGATCTGGCCGTTGTCATCGGTATATTCGACTTCGCCGGAGGTCTGGCCCATGGCAAGAAACTGGGTCAATCCCATCTGGGTAATCGTGGTCATCTGTTCATCAAAAATCTGCCAGGCCAGCAGGGAATCGTTATTAGCCCGGATCTGCCAGAGTGTTTTGCTGCTGATCGCGCCAATCAGCGCCACCGTTGTGCAGAGCACCACACTGGATGCCAGCGCTTCGATCAGGGTGAAGCCGCGGGATTTATGTAAGCAGAAATCGTTCATGAAGCAAGATCCAGATCGATAATGGATTGTTCCAGTTGGTCTACGGCGCCATTGTGAATGCGAGGACGGGCGTTGCCCGGTTCAATGGTCAGGGTATAGCTTTTTTTCCCATTGGTGATCGAAATCAACGCGGCATCGGCGGAACCATCGGGCAGGTACGAGATTACTTTTTGAGATTGAGTTTCGTCGGCGTTGTTGTCATGATTAGCGTCTTCGCGGCTGTCGTATGTGGCAGCCAGTTCGAAAGACATAATCTGGATATTATCTAACGATATCGAGGCGGGAAGCTCAATGGGTTTACAGTAACGGTCTTTGACGATGACTTGCCGGACCTGGCCGGTGGTCTGGTCGACGGATTGGAGATTCAGGTAGATTTGCCGTTTTTCTGTGTCGAGAATCAATTTACAGGGCGCGTGCCGGTTGATGGCCAGATAGCGGGCATAGCGGGCGAGATTATAAAACCGGCGCGCGGTCGCTTCCAGATTACGCGCCTGGTAGCGTTTGATGCCGGTTACGCCGATCATGCCGGCCAGCATCGCGATCAGGACGGTGACCGCGACCAGCTCGAGCAGGGTAAAGCCTGAATTGTTCCGGTGGATACTTTTCATTCGTTGGTAATATCGGCGTTAATTCCTTCGCCATCGGGCGATCCATCAGCGCCGTAGCAGATGATGTCAAATGAGCCCTGATTTAAAGTCCCTTCGGCCACGTAGAGATAAGGCCGCCCCCAGGGATCCAGGATCTGTTTGTTTTTGAGGTAGGGGCCATCCCATTTGCCTTCTTCCAGGTCCGTGGGCGCCGTGACCAGGGCATTGAGGCCTTCTTCCTGGGTGGGATAGCGGTCACAATCATAGGCGAACTCTTCCAGGGCTTTTTCTACCAGGGCGATTCCGGCGGTGGCCATGTTGAATTTGGCTTTGCCAAATCGTTTGAAAACTTTGGGCGCGACAAAGACACCCAGCATGGCGATAATCAAGACGACTACCATAATTTCAATCAGGGTAAAGCCTTTTTGACGTTTTTTAATCATATGTTAAACTCCTGTCAGGGTAAAAAATTTAAAATTAACCGGCGCCCAGATCCATGGACATGATCGGCAACAAGATTCCAATGACAATAAATCCGACCACGGCGGCCAGTAACATAACCAGGATGCCGGGCAGAATCGCTGTGAATCGGGTGATAGCGCTGTCGGCTTCTTCATCGAAGGTCGTGGCGGCGTCCAGCAGCATTTCATCCAGTTTGCCGGTTTGTTCGCCTACTGAGACAATCTGGACCAGCAGGGGCGGAAAGATTCCGGAACGGGCCAGCGGTTCTGCCAGCGGATCACCCCCGCGAACGGCATTCATGACGTTGTCGATTTCTCGCGAGAGCTGTTCATTGCCCAGGGTGCCGCGCACGACGGTGAGCGCTTCCAGAATCGTGATCCCGCCATGGGTGAGTGACCCGAGGGTTCGCGCAAAACGACCCACGGCCACCGTCCGCAACACCTGTCCCAATACGGGCACCAGTAATTTAAAGCGGTCCCAGGTGTAGCGTCCGGAAGCCGTGGATATCCAATATCTAAAACCGACGACCGTCAGAATGATTCCAATTAAAATCGCCCAGCCGTAATGTTCGCTGACATTACTTACCAGCATGAGTACCCGGGTGGGCCAGGGTAACAGCGCTTCGTTATCCGTTATAGAGGTAATAATACGGGGCAGGACAAAGGTAGTGAGGATATAGACCGAGATCATGCCAACGACCAGAACAAAAAGAGGATAGGTTGACGCGCTGCGGATATTTGAACGGATCTGGTTTTCGCGTTTGAGCAGCGAGGCCAGTTGCCCGGTGGTTTCCTGGAGGATGCCGCCGGTTTCCCCCACCTGGATCATGGCCAGATACAATGGGCTGAAAAATTTCGGATGTTTTTTCATGGCTTCAGAAAGCGAATCACCCGAACTGACATCGTGCTGCAACTGTAAGAGAATCTGTTTAATGTTGGGTTTGGAGATCTGTTTTTCGATCACCTTGAGACATTCCATGATGGGCAGGCCGGCCTGGAGCGCCGTGTGCAATTGCGCCGTCATGGTCTGGATGTCTTTGCGGGTGATATTGCCGGATAACTTGCCGGAGGGCAGTGCGAACCGGGATTGTGCGCTATCTGTTTTGTACGCCGGACCGGGTGAAGAAACCATGACTTGCCCATGCGGGGCGATGCTGGTGGCGTAATACCCTTTGTCTTTCAAGGTCAAGATCGCGGCTTTACGATCGAGGGCGTCAATCGTACCGGAAATCGTTTTGCCTCTATTGTCGATACCCTGGTAAATAAATTCCATTACTTCCGCAAAGTCCCTTCTGGCTAGTATCCTCTAGGCGAGTGTTTTGGATGATTATTCGCCTTGTTCTTCGTTTTCCTGAGTGGCTCGCAATACTTCCTGCGGAGTGGTTAATCCCTGAAGGATTTTCAGAATGCCATCATGGCGCATGCTGTGGTAATCGGCGGGTGCGTTTCGAACGATTTGTTCGGCGGTGGGACGACTGCTGATCAGTTGACGTAATTTGTCGCTGATATGGAGAATTTCGAAAATGCCGGTCCGGCCGCGCAAACCGCTTTGCATACACTGATCGCAACCCTGGCCCCGGTAGAACAGGGCGTCCGAGGCAATGGAAATCGAGTTATGCAGGCTGAGCCGCAGACTGTCGTCCGGATGATAGGATTCTTTGCATTTGGCGCAGATTTTCCGCACCAGTCGCTGGGCCAATACGGTTTCCAGTGAACTGGCCAGCAGAAATGGCTCGACTCCCATATCGATCAAGCGGGTAATGGCTCCGGCGGCGTTATTCGTATGTAAGGTGGAAAAGACCAGGTGGCCGGTCATGGCGGCCCGGATAGCGATATCAGCCGTTTCGCGGTCGCGAATTTCACCTACCATGATGACGTCGGGATCCTGGCGTAAGATATGGCGAAGTCCGGTCGCAAAACTCAATCCGCGTTTGGGATTGACCGGCATCTGGATGATGCCGTTTAATTGATATTCAACCGGATCTTCGATCGTAATAATTTTCAGTTCCGGTTTGTAAATCGTATTGAGCGCCGCATACAGCGTGGTCGTTTTGCCGCTTCCGGTCGGTCCGGTTACCAGTATAATGCCATGGCTGAGATGAAGGGTTCGGTTAAACATGGCCATATTGTTATGGTCCATGCCCAGTTCGGTCAAACCCAGCAGGGCGGTCGATTTATCCAGCAGGCGCATGGTGATGGATTCGCCATAGATGGTCGGGACCGTCGAGACGCGGATATCCACTTTGCCTTTGGGACCGGCAAATTCGATGTGTCCATCCTGCGGCACAAACCGCTCGGCAATGTTCATATTGCCCATGATCTTGATACGGGAAATAATGGCGGCCTGCAATTTTTTGGGTGAGGGCGATTTTTCCACGAGGGCGCCATCGATCCGGTATTTGATTTTGAGCCGGTCTTCGAACGGTTCAATATGGACATCGCTGGCGCGGGCGTCGATGGCTTCAAGCACAACTAAATTCACCAGGTTGACCAGGGAGGGTTGGCGGGCCAGTTCATGCAACTGGGCGGCGGACATGTCATCATTTTGCGAGATTTCGGCCTGTTCTTCCGGCACCAGATCATCCAGCATGCGTGAGACATTACTGCCATAATATTTCTGAACAAGCTGTTCCAGATCGGTCGGATGGCAATAAAAACGTTGTATAGAACACCCGGTAATGGCCCGCAGTTCGTTCAAGGCCAGGGTGTCGAATGGATTGGCGAAGGCGGCAGCAATGGTTCCATCTAGTTGATGCAAGGGCATGAGGTTATGGCGGCCGGCCAGGTCGGCAGAGATCTTATTTAATACCATGGGCTCTGGGTGGATATCCGTCATTTTAAGGCGCTTGATCCCGGCCTGATAGCATAACGCTTCAATCAGCTGGTTTTCGTCAATATATCCCAGTTCGAGCAGGATCTGTCCCAGACGCAGTTGGCGATCCGTCTGGGTTCGCAGAGCGTCTTCCAGTTGCTGGTGGTCGATATATTGACGATCACATAGCAACATGCCTAATAGCGGTTTTTCGGATTTAATCATGGTAGTTTTCTAAAGTCTAGGATGTAGTGATGGAAAAGAGGCCACTGGGCAGGAGAAGGAGAAACAAATCAATTATTAACTATGACGAATCAAACTTATATTTGTTACATAATTTGTAATTATTTTTATAATGCATTAGTCCTGCATGGGATATCTTATCATTGTCTTAAATCCTTATGACGTCAATAAATATTAAGCGTAAGGCGTCATGTTTTACTGTAGTTTTACATCTGTAGAGTTTATTCCATAGGAGTCAAGATCCGGGTAAGAGAACGCGGCAAATATTAATTTGATGATATTGATGAATCCATCTGCAAAGATAATTTCCTATTTTACCTGTTTTGACGCATGGTTTTTTGTATTGTTTTTAGTTTCATTTGTCTTTAGGATAGTTTTATTGGTTTTTCAGGCCAAAATCTTTGTAACTAATTTAATTGGAACAAGATACGATGAACAGGCGTGAATTTGTGCAAACACTGGGACTGGGGATGGTTACCGGGCTGACGATCAATCCATCTTTGCAGGCTCAATCAACCACCAGTCGCTTACCGAATATCATCTATATCCTGGCGGATGATCTTGGCTATGGGGATCTGGGCTGTTATGGCCAGCAAAAGATCAAAACGCCGAATCTGGATCAGATGGCCCGTGACGGGATGCGGTTTACCAATCATTATGCCGGCTCAACGGTATGCGCCCCATCACGTTGTTCCCTGATGACCGGTTATCATACCGGGCATACCTTTATCCGGGGGAATAAAGAAATCCAGCCGGAAGGTCAGTATCCGATTCCGGGTGAAACGAAAACTCTGGCTAAATTGATGAAACAGGCTGGATATGTCACCGGTTGTATCGGGAAATGGGGTTTGGGCAGCCCGGGGTCAGAGGGGGATCCGCTAAAACAGGGATTCGATTTTTTTTATGGCTACAATTGTCAGCGGCATGCCCATTCGTATTATCCGGAATATCTCTGGCGGAATGATCGAAAAGTTTCGTTAAAAGGCAATGAAAACGGCCAGAAGAATACCTATAGTCATGATCTTTTGGCTCGTGAAGCGCTTAATTTTATGCTGGCCAATTCCAACCGGCCATTTTTTCTGTATTTGCCTTTTACAATTCCGCATGCTGAAATTCAGGTACCGGAGGATTCTTACCGGGACTATGAAGGGGCGTTTCCAGAAAAGCCCTTCATTAACAAAAGCGGAGGGGGGTATGACACCCAGATGAACCCCAGGGCGACCATGGCGGGAATGATTACGAGGATGGACCGAGACATTGGCAAAATCTTTGATCTGTTAAAGAGGCTGGATCTGGATGAAAATACCCTGGTTATTTTTACCAGTGATAACGGTCCGCATAAAGAGGGCGGAATTGGCGAAGTAGATTTTTTTGCCAGCAATGGTCCATTCAAAGGCGCCAAGCGTGATCTGTATGAGGGGGGGATCCGGGTGCCGATGATCGCGCGCTGGCCCGGAACGATTAAAGCCGGAACCGTGAGCGATTATGTTTCGGCTTTCTGGGATGTCCTGCCAACCCTGGCGGAACTGGGCGGGATCGAAGCACCGGCCGGTATCGACGGGATATCCTTTTTACCCACCTTGATGGGTAAATCACAACCCGGCCATCCTTATCTTTACTGGGAATTCCATGAAATGGGTGGCCGCCAGGCCGTGCGGATGGATAACTGGAAAGGAATTCGGCAGGATGTCTTCAGCAAGCCGGAAAGTCCGATCGAATTATATGATCTAAAAGATGATCCCGGCGAAACGGAGAATGTCGCCGCCGACCATCCCCAGGTTGTCCAGAAAATTGATCGGATCATGGCAGAGGCTCATGTGGAATCCTCTATTTTCCCATTTCGAAAAAAATGATCCAACAATAGCAAGTAACAGAGCTGCCTTACATGCGTATTATAGCAGGTTCCAAAGCACGATTTAAGTTGATTCCACCCAAGGATCGCACCACCCGGCCGATTACTGATCGGGTCAAAGAGTCATTATTTTCCATTCTTTATCCGTATCTGGAAGGCGCGATAGTCGCCGATATTTTTTGCGGGACCGGATCACTGGGGTTGGAGGCAGTGAGTCGCGGAGCGCGTCATGCCATCCTGGTTGACCAGGATTTTGATGCGATTAACCGCCTGAAACAGAATATTTCGCATCTGCAATTTTATGAGCAGACAACGATCCGTAAACTGGACGCGTACCGATTCGGGATTCCCAGGATGGAACATATTCCCAGGCCGGTCGATCTGGTCTTTATCGATCCGCCGTTTGCCCATTTACGAGACACCTCGGAACACTCGCGGCTGGCGAAGTTAATGCGTAAACTGGCTGCTCAGGTGGCAGACGAAGCCCTGGCGGTTATCCGGCATGAAGCCCGGGTCATTTTGCCGGAAAGTTTTACCGGCTGGCAGCAAAGTGACCGGCGCGATTATGGCAGTATGGCCATCACTTTTTATACCCAAATCCCCCAACTAAAATCCATTGAGGAGCCGCAGGATGAAGAGCCCCGGCCCCTTTAAGGGAATCACCGCGCGTCAGGCGAGTATTCAGGTGGTCCATCGATTGCGTCAGGCCGGCCATGAAGCCCTGTTCGCGGGAGGATGTGTCCGGGATATGTTGTTGAAACACCGGCCCTCGGATTTTGATGTGGCGACCAGCGCGCGACCCGGGCAGATTGATCAACTGTTCAAGCGAACCCTGATGGTTGGGGCCCAGTTTGGCGTCGTTGTTGTTTTATTAGAGAATCAACAGGTGGAGGTCGCTACTTTTCGCAGTGATGCCGATTACCGGGATGGCCGGCGTCCGGATCATGTGGTGTTTACGGATGCGCGTCATGACGCGTTACGGCGGGATTTTACTATCAATGGAATGTTTTACGATCCGGTTGAAGGCGAGGTGATCGATTACGTCGGCGGCCAGGACGACCTGAAGGCGGGAATCATCCGCGCGATTGGGCGACCGCTGGAACGTTTTCAGGAAGATCATTTGCGGATCATGCGGGCGGTGCGTTTTTCCGCGCGCTTACAGTTTGCCATTGAACCGGCCACCTGGCGGGCGATCTGCGACTGCGCCGGTGAACTGGAACGGATCAGTTCCGAGCGGATTATGGATGAACTGGGAAAAATAGTCCTGCATCCATCTCGTGATCAGGGGCTATGGATGGCGCGGCAGTCGGGAATATTACCGGTTATTTTTCCGGAATTAAACTCCGAGCGTCTGGATGGCAGCCTCGCCCTGATTCGGCAATTGCCCCGGCGAAGCGATTTTTCCCTGGTACTGGCCGGGCTGATGGTTGGGCATCCGGGGGTACGGGTTGATAAAGTGTGTCGCCGCCTGAAATTAAGCAATGATATCCGCAAAAAAACGAGTTGGCTCTGTGACTCAGTCAGATTATTGCTGGATAGTCTGCCGTTATCCAAGGGCCGGCTCAAGCAATGGCTGGCGCAGGCGGATTTTCCGGATTTATTATCATTGTGCCGGGCGTATCTGGGTCAGAAGCAGGAATCCTGTGTTCCGATCAAGCGTTTAAAAGATCAGATCCGTCAATTGGGTGATGAACCGATCAATCCGCCCCGTTTTCTGGATGGCAATGATTTACAGGCTTTAGGATGTCCACCGGGCCCCCTGGTCGGGGAACTGGACAGCGCGCTTTATCTGGCGCAACTTGAAAATGAGGTGATCGACCGGGAGCAGGCGGTTGCCTGGGTTCGGGACTGGCTGTCGATCCGATTGGCCGGGGAGGTTAATAATATGCGCATAAATAAAGATCCCGAATAATCGGGATCTTGAATGGTTTTGGCAGATATTTTAGCGGCTAATACCGGTACGTTCGGTCATATTACAGAATAATGACCTCAAATTCCGAGAATGAATCGGCAGTTTGAACACTGTCAAGACTGGTGTATGTCACACGCTGTTTTCCCGTGGAGCGTTTGTATTTAGAGATCGTATCGCAAACTGCCGAGCCGGAGACGATACTACCGGCCGGGGTATTTAATAACAGGGAATCGATGTCCCGCGCGGCGATCTGGATACTGGACAGTTGTGAGTTCCGGGAACCGATGGACAGTTTGCCAATCGAGCTGACCGTGTCGAAATCATCCAGGCTATCCGGCATTCCGGGTACCGTGTCTTTAACGCCGGCAAAAATTGAGCCATTCATGGAATCGCTGATAGTCATTTGTTCAATGCGGTTTGCCTGAATCGTTCCGCTGATGGTACCCGTAGTGAATTTACCCACACTATCGGCGCTCAGGTCGCCGGTATAATCGCCGCCGATTTTAGCATTGGCCAGCAGATCCGTGACAGTAATATCGCCGGTGAGGTCGCCTCGTACATTCAATTTACCGATATCGGTGGATGCGGTCAGGTCGCCGATGAAATTGCCGCGAACAGTCACTTTATCTGCTTCACCGGCTATGACCATATTGCCCGTATAGTCGCCTTTGACCGAGAAATTACTCAGATTGGCACCTGAAGTAATATCACCTGAAAAGTTTTCCTTGAAGTTCAGTTTCCGAATGTCTCCAGTCGTGGCAATATCGATCGCGCTATCCCCGGACCGGATTGACAGGTTGTCGATACTGCCGGCAGTAATCGATCCGGCCGTCCAGGTGTCGGCTTTGATATTGACGTTACCACCGGCAATAAGATTGGCATCAGTGAGGTCGCCGGCTTTAATTGAGACGCTTTCGCTGTTATTCCCCACGTTTAAGGTCCTGAACGATTCGATTTTAACGGTACGGCAGTGGGTGCCGGCAATCGTGATCGTGTCACTGACGGTTAATTCGGGTGCATTCAGTGTCGTCAGGTCAGAGACAGTCAGATTTTCGATCGTCAGGGTATCTCCGTCAGTGGCAATTGAAACCGTCGCGTTGGCGCCGCCGGGAACAACCAGATTGTAACAATCGGCGCGTTCATCAGTATTGCCCGAAAGTAGTAAGTAGCCCGTCGCGCCGGCACTGGTCCTGATGGTTACGTTGTTACCCTCTCCGTCAATATATGATAGGGTATCGTTGGCCGGAAGGCTGACTCGATTGGGAACCAGGACTTCGGCTTTAACGGCTTCACCCACGTTATTCGTGCTGTCTTTCGGAACGATATAAACATCGTACCAGCCATAATTCACCTGACCTCCTGTGGTCACGGCGGCGGCGATATCCACCACGAATTTACCCGTGATCGAGTCGGGAATGGCGGTCAGTTGGGTATCACTGCCGGTATCCAAACCGTTGCCGGCGATATCGATATAGAAAGTCAGGCTGACCGGGTCGCCCTGATCATCGGTCGCGGTAATATCGAAGGTGAGTTCACCATCCGTTGAAGTGACGGGAGCGCCGTCGATCAGATTGTTGCCCTGCGGATGCAGGGTGTTGTCTGGATTCGCAGGAATCACGATTTCCGGGGCATCATCATAAGAGCTGATATTGACCGGGATCGCCGCCGTGGAGGTCTGGTCCGCTCCGCCACCGGCTCCGGTATCGATGGCGGTGATGATAATCGTATCAGAGCCATTGTAGTCCAGATCCGGTGTATACACGATGGAAGCCAGCGCGGCGTTTATCGAAGTGAGATTGCCCGTTAATGAAGAAACATTCAGGGTTCCGTGACTGGCGCTCAGGGCTACGGATAGTTGTCCGGAACTGGTATCCGGGTCACTGAGGGATATTCCGGTGATGGTGACAGCGGTATCCTCCAGGGTTAAGAGAGTTCCGGATGGGATGGTGATAGCGGGTGCGTCGTCGATTGAGAGGATCGTGATCGTAAATGTTTCGGTATTGCCGGTTGCGTCACCGCCATTGGCCGTGCCACCGTTATCACTGAGTGAAACCGTTACGGTAACCTCTCCATAAGCTTCCGGCGCCGGAGTAAAGGTCAGCACGCCGCTGCTATTGATGGCCGGCAGGACCGTAAATAAATCATCATTATTGGTTGAGACCGTAAAGGTCAGGGTCTGTGAGGCCGTTTCGTCGTCGGCTCCGGCACTGATTGAAGTCGCCCAGGCGGCAGTATACGCGCCGCTGCCCTCATTGATTTCGAGGTCGGAGCCCTTGACAAAGGAGGGTTCATCGTTTACCGCGGTGACGTGGATGATCATGCTTTTGGTCGTAGCACTGAAGTCGGTACCGTCATGGACTTTGAAGTTGAAATAGGCATAATAATTACCATTGGCGTTGGCGGCCGGCAGGTAGGTTAGTTTGCCGGCAGTAATGTCAGTTGAGGTTATTTCATCATTGACAGCCGCCGCACCGCCGTTGATTTTGAGGGTCCCGGCGGTTGGCAGACCCACGATCCGGATTTTGGATAAACTATCGTTATCGGTATCATCGAAATTGAAATCGGCCACGGTGAATGTCGCGGTGCTGTCTTCCAGGACCGTAACGGAGGGTGAACCGGTTACGGTCGGCGCTGTATTGAAATACCAGTTGGTATTGTTGCCGCTGTCAGTACTGTTCGTGCTGTGGAGATTAATGCTGGAACCGCTGATGTTGTTGGAATCTTTGAGGTTCAGATAAGAAAGGGTATTGGTGCCTTGTGGATCAATTTTCCACTGGGTGCCGGTCGACGAACTGCGCAGGCTGAGCTGGTTGCTGACGACACCTTCAAGTTGCAGGGTATTGGTAATGGTTTGAGTCGAACCGGCTTCAAAGGTCAGGGTATCAGCAGTCTCAACTTCTTTAATCAGTTTATAAAAGGTATTATCATCATTGATGGTCTGGCTGGCGCCATTCAGCGTAACCGTGTTGTTGTTGTGGGTGAAGGTGCCGCTATTGGTCCAGTCACCAGCCAGTGTAATCGCTTTGCCATTGGCGTCCAGGGTGTCACCGGTTTCAATGGTCAGGTCATCGATATCCGTGGCGCTGGTCAGGGTAAGTGTCTGGTTGTCCGTCGCGCTATCGATGGTCAGATCATAATCTCCGGTGAATTTTGAGCCATCATGATTCGCCGTGGCCGTATATTGAACGATACCAGAACCGGTTACGGAGCCGGTTAACGCGGCGCTGCCACCTAACGTCAGCGTTTTGCTATTAAGGGCCAATGCGCCGGAGGCGCTGTTCACCGTAAGGGTTCCTGCGGAGGTATTGGCGCCCAATGTCACTGTTTTGGCGCCCGATACCGTCAGATCGTAGGCGCCGGTAAATTTATCACCGCTATGAGTGGCAGTATTGTCATAGATCACCGTTCCGTTTCCTGTGACATTTCCGGTTAAGGCGGCCGTATTGCTTAAGGTGAGCGTATTGCCGGCCAGGGCCAGTGAGCCCCCGGAATTATCTATGGTTAAGGTGCCGACTTGCAGATTTCCGCTCATGGTAATGCCCTTGGCGCCGGTGATCGTCAGGGCGGTAATTGTGGCATTATCGGCGCTGAGCGGGGTGTTGTCGGTGTCATAGGCCAGGGTGACGGCAGAGAGCGTACCGGTTCCACTCAGGGTGAGTTGTTTGTTGTCGGCCGGCGCGGCGGTCGCCGTCAGGGTTTTGCCGGCGGCCAGATCGATGGTGCCGGATTCACTGACGGTCAGGGTAGTGATGGTGCAATCTTCATTAATGTCCAGGGTGTTACCGGTATTTGAAATCGTCACTGTGGAAAGAGTTCCTTTCCCGGACAGGGTAAGCGTCTTATTCATAGCCGGGTTGGCAGTGGCGGTCAGGGTTTTGCCGCTGGCAATATCGATCGTGCCGGTTTCGCTTAAGGTTAACGTGGTAATTGTGCCGCTTTCGTTGACATCCAGGGTATTGCCGGTATTAGAAATCGTCACTGCTGAGACAGTGCCGGCCCCGGAAAGTGTCAGGGTTTTGTTGACAGCCGGATTGGCGGTAGCGGTCAGGGTTTTCCCGCTGGCGACATCGATCGTCCCGGTTTCACTGAGAGTCAGTGTTGTCACCGTACAACTCTCATTAATATCCAGGGTCGTGCCGGTGTTGGAGAGGGTGACTGCCGATACCGTCCCCTTACCGGAGAGGGTCAGGGTTTTGTCCTGGGCGGGAGTGGCGGCGGCAGTCAGCGTCAGGGTTTTGGTGTCCGCAACATCAACCGTAGCCGATTCATTCAGGGTCAGGGCGCTGACCGTACAGCTCTCATTGACATCCAGGGTGGTGTCATCGTTATCCAGAACGATTTTGGAAATCGTTCCGGTACTGGACAGGGTCAGGATTTTTTCCGAAGCAAGATCCGGATTGGTCAACGTCAGGGTTTTGGTGTTGGCGACATCGAGGGTGGCCGATTCGTTGATGTCGAGCGTGGTAATCGTACAGCTTTCATCAACGTTGAGTGTCGTTCCCGTGTTGTCGATACTGAGTTTGGATAAGGTGCCGGCTTCTCCCAGGGTTAATGTCTTATCTTCCGCCAGGGTGGTATTGGTCAAAGTGAGGGTTTTGGTATTGGCGATATTCACCGAAGCGTTCTGGTTAATGGTCAGAGAATTGACCGAACAGGATGCATTGACATCCAGAACAGAACCGGATCCGTTCAGGATGATCGAGGTAATGGCGCCGGTGGATGCCAGGGACAGGGTTTCATTGGCACTGACGCGTGCGGTGGTGGTGAGCGTTTTAGTATTGGCGACATCGACTGTCGCTGAATCGACGATGGATAAGGTGGTGACCGAGCCGCTTTCGTCGACATCGAGAGTGGTCCCGGCATTGGCCAGAGAAACGGTGGTGATGGTTCCTTGTCCATCTAATAACAGCGTTTTGGTGGCTGCCGGTCGTGCGGTGGTGGTGAGAGTTTTGTTATTGGCTACGGTGATCGTGCAATCATCGGATAGTGTCAGGGTCGTGATCGTGGCATTGCCATAAGCGGCCAGTTGTGCGGCCGCGCCCCCCAGACTCAGAGTCGATACGTTGGCGCCGTCACCGGTAAGGTTAACCACATTGTCTCCGGCGCTGATGGTGCTGTTGACCGGGCCGGTAATATTGAGGTTATTTCCAGTATCCGTCGGTGAAAAGTCAATCTCTCCGGTACCGCCGCCCCCAAAGATCAGGGTGCCGTTATTAATAATCGTTGCATCGCCATTATCGGTATCATTCCCTAGCATTAGATTGGCTGTACCGTTAAAATTAATAGTCAGGGATCCCCCCGATTCAATATTCAGTGTTCCAATTCGGTCGGTATCGGCAGTGTTCAAATTAAAAACAACGGTTTCACCATCGGCGATATTAACCGTATCACCATGGGCGGCGATGCTGGCATTGATTACTGCATCGGAATAGGTTCCTGAGGTTGGCGCCCAGGTAGCCAGTAATGCGCGCTGTTCGAGAGTTTCCAGTCGTAAAGATTTTTTGGGTATTCCTGATGAATTATTGGACTTTAATGGATTCGACAGGATGTTGTTGAGGCCGGTACGCTGGATCAATCTTCTGAGCTTACGCATGATCATGCTCTCCTGTTGGGTTAATCTGAGATACTAATCGAGACAATTTTAAAGCAGGTCCGGATAATGTTACTGTAATTTATTGCAACATAGCAGTTTACAAAAAACAACACTATCGGGTTTCGATTCAACGGATTTTATCACAATTCCGGGGTAACAGGGCCGGACAGAGTGGATGCCAAATCCAGTAAACATAGAAAATATCGGCCGTTAAAATAGGTAAGCTAAGTTAGATCTGTAAAATGTTTGTACTCAAACCTGAAAGCGGCTCTGGATTGAGATGCCGGATCGATCATAAACCATATTTAACGTAAATGGTTCAGAATGGCCTGTTTGCGGTATCGGTCAGGCGCAATCCCTACAAATTTCTTAAAGACGCGAGACAGGTAGTATTCGTCAGAGAATCCCACCTGACGGGCAATGTGATATAAGGTATGGTCGGTACTGAGCAGGAGTTTCTGAGCCTCCTGAACGCGGCGTTTATTGATGTACTGGATGGGAGAGATCCCCAGCAGATTACTGAAGAGGTTGGAAAAGTAGGTAGGATTAAGATTGGCGATTTTGGCCAGAGATTCGATTTTAAGACTGGCGCCCAGATTGTCTTCGATGTAATCCAGTACGGTATCAAAGCGTGTCAGACCGTGCAGGGTATTAGAGGTGTGGGGTTGGTCATATTCCCGGAAAAAGACGGACAGGAGTATTCGTAACAGGGCATTGGTTTCCAGGATATTGGCCGGGGGTTTATCCCGGTCCTGCTGAATAGCGCGGTCGACTAACTGGCCATAGATGGGTTTATTGGCATCGTAGTCGATGAGTTCTTTGCCGGGATTCAGTTCAATCAAGCGGTCCAGAACCGCCGGACCAATCCGGCAATCGGAGGCGGAGGCCTGGTAATTGCACCTGAAAATCGAAAGAATATCCAGTCCGGAAGGGATTCGAGAGGTAAAATGGATATAATAATGGCTGAATTGTTTCGGGCAATAGAGATTGACCGTGGTAAAGCAGGGGATCAGGTAAAGATGATCAGGCAGCAGGGTATACTCTCTGTCATGATGGATTATCTGGCCATAGCCTTTAGTGATGTAGTAAATTCTTGAGTAAGGGTTGTTAACATTCTGGTAGTTCCATTCGGTGCCAACGGTATAAAATTCGATATTCAGCAAGGTGATATCTAGATTATCCAAAATACTTTTCAATTCACGGGATTTGGGCATTTGGGCCATCTGGAAGGGTCTCCTGTAACAGAAACATGCCGGAATATGAATGAATACCTGCGATTTGTCAGGTTTGGAAAAATGAAAAATATCGCAAGAATAATCTGAAAAACTAGTTTTACATATACCAGAAACTGGACTTAAAGCACATAAAAATAAAGGATTTTTATGGATAATTCCAGGATAAATAAACGCAAATTCTGTGAAATGTATAAAATAAATGTGAATTGTGTATTGTGAGTTACAGGATTATCAATTAAGTATATGGTCATTAATTCTATCAAGAAGGGAATTTAAAATGAGAACAGCCAATCGCAGACTTTGTATTTCAGGTGAAACGGTGAAATGGAAAATTGTACGGATTGGAATCATTTTCTTTCTGTTTCAACTGATCCTGTCAACACCGCTACCAGCGAAATCCTGGCGCGAGGAAACGGATCAGGAGCGAGATACGCGTTTGGAATGGTGGCGTGAAGCCCGTTTTGGCATGTTTATCCACTGGGGCCTATATGCCGTTCCTGCGGGTACCTGGAATGGTAAAGAGGTGGGGGGGATTGGTGAATGGATCATGCACCACGGCCAGATCCCGGTGGAAGATTATGAAAAATATTGTCAGCAGTTCAATCCGGTGAAATTTGACGCGGATGCCTGGGCGCGGATGGCCGCGGACGCCGGTATGAAATATCTGGTAATTACCAGTAAACACCATGACGGATTCTGTTTGTGGGATAGCAAGGTTAGCGATTACGATATCATCGATCGGACCGGGTTTAAACGGGATACCCTGGCGGAGCTGGCCCAAGCCTGTAAGAAGCATGGGGTACGGCTTTGCTTTTACCATTCGATCATGGACTGGCATCATCCGGATTACCTGCCGCGGCGTCCCTGGGAGAAGCGGTCCGCGGAGGGAGCGGATTACAACCGTTATGTCGCGTATATGAAAGCCCAGCTTAAAGAACTGGTTCAGCGTTACGATCCGGGTATTCTGTGGTTTGACGGCGAGTGGGAAAAAACCTGGACGCACGAGGAAGGGTTGAAGCTTTACGATTATGTCCGCTCGTTAAAACCGGATATTCTGGTCAATAACCGGGTGGATAAAGGGCGGCAGGGCATGAAAGGCATTCATGACGCCAAGGAGTTCGCCGGCGATTTTGGCACGCCCGAACAGGAAATCCCCGCAACCGGCTTACCCGGTTATGACTGGGAAACCTGCATGACGATGAACGATACCTGGGGATTTAAGAGTAATGATCACAATTGGAAATCGACCAGGACCCTCATCCAGAACCTGGTGGATATCGCCAGTAAGGGAGGAAATTTTCTGCTGAATATCGGCCCGAAAGCCGATGGAACATTTCCCCAGGAAAGTATCGAACGTTTGGCGGAAATGGGGCAATGGATGAAAGTCAATGGCGAATCGATTTATGGTACCTCGGCCAGTCCGTTCACAAAACTCGAGTGGGGGCGCTGTACCAAAAAAATCGAAGGCAGCAGCGCCACATTGTACCTGCATGTATTTAACTGGCCGGCGGATGGACAGTTGATGGTGCCGGGATTAAATGTCGGCCGTTCCATTGCCAGGAGTTATCTGCTGGCGAATGGAAAGGTGGTCAAATTGGTTTCAAACGACCAGGGTGTTTCGATAAATGTTGGCGCCAAACCGGTTGATCCGATCGATACTGTAGTGGTTGTGAAGATTCAAGGGCCTTACACGATTGTGGAAAAGTAATCACTACGGTGTTTTCTAACGGACTTACGTTTGCTATTTTTCTGATTTGATCTGTAGTAGATATAACCGTAGTTAAATAAAACTGCAAATTTGCATTCGTAACAATTATTCATAAAAGATGGTATGTACAATTTATTCACACAGAATCCGGTTTTTACCGGGATTTCTGAGAAAGGGATAACGATGAAGATGTTACCTGGTATGAGTCGTTGGATAGTCATCGGAATGTTTATGTTTTCGAGCTGGTTGATTGGAAACGTTATGGCACAGAGTGAATCAAGCTGGCCGTATGAAAACGAGACCAAAGAACAGCGCGATGCCCGGATGAAATGGTGGCGTGAGGCCCGTTTTGGCATGTTCATTCACTGGGGCGTCTATTCAGTGCCGGCCGGGACTTATGATGGCAAAGAAATCCCCGGGATCGGCGAATGGATCATGAACCGGGGCAAAATCCCGGTAGCGCGTTATAAAAAATACGCGTCCGAGTTCAACCCGGTGAACTATGATCCGGATGCCTGGGTGAGGCTGGCCAAAGAGGCGGGCATGAAATACATTGTGATTACGTCCAAACATCATGATGGTTTTGCGCTTTTCGATTCGAAAGTGACCGACTGGGACGTGGTTGACGCCACCCCTTATGGCAAAGATCTGCTCAAACCGCTGGCGGAAGCCTGCCGCAAACATGGTATCAAACTGGGCTTCTATTATTCCCAGGCCCAGGACTGGTGTCATCCGGGCGGCGCGGCTTCCGGAGGACACTGGGATCCGGCCCAGGATGGCGATATGACCGAATATATCCGTAAAATTGCCGTGCCGCAGGTAAAAGAAATCCTGACCAATTATGGCGATCTGGCGGTGTTATGGTGGGATACCCCAACCAATATGACCCGGGAACGCGCTGATATGCTTCAGCCGCTGATCACCCTGCAACCCGGTATTATTACCAATAACCGGTTGGGCGGCGGCTATCGGGGCGATACAGAAACCCCGGAACAGCATATCCCGGCCACGGGATATAAAGATCGCGACTGGGAAACCTGTATGACGATGAATGGCACCTGGGGCTTCAAGAGCTACGATCACAACTGGAAATCGACCACGACTTTGCTGCGCAACCTGGTTGATATTGCCAGTAAAGGCGGCAATTATCTGCTCAATGTCGGACCGACCTCATTGGGAGAAATTCCCCAGCCCAGTATCGATCGGCTCAAAGAAGTCGGCCAGTGGATGAAAGTGAATGGCGAGTCCATTTATGACACATCGGCAACGCCGTTTGCCAAACTGGCGTGGGGACGTTGTACCAAAAAAGTGGAAGGTAACAGCACGACTTTATATTTGCATGTATTCGAATGGCCGGAAGATGGCGAATTGGTGGTGCCGGGCCTCAATTTGAAAAAAGCCTCGGCGCGCGCTTATATGCTGGCCAATGGAAAAGTGGTAAAGCTGACTTCCAATGATGACTGCGCTGTTCTGAAAGTCGGGAAAAAGGCGATTGATCCGATCGACACCGTGGTCGTATTGAAAGTAACCGGCCCCTATGATATTGTTAAGATGTTGCCGATACAAAGCAGTTCGGGTATTTTAATGCTGTCGCCCGAACTGGCGGAGATCCATAATCCAGCCGGCGCTGAAGCGCAGGTGGAAAGTAAAGGCGACAAGCCCAATATCGGCTTCTGGACCAATTCTCAGGCATGGCTGGAATGGTCGTTCAAGATCAATAAACCGGGACAGTATATCGTTGAAACAGAAATTGCCATGCAGAATGGCAAGAGCCAGTTCGAATTAAGTTATGGCGAGCAGAAAATTGTTGTCGATGTCGCCTCGACCGGCAGTTATGACACATTTAAACCGGTAACGCTCGGCAAAATCGATCTGACCGCCGGTGATGGTAAGCTTGTCATTAAACCAGTGCGTGATCAATGGAGCCCGATCAATCTTAGAGCCATTGTACTGAAACCGGCTCAATAATATGCTGGTCCAATTTATAAAATAACCAAACCCACTTTTGGAGAATTTGCTATGGTTAAAGCACAATCGCTAGGCATAACTCAAGATGCCAGCCCATCGATTCCAGTGATTGGGGTATTCGCCCCGTGCGACCCCCGGATCGATGCCGACAGCCGTCAACGCGCCCAGAATATCGTTGGATTAGTAGCCGACGCGATCAGTGGACAGGTCGTATTGCCCGACAAAACCCCGGTGCCGGTGGTCTTTTCGCCGGTGCTGGTTGACAGCGAACGTCAGGCCGATATTGTGGCGCGTCAGTTTCGACAGGCCGGGGTTAATATTCTGGTCTGCGCCCCGGATACCTGGGCGTTTCCTCAACTGACCACTATCTCACTTTTGCAGCAGTTTCCCAAAGAAACTCCGCTGAATATAACCTGCGGTAACAGTGGGCCCAAGCCCGGCGTGGTGTATGCTCATGCCTTAAGCGGCGCGATCAGCCAGTACGGCAAAATGGTGCATCTGAATGTCGGCAACTGGCCGGATACCGGTTTAAAACCGGCGATGACAAAACCCACAGCCACAGCCCTGATCGACTGGTGTTATGCCGCGGTGACGGCAGTTGCCTTGCGCGGCCGCCGGGCGATGGTTTTTGGCCATGATTCAATGGGTATGGAAACGGCCCTGGCTCATATTATTCCGACCCGCAATACCTTTGGCGTTGAAATCACACGTCTGGATATGAAACTGCTGGCGGATATGCTGGCCAAGGAAGCGTATGACAAAGAAGAACTCAAGGCCTTGCGCGGCTGGATTGACAAGAACCTGGGTAAGCGTCTGGAATTGAAAACAGAGGCCGACAGCAAACGGTTCGACCAGTCATTAGCCATGTACCTGATCAATCGCGATCTGATGCGTGACCTGAACGCCGTGGGCGGCGGATTCATGAGTCAGCTGGAATGGGGCAGCGATAAACGCGGACTGCCCTTGCCGGTGGCGGATGCCATGGAATCAATGTTCAACAGCACCTTCGATCATACCGGAACCAAGGCCCCGCTGCCCTACGCGACCGAGGCGGATGTCCAGGGGCTGCTGACAATGCTGTTCTTTACCTGGCTGTCCGGCGGTAATCCACCCTTGTTTATGGACTTCCGCAAAGTCTGGGAAAGCTGGGAAATTAAGGCTCTGGCCAAGAAACTCAAAATTGCAGTACCGGCCAAGGCCGATTATATCGTCAAAGGGCTGGTGGATGGTGACAACTCCGGCAGCGCCGCCTTTGACTGGGCCGCCAAACCCGGCACCAGTATCGCGTCGATTATGAAGGGTATCTCCATGCCGCTGGCTGATGAGGGATATTTCCCGGGCGGCGGCAACAGTGTAACCTTTATGACGCCCGCTGGAATTCAAGGCATTGCCGGCCGTCTGGCCTACAGCAGTCTGACCAATCAATTCAGTTTGATCTGGGATGAAGCCTGGACCACCAGTGTGCCGGCCAAGCTGGGTAAGGCCATGTGTAATCTGACCACCCCAACCTGGCCGCATACCTTTGTTGTGCCGAAATACGCCAGTATGGTTGAGTATAAACAGTATGCCCCGGCGAACCATTTCCACATGACCTGGAACCTGCCGGTAGCCCGGTTACAATACTGGATGGATCTGACCGGGATAAACAGCGCCACCCCCTGGGCTGCCCGTCCGAAGTTTATCGAAGGCGTGGATCGTCCGCTGCCTTTGATTTACCATTTGAACGGCGGTGAAGCGAATTATAAGTCGCTGTAACCAGATATTTGAATCATCAATAACAACGAACGGTTCTGGATTCTAATTAAAATCCAGAACCGTTTTTTTATTAGATGAGTAAGAATCGACAGACCGGCCCGGTCAGCAGGTAGAATCAGTACATTTTCCAGGGATTTTTGATAATGTTTTCGTATGGCTTACGTCTAACAAATCAATAAAGTAATCCGACAGCATGACAAAAGGAGTGGCCTGGCTAATCGGCAATGTTTTTTTAAAGCATTGTTATGAAGTAAGTTATGTTTTACAGAACGATTTCGATTAATGTTGATTTATATAAGATGTCCAGTTAATATGGTATTGGCATCATAGAACAGAGACAGGTTTAGAGTGTTATCTTAAGGAGCAAACCATGTTGGAACTGATTCAGGAGGCATTTTTGCCGGTCAATATGGCCTTTACGATTATCCTGATCGTTGTGGTTATCTATTGGATTACCGTCATTTTCGGCGCACTGGATATCAGTTTCCTGGATATCGATTTTGATGTGGACGGTGATGTCGATTTGGATGTCGATATCGATGCGGATGGCGATATCGCGGGGGCACATGGCGGGGGAGTTTTGCAATCGATTTTTGAATTTATGTATGTCGGTGAAATCCCGGTAATGATTTTATTCAGTGTCATGGGATTTTCCATGTGGGTCATATCGATATTATCAAATTATTATTTTAATCCGGACCGTTCGTTTATCGCCGCCATCCCAATCCAGCTGGCTAATTTTGTTGTCAGCGCCGCTATCTGGAAAGTGATTGGTATGAAGCTGGCAGGCTTTTTCAAGAAACTGGATGATGTAGCCAAACCCCGTAAAATGATGGGTGAAATCTGTGTTTTGAAAACATCGGCTTCCCATGAACTTGGGCAGGCCGAACTGGTCAGTTCTGGAGAATCGATTTTACTGAATGTAATAACCCATGATGGCGAACGTCTGGAACGGGGACAGGAGGTTGTGATTGTTGGAAAGAATGATGAGAAAGGAATTTATGTTGTCAAAGCGTTGGAAATGGAATTAAATTAGACGTAAACAGTGATTTCAGGTGAATAGAACAGGAGTTAGCACATGATGAATTTTGGAATGATCGCAGGGATTGAACAGGTAATAACAGGTGTGGTTATTGCGGCCATCGTGATATTTTTTATTGGGATTGTTGCATTTATTTCAAGTTTTTATCGAAAAGTGGCACAGGGTGAAGCATTGATTGTTAACGGTATGGGAGGGCCCAAAGTGAGTTTTTCGGGTGCGGTGGTTATACCTATTCTGCATAAAGCAGAATATATGGATATTTCGGTGAAGCGAATTTCGGTTGACCGGAAAGGGGCGCAGGGTTTGATCTGTCAGGATAACCTCCGAGCGGATATTCAGGTGGCGTTTTTTGTCCGGGTGAATAATACTGTGGAAGATGTTAAAAAGGTGGCTCAGGCATTGGGTTGCGAACGGGCGTCAGATGAAAAGGCTCTGTATGAATTGTTTGACGCGAAGTTTTCTGAGGCGCTCAAGACCGTGGGTAAACGGTTCGATTTTACCGAACTGTATACCTCGCGCCTTGAGTTCAAGGAAGAAATTCTCAAGATCATCGGCACGGATTTGAATGGGTATGTGCTGGAAGACGTGGCGATCGATTACCTGGAGCAGACAGATAAGGAACTGATGAATCCCAATAATATTCTGGATGCCGAAGGTATCAAGAAGATCACCGTGCTGACCGCGGAACAGTTTGAGATGGCTAACTCCCGCGAACGGGAAAAGGACAAGACCATCACCCAGCAGAATGTGGAGGCCCAGGAAGCCATTCTGGAGTTGAACCGGCAACTGGCCGAAGCGGATGCCAAGCAGAAACGGGAAGTGGCCACTGCCCAGGCGCGTGAAGAAGCGGAGACAAAAAAGATTCAGGCGGAAGAACGGCAGAAATTTGAAAAAGCCCGCATTCAGGCCGATGAAGAGATCCAGGTAGCTGAAGAAAACCGCCAGCGTCAGGTGATTGTGGCGGCCAAGAATAAGGAACGTACCAACGCGATCGAGACGGAGCGCGTTGAGAAAGACCGAGGTCTGGAAGCGACCGAACGCGAACGGCTGGTGTCGATCGCTCAAATGGAAAAAGAAAAGGTGGTAGAAGACAAGAAACGCGAGGTGCAACTGGTGATCCGGGATCGGGTAACCGTGGAGAAGACGGTTGCTGAAGAAGAAGAGAAAATCAAGGATACCCGGGACTTTGCCGGCGCCGATCGTCGCAAGAAGGTGACGATTACCAAGGCGGAAGAAGATGCCGAATCCGCCCTGGTGAAGGATATCAAGGCGGCGGAAGCGGCCAAACGGGCATCGGAATTGCTGGCGCAAAAGCAGTTGATCGAGGCCGACGCCAACGAAAAAGCCGCGACCAAGAATGCCGACGCGAAAAAGACCCTGGCCGAAGCGGCGGTTAAAGAACATGCCGTATCGGGAGTTGCCGAAGCGGAAGTCTTGCAGGCCAAGGCCGTTGCGATTGAAAAACAGGGCGCCGCCGAAGCCAATGTCATGATCGCCAAGGCCGGCGCGCTGGAAAAACAGGGGAATGCCGAAGCCAGTGTCATGTCGCAGAAATATCATGCCGAGGCGGATGGTATCCGTGACAAAGCCGAAGCCATGAAGATCTTCGACGCAGTCGGCAAGGAACACGAAGAGTTCAAACTGAAGTTGAACAAGGAACTGGAAGTGGAACTGGCCCAGATTCGCGTGCAGAAGGATATTGCCGAGCAGCAGGCGATTGTGATCAGTCAGGCGCTCAAGTCGGCCCAGATCGATATCGTTGGCGGCGAAAACACCTTCTTCGAGAAACTGGTTAACTCGATTACGGTCGGTAAGAGTATCGACCGGCTGGTGAACCACAGTCAGGTGGTGGGCGATATCCGCAATACGTTTTTGAGCAGCGGCGATCCGGATGAAACTATGAAATCGATTCGGAATTTCATCTCCCGGTTTGGCCTGAAGGCCACCGATATCCGTGACCTGTCGGTGGCGGCGCTGATGATGAAAATGATCGATCAGGCCGATGACGCCGAAACCAAAGGGTTGCTGCACAATTTGATGGATACCGCCAAAAATGTCGGAATCGATCAGATGGCGGTCAAGAACATTTTGAATCGCGGCAAAAACTAAACAGGACTTGAAAGCGGTTTTGTGCCCGGTGATTACTGGGGCATGAAACCGCTTTATTCATATTAACGCACAGTATTCTGCAGAGAGCGGTAAGGGACTTATGGCAGAGAATACCACCCATGCGAATGAAACGGCGGCCGCCGGCGGTGACCAACTGCAAAGCGGCAGTTATGAAATTATCCGTAACCGGCTTTTAACCCACGGCAAGGATTTACGTCAGCGACTGGATCAGCTGAACGCCGCGCGTAAGGAAGTATTCGGCGCGATTGAAACGAAGCTGCTGGCCAGCGAACGGATCACCACGGATAATAATTGTGTGCCGCGGGATATGGTCTGTATCGGCAGTAAGATTCTGTTCGGTTACAATGTCTTTATCGGCTTACGGTCCGAAACGGTTTTAACCGATGTCTTTGCGGTTTATGACTGGCAGGATGGCGCGTTTAACCGTACAGATCTTAAACTGATCGAACAGGATAAATTCATCACCGACTTTAAGAACCTGTATAAATATTACCGTCAGACCGTGTTTGCCAAATTCGCGGTGATTGGCCCGCACCTGTTTATGGTCTTTCGGATCGGTAAATCCGTGACAGATGTCAAGACCTTTAAATGGCTGCTGCGCGGTGATGAACTGGTGTATCTGGATAATCGCAGCGATCACGAATTTGTCTTTCCGCCCCAGCATGAATTTGAATGGCGGCGAACCACCCAGGATATGCATCGGGGCGGCGCCAATCCGCATATCTCCATCGAAGACCGGATCTTTGTCGAAACGGTAGGGGGAGACCTGACGGTCAAGATCGAAGATAATACCGCTTCCGGAGAAGGCATTTATGCCGAACCGGTGGATAACGCCGATCAGACGCTCAGTGACGCGGAAATTTATTATGCCATTGTCGGCAATATCATCCTGTTGAAGATCCTGCCTTATCAGGAAACCAGATACCGTTACCTGGTTTATAACGAAAAGGTCCAGCAATGCACCCGAATCGACGCCATCCGGGAGGCGTGCGTCTTGCTGCCCGATGATCACGGCTTGATCTTCCCACGCGGCTGTTATCTGCAGACGGGCGAACGCAAACAGTTCGATACCGACCTGAAAGATATGGTCTATGAAAAACGTATCGATTCACCCAACGGAGAAGATTATCTCTATATCTTCTTCAATCGCGAGCAGGGCGCTTATGTGCTGTTGTCGTATAATCTGATTGAACAGAAAGTGGCAACGCCCATCGTCTGTCATGGTTATCTGATCATGAAGGATGGCACGCTGTTGTATTTCAAAGATGATGGCGAGCCGAAAAAACATCACGCGGTCCAGACCTGGCAAACCCCGTATTATGGCCCGGACCATGCCATTCCCGTTCAGCAGGAATCGGAACTCTATAAGATCGGCAATAAGGATATCGTCAAATGCATGGCGGAATGCACCGAATTGCTGAACCTGTCCGGTAAAGAAGAGTCCTTCGTTAATCTATATATCGATATTTCACGCAAGGCCCAGGATATACTCGATTCCTATTTCTGGATCAAAAACGCCGCGACCTTTACCCTGGCCGATCCGTTACGCCAGATCCAGGAAGCCGCCACCGCGGCCATTGAAGAATATGAGAAAGTGGTCCGTACCCGTCGCAATACCCGTGATCAGATCGATAAGACCCATAAAAAAGTGCGGGAGATTATCGATGGGATCGATTTTGACACCCTGACCGGGATCGGGCAATTCGTCGAAGGATTATCGCAGTTACGCAGTGTCCGGGGTGAAGTGGTTTCGCTCAAAGATCTGAATTATACCGATCTGGAACTGGTCGAAGCGCTGGAAACCGAAGTGGCGGAGGTGACCGAAAAACTATCCGGTCTGTGTGTTGAGTTTCTGCTCACTGAGGAGGCGCTGACGCCTTACCAGGAACTGGTAGCGGCCAATGGTGAACAGGTTAAACAAGTGTCCAAAGTGACTGAAGTGCGCGAACTTGAGCAGCAGATCGGCCAGACCGCGACGGAACTGGATATGCTGACCGAAATTGTCAGCAATCTGAAAATCGAGGATGCCACCCAGACCGTGGCGATTATCGATAATATCTCGCTGGTATTCGCGGAACTGAATAAAGTGAAAGCGGTTTTGAAGAACCGCCTGAACGATCTGGCCACCACCGAGAGCAAGGCGGAGTTCGCTTCCCAGATCAAATTAATCGACCAGACCACCATCAATTACCTGGATGTCTGTCATACCCCGGATAAATGCGATGAATACCTGACCAAGGTAGTCGTTCAGCTGGAAACGCTGGAAAGCAAGTTTGCCGATTTTGATGAGTTTGTACTGGAACTGACCGACAAGCGCGAAGAAATCTATAACGCGTTCGAATCGCGCAAGGCGCAACTGGTGGCGGCGCGCAACCAGAAAGCCGCGGCCCTGATGACGGCTTCCGAACGGATGCTGAAAGGAATTGAAAACCGGATCCGGGATTTTGCGGATATCAACCAGATCAACGGCTATTTTGCCTCCGATCTGATGGTGGAGCGCGTCCGTGAAACCATCGCGAAATTGCTGGAGTTGGGCGATTCAGTCAAGGCGGATGATATCAAGAGCCGCCTCAAGACTTTGCAGCAGGATGGCGTGCGTCAACTGAAAGACAAGCAGGCGCTTTATGAAGATGGCGAAACTATTATCCGGCTGGGTGATCATCGGTTCTCGGTTAACAAGCAGCCGCTGGAAGGCAGCCTGGTGCGTCGCGATGATCAATTGTATTTTCATCTGTCGGGAACCGGTTTTTATCAGCACGTGTTGGATGAAGGATTGGAATCCACGCGCGATGTCTGGGATATGCAGGCAGTATCGGAAAACAACCGGGTTTATCGTGGCGAATATCTGGCCTACTTGCTCTTGCGGGAATTGAAACAGGCCCCGGCCGAACTGGATTCGCTGCGGCAGGGCGGATTGGAAGCGATCCTAAATAGGGTACGCCAGTTTATGGCGCCCCGTTACGCGGAAGGCTATGTGAAAGGGGTGCACGATCATGACGCGGCGCTGATCCTGGAGCGTCTGATTCATCTGGAATCGACTATTGGTTTGTTGCGTTATACCAGCCGGACCCGGGCGCTGGCCGCGGCGTGCTGGGATTTTTGTTCCGATGAGGAACGTAAACAGCTGCTGGCGAGAAAAATTGAAGGAATCGGCCACCTGACGCGGGTATTTGAGGACCGGCAGGCGCAGCAGGTCTATATCGATCAGTTGCAGGAAATTCTGAAAAAAGCGGTTGATGCAAACGGATTATTTGATGCACAACGATTACCGGCCGCGGCGGAATACCTGTTTTTTGAATTGTCGGAAGGGGATGGGTTTGTTTTGAGCCAGACTGCCGGCGGATTAAAAGCGGCCTTTGAGGAGGCGTTAAAACAAAGAAAAAGTCTGGAACATTTTCAAGATAGCATTGCCTCTCTGGCCAACGATCAGGCCGGTCGCTATCGGCTGGTGCGCGATTGGATCAGGGGTTATCTGGCTGCCTGTGAGCCGGCATTGATGGAATATGATGATGAGATCGCCACGCTATATCTGGAATCAAATCCGGCTCGAACCGTGGTGGATCAATCGGTCGCTGTGTCACTAGAGGGTATGCTCGGATCGCACCGTTCGATTACCGAAGGCCGATATGAGCTGAATTATTGTCATTTTATCGAGCGGTTGCAGCGTCATGTGGCTGCCGATGCGCCGCAATTTATTACCTATCAGAAGACGTGTCAGGCGGTGGTTGAGCGTTATAGTGACCAGTTGCGATTGGATGAATACAAACCGCGAGTCCTGACAACCTTTGTTCGGAACCAGTTGATTGATAAAGTCTATCTGCCCTTGATCGGCGATAATCTGGCCAAGCAGATCGGCAGTGAAGGGGCCGATAAGCGGACCGATCGTCAGGGATTGCTTTTGCTGATCTCGCCGCCGGGTTATGGTAAAACAACCCTGATGGAATATGTGGCCAATCGCCTGGGATTGATCTTTATGAAGATCAATGGCCCGGCAATTGGCAGTCGGGTGACTTCTTTTGATCCGGAAGAAGCGCCCAACGCGGCCGCCCGGGAAGAACTGGCCAAGTTGAACACGGCCTTTGAGATGGGTGATAATGTCATGATTTATGTTGATGATATTCAGCATACCTCGCCCGAATTCCTCCAGAAGTTTATCTCGCTTTGCGATGCCCAGCGCCGGGTCGAAGGGGTCTATAACGGCCGGTCTCGCACCTATGACCTGCGGGGCAAGCGGGTGTGTGTGGTGATGGCGGGCAATCCCTACACCGAGAGCGGCGAAAAATTCAAGATCCCCGATATGCTGGCCAACCGGGCGGATACCTATAATATCGGTGATATCGTCGGGGACAATTATGATACGTTTGTCATGAGCTATCTGGAAAACTGCCTGACGGCTAATCCGGTGCTGAGCAAGCTGGCGGTTCGCAGTCAGGCGGATGTGTATACCATTATGCAACTGGCCGAAACCGGCCAGAAAGAGGGCATGGAGTTCGAGGGCAGTTATTCGGCGGATGAATTGAACGAATTTGTCGAAACGATGAAGAAATTGTTTGTGGTACGGAATGTCGTGTTGCGTGTGAATCAGGAATATATCCGGTCGGCCGCCCAGTCGGATGCTTATCGGACCGAACCGCCGTTCCTGCTGCAAGGCTCCTATCGCAATATGAATCGGATCGCCGGCCGGGTAGTGCCGCTCATGAACGAACAGGAACTCTGGACACTGATCTTTGCCAGTTATGAACAGGATGCCCAGACCCTGACCAGCGGCGCGGAAAGCAACCTGCTCAAATTCCGGGAGTTGACCGACCGGTTGACGGATGATCAGGCCAGACGTTGGGCCGATATTAAACGAACCTTTAATCGTAATCTATTATTAGGCGGCGATACGGAAGACAAGGCCGCCCAGATTGTACGGATGCTGGGGAGTTTTGGGGATGGCCTGACGGCAATACGCGAAACGCTTGCCGCCGGTGTTGGCGCCATGAGTCAGGCGGCCGCAAAACCACTGGCTGAGCCTGTCACTCAAGTGGATCAACAGGCCCCGCTGCGTGAGGTGGTCGATCGACTGGGTGACATGGTGGCGGCGGTCCGGGAGAAAGGTGATGGAGAGACGCAACAGATGCAGGCGAATATTCATGCAGTGGTCGAAAAAATGTCAGAGGTGGCGGCGGCCATTAAAGACCAGCAGCAGCTTTTCCTGCAACAGCAGCAGATTCATGACGCCACGGAAATCAAACAGGATGCCGATATGCTGCTGTCAGTACTGGAAGAACAGTACAAGACCATGCAGACCTGGCTGATGCGGGTCGTTCGCAACAAAGAAGGGCGGGAGAAATACGTTCAGGAACTGGTGGACCGTTTCGGATTTATGGTGACCGGTTATAGCCAGTTGATTGACTTTCTCAAGGAACATTATCAGGTGACTCCGCCAGTTTCAGAGGCGGATAAAAAGCCTGACAAATCCAAACGGGCAGAAAGTGGCAGGAATAAAAAAAGCCCTTCCTGAGGTCAGGAAGGGCTGGTCAAGATTATGTAAATTAGCTGGAGCGGTTACGCCAGGGTATTCATCACGGTTTTGATCACGAAATCATCGGTATCGCTGGAATCATCCAGTTTAATTCTGGAGGTGTCGCCAGAGACATAGAAACCGAATTCAACCCCATTATTGGTGCGTTGTACGGCTTTGCCTGAAACCGAACCGATTTTACCGCCGTTATTGATGTATTCGGCGCCACTGGGTAACAACGAATACAGATCGTTGTAAATGGTCTCGGTCATAACGCCGGCTGTGACATAAGAGGCTTTGAATTCGCCGCCGAATTTAATCGATTTGATTTCACCGGCGGTCAGGTCGCCATCGTCAGTCGCGCTCTCGACGGACAGGCCGATATCATAACCAGCCAGTACGTACGAATCAATGATGTCGGTCTTGATACTGACGGATCCCAGATAATCAGTTACACTGATTACGGCAGATTCCAGACTTTCCGCTTTAATCGATTTGATGTTCTGAGCACGAAGAGCACCGTCGAGCATGCCCTTGCTGCTGATCTTGCCGATATCCTGGGAGGCCATCAGGAAGCCGCTGATATCTTTACCGGCGCTAACCGATTTGATGCTTCCACTGGAAGCGCTGATATCGCCATTGATACCGCCCAGTCTGGTTTTCACCGATCCGATATCACTACCGGTTAAATTACCGCTGATTTCGCCATAGACCGAAACAGAACCAATCGATTCACTGGTTTTGACCGATCCGGTCAGGTCGCCGCGTTTAATCGTCAGTTTTTTCAGGCTGTTGGCGGTCAGGTTGTCGACGGCTTCACCGTTGTGGTCACTGAGGAATTCAGTGGCCTGGAACGACTTGATGTCACCATTGATGGAGAAGAGGACATGATCGATCACATCGTCATGGTTCAGGTCAGTACCGATCCGATCGGCTTTGATGGTCATTGGCTTGGAGGATGGCGAGTTACCGATAGCGATCGAGGCCCCTTCGGCGATATCGTTCAGATAAAGTGAGGCCAGCGATCCGCTGATATTAATGTTGTTATTCAAACTCAAATTCGGCGCTTTAATAGATTTGAGGCTGCCCGAATCCAGGGTCATTATGGATCCGATCGTTACATCGCCATCGCTCTTGATGGTTAAGGTACTTTTTTCAGTGGTACCTAATAATTCGATCAAAGCAATGTCAGCATAATTAGTTGCGCCTTCATTGAGATAGACTTTAGCCGTTCCTTCGTTTAGGCTGATCAGAACCCGGTTGCCATCGGCGTCAAAGAACGGCAAAGACTTGCCTTTGGATACTTCCTGAAGTGGCTGCCCCTGGCTGGTGCCGCTTACCGTGAAAGTATTGATGTTTTCATTCAGATCGTCGCTGTAGATAGTAAATAGTGAATCGCTGGTGCCGGTGACACTGGGATCGTAATACAGATTGATCGTTTCAGTGTGACCCGCTGCGATGATGTAAGACGTCTGGGTTCCCAGTGAGAACTGATTGTCTTCGCTGGTCCAGGAAATATGCAGGGGAGCCGTGCCATCCGCATTGGAGATGGTGACCGGTATGGTTTGCGATTGCCCCATATCGGTAACGCCGAAATCGATAGTCTGCGGATAGGTGCCGTCTGACAGAGTAATGTCGATTTCGGGTGTCAGCGCGACGCTATCCAGCTGTATGGTACGCTGGTTGGGCAGATTGTAATTGATGATCAAAGAGCCGCTGTAATCGCCGGCAATGGGAGTGGGTACTACAAAGACGCATTTAAAGGCCAGGGATTCGCCGGGTTCCAGATCATAACCCCCGGGGATGCCGATATCCGTTGCGTTGGGATTGCCAATGCCAAAACCTTCGCCCTCGATAAAGACCGAGTAAATGGTCAGGTTACTGGTGCCGGTATTGACGACACTGAAAATGCGTGAAGTCTGCGGCTGGGGATTCGCGTAGGTGATGGTGACCGGATTGAAGGTTAGCGTGTCTGTTAGACTCTGGCCCTGGCTGTCTCTGACGGTGATCGCGGTGTTTAACGCGAAGCCGCTCAGCAGCACTTCATGGCTGCCGGCAAAATCGGTATCGATGGTTAATTTGCCGCTGGAGAAACCTTCCATCGTCGCCAGGAACTGGACATCCACTTCCAGACGATTGACTTCGCCGGGAAGCAGTTCGACCATGGTGATATCCGTAATATCCGTGGCAATGCCATTGCTGTCGATTAACCGCATGTCCGCGATGATATACTGGTCATTGAGCGAGTCAATGGCCAGGTCACTGTTGAATTTCATGATTCCATTGCCTGAATTGGTCAGGGTCATCGTTTCGACAGCCTGCGTGGTGGTCTGGTTGGCGATGGTTCGGTTGCCGAAGTTGAGCTGGTTATCATCAACTACGCCCGCGGTTTCGCTGATGACCAGCGCAGGATCAACGGAATTGCCTTCCAGGGCCAGAGTATAAGAATAGAATTGGCTCTCGTCGCTGCTGTCGATCGTCAAGGTGGCATGGTTGGTATTAATGACAGTTGGAAAGTATTCCACCGATAAGGTGACATTTTCATTGGCTTTCAGCGTAACGCCGCTGCCGATCAGCGCCTGGGATGCCGCCGAAAGTTTAAACGGGGCAGGCATTAAGATATCATTGACCACCAGGTCCTGGTTGCCCAGGTTCGCCAGGAGAAATTCCTGGGTAGCGGTTGATCCAACCTGTACGCTGCCGAATTCCAGTTTGTCATCATTGGCGATATTGGAGCTTTCCAGAACATGCAGGTCCGGTCCCTGGATTGTCCCGGTCAGCGTGACGTGGTATTCCGCATTGGCCGACTTGATAATCACAGAATCGGTCAATGTTGCCGGGTCCGCGCCATCGCCGAATTCCTGCGGGCTGAATTGAACCCAGATCGCGCGATGTTCACCCGGCTGCACCGGGATGCCGCTGAGTTCATCCGTATTCAGAACGAAATTGTTATCGGTTTCGTTAAGGTCAATAACATTCACGGTAATAGCGGAATCACCGCGGTTGTAAACTCCGATGAAATTCTGGTTGGGCGGGGTCGTATTGCCGATAGTGAAGTTGCCGAAATCGATCGAATAGTCATAAACTACGTTCGTGTTATCGTAGACAATGATGTCATAGGGATCGATAAACAACGGCTCCAGAACGGCGGTATTGTTCGTGTAGTTGGTTTCATCGATTGCCCGGTCAGGGTTCACTGTGGCGAACAGGTAATACTGACCGTCAAGTCCGGCAGGTATTTCAACTTCTGACAATACCGTAAAGGTATCGCCGGCCAGCGCGGTCAACGGGGTAACGGTCGAATCATTCAGAAGGGTTGATGTCAGAGCCGTATCTCCGGCATCCAGGATATTGTCCAGGCTCAAAACAAACTGAATATTCGGGTAATCGATAATATTGCCATCGCCAACATTCTCAACGGTTACTTCGACCTGCAACGAGGTGCCGGACTGGGCGTAGAGATCGAAAGGCAGTTCCGGCAGATGGATTTCGGACGGGGACATGTCCCCGGTTACCCCGCTGCCATAAAGAGAGATTTTGAACTGTTCGTCCAGATCGATCTGGTTGTTGAGGTTGGTATCGATTTCCAGGCTGAAATAACCTTCCCTTTCGCCGGCTTGTGAAGGCATAAACCAGATCGGAACATTTAAAGTTGAATTGGGTTGCAGGGTGAAGATAGAATCCGATTCGCCCAGAGTCACACTGTAGCTGTTGTTGCCTTTATAAACACCTGAACTGGTATTGGTATAGGAGACCAGGCGAACATAATAGGCGCCGTCGCCAAAAATCGGAAACTCCAGGGTATTGCGTGTCAGTTCATCTTGAGAGAATACCGTATCCCCCAGTTGATTGAATACCGTTAGTTCAATATTGGATTCTGTGGGAGCATTGGTGTTCAGATCCAGGCTGATAAGGTCGCCATAATTGCCATCGAAACTGAACCAGGCCTCGTCATCGCCCTGGCTGGTTGTCAAAAAACCGTTGGATGGAAGATTGGTGGATAATGGCTTAACCACTTCTTTGGTGGTCAGAGCGGCGATCGTATATTCACCGGTATCGCCCATTCCGCTGACCCGAACGTAATATTCACCCGTATAAGGAGTAATCAAGGTATCGCTTACGCCTTCGAGGTGCGTGTTAATCTGATTGCCGTAAACACTGTAAACCGTTATGAAGGCGTTAGACTGTATGTCGATCACCTGATTGGCAGTGGCTTCCAGAACATACCAGTCCTGGTCGTTGATGACCTCAATCAGATCAGTGATGATCGAATTTAATGGGAGAGGGGAAAACGTTTCGGTCGAACTCGAAAATCCCGGGGGGGTTTGGATGCTGGCCGGGTATTCCAGTGTGAAGTTGGCATCGGAAACCGCCATATCGGAATCCGGATTCAAACTGAATTTTGTGATTGTCAACGGCTGATTGCCGCCATTAAAAATCGAGATCTGTTCCGGAGCGCTGCTCCAACCCGTCAGGGTTTCTGGGAAACTGATTTCGAAATCGTCATTAGGCACATACGAATCAGTGACGCTGACTGATAATAGACAACGCGTTTCCAGTGCTTCTAATTTAAGCATGATTATTACTCCAAGGTATTCAGGCGAGTCAGTTATCAGGCTGAAATCCGGTTCTGTATGGGTCGGTTATATAACCGGAAGTTTAGAGCATTGCGCTCTTACCTGGCTTATTATTCATGATAAAAAAAATAGCATAATTATGTCAAGAATAATCGGGTTGATAACCGAACATATATTAATTGGCTGGGTCCTATCTTTCGTAAAATATATACAAGTTGCCTATTTTAACAGGTATTTCAGGATTATTACCAAAAATATCATACTTATCGCGATAACGGGGTGTGTCTGGTTATTGGGCTGACATGGTTTCAGGTTGGGGGGGGGAATCTATAATCCAAACCGTAACTATAGTTACTCATATAAATCGTTAAATGTATGTTAATAAAAAGCTTAAATTAAATTCAGCTGAGGGTGCGATATTTGGTATTTATAGGAAAAAATTAGCAAAAAATATGTATCTTATTTTCAATAAACAAGTTATGTCGATATGGCCATACGGAAGAATCAAGGAAAACAGGTTTTTGATAAAAACAATTTTATGATCATCAGATGGTTTAAGTCGGTGGTCCGCCCAGCAATTGCGAGTGTTATCGATTGGAATAGCGATTTTGTATCTTTAGTCCAGGCTTAGATTTTACTTGCCTGAAAGTGGCCTTTTAGTAATAATAGACTGCATCAGACTGAGATCATTAGGGGGAAGAACGCTGCACAAGTCTGAGCCATCCCCAGTATAATTAACTAAAGTGGCGTCATTTTTCCTAAGATAAAGAAAAAAGCTAAGTTATGCATTTGGAGAACTGAGATTTGCCAGCGGTGAGACTGCACGACAACTCGGTGATCCATGGACTGAAGTTCAATATTTTATATCATACATGATTGCTGCTGTTCAGGCAGCGAGGAGAGAATATGAACATTTTTTCAAAATGCCATGTGATAAGGGTTTGTCTGTATACGCTTCTCATCGGCCCGATCCTTGGCGGCATTACGATAGCGCAAACCACTCGAATTTCCGGAACAGTAACGGGTCTGGTCGAAGATCCCGCTACCGGGACATATACGGTTGTTCCAATGCCACATATGATCATCCGGGCCAGTGGCAAGGAAAGCACCCTGTATTTCTGGGGATTGCGCACGGGCGGAGTTACCGGTTGGACCATGGGAACGGAATGGAATTTTGGAACGCCTTTGGGACGCGGTTCGAACTGTTTCGATCCGCTTTCGGGAGCTACTGGCAATTTTGTCTATGGCAATAATTTTCTGACCGGGGATTATACCGGACAACTCAATGAAACGAATTATCTGACTACTGCCCCGATCGATTGCACGGGAATGACCCATGTGCGTTTACGTTTCAAGCGATGGTTGGGGGTTGCCGGCCGCCAGGGGATGGTCAACGATAATGCGGTCGTCGAGGTTTCCAATGATGGCGAAGTCTGGGATCTGGTCTGGATGAATCCGCAGAGTCCGCTTTGTGATCAAAGCTGGCAAACCGTTGAATATGATATTTCCGCCACTGCGGATAATCAAAGTACCGTTTATATCCGCTGGGGCATAGGTCCTAACAACAATCTGTTTGCTCCTTATTGCGGCTGGAATATTGATGATATTGAACTGCTTACCTATATCAATGGCCAGAACACCGTACCGACCGGAATGGACGGCGCCTACACGGTTGAGATTCCCTGGATATACAATGATGTGACTTCGGCCATGGAGGGGTTGTTCTGTAAAGTAAATTACGATTACATCTTAACCAACCTGGAAGATTCCAGGTTCATTCAGCAGGATGTTGAGGATGGGGCCGTTGTCGATATTGCCTGGGACGATACCCTGTATCAGAATGTCGATGAGGTTAATGTTTACTGGCATATCAATCGGTTGCATGATCATCTTAAGGCGATCGATCCGACTTTTACTTTGATGGATTATCCGATACCGGTTGTCTTGAGTAGAGATGGGTTTGGCTGGGACCCCTTGACCGGAATAATCACCTTCAGGATTGGCGATGGCAGTCCTTACGAGGCGTGTTTCCAGTATACCCTGGCGACCATGGATAAAATTTACCAGGGATTGGATGTCAGTCAGGATTTGGAGTACCCGGCGATGCGTATTGCCATAGCCGATTATTATGCCTGTTCAATGACCGGGGCAACGATACCGACTTCGCGTCGAGATACCGATTGGAGCAATGAAGCGGCCCAGGATGCCCATATCCTGACCAGCGCGTTGTTGTCCGCGGCGGAGCAGGCCGGTTATGACATCATCGATGAATTGGTGCATTTCGCGCGGCTTGACCGGCCCCGCAATTTTAATCAGTTTCTGAATGCCATGATCTTGAGGGATGATCAGCGTTATGGCGATAACAAAGTTCAGAACGCCTCGCCCCATGCCGATGCTATTTTCAACGCCTTTGGCAATAGCGGTATTGGCGGCTTACAGTTTGTCTATGGCAGCTTAAAGGTGATCGATGAAAGCGGCGACAACGATGGTTTGCTCGAACCGGGTGAAACAGCGATGTTGCAAATCAATCTTCAGAATCGCTGGGCTGACGCCACGGATATCATTGCGGAGTTATCGTCACCGAGCGAAACGCTGACTATCACGGATGCGTTTATTGAATTTGGCAATAGTTCTTATGGCGTTGAAGCCAGTAATCCATCCGATGTGTTTGAAGTGTATTTGTCGGATGAAAGTCCTCTGGATTTAAGTATTCCGCTTACCATAACCATTACGGCCAGCGGTCCCTATGAATATCTGAGGGAATGCCAGCTCCGCTTGACCATAGGGTCGAACCAGTTTTTCTATGATGATGGCGATTATGATGAATCGGGCGAAGCGGTAAATTCTCCGACCGGTGTGTTTGTTTATTACCCAATGGCGGCTAAATTTACGCCGCAGACCTATCCCTATACGGTTGAAGGCGTTCGAATTCTGCCTGGATTTGTTGCCGCTCAAGGTCCGGAACCCAAAGCGCTTTTAATCACCATCTGGGATGATAATGGCTTTGATGGCGGGCCGGGCGCCGTTCTGGGGACCAAGGAAGTCGAGGTCCATACAAGCGATCTGAATTCGTGGTATGATGTCGATTTGAGTGAATTCGAATTACAGATCGCTGAAGGAGGCATGTATGTCGGTTGGAGTACATTGGTGCTGGGCGGTGAGGCGCAACCGATCGGTTACGTGAATCATTTTGACTATGATCCTCCTTATTATAATCAGACCTATGCGTTTATCGATGATGTCTGGACCAAATCCAGAGTCTGGGTTTTTATGCCAACATGATGGTGCGCTTACGCGGCTACTCTCCCGGTATTTTCCGATTAAATACCGTCAATGAACTGTATTGGAATCTGGGAGAACCGGTGAGTCACATTCTTGTGACTCAAAATGCCGTCGAGCCGTTGCATACCTGGGAAATTCTGGGTGACGATAGCGCTAATGACGCCTGGCAGGAGCAGTCTCATCTGTTTGAAACGACGGGCGTGGCGCAAAACTGGAGAGCGGATGACGCGGTATGGACTTTGCCGTTGCCTTTTAATTTCCCCTATTTTGGAATCAATTATAACTCTGTCAAAGTTTGCAGTAATGGATTCCTGAATTTTGGCGCTACCAACTCGCACGCCAATAATACGTTTGATCGTATGATCGCCAATATCAGAATCGCACCGCTCTGGGATGATCTCAGAACCGATGGTGATGGCGGCGACATTTTTGTCGATCAATCCCAGGCAGACCGGATTGCCATACGCTGGAAAGCGGTTACGCGCAATCTGGGGGCAGGAATGTAATTTTGCCGTTGTTCTTTTCAGCAATGGCGATATCCGGTTCGATTATGGCAATGGTAATTCAGGATTGACGCCGACAGTTGGTATCTCTGCCGGCAATCAGCGAGATTATTATATGGCGGCTGGATACGATACCATCACTGATTTGGGCGGTAAAGTATCCATTCTGTTTAAGCCAGGTTTTGTGACTCCGACGAGTCCATTGCCTCCAGGCATCACTTTTGATGATCAACAGGGAGTTTTATCAGGCGTTCCATCCCGGTTGGGGGATTATGAAGTACGCTTTTCAGTAGGCGATTCCAAGATCCCGTCGCGAACCGCGATACGCCGATATCTTATTCATGTGATTGATCGTCAGCCTTTATTCCGAGAGACATTTGAAACCGATCCCATCCAGTTCACGGTGAATAATTTCTTTGGCGACGGCAAAGGTTTGTGGCACTTAAGTTCGGATTGCTATAATGGCTTGCCTGGTCATAGCCCCGTGCGAAGCATGTATTATGGACGTGACGGATTCTGCAATTATGATACTGGTCGTTCTGAAGGGGTCGTTACTTCAGCGCCCATACATATTATGGATGCCGAAAAAGTCGTGTTAACCTTTAAATATTACTTACAGTCCGAAGGGGATCCCGACTGGGATCATGCCATGGTTGAAGTGTCTGAAAACGGATATCCCTACCAGGTCATCGCTCATAACTATCCGGATGGGGAAGATGTCGTTAAACTGGTAGATTTTGGTGTTATCAATAATGGTTTCCGCCAATGCTGGGTATCGGGTTTAGTAGATTTGACCCGTTTTGCCGGATCTGAAATCCGGATTCGATTCCGTTTCCGTACTGTTGATGAAGGAAATAATGCCTATTTTGGCTTTATGTTTGATGACGTGGTTGTCAGATATTTAAAATCGATCAAAGCAGACTGGCATATTGATAACTTTTTCGATATTAATGATTTGGGCGCCATGGCCCGGTTCTGGTTACAGGAAGATATTGTTGATTACGATCTGACTGGAGACCGGCGTGTCGACCTGGCGGACTTGTACGAGTTCGTCATGAAATACTGGTTGAGCCGGTTGAAATATTCTGGTGGTTCCGGATCAGTCAATAATCCATATCGTATTGCGAAAGCGGAAGATATGACGGAATTAATGAATACTCCGGCTGACTGGGCCTCCCATTTCAAAATTGTTTCTGACATCGATATGAGCGGGGCGGATCCCAATCTGATCGCTATGATCGGTACCGATGATAAGCCATTTACAGGAACCCTGAATGGCCAGAACCGGACTATCGTGAATCTTACTTATCCTTTGTTCTGGTCGGCAGATGGTGCTGAGATTAAAGATGTCAATATCACGGATTCAATAATTGTCATTGATCAAGATGGGGTAGCGGTTCTGGTTTGCAAAGCGGCAAACCTGACTATGATTTCAAATTGTCATATCGACAATTGTGATATCCGGGGTGAGAATACCGTAGGAGCCTTAGTTGGCATTATGGACGCCTCTTGTGAAATAGTCCAATGCTCAAGTAATGCATTTGTTTCCGGCCAGACGATAATAGGTGGTTTGGTTGGCCAGGCATCCGGAAATATTGAGCAGTCTTATACTACCTCAATTGTATCAGCGGTAATTGAACAAGCCGGTGTTATGGCTGGTAATTCTGTAAATGCTTACTATTTAAATTGTTACACTAATGGAAGTGTTTACGCGCCGATCTTGTCAGGGGGGTTCAGCGGTTTGTCTGATTTCAGTTTATATAAGAGTTGTTATGCGGCCTCCTTAGTCGATTTTGATAAGGATGGCGATGAGGTAAATACCACCGTTGCCGGATGTTTCCTGGGTAATGACAGTGATATTGATAATTATAGTGTCTTTGTGACCTGTTTCTGGGATAACACGTTAAGCTATATCGATGATCATGGGGTCATTCCTGTACGAAGCATCGGTAACCGGGCAACTCCGGTAGAACTCAGAGGACGCAAAACCCAGTTGATGAAAGTGAAAAGTACGTTTACCGAATATGATTGGGACTTTACCGATGTATGGGCAATACAGGCCGATCACTATCCCGTACTGATGTGGACGTTGCCAGAGTAAATAACTGCCTATAAACAAAAGCATTATAGGTTTAACAGGATAATCCGTCGTTCTTTCAGAATGACGGATTTTTATTTCATCATTGACAAACGGTTAACAAAATAGCATATTTATTAATCAAGATGAATTGCTGAGAATTATTTTAGAAAAAAATTCATTTTTTTTTAATTTTTCTTTGGAATTTTTAAGGGTTTCAGTATATTCTATTCCATTCAACTGCAGTGCCAGGGATGGTATCTGTCTTGAAAGTATTTCATAACTTACTATAATTTCATTAAGTTAGGCAGTTTTATGGCGCCTAGTTAGCCTGAGCCAGGCAGCGAATCTAACTGGTTTGCCATTTGGCCGTCGCTTTATTGATGCTGCTGTAGCTCAGTGGTAGAGCGCGTCCTTGGTAAGGACGAGGTCATGGGTTCAATCCCCATCAGCAGCTTTAGCGTAAAAAACTGGCTGACGGGTCTCGTGACTCGCAAAGCTAAAATTTGTAATAATTGAAAATAACATAAGTGAACTCCCTTGTAACAGGAGGCAACCGAACAATGGCTAAAGAGGTATTTGAAAGAACGAAACCGCATGTAAATGTTGGTACTATCGGCCACATCGACCATGGCAAGACCACGCTGACCGCTGCAATCACCATGGTGCAGGCTGCTAAAGGCCTGTCCAAGGCGGTATCATACGATCAGGTAGCAAAGGCATCCGAAAGCCAGGGACGCCGTGACTCTACCAAAATTCTTACGATCGCGACCAGTCACCAGGAATATGAATCAGAAAACCGTCACTATGCCCATATTGACTGCCCCGGCCATGCTGACTATATCAAGAACATGATCACCGGCGCCGCTCAGATGGATGGTGCGATTCTGGTCGTGTCAGCTGCTGACGGCCCGATGCCCCAGACTCGTGAGCACGTGCTGCTTGCCCGTCAGGTGAACGTGCCCAAGCTGGTGGTGTTCCTCAATAAGGTGGACCTGGTGGATGATCCGGAACTGCTCGAACTGGTTGAACTCGAAGTTCGCGAACTGCTGACTAAATATGAATTCGAAGGTGACGACACCCCGGTTATCTATGGTGCGGCGGTTCATGCTTTGAACAATCCCAAGGATGCAGAGAAAACCAAATGTATTCAGGAACTGATGGACGCTCTGGATTCCTGGATTCCCGAGCCCATTCGTGAAACCGACAAGCCCTTCCTGATGCCGGTTGAAGACGTGTTCTCGATTAAGGGACGCGGAACCGTAGGTACCGGTCGTATCGAGCGCGGCGTTGTGAAAGTCGGCGAAGAAGTTGAAGTCGTTGGTATCGTCCCAACCCGCAAGACCGTAGTTACTGGCGTTGAAATGTTCAACAAAACCCTGGATTTCGGTTCTGCTGGCGAAAACGTAGGTTGCCTGCTCCGTGGTGTTGAAAAGAGCGAACTGGAGCGTGGTCAGGTTCTGGCCAAGCCCGGTTCCATTACACCTCACACCAAGTTTGAAGGCGAAATTTACGTATTAACCAAAGAGGAAGGCGGTCGCCACACCCCGTTCTTTAATGGTTATCGTCCTCAGTTTTACTTCCGTACTACTGATATCACCGGCGGTCTCCAGCTGCTCGGCGGCGCTGAAATGTGTATGCCCGGAGATAATGTAACCGTATCTTGTGAAATTATCGCACCGATCGCCATGGAAGAAGGTCTTCGTTTCGCGGTTCGCGAAGGTGGCCGTACCGTGGGCGCTGGTGTGGTAACCAAGATTCTGGAGTAGTGGCCTGACTGAATTAAAGCTCGTAAATTGCGGGGGCGATGGACGTTTGAGTCTAATCGCCCCCGATAATCCCAATGGCCTGACGGGCTTGCATCTGTCAGGCCTGGCGAGTTGAACAAGAGATACCCAATTGGATTAAATTATGGCTAAGAAAGCAAAACGCGAATACTTCTGGCTGGAATGCACTGAGTGTAGCGAGCGAAATTACCGGACACCCGTTAATATTATGGGCGGAGTTCCCAAGATGGAACTCAAAAAGTACTGCAAGCGGGATCGTAAACGTACGGTCCATAAATTGCGTAAGAAATAGACCTGCGGCATAGGACAGTAGCTCAATTGGCAGAGCAGCGGTCTCCAAAACCGCAGGTTGCGGGTTCGACTCCCTCCTGTCCTGTTAACAAACCCGAAAATATTAGTATATGGTGATCGTATGAAGTTTGAATTCTACAAAAAAGGGCAAGGTTATTATACCAGGTTATGCACCGGTTTGGGCATCGGCTTTTTGTTGATGCTGGGCTGTTTTGCCTTATATAATGCCTTGGGCGTTTTGAACAAGGAAGGCAGTTCCGCCGGACAGTGGATTCAGATGGGGATTCCGTTTGTCATCTTCGTGGTAGGCGGTTGGGGAGTCTTCAAACTGGTTAACTGGCCCCAATTTGCCGATTTCATGATTTCCACTGAAGGTGAAATGAAGAAAGTCTCATGGTCGACCAGAAAAGAAGTCATTGGCGCCACCCGGATCGTCATATTTTCAATGTTCCTTATGTCCATTATGCTGGCGGCCACCGATTTTATCTTTAACTGGGTCTTTACTTCGATCGGTGTTATTTTAGATGTGACCAAAGGTTAACAGGAACCGAACCGTGACAGAAAATCAGGGAAATAACGAACTTACCGCTGGCGCCGCCATCAGATTTCACTGGTGCGTGCTGCGTGTTGCGTCCAACCGTGAACAGCAGGTATGCGAGGCGTTGATTCGTAAAGTGCAAATCGAAAATCTGTCCAGTGAAATTGGCCGGATTCTGGTGCCCACCGAAAAGGTCAAGCGCGTGCGTGGATCTCAGTCACGAGTCTATGAGCGAAAGCTGTATCCCGGATATGTGTTCATGGAAATGCGTCTGGAAGAGAATGGCGCGATCCCGGAACGTTCCTGGTTTGTGATTAAAGAAACCGCCGGGGTCGGCGAATTTATCGGCACCGAAGGAAAACCCAGCCCGATGAATCATGCGGATGTGGCGAAAATGCTGCATCAGGTTGACAGTGTGTCCGATTCGCCTTCAATCCAGGTTGAGTTTGCCAAAGGGGATCATGTCAAGATTAAAGGAGGCGCATTTGAGGGATTTGAAGGTACTGTTGAGGAGATTGACAGTGAAAAAGGCACCATCCGTGTGATTGTCACCATTTTTGGACGGGCGACACCTCTGGATATCGAATATTGGCAGATCGAAAAAGTTTGATTTGACGAGAAACAACCCTCCCGATTATAGCAGGATAGATTACCCTTACTGAGGAAATATAAATGGCTAAAGAAGTTACTGGATTTATTAAATTGCAGGCCCCCGGCGGCAAAGCGACTCCAGCGCCTCCGATTGGACCGGCTCTTGGTCAGCATGGCGTGAATATCGGACAGTTTGTTTCGCAGTTTAATGAACGGACCAAAGACATGAACGGGATGACCTGTCCCGTGGAAATTACTGTTTTTGCGGATCGTACGTTTGAATTCATCATCAAAAGTCCGCCCGCGGCCGTTTTATTACTTAAAGCGGCCGGTATCGAAAAAGGCAGTGGTGTTCCCAATCTGGACAAAGTCGGCAAAGTGACGGCTGCCCAGGTGGAAGAGATTGCCAAAACCAAATTGCAGGACCTTAATGCTTTTTGCCTGGAACAAGCCTGCAAAATTATCCGTGGTACCGCGCGTAGCATGGGTATTGAGGTTGTTGACTAAATTTTTAAACGGCGCTTTGGCGTCGTTCTGCGTGAATATAACATGATGTTAGGCATACCACGGCCTGTGACAGTGGGAGCGAATTATCGCGAGGTTTCGTATGAAATTTAGAAGCAAACGATATAAAAAGGATGCTTCCAGCCAGACCAAAGACAAATTGTCTCTGATTGAGGCGATCGCAAAGGTTAAAGGCTGGCAGACAACCCGTTTTAATCAAACGGTTGAGTGTGTGATTCACTTGGGAATCGATCCGCGCCAGGCGGATCAAGCCATTCGCGGCGCGATTTCCTTGCCACATGGTATTGGCAAAACCCTTCGGGTTATTGCTTTTTGTGATGGCGCCGATGCCGAGGCCGCCAAAGCCGCCGGAGCGATTGAAGCGGCTTCCGATGAGCTGGTGGCCAAGGTTCAGGGCGGCTGGCTCGATTTTGATGTCGCCATCGCTCATCCCAAAATGATGGGACAGGTTGGCAAACTGGGCCGCGTGCTGGGCCCTCAGGGCAAAATGCCTTCTCCTAAAAGTGGCACGGTAACACCTAAAGTCGCCGACGCGGTCAAAGAATACGCCGCCGGTAAAGTGGAATTCCGTAACGATAGCGGCGGAAACGTCCATGTTCCCGTTGGTAAAGCGAATTTCGACAATGAGAAACTGGCCGATAACATTAATGCGTTTATCGATCGCATCAAGAAAATGAAGCCGTCCAGTTCCAAGGGAGTTTATATGAAAAAAGTGGCAATTTGTGCCACAATGACCCCTTCGGTTGAAATCGATTTTACCGTTGCCCAATCGTAACGAATTGACAGCTTATTTAAAAGATAAAAGATAACGAGGTCTGATATGAGTAAAACAATAAAAAGTTATCTCCAGAATCAATTTGCCCGGGAGTTTGACCAGGTCCGCGATTTTATGGTTATTTCCATGATGGGAATCAAGGGGAAGGATAATAATGAATTTCGCGGTGAATTGCTTAAGAAGAATATTGTTGTTAGAATTGTAAAAAATTCGCTGGCGGTTCGCGTCTTCGCAGACAATGGCATCGCTGGTTTGGATGATGTGCTGGTGGGGCCCTGTGCGGTCGCTTTTGGCGGTGATAACATTGTTGATCTTGCCAAGGAACTGGCCGTCTGGGAGAAGAAAATTAAAGCCCTGGAGGTAAAAGGCGCCTGTCTGGAAGGGGAAGCCTTGAATGCCGTCCAGGCCAAATTGGTCGCTAAGATGAAAAGCCGGGCCGAATTACAGGGCGATGTCCTGGGCGCGGCATTGTCTCCGGGAGCCAAGCTGGTGGGTGCGATTATTTCACCCGCATCGGCCATTGCCGGCTGCCTGAAAACGATTATTGACAAGCAGGAAGAAGCGGCTTGATAGATCCTGAATGTTTGCAAAAATGCCGGTTTGAGTTCGCGCAAAGTAATTTAACCATGATGATCCTCCCCCCGGCGCACTCAGCCGTTCCGGTTTTATATGGTAATAGAAATATATTAGTTTATTCGATCCGACTGTCCTCTTATGGGGTTAAACGGAATGGTGTAATTCCGGCCATTGGATCCGAAGTAAATCGATTGGAGTGATATAAATGTCTGAAGAAACCAAAACCTATAGTGATGACATCAAGGCGCTGGGCGATAAAATTGTTGGACTGACCCTGCTGCAGGCCAAGGAACTGGCCGATTACCTGAAAGAAACCTATGGTATCGAGCCCGCTGCCGGCGCTGCGATCGTGGCTGCTGCTCCTGCGGCTGAAGGCGATGCTGCTCCCGAAGAAAAGACCAGCTTCAATGTGGTACTCAAAGCTTCCGGCGATCAGAAGATCAAAGTGATTAAAGAAGTTCGCGGCGCGACGGGTCTGGGCCTCAAAGAAGCCAAGGATCTGGTCGACAACTGTCCCAAGACCATCAAAGAAAATATGTCCAAGGAAGACGCCGAGAACCTCAAGAAGGTTCTGGAAGAAGTTGGCGCCACAGTTGAATTGGCCTGATCTTCTTTTGACTGGCAGATTGTCTTAAATTATATCTTGTAACGGACTCTGAAAGACTGGGAGATCGCTATGTCGTTTAAAGAAGTTCGACATTTTGGTTCTTTTAAAATGCCGGATGTTGCCATGGAATTGAGCAAGATCCAGCGTTCCAGCTATAACCGGTTCCTGCAGAATGATAAGGCCCCCGATCAGCGCGACAGGGTTGGGCTTGAAGCCTTGCTGCACGAAGTGTTTCCGATCATCAGCTATGATGAATCGGCCCGGCTGGAATACATCGATTATGAACTGGGCAAGCCGCGCTACAGCCCGGATGAATGTCGTCAGCTTCGTTTGACCTACGGCCTGCCTTTCAGAGTTCGTTGCAGGTTGATCCGCAAGGATCGCGAAGACATCCTGGAAGACAGTGTCTATCTGGGCGAAATGCCGATTATGATCGGCGGCGGCGAGTTTATTATTAATGGCGCCGAACGCGTAATCGTCAATCAGTTGCATCGCAGTCCGGGTGTCGATTTCGTCGTGGATACCCAGGAAGGCGACCGGCCATTGCATGCCTGCCGGATTATTCCTGACCGCGGCAGCTGGATTGAGATCAACGTCACCAAAAAAGATGTGATGATTGTGCGGATCGACCAGTCCGGAAAATTATCCGCGACGACCTTCCTGCGCGCCATGGATCCCAGGTTCAGTTCCTCTGAAGCGATTATCCGTGAGTTTTATCCGGTTAAAAAAGTGGCCGTCGACAAGCTGAAACCCGAAATGTGGACAGTCGCGCCCGTTATCGATACCGAAACGGGTGAGGAAATTGTCAAGGCGGGTTGTCAGTTGGGCGAGAACCTTGAGCGAATACAGCAATCGACCCTTAAGGATCTGGAAGTCTGCAACAAGATCGACCCGGTGCTGTTTAACTCGCTGGCGGAAGATCCCTGCGAAGATCATGACCAGGCTCTCTTGCGGATTTATACCCGTTTGCGACCGGGAAATCCAACCAATATCGAAAAGGCCCGTATCCTGTTCCAGGAAAAATTCTATGATGACAACCGGTATCGGCTGGGACGGGTGGGCCGTTTCCGTCTGAATCGAAAATTCGATCAGCAGGTCGATGAAGGCATCATGACCCTGCGTCCGGAAGACTTCATTGAATGTCTCCGTTATATCGTCAAACTGCGTAATAACGAAGGACAGATTGACGATATCGATCATCTGGGCAACCGACGCTTAAGAACGATTGATGAACTGGCGGCCGATGAAATCCGTAAAGGATTGCTGAAGCTGCGCCGAAGCGTTCAGGAACGCATGAGCATTAAGAACCTGGACGAAATCAGCCGTATTTCCGAATTGATCAACAGCAAGAGCGTGACCAGCGCGGTGGATTTCTTTTTTGGGCGCGGTGAACTCAGTCAGGTCGTCGATCAGACCAATCCGCTCAGCCAGTTGACGCATGAACGGCGTCTTTCCGCGTTGGGCCCGGGCGGTCTGAACCGCAAACGCGCCGGATTCGAAGTGCGTGACGTGCATATTTCTCACTATGGCCGCATCTGTCCGATTGAAACACCGGAAGGAACGAACATCGGTTTGATTTCTTCACTGAGTATTTTCTCATCCATCGACGAATACGGTTTTCTGATCACGCCTTATCGTGAAGTGACCGAAGATGGCAAGGTAGGCGATATTGTTTACCTGCGCGCCGATCAGGAAATCGAGGCGATTCTGGCGCCCGTGGATGTCATCACTGAAGACAGCGAAACCCTGTGTGAAGGCATGGTGCTGGCTCGTGTCGATGGTGATCTGGCTCAGGTGGACAGCGGTGAGGTTGAATTTATCGATCTGGCTCCCAACCAGACGGTTGGGGTTTCCGCGTCGCTGATTCCCTTCCTGGAACATGACGACGCCAACCGCGCGCTGATGGGATCCAACATGCAGCGGCAATCGGTGCCCCTGTTGCAGGCCGAACCCCCGGTGATTGCCACCGGGATCGAAAAAGCCGTGGCGTCCAACAGTTCCATGGTGGTCAAGGCCCGGCAGGACGGCGTGGTGACTTATGTCGATGCCATGAAAATCATTATCGACGAAGCCGATGAATATCCCTTGCGTAAATTTGTCGGCCTCAATGAAAGAACCTGTCTGAATCAGAAACCGATCGTCTCGCTCGGTCAACAGGTTAAAAAAGATGAAATAATCGCTGATGGCGCTTCCACCTGCCAGGGGGAACTGGCCCTGGGCCGTAACGCGCTGGTCGGCTTTATGATGTTCGATGGATATAATTTTGAAGATGCGATTCTGATCAGTGAACGGCTGGTTCGGGATGATATCTTTACCAGCGTTCACATCGATGAATACGAAGTGGAATGCCGCGAAACCAAACTGGGACGCGAGGAATTCACCAACGATATCCCCAATGTTTCCGAGAAGGCGCTGGCCAATCTCGACGAAAATGGCGTGGTGCGGATCGGAACCCGGGTCAAACCGGGGGATATCCTGGTCGGCAAAGTCTCTCCCAAGAGTAAAAGCGAACTGAGTCCGGAAGAGAAATTGCTTTACGCCATTTTCGGACGCGCCGGCGAAGATGTCAAAAACGATTCGCTGGAAATGCCCAGTGGTGAAGCCGGCATCGTCATTGATGCCAAACGGTTCTCGCGTCGCATGTATATGAGCGATGATCAGAAAAAGAAACTTGACGAGAATATGAAGAAATACGACAAGGATATGTCGCGTCGTATCGCCGATGTATTCCGTCAGATGGCCCGCGCGATCGAAACGAAACTCGATTTGGAGGTCAAAGACCCCAATACTGCCCAGAAGATGGGCGCCAGTTCCAGTGATGAAATTATTCTGGAACAGGTCGATACCTTCACCCTGGAATGGGTACGCGATGTGGATATGCGTCCCAAAGTTGAAAAGGTCTGTTCCGGTTACCTGAATTATATTCAGGAACTCAAGGAAGAAAAACAGCGCAAACTTCAGCAGATGAAGCGTGGCGATGAACTGCCCAGCGGCGTTTTGGAAATGGTCAAGGTCTATGTCGCCACCAAACGCTGTCTCGGCGTCGGTGACAAGATGGCCGGCCGTCACGGGAACAAGGGCGTGATCGCACGAATCCTTCCCGTTGAGGATATGCCCTATCTGGAAGATGGCACGCCGCTGGATATCCTGCTCAATCCGCTGGGTGTGCCGGGACGTATGAATGTCGGCCAGATTCTCGAAACCCATCTGGGCTGGGCCGCCAAAATCCTCGGTTTCCAGGCGGTTAACCCGGTGTTCAACGGCGCCAGCGAAGAACAGATTCGAGCCGTTACCGATGAAGCCAACGCCAAAGTCCGGGAACTGAAACAGAATATCGAAAGCAATAAACTGGCTCCCAATCCCAATAAAATTTATGTTGAAATGCCAGGCGATTATAAGTTGCGGGTCTATGATGGCCGTACGGGTGAACCGTTCGAGCAGAAGATTACTGTGGGTTACATGTACCTGCTGAAACTGCACCACCTGGTGGATGACAAGATCCATGCTCGCGCTACCGGACCTTACAGCCTGATTACCCAGCAGCCTCTGGGCGGCAAGGCCCGGACCGGTGGTCAGCGTTTCGGCGAAATGGAAGTCTGGGGACTGGAAGCCTATGGCACCGCCTACATTCTTCAGGAACTGCTCACGGTCAAAAGCGACGATGTTGAAGGCCGCACCAAAATATACGAATCGATGGTCAAAGGCACCAATGTTCTCGAAGCCGGCACTCCGGTTTCTTTCGATGTGCTCTGTAATGAAATCCGCGGCCTGGGCCTGAATATTCAGTTAGAAAAGAAACGGATCAGTTAACGGTTACGATAACGATCCCTGAGTGTAAATTTTATGTTAAGTTAAGCGTTCTCGCAGAATGACCATGAAAACCAGCCCAAAACCAGACACCTGGATAATCCTGCTGGATGAAGGTTGGTTTTGCGAACGCTTTGCCCTTTTATATAAGTAAGTGAGAGTAAATTCCGAACTTAACTTAGGAGTGAACCTGCAATGGTAGAGTCGATTTACGACCGCATTAACGATTATGGTTCCGTTAAAATCTCTCTGGCCAGCGCCAACGATATTCGCAGTTGGTCGTTTGGCGAAGTCCGAAAACCCGAGACGATTAACTATCGTACCTATCGTCCCGAAAAAGATGGCTTGTTCTGTGAGCGTATCTTTGGACCCGAGCGAGACTGGGAATGTGCCTGCGGTAAATACAAAGGCACTAAATTCAAAGGCATTATCTGCGACCGATGCGGGGTGAAAGTAACCCATAGCCGCGTTCGTCGTAAACGCATGGGCCATATCAATCTGGCGGCTCCGATTGTCCATATCTGGTTTTTCAAGGCCATGCCCTCCCGTCTGGCGAATTTACTGGCCATGAAAACCGCCGATATTGAAAAAATCGTCTATTATCAGGACTATGTCGTTACCGATTCCGGTCCAACTTCGCTGAAAACCAAACAGCTTTTAACGGAAGATGAATACCGCCGGGCGCAGGAAACCTACGGCGCTGAAACCTTTGTCGCCGAAATGGGCGCTGATGCGGTCCGTTCGCTTTTAAGTAAAATGGATTTGAAGGTTGAAGCGACCGTGTTGCGCGAAGAACTGATCAAGACCAATAGCCAGCAGAAAAAGAAAGAGATCAGCAAACGTCTCAAAATTGTCGAGTCATTGCGCAATAGCGAAAACGATCCGCTTTGGATGTCCATGGATGTGGTTCCAGTTATTCCACCGGATTTACGGCCTCTGGTGTTGCTGGAAAGCGGTAACTTTGCCACCAGCGATTTGAATGACTTGTATCGTCGTATCATCAACCGAAACAATCGCCTCAAAAAGCTGATTGACCTGAATGCCCCCGAAGTTATTATCCGTAATGAAAAACGCATGCTTCAGCAGGCGGTCGACGCTTTGTTTGATAATGGCCGTTGTCGCCGTCCCGTTCTGGGATCCAGCAACAGGCCGCTCAAGAGTTTGACTGACATGATCAAAGGCAAGCAGGGCCGCTTCCGTGAAAACCTGCTGGGCAAACGTGTGGATTATTCCGCCCGTTCTGTGATTGTGGTGGGTCCAGAACTGAAAATTTTCCAGTGCGGTTTGCCCAAAAAGATCGCGTTGGAGTTATACCAGCCGTTTATCATTCGAAAACTGAAAGAACGCGGCCTGGCCGATACCATCAAGAGTGCCAAGAAAATGCTCGAGCGCAAGGAAGATTGCGTATGGGATGTACTCGAAGAAGTCATTAAAGGCCATCCCGTACTGCTCAACCGCGCGCCCACCCTGCACCGAATGGGTATCCAGGCGTTTGAGCCGGTTTTGATTGAAGGGAACGCGATCCAGCTGCATCCCCTGGTTTGTAAAGGATTTAACGCGGACTTCGATGGTGACCAGATGGCAGTCCACCTGCCGTTAAGTGTTGAAGCTCAGGCCGAAGCGCATATCCTGATGTTATCTTCCAATAACATTTTCTCCCCGGCCAATGGTTCGCCCATCATGTCGCCATCTCAGGATATCGTTTTAGGTAATTATTATATCTCTTTGATGCGGCCGCAGGAAAAGGGTGAAGGCATGGCCTTTGCCAACCCGTTCGAAGCGATTATGGCTTATGAAATGGGTTATATTACCGTGCATGCCAGAATCAAGGTGCGACTGCCCGAAACGAAACGCGCCAAAAATGAAGATGGTAAAATTACCGAACTGGGAGCCGTGATCGAAACGACTGCCGGCCGGTGTATATTCAATGATATCCTGCCGGAAAAAATGGTGTTCTATAACACCCGGCTGGGCAACAAGAATCTCAGTGCGGTCATTAGCGATTGTTTCGAAGTGTGCGGTCGTTCCGATACCATCGATCTGCTTGATAATGTGAAAGAACTGGGTTTCAAATACGCCACCAAGGCGGGATTATCCATGTCGGTAACCGATTTGCGCATCCCGACTCGCAAGCAGGAGATTATTGACAAAACTCAGACTCGGGTCGATAAAATCGTGACCAACTATAAAAAAGGCGCTCTGACTGACGGGGAACGCTATAACCAGATCATTGACGCCTGGACTCATGCTCGTGTCGAAGTCACGAACGAGATGATGAAAGAACTGGAAAACGATGAACGGGATGGCAAGCTTTATCTCAATCCCGTCTTTCTGATGACCGAATCCGGCGCGCGTGGTCGTGTTGACCAGATCCAGCAGCTGGCAGGGATGCGCGCGTTGATGGCCAAGCCCTCCGGAGAAATCATCGAAACGCCCATCAAGGCCAATTTCCGCGAAGGGTTGAACGTATTGGAATATTTCAGTTCCACGCACGGCGCGCGTAAAGGCCTGGCCGATACCGCGCTCAAGACGGCGGACTCCGGCTACCTGACCCGTAAGCTGGCGGATGTCTGTCAGAATGTGATTATCAACCAGGATAATTGCGGCACCCTCAACGGCATCAACAAAACCGCCGTCTATCAGGGTGAACAGGTCTCCGTACCGTTGCGTAATTTGATTATTGGCCGGGTGGCGCGCGATAATATCCGCAATCCGATTACTGATGAATATATCGTCCGTGAAAATGACATTATTACCATGGAAATGGCCCGCCGGATCGAAGAGCTGGGTCTGGATACGATTCGTGTCCGCAGCCCGATGACCTGCGAAAGCCCGTTGGGTATCTGTGCCAAATGTTATGGCGTTGACATGAGTACCGGTTTGGAAGTGGAACAGGGACTCGCTGTTGGCATCATTGCGGCTCAGTCCATCGGCGAACCGGGAACGCAGTTAACCATGCGTACTTTCCATACCGGTGGTATTGCCGAACGCGCGGTCATGGAAAATCAATTACGTGCCTCTCAGGATGGTGTGATTAAATATATCAATCTGACCGTGGCGGATGTCCCGCAGGAGGATGGCTCCAAGCGTCGTGTCGCCCTTAAGCGTAATGGCGAAATTGCCATCGTGGATGATAAAGGCCGTGAAATGGACCGCTTTACCGTGGCGTACGGCGCGGTGATTCTGGTTAAAGAAGATCAGAAAATCAAAGCGGGAAATCCATTGTTTGAATGGGACCCTCACAGTGTTCCGATTCTTTCTGAAGCGGACGGTGTCATAAGCTTCCAGGACATTGAAGAAGGCGAAACGATCCGTACCGAAGTGGAAAAGGGCACCAAGCAGCGTCCTGTGGTTATCGAACATAAGGGCGAAAAACATCCGCGGATTGTGATTGAAGACAGCGAAGGCAAGATTCTGGACTTCCACTATCTGCCGGCCAAGGCCCGTATCCAGGTTGATGAAGGGATGACCGTTAACGCCGGGCAGGTTCTCGCTCTGCAACCGCGCGCCATTACCGGTACCCAGGATATTACCGGCGGTCTGCCGCGCGTCACGGAAGTATTTGAAGCGCGCAAACCCAAAGAGCCGGCTGCGATGGCTGAAATTTCCGGAACCGTTGAATTAAAAGGTGATAAACGCCGCGGTAAAATGACCATTATCGTCCGGTCCGAATCGGGCATGGAAGTGGAACACCATGTACCGCATGATAAACATCTGCTGGTGCATGCGGGTGATTATGTCACGGCCGGTGATCCGTTGACTGACGGGCCTTTGGTGCCTCATGATATCCTGCGGATTAAAGGTGAAGAAGCGCTTCAGGCCTATTTGCTCAATGAAATTCAAAGTGTTTACCGGGCGCAGAAACAGACGATTAACGATAAACATGTTGAAATCGTGATCAGTCAGATGTTGCGTAAAGTCAAAGTGGATAACGTTGGCAATACGGATCTGCTGCCGGGCGATATTCTGGATAAACATGTGTTCCGCACCGCCAACGATCGAATTGCCAATTCTCTCAGAGTGGCCGATAAGGGTGACAGTGATCTGACCGTCAATCAGGTCATTTCCAAAGAGGAATTGGCGCGTATCAACGAGCCGATCCAAGCCATCGGCGGTGACCCGGCGATTGGCAAAAAATGCCGGCCGGCTAACGGTACCACGATTCTGCTGGGTATTACCAAAGCGTCTTTGTCGTCCGATAGTTTTGTGTCGGCCGCCAGTTTCCAGGAAACCACCCGGGTTCTCACCGAAGCCAGTATTTCCAGTAAGGTGGATCAACTGCTGGGCCTCAAGGAAAATGTGATTCTCGGACACCTGATTCCGGCCGGAACCGGATTTAAAATGTATCTGGGAATCCAGGTCAAGCATAAGGCCGTCGTGGAAGTGCCCGCTGAGTTCGCCACGCGTGAGTTCGCGGATAAAGCCGCTCTGGAAGCCGCTGAAGACGCCAAAATTAAACAGGCTTTGGGCTTGACAGACAATTAAGAACAACGTATAATAGCCGTTCTCTAAAAAGAGGAAACTGCTAAGTCGTTATATATATTGGAGTAATAAATGCCGACCATTAATCAGTTAATTCGAAAAGGCCGCAAAAAACCGGTGAAAAGAAGTAAATCACCCGACTTGGATCGTTGTGGCCAGAAACGCGGTGTCTGCTTGCAGGTAAAAACCCAGACACCTAAAAAGCCCAATTCCGCTTTACGTAAGGTCGCCCGTGTGCGTCTCAGCAACGGTCGTGAAATTACGGCATATATTCCTGGTATCGATCATAACCTGCAGGAACACAGTATCGTCCTGTGTCGCGGCGGGCGTGTTCGTGACCTGCCTGGTGTGCGTTATCATATCGTTCGCGGTACTCTCGATTCGCTGGGCGTCGCCAAGCGTAATCAGGGCCGTAGTAAATATGGCGCCAAAAAGCCAAAATAATCGTAAGTATCAATAATAAAATAAGTTATATTAATTAATCGTGATGATGACCATGGAGGTTAAATAACGATATGCCAAGAAAGTTTACGGCATCCGAATTTCAGTTATCGCCTGACGCAAAATACAACAGCAAACTGGTAATGAAATTTATCAATTGCATGATGTATGATGGCAAAAAAAGTGTCGCTCAAAAAGTCGTTTATGATGCGATGGATATTGTCAGCAAGCGGGTTAAAGATGTTTCTCCGCTTGAAGCCTTCGAGACAGCGATTAACAATGTCAAACCGCTGATTGAAGTTCGCAGCAAGCGGGTGGGGGGATCAACTTATCAGGTTCCCATGCCGGTTCCTTCCAAACGGCAGCAATCGCTGGCATTCCGCTGGATCCTGGCTGCGTGCCGAAACAAAAAAGGCAAGCCCATGAGCGATAAACTGGCTGCTGAATTGACGGCTGCCTTCAATAAAGAAGGTACCGCTATGACGACTCGCGAGAATGTGCATAGAATGGCGGAAGCCAATAAAGCATTCGCGCATTTCGCCTGGTAATCCTTTTTTCAGACTATCAATGTCACATTGGGGCCTCAAACCCCGGTGTGGCATTTTTTTTTGCCATTTTCTTTTCCGATCAAAACGGATATGATAATGACAATAAGTAATTAATTCTATTATCTGTTAAGAAATGTTCCGTATTGAGATCGGAGAAGATCTGCAACATAACATTTCAAGCAGTTTGATTCCCAAGGAACGATTCATGGATCTGGAGAAGATCAGAAATATTGGTATTATGGCCCATATCGACGCCGGTAAAACCACAGTTACCGAGCGGATCCTCTATTTTACCGGCAAAACCTATAAAATCGGCGAAGTCCATAATGGCACCGCTGTGATGGACTACCTGCAGGAAGAGCAGGAACGTGGCATCACTATTACGTCTGCTGCGACCACCTGTCCATGGAAAGAATTCTCGATTAATCTGATCGATACCCCCGGCCATGTAGATTTCACCATTGAAGTGGAACGTTCGCTACGCGTTCTGGATGGCGCCGTTGCCGTTTTTGATGCCAGCGAAGGGGTGCAGGCCCAGTCGGAAACCGTCTGGCGCCAGGCGGCCAAATACAATGTCCCCTGTATCTGTTTTATTAATAAAATGGATAAAATTGGCGCCGATTTCGAAATGAGTGTCAAAAGTATTCAGGAACGTTTGATGGCCCATCCGGTTCCCATCCAGATCCCGGTGGGTTCCCAGGATGAGTTCGCCGGCTTTATTGACCTGATCGATATGAGAATGTTCCTCTTTGAACCGGATAAGGTTGGCGCCAAATTCAATGAAGTGGATATTGATCAACCGTCTCTGGAAGAGGCCCGGCAGGCCCGCCTGCATCTGCTGGAAACGGCCGCGGAATTCGATGATCAACTGATGGAAAAATATCTAACGGAAGACACCATCGAACCGGAAGATATTATCCGGGCTGTGCGCGCCGGGACCATAGCCGGAAAAATTCAACCGGTGCTATGTGGGTCAGCGCTGAAAAGCATTGGTTCGCGGAAATTGCTGGATGCCATTGTACGATATTTGCCCAGTCCGCTGGATCGCCCGGATGTGGAAGGACGCGATCCGGATCGTCCGGACAGGATCATCCCGATTGCCTGTGATCCGGATGGCGCATTGATGGCCCTGGCGTTTAAAATCACATCCGATCAACATGGCGATCTGACCTTTATACGGCTGTATTCCGGCACCTTGAAAGCCGGCATGCGGGTTCTGAACAGCACGCGCAATAAAAAAGAAAACATTACCAAAATATTTCGAATGCATGCGAATTCCCGTGTCATTCTGGAAGAGGCCCGGGCCGGCGATATTGTCGCGGTGGTGGGTTTAAAAAATTCCATTACCGGTGATACGATCTGTCTGACCAAGGAACCGCTCCGCTTGCGCTCGATCGATTTTCCCGAACCCGTTATCAGTTTGTCTATCGAACCGCGGACCAGCGGCGAACGCCTCAAATTGGCCCAAGCGTTGGAAACCCTCAAACGCGAAGACCCCTCTTTCCGGACTCATTATCAGGAGGAAACCGGCCAGACCATTATCAGCGGCATGGGCGAACTCCATCTGGAAATTCTCCAGCATAAGCTGACGCGCGATATGAAAGTGGATGTCCTGATTGGCAAGCCGCGTGTCGCTTACAAAGAAACCGTTACCCAGATCGGTCGGGGCGAGGGTAAATTTATCCGTCAGACCGGCGGACGCGGCCAGTACGGCCATGTCGTTTTGAATATCGAACCCTATTTACCATCTGCCAAGGGTGAAAAAAACGTCATCTTTGAAGATAAAACGGTAGGAGGCGCCATTCCAAAAGAGTTTATCCCGTCCGTTGCTTTGGGCGTTGAAGATGCCGCCGCCAGTGGTGTCCTGGCCTGTTTCCCGGTGATTAATATTAAAGTAACACTTCTGGATGGCTCATTCCACGAAGTCGACTCCTCTGATATCGCCTTTGAGCAGGCGGCCGCCCTGGCATTTCAGGATGCCGTCAAAAACGCCCGTCCGGTTTTGATGGAACCCATCATGAAACTGGTGGTTTCCACTCCGGAACAATTCTACGGCGCCGTTCAGGGCGATCTGACCCGAAAACGAGCCATCATCAATCAAACCGAGCAGCGCGGGCAGCTCCGTATCGTATATGCCCGTGTGCCCCTGGCGGAAATGTTTGGGTACGCTTCCGCGCTGCGCGGGGCTACGCAGGGTCGCGCCGGTTATACCATGGAAGCCGATTGCTACGAACCGATACCCGAGCAGATCTCACAGAAACTGCTTGAAACCATTTATTGAATTGAGTGAGTGTACTATCGTGATTAGACGGACCCAAAGTCATAAATCGACATCCTCTCGGATGATATTGCACAATCGATCATGGCGTTCTGCATGGATGAATGGTGTTGGAACTCAGGTTGGGATGATCGCCTTTGTTGTTATTTATCTGTCCGGTTGCGCCAATGTTCGAATTACCGACCCATCGCGGACGGCCACCGAACAGTTTCTTTTGTCTCAGGCCGTCATTCAAGCGGTTGAACCATTTTCTTTTGACGCCTTGATGGGGCGCAAAGTTTATCTGGAATCCGAGTTTTTTGCCGCTAACGAAAAAGAATTTGTCCTGGGAGAGTTCCGCGCCAAAATGCTTTTATCCGGCATCCAGATCGTCAATGAAAGAGAGAATGCTGAAATTGTCGTTGAAATTCGTAGCGGCGGTGTTGGAATCGATCGATATGAAAGTCTGCTTGGATTACCGGCGTTATTAATGCCTTCGTTCGCCTCGATGGCGACGGATACCCCCATGGCCACCCTGATTACTCCCGAACTGGCCATCAGTAAGAAAGTCAAACAGGTGAGTTTTGCCAGTGTCGCCTATGTGGCCTACTGGGCCGATACCGGCGAAGTCGTGGCCAGCTCCGGCCCGTCACGTGGCAAAACCTGGCGTGAAGACTGGTGGTTCTTTGGCATTGGTCCGCGCTCCGTGGGGAATGTGCCTACGGTCGATCATAAGACCAAATAGCCAAAACCTCACATTGGGTTGATCGATTTACCATGAAACGAAAACTGCTCAAATTTTCGATTCTGCTGCTTGTTCTCGCCCTGTTATTTTTCGGCGTGATCCAGGCTGTTCTTTGGAGCGATCTGCCGCGCCAGTGGGCCATCCGTATCATTCAGTCTCAACTGGGCATGGTGACCGATCTGCAAAACTTAACGATTGGTTGGAATGGCCATACCGAAATCAAGGGCTTGCGGCTGGGCTTACCCGTTGAAAATGAACCGTTCCTTAAAATTGACACCATTTCAGTGCACCATAATTCTCTGGCTGGCTTGGCGCTTTCCCGTCAGGTTCAGATCCAGACAGTTAAGATCGATGGGGTGGACCTGTCATGCCGCCTCCAGAAAAACCAGCGCTGGAACCTCGTCGACGCGATCGATATGCTTAAGCCACTGCTGGCCGGAAATAGTAATCAAAGTCATACCTCGCTCCCACAGGTTGTTCTGAACCAGGCCAATCTTACCGTCGTCGATTCCGAGGGTAACCCGCATCCAATTGGACCGGTACATTTTGAAGCCGAATCAGACCCGGAGTTTCGTTGGCATTTCCAGGTTCAGGATGCGGAGCATACGATTGCCAGCGGATCGTTGGCATTGCCGCAGTTACAATCTCATGAACTGACTTTTGACCTGAGTGGCTGGGATGAGGTACTCTCGGTGTTCGTACCGGATTGCCCCGGGCCTGTCAATATTCAAGGCCATTGGTCCGGTGCGTTCAATGCCAATAGGTTGCAAGGGGAGTTAACGCTGCAACAGGCCTGTCTGGGCCCATATCATGCCTCCGGGAATCTGTCCGTTGCGGTAATGTCTGATACAATCCTGGTGGAACCGAAAGATCTGACCGTAACGGATCCTGCCTTATCTGACCAACCGTTAGTTTTCACGGATGGAATGTTCCAATACCATGCCTCGCTAATCTCAATGGAACAATTGCAGCTGACCCTGGGGGAGAATTTATTTGCTCTCAATGGCAGCTATCGGTTGGCGGATGCAACCCTGGCAATGGGGGGGACTTGGATTTTTAATCTGCCGGATGAAGAAATCAGCAATCATGCCACCTGGCAGGCAACTGCCACAGTGCCTCTGGCCGGGAAGAAGCAAGCCACCGTGGAAGTTACAATGTCCGGCCGAACTCCCCGGCAGCAAGCTAAAATTAATGCGCTTATCACCGCCCAGGCAGCGGATTGGCAACAAGCCGGCCTGCAAATAGCGTTAAATCATATCGAATTATGTCAGGATAATGAATGGGTGTTTCCCAAACCCCTGACGATGGCAGCTCATGTTGATAACAAAGGGATCTATCTTGACAAGTTTGACTGGCCCCAGGCCCGCGACATGACGGTTCAGGGGCAATATCGCTTCAAACCCCAGGACTGGCAGATCACGATCGATGCCAATTCGCTTGACATACCCCATTGGCTCGAAGCCCCCGTTTCATTGGAAACCTCACTGGCCGGTTCTGGTTCTCAATTTAATATCGATAAGGCCCATGTCAATTATCGTGACTTGATTCTTGATTTGAATGGCGAAGTTTCTTTAAAGGACATGCGCCTGGTTAACAGTTATCTCCAATTGCAGGAAACGATGGATCCCCTTCGTGCCTCACCGTTCCAGGCCTGGCAATTTACCGGACAGTTGCAGGGTGATTTGGCCGGTTTCAATCTGAATGGGGACGGAGATTTAGTCGTTGACCAGATCAATCTGGGGGCTCAGCCGCTCGATTCTCTGTTGATCCCGGTCAATGTCAGTACCCGGTTGAATTCAATTACCGTCGCGTCCAATTCCTTTGCCTTGCTGGAAGGCCGGTCCAGTATCAATGGTAATTTTGATCTTCAACATGGCAATGGAGTATGTCAGGTCCAGTTTCGCGATATTTCTTTACCGCGATTATCTCAAATACTCGGTTCCGATCAGGTCCAATCCGGATTGTTTTCCGGCGGCCTGACCATTCAGGTACCCCAGTTCGATTGGCAAAAATTGACCGCCTCCGGGCATTGGGAACTGGCGAACCTGACTGCCAGGGCGCTCGATATCCAACAGGCCGGCGGCGCTATATCGATGAAAAACGGCCAGATTCTATTCGATCCGGTTATTTTACATAATCGCAACGGCGATGTGCGCGGAACGGTCGGTTACACGGTTAACCATAGTAAAAAGCTGGACCTGAATATAGACATGAGTCACTGGCCGGTGGAATTCGATCCCGATTTTCAGATCGAAGCGAATGGTTGTGCGGAGGTTTCCATTGATCTGGATCGTGATAATATCAACGGGAATGTTTTGCTTTCCGGCCCGGTTCACTGGCAGGGGCATTCCCTGGGTGAGTTAACCATTCATTCCGATATTGTTGATCGGGATATCCGGATTGCCTCGATAAATGGAGACCTGTTGGGGGGGGCAATCAACGGAAGCGCCGGCCTGCCTTTGGATAACTGGCAGAATTTCCAGGCCCAATTGAAATATCAGGATGCCCGGTTGGATCAATTGACACAATGGTATCCATCTCTGATTGGATTGACTGGCCGCCTGTCTTCTCAGATCAACATTGGTCCGGCACAAGGTGCCCATCCACTCGAACCGCTGACGGCGGTCATCTCTTCCAGTTCCGACGATGCGCGTTTTAAAAGTATTCAAATCGGTCCCGCCCTGATCTCCGCCCATATCGGGCCTGAACGGCTGGTAGTGGATACGTTCGATTGTCAGGTTATGAATGGATGGGTTCGTAATCGTGCCCGTTTGTCCCGGCATGCTGACCGATTATGGCTTTATCTTTCTTCCGATCTGGATCGATTGGATCTGGCCCAGTTGACTCAGACTCTGCAACCGGAATCCAGACCGGTGGTCGGCCGGATCAGCGGTAAAAGCGTTTTAGTACTTACCACGGATCCAAACAGCATGTCCGGCCAGATCGATCTGAAAATCTCAGACTCTGACCTGATCAACTCAACGATTTTTACGGCGCTGTATAACGCGATGAACCTCAAAGGTCTCAGTGCGAAACCTCAAGGTGAAGGATCGTTACGGTTGAATGTGAACGGTACCCGGGCTGAATTTACCAGCTTTTATTATTTTAACCATGGGATTGAAGTGCGGGGAACCGCGCGGATTGCCGATCTGACCCTGGGTATCAATAGCCCGATCGAAGGATTTGTATTTGGTACCAGTCGGCCGCTCAAAGACCTGCGTTTACCGGGAATCGAAGAACTCGATCAACTCATGACGTCTTTACAGAATTCGACTGCGGTGGTCAAAATCTCCGGAACAATGGGGCAGCCTGAAGTGTCAGTCATACCCTTCCCCGAGGTGAGTAATTCCATTCGTAAGCTGCTTTGGGGACAGCTGAAAGAATGATCGCATAAAGCTGTTTAGCGACAGGCGGGTTATTCGGTTCTGTCCACAGTGACTTCCAGGCAAATCGTATTCTCATCGATCTGGATTTCTGTCTCCACCTCTGCCGGTATCAAAAAAGTATCCCCGGCCTGATATGTTGATGGGGGGGTATGGTCGCCGAGATAGGTCCCCTTGCCGGTAATAATAATATGGACTTTCATTTTACCGGATGGAATAACCGTCTGTTCACCAGTAGTCCATTGCCTCTTAACCACGTTGAATTCCTTTACATTGACCAGAACGCCTTCGTCACGAACTGTCAAATCATCCGGCCCCAGATCGAACCGGACACTATCCAGTCCCTGTTCGATATGCAATTGCCGGGGTAGCCCGGTGGCGGCGTCAAGCCGGTTCCAGTCATAAAGTCGATAGGTGGTATCGGAGGGTTGCTGGATTTCAGCAATCAGCAATCCCGCTCCAATGGCGTGGCAGGTCCCCGATGGAATAAAATGGCATTCGCCGGGCCTTACAACCACCTTTTCCAGTAATGTTTCACAATTTCCGGACTCGATGGCCGCTTGCAATTGAGCGCGATCCACGCCTTTGACTAACCCTTTATAGATCGCGGCGCCCGGTTCGGCGTCGATAATATACCAGCATTCCGTCTTGGGCTGCCCGCACCCCATTCGACGGCAGGCGGTGGCGTCTGGATGGACCTGGACGCTTAAAACATCCCGTGCGTCAATAAATTTAATTAATAACGGAAAGGCTTCCGATAACTCGGGATACCCCATAATTTGTTTGCCATAAACTTCCAGCATTTTATCGATGGACCATCCAGCCAGCGGGCCATTGGCAATAACCGTCTTATCTTCCGGCAGATCGCTCAATTCCCAGCTCTCGCCAATGACGGCGCCCGCCGGCAACGCCTTTCCGAATCGCTCGGCCAGTTTGCGGCCGCCCCAGATACGGGTTTTAAATAAAGGTTGACATTTCAATGGATATAATTTTTCTCGTGGGGTCATCGGGTTCTCCCGGGGGTTTTGTCTGGATTTCATATTTCAACGGTAAGGCTGGACGCCATTATAATCCGGTGAAAATTTCATTCAATGGTTGTGATTGAAAATCACTATAAAAAAGCTCAAACAGCGCCTCAATGGTTGAAACGGATCCTTAGCTATCTTAACTTGCGGGCTATTTCGTTTTTTTAGTGACCCATACCGGAAAATCGGACACAGGTTGGCCTATAATGATATAGTTGATATTATGTCAGATTTAGAGGAATTATCATGACCACGATCAATCGTTACAGCCAACGGATCACCCAACCCAAATCACAGGGCGCCTCCCAGGCCATGTTATACGCGACCGGTTTGACCGATGCGGATATGGCCCGCGCTCAGGTCGGAATCGCCGCCATGTGGTATGAAGGCAACCCCTGCAATATGCACCTGAACGATCTGGCCGCCGCCGTCAAAACCGGCATTCAGGAATCGGACCTGGTGGGCCTGCAATTTAATACCATTGGTGTCAGTGACGGCATCAGTATGGGCACCGATGGCATGAGTTACTCACTCCAATCGCGCGAGCTGATTGCGGATTCCATCGAGACCGTCGTGGGCGCGCATTGGCTGGATGGCTGTGTCTGTATTCCGGGTTGCGATAAGAATATGCCCGGCTGCATGATCGCGCTGGCCCGTCTCAACCGGCCGGGCATCGTGATCTACGGCGGCACCATTCAACCTGGTAAACTGGATGGCAAACCATTGGATGTCGTATCGGCGTTTCAGTCGTATGGTGAATACATCGCCGGACGCATCGATGAATCGACCCGTCATAAAATCGTCCGGTGCAGTTGTCCCGGACCGGGCGCTTGCGGCGGCATGTATACCGCCAATACCATGGCCTCGGCCATCGAAGCCATGGGTATGAGTCTGCCGTTCAGTTCATCCACGCCCGCGGTCGATCCGGCCAAACGCGATGAATGCCACTCGGTGGGCCGGGCCATGCGGTTGTTACTGGAGCGCGATATCAAGCCGCGCGATATCATGACCCGCGCCGCCTTCGAAAATGCCCTGGTGGTCGTCATGGCGCTGGGCGGCTCTACCAATGCCGTCCTGCATCTGCTGGCCATGGCGCGCGCCGCGGATATCACCTTAACCCTGGATGATATCCAGGCGGTGAGTGATCGTATCCCGGTTTTGGGCGATATGAAACCCAGCGGCCGGTATGTTCAGGAAGATTTGCATCATGTCGGCGGTTTGCCGGCCGTCATGCGTCTGCTGCTGGCCAAAGGCCTGTTAAATGGCGACTGCCTCACCGTTACCGGCCGGACCTTACAGGAAAATCTGGAGCAGGCCGCCGATTTGAAACCCGGCCAGCAGGTGATCCTGCCCCTGGAACACCCGGTAAAAGCCACCGGTCATATCCAGATCCTGCGGGGCAATCTGGCCCCGGACGGCGCCGTCGCCAAAATCAGCGGGAAGGAAGGCCAGCGGTTTTCCGGCCCGGCCAAAGTCTTCGATAGCGAAGAAGCCATGCTGGCCGCGTTGGAAACCGGTCAGATACACAAAGGCGATGTTGTCGTGATCCGCTACGAAGGCCCCAAGGGAGGCCCCGGTATGCCCGAAATGTTAACGCCCACTTCGGCGATCATGGGGGCCGGCCTGGGCAAAGACGTGGCGCTCCTGACCGATGGCCGGTTCTCCGGCGGCAGCCACGGATTCATCGTCGGCCATATCACGCCCGAAGCCCAGGAGGGCGGACCCATCGCGCTCATTCAGGATGGCGACACCATCACCATCGACGCCACCCGCAATGCGATCGAGGTGGATCTCACTGAGGCGGAACTGTCACGCCGTCAGAACCAATGGACCATGCCGCCCTACAAGGCCAGTTGCGGTACCTTGTACAAGTTTATTAAAAATGTCGCTTCGGCATCCGAGGGCTGTGTAACCGACCGCTAATCTCTGGTTGCTTTGATGTCAACAGCAGATATCTCGATCATCCTGAAGGTTTTCCTGGCAGGATCAACCAGGAATTTATTGGGACAGAAACCCTGCGTCACTTGAGGATCTTTCTTCTCAAAATAGCTGGGATCCAGACACTCCTGTTCTGAAGCCACCGGCTTGAGCAGGTTGCCATCATCGGAAAATATCCAGAGACGATCGGTATTGATTTCCTGAATAAACGATTCCGGCGTGAATTGTTCCGGCAAAGCCGGGCTTGCCAGGGGCGTCAGCTGCCCACTTGGAATGTGAAAGCGATACAGGGCAAAATCCTGCGAGCCGTCCGGTGGCCCGGCAATAATCATTAACGCGTCTTTCTCAGGGATAAACTCGATCGCCCGGATACCCCGCTTATCCAGATCCAGCAGGATGGGTTGGCCCAATACCGCCGATTGCTCGGATTGGATCATATCCTGGATATTATGTATGGATATCAGAATCGCTTTTTTGCGGCCATCGACCGGATCCCGGTATAACGGATTGCGCAACCCAATCACCAGCTGGTTGCGCCCGGGGATATAAGCCAACCCTTCGATATTCAGGCCGTCTTTTTTCGGGGCAAGCTTCTCGCGTTCTTTTTTCGACAGACGACTGTCGTCCGCCGGCCCAATGGCTTTATCCAGCTGCAGAAAACTCAAGATCGGCGCCGTGCCCAGATCGGTCAACAGCCGGGTATAGGGCTTTCCGGTTGGGGTTAATACCGGCGTGGCCGTGGCTGCTCCCTGGCCCGGCTCCGGCCGGCCGGCGATCTCCAGGGCAAAGATCCGGCAGCGGCTTTCCCGTCGCCGCCCGTTTTTATTGCGACCATGTGAAGTGATCCACCAGCTGAGGTTCTGATACCGGCAGGCGCCTTCAATATCGGATTCGGGCTCTTCCGGATCGACGTTCAAAAATTCGCTCAGATCCAGCTCCGCCACCGGCCCCGACTGATCGATTCGATAACTCCGAATCCTATTACTCTCATCGCTGGTCGCGGCAAAAGTCATGGCCCCCAACGGTATCACCGCCGACACATCGCTGAACTGGCGATATTCCCGCACCGCCGCCAACGCCGGCGAACAGGCCAGAGTCGCCGTCAGGCAGAGTACCGCACTGAGAAGGGCAGCGACGGATAACGGCCCGGTTTTCACTGATCCCGCCGGATGCCGATAAAAATAATGATTTTCGGTAAACATACCTCATTCCTGGGTCTGGTCGTTACTGAGTTTATTAGGCGCTCTCAAAAATAGCGCTATTACATTAACGGCTTCTATCGACCTTTTATTTCCCATCTACCCTGTCTCCCAAATAAATGACCGGCATTACCGATATCTCATAACCGATGGAAAACTCCCGCCCAATCGCCGTAGAGACGCAATGCATTGCGTCTCTACAGAATGCCAGACACCATACGTTATCCTCCATACAATGGAATTACTAATTCTCCAGCCAATAGGCTACAACCTCCATCAGATCATCCATCCCAAGCGCATCCAGCCATTCCGCCGATACTGCCGCGTAATCTTCCATATCCACACCATAACTCCCCGTCGTATCCCCGGGTATATCCCGCTGCCACCAGAGCATGGGATAGCCCGTTGCTTGATAGGGCATATGCCAGGTATTATCAAAATCCCAACCTGCATTGAGAAACGTATTCACATCTTGCATCTCGGCGGTGGATTTACCAGTACCGCCATCACTAATTAACCATCCGGAAGTTTCTGTATCCCAAAAACAGTTACTGATAGTACCAGCATATTTATATCCTACCAGCCCCCCGACATTATTGCCGCTACCAGTAACCTCTCCGGTGGCATAACTACAATTGATTGTGCCAGAAGAATTATTATATACAACATTCCAACCCACCAATCCGCCGATATATTCAGTACCAGCAACTGCTCCGTTAGCATAGCTGCTACTGATTTTTCCAGAATTAATCCCCACCAAACCACCCAAACGAATATCACCATAAACAAGTCCAGTGGCATAACTGCAATTGATAGTGCCAGAATTAATCCCTATTAGCCCCCCGACAACTTCAGTACCAGTAACCGCTCCGTTAGCATAACTGTAGCTGATAGTGCCAGAATTCCAACCCACTAACCCACCGACATTATCATAGCCATTAACTTTCTCGGTGGCATAACTGTAGCTGATAGTGCCAGAATTCCAACCCACTAACCCACCGACATTATCATAGCCATTAACTTCCTCGGTGGTATAACTGTAGCTGATAGTACCAGAATTCCAACCCACTAACCCACCGACATTATCATAGCCATTAACCGCTCCGATGGAATAGCTTGTGTTAATTGTGCCATAATAATTTTTACCTACCATTCCGCCGACGAAACTACCCCCACCAATATCATTATTTATTAATGCCAGATTATTTATCGAGCCATACAATGTGCTGAAAAGACCTATATTGTCTAAATTTGCCGCTATGGTCAGATTGGAGATGCTATGGCCGTTGCCGTTGAATATCCCATTAAAGGTTTCTGGAATAAACGCTTCCGTATAGGTTGTTCCGGTGAGATCTATGTCATTTTCCATACGGTAATAGCCAATGCGCAAGGTCGAATTATTTCTGAATTCCAGGATATCTTCAATGCTGGCAATAATAAAAGGATCATCCGCATAACCTGTACCACTCAGTGTGGTAGCGATATGATGTAAAGGTGGTTCAAGACCAGGTGCTTCCTGCCAGGTGAGTCTGGGCATATGACCCGCTTCAATAGTCCAGTAATCATTTGTGCCGTCAGAGCCATTACCAGCGAAGTCAAAACCAATAAAACTCTGCTGATCAACAATTTGACTATCATCCAGAGCCGTTCCATAACCATTATTCGGCCCGCCAAATAGATAAAAATAACTTGCGCTAGTTGTACCCCCAAAGGTCAACCCACCAACATTGTTGCTACCAGTAACCATCCCGGCAGCATAACTACTACTAATCGTGCTACGATAATTATTTCCTATCAGTCCACCGATATAATCGCCACTACCAGTAACATTTCCAGTAGCATAGCTATTGCTAATTTCATTATAACCATAATCGCTACCGCCCACCAATCCACCGACAAGATTATTACCATAAACAGATCCAGTGGCATAACTACTGCTAATTACACCTCCATCACCCGCCAATCCGCCGACATGAGTCCAACCATTAACCGGCCCAGTGGTATAGCTGCTGCTAATTACGCCACCATACCCCGCCAATCCACCTACATAACTAATACCAATAGCTGCCCCAATGGTATGACAATTGCTGATTACACCGACATTACCAATTAGCCCACCCACGTAATAACTACCATTAACAGTACCGGTGGTGTAACAATTGCTGATTTTGTAAGCATCACCCGCCAGTCCACCCACATAGTTACTACCATTAACAGTGCCAGTAGTATAACTATTACTGATTATGCTATAATTACTATAACCTACCATTCCGCCGACGAAACTACCCCCACCAATATCATTATTTATTAATGCCAGATTATTTATCGAGCCATACAATGTGCTGAAAAGACCTATATTGTCTAAATTTGCCGCTATGGTCAGATTGGAGATGCTATGGCCGTTGCCGTTGAATATCCCATTAAAGGTTTCTGGAATAAACGCTTCCGTATAGGTTGTTCCGGTGAGATCTATGTCATTTTCCATACGGTAATAGCCAATGCGCAAGGTCGAATTATTTCTGAATTCCAGGATATCTTCAATGCTGGCAATAATAAAAGGATCATCCGCATAACCTGTACCACTCAGTGTGGTAGCGATATGATGTAAAGGTGGTTCAAGACCAGGTGCTTCCTGCCAGGTGAGTCTGGGCATATGACCCGCTTCAATAGTCCAGTAATCATTTGTGCCGTCAGAGCTATTACCAGCGAAGTCAAAACCAATAAAACTCTGCTGATCAACAATTTGACTATCATCCAGAGCCGTTCCATAACCATTATTCGGCCCGCCAAATAGATAAAAATAACTATAACTGATGGTACCGCGATAGCTAGATCCCACCAACCCGCCAATATTCAAGCCATTACCAAAAACTTTCACGGTGGAATAACTTACACTGATTGTGCCATAATCATTAAATCCCACTAGCCCACCGACACTACTATAGCCATTAGTTGTTCCGGAGGTATAACTATTACTGATTGTGCCATAATTATTGTATCCTATCAATCCACCGACAAGATTGTGGCCAAAAATATTCACGGATATCAGACTAAGGTTGTTTATCACAGCAGCAGAAGTAGTATATCCAATCAGCCCAATATAATCTCTGCTAGTGCCATTAATAGTCAGATTACTAACTATGTGGCCATTACCATTAAATTTGCCATTAAATTGAGTCCCAGTAAAACCACTATTCGTATTGATATCCGGGGCGATGACTGCACGGGTGAAAGTATAACCAGCCAAGTCGATATTGGCGGTTAAAATGAAGAATTTGCTGTAATGAGTAGTAGTCTTACCCAGATTGATCAAATCCGTAGCAGTAGCTATCTGATAGGGATCGGATTCAGTACCAGAACCCCCGGAATACTGCCCCAATAGACACCCACCATCAATCAAAATAACAATCACCATCAAAACAACCGCATTTTTAACCATGATCCAGCTCCTAAATGTTTAAATAGATAAGTTATTCCTACAAACTACCCAAATTGCATTGATTGCAGCTATTTCATTATAATCATATCAGAAGGAAAAAACAATCGTGGCAACTACGGTATCATTGCATTTTATAACCTCCTGTTCTGGGGGTAGATGAGTCTGTCCGGCTTGATAAATCGAATAGGCAGTAAACCCGTTCTACGCTTAAGGTTAGGTCGATATTTTACCATGTTGGCTTCGTTTGGTTTTGGATTAGTGTCGCTGCTCTCATGGTTTTTTCCTTTCTTTGCGAGAAATACTGTCAATAGTGCCTTGGGGAGGCGGTGGTTAAAAGTAGCAAACTGGAAGTAGCAAGTAGTATATTTTTCACGCCAATGAATTGGTGGGTTATTCACGGTTATCTCCTTCTGAGGCGGACCTTCGGCCTGCGGGGTATTATTGGTATCCGCCGGAGGGCGGATGGTCAGTTTTATCTATCGCTTCAGAGCGATATTCTGGCGGTTCGCCTCTGCGAGGCGTGGTAAAAAATTTTCAAATTCATGTTCGTTACCCAGGGTGGCGCTTGTCCCGTTACACGGAACTCGCTGACCCTCATAGGGCTATTGTATGCCGGTCCGTTGGGCTGCTTTGGGTTTTCGCCAGTCGGCGGAATGTTAATTTTCATTTTTGTTAAGCTCAATTAAATTGGAACTCACAGGGCGATAAATCCACCCACAAGCTGCGCTTGAAGGGTGCCACCCAAGGGATAAAGAATATTTTGTTAAGATCAATTTATTGTTGAGGTTAGGGTGTTATTTTCTTGTGTTGGCTTCGTTTGGTTTTGGTTGGTATTGGTTACGATCATGGTTTTTTCCTTTTTCTTTTGCGAGACATCTGTCGGTACGGCTCGGAGAGGCGGGGGTTAATTTTATCACGCTGAACTCCGTACGTTATTATTGAGCGTGGGCGGTGGCCGGCCTGTGTTTTAGTAGTGACGGCATTGGAGGGTGGTGTCGGTTGGGGTGTCCTGGGAATTTTCTGCCGGCGTGAATGGTTTTATGTCATTGTTATAATTTTGGTTATAGTCGTGATTATTGGTGTTGGGTTCGTTTGGCGCTGGGGGATAGTTGGAGTGGTTGGGGTTGTATTGATGGGGTGTTTGGTTCAAAGGATCGGGATGAGATTCGTAGCGTTCGTAGCTGGAAGTGTGGTGGTAGTTATGGGTTGGTTTGTCTGTTTCTAAGTTGTTGTTATTATTTGTTTTATGGTCGAATTTGCCGATTTTGGGTTCGTTTGGCATTGGTTGGGTTTCGGGTTCGTTGTCTGGTTTGGGGGTGGCGTTGGGGTCGCATTGGATGGCGGGGGTGATCTGGTAGCCGGCTTCGAAGAGGATTTCTTTGGATTGCTGGATGATCTGCTGGTATTCCAGGTCGGTGGGCGGGCCATCGGGGAGGCAATCTTTGAAGGAGTTGGAAACGGTGATGAATTGCTGGATGAGTTGGGCGGTGGCGCGGCGGGCGGTGACATTATTGTCAGAACGGGACTGGACGACGAGGCGTTGGAGGGCCTGGTGGCCGGCCCGGGTGGCGCGGAGTTTATAGTCGCGGCGGTCGTAGGCGATCAGGCCGGCCAGTTCGCAGTGGTAGGAATGGGTGTCGATGATGTACTGGTGTTGGCGGCGGGTGGTGTTGATGGTGGCGAGGAAAATGTCATTGATTTCGGGGCGGTGGTAGTATTGGGCACGGGCGAGAATTTGCATGGAACGATTCATGTTATACCTCCTTTTAACCTTAATAATGTTTTGTGTTTGACCGTTAGTGGCCGACTGTTGGGATTATAGGCTATATTTTAATAAAAGTAAAATAAATAATAATATTATTTAAAAATAATACATAATATAAGAAATTTTCACCATGAAGGTCATGAAGGGCATGAAGGCAAGAGGAAGAATTAACGGCTGATTTAACCGCAGATTGACACAGATAGACGCAGATAAAAACAGATTTAAGTTATTAAAATAAAATAAGATATGACCACGGAATACACGGAAGGCAATCAGGGTGAAGCAGATGAAATCAAAGGAGATAGAACTGCGAAAGGGGCGAAAATAAAGGGTGGCGGGGCCACGAGTTAAAATTTTTCACCCTGAGTCCATAACTGTGCCAGATGTTCGAGTTCTTTAATAATTGGCTGGGAGGTTGGTTTATGGTACAAGTTGATTTTTTCATCGGGATCGGTTTTCAGATGATAGAGTACGCCGTCTTTATCGGCGATGCGGTTATCCATAAAGAATATCAGTTTCCAATCGCGGGTACGGACCATGACACGCCGACCGCCGCCACGCAGTTCTTCATACATACTCTGGCTATGGTCAATTTCGCTGAAACAGGCCGGCCGCCATTTTTTGACTTTTCCTTGAATCAGCGGCATTAAACTGCGTCCGCGTATGGTTTGGGGGATATCCAAGCCAGACAGTTCCAATAAGGTGGGCAGGAAGTCGATCATTTCAACGGGTTCATCGATTACTTTGCCTTTGGGCAGCAGGGCCGGGCAACTCAGGATGAGCGGCGATTTGACATTGGCTTCGTAAAAGACCCGTTTTTTCCAGAGGCCGTGTTCGCCCAACTGGAATCCCTGGTCGGAGTTGATGGCTATAATAGTATTTTCCAGCAGTCCTTTGGATTTGAGGGCTTCGATCATGCGGCCTACTTGAACATCGGCCAGGGCCACCATGCCGTAATAAGTGCCCCGACATAAATCGATCTGTTTGCGGGTCAGTTCTAGACCACCAGCATAGGTTCGTAAGGGGCCTTGCTCAAACCTGGATTTACTGTTGAGTTCTTCCTGAGTGGGCAGAGGCAGATCGATTCCGGCCGGATCGATGAAATATTCCTTGGGTACATAACAGCCGACATGGGGGGCGTGAAAGGAAACCCGCAGAAAAAAAGGTTCATCCGGGTTCAACTTATCGATGGCGGCAACGGCTATATTGCCCAGTTGCCAGGTTTCGGTATCCTGCGGTTTGATTTTCTCCGTTCTGGCGCCGATCAGCCAGCCATGGGTCGGGGTTTTTACCATTGGCACATCCAGCGCAGACATATCATCGCCAAAAATCTTTTTAAATGCGGCGGTTGGACGTCCACAGACATCGAGCAGGGGCAGGGCATCTCCCAGACTCTTCCAGGATCTGGGGAAGCCATGAATTTTACCAATATTGGCGGGCTGGATTCCGGCCGCGGTCCAGCGGTCCAGCAGATTGGGTTCCCGGTCCAGTTGAGCCATTTGTGAGGCATTGAGATAATCTCCCGGCGTTTCGGGGGCTTTGCCCATGGCAACGGGTCCGATTTGATGGGCGTAGAAACCGGTTTTCATGCTGCGCCGTGAGGGAACACAGACTGGATTTTGCACAATAGCGGTTTCAAATCGAACGCCATTGGCCGCCAATGCATCCATATGGGATGTTTTTGGCCAGGACCGGCCGTAGCAACCCAGGGCGTCGGCCCGGCCATCATCGAACATGATCCACAGAATATTTGGTCGTTTTCCATTGATAACCGGTTTATGGGATTTATTCAAAACGTTATTCGTTTGCCGGCAACCTTCGATTAATCCCAGTCCTGCAGTTGCGGCTGAACTGATTCCGATCTTTTTTAAAAAATGGCGTCTGTTCATATTGATGTTCCGGAAAAATTGTTCGAGACATATTATCCCATCAGTCTACTTTGTTTTACGGGGATATTGCAATATAAAATATTTTCTGGATAAACAGATCATGAAGCCGGATCAATAAAAAAAGGCGCCGGCAATAATGCCGACGCCCGGTAATGGACATTTAGAAACTATCAAACTGAATCTTACTGGCAGGTACTTTCCGGATACAGTCCGCAATCCAGCCATCCAGCGGCCATAATTGCAACGTCGGCAATGGTTACCTGGCAGTCATTATTCAAGTCTGCTTCCGGTTTAACCTGACAAGCGGGAACGCCACCATCCGCATAATACTGAGCAGCGATTTCATCCGCGGTCAACGCATAGTTATAGACGCGAATTTCATCCAATTGACCGTTGAAGTAGGCATCATTCCATGCGCTCTTACCGATGTAGTTGTTTACGCGGGTGATATTGGTCGGCATTGGCATGGTTACCTGAGGCGTATTATGGGTTCCATTCGTGTTAAAGTAATAGTACTGCAAGCCATTCTTATACAGTTTGGCGACACCCGAGGCATCCTGAGTTGCGGTGAACATCTGCCATTTATCCTGCTCGATGGCTACGGTGCCACGCAGAAGGGTGTTCTGATTTATGCCAGTGGCATTTCTGAAGATAAAGTTACTAGTGGTGCTTTCACGACTCACGAAGATGTTTTCCAGCGGAGCGCCATTGGAGAACTGCATGAAGTTGGCCCAGCCACCAGCCGCCGTGGGTTTAGCCCAGAAATTAATGGTGATGCCACCCAGGAAGTTGGCGAAGCCATCCGGCAGGTCAATGTAGTTCTTATAGGTGTTGGACAGATCAACCGCCTGACCAGATACACCTGCGCTATAGGAGGGCAGAATGTTATCGGGTTCAGTGCCCAGGGTTGCGCCGGTTCCATGCAATTCGCTACCCGATGCATCGTCGGCATTGCCTTCGAAGGGATAGTAAGCATAGAGACGTTTGACGTAAACCATGACATTGGCTGTAGTTGAAGTGCCCCCCGTGTTCGTTGCAGTGGCATAGATAAGACCGTCATCGGCGGCCGTCACATTGCTAAAGGTCAGGGTCGATGTGTAGATATCACCATCATTAATAGTGTCTATCGTGACGTTGCCAACACCAGAGGTCAGTTCTTGATCGGTCTCGCCCATTTCTTTGTACCAATTGATAGTGATATCACTACTGCCTGGAATGGGTTTTTGTGTGACTAACGTATAAACCGCATCGTCACCCAACATAACATATTGATGAGTTGGAGGAGTGACAATAATGGGTGAATTGGGAAGGGTATCAAAGGTGTAGGTATAACTGATATACGTCTTACCGTCAGCCGTGGTATCGACTCTCCAATAATAGGTGGTTTCACGATCGAGTGAAGAGAGTGCATGGCTATTGGCAGTTAGAGCCAGGTTGGCAACAGTGGCGTAAGTCGTCATATTGGCGTTGGGGTCCAGCATATTCGGATCGGTACCTACATAGAGATGATAGCCAGAAGGCGTGATATCTGAAGCAACCGTCCAACTTAGCGTGGGGTCAGTGGCAACATTTTTTGCACCATCAGTTGGGGTAACGCTTTCTACGACAACCCGATTATAGGTATCCGGGCCCAAAGTATAGTTGAAGGCAACTTCTTCATCGCTCATGACATGGTCGTAAATACGGAATTCGTTGATGGTACCACTGTAACCAGGGTCATTGTACAAGGCGGCGCCAATCAGGGCCATGGAACGAGCCACATTTGTCAATGAATGCTTAGTGGTGATCTCGTCAACCAGTACACCATTTTGATAAAGCCGCATCTGGGAGGTGGTTTCATCATAGACGCAAACAGCATGGATCTCAACATTTAAAGCGGAATTGTCAGTTTCGGCCCACTGCTCCCCATATTCCTCTAGGTAACCCGGGATACCACCGGTGGTGATCGAAAAACGGGATGTACCAGCATCAGTGCCGCCGGAGGTGGGAGTGTACATAATGTAATTTCCGCCGTTACTGCCATCGGTTTCGCCAAAGTCGAAAACGCGCTGCCAGTTCTGATCGATATTGATGGTATACCAGAACTCAATCGATACGCTGGTATAATCGCTCAACACATCCGCCGGCAACGCGACGTGTGGCGCGCTTCTTCCACTGGCGCCGGCATTTAATACTAACTGGCCGCCACTGATGGTAGCGCCATTCATCAGGTTACCGTCTTTGCCACCCACCGAATCAATGGCCAGCGTACCGCCTGTAGTAAAACTATAACGGTTTACCAGTGTTGCCTGCGCTGGAATGATTAAAGCCAGTACGAGCAAACAAAACAATGCTTTTTTCATAATCGAACTCCTCTAAAATTAAGAAACGGTATCATTGTGCCAATACTGACCCGCTTCTAATCGCCAGTATTGGTGACTGTTAAAAAAAAAATGTATGCTAGACCCAAATCAATAAACGTGTCGTCTCTTTTGTCATCATTCTGCTTTTAATCCGTTTAAATGTTTTTTTCGTCGTGACAACGTAAAGAAAATATCAAGCAACATATGTCAGCTTACCGATAAAAAAGCCAACTCCTGCCGCTCAATCAACTGGCTACCCACTGTTAAATTTTACGTGACACAAATAACGCTTTAATTCACAATTAATTTTAACTTCATTTACAGTGTAATGTCAAGGATATTTCTATATACCGGGACATTTTCATCCTTTTCCATGAAATTAAGATTCATCAGGGTTAGAGATATTCTGGAAATGAACTGATAAATCTAATTTCATTGCGACTATTCGCGAAAACCAATCGGTATCATAGCTTTTTAAATCAAAGCTAAACACCTAACACAAAAATGATAACAAATAGAATGATTAAATCATTTCGGTTGAACCATTTATTTCATAGCAACCATACCCTGTACCATGATTAGGAAATTGGCATTTTCCAAGTTAACCTTTAAGGTTATCACTATCTTATCGGTTATTGGCGGTCGATTATTATCAGTTAATTTTAATTTGACTTTAAACGATCCTAGTGGGCCGCCCAGAGCGGCGCTGCCACCAAAAGCCATGGTTCAATATCTGTTCATAAATGTCACCGAGGTTAACGATTTGACTACAAAAATATTTTTAAGCGTTCAATCAGGTATCGGCGATGTTTGTATACTGGTTTATATTCAGCTATTGATTAAAGGGAACTTGTTCATTCAGAACTGCATGCAAAAATCTGAGTACAGCAAGCTGTGCATTTTCCTATAAATGGCGTTATAAAAAACCAGGAATCATATCAAACAGGCTCCAGTTTTGATTTTTGCCAGAGAGAAACCATCCTCGCTTTAGCCTCAGTAAGGAACCGCGCAAAAATAACACCTTCATTTCTCATCCCATCTTGCCGCCATCTTCAGTCGCCTCTCAATCGCGAAATCCTCGACATAGAACAGCACTGCCTGCGGTTTCGCTCAATCGGCGCGACTGAATCTGACAACAAGCTGTGTGATAAATGTAGCATTTATTTATGCGCGGCTCCTAACGGTAGTTTTGGTGTGATTAATCCAAAGCATTTCCGCAATGGTCACAATATTTAGCATCGGGATCATTTATTTCCTGGCAGGTCGAACATGATTTTGTTTTTATTAATTTTGCACCGCACTGGTCGCAGAAACGGGCGTTTGTTTCAGCGATATGATTGCATTTGTGGCACCTGATTGTAATGTTTATTTCATTACGGCGAATATTTTTATTGGCATTGAATAAGTCTCCCAAGCCTGCTGCGGCAATACCAGTCGCCAGGCCTTCACCCATGGCTTGTGTCGCATGACGGATTCCTTCCTGAGTTTCGCTGGCCATATAATTGAAGGAATCTTTGGCAACCGGAGCCGTTTCTTCAGCCATAAATCTCATAATTCGTCCGGCGAAACCGATTTGTGTCATCATTGCGCCTATTCCCAGGAGCGGAATGCCTAAGAATGCACACCAGAACAATCGTGGAGAACCATGGCCGGCAAATGCCAAGAAAAAGTCAATCAAGCCGATTAATAGTCCTATACCACCTAGAATAATAAAAATGGGACCAATCGTACGTAAAATCGAACGTGGTGTTTTGTGGTTTTTGTCAATTCTGAAATCTTCTTTCATTTGGTTTCTCCCACAGAAACTTGAAGAACCCGCATAAAATGCTATAAAAATTTACGTTTATGCCATTTATACTATTGAAAACGACGTAACTTAAGCAGAAATGTTACATAAAAAAGGTGAAGCAGGGCAGGAGGGGTTTGCTCTGCTTCACCAGCAAAGGAGGAGAAAAGAGAATTTCAGTATTGAATTTCTAATTAACAGCTTCCTAACTTCAGGTATTATAATCGACAAAATGGCTTATGCACAAAAAATTATAGCCAAAATTTAAATAAATTTCCATACAAAGGTTATATTTTGCCTAATTTAACATATAAAATTTGCGGCATGTTAAAATGGGTAATTTATTAAAAAGTAAATTTTTTGTTAAATATTATTCTTGCGTAATACAAGTAAAAAAGTAGTATGGGAGATCTTATTACCGGATCGCAATCGGTTAAATAGAGTGATATGCAAGGTTTGCCAAGTTGAACCTGAAAAAACCATGGGAATTCATTGAGGTGTTCCATGTTAGCAAAAATCCCCAGTTCAGCGATGATTGGTATCGAAGCGTTTGAATGTGAAATCGAAGTGGATATCGGTGGTGGTTCGACGGAGCGGCCAATGATCGTTGGTTTACCTGATACTGCGGTAAAAGAAAGTATTGAGCGGGTTCGGAGCGCCATCAGCAACAGTGGATACCGGTTTCCGGTTGAATCGATGATCATTAATCTGGCGCCGGCCAATCTAAAGAAAGAAGGTCCGGCCTTTGATCTGCCGATTGCCATTGGGGTCATGGCGGCATCGAATTTCATTACCTGTGACCATCTGGTGAAAATTATGATGGTGGGGGAAATGGCTCTTGATGGCCGGATTCGCCCGGTAAAAGGGGCGTTGTCAACCGCTATAATGGCAAGAGATAACGGCTATACCACGATGATTGTTCCGGCTGATAATGCGCGCGAAGCAGCGGTTGTTCAGGATATTGACGTCATTCCAGTGGGTTCGCTGACGGAGGCCGTTGGTTTTTTGAACGGTCAGCTGCCCATTGAACCCCTTTGTGTCGATATTGAGCAGGTTTTTGAAGAGTTATCAAGATACGATATCGATTTTTCAGATGTTAAGGGGCAGGAAGGTGTGAAGCGGGCCGTCACCATTGCCGCGGCGGGCAATCATAATCTATTACTGCTGGGGCCTCCCGGTACCGGAAAAACCATGCTGGCCAAGCGTATCCCAACGATATTGCCCGCTCTGACCCTGGAAGAATCGTTAGAAACAACTCGAGTCCATTCTGCAATGGGATTACTGAATAAAAACCAGGCGCTTTTAGCCACTCGGCCGGTCCGATTCCCGCATCATTCGGCGAGCGGCCCATCCCTGGTGGGAGGCGGCAGTGTCCCACGTCCGGGAGAACTCTCTCTGGCCCACCATGGACTGCTATTTCTGGATGAATTTCCGGAATTTAAACGAACCGTTCTGGAAACCATTCGCCAGCCACTCGAAGATGGCACGGTGACGATTTCGCGCGCTGCCGGCACTATCACATTTCCAGCGGATTTTATGTTAGTTGCCGCGATGAATCCCTGTCCATGCGGCTACTTGACAGATCCCAAGCGTAAATGTAAATGCACCCCCATCCAGATAGAGCGCTATTTATCCAGGATTTCCGGTCCTCTGGTGGATCGGATCGACATTCATGTTGAAGTTCCAGCGGTGCCTTTCAATGAGTTGCAAAGCAAGCAGGATGGCACTGGTTCACAAACCATGCGTGAGCAGGTGATTATGGCCCGTCAGATCCAAGCCCGCCGGTTTAATGGTGATGGCATTTTTACCAACGCCCGCATGAACAGCAGGATGATTCGCAAGTATTGCCAGCTTGACCAGGCCGGTCTGGATACCATCAAGCAGGCGGTTTATGAGATGGGGCTCAGCGCCAGGGCTCATGACAAAGTGCTTAAAATCGCACGGACAATTGCGGATCTTGACAATATAGGCGACGTCCAATCCTGTCATGTTCAGGAAGCGATCCAGTACAGGCGTCTGGACCGTAAGTTTTAACTATGTAATGCCCGTCGTCCGGGCTCTGGAGCATTGAACGCCTGACTAAAAGTTCAGTGATTCGCTTGAATTTGAAGCCGGAGCGGATTATTCTGTTTGGTGGTTAAATCATAGAGGAGATCCATGGATATCTTCAATTCTTAAATTTTTCACAGGAATATAGAAAAATGAGCCAATTTGCCGGTGACAAGAAAGTGGGGCAATCGATTTTGGGGCCCATTGAAACCCGTTTTAAGAACGCGTTAGTGCCTCATTTTCCCAAATGGATCGAAACGTACCATTTAACACTGACCACAATTCTCTGGTCGGCCGGCATGGTTCTTTTTGGGTGGTTAACGCGTCGTCATCCAGCCTGGACTTTTGGGATGTCAGTGATGCTGGTATTGCAATACCTGACCGATTTGTTCGATGGGGCGTTGGGGCGGTATCGGGATACGGGGCTTGTCAAGTGGGGGTTCTTTATGGACCATTTTTTGGATTTTATTTTTTCCGGTTCGATTGTCATTGCCTATGCCATGATGGCTCCGGAAGAGGTCAGCTTGTACTATTTTTTCGGCCTGATTCTTTGCAGCGGTGGATTCATGGTCAATTCTTTCCTTAACTTCGCTTCTACCAATGAGTTCCAGATATGTTTCTGGGGTATCGGGCCGACCGAAATCCGGTTGGTTTATGTCATTATCAATACCATTATTTTTATCTGGGGGGTTGGGATTTTTAAAATTTGGGTCCCCATGTTATTTGTATTGAATTTGCTTTCTCTGGTGGTTATGATTTTCCGGTCACAGCAGAGGCTGTGGAGTATAGATATGACCGTAAAAAATAATCGAAAGGAGCCTGACAATGGCTAATGAAATTATTGTCGAACTCAATGGATCTCAGTATAAGTTGCTGTCTTCCCTGGTTGATGAATTATATTCTGATGATACCAGTCTGGCCAGTCGAATTAAAAAACTCAGCAAAACGGAAGGTTACTATGAACTAACCCTGGGTGTAGAAGAATTGAGTACTATGTGCGAAGCAATAGCCGATGTGGCCAACCAGGAAGAGGATGCTCGTAAACAGAATAAGATTTTCGACCTGGTCGATTATCTGGAAGATGTTCTGTATGAAAACACCGAAGAGGTGGAAGATGAGGAAGACTGGGACGATGATGATGAGGAATGGGACGATGCCGATGAAGACGAATGGGATGATGAAGAATAGGATTTATCAACGCGTTCAGTCTGATCATTTAGCATGCTATTGACGCTGGCAAATCATTTAGAAAAATCACATTCGAGACGGTAACTATCGTCTCGAATGTCTTTTAGAAATCACTTCAATTCGACAGTCCAATAGGCATGGTCAAGGAACTGTTTCCACGATCGGTAGCGACCATCGGTGAGATTAAGGCCAAGAACGGGAGAACGGTTGGGGCGTATTGGTTTTTTAATCAATTTCATGTTTGCTTCTTCCGGAGTGCGACTTCCTTTCCTGGTATTGCATTTTACGCAACAGCATACCAGGTTATTCCAACTGGCTTCTCCGCCCTGACAACGAGGAATCACATGGTCCAGATTCAATTCAACCGTAGCAAACCGTCCGCCGCAATACTGACAGCGATTATGATCGCGGGCATAGATATTGCGCCGATTTAATTTTACTGATCCACGAGGCAATCGGTCGTAAAATAACAACCTAACAATACGGGGGACGGCAATACTGATACGCACGCCGTGCAGCCAGTCGTGGGCATCGGGTTGAAATTCTTTTTTGATTTGTGAGATATCGACCCAACTGGAGAAATCGTAATTGCTATAGCGGCCATCATCATATTCAACTACTTCTGCCAGACGGCGGCACAAAAGTGAGATAGCCCGTTTTACATTGACTACTCGTATAGCCATGTAATGTTTGTTCAACACCAGCACCTGACAATCCAAGGCTGTTGCATTGGCCAGCATAACATTCTCCTGTAAAAACGCTAAATTGCCATGTGGTTAAGTATTATCATAACCGAGGTCAAAGATTCGTACAAGTTAAATTAACGTCAGAATGCTGTTCAGAATTCATTGTATGTTAATCACACAGCCAAATTGGCATATCAGGGAAGTAATATGATTGATAAATGGGTTAAAAGTTCTGCCATTATGGCATGAAATTTTGGCGCAAAATATTTTAAATGGCGCCATGATTTATAAGTTGTTACAAAATAACGAATTGTGATTTTGTTAGATTCTGGCACACAATTTGCAAATTAGATAAGCAGTAACGAAATAATAAATTCAGGTGATACTTTTAAGAAAGGAGACTCATTATGTTACCTGTACTGAACAAAAAATCTATTGAACCGTTTGCTCGTAATCCTCTTATTAATGCCATGGATCGTCTGATGGATGAAATGTTTACCGATGGTTTTGCCCTGGTGGAAACCGGCGGCCGAATGGACATGTATGAAGCGGGCGACAAATTATATGTCGAAGCTGAAGTGCCCGGTTTTAAACATGACGAACTGGATTTAAGCCTGGAAAACAATGTCCTGACTGTCAAAGCAGAGCAAAGAATCGAAGAAGAAGACAAAAACGTAAATTATTACATCCGTGAGCGCCGTCGTCAACGGTGGGCCCGATCGATCCGGTTGCCCGTCAATGTGGACAACAACAAGATTAACGCATCATTTAATGATGGTATTCTCAAAATCGAAATGGAAAAGGCCGAAGTGGCGAAGGCCCATAAAATCCAGATTAAATAACACTATCGCTTTGGCCTGACGGTAAGCGGCCTGGCCAGCTATGACAACAGCTTACCGGTTAACAGCAAATTCTTACTTTCGTTCATTGAATAACGACTCCTTTTCGGAAACCGTCGCGTCAGCCAGCGCGACGGTTTTTTTGTCGATCCTGATTAAAATTTTGACAAAGCTATTGAAATTGCCGGATCAGATTGATAAGATAAATAATATCCAAGCTTAAGGTTGTCTTATTATTCTGTTATCCGCATTTAATTGATGCGGGGGGAGATTCAAAATGAAGAAGATTGTGGTTGTTATTTCGGTTCTATTGTTTGTCACTCCTAGCCTTGTTCTGGCTAATATATCCGGTCCAGTGTTTCCAGCTCCGGGTGGCGTGTCTTATACCATGACCGGCAATATTGCCCGGGCAGGAGGATTAACCATATCTTTTACCGGTCTTAATCCCTCAAATTATGACCAACTCTGGTGGGGGCCATGGGATGCTTCCAGCGTCTATCTGGATCTGGATAATCTTTATGAACGCACTGGCGACGTCACTACGCTTGCTTATAATCCAACTCGCGGTGTCTGGGAAGGGAGTTCCTGGATCCATCTTTTCAGTGAATCTACTCCAAGTTACAATCAATACTATACTCGATTAAAGGTATCGGGGGTGTCATTGATCGATTCGTCAACGATTGGACTGACAGATATAAATCATCCAGATGCCGTAGCGGAAATTACCGGGACCAGTTTTTCTGTCACCTTGATTTTTGAAGCGGCCCAGTATCAGAGTGGACCCTGGACACCCGCTTTGGACCTTTTTGACAGTTTGAGTACGATACCTGGTCACCAGGTTGACGCTTTGTTTTCGGGGGGATTTTTCTATACGAGCAGTGCGGTTCCGGCTCCGGGGGCGATGATGCTGGCCGGGTTGGGCACGGGTTTGGTTGGCTGGGTACGACGCCGTCGCCTGGAATAATGCGAAAATTCACTCAATCGTGGTCGAAGACCATTTTCTGGCATTCAACACCTTCGACCTGGTTGAGTTTATACATTAACTCGAAGCAGGTGTGGTTATCGCCAATCATTTCGAGTAGCACTAATCCATTGGGGGAACAGACCGTATCGCTGGCTTCATGCAAGCCAAGGCGGGTCTTGATATTACATCCATATTCAGTAAATAAGCGCTGAATTTCTGTGACATGTTTGATTCGGTCGGTAATGTGAACTCCCAGAATAATATGATCTTTCCTGGTCATGATCGATCCTTTCGCGCAGTAAATAACGAATGGTAATTGTTGATTATTGTCAGATCGGTATTATAATAGTCTGTCAAAAAGAATTTTCCAGTCATTTTTCAGGGAGTATTCCATGAGTTATGAACCAAATCCTCAACGATATGATGCCATGATCTATAACCGATGCGGTCGTAGTGGCTTGAAATTACCGGCGATTTCGTTGGGTTTATGGATCAATTTTGGTGGGGTGGACGATTATGAAAACAGCCGCGCCATGATCCGGCGAGCTTTTGACCTGGGGATCACCCATTTTGATCTGGCCAATAATTATGGTCCGCCGCCCGGTTCGGCTGAGACGATTTTTGGTCAGATTCTAAAAACCGATCTGGCAAATTATCGTGATGAGTTAATTATTTCGAGCAAGGCGGGTCATCTGATGTGGGACGGGCCTTATGGCGATTGGGGCTCCCGGAAATACCTGATGGCGTCACTGGACCAGTCGCTGGGGCGGATGGGTCTGGATTATGTCGATATTTTTTATCATCACCGTTTCGATCCAGAAACGCCGTTGGAAGAGACCATTTCGGCCCTGGCGGATATTGTGCGGCAGGGGAAGGCGCTGTATGTGGGGCTTTCCAAATATCCGCCCGCTGAGGCCCAGGTTGCGGTTGCGATGTTGAAGCAATTGGGGATTAATTGTTTGATTCATCAGCAACGTTATTCCATGCTGGTCCGTCATATCGAGACAGGTTTGCTTGACGTCGTGAAGAATCAGGGGACCGGCTGTATTGTTTTTTCGCCACTGGCCAAAGGGTTACTGACGGACAAGTATCTGAAAGGTATTCCCAATGGCTCGCGCGCCGCCAAGCCGCATGGTTTTATTCAGCGTGATGAACTGTCCAGTGAGCTGCTTAATAAAGTTCATGAGTTGAATAAAATTGCCGAATGGCGCGGGCAGAGTCTGGCGCAGATGGCCATTGCCTGGTGTTTGCGTCATGATCAGATTACCTCGGTTTTGACAGGGGCCAGTTCGGTTGCGCAGATCGAGGCGAACATCGCCAGTCTGCAAAACACCCATTTTACCGATGAAGAACTGGAGGCGATCGATCAGATATTGGCGGAGATTCAATAGGCAGGGCAGAATATTTCCAACTTGATCCAGTTGATAAAATTCTATGAAATCAAAACATTCAGGCAAGTCAAAAGCATTCAATAAACCCGCTTTGCGGATCCAAGTAACCACTTTGTGGGAATATCCCTCCCAGCATTATGGCGAGTCGGTCCAGGGGGATCCTGATTACCGGGGGGCAACTCCGAGTTATATTATCTGGAATCTGCTGCAGCGCTACACGAAGGAAAAGGATCTGGTTATTGATCCGATGTGCGGCAGTGGAACGACTCTGGATGTCGCGCGGGATTTAAAGCGGCGGGCTTTGGGATATGATGTCAATCCAACCCGGCCGGATATTTTCAGAGTGGATGCCCGGAAGCTGCCGCTGGAAGATGAGAAGGCGGATTTTGTATTTATCGATCCGCCTTATTCGACTCATATCGATTACAGTGATGATCCGCGTTGCGTCGGGAAACTGCATGCCGGAAGTCCGGAGTATTATGAGGCGATGCGGTTGGTGATAGGGGAGATCCATCGGATCTTAAGGCCGGACCGCTATATGGGGCTTTATGTCAGCGATTCGCATGAGCCGAAGAAGGGATTCTTTCCGATCGGGTTTGAGTTGTTTGCCATTCTGCGTGAATATTTTGAGCCGGTGGATATTATTGCGGTGGTGCGGCATAACCGGACGCTGGAAATGGGAAATTATCGCAAGGCGGCTGAGGAGGGTAATTTTTTTCTGAGGGGATTTAACTATCTTTTTATTATGCGCAAGCCGGAGAAAAAGGTAGTGACAAGGCCAAAAGAAACCGGGATTGATCAAGCGGGTAAAGACAGCAGTGTACCCAAGGCGGGATCAAAAGCTAATACAACTCAGGCCAGGCGACGCCGGCCACCGGCGCGGCATAATCGTAAGTAGCTTGTTTGTAGGAAGATACGGTTTTTATGAAAATTAAAAAGCCCGACAGGACTGATCCTGCCGGGCCGATGGTCTGCTAAAACTCAGTATTTCGGTCTGGTTTCAGAGACTTTATCTCAGGTGTTAAAGCAAGTTGTTTATTTAACTTTGGGCAACTGGCATACGAAAACCGATTTGACGAAATCCTGTTTCTGGAATTCGGCAATGGCGGCGGCATCCGGGGCGGCATCGAGGCTGATAGCCAGAACGGCGCTATCCGCAACACGGCCGACACCCATGGTACCGATATTCAGTTTATGCTTGCCACAGATGGAACCGACGGCGCCAATCACACCGGGGCGGTCATCATTGAAGATGACCATAATGGTGCCTTCGGGTGACATTTCCAGCGCGAAGTCATCAATGCCAATGACGCGCGGGATACGTTTGTCGATGATGGTTCCCACAATTTTACGATCGACCTGATCGGTCACGATGCGAATGGTCAGCGTGCTGGAGAAATCGCCGGCATCGGGATTTTTGACTTCATCCACGCTCAAGTTACGCTGTTTGGCGATGATGGGGGCGTTGACTTCGTTGACACCTTCTTCGATCTTTCCCTGCAAGATACCGATCATGGCACTGATGGTAATGGCCGAGATGTTATGTTCGGCGATTTCACCCCGGTAACCGACTTCCAGTTTCTTGATACTGCCCGGCGCGATGGAACTGAGAATTTTGCCCATGCGTTCGGCCAGGACACGATAGCGCTTGACCTGTTCGGGCAGGGATTTGTCGAGACCGGGTACATTGACGGCGTTGCGGATCTGGGTGCCGCGAATGGCATCGACCAGTTCTTTGGCGGCATCGACGGCCACTTCGATCTGGGCTTCTTCGGTACTGGCGCCCAAGTGGGGTGTGACAATACAGTTATCGAGCTTTTCGAACCGGCGGTTGGTGGGAGGTTCTTCGGCGAAGACATCGAGGGCGGCGCCGGTGATGCGTTTGGATTCGAGGGCGTCGTAAAGATCGTCTTCGTTGATGACCGCGCCACGGGCGACGTTGATGATCCGGGCGTTTGGCTTCATTTCGCTGATCAGTTCTTTATTGATCATCCCGCGGGTCTGATCGGTCACGGGAACGTGCAGGGTGATAAAATCGCTAACCCGGCAGAGTTCTTTGAGGTCGGTGACGACTTCAACGCCTTCCTGTTCGGCGACTTCGGGTGCGGCGACCGGATCATAGCCAACGATATTCATTTTGAGGCCCATGGCGCGACGAGCCACGCTCATGCCGATACGTCCCAGACCGATGACGCCGAGGGTTTTGCCCAAAAGCTGGGTACCCATATAGGTTTTGCGGTCCCATTTGCCACCTTTGAGCGAGGCATTGGCCTGGGGGATAAAGCGGGAGGCGGCCATCATGAGGGCCACGGTGTGTTCGGCGGCGCTGATGGTGTTGCCATCGGGGGTGTTCATGACGATGACACCTTTTTGGGTGGCGACGGGGATATCGACATTGTCGACACCGACGCCGGCACGGGCCACGCCTTTGAGGCGGCCGGGATTTTCCAGTACTTTGGCGGTTACTTTTGAGCCGCTACGGATAATCAGGCCGTCGTATTCGCCGATGATCGAGGCCAGTTCCTCTTCGCTGATGCCCACTTTTTCGGTCAGTTCTACATCGTCCTGGCTTTTGAGCCAATCGAGGCCTTCTTTTGCCAGTTTATCGGTTACCAATATTTTTATCACAGCATTACCCTTTCATAAAAAGCCGTATAAACTTGTCTTTTCAACCAGTTCCTCATACTTCTAAGGACCTGTGATTATGGTGATCGCACTTTATTTTGTCCAGTATTTTTCAGGGCTCTTTGTCGGGAATTAGAAGAAAAAGGGGAGGGGAATGGCTATTTAATATTTACCTGGTTCGGATAAACTGTTATTGAAGAAAAAATATCTCACATGAAGGCGCGATGGCACGAAGGCAAGAAGACGAGCAGGCGAGTAGAAAAGTAGGTAAGAAGTTAAGAAGGTCAAAACGGCGGGGGGATGGGGCAGGGGTGGATTGACCTGGATATTCGGTTTCGGGGATAAGCGTCAACATTGTTTCTGATATGGCGTGTATGTCAATTGCATATAATGAGTTACGAGATTGTTTTTTGTCATTGGGTTCGTTTGGCGTTGGTGGTTGTTTACGAGGGTGGATCGGTATGGGAGGCTGGTGGTATCGCAAGCGGGTGGCCTGAGATGGATTGCCAGGTGGGAGGAGGATACGCTGAAAAACAGTCATACAGGCCGGTTTAACGGGGGGAGCGGTTGGGGGGATGATTTGGCTTGAGGGAGTCCTGATAAAATAACTTGTAAGAGAAAAACGCTATAAGGGATAGTAATATAATTGGTTATGATCGATCTGGCCGGCGTTGGGTTCGTTTGGGCTCGGGTAGGGTGGGTGGAGATTGGTTGTCGGACTGGTGATAGAGGGCGATTGGGGAATTGGAGGGGGAATGTCAATTAGGCCAAATTGGACAGCCCATATTGTGGCGATATTTAATTTTCAAAGAACGTTTTCAGGGTTGATATTTATTTACGTTACCCATTCAGTTAAAAGGGAGTCTGGTTAACCCTGATCATTGGTATTATAGAGTTCGTTTTTGTGTATGTCAAACAAATTGGAATATTAATTTATTTATAAATGCTGGTCTTAAATAGTATCTTTTTGAGAAAGACCTGTGGAACCACTCCAGCAAAGTAAGGCGATCCTTTTCAGGTGCTTAAAAGGTGATGGGGCGTAGTTTGATAGTGATAACCATGCAATATTATTTCTGGAGTGGTCCTGAGCAGGATGATGTCAAGAAAAGGCACACAGGTTGATGGAGGAGGTCATGGGGTAGAGGAAATGCCTTAACTGACCTGTCAACATCTTTTCAATTCATCAGACAGGTTTCATTTTCCAATTAGTTCTGAGCATAGTCTATTTTTAGACAGAGCTGTCTATTATGGCCACTTGAAACCTATTCCGGCTCATAGAAAATAAGAAAATATGAAATAAATGAGGCCGGTATCAATCGGTGATACCGGCCCCTGTTTAACGTCATATATTCGATTGAAAAACACCCCATAAGCCGGACAACACTATTTAGTAACCGGTGCTGTTAATGTATAGTCATTGAGCCATGCAGCGGCTATGATAGCAAAATCTTTCAGGTTGGTGACACAGTCTTCGTTTAGGTCCGTTTCTTCCGACTGGCCGTTACCTTCACGAGTGGCCTGGCAGGCATCTTTAAACACTCTAAGTAAGACAGAACCTTCCACCGGAGTTGGATTGAATACATCGCCAACCGAAACCGAAACCGTCACCGAAGCTTCTTCTGTACTGGCATGGGTCATAGTCACTTTCGGATCCGCATAACCGGAAAATGGACCGGTATAGGTATAAGTGACACCGCCACCAGGAGTAAATGAAACACCTTCGGCAGGATCTGCCGTCCAGGTTACCGTTACATTTGACTTACCGTCATCGCCAAGCCCGGAAACCAACTGAACTTCCTGACCGGACCAGGTAATCTGATTGTTCATGGCACTGAGCGTTGGGGGAAGGTCATCAGTAACATTAAATGAATAGACAAAACCTTCGATCGGTTCTCCAATCAGGACACCGGTGCCGTCTTTGCCATATATATAGGCATCCACTTCCCAGTAGTAGGTACCAACGGCCAGCGGGACACCTGGAACCGCTGCGGAAGTTCCCGTTGTCCCTGAAACGATCCTGGTGTAATTTGAGCTCAGCTTGTTCGGCTCAGTACCAAACCATACATCGTAGTAGATCGAATCTTCCGGAACATTCGGCTCCAGAACCTTTATGTCAAAATAATCATTCGACCAGATCAATTCTGTCAGAGCGGTATCTTTCACGGTAGATTCATCTGCCGGTGCTATATTCATGACCGTCGGAAAATCAATCGCGGTCAGGATCGTATTGCCGCCTGTTACCACGATACGGACATTATTGTTATGGCCAAAACCCGTAATTCTTCCGTCTGTAACTTCTTGTTTGACATTACCGGATTCATTGCCGATAATCACGATCCTGCCAAATTTAATATCCACATTACTGTCCGGGTGGATGGCACTGACATCATTAAAGCGGTCCAGGTTCAGTTCGCCAACATTCACATTAACAAATCCGTAAGTACCGGCATTGTTATAAAAGTTGCAGCCAAACCCGCCCTTGACTTCTACATATCCGCCGTTGATATCGAGCATGCCAATTCCATTGGCTTGCTGCCCGACCCACAGATGGCCGCCAAATCGTGCCGAACCGCCGGTTTCAACGATCATGTGGGCGGTATTGTTGAATCCAATACCCGTCCAGTTGGTACCGGTATTCAGGGCTCCACCGTTAACGATACGGGTCACGCCGCCCGGTCCACCGTCACCCTGAACGATATAACTGCAAACCGCAGGGCCTGAGATAATACACTCGGCGGCATCAGGGATATTAAACACCACTTTATCACTGCCAACAGGGATCGCATTGTTGTCCCAGTTTGCTGGGGTTCCCCAGTCACCGGTATCCGGTGGAGTAATTCCATTTGCTGCGGGATTCCACACAGCGGCACTTGCCAAACCGGCCATGCTCAAGATCATACATAATACTATTAAGTTTTTCATTTTTTATCACCTTTTAAAATATTTATTTTTAATAAATGGTAAACATTTAATACTATAATACTGGACGCTTGGGATTACTCCCAGGCATCTGACAGATCATAAACTTAATTAGTCTTCAATGGGGCCGGTCAACGAGTAATCATCAAGCCATGCGGCCGCAAAATCTGCGAAATCATCGAGATCGGTAATGCAGTCCTTATTAAAGTCGGTTGGATTATCGGCCGCTAGAGCCTTGCTTAAAGTCGCCTTGCAGGCCGTATCATACACATCGATCGTCATGGAATCCGTCTTGGTATCAGGATAGGTTTCGTCGTTGATCACAACGGTTATCGTCACAGGAATCGGATCCGCGGACGGCTCGGCACCTGCCGGCATATCATAGGTAACCGTTAATGTCGCACGATTAGAAACTTCAGCCATACCAGCGTAGCATTCGATCTCCTGAACCGGAGTGGTCCCGCCAGTAAGAGGATCAGCCAGAGCCAGATAGACATCCGGGTAGATCATCAGTGCCAAATTGTTATTCGGCGACCACCCTTCACGATTGACAATCTCCTGGATCAGAACCTTAATATCAGGAGTATCCACTTTTGAACCAACCGCGGGACTGCCGGCAGGCGCCCAAGCAACCGATGCGGCCGATTTTTCGCGAGTGATAATATTGGGATCCGCCAAAAAGTCCGGCGCATTATCGACCGGCTGAACAAAGAGGGTAAAATCGTTGCTGTTGCCTTCATATTCATTGCCCGGATTTGACACGGTAAAGGTTATCTTCGCGCTGTTGATAGTCGAACCTTGAGGGATCCCCAGATCCTTGAACACCAGACCCACAGTCTGCCAATCCAGACCGCCGACATCTTCGGAACCAACCTCCAGGCCCGTACGCTGCAAATCGAAACTGCCATAATTGCTGTCTGTATTCAACGCGTGGTTATTGATATGCTGTTCGGCATCATATTCCTGACCGGCAATTGCATTCGATGTCGTACGCTTGCTGGTGTCAACCGTAACGGTTGGAGTTGCCATATCAGGATCGGCCGGATCAAAGGTCACACCATAGCCGGGCTCTGCACTCCAGTTATAATGGGTTACCGATGTCGAAGGAGGATCAACAGCCACCGCGTTTAAGGGAGTGGCCTGACCCGACCAGGAGATCATGTCGTCACCGAGATCGACTGAAACCACCGGCTTGTCATCGGTCGCCATAAAGGACCATTGGTCTCCGGTACTCACCGTGGGTTCACCCGGTCCGCCATAAGAGGTGGTCGCGGGATCACCTTCAAGATAGGAGTCCACTCGCCAGACATATGAGCCATTGACGGGAAGAGTTGCTTCCACTACCAGGCCGTTGGTATCCTGGCCATCTACGATCTTCGTCCAGGTACCCGTGTCAGTGCCAAACCATACATCAACATATGTCGTAGTGATATTCGAATTGGGATCGGCCGTATTGGGATCGGCATCGATCCAATCCAATATTACCTTTCTTTCTTCACCTTCTTCCAATGAGACAAATCCATTATCGGCAGGGGAGGGATTCCAGGCCTTATGGAATGTCGCTGTTATTATCGTCTTGTCGGGAATGGTCGTGGTATCATAAACCAACTCGCCCTCGCCGCCATAGGCAGTAATGTAGCCATCGTCAACATAACGCTTGAATGTTGTCGGGTCGGTCAGTATCAGTGTGCCTTTTCTGAAATCCATCCTGGGTTGAGCGGTTGTGGCACCGGCCCACTGCATCTCTGCATGGTGAGCTGTAATCGTACCGCCATAAAGTAAAACGGTTCCTCTGCTGCCATTGTCCCTGGACACCGTCAATGGGCCGCCGGTTGTAATCGATCCGCCGTTCATCATTAAGGTACCTGTGCCATTCTCAGCGACATAAAACACACCGGTCCCCATTGTAATCGCGGCGTTATCGTTCATGGTCAACTCGCCTGCACCATCGTCGCCAATCTTAAGATAATCAGCGCCGGTAAGCGTGATTGACGCATTGTCATTCATAATGACATACCCCTTGCCTGAACCGTTATCTCCGAACTGCAGATCATTGCCGACGGTCATCGAACTGTCATCGCTCATGATCAGCTCGGCTGTACCTGAGACTCCAAATGTCACTAGATCAGAAGCCTGGATCCGCGAATTGCCGCTCATGACAATTTTGCCATAACCAATGACAGCAGAACCGACAATCAGGTCTCTGCCATTTGGCAATACAATCTTTCCGTCACCAGTCATATTCACATATCCCATCGCCTCACGGCCGACAGTCAGGTTATTGCTGTCAACCGTAACAACGCCGCCGCTGACATTAAAGGTTCCGGCCCTGTCGGTACCGCCGTTATATCCAATGATAAACCAGCTTTTTGCCAACAGCGTACCGCCGGTGATGCCAAGAACGCTGCCGGGTAAAGAATTGGTCAGGTCGATCTCTAGAGTAACGGCATCACCTGAAACAATAATCGGGCCGTTGGTTATTGTGCCGCGGATATTTGTCTTCTGAGTCGCGTTGGGTACACCACCGGTCCAACTGCTTGCCTCCCACCAATCTGGATTTGCGTTGCCATTCCAGGTCGTTTCTGCCAAGGCGCTGCCAACCATTCCCGGCACCATCACTAACATCGCCAATAAACATAATAATTTTCTCATTATCAGACTACCTCCAATCAAAAAGGAGTAAAAAATTGCCGACGCCTTAACGGTTGAAGCAAGGACGGCATAACACTATCAAATAATAATAAAAACCCTTTACATGAATTTTTTTTTCTCTCATGCCACTTTTCCTCCGACATAAACACGCACAGGCGTTTAACTGATGCCGAGCCAGATCCCCAGCAAGAGATGTCTCTGTTTGTCCTACTTATTATTTGCATAAAGCCGAGCAAAAAAGTAATAAAACTTACAATATGGCATAAAATGAAAATACTTAACTGCAAGCCAATAAAAAGTTTTGCGTTTAATTCTATTATAGACAAAATCGGCAAACAAAAAAGCCATTATAAGAAAATCATTATCCATTTTAGGATATTTTGTTTTTTTCCGAATTCTGCTATACTGTCGGAAGCCCTTTGGCAAACAACAATCGAAAATTAACAACAGGCACCATAACCACCTTTTAATACAGCACTTACATATTTAAAAAAACAGCCCCCCATCAACCAAGGACAGAAAAACGCATGGACAGACCACCAAAAATAATGCTACAGATCGAAGCAGAAACCAGCAGTTACGGCCGGCGATTCTTACGCGGTATTATAAAATACTCCAAGCTCCACGGCCCCTGGAGCTTTTATCGCAACCCCCCATTTTATGCACACTCCCATATCACTCCCAAAAAACACATTTCCCAGCTTAAAAAAGTCCGTGCCGACGGTATAATTGTCCGACAATCAGATCCGGCCCAGGTAAGACCTTTCCTAGCCCTTGGCATACCGATCGTCGCCTCGCCCTATTTCCCCGATCCAGTCATTCCGACTATCGCGACAAGCAACGAGAAAATCGGGGCACTGGCCGCTGAACATTTTACAGAAAGAGGTTTCCATAACTTTGCCTACTGCGGCTTTGAGGATATGCACTGGTCGGTAAATCGCCATAAATGCTTTGTTAAGGAAATTGAAAAATCCAACTACAAAGTCCATTCATTCCTCTCTCCGCTCAAATCCGTTTTCAGCCCCGAAGCAATCATTCGGCCAAAATTAAAAAAATGGCTGCATTCCCTGCCAAAACCCATTGGCCTGATGGCCTGTAACGACGACATGGGATGCTTCATTCTGGATATTTGCCAGGAAGCTGAAATCCTGGTTCCAGAACAGATAGCGGTTTTGGGTGTAGACAACGACGAGTTAGCTTGCGAAATTGCCGAGCCGCCCCTGTCCAGCATAGACCTGCTGGCAAGTAACGCCGGATACCGGGCGGCTGAGCTGATGGACCACATGCTAAATGGCGAACCAATGAGCGGCCAGGTCCTCGCTCATCAGCCCTCTTATGTTACCACTCGCCAATCCACAGACATAATCGCCGTGAAGGATCCCGATGTTGCCGCGGCACTGACCTATATAAAGAAAAATTACAATAAAGATATCACTGTCGATGATGTGGCACTTGCCGTCCATCTCTCAAGCCGCCATTTGTTCAAAAAATTCAAGCAAACTCTCGGCTATTCGGTTTACAGGGAAATCAAAAGTCTGCGTATCCGGCACATCTGCAGCCTGCTGGCCGAATCAGATATGTCGATCTACGAGATCACTCTGTCCCTGGGATTCACAGGCATCGAACATATCTCACGCTACTTCAAAGAAGCCATGGGTATAAGCCCCACAGAATATCGAAAACAATATCGGATATAATTATCCTATAAAATCAAACTGAACTGAGATGACAACTGTTTTCAAGCAATTGGTCTATTCTCCTGATTTTCAGTCAAAATTTCCCCTGACCTGCGTTCCCATTCCTGTCCAAAACCAGTATATCAGTTACCCGCTCCCCACTTCCTCTCCACTCAAATCCAGAATGTCAAAGACGCTGTACAGCCGCTGGGAGGGATTTTTGAGGGATTTCGATCTGACCCTTAAAACAAAAAGCACTTGTAAGGTTATCTTTTACAAGAGTTTGAGAATATCGCGGCGGCCGGAAATGTTCCGGCGACTTGCGGGCTGTGAATCTCTGGCTGAAAAACCAAGGCGGAATTGAGGGGCTCTCAATTCGACTTATTTCACCAGATGAAAGGAGATGGGCCGGGCTGGAATTCTGGCCCCTCCACGTGGGAGGGGGGAGCCGGGTTGATGGGCTGGTGAAGGGATGGCCGGTTGGGTTATGGGGGTTAATGTGGCGACCCGAAGAAAGTAAGGTTTGAATCATGAGGCGCGCCTGTGGAGTAGCACGAAAGGCCAGTGGCCCTGGTGGGGGGATTCAGATTGTCGTCTTTCGGCCTTTCAGGCCTCTGGCGGGTGGGATTGAATTTGTCCGGGCCCTGACGGGCCCGGCCAGGAACTGGCAACCCTTCGGGTTTCACTGATGCGAATATGGGGGGGCATTGCTATGGTGAGATTGATGGGATTGTGGGCCGCGGAAAAGAATAGGAAGCGGTTGGTTTCGATTTTTGAAGGGGAATTATGGGTATGGACGGGCACGGACCTGCATGGACAACCACAGGGCGGTCAAGCCGCTACCAAAGAAGAAATAGTTCACACAAAGCCGCAAAGCCGCAAAGATAAACAGCCATTTAGACCGGATCATCCCGATCCCGATGACTTGGGATTTCGCTTTGCTCAATATCCGGGACTTACAGCTCATTGGCAGGATTTAAGAAAAGGGAAATTTGGATTCGATGTAACGGCCGGATTAACCGCGGATGGACGCAGGTGAAAAACATGGCTAAGTAATCGAAATATAAGAAGTTATAACAACGGAAAAACACGGAAAGACACGGAAGGAAATCAGGGTTAAGAAGTTAAAATCAAAGAAGCTGGAACTGCGAAAGGGATGAAAATAAAGAGTGGCTGCGCCACGAGTTAAATTTATAAAGGCAGGGGTTAACCACGAAGCGCCTTCGGCTTCACGAAGGGCGCCTGCGGCGCTACACGAAGGTTAAGAAAAAAAATAACAGCCGGTTTGTCCGCAGATCCCGATGTACATCGGGACACTGATGGACGCAGATGAAACAGCCAGACATACTATCCTGGGCGGTCGAACCGCAGGCAAAGAAAAAATAGTTCACACAAAGCCGCGAAGAAAAACAACCGGTTTAACGCAAAGGCGCTGAGGTGCAAAGGGTGGGCAACGGCTGGGAGAGTCAAGAGTTGACGGAAGGCGCTAAGTGATATAAAATATTGTTTTAAAAGATCATCTATTCTCCGACACAATAACTTCGCTAAAATAACAAAGAATTGAAGGATTGTAGAACGAACCAGTATGGGTGTTAACCGTGGCCACCCGGCCGGCAAGTTACACTTGACCGGTGGCGCCCGAGACAGGTTGTCGAGGCTGCCCGGCTGGTTTTGAAAATATGCCACTGATTGAATCTGGATGGGGAGATACATGTGCTTTATTTAAATGGGAAAATGGGCAAATTAACATAGGTTTAGGAAAAGGTGAAGCCTTAAAAAGGTTTAATGATAACATTATTGGTTGCAAGCCATTGAGGTGTGAATAGAATGAAGGAATCCGCTTTAAAACCTATAGTAGATTATGTTTTAGCAAAGATAACTAGAGAAGAATTTTATAAAATGTTTCCATATGATATACTTAACAATCCAGATTTGTATCTAGAATTGTTAAGGGAAGCTTTTCAAGAAAGAAACGACGGCCATATTGAATGTCTAATTACTTTGGGATTCAAACTGGATATTTATGATCATTCCCATGTTGATTTATTGTGCCAACTGCTGGATGTTGACTGGCATTGTAAGCATGAAGATATCGCTAGGCTATTACAAGATCTGAAAGATCCTCGCGCCATAGAAGTGCTTTATCGTACGGCTTTGAGAAAATATAAATATCTCGAGTACAATAACAGTAGTGCGCTCGGTATTAAATGTGTCTGGGCGCTCTTTGTCATTAATACTCCTGAATCCATTGAAAAGTTAAAACTGATTTCTCAATCAGATACTGTCGACATTGAAGTTGCAAAACGAGCGAAAAAGAAACTAGGTGAGGTAATAAATAAAAAATAAGAAATGGATTTACAGATGGCATTAGGCTTTGAACTCTACATTACACAATTAGACAGATGGCCTGCTTCAGGCTGCCACATTATGGCTCAATATGATGATAAATCTATTATTGTATACCAGGCTTATAAAGATTCCATTGCGGAATATGCCGTAAATAATTGTCGCTTTGGGGGCACGGATTTCAGCTTTAATAGAATGAGTTGGATTAAAACGAGTTTTTTATGGATGATGTATCGTAGTGATTGGGCTCGTAAGCCTGATCAGACAAACATTTTGGCAATCAAACTACAGCGGGAGGGATTTGAGGAGATGCTAAAGCATGCGGTGCATTCTACCTTTCATAGGAATATTTATAATGATAACCATGCTTGGAAGAATGCCTTGAAAAGTTCCGATGTCAGGTTGCAATGGGATCCTGATCATGATCCATTTGGGAATAAAACTGCCCGGAGAGCGATTCAGTTGGGCTTAAGAGGCAATATGCTTAAGAAGTATAGCAGTGATTGGATTATGAGTATAGATAATATTACTGAATATGTACACCAACAATATATTTATGTTGCCGAGCGTAAACTGAATAATTTGAGGACGCCAATAGAAAAGGAATACTTGCCTAAAAACAAAGAAACGGTCGAGTGGCCTCGTTAATATATCCGGGGTGACACCCAAGGCAGATGGCCGAGGCCATTCGGCTGCTTTCGACTCTAAAGCAACTATTAGAGGCGCCCTAAAATATTCTGTCGGCCCTTCGGGCCTTATGAATACCATTGATCCGTATTCCGGAGCCTGACGGCTTCGGCTAGTAACTGGCGGCCTTTCTGGCCTCAGAAGTGCGGTTGGGCGGTTTAGGCAAGGCTGTCCGGTGCGGCATCTTTCAGCGTAGCGAAGTGGGGCTTGTGGGTGTTCTGGCTTTGCGATAAAATTGGGGCTATTGGTGATATCAGATGGAATTGAAAATGTATAATATAGAATTGGAGAGACAGGCGTTGCTTGTGATATTTTACTTTTAATGGAAACGGTGTTAATATAGGCGATGAAGCGTTAGACACCGGCAAGCTGCGTTTGGAGGTGACTCATTAGATTGGGGTCCTATTCAGAAGGTATTGACTGTCCCTACTGATACTTTATAGTCTTTCGGCCTTTCAGGCCTCTGGCGGGTGGGATTGAATTTGTCCGGGCCCTGACGGGCCCGGCCAGGAACTGGCAACCCTTCGGGTTTCACTAATGCGAATGTGTGGTTTGCTGCTATGGTGAGATTGATGGGATTGGAAAGGCAAAAGATAGAATTGAGAAGACAGGTGTTGGTTGTGATATTTAACTTTTCATGGAGACGGTGTTATACCCAATGGGTGTGAAAATTCCTGATCGCTCGCAAGATAAGAGTTTGCCCGTATAGAACTTATATCACGGCCCAGCGGGCAATTGCAATGTTGAGCAGTTATATAATGGGCGATGACGCGTTAGACGCCGGCAAGCGGCGCCTGACCGGTGGTACCCGAGACCGATGGCCGAGGCTGCCCGGCCGCCTTTCACAATTTCAGATCAGACAGAAAGCTTGAAATCTCCCAGCTCTATTGTCTGAAATTAGCTGATTGACCATTTATGACAGTTCCTTACTTTTTATAAAACTTACTGTTTCGCTTAATGAGAGTCCTCTGCTTCCTGGTCCCACTCTTATGTAAAATTCTTCTTCGCCCGGTTTTTTTCTCAGGTAGACTGGGGCATCCGCTTTGCGGCAGTCAGCGACAATCATGGTTTTGCCTTCAATGGTAAATGCCTTAAAGGTAATAAACTTTGCGAAGGCCAAACCTATATGCTGTTTTATAAGATTGTTGAAGTGAAGAAGCAGTTTGTCTTCATTCGGGAAGTTGTCCAGATCCGTTCCGAGAATGTTGCCGTTGTCTTCCACTCCCACGATGAGTGTCCCGCCCGCTGAGTTCATGAAAGCGACCAGTGTTTTCATGGCGGCCAGTTCGATCTCTTTACCCGGTTGATTCGCTTTGATATTCCAACGGAGGGTCGACTTGAATTCCAGATGATCGTTTTCGCCCGCGTCAATGGCTTCAAGAAGTGTCTGGTTGTCCATTTCTGTGAGCATTGGCGGAAGTGATGATAGTTTTAATTCGATCTCATAACGTCGCCAGAGGAAAAACGTTGCAAGAATGGCTACCACTGTCACCATAGCAGAATATACCGGAAGCGTCAGTTTACCCTTCCAGAGACTCATCAATATGGCAGACTCGGGGACGAGCACAGCAGAATAAGATTCGCTATTTTTGTCATCCAATTGTTTGATCGATGCCCACCAGGTTTTGCCCTCTATCGAAAAATTCACAACCTCTTTTGATTCATCATTTTTGAATAAAGAAACAGCGATTTCAATCTCGGGAAAATCCTCCTGAAATATTTCTCTTATCATGGGTGTTCCGTTCCTGGCAAATTCAAACAGGAATGTTCTGGATTGGTCGAGAGTGTTTCGCAGTAAAACCAGTCGTTGAGGATGGGTCATGTATTTTTTCAGGCCCTCAAAGAATTGTGTTGACTCGATTTGCAAAGCAAGCGCATAGAATTTTTTAGTCTCAGGATTACTAAAAATGGTTTCAGCGAGAAGCGTTGATTTGCCTTCAACCTCGTCATACTCCCCTGATACCCACCGGATTCTTGATTCCTGATCCTTCTCGACAAGCCTTTTATCCAGTTCATACAGAGGTCCAGATTGTCTATAGGGAACCTTGGTATCCTTGGTGTTTAACGGATAAAACGACACTTCCGAGCCATCGTAGATCAACACCTGTTTAACATCTTGAAGATAGAATTTGCTGAACCTATCCAGTGTTTCCTGTGCCTCTGAAGGGCGTTCGGGATCCAACTTGCCTTGATCTCCGCTGTCTTTTAAGAATGAAATATCCTTTATGATCGGATCGATGAAAAACGCTATTCGTTTATTGGCGTATGAACTTTGATCCAATATCATTTTAGAGATAATTTCATGTTTGGAATCCCTGTAGTCGACTACGGCGATAATCGTCAGGATTGCCATAACTGGAAGGACAACGATAAGAAATATTTTTAGAATTCTTTGCTCGAAATTACGCGCAGGAGTTTTCAATAATCTGATAATTTTCATTCGAATGGATCCTTATTTCATGTTCAGCAAACTCAAGCCGGGTATCTTCATTCCGCGTCTCTTCGTCGAAATCGATCCTGTCTACAGGAATTATATCAATCTGACATTTCCCGTTCAGGCAGTAAAAAATTACGATGGACTCCTTAAGACATCAACAATTTTATGAAATTTTCTGTGGCAGGGTCAAGGGAAATCCATTCACTAACTGGGGGGGGAAGTTTTCAGGAATTGGTTAAGGGCTTTTCGTGCCTGTTCGGGTGGAGATTGTTTTGGATTTCGTCTGGAAATATTTCAGCCAGTCCCGGGTGATGGCGCCGGCTATGTCGATTTGGGCCTGGGAGTATTCTTCAATGGTTTTGCCCCAGTAGAAGCCGAGGTAGCCATCGGCGATGGGGGCTGCGGCGTCGATAAACTGATTGAGTTCGTCGAGACTGCACGAGAGCGGGAACATTTCTTCGATGACCAGGGGTTTGCCCAGTTCGTAAACCTGGAGGGCGGTGATGGCTTTGTCGACCTGGTTACTTTTGGGGTAGAAATGGACGCTGACAAAATCGAGGTTTTTGCCAACCTGGGGTTGATGGAAGATCGATCGGGCACCGGGGAAGGTGAGCGCCCAGGGGATTTCGCCGACGGTGATCAGGTGGCGGGAGTCGACTTTGCGGATGGCGGCGGTCAGGGTATCAAGCCAGGCGGCGGCGATCTGTTCGGGGGTACGGCCGGCGCGGTCCAGTGCAATCCGCTGGACAAAATAACGGTCGCCAAAGGCGCCGGCCAGCCAGTCGGTTTCTTTTTTGTCTCCGGGCAGTATGGGTTCATTCATCAGATCGTAGCAGAAGATGGCGGGGCTGGAACTGCCAACGGCGGCGACCCGTTCCCAGAAGAGCGCCTGAGTGGCCCAGCGGCCGGCTTCATCCAGGGCGTCGTACCAGGGCGGGGTCTGGGGTTTGTCGTAGCAACCCAGGCCGGTGATATCGAGATAGAGCCCGGTGGCTTCGGCCAGTTGGATCAGACGGGTGAGTTGTCTGAACTGGGTTTCATCGGGGGTATCGGGTGTGGGTATGAACCGGCCGGTCTGGAGGTGGATGCGTATCACCTTGGCGCCCAGGGCCTTGATTTCTTGAAAATCCGCTTCAACGGTCTCCCATTCGTTGAGCCAGTACTCCTCCAACAACCGGTTGTCGCGGTCGTGGTCGTAATTGACGCCCCAGGCTAGAAAGCGGCGGTTGGAAGCAGCCAGTTGAAATCCGGTTCCATTGGGATCGATGGTGATCCATTCCATGGTTGAGGCAGATTCCAGAGGCGATAAGGCAGGGGAATCCGAGGGCTTATTGGGATGACAGCCGGAGAGGCTAATCAGTGCGGCCCATAGACTGGTGGTCAAGATTATCTGTTTCATTATTTCACCATAACTTGTGATATCTGGGGGGTATATAGTATTGGATCTATTCCAGAGACTCCTCTGTGATGTCAACTCAGAGGGGTGATTGATTGTCTGGGAATATTGTATCTGCTGTCAACAGATAAACCCCAATGTGGTTGAAACGGCAGAAATTTGTTGTTCGAAAATTGGACAGATAATTATTGTAACCTTTTGCCGGATCATTTGTTAGGAGTCAATTGGCGGGATCAGGATGGATCATAGGCCATAATTTTTTCGGAAATGAACGGGGAGGATTTGACAGCAATAATCTGGTGTGGTATAATGTATATAGATATACAGTTAAAATATGAGTTTTATTACGAATGATAAATCAAGCGTGATAACAGAAATGATTTGATGCTTTCTAATGAGAAGATGGGGGTTCTGTCTGAAGGCAGAAGGAAGAAATTATCTGGATAGTATTTTATTTTTCGGAAAGGAGCCTGATCATGAAACGGATCATTTTGTTCGTTGTATGTGTGAGTGTGATGATGGGTTTGCGGCCGGCGGATAGTTCGGCACAAAGTAAACCAACGGTTGAAGAGCGGGTGAATGGGTATCTGGCGGAGGGACAGATCAGCCAGGGGGCGGCGGCTTTGGCGACGGAGCTGAAAAAGAGGCCGGCTGATGAGGCGCTTCGGTTCGGGTGTGGTTTTATGCAATTCGCGGAAGCGGTGCAACGGCTGGGGCAGTCGTGGTATCGATACGGTGTCCGGTTAAACCCGGAGGTGGCCGGGATGATCCCGGTGTTGCGATTACCGGTGCCGATTAATCCGGAGCCGGAGCCGGTTAAGCACGAGCAGGTGTGTAAGGTTTTAGCGCGATTTGTGGATGACCTGATGGTCGCGGATCGGACGCTGGCCCCGATCAAAGGGGATGCGACCCGGCTGGGTATCCGGCTGGGACAGGGGTATCTGGATTTTGATGGGGATGGCAAGACCAGCGAGCCGGAGTCTTTATGGCGGATTTACGCGAGTGTGAATCGACAGGCCCGGGTGACGCCGGAACAGGCGGCGAATTTTCTGATCCGGCTGGACGCCGGGGATGCTTGTTGGTTACGCGGTTATTGTCATTTGATGTCGGGACTGCTGGAGTTTTATCTGGCGTACGATGATGCGGAGTTATTCGACCATACCGCCCACCTGTTTTTCGCGCAGCCGGAAACCCCTTATCCGTTTTTGCGTCATAATCGGGAAGAGGGACGTCCAATTGATTATCAACTGATTTCAGATTTTATTGCGATGATCCATTTGATTGATTTTCCAGTAAAGGATGCCGGGCGGAGCGCGGCGGCGCTGGAGCATTTCAAGCAGGTGATCCAGCTCAGTCGTCAAAGCTGGGTTCTGTATGAGAAGGAGACCGATGATGATCATGAATGGATCCCGAATCCGAAGCAGACGGGTGTGATACCGGGTGTCAGGGTCAATGAAGAGATGGTGGAGAACTGGCGAATGTTTCTGGATGAGGCAGAGGGGATACTGGAGGGCCGGGTTCTGATTCCGTTCTGGAGAGGGACCGGGGATCAAGCGATGGGAGTAAATCTGAAACGGGTATTCATGGAACCGCGCCGGTTCGACCTGGTGCTATGGGTACAGGGAACGGAAGCGGCACCCTATCTGGAAGAAGGGGTATTGACACAGCCGGATTTCTGGGGGCGGTTATGGGAGGCTTTTAATGGGAATTTTGTCGGATATGCGCTGTGGTTTAATTGATGAAGAAGAGTGAGGGAGACTGTTCTTTGGAATGACATCTGATACAGAATAGTCATCCATTGGTATGATATCAGGTGGCAATAGAATATCTTTAAGAGTACTTCCAAACAACTTTGGGGGTACTCTTACTTTTTTAACTGGTAATTCGAGTGGTAACGGGTATTATTTTTCTGGTAATGCGAATTAAAACAAAAGCACAATTTTTGTTATGTTTGGTTCTGAGTGCGTCTATATTGACAGGCTGTTTCAATCCTTCCCGATTGACTTATCCGCCCATGAAGCGTGAGATTGTCCAGCAGTATGGCGAACCAACCTCTAAATATCAGACAGAGAATGGGGGTGAGATTTGGGCCTACCGGATTCCGATTTTGACCAAGGGTCAGTATGAGGAACTGGCAGCGAAAGATCCCAAAGTGGCCAAGAATCACCGAGTCCCACTAGATACGGTTAACGAAATGAGCGATACTTATTATGAGTTTGAAATTGAGTTTGACCAGCAAGGTTATATCCGTAACTGGCGGCGAGTTGATCGATGAAACCCAATGTATTTTTTGAATAATCAGCAATCAAGGCCTGCCATTTATCTTATGATAACTTTAAGTTTTGATTTATATCCAATGGGTATGAAAATTCCCGATCGCTCGCAAGATAAGTATTTACCCGTTTAGAACTTATATCACGGTCCAACGGGCATTTACCATTGTAAGCATTAAAAACTAAGGAGACAGCGATGATCATCGTCAATACGGAAACGATACCAGGAATGCGGATTAAGCAGGTGTTGGGCCTGGTGCAAGGCAATACGATTCGTGCCAAACATATCGGGCGTGATATCGCGGCCGGGTTAAAGAACCTGGTGGGTGGTGAGTTGACCGGCTATACGGAGTTGCTGACCGAATCGCGCCGTCAGGCGGTGGAGCGGATGATGGCTCAGGCGGCTCAGTTGCGCGCCAACGCGATTGTCAATGTCCGGTTCAGTACCAGTTCGATCACCCAGGGTGCGGCTGAGTTGTATGCCTACGGTACGGCCGTGCTGGTCGAGGCGGAAACCGATGACGATGATGATACGGATGAGTCGATCATCTAAGGAGGTCAGCCTGTTATGGAACAGATTCTTATCCCACTGGGTTTATTGATTCTGGCGTTTTTTACCGGCCGGGCGGCCGAAAACAGTCATTTTAAACGTTTGCAGCAGCGTGAAGAGGCGATGCGTGATATTCTGCTCAGCGATCTTAAACGTTTTCCGGGGGGCGCCGATGGCAAGAGGACGCCCAGTATGGTGGTTGGGCAGGTCGTGATCGCCACGGATTATCTGAAAACGTTTATCGCGAATATCAAACATATTCTGGGTGGCGAGCTTAAAACCTACGATAAATTGCTGGAGCGAGCCCGCCGGGAAGCGATTTGCCGGATGATGGAGCAGGCCCGGCAGTTGGGCTACGACGCAGTCTGTAATATCCGGATCGAGTTCAGTAATATTGGCAGCAATACCGGCAATCGCAAACATGAAATGGTGACGGTGGAAGCGATGGCGTACGGTACGGGTTATTGCCGGACAGGACAATCGGCTTATGAGTAAACGGCGTGATAAAGACCCATCGGTCTTTAACGAGCCCTGGTTGAAAGAGAATGGATCCGAGACGGATTCTGTGTCGCCGGACAAGCGTCCGCTGACCCGGCGGCAACTGGATAAACTGGAAGATGAGTTAGTTGAGCATACGGTCTGGGATGAACCATCGCTGGCTGATCGAGCCGGGCGGGGAGCGGATACCGAGGGATTAACCTGGTCGCAATGGTATCTGCGGCGGTGCGGCCAGACGAGTCTGGGGTATTCGTGGCTGATGACGTTGTTGATCGCGGTCGCTGCCGGTCCATTTGCGGTTATTGCCGCACTCACGAGCGGTCAGGCGGTTGGCATACCGGCCATTGCCATGATGTTTTATGTGGTGCTGTTGGGCCCGATGGTGGAAGAGATCGTCAAGACGGCGATGATCGCCTATGTGGTGGAGAAGCGCCCGTATCTTTTGCGGAGTCGATTGCAAATATTTTTGATGGCATTGGCCAGTTCGCTGGCATTTGCCAGTATTGAAAATCTGATGTATCTGAACATACTGATCAAGGACCCATCGCCGGTGATTTTTCAGTGGCGCTGGACGGTATGCACGTTTATGCATTGCGGTTGTACGACTATCGCGGGACTGGGGTTAATGCGTTTATGGAAAGGGGTAAAGGATCGGCGGGAGAAGGCGAATATGACCGGTTTATATCCCTATCTGGCGACTGCCATCGTTTTGCATAGCGCGTATAATGCCTGGACGGTTATTATGGAGCAGACGGAATTATTGAAATTTTAACAGCTGGTCATGCCTGTGCGGTTGAATAATTCAGGGTGTATTCCATCTGGAATTCGCGTATTTTATTGAGTTTGCTTTCGCCGGCGATTGACTGGGTAGTAATCAGGCGGGCGCCTTTGGATTCGATTTTGCGTATGGTCATACCGGGATTATCGGAACCGGTCAGATCGGTGGCATCGATTACGAGAGAGACTTTTCTGCGCCGTTGACGCAATCCGAGAACCGTTTTCAGGATGGCGTGGTCCAACCCGGTACCGAAGACAATGTATTCATCCGCCTTGTATTCGCTCAGGAGCCGGTCGGCTCGCGGCAGTTCAAAGGGATCAGGCAGGCGTTTATCGAAGATGACCTGATCATATGACGAGAGCAGGTCTTGAGGCAGATCGAGGCGGTTTTCGGCTTCATATTCGATGCGGTTGGCCCGGAGGGTATAGGGTATTTTGCGGGCGCCGCGTGATCCTTCGATACAGAGGGTATGGAAATCGGTGGTTTCATCCGGTGTATGATCGGATCGAAATGTTAAGGCCGTGGAAATCACGGGAATGGATTTGACCCGTGCCCAGGCAAACAGGCGCCGGATATTTCTGAGCAGGTTACGCCGGTCTTTGCCGTCATCGATAAGCAAATCGTACTGGGTATCCACATCAATCAGTACACGCCGTTGTCTGAATCGAAAAAACTTGGCCATAGTCAGGCTCCTCCGCCCCGAAAAACATTACTTACCAGAATTTCGTTTGGGGTAATAGAAAATAATTATGAAAACTACAGCAGGAAACGGGCTGATTCTGGATTGGATAGCAGATCCATAATCAGTCATTACCAATGTTTCCTGTTGTTAGTAACCTCTATTGTTATGTTAATAGAGCTGTTTATGTAATGTTTCGGTTTGTTTCTGGATTAAATTAAAGTAATTCAAATGAGCCTGATAATGCCTGCAGGGCTGCCCAGGCAGTCCTGTTTAACCAGTTGATAAAATTCTGGCTTTATAATATGATAGGCTTATGAAATCAGAAAATGTCAAAGAAGTACAAGAAAAGCCTCACACGAATGAAGCTATCGCGGTAGATATCGATAAGTGTTTGGAAATGATGGACTTGGGGGATTTATTTAAAAGTTATGGTCCGGTGGAACTGGAAGTGGGTTCGGGGAAAGGGACTTTTCTGTTGAACCAGTCCCGTATTCATAAGGATCGCAACTACCTTGGGATAGAATGGGCCAATGAATTTTACCGCTATAGTGTGGACCGGATGCGGCGGTGGAATATAAGAAATGTGCGGGTATTGCGAACGGATGCGCGTGACTTTATCAGACGTTATGTTCGCGATGGCGCGATCGAGGTGTTACATATCTATTTTCCAGATCCCTGGCCGAAGAACAAGCATCATAAGCGTCGATTTTTTCAAAGGGAGAATATTTTGCAGGTCCACCGCATACTGGCACCGGGGGGGGAATTGCGGGTGGCAACAGATCATCGGGATTATTTTGAATTGATGCGGCAGGTGATGCTGAGGGATGAAAAAGTGGCGCCGTTATTTGAGGAGACAGATTTTTATCCGTTGGATGCGGCTGAGGAGGGGGAATTGGTTGGGAGTAATTTCGAGAGGAAGTATATCAAAGAGGGGCGGGAATTTTATAAAATGGCGCTGAGGAAAATATAATATAATCCCATAAAAAAGGTGATCGAATTCTGTATTAGTAGGGATTTGATCGTATGGGCGGATTCCTGATTATCTGAGGGATTATCTGATACTGGCCTGATTGAGAGAGTCTCAAAAAATTTTATTGAGGCGTCCATAATTTGTTAACCCGTCTGAAATTGCGGGCAAGGTTCAAATGTGAACATTGTGGTCGGGGTTCATAGAATCAAAGAGATGGTTTGTAAAACAGAAGAATTGTTTTTATAAGTTACGACCTGGTAATAAGATAAAAGAATTTGTCGAAATAATTCTGTTTAAAAATCAGCTCAATTCATCATTAATAGTAAACGGATATTCTCTACTGATTTATAATGAAAATAGAACAAAGTCATAACCCTCCAAACGATCAACACATAAAAGAGTTCGTGTCGTTGCTAACGGCCAGTCAGGCCCGGCTGTATTCGTATATTCTGTCTCTGTCGCCCAATTTTAACGAAGCTGACGATCTTTTGCAGGAAACGACCAAATTGATGTGGGAGAAGTTTGGTGACTTTAAACCGGGAACGGATTTTATTGCGTGGGGAAAACGGATCGCTTATATTCTGGTTATGCAGCATTATCGTATCCGTAAGAAGGAGCAGGGCTTGTGTCTGCCGGAAAATCTGATTGAAACTTTGGAGCGAGAACAGCAAAAGCATTCGGACCGCACGATCGATTATCTGGTATTCTTAAAGGAGTGTATGAAGAAATTGAACCGGCAGGATCGCCGCTTGCTGCGTTTACGTTATCATGAAGAATGCAATGTGCGGGAGATCTCCAGCCGTTTTGGTTTTACGGTCCAGTATATTTACAAAAACATCTCCCGGATCCATCAGTTGTTGCTGGGATGCGTTCAGAAACGGATTTTGTTCCAGGAGCAACGCTAATGGAATTGGCAGAACCGATTAAAGTAGAGATTATGGATCTGACGATCTTATCGCTGGAAGGCCAGGTAACCCGAGAACAGTACCAGCGGTTGATTGATCTGCTGCAAATCGAACCGGCAGCGCGCGCGTATTATTTTCAGGTGTTGGCAATCAGCGAATCGGTGCGTAAACTGGACTGGGATACTGAATTGTTGCGGTTGAGTGAGGGGGATCTCGAGAAATCAGGTGATTATTGGAAATTCTGGCAGAAGATGCTGGAGCGGGAACAAACCGCGCGGGCTTTGACGATTCCCCGGCCGTCTGAATCGGACCCAAAAGAAAGTCGGTCGGCCATCGTTGATATACCGGAAAAAGCCGGCCCGTATCGGGGTAACAATGGCATACTGGCCGCGGCGGTCATTGGGCTGGCGCTGGTCTCGATGTTGCTGATCTACGATCGATTTACGGCATCCACCGGGACCTCGGCTGTGATAACCCGCAGTTTACAGGCAGTATGGGGTGAGACCAGAAAGTCGCTGCATGCAGGGGATCCTTTACCCGCAGAGCGGCTCACATTAAGAGAAGGTCTGGCTGAAATTCAATTCGAGAATGGCGCGGAAGTGGTCCTGGAAGGTCCGGCCGAGATACGGGTATTGTCGGATAGCCGGATGTATTTGTATCATGGGAAGTTAACCGCCAAGGTGGGCCATGAGGCGCTGGGATTTGTGATTGATACTCCCAGTGGTAAAGTGCTGGACCTGGGAACGGAGTTTGGTGTTGGCGTAGATCTGGAGGAGCGTACACAGGTCCATGTGTTCCGGGGTGAGGTGATGGTTTATCCGATGGATTCGAAGTCGAATTACCGGCTGGAGCCAGGCAAGGCCCGGTCCATCAGCCGGGATGGCACGACGGCAGAAGTCGATTATGATCCGGTGACGTTTATCCGGGAAAAAGAGCTGACTGTCCAGCTGGCCGCACGGCAAGGGGATGACCGGGCCCGTTGGCGGGCGTTTGTGTACGACCAGCACCGGGATAAATCGTTGGTGGGACATTATTTCGATGAGCAGGATATCAAGCGGCCAGCTATGCTGCTGAACAGTGTTTATGGTGAAGGTGTTTCTCAACCGGGCGTTTTTGGTACGGAAGGGCGCAATAAGCCCGGATGGGTTCAGGGGCGCTGGCCGGGAGAAATGGCGGTACGATTGGAGCGGGACAAACACCAATCGATTGTCATTCCCGCGCAGGAACCGCTTTCGTTGCATGGTCCGATTACGATTGCCGCCTGGATTTACTATCCCAACGAAAAACAGATGGGCGGCCATCTGATTTCCTGTCGACAGGATAATGATGTTAATTATCAATATTCGATATTTGACAGTCATTACAGTGTTTCCGAACAGCAGAATCGATTTGAATTCCTGCGATATGAAGATGACGTGCAGAATCGATCGTACAGCAAGGTGTTTTATCAGCAGCCGAACACCTGGTATTATTTTTGCGCCACGCATGATAACGAAACTTTAAAGTTTTACGTGAATGGCGAATTATTTGACTTATCGTCCTATGCCAGCCAGGTCGCGCCCCTGACCGCTGAGATCGTTATCGGATCGATGAAACGGGAAGGGCGTTATGTGATGACCCAAGGCGATTTTGACGGCATTATCGATGATCTGATGTTATTTGACCGTTGTTTGACGGATGTTGAGATCAAGGCATTTTATGAAGCCGGGAAACCGATTTCCGGCGATTAATATTAACTTATTATAGTGGAGGTTACTGAGATGAATAACCGAAGGACCAGAATGTTTCTCTGTTTTGCACTCCTGCTAGCTATCAGTCTGGCACAGGGGGCATTGACTAAAATAGACGATTTCGAAAGCTACGCGTTAGGACGAGTCGATGAAGTGACCGGCGGCAACTGGAAAGGGATTACGAGCAATACCGGTTTTGCTTCGATCAACACCGATGACGCCGACGCGGCTAATCAGGTACTTCGATTACAGCAATATGGCAGTCAGGCTCGGGGTCTTTACTGTAACTTGAGTGAGGAAAACTCGATTGCAGAAGGCGCCACTCGCACGTTGTATTTTCGATTTCGTGTGAGCGGAACCGGGACCAATCACGCTATCGGTATGACCAGTGTTGACGCTCCAACCACCTGGGGCGATTACAGGGCTCAGATTGTATTTAACGCCGGTAATCTTCAAGTTCGTGATGGCGGTACGGCTCGCAATGCCACCAATTTTACCTTGCAAACCGGTACGACCGAGCCGTTTTACAATGCCTGGATGGTGATCGATAACGGGAGCGATACCTATCAGCTGTATGTTCATCAGAATGGCAATACCAGCGCGACGGAAAGTGACCGGATTATGGTGGGGACTCAAGACACTTTTGCGTTTCGAACCGGCACCACAGAAACGCTCGATTGTTTTTTTGAATTCTGCAATACCGGCGGTGAGACGGTCTGGGTGGATGATGTTTATATCATGGATGGCGAAACGCTGATCCATCCAGCTGCTGCCCATGAGCCGAATCCGGTTGATGGCGCCGTGGATGTGTTATCCTCGGCTACCCTGAGCTGGAAGACCGGTCTGGATCCAGTTGATCAGGAAGGTCCTAATCCGGCGATTACCAGGCATTATGTCTATTTTGTCGCAGATGCCGAACCGAATTTTGCAGGTGTGGAACCGGTAGTTATTGAAGCTTCAGGCGATGGCGGGACCTATGCTCCCACGCTGGCGATGGACCTGACCTGTTACTGGCGGGTGGATGAGAGCGTCAACAATTCACTGCCGGATGATCCCAATACGATTATTGGAGCAATCTGGAGCTTTGAAACGCTCAAATCGATTCCGGTGATCATGACCGATCTGGCGAACGAACGGGTTTTTGCCGGCGAAACTGCGGCATATACCTGTGCATTCAGCAGTCTGTCGGAGCCGACCGTCGTCTGGAAAAAATATGTAGATGGTGTCAACGATGAGACCCTGATAACAGATGGTGACTATAGTGTGGCTCTGGAATCAACGGGAACCGATTATGTCGCCAGTCTAAATGTTGCGAACGCTGAAGAGGGGGACCAGGGATGGTATTATTGTTTATTGACCAATAAGAGCGGTCAGTCAGCGGTTGAGTCGAAACATGCGGAATTGGTTATTAAGAAATTGCTGGCGCAGTATGAATTCGAGAATAATTTTGCTGACTCCGTGGGGACCAGTCATGGCATGGGCAGCAGTTATCCCGATCCGAATACCGGCGGTCCTGTGTTTGTTGCCGGCCGGGTAGCAGGGACACAGGCGGTCAGCTTTGACGGAGTCGATGATTATGTTGACCTGGGTCTGGACGCTTACCCCAAGGCCGGGTTGGGCAGTGGTCTGGATAGCGCGACGCTGACCTGCTGGATTATGCCAACCAAGGAAGGCATTTTTATGTCCAACTATAACGATGGCGGTATGACCGGATTCGCATTCAGTATGACGAGCGCATCGGAAGTCCGGATCAATGTCCGGGGTGAAAACGCCGATAATACCGGGGCGATCGATATTGGCACTCAGTTGGGCAAGCCGTCCACGGACTTCAATATGATCAATGAGGATCAGTGGCACTTTGCCGTGGCAACCTGGCTGGCCGGCGGCCGGATTGAAGTTTATGTCGATGGTGTTTACGTGGTTGGCGCCAACGCCGGTCTTCCGGTGAATTATGCGGACTGGATGCGGGCGGTCACCCTGGGCGCTTCGCGCACCGCAGCGGACCGGAATGTGCTGGGTACCTTCTATGGCGGCGCCATGGATGATTTCCGGGTCTATAATTATTTCATGGATAAGTATGAAGTCGCCGAACTATATTATGAGGCAACCGGCCAGAGTGTTTGTATCGATCCTTATGAAAGCGCTTTGGATCTGAATCAAGACTGCGTCGTTAATCTGGGCGATCTGGCCCATCTGGCCAGCAGCTGGTTGAGTTGCGGTTTGTATCCTTATTGTCCATAATTTAAGATTTCGAGCTGAATGGACAGGGCAAAGAATCGCTCTGTCCATTCAGATTTAATTTTTGATGTTGAAGCCAGTATTTCTGGCGGCAAATTAGATATGCAAAAGAAGATATACCGGCTCAAAACCGGGAATAGACCGGTTATGAGTTGATTAACCGGCTGAATAACGTGGATAACAAGCAAGGAAGTCAAATGAGAACCCTTTCCATTCTAATGATTATCTTAATCGGTGTTTCCTGTTTGAGCGCTGAGGCCGGCGTCCGGCCGGCGGGTGAGATGAGTAACGATACGATTGCCTGGATGAAGAAAGTGGGAGACTGGCAATTGACCCAGAGCAGCTGGGACAGCAGCACTGACTGGCTGCATGGCGCGCTGTTCGCGGGGATGATGGCGCTGTATGAGGCGACCCATGATGAATTGTATTTGACGCGGTGCCGGGAATGGGCGGAGAAGTTTAACTGGCGGATGGCCTCGAATTCGTGGCATGGCGATAACAATGCCTGTGGGCAGACCTACCTGGAGTTGTATCTGCTGGATCAGGCCGATCCCATGCGATACGCTCACAGCAAGACAGTGAATGATGAGATTGCCGCGGCGATGCCGGTCTTCAATTGCGATATTTCCGGCGGCAGCAGGGTCTGGTGGTGGTGTGACGCCCTGTTCATGCACCCGCCGGTGATGGCCCGTTTGACCCGCGCGCTGAATGACACACGTTATACGACCGTGATGCATGCCATGTGGGAAGATTGTCAGAATTGTCTGTATGATCAGGAAGACCATTTGTTTTTCCGGGACATTAACTATTTTTATCCGGAATATGCCTATAACGGCAAAAAGGTGTTCTGGGCGAGAGGTAATGGCTGGGTCGTTGGCGGGCTTTGCCGGGTCTTGCAGTATCTGGATGCGGATGATCCGATGCGGACCCGTTATGAAACCTTGTTACAGGAGATGGCAGCCAGGCTGGCGTCGATCCAGCAGCCGGATGGATACTGGTACGCGAATTTACTGTCGCCGGAACAAACGAACTGTCCGGAGACCAGTGGGACGGGCTTTTTCTGTTATGGTATCGCGTGGGGGATTAATAACGGTCTGCTGGATGAGGCGACCTATGGACCGGTGGCGGAAAGGGCCTGGGACGCGTTGAAGGCGGCAGTGCGTGAGGATGGCCTGCTGGGCTGGGTGCAGCCGGTGGGTGCCGGACCGGCGGTGTCAACGGCAAATTCAACCCAGGTGTATGGTGTGGGCGCTTATCTGCTGGCGGGCAGTGAAATGCAGAAATATTACCATCGACAAGACGCTTCGGCGATCGATTTTTATGATCGCTATGTTTCAGACGCCGGGCTTAGAGCCGTATGGCAGGATGGATCGGCAAACGGGACAACCGCCGAGATAACGCTGGGGAATTATGGAGATCGTTTTATGGAATTAAGTTATCACAATGATCAAGCGCCCTGGCGGGCTGAAACGACTCTGGTGTTTGAGGCCGCACGTCATTTCAATGGCTGGTATTATTTATCCTTGCAGGTTCGGGGAGATGCCGGTAACAGCGGAGAATCCGTTTATGTCAGTTTGGAAGATGCAGAGGGCGGGGTGGCGACCCAGATCATGTCAGACCCTGCTGTTGTCCAGACCGCGGCCTGGACGGAGCTGGGATTTGCGCTGAGGGAATTTGCCGGGATCAATTTGAGCCGAATTGTCCGTCTGACAGTGGGGGTGGGGCAGCCTCAAGCCGTAACGAGCGGTGGATCGGGTATGATCCGAATCGACAGCATCCAGCTTGCGATGGAGCAATGCCGACCGACAGCTCTGGATTTTAACCAGGATTGCCGGGTGAACCTGGGGGATCTGGAAGTGATGGCCGGTCAATGGCAGGAGCGTTACGCGCAGATTGTCGAGCCGGAAGATCCGGGAACGGAGCATTTGAGCGCCTGGTGGGCGTTTGATGAAAGTGAAGGGGATCTGGCCTCCGACAGCAGCGGTCATGGATTGGTTGGCACTTTGTATGACGGAGCGGTTATGGCGCCGGAATCCGGTAAAATTGGCGGGGCGGTTCGAATTTCGGGCAGCAGCAATACGGCCAGCCGGGTTGAGATTCCGGCTGATGCTTTGTCACTAAACGAATGTACGGTCGCCTTTTGGGTCCGGCCGGATCAAAATCAGGCGCCTTCAACGCGTTATCTGTTCGGGCATACCCGATTGAACAGCTGGGGGAATCGTATTCAGTTGTATATGGATAATGGTGATACCAATCTGGATCTGGGATTGGGTGGCTCCCATTCCGTTAAAACCGGTATTTATAACCTGCCGCGCGAGAGTTGGAGTCATATCGCGTTGAGCTGGGATGGAACGAATTATCAGGTCTATATCAATGGCCTGATAAAAGCCAGCGGCCCCTATAGCGTACTCAATGAATTACAGGCAGTCGCTCATATTGGCAATGATGGGGGGAATGGTTTTTCCGGATCGAAGGTTGAGGCGTTTAACGGACTTATGGATGATGTCCGGATATACAACACCGTTCTGACCCAGCCGCAGGTTATGTATCTGGCCGAGACGCCGTTGCAAATCCAGATTGACCATCCGCGTCCGACCGATGTTTATCAGGATGGCAAGATTGATGTGGACGATTTGAAGATTTTCATTGATGGCTGGGGTTTGGATACTCTGTGGCCTTGATATACACTCTTTGAACACCTGCCGGCAGACGATTATGACTGGTAAATCAATGCGTTGATTTCATCGCAATGCAATTTGAAATGACGAGGATAGTCCGTGACCATGTCATTGAGGGAGATTTTCTGATCGAGCGCAGAAATCCAGATATGATCGAGTTTGTCTGGATCGATATTTCTGATCACGTGCATGATATGCAGGTGGCTGTATTTCCATAGTTGCACCAGATGATTCCAGTCTTCGTGTTGATAATTCTGGATCGCGATCCAGCGGTCGTTGTTGCCAAGGTTGGCATAATCGGGGTACCGGCAGGGACTGGGTTGATATTGCAAGTGGATGATGCGATGGGTATTGTTGGAAGCGGAGTCGATCATATGGCCGAGGATTTGTTTGATCGAACGGTTCTGGCCGTTTTTACGCTGGGAGATTACTTCTTCGGATAGCCCTTGTAAACGGGGTTCCCAATGTTGGATCAGATGAATCAGATCCCGGCAAATGGATTCATAACATTCCATAGTAACTCCTTTGGATGGATAATAAAATGAGAGACTATTACTACCAATTATGTTAATGTCGCGAACACTGAAATCAAGGGTAATTTTGAGGTGTCAATCACTGACAAAAAAAGGCGCCCCCGGAATTACGGGGCGCCTGGTATCGAACCGTTTTGGCAGATTATCGATTTAAACTTTAAATTGTCCCACCAGCGAATTCAATTCTTTCGATAGTTGGGATAGTTGAGAGCCGGCAACCTGGGTTTTAGAAGCGCCCCGGGCATTCTGCTGGGCGGAATTGTCGATCTGATCTATGCTCTGGGTAATTTCGCGGGCGACCAGAGAGGATTGTTCCACGCCGGAAGAAACCTGTTCGGCGGCCGAGGCGCTCTGGGCGACATTTTGAGCGATTTCCCGGGTGGTAATATTCTGTTCTTCGACAGCGGAAGCGATTGCGCGCGAGACTTCGTTAACATTCTTAATCACCTCGCTGATCCGATTAATCGCTGTTACGGATTCGCCGCTGGAGGACTGGATTGCGGCAATTCGCTGACTGATATCTTCGGTGGCATCGGCCGTTTGACGTGCCAGTTCCTTGACTTCGTTGGCGACGACCGCGAACCCTTTGCCGGCATCCCCAGCGCGGGCGGCTTCGATGGTGGCGTTGAGCGCCAGCAGGTTGGTTTGTTCGGCGATATCCTGAATCACTTCGATGACTTTACCGATCTGGTCGGCGGCTGAGCCCAATTCATTCATTTTTTCATTACTGGAATTGGCCAGCGTATACGCTTCGTCGGCGACTTTGGATGCCTGTTCGGCGCTGCGAGCGATTTCGTTAACACTGACGGTCATTTCTTCAACGGCTGACGCAACCGATTTGATATTTCCGGATAATTCTTCGGTGGAAGACGCCATTTGCGACATGGTTCCGGACATATCCCGGGCCGCCGAAGCTACCGTAGAAGATTGGCTGCTCATGTCAGAGACGCCTTCGACCATTTGTGAGGCGGTGTCTGTCAAATTCGTGGAGGACTCGGCCAGTGATGTGGCGTGCACGGCGATCTGACGGATGATGGTTTGCAGTTTTTCGATAAAAATATTGAACCAGTGAGACAGTTCGCCTATTTCATCCTTCGAGGCGATCTGTAACCGAACCGTCAGGTTGCCTTCCCCCTGGGCGATGTCCTTGAGGGTTTCGCTGGCTTTATTGATGGGTTTGGTGATTTTGGATGAGAACAGGAAGGTAACGATCGAAATGATTGAGCAGACAACAATCGCCAGGGAGATCATTTTACGGATCTGAGTATTGACACTGGCGGTGACTTCTTTGGATTTGGCGGCGATTTCCTTTTCGATATCATCGATATAGGCCCCGGTGCAAATTACCCAGTCCCATTCTTTGAAGTATTTGATATAGGTCATTTTGGATACGGGTTGTTCTTCGCCCAGTTTGGCCCATTTATACGAGGTGATGCCTTCGCCATCCGCCTGGGCGACTGCCAGTTGGTCCAGGAGTAACTGCTTTCCATCGGGATCGGTATAAATGGGATCGTCGATGGCCGTGCCAATCAGGGAGGCCTTGGGATGCTGGATCATTTTTCGGGTCTGGGCGCTGAAGGTATAGAAATAGTCGCTTCCTTCTTTACCGTATCGGAAGGAATTGATATTGGCGAGTGTATCTGTCATAATTTCCTGTGAGGTTGCTTCCATATAGACGCCAGTCCCGATGATCCAACCCCATGGTTCAAACAATTTGACGTAAGACAGTTTAGGGACAGGCTGGTCCTGGCCGGGTTTGGGCCACATGTAATCGACCACGCCTTCGCCATTTTCCCGGCATACTTTTACCATTTCAACGAAGAGTTTTTTGCCATTGGGATCGGCAAAATCGCTCAGATCCTGGCCATCCAGTTCCGGTTTCATGGGGTGCATGATCATCGTGGGGTGATTATCGTTGATCCATAGATACTGTTCGCCATCGTAACGCATTTCTTTGACCAGGTTCAGGGCGATTTGTTTCTGCTCATCATCGGGCAGATTGCTCATATTCTTCTGGACGGCGGCAATGGTATTGTAAGCGACGGAAATAACATCATTCAGGCGCTTTTGGTATATCTGGGCGATCCGATTGGTATCCTGGCTGCTTTTATAGGCGTGGTCCGTCACTTTCCAGGCATTATTCACCAGATTTGCCAGCATATTTTTGCGTTCCTCCATCAGGGTTTGCTGGATTTCATCCACGCGTTCGTTCCCCATGCGTTTGACGGCCTGCACCGAGACGAATGTGGTCACGACGCCTAAACTGACAACTCCGGTGATGACCAGACTGACAAGTTTACCTTTGATTTTCATGTGTTCTCCTGCTTGAAATATGGTGTTGAAAATACAGCGACAATCATAAACCGGCGTGGAAATTTATGAGACGATCGGGCTCTGCCCTGAAAGTTACAATTTCAAAAAAAGGCTATCGCTCTATCTCAAGTCCAATAAATTTTGCTAGCCTGAAAAGCTTTTGCAATTTTTAGATCATTCAAAACAGTATGATCTGCGGAAATAATTCATCCAATCGGGCTACCACAATTTCCCTTAACCGCTGCGGGTGATTTTCACACATTTTATCGGTTATTTCGAAAAGAGGATTTATCGATAAATTGGGAATGATATTTTCAATAATGACAAATAAAGATTTGGGCAGAATCGTCTTTTATTGCCTGCTATGCTTTTAATTATAGGACTATAAAAGAGTAAGGATCCGTCCGATTAAGTCGTCAGCTGGGGATTGAGGAATGAATTGGGGGAATGAATTTTTAAAGGAACTGTATGAAACTCTTCAAAGGCGCATCATCTGACGACTGAGCTCGCGATCCAGTTGCCGGGCCTGGTTTTGGGTCAGTTTGTTGAGCGCGGCCCAGAACCGGACGCCGTGGTTTCGATGGCGGGTATGGGTGAGTTCGTGCAGGAGGACGTAATCCTGAAGATGGGTGGGAAGGAAGATCAGGTTGATATTAAGGCTGATATCGTTGTTGGAGCTGCAGCTGCCCCAGAGCGTTTTTTGTTTGCGAAACGCGGCGCGTCGGTAGGGTAAGTTATATTGGTGCGACAATTCATCGAGACGAGCAAAAAGTTCTCTTTGTGCTTTTTCGAAATCGATCGTATCCAGATCGGGCCAGATGGTGTTATCGCGGATCCGGGTGTATCTGTCCAGATGTTTCTGGATCCATTCTTTACGGGATTCGGCGAATTCACGGGCTTTTTCCAGAGAGACATTGCGGGGTACGGTGACTTTGACCTGCATGTCCGATCCGATCGAGATCCGGAGGTAGCGGGCGCGGTTCGATTTTTTGTAGATGATGGCGTTCATAAGAGATTCGGATTTTAATGGGTCAGTTGTTCCGGGCGGCCTGGGTGATCGCATCCAAAACCCGCAGATTGTTGGCGGAATCCCCGTTCATGGTATCGGTAGGCCGGCCATTGCGGATATGCGCTTGAAAGTGCTGGACGCAGGCGGCGTACATATTCACCGGCTGGATCGAATGCTGTTCGAGCTGGTCACCTCTATGTAAAGTAACCAGAGCGGCTTCTTTGGCGGTAAAGGGCTGGGCACTGAAAATCCGGCCCTGATCGCCGCCGATGACGAGTTGGCGGCCGCCGGCATGGTCGATCGCGCAGTCAAAGGAGGCGGTGATGCCATCGGGCAGTTCGAGCACTGCGGCAGTGCGCAGATCAACGCCGGTCGGTCCGAGGTACTGACGGGCCTGAACGGAAAGCGGCTCCATGCCTGACAGGGTACGGATGGCGTGAACGCAATAGCAACCGAGGTCGAGCAGGGCGCCGCCGCCTAATTCGGGATTGAACCGGATATTTTGGGGGTCAGCCAGAACAAAATTAAAACTGATAGCGATATGTCGGATATTGCCGATGGCACCTTCGGCCAACCACTGATGAATCAGGGTGTACTGATCATGGAAATGATACATGAATCCTTCGGTGAGCAAACGATTCTGCTGATGGGCGGCATTGACCATCGTTTCCGCCTGCCGGGCGGTAATACCAAGGGGTTTATCGCAGAGGACGTGTTTACCGGCTTCGAGTGCTGCTAGTGTCCATTCCAGATGGAGGCTATTGGGCAGCCCTATAAAGATAGCGTTAACACGGTCATCCTGCAGCAATGCCTGGTAGTTGTCATAATTATGAGTGATATTGAATTCGTCGGCCCAGTTTTGGGCTTTTTTGAGATCGCGGCTGGCGATGGCGGCTATGCGGGCATCGGGGAGCGATTGAATGGCCGGAATCCAGCGCTGGCGGGCGACACGAGAACAGGGCAGGATGCCCCAGTTGATGGTTGTAGATGAATCGGGCATTCATTTGTTTCCATAGCTTTAGGGTTATTGGGCGTCATTATATGAAATGTGCCTGGTGAGATAAATGAAAAAAGCCCCGAATGAAATCGAGCATGCGGGGCGCAGTGAAATAAAATTGTCACACTGAAAGACGTTTAGCGGCTATTGATAGTCAATTAGCCAGATATTGCAGAGGACTTGCAGGTCAACGATATCCACCACGCCATCGGTGTTAAGATCGGTTTTGAGACAACTGGTCAGATCGCTGAGCATCCAGCAATGTGAGAAGGCGCTCAGGTCGTAAGTATTGATCATACAGTCCTGGTTGATATCGCCGGGGTAGTATTGAGCGTATTCATAGATGCCCATGTCCACAACGGCTTGGCCATCGCAATTGCCATCGAACAATCGATTGGTGTTGTCCAGGTCGGTGGGTGGCAGGTCGATATAGTTATGACCCGTATCCACGCAGGGAGAGCCTTTGGCGAGGTGGAAGGGGGCGAGCGAATCAAATTGAGGATCCTGGTCGATATTGCCGCCCAGATCGGTTATGCCGGTGAGCAGCCAGTTGTCGCTGCTGCCGGAGCTTTCGATATCGCAATTCTGAACACTTATCATTGAAGCGTCAATAACGAGTGGTTGACCGCTACTGTTCCATACTATACTGTTCAGCAATTGAAGCCGGCCGTCCCCGGCAGTCTGTACCGACTGCACAATGCCTTGCGACGTTGCCGCATTGTCATAAATGGTGCAGTTGTTTACGTTGACTAATCCGGACAGGCTGTGATATATCGCCCCTCCGTTTTGGGCCGTATTATTTCTCATCAGGCATTGGGAGATCGATGCTGACGACTGCTGTAATGCAAATGCTCCGCCATTCAGGCCGGTATTTTCGATGAAGAGACTGCGTTCGATAACGGAGGTGGCGTAGGCGCTATAGAGACCGCCGCCATTGCCTTGCGTGGCGACGTTTTGAGAGAAATCGCAACGGGTTATTTCCGGCTGGCCGTTGAAGACATAGATGCCGGCGCCGTTACTCTGGGTACAGTGGTTATCTGTTATCCGGCAATTCCGTATAACTGGGGAACCGCTATCGATACAGATGCCGGCGCCGTTACCATGGACATGGTCAGGAGCCAGATCGTTATATCCATGAGTAATGGTAAAGCCATCCAGAATAGCGGTGTGGTCCAGAGCCAGGTCTTCGGTGTTATCAATGACGTGATAGCAGTTATCTGCCAGGCTGCTGGTACCAATATCACCGCTGAGAACCGTTAGATTACCGGTGATATCGCGCTGGGCCAGATCGAAGGTCTGGGGGTCTTCGTTACCGGCCAGGCCACCGATGAGGGCCACGCCGTTTTTCATCTGGAAAGAAGCGGTGCGAACATCGCCGGGATCGAGCGGCGTCGAGGGAATATAGGTTCCGGCGGCCACCCAGATGGTGTCGCCGGGTTCGGCCAGTTTCAGGGCATTGGTCAGGTCTGTCAAGGCGTTGGCCCAGTTCAATCCGGTATTGCCGCCGGTCGCGTTATCATTGACATAAAAAGTCAATGGATGGGGGATCTGGAATTCGTAGGCACCGAGATCGATAAGACAATCGCGTGGATTGCCATCGTAATCATCCGGCAGAGTTTCGGCGAATGAACCTTTATTAATACAGGGGCTGTTTATCGTGAGGCGCAGGTTGCCACCACCGGCGTCAACAAACATTGGATCGCTGTTGAGGTTTCCGGCGCCACCAGCCCCGCCGCGGATATCGGTGTAGCTGATCGAGTATGAACTGGAAGATGAATGGATTTCTTTACCGGGGGTGTTATCCCATAATATTGAGTTCACGATCGTGGCGGTCGAAGAACTCAGGAAAAGGCCGTGGGCATTGAAGTTGAGGTTGTAGGTGACCTGGTTATTCCACAGCGTGCAATTTTTAAGATCGATTTTGCTGCTGGAAGCGAATATGGCTCCACCGGAGCCGTATTGCCCGGCCTGGTTGGATGAGAACACGGAATTACTGATGAGAAAGGCCGGGGTAGTGGAGAACGATTTGATATAGATAGCGCCGCCGGAGCTTATCGCATTGTTATTATGGAAATAGCAGGACTCGATCCGGCCGGGTTCCGAGTCGAAGTCGTATTCCATATAAATAGCGCCGCCGTGGCCGTTGTTGGCCGTGGTCGCGTTGGAATCGAATCGGCAGTCACGGATGATCGGACTGGAATGGCCAAACCGGATCGCGCCGCCGGTTTGGGATTCGTTGCCCGAAAACAGGCAGGATTCGAGCGTCATCGTGGAATTAAAAGCGCTGATCGCGCCGCCCTGATTGGTGGATTTATTGTTGGTGAATTGACAGTTGCGGATTGTCGGAGACGCGCTTTCGATGTAGATCCCTCCGCCGTAATAGTCTGGATAAGCCCCGTCGGCATTGCCGCGGGTAATGGTGACGCCGTCGAGGATGGTGTCGGGGCCGATGCCGCCGGCTTTGGCATAGAGTACATGATAGGCGTCGGCGGTGTCAAACTGGCTGTTTCTGTTCAGGTCGCCGCTAAGGGTGACATGGTAGCGGGCCGGATCACGGCTTTCCCACTGCGGGTAGCCGTATTGCCCGAAACCGCCGTACACGGCGACACCCGCTTTCAAAACAAAGCTCTGGTCGCGCTGACCGGAAGCGCCAGGATAATAGGTTCCCTGGGAGATCCAGATTTCGGTGGACGGGACCGCGGCGCTGAGCGCGTCCTGGAGTCGGGTATAGGCATCATACCACGAGGTGCCGTTATTGGCGCCGGTGGCGTTATAGCGGACATAAAGGACGCGCGCATATTCATCACAGCCGATATCGACACGGTTGCCGTTGACGCCGCCATTGACGATACGGGCGCCGCCGTCGAAGTCGATGTCGGGCAGAGCCGGCGCGGCATTCAGGCCGCGGTCGATGCAGACCGACGATCCGGTCAGGTGGAGATCGCCGGCGCCGGCGTCCAGGAATGACGGGTTGGCGTCGATATTGCCGACGCCGGGGTAGCCGCCTTCAACATCGCAATAAGAGACTATGAGCGTGCCGGAACCGGCGATCTGACTGTCAAAATTGTCCCAGAAGATGGTATTGGTGGCGGTGGCCGAACCACTGATGCAATTGAGACCGGTGGAGTTTTTGTAAGCGGTACAATTGGTTATGACAGCATCGCCGCCATCGACGCAAATTGCTGTGGTATTGTAGCGGAAGTAGCAGTTGACGACAGTGGCCGTGCTGTTGGCCGGGACGATGATGGCGCCGCCTTTGGGATTGAGGCCTTTGGAATTGTTTTCAAAGGCGCAGTTGGTGATATTTACGGTGGAATAATCCAGCAGGATGGCACCGCCGTAAACCGAGCCGGCCTGGTTGCCGTCGATAAATCGGATATTGGAGACTTCGGACCCCTCGCCGGCGTGCAGGAAATAGAGTGAAAGGAAGGACTGGCCGCCATCCAGGTGGGTTTTATCCACACCGGCGCCGACAAGTTTGACCGGTTTGAAAAATATCACGATATTTTCGGAGTAAGTTCCCTCCGCGATATTGACTGTTCCGCCCGAATCGACCATTACCGTGGCCAGTTGGATCGAGGAATAAGCGTCCCACCCCCAGATGTGACCGTCATTGTCACCATTTTCTGTATAGGAAGCGTTTACCCAGACTTCTTTGGGATAACCCGGTTCGATATAAAAACCGGCGCTAGTTTCTTGTCTGAAATCGAAGCCGCCCGGGGTCAGGTCATCGATATTGTAATAGCCATCCTTGCTGCCGCTCCAACCCCAGTTGAAGTGGAATAGATTGGCGCTGTCGTAGCCGTCGCAGACAAAGGAATGGCCGACTACTCCGTTATCGCCCTGATAAGGCAGCGGCCGGCCGGCGCTGAGTTCGCCTTTGAGCATATTGATCCAATCGGTCGTACTGTAGTGGGTTCCATTGGGCCAGGGATAGTCGGAATCCTTTGGGATATAGGTGGCGCCGGGATTATAATGGTAATGGTTTTTTAACGCATCGACCATCAAGCTTGTGTGGGAACTGGAGGCGCCGGGCTTATATTTCATATTGAGGGCATTGCCGCAATGGCGCATGAGCAGAGCGACTTCCAGACCGCCTTCGTAAGGGCTGGGATTGCCGGTGAGTAAATTGGAGCCCACCTTTTCAGGCATGATGGCCCAGTTGTATCGGGCCTGGCTGTAATCGACCGTATAAGCATCATAGCCATTGCAAGCACTCTCGCACTGATAGGGCGGATCCCAGGTATGCGAACCGGAGCCGACCGGGGGCCATTCCCAGTATTTCATGATCTGGGCCATGGTGGTGGCGACGCAGCCGGTGGGTGGCACGCGATAACCGGCCCAGTTTTTTTCCCAGGGGCAATAATAGTCATAGGATTTGTACCACACGCCCGAGTAGGTCGATTTGCCGCCCTGGTCCCATCTGGTCTGGATCAGGGGATCGACCGTGGGCAGATAAGATAATGTGCTGATATTTAAAGAAGGTAATATAAGCGGTTCTTCAACGGGATCATGCCAGGCTTCCTCCGCATTGGGGAGCGGAGACAGATTCGTCGCGATCGCCTGGGAGATCTCTACTTTGACCGTTTCCATCCACCATTGGCATTGTGGCGGGGTATCATCGGGAGTCCAGGCGCCTTCATTCGAATAAGCAATCATCGGGTAAGCGACATCATTCGCCGCGATAATCATCCAGCCTTCCGGGATCAGGTTAAAGATGTAATAAATGGGGGTGTCGCCATCGTATTCAGCGATCATTTCGCGGACATCCAGGGTTGACAGAGATGGATTTGCCATTAATAAGCCTGGCTGGGTAGCGGATGGGGGGGATGGTTGTGAGTTTAAATGGTTCAGGCCAACCTGGATTGCCTGGCCGGGGGATACGTAATCAGCCAGGGTCTGCTGAGTAGCAATACACAGACCTACAGCAAGCGCAACGACAGAAATCGATTTACCCGAAAAAATATTCATGATTTTTCCTTACCTTCTTTTGAGGTTTAGCATTCTTGTTTAGAGAACCAGAAACTCAATACATGCAGTATAATAGATTCATGGACTCGTTGCAATAATATAAAATAAAGGTTACTTTTGGTATCGGAATAATCGCTCGGAATGTTTGATAATTTTTATATTTAATGTGTGTTAATACCATACCGCATGGTTTGTCTGGAATTGCCAGCTGAAAATTTGTCCGGGTCTGGTTGAGGATATTTTAAGTCATTATATTTAAAAAGGTTAGATGATATTTTGAAAATATTGTTTTATTTTAATTGACAATTTAAAATGCTTATTTAAAATGTGCTTTTTAATCGATGGCCTGAGTTGATCCATGGAAGATAAAACCATAAAAGAATGTCAATGTGTTTGTGTCCGTGAGCGCTTATTAGCCGCAGCGATGGAAATCTTTGCGCAGAAGGGTTATCACGAAACGACGATATCTGATATCAGCAAGAAAGCCCAGGCCAATGTAGCGGCGGTCAATTATTATTTTGGATCGAAGGACAATCTTTATATCGAAGTCTGGAAGACGGCATTCGAGGAGACTCTGCGAGCATATCCACCGGATGGGGGCTTGGGGGACGATGCCAGCGATGAAGAGAAATTGAAGGCGTTGATTTACGCCCATACCTGGCGGATGATGGATCCCAGCAGTTATGGGTTGGCCGGCAGTATTGTTATCCGGGAGATGGTGCAGCCAACCGAAGTGATTCAATCAGTGCGTGACCGCGTTCTGGAACCGCTGCACCGGCGTTCGTCCCAGATTATCCGGAATCTATTGGGGCCCGGGGCTACCGATAAGCAGATTCTCTTATGCTGCTTGAGTATCATTCATCAGTGTCTGGCATTTGGTGTCCGTCGGCTCACCAATAGCGGTATTCCGATATTCTTGAAAAATCTGATGGAAGAGCCGGATATTATCAATGAAATGGCTGAGCATGTCTATCGGTTTTCACTGGGCGGGATTTACGCGCTTCGTCAACAATTAGAAAGTCGGGGATCATGACCATCGCGGCCCAAGCCAAATCCACCGCAGTCATTACCGATCTGACGCAGGGATCGGTAGCCTCGCAACTGGTCAAGATGACCGGATCGGTACTGGTGGGTTTTGTGGCGGCCGCCGCATTTAATATTACCGACACCTATTTTGTCAGCAAGCTGGGCACCAACGAGTTGGCTGCGATGGGTTTTGTCATGCCGGTTACGATGGTGATTTTTGGATTGACCATCGGGCTGGCGCAAGGCGCCAATTCGACGGTATCGCGCGCGATTGGAGCGGGTAAACTCGATCTGGTGCACGAACTGACGATCAGCGCCATGACCCTGGGCCTGACTTTTGTAGGGTTGGCCATTGTGATCGGGCTGGCAACCCTCTCGCCTTTATTTCGTTTGATGGGCGCCAACGAAGAGACCCTACCCCTGGTGGTCGAATATATGCAGATCTGGTATCTGGGCATGCTGTTTCAGGTGATTCCGGTGATTGGGAACAATATCATGAGAGCGACCGGGGACATGCTCTCGCCCAGTGTGAATATGATTATCAGCATGTGTCTGAATATTATTCTGGATCCTATTCTTATCTTCGGCTGGGGTCGGGTACCGGCGATGGGAATCAAGGGGGCCGCCATCGCAACTGTGGCTTGCCGGGGGGTCTCGCTGGTAATAGCTTTTTATTTATTGTATTATCATAAACGTATTTTACAGTTTATTGCAGTACCTGTTCGACGTATGATGATCCAGTGGCGGGAAATTCTGATGACGGGTGTCCCGGTAACAGCCGTTCACATCATGTTACCGATCGCCATGGGAGTAATCGTCTGGATCGCCGGCTGGTTTGGCACCGAAGCGGTCGCCGCGATCAGCGCCGGTGTCCGGTTGGAGCACGCTATGGTCATTCCCATCTTTGCCATGGGCGCCGCCATGATTCCATTTGGCGGACAGAATTGGGGAACCGTCGAATCGATCGGGTGGAACAGGGACATTTGTTTTTAGTCAAGCTGTCTCTGATCTGGGGGGCAGTCAGTGTTGCGTTATTTTATGCCGCCGGCCGCCCCATTGCTGAATTGTTCAGCAAGGATGACGCTGTTCTGAAATTTTTGATGATATATATGGTGATCATGCCGTTTGTGTTCGGTTTCCGGGGATTAAATCACATTGGATGCTGTTTGATGAATGCCATTCGATATCCGATGCACGCGGCGATGGTTACGTTTATGCGTTTTGTCATTTTTCTGCTACCCATTGCAATCCTGGGGGCGAAATGGTATGGTTTTAAAGGATTTTTACTGGGGATAGTGGCTGCGGACATTGTGACAGGAATAATCGCCACAGTATGGGTCAGGAAATTGTACCATAAAGGCGTGTCAAACTTGTTCTATACGGAGTTGGAGTCATGACCATTCATCGTATTTTGACTGTTTTCATACTGATCGCTTCCTCAGCGGGGGGGCTGTTATGGTTGTCTGGGTGCCGAGTAACGCATCGCGAGCCCCAGGTCGCGGCATTCATTCCGGAGCAATTCAGCGCGGCGCCAGACCGCCCCCAGGGGGATCCCTTGCCTCAGAAATGGTGGGAGTCTTTTGGGGATGCGAGTTTGAATGAACTGATTGAGCGAGCCATGGGAGATAATTTCTCGATCCGATCCGCCTGGGATCGGCTCAGTCAGGCGGAACAGGTGGCGGCGAAGACGGGCGTGCGTCTGCTACCGACGTTGAGTTATTCCGCCGGATATACCCGCAGTCATCAGGAAACCGGGCCACTGGAAATCGATACCGATCGATATTCAGCGGGATTATCCGCTTCGTACGAGCTGGATATCTGGGGTGAAATCCGCAGTGAACGGGAAGCGGCCCGGCTGGATGTATTGGCCACCGAACAGAGTATCGCTTCGGCGGCTATGACCCTCAGCGCCGGGATTGCAAAAATCTGGTATCAACTGGCGGATTCCGCTCAGTTCCTTTCGGTGCTGAATGACCAATTGGAAACGAATCGCAAAATTCTGGATTTGATAACGTTTCAAGCGCAAAACGGCAAGGCAGGCAGCGCCGATGTCTATCGTCAGCGCCAACTGATTGAGAATACCCAGGGATTGATTGTGCAGGCCCGCCAGCGGGATTTACTATTACAGCATCAGCTGGCTATTCTGATTGGAATAGCCCCAGGAGCGCACTGGCAGGAACGGAGTCATGATTTGCCCGATCCGGGCGTATTGCCGGCCCTGGCCGTGCCGGCGGATATCCTGCAGAACCGGCCGGATGTGCAAACCGCCTGGCTGCAAATCAAGGCGGCCGACTTACGAGTGAATGTGGCACAGGCAGACCGGTATCCCAGTCTGACATTGAGTGCCGGTGTCAGTACCAGTTCGGAAAAGCTGGTCGATCTATTTGATGACTGGCTGGCGACACTGGCCGGGACTATCGCCGGGCCTTTGTTTGACGCGGGATTGCGCCAGATTGAAGTGGAGCGTACCCGGGCGGTCCTGTCGCAACGGCTGAACGATTATCGCCAGACGCTATTAACGGCGCTGAAAGAAGTAGAGGACGCCCTGGTCAATGAAGATCATCAGCGTAAGTATCTGTTGAGCTTGCAGGAACAGTTAAAGCTGGCCAACCAGGTTTATGATCGTACCCGGCAGCAGTATCTGGGGGGGCAACTCGATTATATCCGGGTACTGGAGTCGCTGGTTTCTCAGCAGAATCTGCAAAGGAGTCTGGTTACTGCCAGGCGGCAACTGGTGGAATACCGGGTTGATTTATGCCGTGCGATCGCTTCGGGCTGGCTGGGTGAGCGGCCGGAAAGCGCCACCATGGTGGCGGAGAGTGAAGCGGCGGATCGTTGACAGTCGAAATATCAGAATTATATGTGATCTCATTGTTGATACTAAAAAATTCAGAAAACTCAAATAGAGATGGCGTAGTATGCCCAATGGGTATGAAGATTCCCGATCGCTCGCAAGATAAGTATTTACCCATGTAGAACTTATATTGCGGCCCAGCGGGCATTTTTCATTGTAAGCCGTATATTATCCTATTCACGAGGTATGACTCATGAAGAACAAAGGTTCCGTCTTGTATTCGTTGATTAAGCTGGTTCTGGTAATTGGCATTATTGGAGGATCGGCGCTTTATGCTAAATATTTGTTCGATAACCGTCCCGAGGCGTCGTTGCGAAAACCGCCCCGAGCCGCCCGGACCGTGACTGTGGTGACCGCAGAACGGGGGGATCACCGGGCAACGATTCATGCCATGGGTACGGTCCTGCCGGCCCGGTCTGTTACTATAACACCTGAAGTATCCGGTTTGCTGGAATACCTTAGTGACGATATCATTCCGGGTGGCATTATTCAGGCCGGTCAGGAGTTGGCGAGGATTGATTCGAGGGATTATCAAATTGCGTTAAAACAGCGTGAAACCGAGGTTGCGCGCGCGGAAGTGAATATCCGGCTGGAGGAGGGGAATCAGGCGGTTGCCCGACAGGAATATGAACTGCTGGGCGAGTCGATCAATAATCAGCAGCAGGAATTGATATTACGAAAGCCGCAACTGGAGCAGGTCCAGGCAGCGCTGGAAGCCGCCAGAATTGCCCAGGATAAAGCGAAACTCGATCTGAGCCGGTGTATTGTCAAGGCGCCTTTTAACGGGATTGTATCCGCCAAATCAGTAGAATTGGGCGCTCGTGTCGCGCCGGGCACCGGTTTGCTGACCATGACGGGCACCGATGAATACTGGATTGAAGTCGCCATATTTACCGACAAGCTCTCTTCCATAGGCATTCCGGAAGGTAATGGCCGCGATGGTTCTCGTGTTCAGATCTATGATGAGGCCGCCTGGGGACGTGGTGTTTATCGCGAAGGTCGCGTCATTCGTTTGTTACCTGCCCTGGAAGAGAAAGGCCGCATGGCTCGTCTGCTGATCAGTGTGAAAGATCCACTCGGTCTGAATTCTTCTCAGAAAAAGCAACCGCGATTATTGCTGGATTCTTATGTCCGTGTTGAGATCGAGGGTAAATTGTTAACTGATGTGATTCCGGTTGACTGGGGCCATGTTCGTAATGGCGGGGATGTCTGGGTGATGAATTCCCAGCGTGAATTGAATATTAAACCGGTAGAATTTGCTTTTAAGGATAAAAATACTGTTTTTGTCCGCAGCGGGATCGAGCCTGGCGATCAGATTGTCACTACTTTGATCGCCGCACCGGTGGAAGGCATGAAACTTCGTCTTGAAACCGATCCATTACCCCAGCTTGAAGGTGGAAAAGCAGGCGAAAAATCTGAGGAAAAACCCAAAGCACTTGCGGTCCATTAACTGGTATTTCGCGATTAAGTCAATTTTCTAAATTTTAAATCAGCCAACATGTCCGTTTACGGAAAACCATCATGGAACAAAACAAATTAAAACCTGAGCTGAATAAGGGTTCGATTGCCTGGATGGCGTCAAATCGGGTGACGCCCAATATCATCATGCTGATTCTGCTGATAGGCGGTTTATATTTTGCGGCCAAAATCAAGCAGGAGGTATTTCCCGAATTCAGTCTGGATATGGTCCAGATCATGGTGCCCTACCCGGGGGCCAGTCCGGAAGAAGTGGAGCAGGGCATTATCCTGGCTATTGAGGAAGGGATCCGCGGACTGGATGGCATTAAAGAAATCTCCGCGGTAGCCAATGAGGGAATGGGTATGGTCACCGCCGAATTGCTGGAAGGAGTCGATACCCAGCGGGTCTATCAGGATATCAAACAGGAAATTGACCGGATCGTGACTTTCCCGCTGGATGCCGAGGAGCCTGAGGTCAGTTTAATCATCCGCAAACGCCAGGTGCTACAGATCCAGATCTATGGTGATGTGAGCGAAATGGTTTTGCGTGAGCTGGCCGAACAGGTTCGCGATAATCTGCTCAATGATCCGGGGATCACTCAGGTGGAGCTGGATGGCGCGCGCGATTACGAAATCCATGTCCAGATCGACCGGGAAACCCTGAGGCGATATAATTTAACCCTGGCGGAAGTTTCTGATCGTATCCGGCAAACCGCGATCGAACTGCCCGGCGGTTATATCGAAACCGCCGGAGGCGATCTGCTGTTACGCATGAAGGATCGGCGTGACTGGGCCTATCAGTTTGCACGAATGCCGATAATCACCACCGAGGATGGGACCCTGCTCTATCTGGATGATATCGCGCAGGTTACGGAAGGTTTCAAAGATGTGGATCAGGCGGCCTGGTTCGACGGTAAACGGGCGATCGGGGTTTCAGTATTTCGAGTGGGTCGCCAGACCCCCATTGGCGTATCGAAAGCCGGCCGCAAGGCGATGGAAAGCATTGAGGCGATCCTGCCTGAAGGAGTCAACTGGACAATCAGCGATGATAATTCCGAGATTTACCGTCAGCGTCTGGAACTCTTGCTGAAAAATGCCGCGATGGGTTTATCGCTGGTCTTTATTCTGCTGGCTCTTTTTCTGGAATTGAAGCTGGCCTTCTGGGTGATGATGGGGATTCCGATCTCGTTTCTGGGCAGTTTTCTGTTTCTGAACGGGATGGATGTCACGATTAATATGGTCTCGATGTTCGCCTTTATTATCGCGCTGGGTATTGTGGTCGATGACGCGATCGTCGTGGGTGAAAATATTTATGAATATCGCAACCGGGGGATGAGTTATCTGGAGGCCTCGATCCGGGGCGCTCGAGATGTGTCGGGTCCGGTAGTGTTCAGTATTCTGACCAATATTGTCGCGTTTTTGCCGCTTTGTTTTATTCCCGGCATCATGGGTAAAATATGGATTGTGATCCCGGCGGTGGTGATTACCGTCTTTTCAATTTCACTGATTGAATCGCTGTATATTTTACCGGCGCATCTCAGCCATTATAAAGAGCCCCGGCCCGGTTCCTTAAATGAAATGATTCATCGGGCTCAACAGGCGTTCAGCCGGCAATTCGAGCGGTTTATTCGCAATGTCTTTGGTCCATTTCTGGATTTCTGTATCCGTCATCGTCAGATTACCATGGCAATTGCTTTGGCCACCTTGATATTTTTCGTCAGTTGGGTATTAAGCGGCCGGGTCGGGTTGATCATGATGCCACGCGTGGAGGCGGACAAGTCGGCCGTTACCGCGGTGTTACCTTATGGCAGTCCGATCAGCCGGGTTGAAGAGGTGGCCCGTTATCTGACACAAGTCGGGGAAGAACTCGTTAAGGATAACGGAGACGACCGGTTAAGTACGGGTATCTATAGCAGTATTAATGAAAACAAAATCGATATCCAGATGTTCCTGACGGTCCCAAGTGTACGGCCTTTAACGACGGCCAAAGTGACTGATTTGTGGCGTCAGAAAGCGGGTCAGATTCCGGGTCTGGAATCGATCCGTTTTGAATCCGACCGTGGCGGACCGGGATCCGGCGCGGCCATTTCCATTGAACTCAGTCATCGAAATATTGATACGCTGGATCGCGCCAGCGCCGCACTGGCAGACCGGCTGGAAGATTTTCCTAATGTCAAAGACATCGATGATGGTTATACCCCCGGTAAATCTCAGATTGATTTCAAGATAAAGCCTGAAGGTCAGAGTCTGGGATTAACTTCGAGTTCTATCGCAAGGCAGGTACGTAACTCTTTTTATGGCGCTGAAGCACTCCGGCAACAGCGCGGTCGGAATGAAATCCGTGTTCGTGTAAAGCTTCCGGATGAGCAGCGCCAGAGTGAATATGATGTCGAGAATCTTCTGATCCGGACACCTGCCGGGCGCGATGTACCACTCATGCAAGTGGCTGAAGTTACCCGTGGCCGGGCTTATACGACGATATCGCGACGCAACAGTCGGCGAACAGTCATGGTGACGGCCAATATCGATCCAATTGAAGATACTGAAAAAGTAAAGGAAAAATTGTCTGATGAAATATTGCCTGAACTTTTGAGTCATTTTCCAGGATTGACTTACGCCTGGGAAGGACGGCAGGCCGACTTTGGTGAAAGCATGTCATCGCTCAAGATGGGCTTTGTTCTGGCGATACTGGCGATTTACGCTCTGCTGGCCATCCCTTTTAAGAGTTATTCCCAGCCTCTTATCATTATGGTGGCGATCCCGTTCGGCGTGGTCGGTGCGATTATTGGTCATATGATCATGGGTTACGCGATCAGTCTTTTGAGTTTGATGGGGATAATCGCTTTGACCGGGGTCGTCGTTAACGATTCACTGGTTCTGATCGATTGTGCCAATAACTTGCGTCGCGATGAGGGGCTTGGCGCCTTTGACGCTATCCATCAAGCCGGCGTTCGCCGTTTCCGCCCGATTATGCTGACAACTCTTACCACGTTTGGTGGATTGGCTCCTATGATTTTTGAGAACTCGCGGCAGGCCAAGTTTCTGATTCCAATGGCGTTGTCGCTGGGGTATGGAATATTATTTTCCACGGTGATTACCCTGATTGTGGTGCCGTGTCTGTATATTTCGTTGCATGAAACCGGGGTGTTTTTCAAGAAAATTCATGATTGGATGCATCCGGCTTCTGAACCGGTTGTTCCTGAAATGGCGTCGACCGGATTTGAGGCGTTAACGGATCCTGATTAATGTCAACTATGACCTCAGGAGAATGTAACAAAATCAATCATTAGAAACAGCCGGCAATAGGGAAGTGACCATATTCGTTTAAGTGGTAAAGCATGCCTATGCGAGAGTACCGAGACCCAGATGATCCCGAATGGATCAGGACGGATATATCATGAAAAGCAGTGGAATGTTGGCCGTATGGATTGTGGTGACCCTGACGATAGCCAGTTGGGGGGCTCGCCAGATGGAGAATCTGGATCGGGGCTTGATCGCAGTGCAAATGACGGATGGTTCGGTTTTTATCGGATGGCGGATGCTGGGATTGGATCCGGAAGATATAGCTTTTGCGGTTTATCGTGGCGAGGCCGGGGATGGACAGGGAAAGCTATTAACGGAAATCCCTTTAAAGGGCGCGACTTGTTATGTCGATTCAAGTTCGGAAACAGACCAGAGTTATGAGTACTGGGTAAAACCTGTATCGGCCGCAAAAAACTTACCGGTTTCAAAACGGGTTTTAGTCTGGAAGGATAATTATCTGGAGATCCCGATCGATCCGATTGAGCGATATTATCCTGGGGATGCGTCAGTGGGTGATCTGGATGGCGATGGCAGGTATGAAATCGTATTGCATCAGGTTTCCGGGGGCAAGGATAACTCCTTTGGGGGCGTGACCGGTCGACCGGTGCTGGACGCTTATAAACTGGATGGCACCAAACTCTGGCGGATCAACCTGGGCATCAATATCCGGGAAGGGGAGCATTATACCCAGTTTATGGTGTATGATCTGGATGGCGACGGGCGGGCAGAAGTGGCCTGTAAAACTGCTGATGGAACGATTGACGGTGTTGGCAAAGTCATCGGTGATCAGGATAAGGACTGGCGGACGCACAAAACGGGTGATCTGACCGATGGGCGGATTCTGGCCGGCCCGGAATATCTGACGATTTTTGATGGTAAGACAGGGGCGGCATTGAAGACAGTGGACTATATTCCGGGACGGGATCCGATTAATGGCTGGGGTGGTATTGGCGGGAATGGCGGGAATGACAGTTATGGCAACCGGTGCGATCGATTTCTGGCCTGTGTGGCATATCTGGATGGGGAGCGTCCCAGTCTGGTGATGTGCCGTGGGGTGTATGGCAGAACGGTGCTGGCGGCGTGGGACTGGCGGGACGGTGAACTGACCAGCCGCTGGGTGTTCGATTCGGGCATCTCCTATCCGCCGTATCGGGATGTGTCGCCCTATTCCGGGATGGGTGGTCATTCCCTGTCGGTGGCAGATGTCGATGGGGATGGCCGGGATGAGATTGTCTATCATGCCATGGTGGTGGATGATAATGGCCAGGGATTGTATTCGACGGGTTTCCGGCATGGGGATGCCATGCATATCAGCGATATGTATCCGGACCGTCCGGGTCTGGAAGTCTTGACTGTCCATGAAAATGAAGATGATACGGTGCGGTTTCAATCGCCGGGCATGGCGATGCGGGACGCAAAGACGGGTGAAGTGATGTGGTCATTGAGTCCGGGTGTGGATGTCAGTCAGGGGGTGGCGGCTGATATCGATCCGCGTTATCCGGGATTTGAGGTCTGGGGCGGTCCGGGCGGTCTGCGTGGGGAAAGCGGCAACGACCTGGGGCCGGCTCCGCGGATGTCGGATTTTGTGATCTGGTGGGATGGTGATCCCTTGCGTGAGTTATTAGCCGGGTCCAGTGTTTTCAAGTGGAACTGGGAGGCTGGCCAGTCAGACATGCTCTGGTCGGCCGGCAGTAGCGGTCGCGGCCGGTTTCGCTGGATGCGGCCCTGTCTGGTGGCTGATATCCTGGGGGATTGGCGGGAAGAATTGGTGACCACCGGTCCGGATGGCGGGTCCTTGAGGGTCTATACGACAACCATACCAACAGATATACGGTTGTATACGCTCATGCACGATCCTCAATATCGTTTGTCGATTGCCTGGCAGAATGTGGTGTACAATAAACCGGCTCATACCAGTTTTTATCTTGGGGATGGGATGAAAGCACCGGTAAAGCCTGATATATTAATGACAAAATCTCGATAAATATTGTGTTACAAAAGCCTGATTTCCGGGTACTCATGGATAGAACCTTATTTTCTGGAGGCAATTATGCAATATTCAATCAGGTTTGGCATCGCGTTTTTTTTGATATGTGGGCCCGTTTGTTCGGCGATGAGTCTGACACCGCATCAGATTACGTTGTATGATCAGAGCGCGTCGGATGATATCCAGGCGATATTTGGTATGACATTGCCGTCGGGTTACGCGATTGCAGATCATGAGGTGGACTTTGTATTGGATGGTGAGTTTATCGCGCGGTCTATTTCACTGGATTATTGCGCTATCGATGATAATTTAATGGTGAATTTCGATCGGGATACTGTTCAGACACATCCCGGGACGATATTACTGGCCGGATGCGAAACAATCGCGACGGTTAGCGGTTGGTTTGAGATTGAAAATAGCACAGGGGATGTTCAGCGTTTGACGCTTTGGGGGCAGGATTTATTTACGATTCTTTCGTATAAGATCCCCATGGAGATTACTCAGTCGAATTCAGCGCCGCCCGGCGACGATGTCTTACTTGGATATGATACGGTGGATCAGGACAAGGATAATTTCTTACTATGGGATCGGGGTCAGGGCACTGAGACCTGTTTTGGCCAGACGTTTCGATTGAATCGCGCAGCCCGGTTGGAAAAGATCACGCTAAAACTTCGACCAGACCAGGTCGACATCAGCGGGCAACCGGTTGAATTATGGCTAGGTTATGGCTATCATCATATCACAGACTCAAGGATTAGCACTTTAATTGCGAATCCAAAAGCCGATTTACCGGAGGGATTAGATGGCGGCGATCCGGTCTATTTAACTTTTGATTTCGATGATCTCTATTTGAATGCAGAACGGGACTATGCCTTTATGCTGCGGTTCGCCAGTGGCGGATCAGGGCAAGGGCAGGGTCTGGCGGCCTATGTGTGGGCGATGGGACACTATGTTTATGCGGATGGCGCGGCGTTTATTTACAGCGGTAACTGGCCGGGTACTTTGTTGAATAACGAGTTGGTATTTTTTGTTCATGGCCGGTTGTTAGAACGTTCGCCATTAATGGGCGACCTGTCGCTGGATTACCGGGTCGATCTGGACGATTTGAGGGAATTAGCCTCAAACTGGCTGAACGAATGCGAAGATTGCCGGCAACTGGATATTAATCTGGATGGAATGATCGACACAATCGATTTGCGATATCTGGTGCGTAACTGGCTGGCGGAATATGAAAACTAAGGGACCGTCAATAAATTAATTGCAGCATTTATTTATTGACAGCCCCTAACTTGAGCTAGACAAACGAGATACACGACGATTTGATTTTCGGGTCGGATGCCCCTTATAATCTTAGAAACATATGATTATAATAGAAGGAGCCGAACGATGATTTTTCATAAACTGGATAAATATCGAGATTTTGGATTGTTGGTTTTGCGGATCGGCATAGGGATTTCGTTTGCTTGTCATGGTTATCCTAAGTTAACCGGAGGGCCGGAGACGTGGGAAAAAGTGGGCAAGGCGCTGGAATTAATGGGAATTCATTTTGCTCCGACGTTCATGGGGTTGCTGGCAGCCCTGTCTGAATTTGGGGGCGGCCTCCTGCTGGTAGTAGGCTTATTCGCACGACCGGCGTGCTTTTTTCTGTTATGTACCATGATTGTCGCGACCACGATGCATATAAAATCGGGTGATTCATTTACCACCTATTCGCATGCCCTGGAAGCGGGGATCCTGTTTTTAAGTCTGATCCTGATCGGTCCGGGCCGATATTCCATCGATCAGGGGCTCTGGGAAGGCATGCAGCAAAAGCAGGCCGGAAAATAACCGGTTATATTTATGCAAAAGCTCATAAGCGGATATCAGCGTTTATTCGTGCCGCAGCGATTCGATCGGATCCATATTGGCGGCACGGTAGGCGGGGTAAAGGCCAAATACGATACCGACAAGCGTACTGATGCCAAAAGCCAGCAACAGGGAGGTGAAAGTGATTACGGTACGCATCTGGCTAAAGTGTGAGACAAACAGGGGTATCAGCAATCCAACAATAATTCCCAGAATGCCTCCTGAAAGAGTCAGCATGAGTGTTTCGGAAAGGAACTGGATGACAATATCCCGTTTCATTGCCCCCAATGCCCGGCGTATACCGATTTCACGAGTCCGTTCACTGACAGTAGCGAGCATAATATTCATAATACCGATGCCACCGACGAGCAGTGAAATGGCGGCGATCGAACCCAGTACGATGGTAAAGATACGTTGGAAATCGCGCGCGCGCCGCATCAGTTCCAACGGTACAATAACTTCGTAATCGTTCTTTTTATGGAAATCGGTTCAGCAGGGTCTGAATACTTCGGTGGGTATCGGGAACCAGGTCGATATTTTCAACCTGGACGATGATTTCCTGCAATTCGATACGTTCCATGGTCATCCCGCTAGTCGAACTCATCTGCATCGTGGTTTCGCCAAATCGGTTTTTGGCGGTAGTCAATGGAACATAGATGCCGCCAACATTAGCGCCGGCCGCTTTAGCCGCGCCGCTGGCGTCTTTATTGGTCTCGGGATCGGAGGATTTAGACGATTTGGATTGTTCGCTTGATGCGATTCCTACCACGCGATAGTAATCGCTACCGATTTTGATATCCTGCCCCATAGGATCGTCAAATCCAAACAGCGGTTGTATGACTTTTTCTTCCACGACACAAATTCCCTGTTTGTATTGCATATCGGTGGTGCTAATGAAGCGGCCGAAGCGAGCGCGAACCGTAGAGATATCCGGGTACCAGGGTACCGTGCCGATGACTTCAATAGGCACGCGCCGGTTGCGATAGAGCGCCTGCTGAGATAGCCGACGATTGGGCACCAGCACGCGAACGTTGGGTATGCCATTTTGAAACCGGTCAGCATCATCGTAGGTTAGCCCGTATTCCTTAAGCATCTGCTGCTGGCCAATAGAAGAGTCGTCCTCTGGTGGCGGAACGGTTTTGATGATGATATTGCGGCTACCGAGTTGGGCGATTTTTTCCTGGGCGTCGCGACTGGCCCCTTCGCCTATGGCGAGCATGGCAATTACCGAAGAAACCCCAAAAATAATACCCAGGGCTGTCAGGCTGGAACGCAACCGATGCATCCAGAGACTCTTAATGCCCAGTAATAAGACTCGTTTAATACGAAATAACATCAGCATAATTAATTACCGTTTATGGTTAAATTCTTCTTTATCGATGCGGCCATCGAACAGGCGGATCACGCGTTGCGCCCGCGCGGCGATTTGTTCATCGTGGGTTACGACAATCAAGGTCTTGCCTTCAGCATGCAATCGGTCAAGAATGCTCAAAATATCAGAGCCGCTGGTAGAGTCCAGGTTGCCTGTTGGTTCGTCCGCCAGAATAATCAACGGATCGTTGGACAGTGCCCGGGCAATCGCCACCCGCTGTTGTTGACCACCACTCAGTTCACTGGGTCGATGTTTGATCCGGTCACCCAGTCCAACCAGATTAGCCAGTGCCCGGGCTCGTGCCGAATCGATCTGATGATTGCGAGACTGGTAATACATCGGGATCTCGATATTTTCTACGACATTTAACTGAGATATCAGGTTAAATGACTGAAATACGAATCCGATCCGAGCACCGCGTATCATTGATAATTGATTGTCATCCAGTGATCGGACACTCTGACCACCCAGCAGATAATCACCGGCAGTGGGGCGGTCCAGACATCCAATCATGTTGAGCAAGGTTGATTTGCCCGATCCGCTGGGGCCCATAATAGCGACATATTCGCCGCTGCCGATTGTTAAATCAATATCCCGCAGGACTTTCAGCTCCATATTCGCGAGGAAATAACTCTTACAGAGTTTTTCCATGACAAGTATGGAACCGTCGTTGTTGAATTGAAATTTAGTTCGTGATGATCTCACTGGTCTGGCTTTCTCGTCAGAGTAAGGTTTATTGTCGGGAGAAAGAACCGATTAGTTGGTTGGGGCATTAGCGGGAGGATTGCCCTGGCCGCCAGTTGGGTTATTACCCGATTGTTGGCGGCGCCGTTGTCCCTGCTGGCCGCTGTCCTGGCCACTGCCCTCAGAATTGCCACGGAAACCGCCACCCTGGCCGCCACCTTCGGTGTTGCCGCGGAATCCTCCGCCCTGACCGCCACTCTGGCCACCACCCGCATTATTCATGCGGTCGCGGAATCGCTGGCGCATTTCATCGGTAATTGGTGTCCCGTCGGGTAAGGTTGTGGGCATTTCACCGCTTTGCATCCGTTGACGGAATTGCTGGCGCATTTCATCAGTGATCGGAGTGCCGTCAGGCATCGTATTACGCGTGCCGCCAAATCCGCCGCGGTTTTGTCTGTTTTCACCAGTACCGTCACCACTGCCTTGCGGCTGAGCCGACGGGCCGCCACGACCAGGTTGCTGGTCGCCGGCCTGTCCCGGGGTCTGGACCTGGGGTGCCGCCTGATTCGGCGTGGTTTGATCGTCATCGGAAGATGTTTCTGTTGATTGTCCGGAAACCGACTGGTCCGTTTCGTTAAAGAGTGGCGGATTAAGTAAAATTTCTTCTCCTTCATCCAGACCTTCCACAATCTGAACGAAGATGTCATTAAACGCTCCCGTAGTCACTTCGCGTTCGACCGGCTGACCTTTTTCCATAACAAACACGACTTTGCGACCTTTGCGATTGGCGACGACCTGGATCGGCACGGTGATAATATTTTTCAGTTGCTGAACAAAAATTTCCACCTTGCAGGACATGCGGGTTCGAAGGAATTCGTGAGTGCCGTCGATCATGACCAGCGTTTTATAAACTTTGAGATCAGGATTCATAAACCCACGCTGTTCGTCGGGCAACGGTGCTACACTGATTACCTGGCCGGTTAACACTTTATCAGGAAATGCATCCATGATGATTCGCGCCGTCTGACCGGGTCGGACTTTATCCACTTCGGTTTCATGCACGCCGATTTCCGCGATCATTGTGGCAGTATCGGGCATGGAGATTAAAACCTGGCGTTCAAAAACAGATTCTCCAGGAGCGATGATCCCGCTGCCGCCTCCCCGGCCGCGCATGGCTGCCCAGGCATCGCCGCTGCCACCAGTGCCATAGATGACCAGGCCGGGTGCTTTGGCGCGGATGGTGCATTTGTCGATCAGGCCCTCAATCCATTCGACTGTGCGCTTTTGAGATTCCAGGCTTTCTTTCGCGCTGAGCAGACGGGCCTGAGCCTGTGAGATTCGCGAACGACACTGGGCAAAAGTCCGATCCAGTTGCCGGCCCGCTTCGATATAATCACTAAGAAATTGTTCAGCGTTTTTGGGAAAGTCGTATCGTAAAAACAGATCCCAGTTGACCTGGGCATCTTCCAGAGAAAATTGCCGGTTAACGACGGTTAAACGATCCCGGTCCAGGTCGAGGTTGGATACGTAACTGGCCTTATGCAGTTCTTCGGTTCCGGCCAGGGTAGCCAGAGAGGTTTTAAGATTGCCTTCAGCCAATATGATATTGTCATTCAAGCGTTTGAGATCCTGACCGGATGAAGAGCCATCCAGCAGGTTGGGGTCTTCTCTCACCATGCTCAGAAATGGCGCCACATGAGCAGTCAGGTCAACAATGTTATTGGCATCCTCAATCATCTTGTCGGCCAGCGCATTGCCCAGATATTTTTGCAGCGCCAACAGTGCAAAACGCAATTTAAGCTGGTTGGAGGCGATATCGCTTTCATTTTGCCGTTGTTGGATGTCATAGGCTTCCATGGCGGAGGTCATGGATTCTTCATCGTTGGCCAGACTGGTTTTTTCGCGTAACAGTTGGTCTTTCAGCGCCGATGAATCCAGTTCAACCAGAATCATGCCGTTATCGACATCTTCCTGAGTAACGTAGGTGCCGGCGGGAACGATATTGAGGATGGTCAGGCTGCCACCGCGACGTTCCACTTCGCAGGAATAAGTGATTGATTTATTGGCCCGGATACTGCCGCCTTCGGTGACGGTAATGGCCAGATCGCCGCGCCGGGCAGCCACTGTCCCGCCGGTATCCGCTTCTGAACCGGTCAATTTGGATTGAACGGCCAGCACACCCAGTCCGGAAGCGATTACAATAATGATTACAATCAGCAGGATTTTACCGTTTGATGAAGGCTTATCTGTCGCTACAGTCGGTTTGGCAATTCCTTGTTGATTTCTATTTTCATTTGTTTCTTGAGCGCTCATATTGTCATCCATTTTTGAAGGCGGTTAAAGTAAATTAATTAGTTTTTATCATATCTTGATCATTTTGCTCTTCAGAGGTGCCGGCCACGATGACCTCTTTCGGTTGATCCGGAATGTGCTGTTCCCACATTCCGTCCGGCCGAACCTGGAGAATACCGACATCGCGGAAGAAGCTCAGTTTGGCAATTCGGTGATCGACCAAAGCCCCGAGCAAATCATTCTGTGCCCTGACCAGCGAATCTTCAGATTGGAGCAGGAGACGAACGGTGCCACGGCCATATTTAAGCGAAAGTTTTTCCACCTCGACGCGCTGGCGGGCCAGATCCAGACCGATCTGCTGAATACGGTAGGTATCGGCGGTTTCTGACAGATTACGATAGGCGTCGCGAACACTCAGTTTAATTCCATCCAGTTCGCTGTCATAACTGCGTTGTTGCTGCTGTACTGAGATTAATGCCTGGCGATAAGCATTTCTCTGGGATTTCTGATCAAGAGCTAAATCGGTTTCGAGACCTACCGAATACCGGCCTTTATTCAATCGTAAATCGACAAAATCCGTGCGCGGTTCGGAATTGACATTGGCGCTACCTACCAGATTGATTTGCGGCCCCAATCCTTCGGCGGCCAGAATCAGTTTTCGTTCCGAGTCATCCAGGCCATCTCGGGTATTGGCCAGATCCAATCGCCAGTTCAGCGCCATCAGAATCGCCTCATCTTCCGTAAAGTCGATCGGGGTGATCCCTTCGTTTTCCAGATAGGTCAATTCGTTTGGATCCAGTCGAATCGGAGTTTCGATCGGCAGAGATAGTTTAATCTTGAAATTATCCAGTGAGGTTTCATAGCTGCGCCGTACGGAAACCAGGCTTTGTTCGGCGCTCAGCAAACTCTGTTCGGCTTCACCCAGATCATAGGCCGGACGCTGACCGACTTTCACTTCCATACGTAGCTGGTTAGTGGATTCTATCAGCCGTTGGTAACTGGCTTCCTGGATCATGACCCGGTTTTTTTGTTGAATCACCCGGTAATAGTCACTGATAACCGATACCACAAAATTCTGGCGATAGCGGTTAAATGACCGGATCTTATACATGACGGTTCGTTCCGCCTGGGTTAGATTTTCCCGGGCGGATTTGCCGGCGCCAGCGCCCAATAGCGGGGCGGCAACTGTCGCTGTAAGCACTGAACCAAGCGAGGTTTGTGGATCGCCAGTCAAAAAGCGCGCCCAATTTAAAGCCAGGCCAGTCCCAATTTGCAGGCCGTCGCCTACCAGAAAATCCTGATTGACACCTGTCGAACTGTTAACCGCAGTACTCTCATTGGTTCCCTGTTTACTGTAGGTGGCGTCCACGGTGCCAAACCACTGCATGGCATACCGATGTCGGGTTAATGTCAGTCCCAGTACCGAAGAATAAAGCGATTCCTTCTGACTCTGGTATTCGCGGCTATAAAGGGTTGCCAGTTTCACCGCCTGGGCCAGATTGAGCATGCCTGATTCCGGAACTTGTTTCAGGATTTCTTCCTGGGTAGCGACTTTATCATCGACTTTATAATTGACTAAATAACCATAGTGATCCTGCCATTTATCTTCAATAATTTTATATACTTCTTTATCCGCCTGCTCTTTATATTGATCACGAGTGCAACCACCCATTCCCAAGATTAATGCGGTGATACCCAAAGTGATACTACCTCTAATGATTAAAACTCTGAACCAACCGGTGGGAACTTTTTTGCGTTGTCTTTTTAGATTCATAGTGCTTTGGTCTGAAATAAATGGATAAGTCGATTGTTTCAGGCTACTATTCTTGCCTGGTCTTTTTTTTGATAATCGGTAAAAGATGCAATCAGTATCAAGAAGCAAAATGAGCTGATAATCTCTTGCTGATGCCATTTTAAACGCAATTTTGGAATTTAGCAGGTGAATTTTTTTATATAAATTTAAAAAAATGTAAAAGTTTTGTAAAGTAAGGGCCGGCGCCAGAGAAATCTGGTATGAGAAGTGTAAATCGAAGGATTCAGTTAAGAAATTCAAGTTTGTTATTGAACTTGATTCGGAAATTTAAAAGCGACCGCAGATAATTTTCTATTTATCCGGCTTGGAAAGAGGAGTTTTTTATATTAATTTTTTAAACAATTGAAGTTTTCATAGAATCCTGGAACAAATAATATAAAGAAGAATGAATTTATAGACAGGTTTTCTTGAAAAATAAAGATCAATGTGATGTAGATGATCTAATATAATTTCAAGAAATTCAAAAATTGCATAACATGAATTTTGTGGACATAAAAGGGACCACGATACTTTTCAGTCTCGTGGTCCGGGGAGTTAACAGGTAGGGTGGTTTATTCTGTTTCGTTCATTAACCAGAGTTTGAATCACTGGATTTAGTGCATGACAGACAGCGTTTCATCAATACAATCGACGATTTTTGTTATTTCGAGGGGCCGTTCGATACAATTATCGAAACCCTGCTGTAGTAAAGCCTGAATTTCTCCTTCGGTCAGGTGACCCGTAACGGCGATGATACGGGTATCCTGTAATTCCGGATTTTGGCGAATAATCGCACTGACTTTTTTGATGTCAATATCTTCAATCATAATATCGACTAAAATGATTTGTGGTCGGAACTGCTCGGCAATAAGTCCGGCGTCAAAACCGCCTTCGGCAATTTGAGCTTCATAACGGCCATCGTTTTGCATCTGCTGGGCAAGAGTCCGGGCCAGTTCGGGATTCTTGTCGATTATGAGCACTTTGACGAGACCGCCATCCAGGCCATTGAGCGGGATTCCGTGGGCTTTCATGAAACGGATCAGTTGAGCGACGGGAATCCGCCGATCCTTGCTGCCCGGGATGCGATATCCCCTTAGCTGGCCGGTGTCGAACCATTTTGAAACCGTGCGGGGCGCCACATTGCAAATTTTGGCAACCTGGCCGGTAGTCAGTACATCTTTAGCCTTATCCATGATCGATTACCATTCGATTACCTGTAGATTCTCTCATCCAAAGCGGATTCCGGCGGCATATCAGACCGCCTCGAAAAGCAATTGTATCCTTTACAATTGTTAAATCGGCATTCATTGTGCTGAGATTCAGATACAAGTATATTATTTTAATAAATATTCCATAGTTTACGGTTTTTGAGTCGGAATAACCGGTCGCCAGGTTTCTGGCTCGTACACCACAGTAATTGAAACAAGGTTATCAGACCTCTGATTGCCGGATTGAGTTTTGTGGCACCGTGGTTTTTATGGCTTGTTCTATCGCCGAGCTCCGTTGCCTGATACGCTGTAAGTCATTGGCGGGTCGACTGTGACTGGGCTGTGGGATTTCCATCCGTTTTCGAATGCGTTCGAGTTCCTGCCGAAGCGATTTATTGTCCCGAGTCAGAGTAAGAACTTTACGATAAGTATCAACCAGCTCTTGTGAGCGCTGAACCAGAGTTTGTTTTATCGTTACTTTATCGACGTTGAGAATATTTTCCTGCTGACGATGAACGCCAATGCGGTTTTTCAGTTGCGTATTGGATTGAGTTAAGGATTGACTCTGCCGTCGGTTATCCTGAAGTTCCTGACGCAGCTGACCCACCAGCTGATTCATGCTGTCAGCGGCCTGATTCCATTCGATTTTTTCCTGTTCGTATTGTTTTTTGATTAAATCGTTCTGCGCGGCAATTTGTCGGTGCAACTGGATTTCACGATCCAGTTGGCGCCGGATTTCTTCGGTTTGACTCTTCAAATTCTGGATTGCCTGATCCTTTTCTCTGATCTCGGCATGCTTTTGATTTTTTTCGGATTGATGCGCATTTTGAATTTTGTCGATTTGATCAATCAGTTCCGTTCGCAGAATCTTTTCATGGCGAATCTTTTCTTCGAGCCAATCCTTTTGCTGTTCCCATTTTCGATGTTCAATTTCAGCATTTTCGGATAAGTTCTTCATGGACTGTTCCAATTCATCATGCTGACGACGATAGGAATCGCGAAGCTCATCCAATTCTGACTGCAGCCGGCGATGGGTGGCCTGATGCCGCTGGATTTCGGCTTCGAGATCGCATCGTTCCCGGGTCCATTGTTCCAGGAGGTGATGATGTTCGACCTGCGTGGCATTCAGGGCATCTTGAGAATCCCCCCAGTTTTTAGTAATTCGTTCAATTTCATTTTTTAGCTGGATTTCCAATTGATCCATGGCGTATTGCAAGTTGGCCCTGGCCTGTTCGTGAGCATCCCGGGCAGTTTGCATTTTTTCTTCCCAGCCATTTTCCAGTTGCTCGATTTTACGAATATGGTCAGCGTTTGCCTGATCCTGATGGGCCTGGAACTCCGTTTCCATATGCTGGCGTAAACCCTGCCATTCTTTTGACCGGCGTTCCAGTTCATCATAAGCGTGGATCAGGAAAAGTTCAACTTCACGACGTTCATTTTCCAGCTGCCCGATCAGCTGATTGTCCTGCTGGCGCAAGGCCTGCCAGTGTTCTTCCTTATGTTGAATCTGGATTTGAAGTTGATTGATTTCTTCATCCAATTGATGGTGATTTTCTTTTATGGCCGCAATTTCTGTCAGGCGGTTTTTTTGTAGTTTGAGTTCCGCTTCCGTTTCTTCCCGTAAGGCAATTTCTTTGCGCAATTTATTATGCAGATCATCCCGAATATGAATCCAGGCATCCTTGCGAGACTGGTAATCCTGTTGCAGGGCGGTTAAGGTTGATTCGATTTCAAGACGATGGGTTGTTTCACGCTGACATTTTTCTTCGAGTTCAATACGCTGGGTATTCCAGTCTTGACGAGCCGTATCAAGTTGTTGGAATGTCTGTTGCAGCGTATTTTCCAATTCTTTGTATTCCGCTTGTTTTTCGCGGAGTTCCTGTTGAAACCGTTTACGCTGATATTCCCAGTTCCTGAGTTGTTCTTTCAGTTTATCCTGATGCTCACGGAGTTGTGTGTTGGTTTTTTTATGATCAGCCAGAGTCTGTCTGACTTTTTCAGCCAGTTCGGCCTTTTCGGCTGCCCATCTTTCAACACGCCGGTTGAGCTCATCTTGCAATGAAGCCATCGTTTCATTGAGGGTATCACAGGTAGCGGATTTTTGCTGTAATTGCACGGCAAGCCGATCATTTTCCTGCCGATAAGATTCCATATCCTGTTTATGTTGTTGTTGAATTTGAATGAGAAGTTCTTCCGCCTGGCGTCGTTGCTGGCGCGATTGATCCAGCTCAGATAAAATTTGAGCGCGCTCTCGCGCCCATTCATCGATGCGCTGCTGGATTTCCTGTCGAGAGCGTTCCAGTGATTTTTCAGTTTCACGATGACGTGCAACTTCCTGTTTGAATTCTGCCATAAGCCCCGATTTTTCCGCCGCCCATTTTGCTGTTCTGTCCTTCATGTTGAATTTCAGTGTTTCAAGAGCTGATTCCGCAGAAAGACGTTCCTGCTGTTCCTGCTCAATAAGTTCTTCCAACTGGCGCCGCCGAACGGTCCATTCCCGTGAACGTTCATTCAGATTTTGGGTGACCAGGCGGAGTTCTTCTTCTGCTTGCCGGCGATAACTGATCTGCTGAGATAATTCCCGGCTGGCAGAATCCAGTTCCTGTGATTGTCGAATAATCTGTTGTTGAGATTGACGTTGGGCATCTTGCAGGTGCTTGTATTCGCCCATCATATGATTCATCTCTTCTGTAATTTCTTGCCATTCCATAAGGATGCCTCGTAAAAAGAACAAGCTTAGACCTGGTATCACATCCAGGGATTATTGTTCTCATCGTTACAAACCGACTAATCCTTAAGGATTACCTTTCTCAACCGATGGAGTCTGTCGAATGATTCAATAAAACGGCGACATTTTGGGCGGCCCTATATGATCGAAATGAATAAATAGAATGCCAATGCGATTGTTTCCGATACTGATATGACGTTTTTATAGGGTCCCTTGAAGAAATTTGAATCGATTTGAATCTGGTCAGAAAATATTTGTAATTTATAAAAAAAGCCCCAAAATAAGAACTTAATGAATTATTCGGACGCGCTTAATATTGGTAGCGTCAGGCCGAACAAGGTATTGATTAATGATTGAATGGAGTCAGAATTATGATTAGATCATTCTTATTGAAGGTAATTTTATTGGCAGTGTTGATCATAACAGGATGTAAAAGTAAGCCAGCTAAAGATTATGGTCATCAGTTACCACCGGGTCGTGTGGCTTTAGAAAAAATTACTGATCCGGCCAAAATACCTGATTTTACCTGGGCTTGTTCGAATTTAAAGGATCTGGAAATTGCCATCAATAACAGTCTGGATTATTACAATCATCAATCCAGCCAGGCGTATTTCCCCTATCTGGACATCACCCATGAGCGGGCAGTCGCCAGTTTAAAGGCCTTTAAAGATTTGTTTCAGATGAACTTAAGCGCCGATGAGTTGAATCGGATTATTCGCGAACGTTTCGATGTGTACCGTTCGGTAGGTTGTGATGGATTAGGGACTGTCTTGTTTACCGGTTATTATTCACCGATTTTCGATGGATCATTAACGCAGACAGGACTTTATCAGTACCCGCTATATAAGCAACCTCCTGATTTGATAAAGGGTCCTGATGGGACGATTTTAGCCCCTTATCCACCACGAAGCCAATTAGAGTCATCGGGTAAGTTGAAAGGGTTGGAACTGATCTGGTTGAAAGATCCATTCGAGGTCTATGTCGCTCATGTGCAAGGATCGGCTTTGATTCGACTGCCCGATGGGAAAATGGTGACAGTGGGTTATGCTGCGAATAACGGGCAGGATTATAAGAGTATCGGACTTGAGCTGGTCAAAGATGGCAAACTGTCTGCGAAGGAGTTATCCCTGGCGCGAATGATCGAGTATTTTCAACAACACCCTGGTGACGTGGTGACTTATGTTAACAGAAATCCGCGTTTTGTGTTTTTTCAGTTGGGAGAAGGCCGTCCTCGCGGAAGTTTAAATACTCCGGTCATTCCTTATCGATCCATTGCTACCGATAAAGCCGTCTATCCCCGGGGTGGTTTGGCTTATATCAAAACGCATCTTCCCACTTTGAATGGTTATCGCATATCTGAACAACCATACGGAGGATTTGCGCTGGATCAAGATACCGGGGGAGCCATCCGTGCCCCGGGACGATGTGATGTGTATATGGGTCAAGGGGCGCTCGCCGGTCGGTTGGCGGGGCATACCTACCGTGAAGGGAATATCTATTATTTATTTGTAAAAGAATGATGATTATATAAAGAACCGGGTATTAACCGATAGTAATAAGATGAGATACCCGATTTTGATAAGTCCTATAATCAGTTGTTTTGTTCTGATATTCGCTTATGTCGGATTGTCGCAATTGTCAGGACAGACTGACAATGGGAATCCAGGCATTTTTGCGGTAAAATATCATAACGCAATTGAAGATCCCCTGCATTTGCAGAAATCTCAGGTTTATGATATTTATGGCGAGTTTGCGATGCGCGGCACTGCGCTGCATGCACCCTCATTGCGTAAGATGTTCAATACGGCGATCCGGCAATTGACGGGACTGTCAGATGAATCGAAAGCATGGCGGCAGTATATTGGCGATAATGAGCGGGTTGCGCTGGTGTTCTGTTCGGTAGGCGAAAGAGAGTTGGGCACCAACAGTCAGTTTTGCGGCAGTTTATTACAGACTTTATATCGTTGTGACTATCACCCCGAGAATTTTTTAATAGTGGGCTTGAAAGAATTGCCAGATGAGGCAAAGGGGACGATGCCTTATCTTTATGGCTGGCAGGACAATCCAGTGGATTTTTATAGTGACAGCGATGATCTGGCCCTCTGGCTCAATCAGGTCGACGCCATTATCGATATTCCAACGATTATGGATGACAATATTTTTGGGATGCGGGGATGTCTGACCAATTTAAGCTGGCCATTGATCAAATCGCCGGCTCGCTTGTATGTTTCCGGTGGCGATCCATTTATCTGCGATATCTATCGTTTGCCTCAGATACGGGGTAAAGTTCGACTGCATATTGCCAATAGTTTACGCATTTTATGTTATGGCGGACCGGAAGTTTTACCGGCTTATATCAAGCAAACCGGTTCCATTTTGGTGAGTACCGATCCGGTGGCTTTGGACCGGGTCGCGTTGGAATTGATCCGGAGGGAACGCCGGTTAATGCCTTTACCTCGAGGGGCTGATTTACAGATTGATGCCGGATATCTGGAGACTGCGGAAGCAATGGGTTTAGGGTATCGCGACTTGAATTTTATCGATTATCAACGGATGGCTCACGATAAAAAGTGAGTGATAGTCGGTTTGACAGTATTTTTTATCCTGAGGTGATCTATCCCAGAATAGCTTTTTTCATGGCTGAGATATGAGCTGGTCCAGTGCCACAGCAGCCGCCAATGATGTTGGCTCCGGCCTTGACCAGCAGGGGGGCTTTTTGGGCCATTTGTTCGGGTGTTTCTTTAAAGACGGTTCTGCCATCTTCCAGAGTGGGCATGCCGGCATTGGGCATGGCCATAATGGGTGTGTCGGGCGCGTTGTCTTTGAGTATCTTGACCATTTCAATGGCGTGGTCCGGCCCGGTGCCACAATTGACGCCGATAATATCAGCGCCCAGTTCAACCATCGCTCGAGCGAAAACATCGGGACGGATTCCCATCATGGAGGCGTAACCCCCATTGGCCTGCGGATCAAACGTGAAGCTGGCGATCACTGTCAGGGAGGTGTTGGCTTTAGCCGCTTTGACCCCGGCGGCACATTCTTCCAGGGCCGTCATCGTTTCGATAATAACCAGGTCAGCGCCTCCTGCTTCGAGGCCTTTTGCCTGTTCAGCAAAAGCGGCGATGAAGTTTTCTTCGGGTTCAAGTCCCAAAGGCGCCATGAATTCGCCAGTTGGACCAATGCTGCCCAGGACGTATTGGGTATCGCCGGCAACTTCCCGGGCAATGCGGGCAGCGGCGGCATTGAGTTCGAAACAGCGTTCAGCCAGATTGTAATGGCGGAGTTTATAGGGTGACCCACCGAATGTGTTGCATTCGACAATATCACTGCCCGCGGCCCGATACTGACGATGAATATCCATTACATCTTCAGCCCTGTCGACGCACCAGAGTTCCGGACATTGGCCTGGTTGGAGGCCTTTGGCTTGAAGAAATGTTCCCATTGCCCCGTCACAGAACAGAATTTCACCATTTTTCAAACGCTCGAGAATCGACTGCATGCTTGCTCCTGATATTGGTTTAAGTGTCAGATTTTATCTCAGGCAGTATAACAGTAAAAAGTTGGTCAATTCAATCATAATGTTTATTTAATGATGGGTCATTCATTTCGTTAACAAAATGATAAAGCAATTCGACAAGTGGGTGAAAAACTGTTTTTTTTATCTGGATTTTGAAAAAATCGGACCTATGGGAATGGTATGAAGGTGCTGGTTTATTTCATGATGGAGTCACGAGGTATCGTCCTGCAGATAAATGATGTAAGTGTTTTAAATAAAGAGAATAACATAGTAAATTGTGATTGCCCATATCATGATAGAGTGTCTGATAAATTAGAAGATATTGGTTTTTTTATTTGCATATACGACAATTGTCGTATATATTCTAAATGTGTCGTAATATGGAGATATGAATTATGGCGAAAATCTTAAAGAATGAATCGAATAATGAATTAACCGAAGCCGAATGGGCAATAATGAAGATTGTCTGGCGGGAAGAACCGTGTACGGCAGGGACGGTGCAGGAGGCGCTGGCCCGGACCAGGGAATGGGCCTATAGTACAGTAAAGACGACGATGGACCGGATGGTTAATAAAGGATTGCTTGAACTGGAACGCATCCGTAATCTGCAATTGTTCCGGTCGAAAATATCTGAACAAGAGGCGCGTCGTGGCGAGTTTCGCAAGATGCTTAAGCGGGCGTTTGACGGGGCTTTGACACCTATGATGCAGTTTCTGGTGGAGAATGAGGAGTTTAGTCAAGATGATCTGGAGCAGTTGCGGCAATTAACCGAGAAACTGCATCCCGAACGGAGCGAAACAAACAGGTGATGATATGGTCTTGTTTAATATTAAGGGGTTTTAGTTATGACTTATTGGATTGACATACTCAATCGGGCCGGCGAATATTTTTGTGAATATTCTCTGGGGATTCTAATCCAGTCCAGTCTGTTAATCGTGGTGTTGCTGGTGATTGACTGGCTGATCCGCAAACGGGTGCGGGCAGTGGTGCGGTATTGTTTGTGGATGCTGGTGCTGGTTAAGCTGGTGTTGCCACCGACATTGTGTATGCCGACGGGAATTGGCTACTGGTGGGCGCCTGATCTGATAACCCGACAGACCACGAATAAATCGATTGAGGAGAAATTGGAGGCGATGGAAACCGGTGAAACCAGCCCTGACACGGTCACAATTCTGCCAGAGCGTACCTATTTCGAAAAGCCTACGGTTATCTGGCCGGATGCGCCGGTTGTTGATAGGGGAGGTGAAGTGTCGCCGCCCGATCCTGCGGGTAACGTGGATATGCAGGAGGCAGTGCTGGCAGCGCCAACAACAATGGATGGTGACGCATTTCAGGGTGTGCAACCGGTGGTTCAGACGGTTGGAATTTCGCTCGACTGGCCGGCTGTTTTTATGTTGCTGTGGGTGGTCGGGGTAGTGATCCTGGGTGTTTTGCTGGTCCAGCGTTTTCTCTTTGTGCGGAGTCTGATCGCACAGAGCCGTCCGGCATATGGGAATGAATTGAATGATTTGATAATCTGCTGCCGGCAGATGGGCATACGACGGCCGGTAGAATTACGTTTAACGGCCAATATGCTCAGTCCGGCGGCGTGTGGTTTGTGGCATCCGGTGATTTTGATGCCGGACGCATTATTAAAAGATCTGACCCAGGATAAGTTGCGTTCAGTGCTGATTCATGAACTGGCACATATCCGGCGCGGTGATTTATGGATTAATTTCGCGCAAACATTATTACAGATCGTGTTTTTCTATAACCCGCTGCTCTGGCTGGCCAATGGCATCATTCGAGGTATTCGCGAAAAGGCGGTCGATGAAATGGTGTTGACGAAACTGGGGGATCAGGCCGAGTCTTATAGCCGTACGTTGATCGATATTGCCGAGATCGCGTTTTCGCGGCCGCATTTCAGTTTGCGGCTGGTGGGTGTGGTTGAATCGAAAAGCGCTTTGAAAGACCGGATCAGGCATATCGTATCTCGCCCATTTCCCCGATCGGCCCGGATCGGATTGATTGGATTGATGAGCGTATGCGCCCTGGCAGTGTTGCTGATCCCGATGGCTAAAGGAGAAAAAGAATTCGGTTTCTGGTCCAGGGGAGATTATCGCGTCAGTTTGAAAAACGGAACGACCGTTGAACTGGTTGGTGTTTGTAAATACCCGGGTGAAAGTGAACAGTGGTGGGGGCCGGATGGAGCGCTTCTGGGGATGGATATCGATATTCAGTTATTCAGCAAGTGGACCTTTGAAGAACCTGACTATGGCCTGGTATTCAGAAAAACCGGTGATGCCGAGTTCAATATATTTAATATTAAAGGATCCAGCCAGACAATGAGGATGCTCGGGATCCAACCTGAAGAGCTAATTGGTTATCGAATTCCTATCGATGGCCGTTTAAATAAGACCAATGTCATTATTGCCAGTCCAACCGGTCAGTGGCAAACGGCTTATGCTTCAAGCGCCATTGAAGGATCCAGTAGTGGTAAACTGCATGGCAAGAATATTATTTTCGCAGGAGTAGTGAAAGAAAATGACGGCCTGATCTTTTCGTGTACGGATGAAGTGGGATATCGAAATGCCACACGGGTGATCGCTATTGATCACAACGGATTTGAACATGTTGGCATCGAATTAACGAATACCGGTATCGAGGGAATTCGGCAACGCACGGTTCGGTTTGCCAGCTTGGCTGGCGGAGAGGTTGACCGGATTGCGTTTCAGACCAGTCCTTATGAGTATCATACTTTTAAAAATGTCGCGTTGCGGCCCAAGCCTGAAGAGTCACGCAAGGCGCTACCGGTGCCCAAAGACGGGCTTTATGAAAATGCTAAAGGCTCTCGCAATCATAAAATTAAGATTGGGCCCACCCGGTTTGAGGTTCATACGGTGGCGCGTTATGACCAGAAAGGTAACGCATTAATCAAGAATCCGGATGGTACCGAAAAGCAGGAGATTGATCTGTCAACGCCCGATTACTCAGAAAAGGTGAAGTGGATGGATATCGCCCGGATTTATCTGGCGCCGGTAACGGCTCGCTATGATGTGATTGAGTTGCGGATTTTTGATCACCTGACGCGAGAACTGCTTTCCAGTGAGACCTATCCCGGCCTGGGCTATGCGATTAAGGATTCGGTTGTGACGGTCTGGAGTATGGAGAAAAAACTTCCGGAGAGCCTGGATATCTGGATACGCTTGTTACATAATCCTGATGGTCAGGAACGCTTTTCTCTTGAGCCGGCGATAGGCAGTTCTGTCCGTATTGATGGCAATACGGTTCGGATTCTTGATTATGCTCCAGGGCGTTATAACTGGGCCAATGGTAAACGGACGCAGCATCATTCGGAATGGGACAGCAGTGTTACTACAATAGCGTTAGATTTTGACCGGTCAGGAAATAAAAACTATCAGATCTGTGCGGTGGGTCAGGATGGAAAGCGCGTCGTGCCGGATTTTCCACATTTTATCCGTCCGTCAAACGGTATGCAGATAATCGAATTCGGGATAAGGTCTGACCAGATCGACCATTTTGAGATTAGGCCATTTAATGGACGCGATCGTTTTTACTTTGATGATGTCCGGTTACCGGAACGGATAGGGAAACTGGCGCCGATGGCGGACTGCCCTCCGATTGCGACGTTTCGGCTAGTTGATAAGAAGGCGTCTTATCTATGCCATGAGGATTTGTACGAGGCGGTTTTAACTGTATTGCCTGGTATTAAAGTGGCCAGTATCCAGTCCAGCGCGTTGGGATTTGGCACCGCCTATACCACAAAACCTTCCGAGCAGGGTCACAACTCAGTTGCTCTTCAATTGACTGGCGCCGGGATAAAATCGGTTTCTCTGGTGGCACGCGATAAGGCTGGTAATAAGATCGATCTGGAACCGAATTATGGACACGGCTCGGCGGTGGGTTCAGCTTTTTGCTGTCATTATATTGAAACAGGAATACCGGTTGATGACATTCAAATGATTGAGGTCTATGCCGGAGAAGATGCCAGTCCCCGTCCGGTCCGCCAGATAGATAAATTGCAAAATACAGCTGAGTTACAAGCCAAAGTTGATGATTCCCAGTCCAGTCAAATGGAAGGTGACAGGGATTCCCATCAGATTATTTCCAATCTATTTGACACAAAGATTCCCGATACGGTTACTAATTTTAAAACCACCGGTTCCAATCCTTTCAGTGATGTCCGAATTCGTTTTGATATCCCGGTTGATGATCTTAAAAAGGTGATGTTACAGTCAGCCCGTTTTCCGGCGCTGGACGCGTTTCAGCAGGATGATCAATTGGCGGATCATTTGAAAAATGAACCGCTCGTGAAGGATTATCCCTGGTGGATACCCGATGAGCTGGTCGATAAGGTTTACAGCTGCTGGCAATTTTATCAGGGCGATTACGCCTCATCGATGTACAGTAATATCACTTGTGGTGTCGGGAAATTGAGCGATAGCATGGCGCGGGTCTATATCCATAGTTTTTCGGATATGTCAGTTAAGCAAAATCCAGTTAAAAATCAGGGGGTCGAATTGGGTGGATTGCTTTGTCTGCTGCATGCCGATCGCTCGGCTTGTCTGGAAGGCCAGGCGCCGGTAATTAAGGTGACGTTGAGAAATACCGGCAAACCGGAAACGCCAATCCGGCCATTAATGGTGACACCTTCTGCGGAAGGATTTATGTTGAAAATCCAGAAGGATGATGATGTGGATATTCGTGTGCGTCCAAAGAAAGCACCATTGCCCGAAATGCAATTATTACCTGATAGTCGAGTTCCTGAGATTGAAATTCCACTGGATAAGAACTGGTATCCACGACAGAAGGATATCGAAGGGGAACAGGATTTGGAACTTACGCCGGGAAGTTATACTGTGCAAGTGATTGCGCAGGCTCATGGGACTCTGGATAGTCATAAACTGGTGAATTATCAAGTTACCAGTAATCCGGTTGAAATCGATATCATTCCGGCTGATACAATCGCGTCCATGGCTTTCCAACACCCATTTCTGTCGGTGACACAACAGGATGTAACCGCGCAACTGCTGGGTATTCGCAACTGGAGAACGGGTGAATTCTGGGCGGTGGATGGCACGATGACAGCAGCGCCGTATGGCTATGTGGCCGATTGGAATCCGGCGGAAGATCCGGATTGTGAAGCCTATGACTGGTATGAATTTGTTGTCAGGCTGGAACGCCCTGCTTATGAAGATTTGGGAGTGATCCGTTGGGATTTTGATCATATGCTCCATTCCAGTTCGGCTAATTCCAAGCCGTTGTTGTACAAGCAGGATATCCATATCGGCACGGTGAAATTACCTTATGGCACTTCTGAAACGACTTTGAACCTGGGATTGGCCGTGCGGCCCTGGCAGACAGTGGCTTCCGGCAATCATCTGGGATTTTATTCGGCCGGCGATGATACGATTAATATCAATTACGGGACCCAGTTTGGTTTAAAACGGGTTCCGCCGGGATCGAATGGCCACGCGATTCTGGTGACTTATACGATCACCGACCGGCAGTTCAGGGCGATCGCTATAGGGAAAGACGGTACGATGCACGAATCGGCCTTTCATGGTTCTGGCGGTACAGATTCCATGCGGCAGACGCTGGCGTATTTTGAAGAGTTGAAGGCGCGGGATGTAAGGGAATACCGGTTTCAAATCAAGCCATTTGATCGCTTTGTTTTTGAGAATATTCCATTGCGTCCGAGTCGTGTGACTGACAAATCCCAAAAAGGTCTGGCGGTTCTTTGTTATTACGCCGGCACAAATCCCGGCCATGTCGGTAGTTATTTTCTCGATCTGGCGACAGGTGAGCAATTTAATGCCACCGGAATCTATGGCAATTTGAGCAATGCCCGGGATTTCGAAAAGGGCGATCTGATTTATAACCAGGGTAAAATCGCCTGCGTGCGTGAGGCAAAAATCGAGAAGTGGGAGAATGGCACACTCACGCCGGCTGCCATCTGGCCGGAGTCTTTGATTCGCAACGATCTTAAAGGTTCTGTCGCTTATTATGAACTTGAGCAGGTTCCGGCCGAGTATGTAGTAACGACCCGGGAAGGGCGTCGATTCCATATCCAGGTACTGGCGGCGGACCGGCGGATTGCCTGTCTGGAGTTCTGGCCTGATGATACCACGGTTCGTACCAGGGATTGGTCCGAATCGGTGGCAAAAATGATTGACGTTGCCGGACGATGGCTCAAGATTAATCGATTTGATGATGCCAAACTGCTGGCTGACCGCCTGGTTGAACTGGCGCCAGAAAATCCTGATACTATTTTGCTCAAAGGGATGTGCAGTGTGAATGATCGGGAAGAACTGACCAAACTATATCAACTGGCACTGACGCGATATCAAGCCAGTAATAATCGCATCGGCGAGTATCTTGCTCAAAGGTTATTGGGAAACAGCGAACAAGCTGATCAGTTAATTCGCCACTCCCAGCAGAATCTCGCATCAGCCGGTTTTGCTGGATTGTCGAGCGAACAGCTTGAATTTTATATCATTAATCAATCAGAACCAAACGAAGAAGTTGCTGCCGACTCCGGTCAGAACCTGGTTGTCGAGCTACCTGATGGAGGTACGCTCACGCTGGCAGGAGTGGCCAGAGTATCTAAAAACAGCAAGACCTGGTATAGTCCGGATGGCAGGGGGCGCGTGAGTGAAAAAGATACCCGGCCTAATTATATCCCGCAGCCTGATGGTAATAGCTATGAATACCGCATCCGGTTGGATACCCCGTTTAATAAGCAGCATAAAACATCCCAGATCCGATGGCTTTACGAACCAGACCCCACATCCATCTATTGTCTGGCGCATAACTGGGCAGAGGGTGTCGATCAATGCGATGTGCGACTCCAATATCCAACTGAGATTAAAACGGCGAATATTTCTTTACAACTTTCCAACGGTCCCTGGGCAACAGTTGGTGTCAATCCGCCAGAACCAGGTAAGGAATTCCAGGAACAGTTTGGGATATTTTCAGTGATCGTATTCAATACGATTGATGAATCTGATGGGGGGATCTCTATAGAGTTGAGGCATCCTTTCCAGCGTTTGGGGCATCGGCTGGTTGCGTTTGATAAAAGCGGTCAATTACGCATGCCGGGTACCTATCGTGAAAATCAACCCGGCCAGGTTTCGGTACGCTTCGATGGATTGACACTGGATCGGGTGGAAAAATTTGAGTTTCAGACTCAGGCGTTAACAACGGTCAATTTCGCTGAGGTGGCCTTACAGGATGGGGTGATGACTAATCCGAAAGTGACTTTGCGTCAAACCGCGAATGACCCGATGGCTGGCGAGAACGAGATCAGTGGGGTGGTTTATGGACCGATTACGGATGATACGATGGATGCCTATTTCAAACGACTGGAAGCCGCGGAATCTCAGGATGAACTGGATCAACTCCACGCCTCTGAACCTCCCAGGGCAGATCGTCCGGCAGTAAGTACGCTGGTGCGATTGCAGGGGCAAACCCTGACCCGGCAGACGATTACCCGCCAGATGGCTACGAATGACAAGGGTGAGTATCATTTTTCGGATTTACCTATGGGATGGTATCAGGTTTCGGCTGAACAAACGATATCCGGCAATCTCACCGGAGGTAATCGCAAGGCAGTCGCGCAGGGTAATGCTCAGTTTAACCGAACGACCCTCAATCGAAGGGTATTACCTTTACATTTACGAGATGATTTTGTGACGGTCAGGGGGCGGGTGACTGACGCGGAAGGGAATCCGATTGCCGGGGCCAGGGTAGCCGGACAGACAGCGCCGGTAGAAAATAATGGGATCGGTGAGACCGATGAACAGACCCGGGCCTTCGCGCCACAAAACGTTTCAGCCGTTACAAATGCTGATGGCATCTATGAGTTGTCTGGGTTGGAACCAGCGAATGTCATTGCTGCGTTACGCTATCTGGTGAATGGGGGGCCGGGCTTTGAACTGGGTCATAAATTCTTTTTAGATATGACGGTAATGGCTGGTGAAAAGAACGCCTCCACTCGAGCGACCCGGCGGGTACCACTGGTATCCCAGGTGACTTTGTATTGGGCCCGGCGCTATCTGGAGGTAGCGAATCGAACCAGCGAAAAACCGGTTGTTGAGAAGCCGGATTTGCCTTATCCGCTTCCCGTCAGTCATGGATACAGGATTATTAATATCGATTTTATTTTACCGGAACCGGGTTCCAGCTTGCCGAAGTCCGGCGAATCCCGCACCGTGATGTTGCCTTCCAGTATCAAACAGGCGCTGGATTTAACATCTGGTCGGTTTGTTGAAGTTCCCATGGAAGCGTTGTCCTCACAAGAGGCCTGTCTGGCATATCTTAAAGAGCGAACTTCGGGTGGCGTTTTGTTCGATCATGATGGTGACATCTCGCAACTGGGATTTGTTAACATGACGAAGATCAGCCGGAATACCGAAAAACAGGTTGGGATCGACACTATGAAATTTGCGTCGAATAATACGCCGCAGGATCTGGTAGTAGCGACCAGTCAAGACTTGAGATTTCAGCTTACTATTATTAAGGCAACTGATGAGGGGTGTCAACTGGAATACCAGCTTCTCGCTGATGAGGCTGCTGATCCGGCTAAGGTTTGGCCCGAAGCGGTTCCCGATAAGTCTGATGGTCCGGCTGATTTTGAAGCCTATTTTCCTGAGAGTGAAGATGGCGCGCAGGCGCTGGAGACGCTGTGGAACGACCGGGAAAAAGATTTGCGTGACGCCGATGAAATTCTGGAGACGGTTCGAAAGGGATTGCGTGGATACCACGGACAGGGGAATATTATAGGCTGGGTAGGAAACCTGTTTATCTGGGGTAAGACTCCACAGAATGAAAAAGCCATTGAGTTAATGCTGCACGCATCCGACTCGCCGGATCGCAACCTGTATGGAGACGCGATCTATTTTGGTTTGTCGGTAACCAAAAACAAGACTCCGGCGATCCTGCAGGCGATGGTGGCGGTTGCCATGAAGACGGAGGATTATAGTGTTACCGGGCGTATCTTATGGGGGTGTGACGGACAAAAAGATAAACTGATGACCTGCCTGGAACCGTATCAGAATTCGCCGGATCCTGCGGTCAGGGATAAGGCACAGGATGTCAGGGATTATTTTAACGACAGTAAGGCGTTTATGGCCAAGCGTGAACAGCAACGCATCGAAATACTTAAAAAAGACTATGGCGATAAGCTGGATGATTTTAAACAGACCCTGCTGGAAGGTGATAGCCTATCACGGAAAGACTTGCTTCAGACATTTAATTCGAAGGGTTTAATGACAATTATCGATACCAGTTTTCTGGATGGATTCCAGGCGTGTCTTACTGATGAAGATCCTTCAGTCCGTTCTCAAACAGCCCGATTGATTGGCGGGCATTTCGTCTGGAGCGCAGAAACTCAAAATCAACGTGTAATCGATATGATGACTGAGTTGCTTGCCGATCCAGTTCGTCAGGTGCGTACGGAGGCTGTTTATTTTGGTCTGTCAACGGTGCGCAATCCGGATAAGGATCTGGTTAGTAAACTGTTGGCAACGATCCTGGATGATCGAGAGGTGAATTATTATGGCCGGGTGATCTGGGGTGTTAAACGGAACAAGCAAGCATGTATAGAAGTTTTACAGGGATGGATGGATCGGGATCGATATGATACTGCGCAGCAGGCGGTTAAGGCGTACGAGATTTACGAAGATGTGACTGAACAGCCGTTACCGGAACAATATGCCCAACAGTTTACTGCCCGGAAATCCAATGCCCATGAGGGGCTGGTGGCCATGTGTTATTCGCCACAAAAGATTGATATGGATAAAGAAACCCTCAGCCAGATGATTATCGGCAAATTGTCGGAAGCCGGATTATTGGATAAGGTGGGGGGGCTTTATATTCTGGAACATCGGGATTCGACCGCGGCATTGTTTACTTGTCAGACGCTTTCGGATCGTAACGCGATTCGAACTGCTCTTACCAAAGAGTCTTCGTTTCAAGTCGCCGGTTATATTGATGGACTGATTGGTCCGACCGGCAGCGGGTGGCTTTCATCGCTGGATGCATTCAAAAAAGCGTTTGAAGCCAATCAGATTGCGTTACCGACTCAATCGACGTTATCGTCCAGCAATAAGCCGGGCGATCCGTCTCCCAAACATCCAGATGAGTTGTCCGGCTGGGTTTGGATATCGAATGGTAACCGTGCTGTTGGAGCGGAAGTGTCTTACGCCACTCGTCAATGTACGGTTTATGTTGGTGATAAAGGCAAGTTGTCTGCCGGTTTTGGCTCAGGAAGTCATAAGTGTATTATTGCGATAACCGGGGCCAATGGTGAGTACAATCTGGGCAAATGGCCGAATTCTGATTTTACGTTAATTGTTACGCATGAATCCGGCTGGGCTAAGCTGGATTCCAGCGAACTGACTGGGAATATTGATATCGTTTTGAAACCCTGGGGCCGGATTGAAGGTGTGCTGGCGCCAGGACGAATGCCCACAGAAGGCAAAATTATCCTGAGTGAATTTCCGAATACCACCTGGCTGGATCATAAAGTGGACTTTAATTATGAAACGGGGCGTAATTATAATACCGGCCGATTCACCTTCGATTATCTTCCTGCCGGTATGTATGAAATCGGCTATCTGACAGCGACTGGTGATTTTTCATCCAGTTTAACCTGTCGTACCCCTGTAGAGGTGATTGGCGGCCGAGTCAGTTCCATGACCCTGGGCGGTTCCGGACGTGCCGTTGTGGGGCGATTTGTGCCACCGGCCGGTTTTAACGGCACTCTCTACTTTGGCGAAGGAATTCGTACGTTGATCACGGCCAGTCCGCCGGAGCCTAAACCGCAAATCAGTCAGGAACTGTCTGTACAGGAACAGAATGATTTATATCAGCAATGGCGCCGGTCTCCGGAATTCGAACAATGGCGTCGAAGCTGGCAAAATGAGAAATGGCGTCAGTACGCCTTTAAAATCGAAAAAGATGGCGCCTTTCGGATCGACGATGTTATTCCCGGTTATTATAGTTTTTATGTCGAATTGAAGGAGCATCTGGCTAATGGACAAAATGCTAAGGTGCTCGGTGGATTTTACGGTAACATAACTGTACCAGCTGACGAAGATGAGTCCGAATCTCAACCGTTCGATACCGGTGATCTGGTTCTGGTTGGGACTAATGGCTAACTGCTTAGTTGCCAGTTTGATGAGTCAAACATCCCTGGCATACTTCTAGCCTTACTGGGAGATACAATGTTGGCTCTGCCAAAACCTTGGCTGGAGTAGATGCCCAATGGCCTGACATTAATCGGCGTTGAAGGGTTCTTCGTGTACTTCCAGCCCGAAGACATCGTAATGGCGAAAAGCGATGGTGGGCTTGTTGTTTTTGCGGGTGATGTGGATGCCCAGGAAACCGCCTTTGACTCGTAAAAAACGATGTTGTGGCCGTTTATCCTCTGGATTCCAGCCTTCGGCATGACGATCGGAACCGGGGCCGGTGCTGAATTCCCATAAATGGGTATCGTCGAGATGGGTGACATATTGCCAGTGACGGTCGCCATTGACAATAAACATTTTGTGTTTATCGATAAAAGCGCGTATTTCATCGCCTTCGTATTTGAAATTTTTATTGGAATAATTATCGTGTTTGTTATCGCGGTCAGGGCCAAGAATGGGGGTGGGAGTGATCAGGATTTTGAAGGTGGCGTCGGATTCTTGCACAGTTTTGAAAAACCAGGCTTTCTGTTCCGGTCCCCAGATGGTTTTTTCGGGGCCATCCGGCAAGGTATTGGGACTGCGATAGTTGCGTCCTTCAACGACCCAGAATTGCAGGTCTTTACCCCAGCGGACGGTTTGATAGGTTTTGTCCGCGGATGGGAACTGTTCCCGGTCGAAAATTTCACAGCCGCGTTCAAACGTAACCGAACCATACGTCTGGCCGGGCCAGCAGTCATCTTTGAGGGTGTCGTGGTCATCTTTCATGAAATAACAGGTATGATTGGTGTAAAAATCACGCTGGAAGGGCAGGGCAAACAGCCGGTTCCAGGTGAAACGCATCAGGGATTCGGTCCAGGCGTAGGGATAAGGTTTGTCGTAATATTCCACATCGCCGGTATGGACGAAAAAATCCGGTTTTAAGGCGGCTATGGAAGGGTAAATAAAGTGTCCGTGGGAATCCGCATCCCGGCGTGGGTAATCGTGACAGGTTACGATGACTGCATTTACATCGCAGGGGGTATCCGGATTGGGGGCCGTTTTGGAATCGCCCCGTGCATTGGCTGGTAATCGTCGAACTGCCAATTTTGCGGGCTTCCAGAAGTACCTGGTAGCTGGTACCGGGCTTGCAGGTTTGTGAGGGTCCACTGGGTGGTAAAATCTTTATCATTGTCGACCGCCTGCCAGGGGTATTGGGGCGCGTCTTTGGATTTTCCATCCAGCCAGTAACTCAGGCGAACTTCGCCGGGCATACCGGGGCAGGCGCCTTCCATGTCTTCAAGTGTCGCGCCTTCAGGCAGTTGCACGGCCAGTTGCCGGGCGGTATCGTTTGATTTGTTGAGTTGTTTAATTTCCTGTGACGATGGTAGTAAAAATGGTTTGCCATCGACATTCATCTCTGGATGTTTTGTCAGCCTGGTCCAGATTACGATGCTATGCTGATTTGCCCATCCGTTGTGGATGCCATTGCCAAAACAGGGGCCTTCTTCGGCATGGAGGTTATTAGTAATGAAAATGATACTCCAAAGTGCTAATATCCGTGTGATTTTGTTTTTCATTGCAATGGCTCAACTTCTCTATGTTTAATAATCTTATGGTTTAACCGCATTAAACAATCGGTTCATTCCGTTCTATTTGGTAACGTTTCTGAGTTGTTTGATATTACCAACTCTATGCCCTGGTAAATCGAAAGTATTTTAACTCATGCTCTAATTAAGGAGAAATGAAGTGGATCGACGCTATTTTCTGAAATTATCCGCCTGTTCGTTACTTCGGCGGCCATTCCGGCTGTGAGCCGGGCCCAATCGCCCAAAAAGCTCAATATGCTGTTTATTCTGGTGGATGACCTGGGATGGACCGACCTGGGGTGTTTTGGCAGTTCGTTCTATGAAACGCCGAATCTGGATAAGTTCTGTACCGAGAGTATGAAATTTACCAACGCGTATGCCGCCTGTCCGGTTTGTTCGCCGACCCGGGCGAGTATTATGACGGGTAAGTATCCGGCGCGAACGGCTAATACGGACTGGTTTGGCGCGCCGCAAGCCGGAGGACGGCCAAGAACCACTGGACGCGCAATAAGCCGCTGCTGCCGGCTTCTTATTCGGAGAATATGGCGCTGGAAGAGGTGGACGCTGGCGGAGGGCTTTTAAAGCGGGTGGGTACTCGGACCTTTTTTGCCGGGAAATGGCATTTGGGTGAGACGGAAGCCTACTGGCCGGAACATCAGGGGTTTGATATCAACAAGGGAGGGCATTTTAAAGGATCGCCGCCGGGCGGTTTATTTTGCGCCGTGGGATAATCCGCGGCTGGAAAACGGGCCGGATGGAGAGCATCTGCCGGATCGGCTGGCCCGTGAGACGATTCAGTTTTATTCGTGAAAACCGGGATAAGCCGTTTCTGGCTTACCTGTCGTTTTATTCGGTGCATACACCGCTGCAGAGCCGGGAGGATCTGAAACAGAAGTATCTGGATAAGAAGAAACGGCTGGGGCTGAAGGCCGGAATGGAAACCGGAAGGGGATCGGCAGGCGCGGCAGGTGCAGGAGCATGCTGTGTACGCGGGGATGGTGGAGGCGATGGATCTGGCAGTGGGGAAGGTGCTGGATTACGATTACGGAGTTGGGGCTGGATGGTCAGACGGCAGTGTTTTTCATGTCTGACAATGGCGGGCTGTCGACTTCGGAAGGATCGCCCACTTCCAATTTGCCGTTGCGGGCGGGGAAGGGATGGCTGTATGAAGGCGGGATTCGTGAGCCGATGATGATCCGGTGGCCGGGAGTGACGAAGCCGGGCAGTGTGTGTGAGGAGCCGGTGATCAGTACCGATTTTTATCCTACGATGCTGGAGATGGCGGGATTACCCGGGCGGCCTGATCAGCATGTGGATGGTAAGAGTCTGGCTCCGTTACTACACGGCCGGCGGATGACGCGGGGGGCCGATCTACTGGCATTATCCCCATTACGGCAACCAGGGTGGCGCGCCGGGTGCGGCGATACGTGAAGGTGACTGGAAGCTGATCGAATGGTTTGAGGATAATCGGCTGGAACTATATAATTTGAAAGATGATATTGGCGAACAGTATAACCTGGTATCGGCCAAGCCGCAGCTTGCCGGGAAGCTGCATCGGCAGCTTAAGGCCTGGCAAAAACAGGTTAACGCACGTTTCCCAACTAAGAATCCTGATGCCCAATGACCTTTAGGGACCGGGCGAGCTTGATTTAAGCGTACCTTTTCTGTGCGGATGGAACTCTTTGGTTCAACCGTAAAGGGATTGTCTGGATTTTGATGGTTGGCGTTAGTTTATTTCTTAACCTCCTGGATGGGGATATCGGCCGGGGGTTTGGTGGGGATGCCGAGGGCGTGGAGGGCTTCTTCGCCGTTCTGCTGGGAGAAGGTGTTGAGGGCTTCGTAGCGATTGCAGGCGTAACTGAAGACCTGGTCGTCAGTTACGCTGTGGTCTTTCATCAATTCGGGGAGTCGGTCTTTGATGTATTCGGGGGCGAGTTTGGCTTCGCTGGGGTGTGTGGGGATTCTGGGGGGATCGGGGATGTGGACGCGGGGTAAATCGGGAAATGGGTACTCTGGCGGGTAGGCATTGGGTTCGTTTGGTTTTTGTTGTAATTGCAATTGTTGCAGGAGCTTAAGATTGGCCTGGAAGGTACGATTGAGGTGGGCTTCGTAGCGGGCCAGGCAGTTGAAGGCGGGGGTTTCGAGGGTGAAGGCGGTACCGACCTCGTTGTGACGTGGGAGATAGATACTCGAATGGGCGAAGGGCTGGTCGATGACGGTGTCTTTACGGATTTCTTCGTTGGTGAGGCGGAGTTGGTAGACGCGGGCGTCGATCATTTCGGCTTCGATACGGCCGAGTCGTTCGAGACGCCAGGCGGCCGAGACGATCTGGTCGGCGATGTGGCGCTGGAGGTAAGTTGTTGGTTTGAGATCTTGCAGCAGTGCGGCGCGGAACTCGAGGTAGGTGAGTTCGGATTCGCCGGGGACGATGAGGTGGGCGGGATCCTGGCCGCTGAGGCCGTGTTTGATGGCATTTTTGGATGAGATGGCCTTGCCTTCGGGGGTTTTGGGGCCGGTGGATTTCTGGGCGTTACGACGGTTGGCTCTGAGTCTTCTTAGGGAAGATGACATGGTAGTACCTCCTGTTTAGAAATTTAAAGTTTAGAATTTAAAATGCAAAATTGTGGTATCCGCCACAAGGCGGATGTTTTTTTTATTTTTCGTTAAGCTCGTTTCGTTGTTGGGGTTAGGGTGATATTTTTTGTCATTGGCTTTGTTTCGTTTTATGTTGGTATTCGCTGTGCTCATGGTTAGTTTTATCTATCTCTTTTGCGAGATATCCTGGCGGTACGCCTCTGCGAGGCGTGGATTAATCAAAGTAGCAAGCAGGAAGTAGCAAAGTTTTCCCGCCAATGAATTGGCGGGCTATGCGCTTTTGATCTCTTCGAGATATTATTTGTATCCGCCTTGAGGCGGATGAGTTTTTATTTTTTGTTAAGCTCATTTCGTTGGTGAGGTTAGGGTTATTATTTTCATCATTGGGTTTCCCGATAGATCGGGATTTCGCTGCGCTCAACGTTTTGTATTGGTATTCGCTGTGCTCATGGTTAGTTTTATTTTTCGCCTCCGGTGCGAAATCCTGTCGGTACGCCTCTGCGAGGCGTGGGTTAAAAATTTCAATTTCATGTTCGTGACCCAGGGTGGCGCTCGTCCTGATGGATCGGGACTCGCTCTGGGCTATTTTATACTTGCCCGTTGGGCTGCTTTGGGTATCCGTCCTCCTGAGGCGGACCTGCGGCCTTGAGGCGGATGATGTTTTTATTTTTCGTTAAGCTCTATTCAAATTGGAAATCACAAGGCAAAGAATCCACCCACCAAGCTGCGCTTTGTTACGCTTGAAGGCGCCACGGTCTATGCGCAGAGGGTCTCCGCGGGCGTGGCCGGTTGGGGCGGGGCACGCCGGGGGTTGGCGGGTGGTTTGGGGCTATTAAGGCGACTTTGGTATTATAGACTGAGTTGCAGTCTGAGTCAAATTAAATATATTATTATTATATTATCTAACATATTAATTGTTAATTTGTGTATTTGTTTTTGGTTTATCTTAGATGGAAAATTCGACGGACTTGATCTTAAGAGTTTGTTTTTAAAGATTTATGTTGATTTCAGGAGTTGTCAATAAAATAATATACTCTGTGATTTATAAAGACCACAATGGCTGATTGCGTGCTATCTCAAATCATTTCCAGACAAATTATTATGTAGAAAGTCCTGTATGAATAAAACAGCCTACCAACTCATCGTTTTTTTGATTATTGGACCTGGGTGTCTGGCCAATGGCGCTTTGGCAAAAATTGAGCCGGCAAAACCCAACATTGTCATTATTGTCGCGGATGACCTGGGGTGGGGAGATGTCGGTTTTCATGGAAGCCAGATAAAAACCCCCAACATTGACACACTGGCAGAAACTGGAATCGTTCTGGATCGATTTTATGTCGCCCCGGTTTGCACACCCACCCGGGCCGGATTATTAACCGGTAAATACCCCAATCGCTTCGGAGTAAGAGAGGTGGTCATTCCACCTTGGCGCGATTTTGGAATCGCGCCGGAAGAGGTGTTTCTGCCTGAGGAACTGGCCAGGGCGGGTTATAAGAACCGGGCCATTATCGGCAAATGGCATCTGGGACATTCGAGCAGGAAATACTATCCACTGAACCAGGGATTTACCCATTTTTATGGTCATCTCAACGGCGCGATCGACTATTTCACGCATGAACGGGAAGGCGAATTGGACTGGCACAACGACTGGGAGAGTTCGTACGACAGGGCTACTCAACCGATCTGCTCGCGGGTCACGCGGTCCAATGCATTAACGAATATTCCAAAGAGGGGCCGTTTTTCCTGTATGTTGCCTTTAACGCGCCGCACAGCCCATTCCAAGCCAAGGATGAAGACCTTGAACTTTATGGTTTTGACAAAAGCAAACCGCGCTTTGGCAGAGGCGATACACGAGGGCATGGCAATACCATTCAACAAACCTATTCGGCCATGGTGACGGCCATGGATCGTGGGGTAGGCGAAATTCGCGAGGCATTAAAAACAAAAGGATTGGATGAAAACACCCTCCTGTTGTTTTTCAGCGATAATGGCGCCGACACGGAGGGTGGCGGGGGATCGTGCGCGCCATTGAGGGGGCAGAAGTTTTATGAGTTCGAAGGGGGTGTGCGCGTGCCGGCATTAATGTCCTGGCCGGCACGATTGAAAGGGAGCCGGAAAATCGATCAGGTTACCGGTTTTTGTGGATGTCATGCCGACGATTCTGGAGATGGTCGGCATGAAATCGGAGGTGGCATTCGATGGAATCAGTATGGCTGCCGTATTGACCGGCGAGCAGGAAAAAATCGACCGGGAGTTGTATCTTGGACTGGGGGCTGCGGTAACCAATGACTGGAAATTTATTGAAAAGGGTCATAACAATCGAATCAAGATCCGATGTTGACTTGTTGTTCGAAATCAGTCAAGATCCATCTGAGCATTGGAACCTGATTACCCAAAACCAGGCAGAAGCAATGGCGCTGAAAGAATTTGTCAGCCAATACGATGCCATTGTGGCCCCCGGCAGTATTGCCGCCTTTTAATGAGGGGAAAGATGGTTTTAAGGCGCCGAAAGAATGGAAAGTTGAGAATTAGATAATCTCAGGGCGGTCAAGCCGCAACCAAAGAAGAAATAGTTCACACAAAGCCACTAAGCCACGAAGATAAACAGCCATTTAGACAGGATAATCCCGATCCCGATGGCTCGGGATTTCGCCTTGCTCAATATCCGGGACTTTCAGCTGATCGACAGGATAAAAAGCTTGTTAAGAAAACAAAGAAATAATGGATTGTAGTACAGAAGAATTGAAATAAAATATAATTCACCGTGGAAGTGGAGGTAGTGGAGAAACAGCCTGATATTAAAAAATATAACAGCCGTTTTAACCGCAGATCCCGATGTACATCGGGGACAGATGAACGCAGATGAAGAAAGGGATCATAATGGGGAAACCTAAGTAGGAGGCGAGGAACGAACCGGTTGGCGGAGGCGGTGATGTGGATATTGGTGGGGAAAACCTGGGACAGACACCTGTTAAATTAGCGAGATGCGAAAAAGATAAGTCAGAAACAGGCGACTGTCCCTAGTATTAAGACCAACGCTCCTATCATTAGTACTAGCTCCTGAACTCAACTGATCGAGATAATTTGAAAAATTAATAGACTTGGCTTCAAGGTTGATACTGTAGTCATTTCGGAAACCAATGAATAGAGTATGCTTGGGATGCTCGCTATTAGCAGTATACCTGAGGAATGTCTCATTTTTATCATTAATATAGCCTTTGAGCTTTGAGCGGACTGCATCTTCTTCAATATGGCTTAATTTAATTGTATAGGAATTTGTATTTGTGGATAACTCTAGCCCCGGATGTAAATCCGGGGATGAATATTTGCTTTTTGACAGGATTTACAGGATGATCAGGATAAGATGCAAAATCCTGTTAATCCTGTCGGAAAAAGAAGTCCCGCCGAAGGCGGTTAAGTTCTTACCCATCTAACTGGCCGTTACGATAAAACAGGATGTTTTATATCTTGAAATTGGGATTGAATTATGGTAAAAGGATAAGAGATTGGAGAAAATGCAAAGTGAGGAAACCGGTCATTTTCAGTCGTATGATGTTAATATAGATAAACTTTTTAGGAGTGCTTGCAGTGAAAAAGAGGATTATTGTCTGGTTTGCAGTATTACTGAGTTTTGCTGGTATGGTTCAGGCGGAGTGCCCATCTATGGACATTACCGGCGATTGTAAGGTGAACCTGGAAGATTTTGCCGTTATGGCTGCCGGGTGGCTGGAGGACTACCCAATTAAATGAATTCGCTGATCTGACGTTGCAGTGGCTGGAGGAAGAAATCCCCGACCCGGCGGCGTATGGTCATTTGTCAACATTCCCGGCGGGACGTTTGATATGGGCGATCATTTCAATGAAGGTTGGCCAGATGAACGCCCCGTTCATACGGTTACGCTGAGCAGTTTTCAGATGAGCAAGTATGAGATCACGAATGACCAATATCGGGATTATCTCAACGCGGCGTTAGCTGCCAGTCAGATAACAGTATTTAATAACCGTGTTTACGCGATAAGTGACACCAGTCATTCCCAGCCTTATTTCGTAACTCATGAAGCAGATTCAGACAGCCAGATAAGCTATAATATCAGCGGCAGCTTTTACACCCGTAGCAAAAATGGCCGCAATATGGTTAATGACCCGGTGGTGATGGTCAGTTGGTATGGGGCCAAGGTTTTTTGTGACTATTACGGCTATAAACTGCCCACCGAGGCCCAGTGGGAATATGCCGCCCGGGGTGGCCAGCAGAATCCCTACTATCGCTTTCCCTGGGGCAATATGATCAATCACGACTATGCGAATTATAGAGCTAATGGCAGCGCCTATAGCTATGATACCAGCCCCTACAGCAGTTACACCTTTCATCCCAACTGGAATGATGGTACCGATCCCTACACTGCCCCAGTGGGCAGCTTCCCAGTTAATGGTTATGGCTTATGTGATATGACCGGCAATGTCATGGAGTGGTGTAGTGACTGGTATAGTTCATCATACTATAGTTCCAGTCCATCCACTAATCCAACTGGGCCTATCAGTGGTAGTTATCGCGTGGTTCGCGGCGGCCATTGGGGCTCCTACGCCTACGGCTGTCGGGTGGCCTACCGGGGTGGCTACCCGGGCCTCTCGAGCGGCTACTACTGCGGGTTTCGGGTGTGTCGTTGAGTGTTTTTTCTCCTGGATTTTCCGTAACCCTTTGCCCTGAGCGTAGCGAAGGACCGAAAATTTTTTGAAAAATGAGTAAAAAAGATAGTGAGTCTTTACGTAATTTAATATCAGAGCGATTTTGACCAGCGCCAAAGAATAAGAAACGAATTTCTGATACGATAGAATTTCAAGCACTCAAAGCAAATGGCTCTGATGATGTAACTGATTTACATATAGCAATTTGCCAGAAAAAACGTGGGAGAGTTTTGTCTTGATGATGTCTCTTTGTTGACACATTTGAGTGAATTTATTACATTAACAGGGGTGAAACGAGAAACAAACAGATAATCAAGGGAAGCACTGATGATGCGAGCAGAATTGAACAGGCGGCTGTTTTTGAAGGCGAGTGGGTTGGGGGTGGTGTCGGTGGTTATGCGGAATGGGGATGAGGCGGCAGCGGCCGGGGGAATGGGGGTGCGGGCGGCCCCATGTTTTGATTATTCATGCCGATGAGCATCGCATGGACTGCCTCGGCGCTTACGGCAATCAGGATGTCAAAACCCCTCATATCGACGGGCTGGCGGCGGATGGTGAGCGTTTTGTCCACAGCTTTTGCCCGTTCCCGGTTTGCACGCCTTCGCGGTATTCCCTGTTGAGCGGGTTGTATGCCCACGAGCACGGCGGCTGGTCGAATCATTGCAGCATAGCGGCTGAGACGGCCACGTTTCCGAAGATTCTGCGGGCGGGCGGGTATAAAACCAAGGCGATTGGCAAGATGCACTTTACCCCGACTTACCTGGATGTGGGGTTCGATGAGATGGAGCTATCGGAACAGGATGGGCCGGGCCGATGGGATGATGATTACCACCGTTATCTGATGGCCAGAGACCTGGTGGACTCCAACGACCTGGAAGACCAGCGGTCGGAATTTCGCCGGAAAGCCGGCGCCCGATATTTCGAGACCTTTGGCGCGATGGAATCGAATCTGTCCGATGAGCATTCCAACACCACCTGGATTGGCGACCGGGTGGCGGAGACGCTGGAGGGGTGGGATGAGAAACAGCCGAGCCTGCTGATGGCGGGATTTGTCAAGCCGCACCATCCGTTCGATCCGCCGGCGCCCTGGGATACGATGTACGATCCGGAAAAGCTGGCGCTTCTGCCGGGCTGGACAGAAACCTCTTTCGAACACGACCTTAAATACAGCCGGGGCTATTTCGATAATGCCAGCCTGACGGAACCGGCCATGCGGAAGGTGATGGCCTATTATTACGCTACGATTTCGCAGATCGATTTTCAGGTGGGGCGTATGATCAAGATCCTTAAGGATAAGGGGTTGTACGACAATACGCTGATTATCTATACCTCGGACCATGGCGACTATATGGGGTATCACCATATGATCCTGAAAGGGAACTACCTCTATGAGGCGCTGGCCAAGGTGCCGTTGATTATCAAATGGCCGAAAAGCAAGAACGCGGGAACGGTTTCGAGCAAACTGGTTAATAATATCGACCTGGCTCCGACGATCTGTCATCTGGTGCAACTGCCGCCGGCCAAGACGATGCGGGGTAAGGATCTGGCCAAGGATCCGGGCCATGACATCATCTTTTGCGAGTCGGGGCCCAACCAGGTGATGGCGAGGACACAGAGATACAAGCTGATACTGGCGGGGCCGCGCAACGCCAACCTGTTCTATGATCTTGAGGCCGACCCGCTGGAGCGGAATAATCTATACGACAACCCGGCATACCAAGACAGGATAGCCGAACTCGAAACAAAATTGAATGACTGGCGTCGCGTGGGGCCATGGCCCGAGCCATCGACGGAAGGCCCGATTATCAAGGGTGAGAATGTTCCGCCGGCCGACCTGAGCCACCGGGGCGCTATTATCGATTACTACACGCGGAAGATGGCTGAAATGCAGACCAGGTGAGCGGCGCCAGGGGAAAAGATTTCACACGAAGCCGCGAAGCCGCTAAAAAAACAGCCAAGGCGGCAGCGCCGGGGCTGGTTATTGGGAGTCAGGTTGGGCGTTGACTTCTTTAATGAATTCCCAGAGGATAGCGACGGACCAGAGGAGCAGGTCCTGGTCGAAGTCGAATTTGGGGTTGTGGTGGCCGCCGGAGGTGGGGGAGCCGATGCAGAGGAAGCTGGTTTTTCCGCCGTTTTGGCGGACCTGGTCCATCAGGAAGGTGGCATCTTCGCTGCCGGGGACGAGGTAGTCATCGATGATGGCGGATGGGTCGATTCCGGCCCGGATGATGGCGTTTTTGAGCAGGGGGGTTAACTCGGTTGAGTTCTCGGCGTAGATACATTCGCTGATCTGTTTGAGGCGGTAGCTCAGGCCGTGCATCCGGGCGGTGTGTTCGATGATGGCGGTGGCTCGTTGGTTGAGATAATCGCAGACGGTGTTGGTCTGGCCTCTTAATTCGAAGTTGAATTCGGCGTGGCTGGAAATGACATTGGAGGGATTGTCCGAGAAGAATTTGCCGGCGTTGACGCGGGAGAGTCCGGCGCTGTGGCGGGAAATGGCCAGCAGACTGTTGACGGCCTGGCAGGCGGCCAGCAGGGCGTTTCGGCCATTTTCGGGACAGGCGGCGGCATGAGCGTTGAGGCCTTCGTAGACGACATTAAACCAGCGGGCAGCGAGGAAGGAGAGCCGGCAGACAACCTGGCGTTGGCCGATGATGCCGAGATGGATGGGGATCAGGTAATCCAATTTTTTGAAGATAGGGAATTTCGCAAAGAGGTGGCCGCCGGATGGGCCTTCTTCTGAGGGTTGGAATATCAGATGATAGGTTCCTTTGAGCTGCTGTCGATTTTGCTGGATTCGGTTGGCCAGGCCCAGGCCGATGGTGGTGTGGCCGTCGTGGCCGCAGGCGTGCATGTTGGCGTTCTGGGAGGCGAAGCCATGGGCACAGGGGAGATGGGAGTTGTCCGAGGATTCTTTTACAGGCAGGGCGTCGATATCGAAACGGAAACCGACCTGGGGGCCGTGATCGGAACATTTCATACTGGCGATGACGCCGGTGAACCCGCCTTGCATGGATTCCAGCCAGGGGTTGGGTTTCATTTTTTGAGCGGCGGATTCGTAGCCACCGTCGATTCTGGATTTGTCAATTACGACGAGATCTGAAATGTGGTCGATATCGGGATAAGCATTTTTATACAGGTCTTTGCCGAATTTCAATTCGAAACCGAGTTTGCTTAAATAATCGCAAATGATGCAGCTGGTGTTGAATTCGGAAAAGCCCAGTTCGGGATAGCTATGGAATGTTTTTCTTAATTCGATCAGGTGGGCCAATTCGGGGTTTTGTTCGTTGATTTTTGGGATTGAAGTGTTCATCGGGGATTTTGAAAGTTATGTTTTGGGTTGTGGATTGATTGGGGCTTGGAGCCCAAATCTGGGAATTTCACGGGCAAGATGCCCGCGGTACGTTTGGGAAAACACGGGCAAGATGCCCGTGGTACGGTTGGGAAAACACGGGCAGGATGCCCGTGCTACGGATTTATTTTATCTGGATGCTGGCCCAGTAGGCGGCTTCGTAGGACCAGCCGGTGGGTTGGTTGAGCAGTTCGAGGTTGATAGTTTTGCCGGCGTATGGGGTCAGGTCGATATCGATGTCCAGCCATCTGTTGTCGGCGCTGGTATTGCCGATAGTTTGAGTCAGGATGGTTTGTTTATCGATCAGGACCTTCAGTTCCCAGTCGCCGGCGGGGTCGGTGTGGTGGCTGACGGTCAGATGAAGTTTGGGGTTGCCTGTTTTGGGGACTTTCAGTTTTCGGGACAGGATGCAGGGGGTGTCTTTATCCAGCGGGTGGGTGAGCAGGACTTTGGATTTTCCCAGATAGTTTTCGCGTAAACCGGGATTCATATCAAAGCCGCATTGGGCGATTTTCCAGCCGGGGGCGAATTGGGCTAACTGATCGGACAGGTCCAGGCCGCGCTGGGCGGTAATCAGGGCGGATTCGCCGATCGAGTAGCGGCTGTTGGCGATGGGGCCGGGTTGGCTGGAGATTTGCAGTTGGCCGGGTATAGCTTTTTTGACGGGGATCAGGAAACAGTCCTGCTCGCCGGTGGGATCGGATTCAACATGGCCGCCCTGGCGGAATACGGCCTGATGGGCGAGTCGTGTGCAAACCTCGATCAGGCGTGGGTAACTGTAGGGGGTGTGGCTGAATTTGCCTTCGGGATTGAGCGCTTCAACGTATTTGCGGGGCAGATGGTCGAAACCGATGGTGGTGGCAAGGATCCCGGCGGCGTTGGAGGGGTTGCAGTCGCTGTCCTGGCCGCAACGGGTGGCGATGATAATGGTCTGGTCGAGGTCGCCCCGGCCGTAGAGCAGGCCCATGACGATATAGGCACCGTTGATCTTGGCGTCAATGTTGAAGCGGCCTGAGCGGTCCGAGCAACTGAACTGGCGGTAATCGGGATTGAGTTGATACTTCTGGTTGATGAGTTCCCAGGTTTTGGGCCAGTCGTGGGGGTTTTGCTGATGCCACTGGATGACATCGCGAATGCATTCGGCGTACTGGCTTTCCGCGGGGATGGCCGCCAGGGCGGTCTGGATGATCTGAGGGATATCGCGCGTGAAGAAGGCTTCGGCGTACATGGCTCCAACAAACTGTCCGCCGTAGAGCCCGTCGCCGTAATTCATCAGGCGGCCGAACTTTTCGCCCAGTTCGATGACCAGATTGGGCATGCCAGGCGCGATCAGGCCGGAAAAATCGGCTTCGATCTGGTAATCAATGTCGTCGGCGTGGGAGTTGAAGGCGGGATGGCTGGAATCGGGCGGGGCGATCCCTTTGCGGAGGTTTTCGCGGCCGGCGAGGTTGGCATGCCAGAGGGGATAGCCGCTGTTGGCGAAATCGATGCCGGCCTGACGGATCGAGACATCGAAGCCGTAGAGTTCCAGGCTGCGTAAAAAGGTCATTTCGACGTAGATATCATCCTGATGAAACTGGTTGACCATTTCGGGTTTCCAGGCGGGCATGGCTTCGGGTGGGATCATGGTACCGCAATAACGAAACTCGGTGGGCGCGCCCTGGCCGACGCCAGCCATCTGGCCGATCCAGCCGGCTTTCATCTTGTCGACATACTCGGAGACGGGGAGTTTGCGATATTGGCCCTGGAGCGGGGTGATGAAACTTATTGTCAACGCTAAAACTAAAAGTACAAGAAACCTCATAATATGCCCTTTCCAACGGGATGAAAGTGTCCTGTTAAGAATTATTGGCTATTTTTTGTAAGAATTTATCAATCAGAGATTAAACGATAACTTATCCGTCGGCCAGCAATTTTTCATATGGTCTTGCCCGTCTTTGAGGAAAAATTGGTACATCTGATTCTAACAATTGACATTGCAATGAAAAATGAGATAATATAGGCTGTTTGGTTAATCAACAGGTGGAATATAGTAAAGTGAATATTACCAGATAGTTAGAGGATGCCAGGATGGCACGAAAAGTTGTAGACGCGAATCAGATGAATTTTGAATTTGCCGCCGAAGAGGAATCAGGCGAAGCGAAAACAGTCGTAAAAAGTAAAGCAGGTAAAAAGCCTCAAAAGGGTAGCAAAGGGAACCCGGAAGCCGGAACGATTGAGATCAAGCCGCTCAGCCAGCGGGAGAAGAAGACGGTCATTGTCAAACGGAAAACGTCCGGGCGGGCACGTAAATCAGTGGAAACGATTCAGGATGATCAGATCGAGTCCAAAGCGCTTTCCATGGCGGCCAAACAGCGCGATATCAGTGTGAGCGAGTTTTTTGCCAAGAATCGCCATCTGCTGGGATTCGATAATCCGAGCAAGGCGTTGCTAACCACGATTAAGGAAGCGGTTGATAATTCGCTGGATGCCTGTGAAGAGGCCCAGATCCTGCCGGAGATCGAGGTTGGGATCGAACAGCGCGCGGAGAACCGCTATCGGATCTGGGTGCAGGATAACGGGCCCGGAATTGTTAAAGAGCAGATCCCTAATATTTTTGGGCGGCTGTTATACGGCAGCAAATTTCACAATCTCAGAATGGCACGCGGTCAGCAGGGGATAGGTATTTCGGCGGCGGGCATGTATGGCATGCTGACGACGGGTAAGAATGTCAAGATTAACAGTAAAACCGGCCCGCGCGCCAAGTCGCATCATTATGAGTTGCGGATCGATACCAAAGCGAACCGGCCGGAGATTATCAATGATGAGGAGATTGAATGGGATGTTCGCAGCGGCACCCGGGTGGAGATGGAGATTGAAGCGCGTTATCAGCGCGGGCGTCAGAGTGTGGACGAATACCTTTATCAGACGGCCATCGCCAATCCTCATGCGCGTTTTATCTATCGTACGCCTGACAATAAAGAGATTATTTATGACCGTTCGATCGAGTCGGCGGTGGTGGTGCCTGAAGCGGTCAAGCCGCATCCTTACGGCGTGGAGTTGGGGATTTTGATCAAGATGCTGCAGGATACCCCGGAAAAAACGGTATCCGCATTTTTGACCAACGAGTTTTCGCGGGTCAGTTCCAGGGTTTCGCAGGAGATTCTGGACCAGGCAAAATTGTCCGCGCGCAAGCGTCCGAATACTTTCGATCATAACGATGTCGAAAAACTGTATAAATCGATCAATGAAACCAAGATTATGGCGCCCAGCACGAATTGTGTGGTGCCGATCGGCGAAGAGGAGCTGCTGCAAGGGTTGCAGCAGGTGGTGAAGGCCGATTTTTATACGGTTTGCACGCGTCCGCCCGCGGTCTATCGCGGTAATCCGTTTCAGATTGAAGCGGCGCTGGCCTTTGGCAAAGGGACCAATGGCAATAAGACCCCGGAAGAGATGCTGGATGAGGAAGAGAGCCAGGATGAGGAAGGCAATGAATTGATGCGGGTCTTGCGTTTTGCCAACCGGGTTCCGTTGCTATATCAGCAGTCGGCCTGCGCGATGTTCAAGTCGATTGTGTCGACCAACTGGCGGCAATACGGCCTGTCGCAGAGCCGGGGGGCTTTGCCGGCCGGTCCGGCGACGGTTATTATCCATATCGCTTCGGTGTGGGTGCCGTTTACTTCGGAGAGCAAGGAGGCGGTCGCGCATTATCCGGAAATTATCAAAGAGATCAAACTGGCGTTGTCGGAATGCGGCCGACGGTTGGGGCGTTATCTAGCCGGGGAAAAACGCGCCGTTGAAGAAATTAAAAAACGGGGCTATATCCACAAATACCTGCCCCCGATCGGCGAGGCTTTACGGGATATATTGAAACTGAACGACAAGCAGATCAATAAAATCATTGACGATCTGCGTGATGTGCTGGAGGATTCACGGACGCAAAAGGTATAGGCGCCCTATTGCAATTGGAGAGTGATATCCTGTTCGATTATTCCATTTTCAGGCCAGGTATCAACAGGCAATTTGATCCTGGTATGATAACAACTTAACGTATAATACATGCCTTCCGGGATGGGCATGATTGTATTAAACCTATATTGGCCGTTTGGATCTGTCAGAGTTTTGTTGCAGTAGATCGAGTAGGCGCCATGTTTGTCTCCAGTCAGATTGATTTCCACTTTCATTTTATTGAGCGGTTTCCCTTTTGAAGAGCGAGCCACACCCTGTAGTGTCAAGGCCGGTTGGAGTTGCAGAAGCACTTCATCCTGATAACTCTGGTTCATCAGAAACGTCGCTGCAAGTTTGCGTTTTTCATGGAACACGATCAAATGACAGGGAATATCAATCAAATCCGGGTAAGATTGTGTTTTAGCTAACCTGGGATCCCAGACAAATTCCACTTTGCCATTTGACCGGGTTGAAACGTATTCATAATCCGCGTTATTAGAAGCGCTGCCCATTGTCAGACTTTGAGAAATGAAAAATGGCATCTCCGGGACAAATATCATTCGAGCGTCTTCAACCGGTTGGTTGTCAGGATCGACGACGGTTGCTCTTAACCTGGGAATGGATTCCATTTTTATTTGGATATCGTATTGATTCTGATTTTCGATCGAGATGGTTTCCGGACGTTCCAGCATTCGAAAGGCGAGATATTTTTCTGCACGAATTTGAAGTGGTCCGACCGGAACAACACACCAGGTCCGGCCATTTCGGTCGGTAGAACGAGAGATATAAGAATTGGAATTGGCCATGGCAATACTATTGAAATAGATGGCAATATCCTCAACCGGGAGGTTGGTGGCTGCGTCAACAGCTGAGATATTAACCAGGGCGTTCTGCCCCAGTTGAACCTCATTCAATTGGGGAGGATCCCTTGGTTTGTCAGCGATAATGTAGATAGATTCATTTCCCGCACGGGCATGCGCGTGTGTCATAAACCCGTTAAGATTGACACCGATATCAATAGTCCCCGCAGAGAGTTCATCGAAGCGAAATTTTCCGTTTTTATCGGTCACAACAGGCAGGAACTGAGCTTGACGAGGACCTGAGATTGAGATTTCGGCGCCATTAACCAGCCGACCAGCAACGTCATAGACCGTTCCGGCGATAGATAATGAGGCCTTTTGCAGGATAATATCATTCATGACCACTTCGGCGGCATCCAGCATAATCATATTTTTCTGTTGCTGCTTTATCGGATTTTGCTTCTGAATCTGGGGAGGAATATTAGAAGGTATGGAGGTGGGGCGATAAGGCGATTTTGACTGGAATTCCAGACGCTCTCTTTTTCCTCCGTATTGATCGGCAACGGCAAACACCGAGTAATAAAAGGGCGGTTTACCCGATCGAGTAAGAAATTCGAATGAATAAGTACCATCATTATCCGTGCTGGTCGTTTGGATAATATTTCCGGACGCTTTTGAAGAGAATATGTCGGATGGATTGATTTCCAGAGATACCGTGGCATCAGGAATCGGATGGCTTTCGGCATCCAGGACCTTTCCAGTCATATTAAACGTTAATCCCATTTTGATGGTTATTTCCAGTCCGGACATGCCCAGGAAGTATTTATTTAATGATACCCCGGCCAGTTTTTTATCGGGATAATAAGCCAGCAAACAGGTTGGGACCGAATCATAACTATTCTCTGTACGAAAGGGAGGTAGCATCGCGCGAAGTTGATCCACGGGCAGTTCCGCGTTTCCCGATGGATCGGTTAGTCCAAGATATTCATTGCCGGGAAACAAAAAAAGTTCCGCATCCGATACGGCCTGACCGTTCTGGTCTTCGACGTGAATTAACCAACCCCCAGATCGTTTTTTCTGTTCGACCGGATCAACCGGTTTTTGGGGAGATATCAGAGGGATTAAGAACCGATTTCCCTGATTTTCCGCCACTAATAAAGTATCTTTATTGGGTATGACCTGATAAGGCATAAATTGATCTATTTTGAATTGATAGGATCCTGAAGGCAGTTTAAGTCTGGTTTCGGTATTGGGATTGGAAAAAAGGTGGAAGGTTAATTTTGTTTCTGAATGAACGAGAGAATAGTGAATAGGATTTTTATTTGGAAGTGGCGATTGGCAGACCAGTTTAATTGTTGTTTCGTACGGTTTTTCTGCATTCAATTCAAGGTAGGTATTTTCATTGTCTGTAACAGTTATTGTTTGGCGATTGAAAAAGTAATCTGACTGTTTCATATTTGAAATGTCCTGGTTGATTGCATACAAACCAGGCAGACACAACCGTTGAAAGTATCCTTCGCTGTTGGTGATGGCACAAAAGGACAGGTCAGAGCTCTTTTCATCTTTGAGGCGGAGAAAATTGACGCGAATATCCGCTACACCTTGTCCAGTACCCGGATCGATAATCCGTCCGGCCAAAGAGGTTGTCAGGCGCCAGATGTTCAGTTCGACATTCTGGTCACCGGTATAAAATCGTGGCGTGTCTGGCAGTGTGGGTTGATAAACCACACGCGTTTCAATTCCTGATTTAATGAAGCCAGTTTCGTGAGGAGCATAGAGTTTTGTTTTTGAGTAGCTGTAACCTGGCAGAAAGGCGCCATTTTTATCTGTGACGCCGAATTCGGCGCTCCATTTGTCAGGCAAACCTTCTATGATGAATCTGCCATTCCAGTCCGTTTGGGTTTGCAAGTGGGGTAAATTCATCAACGCCAGCGGGATGTTCAGGAGGAGATAATCATCATTGTCCGGCATCAGGACCGCATGGACCGTGATGTCCCTTGCCGGCTGTCCGTCCTGGTCCCTGACTATCCCTGATAACGAATTGGATTGATGCAAAAGCAGTGCAGACTCGATCGAATTATCCAACTCATAACGCTGACAGAAAGCCATTCCGTAACCCGTTTTGGAGGCAACAATCAAGAAATTGCTGTCACGATAATTATTGCTATCAAGAAGCTGATACGAAATTTCAAATTGACCATCTGGATTTGATTTGCTTTCACCCAATTTTTGTACCGGCAATCCAATTATTCCCATACTATGGTCGGAACAGTATACTTTTTCCGTTTCCGCCCCAATGGTATAGGAGTTGTTTTGGAAATAATACACTTCAATCAAGGCATCATTAACCGGTTGTTTATTCCAGTCGACCACATAACCTTTATCAACCGATTCAAATAAAATATCAGATATTATGGGTTCGCGATCCAATGGTAAAGGTATTCGCTCAATGGGTTCTGGAATATCCGACAGATGATTGACGCAAAAGATTAAAATAAGATATCGTACCAACTCAACCATAGTGCCCCCTAATAAACCGGCATTTAAGACACATTTGAACTGTTCGTTGATTAAGCCAATTAAAAAATTGGCTACTTAAAAAACACAGCTATAAACTTATCAAGATAAATGAGTTAGGATTATCCAAGATTCGCATCAAATAGACTTACTGCCTCTGGCCAATCGCGCCCAGGATGGGTTTGACGAAATTCGGGATGATTTTTTCGTTCATGATCTGTTCGCAATAGAGTTTCTGGCGGTCGTAGGATTGGAGGCAGTCGAATTTATGGGTGGGATCGGGGTACTGGCGGAGAGACAGGTACAGGCTGATCTGATCGTCGTCTTTGTATTTACCGGTGCGGACCTGGTAGGCGCCGGTGCGGGATTCCAGCGAGATTTTGGCCTGGAGCCGGCAGTCGGGAGTGAGGCTGATAATGACGGAGGGATCAAAACCGATGGGCCGGGCTTCGGGATAATCCAGAAGACTGAAGAAGGGGGTATTGCTGAAGAGGGCGTCGGCCAGGATTTCATCATGATTGCCTTCGAAGTCGAAATCCATGCCATAAAGGATATCGAGGGAATCGACATCGAGATGATTGACCCCGAGCATATAGGGGACGAGTTCGAGAATCAGTTTGTGAAGTTCATCAGCTTTTTCAATGGAATCGGGATTGACATACCCGCTGCAGATCCGGTCCTGCTCAATGGTTACCCAACGATAACTACCGGCTTCGCGGTCTTCATCCAGGCAGAATTCCCCGGTTTCGCGCTGGTAGAAATTATTCATGGTGGGAAACTGGCGTTGGATCCGCTCAAAGAAATGAAGGATCGTATCGCGCTCGGAAGGTAATTCCAGCTCGGTATTCAGGTTCATATTGACATAAAAGTCGTCACAGAGCGAACCATATGAGGTTGCCATTGAAGATTATCCTTTCAAAGAGCCGCGGCGGTCCGGATTGGCCGCATACAGACTTTCTCTAACTTTCGTCGGTTCTGGCCGGTCCTTGTAAACATTGCTTATTGTTCGTTATAAGCACCTGTCTATGCGTACCTTACGGCCGGAATGGATAAGACCTAAGTATCATCCACCATTTTCAGTATATCATAAATGGCAGGAAAATGACAATGATTTTGCCAGTTTCCGATAATTTTTTACTCTAGGGGATCTTTTTACAGAGCCAAAAAGTCAGCCGATGATTCCATTGATCAGGCAAATAAATGTAACTATGGTAATAATAACAAGATAAATGGAAAATAATGTCAATTTGGCTTTTCTGACCGCCCAGATGAGGAGTTGGAGCGCCAGGAAGCCAACCAGGCCGCTGACAATCGTACCGGCCATGGTGGGGCCCCAGGGCAATCCCTGTGGATTGTTGCTGAAAAAATCGATTCCTTCAAGCAAGCTGGCGCCTGCAATCGCCGGGATACCGATCAGGAAGCTGAATTCACCCGCCCAGCGCCGGTGAAGCCCCAGCAGAACGGCGGCGCAGATAGTGGAGCCGCTGCGCGAAATGCCGGGGAATAACGCGAAACCCTGAGCCAGACCGATGATAATCGCGGCGCCGATCCCAAATTGTTTGATGCCGATGCGACGGCCCCGGTTTTTGTCGGTCAGCCATAAAACAACCGCGGTAATCAGCCAGCAAATCATGACAATTTGCGGTTTTTCGAAACCCTGGTCGATGACTTTGTCGAGTAATTTGTAAAAAACAAAGGTGGTTAAAATTGCTGTGAGCGCCAGGATACTGAAACGAATACCGGGAGATGTTTTCCAGGCGTTAACTGGATTGTTGAGCAGAGGCAATCCCCGTATGAGGCTGACAGAATAGCGTGAAATACTACGGCGGTAGAAAACCAGGACCGCAGCCATGGTACCCAGATGGACGGCCAGGTCAAAAATGATCATGGCTTGAGAATGAGGATCTATGTCCATAAAATGTTGAATCATGACCAGATGGCCGGAACTGGATACCGGAAGGAATTCTGTCAGTCCCTGGATCATACCGAGAATAATGGCTTGAATATATGACATTGATCATCCTTTAACGATTAAATCCGGTCATGGCTTGGAGCAAGCCCAATTGCCAGACACATTGGAGCGCCAAAGCCGCATAAACTCCGGCGGCGATGTCATCCATTAATACGCCGAAGCTGGATTTAAGGTTGTCGAAATAACAGGCGGGCCAGGGTTTGATAATATCGAAAATCCGGAAAAGTATGAAGCCGGTGGCGGTGAAGGCCAGGGTTAAGTTGATGGGCCAGTCGGAGCAATTCCACAGCCAGAGAAATGTCAGGGCCTGTCCGGCCACTTCATCACTGACGATCATACCGGGATCGTCGCCTAATTCGGAGATGGCCCGGGGGCCGAATTGGAGGGTTGCCCAGGATCCCCAGAGGATTAAGAAGAGCAGGGCGGCGATAATCCAGAAAGGTGGGGTTTTTACGGCAAGCAGAATGACCAGCAGGGCGGCGGTAACCGCAGAACCCCAAGTACCGGGGGCAATGGGTAGCAGGCCAGCGCCGAATGCGGATAACATCAGTTTGGGGACAAGTTTCATATTTACTATTTCGGTAACTGGCTGGAAAAGATGAAGTTATCGATGAGATTATGGCGGAAGGGGAAAAATGCGCAAAAAAAGACCACAAGAAAACGATTCTTGTGGTCCTCATTTTTTCTTACGGTCGCTTTGAAAACTTATTTGCGGCGACGCAGAACGGCCAAACCACTCAGAGCCATCAGGCTCAGGGTTGCCGGTTCGGGGATGTAATTGTAAGCAACAGTTACATCTGCGGCTGCGTTGGAAGATGCAAACAGAATGATATTGCTTGCACCATCATAGGACAGAGAACCCTGCGCCAGCAGAGGCAGTAAGATATCGCCGGTGCCGGTGAACAGAGCTTTGTCAGATGCTGACAGGAGGGTGACAGTTTCTGACATATTGTCTTCCATGGTATCGAACGTGTGACCAGCAGGAGCACCGAAATCAACTACGCCGTCTTTAGCTTCGACGGAAGCAGTTTCAGTTGCGGATACAACCTGAACCCAGATGTTAGAGTTATCCGGTCTTTTCAGACGCAGAATAGCTTGCAGATCCAGGGTCACAGTGACCGGAGCGTTGCTCATGTTTTCGAAACCAGCCTGGCCCACAACTTTGCCATCGATTGTAATATCAATGCTTTGCAAAGTGAGGGTACCACCCATGGTGTCGAACTTAGGAATATTGAGCACCGTGTTCCAGTTCGTTGGAGCCAATCCAACGGAAGCCGTGTAGGAAATCTGAGACGCGCTCGCAATGCCAACCAGGCACAGCAAAGCGACCAAAATACAACTTCTTTTCATTTTAAATCCTCCGTAAGAAAAATTTTCAGAGTTTGAATCTCCATACAAACAACATTAGTTTGTATATACCAAGGCACTTAGAAAGAAAAAACACTTAACATTCAATATTGTATAAACAATCAGCAGGCAAGTCAACAGGATTTTTACAGATATAAATCCACAAAACATTGCCGCAGATCACTTATATAGTGTCATTATACCTGCAAATGTGTCGGTAATTTAGAAAAAATTTAAAATAATTTAAAAAAAATCAGGATGAATTTGGCATAAAAATGCGTGTAAGTCTTTATTTAATAATAAAATATGACAAAAAATACTGTTCAGGGTGGCGCTATAGGGCTTGTATCGATCTTAACGGATTATATTCATGAAGCCTGGCGCTGGAAAAATTCTTTAAATTTAATCATAACAGACTGTTATGATAAAAAAAAGGTTTATCGGATGTCAATTAAGAATCAGCCATGGTCTGATAAATAAGGATTTATTAAATCTGGAATTAAACCCAGGTCGGTCAAGCTACAGTAAAAGAAGTGATAGTCCACACAAAAAAGAAGGTTAACAGCCACTTAGACAGGAAAATCCCGATCCCGATGGCTCGGGATTTCGCCTTGCTCAATATCCGGGACTTTCAGCTGAACAACAGGATGAAACGCATAAGGTAGCGGTTTTATCTTATAAGGTATTATTTTTAATATACTTATAAAGTATTAAAATAAAAATCCTGCTAAGAAAACAAAGAGATGATGGATTGTCGTATGAAGACCTTTGGGAAACCGCTTTCGATAACATTTATATTTTGCAAAGCCTTATGAATATCTGGTTAATTGAAAAGTGAATATTCATATTATTATTGTAACCAGGAAGTGTCAGTTTTTTTCAATCTCATCAAACATTTTATGTCGGGGAAGAAATCGGATGCGATTAAATCCTGAAGGGGGCATTCTTGTGGGTTTATATAAAAAAAAAGAGGTCCGTTATAAGCTACGGACCTCTTTGATAATAACCGGGGATAAATTATTTCACAGGATAAGGGGGCAACGGAGGCAGGGTGACTTCTTCAGTTTTAAGTTTTTCCAGAATCACTTCGATTGCCTTATCCAGTTGCTGGTCATTGCCCTGATATTCCTGCCAGGGATCGTTGTCGACGAAGATATCCGGTTCGACACCGACGCCTTCGATAATATAATTTTTGCCTTCGATATCGTAGCGTGAATGTTCCGGTTTCATGAGAGAACCGCCATCCAGGAAGGGAAGCGAGCCGCTGATGCCCACAACGCCGCCCCAGGTGGTTTTGCCGATGACGGGGCCGAGTTTGTGCTGTTTGAAACGGTAGGTGAACAGGTCACCGTCGGAAGCGGAGTATTCATCGCAGAGACAGACCAGCGGTCCGACGATCATTTCGCCGGGATTGGGAGTGGGATCGATATTGCGGGCGTAGGTGATCATGGCGATTTCGCGGCGGAGCCGTTCGATCAGCATGGGGGAGACATTGCCGCCGCCATTGCCGCGGACGTCGATGATCAGTGCTTTCTTACTAAGTTGGGGATAGAAATGTTTGACAAATTCGTTCAGGCCCGGCACACCCATGTCCGGGACGTGGATATACCCCACCTTACCGTCGGTGGCTTCGCTGACTGTGTCAATATTGGTCTGTACCCATTGGTAGTAATAGAGTTCGCTTTCATCGTCGATGGGTTTGACGATGGTTTTGCGGCTGCCGCGCAGGCGGGGCTTATTATTGACGGTCAGTTCGACCTGGCGGCCGGCCTTGTCAATCAGGAGTTCGTAGAGGTTGGTAACGGTATTGGTTTCGACTCCGTCAATGGCGATAATGTAATCCTGTTCATGGACATCCACGCCGATTTCGGTCAGGGGCGAACGGAGGGGGCGGTCCCAGTTCTGGCCGGGCAGGATGGCATCGATCTGGAAATAACCTGTGTCATCGCGGCTGATCCGGGCGCCCAGCAATCCCAGTTTGATCCGGGGGGCCTGGGGATAATCGCCGCCATTGACATAGGCATGGCCGCAGTTGAGTTCGCTGATCATTTCGCCGATGACGTAGGTCAGGTCGCAGCGATGGTTGACAAAGTCGACCAACGGGGCGTAGCGTTCGCGCATCCCGGGCCAGTCCACACCGTGCATATTGGGAACATGGAAGAACTCACGTAACTGACGCCAGCTTTCATCATAAATCTGGCGCCATTCCGACTGGCGGTCGAGATAGACTGTCATACCGGACAAGTTCAGTGGATTATCGATTTTGGCGGAGCCTCTGGGCAGGTCGATGATCCCGAAGCTGCCTCTGTTACGCAGCAGCATTTTTTTGCCATTGGCAGAAATGGTGTAGCTGGAAACACTACCCAGTTCGGTTTGTTTCTTCTCTTTGAGATCGAACATAAACAGCAGGGTCTGGTTATCTTTATAGCCATTGCGGGTATAATAAACGGTGTCCTCCACGCAATCGATGTGGCCGTAGGCTGAGGGTGGGATGGGCAGGCTGACGGAACGGGCCATAATGCCTTCCCGGTCAATTTTGACGTTAATGGTTTTATCCGCCGGTACGGGTTTGGATTCGGGTTCTTTTTTGTTTTTGGTATTCTTTTTAGTATCGGTTTTTTTCTTTTTCTTTTCTGCTTTGGGAGCCGGTTTATCTGTGGATTTATCCGTCGCTTCGGTATTTACTGCCGTTTCGTCGCTTTCATAGGCAAAGGGCGAGGGGGTATCGGCCGCGAGGGTGATGAGATAGACCTTTTCCATGTCGATATAGGCGTGGTTCCATTCGGTCCAGCTGTAAATGGGATTGAAATCACGATTGGAAGTGAACAGCAGGTATTTGCCATTGCGGCTGAAGACCGGATCTTTGACATCAAACCAGCCGTCAGTGACCGGGAAAGATTCGCCGTCTTCCAGATTGTAGAGGTAGAGGCGGTTCATTGCCTGCCATTCGGGGTGGACATAGACCACCCAGCGGCTATCGGGCGACCATTCGTATTGGCGGATGGCGCCGGTGGAGGTTGAGTCGATTTCGACGATTTCCTTTTGTTCGATATCGATATAGCGGAGCCGCATGCGGCGATCGGACCAGAGCAGTTTGCGGCTGTCGGGCGACCAGCGTAGAGAGAACAGGTAGGTGTCACCCTCTGAGGTCATTTGTTGTGGTTCACCGGAACCATCCTGAGCAGTGAGGTAGATTTCATCTTCACCGGTGGCATCGGAGATCCAGGCGATCCAGCGGCCATCCGGGGACCAGGTACTATTCCGTTCATGGACACCGGGAGTGCCCGTGAGGTTACGGACTTCGCCATTTCTGGCCGGGATGGTAAAGACATCGCCGCGCGCTCCCATCAGGGCCCGTTTGCCATCGGGGGCAATATCAAAGTTGGTAATCTGGTCATCCACGTTAATCAGCTTGTCACGGCCGATACTGAGATCTTCACAGATTTCGATGTCGATTTTTTGAGGTTCGCCATCCGGCAATTCGACACGATAGAGCCAACCGCCGTTTTCAAAAATGATGGCATCGTTACCCAGAGATGGGAATTTGATATCGAAATCTTGGAAATCGGTCAGTTTCCGGTTTTTTTCTTTTTTGAGGTCATAAGCGAACAGGTTCATGCGACCGTTGTCACGGTCTGAAATGAAGTAGATGGTATTGTCATGCCACATGGGGAAAATATCCTGGGCAGGATTGTTGGTGATATTGGTGGTAGTATGATCATTGAAATCGTGGATCCAGATATCATCTGCCATGCCGCCGCGATAGCGTTTCCAGGTGCGGAACTCGCGGAAGACACGATTATAGGCCATCCGGTCGCCTTGAAAGGAGCAGAATCCGCCCACGGGCACTTCGAGCTGGACCGGCAGGCCGCCTTCCAGATCGACAGTGTAAAGAGAGCCCTTGAAGGAATTAAAAGAGGTCATTCTGGAACGGAACACGACGGATTTGCCATCGGGGGTCCATCCCATAACAATATTGTTAGGTCCCATGCGGTCGGAGACATCATCGCGGCCGAGGGTGGCCGTGTAGGTGAGGCGTTTGGGCTGGCCGCCCTGGGCCGGCATGACATAGACTTCGGTATTGCCGTCGTATTGGGCGGTAAACGCGAGGGTTTCACCATCGGGAGAGAATCGGGCAAACATTTCGTAGCCGATATGGCTGGTCAATCTCCGGGCGACCCCGCCGTCTGACGGGACGGTATAGAGATCGCCAGCGTAAGAGAAGACGACCTGATCGTCATGGATGGCGGGAAAACGAAGCAGCCGGGCCTCATCGGCGAGCACTAATGATGTAAAAATCAATGAGAACAAAACCGAGGTCAAAGTCGTAAATTTCATGTGAAGCTCCATAGATAAACGGTTAGTGAATGAAATATACCCATCGGGTAAGGAAATACCTGATCGCTCGCAAATTAAGTTTTTACTCGTAATAGACTTATTTCACGGCCAAGCGGGCATTATCAATCGTTAATGGTATAAGATATGGCCATAGGGAGTATAATGGAATGATTCTGAGGTTTCCAGTAAAACCCAATGAAAAAATCAACGACGAAATATTACCAAGGGCCATGTTTGTATAAGTTTTGTAAAATTTTGTTAAAAAAGAAGATATAACGGTAAGAGTATTTGTTTGGCATTGAGGCATGAGGGGGCTGGACAGAGTTATTATTTTAGATTACATTGAATTGAATAGTAAAAAAAGTACAGCATGTAACATCGAGGAAATATCAAGATGCAAAAAGTTAAAAACCTCTCACTGATAATCCTATTAATGACAGTTTGCGGATTATGGGGACAGAATGAATCCGGGCCTTATTCCAGGCGTACCCCGATTGTCGAGGCGTTTGAACGCAACAAGGACGCGGTGGTGAGTATCACCAGCAAGACAGTGACGGAAGTGCGGGACAGTTTGTTCGATTTCTGGTCGATGGACAATTATCCTTTCAGCCGCAAGATGGTGGTGCCTTCGCTAGGGTCGGGATTTGTGATCAATCGCAAAGGGTATGTTATCACCAATAACCATGTGATTCAGGGCGCCGATGAGATTACGGTAAATATGGCCGATGGCCAGAAGTATGGCGCGACGGTGGTGGCGACGAACAAGACCAGTGACCTGGCGGTGCTGAAGATTGACAGTGACAAGACCTTTCCGGCAGTGCAACTGGGTTATTCCGACGATTTGATGATCGGCGAGACAGTGCTGGCGATCGGTAATCCTTATGGATACCAGCATACGCTGACGGATGGGATTATCAGCGCGATCCATCGTGATTTGCAGATGAGTGACGATGTGGTGATGCCCGATCTGATCCAGATCTCCGCGCCGATCAACCCGGGTAATTCAGGCGGGCCGCTGTTGAATATCAATGGGGAACTGATCGGGATCAATACCGCGATTCGCAAGGCGGCCCAGGGAATCGGCTTTGCCATTCCGGTGGACCGGCTACGTCAGAGTATGGGCGATATGCTCAGTGTGGAGAAATTGAGGCGGATTGACCTGGGGATGACGGTATGTGATTGCAAGCGACGCAGCGATTATAAAGGGAAGGCGGTTGGTTTGTTTGTCGAAACCATCAAACAGGACAGCGGATCGGCGCGGGCGGGATTTCGCGTGGGTGACGTCATTACCGGGCTGTCGGGTTTGGATACCCTGACCGAGATTGACTTTTATTTGAATCTGCTGGAGCGTCAGGAGAATGAGACCCTGGCTTTTGATGTGGATCGAAATGGTCAAAAGGTTCGACTCTCACTGGAATTGATTGTCAAGCCGAAGCCGGATGGCCAGGATCTGGCCCGCAAAATGTTTGGGTTTAATGTGATTCCGCTGACCGACCAGTTGAAGCGGAGCAAGGGATTGGCCGCGGGAGAGCGGGGTAATGTGCTGGTGAATATGGTGGATCGTGATTCGCCGGCGGACAACGCGGGAATTGAACAGGGTGATTTAATCGTCGCAATTAACGGAGAGCCGGTGAAAGATGTCGATCAGCTGGGATTACTCATGGAGCAGATCCAGCCCGATATGATGGTGAATGTGACCATTTATCGTACCCGAACGAGCCGGTTTGGGTATCAGATCTTCCAATATGACGCCAAGTTGCGGGCACGGGATCCAGAAAATCCGGCAGCGGGGGCGACTACGCCGCGATTTTCATTATGATGGTGTGTTGGATCAAGGCTGATAGCCCCACCAGGCTGAGGCGAATTTTTCCAGATTGGCATAGTTATTCTGCCAGGTGGTGTACATGATACCCTCGATGCGCGGGATGTCCGCCAGGGCGGATTGCCAGGCGCGATAATCGGTATGCACATCGTTGTCATAATAGGCGGCGAGCATCTGGGTGTGGCCTCGATTTGCGAAAAATTGCAGGCCCGGGCGGCAGATGGCGCCGGTGCCCCATTTCATAATGATAATATCCGGGGTCAGGCCTTCCCAGGAGTTAGCCAGGGTATTGTTGACGAGATAATATTTGTCATGCGCGTTATGGTTGGGATCGAACATATCCGACCAGACAACGATAGGGCGACCGGGAGCTTCCTGTTTGATAATATCGGTGCAGGTCTGGATGTTTTGGGCCAGGACTGCCCCGGTCGAGGGGAAATCGCGGATCTGGTCAGGCTCCCAGCCGGCGCAGCGGATTTCATCGTGTGACATGAAATAGATATCGGGATGCAGCACCGCTTCGGTGCGTCGGATCTGTTCGCGACAGAGCTGGAATACTATGGGATCGCTCAGGCTGCAATTGACCTGGCCGGCGTAAACGAGGGTGGGATGATAGCCGGAGAAGCGGATGGTCTGGCCGTTTTGGATGCGGCTGTTGGCGGTCAGTTGGATCACCGGCGGATCGTGACGGGTTTCGTAGGATCCGGGCCAGGGGGTCCGGCCCAGTTTTGGATCGCGGATGGGTTCGTAGTCCCTGCCTTCTTCGAAACGGGTTCCATCTTCACTTTCAAGAATTACCGGCAGTGAATCACGGCGCAGGATATTCAACAGCGGTACGGCTTCGATGCGCAAATCATCCCACCAGATTTTGCCTTTTTTACCGCCCCAGAGTCCTAAATAGACACGCGCCTGATTGTGATCCAGACTGTTAAATGTGACGCATTGTTCGGTCCAGTCCATGGTCAGATCGGTTGCGCGGTTAAAATGGTCAAAATTGTTACCGCCGGGTTTCTGGAGGAACTGCCATTGGAGGACCTGGTCATCGGCCATGACCAGAATCTTAACTTCATCAGCAGACAAATGTTCGGTTTTTAACCAGACCCGAATTCGGTATTGCTGAAAAGGCAAGACGGTAATCGTCTGGCAGATGCGGCCATGACCGTAGGCATTGAAATCGCCGACATTTTCAAAGCGTAACGAGGCCCGGCCATCTTTGGTTATGTTGGTATCGATAAATGAGCTTTTACCCGGGTCATCCTGGAATGCGTAATTCAGGGCAGTGTGATTTTGAAATGACTCAAATGAGCCATTCATGATTCCAGCGCTCTGGACCGGTATCAATTGTCCGTTCCTGGCCTTCATAGGAGTTTGGCGGATGGGCATACCGCTGGCGAGATTGGCATCATGCCAGAGCAGGGAACCGGCATACCCGAAGGGAAATACACAGACAGCCAGTTGCATATCGAGTTGGCGGGTGATGGCGCGGAGTTTTTGGGCATTTGCCTGCCAACGGGGCGCATCATCCAGTTGCCACCAGGTGAACATTTTGTAATCGGTGAAGAGCACGCCGTTGTATCCGGCCTGATGGGCCCGCTGGAGCAGTTGATCCAGTTTGGGTATGTTTTCATTGACGTAAAGGTTGCTGGAGATGTAGAGCCAGCGTTTATCCCATTGTCTGGATTGGTCGGTCTGGGCGTGGACGACCGCTGCTGATAATAGGATCAGCCCCAATATCCATTTTTTCATGTTTTATCCTTGTAATCCACCTGCCAGGTATCGGCCCAGGCATACCAGATCGTTTTCAGTTCATTCAGTTTATCGGGTAAGCTGTCGGCAAGGTTATGCAATTCGGTACGGTCGTTTTTCAGATCATAGAGTTGCCAGCCGGATTTGGCGTTGGCATAGACGATTTTCCAGTCCTCTTTACGGAGGGCGCGCTTGCCGATATGTTCCCAGACCAGATAGGGGTGTTGGTCGCGTCTTTGGCGTTTCAATGCGGGGATCAGGCTGATCCCTGGGGTTGCGATGACTGGTTTGTCGTTGAAGTTAGTTGGATAAGAGATGCCGGCTACTTCACAGCAGGTGGCCATGATATCGATAACGTGGCCGATTTCGCTGGTGGTCGTACCAGGCTGAGCGATCTGGCCGGGCCAGTGGGCAATAAAGGGAGTGGCACAGCCGCCTTCGTGGGTCCAGGATTTGAATTTGACAAAGGGGGTATTGCCGGCGTTGGCCCAGCTCAGGCCGTAACTGGTGAACGAATCGACAGTGCCGATCGGTCCGCCTTTGCCATTGCGCCAGTCGGAACCCAATGGGCCGCTTTCGGCGCAGGCGCCGTTGTCGCTGAGGAACATGATTAAGGTATTATCGAATTGGCCGATCTCCTTGAGCCTGGTAAGTATTCGGCCGATGTTGCGGTCCATACAGTGGACCTGGGCGGCGTAAACGGCCATTTTCAGGTCCATTTCATCTTTTTGGGAGTCGGTTAATTGATCCCAGCCAGCCGTATTTTCATCCAGAGGGCTGAGTTTAAGAGGTTTGCCAAACAGATTCATTTGAGTCTGGCGGGCATGGCGGTTTTTTCGCAGTTTTTCCCAGCCATCACGATATTTGCCCCGGTATTTAGCAATGTCTTCGGGCAAGGCATGCAGCGGCCAGTGTGGGGCGTTATAGGCCATATACATGAAAAATGGTTGACTGGCATATTGACTGGAATGTTCATCCAGATAAGCAATCGCGTGATCGGTAAAGGCATTGGTGGTATAAAAACCGCCGCCTTTTGGGGTCAGGCGTTCGTGATCGTTGACGAAAATACGATCGACATTATCCGCTTTGCCTTTGGTAATATCGAAATAATTCATCGCGCCGCTGACCAGACCGTAATGGTGATCAAAGCCACGATTAATGGGCCAGGCGAATTCCTGTTCGCCCCAGTGGGCCTTACCGGACATATAAGTACGGTAACCCGCTGACTTGAGGGCTTCGGCAATCGTCACGCAGCGGTCATTCAGATGGCCCAGATAAGCCGGGGTCGGGCCTTTATTGACCATGCCGCCGACTCCGGCCTGATGCGGGAACAGGCCGGTCATCAGGCTGGCCCGGGTCGGGCAGCAGCGGGCACAATTATAAAACTGGGTGAATCGCAATCCGTCGGCCGCCAGGGAATTCAGGTTGGGGGTGTCGATCTCGCCGCCGAAACAGCCGATATCGGAATAGCCCATATCATCGGCCATAATCAGCAGGATATTGGGCCTTGAGGTGGTTTGTTGGCGGGCGTTCGCACAGCCAATGGCGGTACCGAGCAATCCGGTGCCGGCAATTTTCAGAAAGTCGCGTCGTTTCATGGTATTTTATCCATCCGTATTCAGGTCGTCATATTTAAGGTCTATGTCTAAGCATTATAACGATACAATTATGAGGATCTATTGCACTGAACTGTTGAGAGTCCCACGATTGGTTATAGACAAATGGTAGCGATAGAGAAATAGATTTTGCATTTATTGTTCAAATTCGGTAAATTAGATGTGTCAATTCATTTTTGCATGGGAACTGACTATGAATAAAACATTGACTATCGCCGGCCCAAAGTTGTGCCGGAATGGATTTACCTTAATTGAGTTACTGGTAGTGGTGAGTATTATCGCTCTATTGGTGGCCATTCTGATGCCGGCTTTGGGAAAGGCCCGCAAGCAGGCCCGGGCGGCGGTTTGTCTGTCGAATCTGAAGCAGATCGGTCTGGTGATGGCCATGTATCATGATGACAACGAGGATTATGTGCCGCGCGATATCGATCTGGGCGCCTGGTTTCTGCTTTTTATGCCGTATCTGGGCGAACATAAGCCCGATGTGAATGACTATCGTGAGGTCGAAATTTATAATTGCCCGGATTTTCCCAGGTCGGGAACTGGCATGAGCAACGCGTCCGGCGGCTATCCGGGAGGGGTTCCCAACAGTTTACAGACAGTGGATTATGTGATCAACAGCTGGTTGCGGGATGGGGTATCAACCCGTGGGCCGACAAAAATTCAAGAGTTTAAACGACCCTCTGAAAAGATTTATCTGGCGGACAATGAGGCGGGCATCTGGCGTCCGGTTATTTTTGACCATGTCCAGCTCAGCACCAGCACATATGCAATTCTGGATGTCTGGCAGTCATCCCACCTGTCCAGTGGGCGGACCGGGACCCATCAAAATGATACGCATGCCCGCCGGGCGGCTGCGGCGCGCCATCGAGAGGGGGCCAATCATCTTTTTGTGGATGGGCATGCCGATTATATGGATGCCGACGTGGTACCGTATACGATGTGGGGGCCGAAATAAGGTGATTTGAGAATATCAGCTGTTTATTTATGGAGAGATCTATGGCGAAAATAATCCACAAAAAAAGGCGCAGCTGGGATGGCGGTCATTCCATCCAGCAATTGAAGCGTAAGATTATCCGGGATCATGAAGATATCCTGCAAAATATTGAGTTTGTTCTGGTGAATACCTGGCGGGGTAATCCTCAGATAGACGATCACGATGTCGCAGAAGCGCTGCGTGCGGCTCTTGCCGGGCGCACTTCTATTGGTGAATTCAGTGACATGCTACTTGAGGGTTTACTTGAAGCGAGGAGTATCAGAATGGATATCCCCGATGATATCTGGCGGGCGGCCCTGGACCGTGTGCTGGATTCAGTTAAGCTGCATTCGCAACTGACAGCGGGCGAACGGAGTTACTTGTTATTTATTGATCCGTTTATCAAGTGACTTATGTCTGGGCGAATTGTTTTTCGATCATGATCCGCAGGATAGTCTGGTCGGTTTCGATCATGCCCTGGGTGCTGATGGCGCCCATGTTGCGCATGGTCTGTTCGGGGGTCAGGGCGACAATACCGTCGGAATCTTTGACGTTGATTCCATGCAGGGAGTAGAGCGCGGACATGACCGCCGTGCCGGCGGCGGTGGCCAGTTTAAGAGAACAACCGGCCTTGGCGCCATCGCAGATGACCCCGGCCAGATCGCTGATCAGGTTTTTAATGGCTCCGGCGATATGGTAGAGATTGCCACCCATCAGGCAGGCAATCCCGGCGGCGGCCCCGGCACCGGCGGCAATGGAGCAACCGCAGACGGCGGAGAGCCGTCCGGTATGGGCTTTGATATACCCGGTGACAATATGGCTGAGGGCAATGGCTTTCAGGACATCTTTTTCGTTGAGGTCGTTGAGGTAATCGCGTACTGCCCAGACCGGTAAAACAGCGGTTAAACCGTGGTTGCCGCTGCCGGCAGAACTCATGGCAGGTAACTTGGCTCCGGCCATGCGGGCGTCACAGGCGGCTGAAGTCAGCATACGGGCGGCCAGGACCATGTCTTTTTTGATCAGCCCTTCGCGCGTGAGTCGTTCCAGTGTCTTGCCAATGCCTAAACCACTGCCGAACGCCAGACCGTGGCGCGCCAGTTCCAGATTGTACTCAACGCCGCGCATGACGAATTCATAGTCTTCCTCATCCATGTTTTCCACTAGAGCGAGCAACTCTTCGAGAGAAAGATGGGAGAGGTAATCTTCGAGTTTTCCTATCGTGCATTGATCGTGATCGGTTTTGGCCAGGAGCGGATGGGATTGAACCGGTTGGTCATTGAGTTTGAGGCCAATCAAATTGTCGTGGGTGCCTTCAATTTCCGCTTCGGCTGTTTCACCATTAACCGATAAGCCGGCCTTGATATAGATACCGGTTTTTTCGCGTAATAAATGGACGGCGATTTTCTGGTCTTTGATCAACTGGCGGGCGGCACAGAGCGCCTCATTGGTGGTGGGCGCCAGCACTTCCAGTTTGCGGGTGGGATCGCCGCAGCAATAACCCAGAGCGCCGGCCAGATCAATACCGGTTTCACCGGCGGTGCCGGGGATGGCGACGGCAAAGGCGTTTTTATAGATATTCGGGCTGAGCCAGAGATCCATTTTGTCCAGTTTGTCGGGTGATTTATTACTTAGCAGGGTGCCGGCGGCGGCAGTGCAAAGCGCTACCGCGGCAGGTTCGGTACAACCGAGCGCCGGCGCTACTTCGATTTTAAGGATATCTTTAATGGAATATTGTTGTGTCATAGTCGTGTTTCACTGATGAGGATGCTGTCTAGTTTGGGATAACGGCCAGGCAAAAAAGCTATAATAAAAGATTATTCTGGATTTGACAATAGCCGGCATTAAATGAGAGAAAGAATAATATATAACATACTGTTATTAAGTTAGTTATATTTTTTTTAATCCGCCGGTGTCAAGAGTTGAAAGACTCAAACGTTTTCAATTTATCTGAATTGATCGATTTTGAAGGGTCTTGACAGTTTATGGGGTACACTGGATGATATTAAACCTATGAGGCGTACCAATCAATTCATTTTGATTATAACATTCCTGGGTTGCTGCTGGCTGGGAATACAGATTGTGCATGAAACCGGTCATATTCTGGGAGCGTGGCTGACCGGGGGGGAGGTTAATCGGATTGTGCTTTGTCCATGGGCGTTTTCGCGAACAGATGTTGAGCCGAATCCTCATCCGTTGATTGTGGTGTGGTCTGGGCCGGTCATTGGTTGTGTGTTGCCTGTGATTATCTACCTGATCGTAAGATTTTTGAAATGGCCCGGCTGGTATCTCTATCGTTTTTTTGCGGGTTTCTGTCTGATAGCCAATGGGTTATATATCTCAGTTGGGGCGTTTGAGAAACTGGCCGATGCGGGAGATATGCTTCGCTATGGTTCGCCGGTCTGGTTTCTGATATTATTCGGGGGGCTTACGGTTCCAATGGGCTTTGTTATGTGGAATGGATTGGGCCGTCATTTTGGATTGGGGGATGCCGGTGGTGACGTATCCAAAACCGCGGCGCGGGTTTCGCTGATCCTGTTTTTGATAATCCTGATTTCAGAACTGGTTTTATCGACGGTGTAATCTTGTGATGATCAGGATGGTCCGGGTGGTATTTGTTTGATTTAATTATTCGGTATTAATTAAAATAAGATGTTAAATGACAGTTGGTTATGTGTTTAATTGTGCTTGTGTGGGGATGTTTAAATTTGATGGGAGATCCTATTTTTCTGAATCAAGGTTCAATTTTGGGGAACAATTGGTTTTCTGGCCGGTATAACTGGGTAGAAATTTACATTCAGACCTCATAAAGGATGAAGCGAATTAATAATGCTGGATGATGAAAAGGTAATTGATCTGGTACTGACCGGCGATATCGAACAGTATCGATTGCTGGTTGAGCGTTATCAGCAGCCGGTGATGCGGATAGCTAATGGCATTACCGGCAATCATCATCTGAGTGAAGAAATTGCTCAGGAGGTGTTTCTGATCGCCTTTCGCAAGCTTGACGATTTCGACAGCGCCATCAGTCAATTTTCAACCTGGCTATTTACGATTGCCCGGAATCGAAGCATTAATGTATTGCGTAAAAAAAGTCCGGCCACCGGACAGGATTTGCCGGAAAGGACTTCGAACAATGGGCCAGGAGCTGGGCTGGAAGAAAGAGAGTTGTTTGCCGAACTGGACCGGGCGCTGGCGCGATTGCCTGAAGAGCAGAAGATTGTCTTTGTACTGGCTGAACTGGAGGGTTTGAGTTATCGGGAGATCGCAGGAATAGAAGGGGTGACTATTGGTACGATTAAATCGCGACTTAACCGGGCCCGGGCCAAACTGTCCGCGGCCCTCAAAAGCAGACTGGAGATGACCTGATATGGAAGATAAAATATATCAAAAATGGATAGAAAATAAAAAGCAGATCGAACTGTCCGGTGAGTTTGCCGATAAAACCATGCTGGAAGTGGCTCGTATCGCCGCCCAGAAACAGAAGAGAATTTTGCCCTGGTCCTCGCGATTTTCCTCATTATCCATCGGTGCGATCGCCCGGCTGGGATTAGTCGGGGCGGGCATGATTGGCGGTTTGATCCGGATCTTGATTGTTCTGAGATTGTTATTTGGCTGTTCTCAAGCCAAGGGATTTTTTTGATAAGGTGAATTACCATGACAGAGATGGAACATTCAAACGCTCGTAAACCATCCACGGCAATTGTGCTTTCGTTGATCATGCCGGGCCTGGGCCATATTTATTGCGGCAGGATTGTCAGGGGACTGGTACTTGACATGCTCAGTGGTATTTTGCTGATTATGGTGTCCATGGCATTGTTTTTCAGCAGAACCGGAATCAATCAGGCGATGGCAATTTTCGGTGGCCTGGCGTTGCTGGCCGTTGTTTTGTATGCCTGTTTCGATGCCTTTCGACTGGCTCATCAGACTCGTGATGATTTTCGGCGCAAAGATTATAATCACTGGCTGGTGTATCTTATGCTGATCTTGATGGGGAGCGGGGGATCGCTGGGATTCGCGTTGAATTTTCGTGAGCATTTTGCCGAGGCCTTTGTCGTGCCCAAGGCATCGATGTATCCCACGATTGTTCCGGGTGACCGGCTCCTGGCCAGCAAGCGCAGTTATATTGGCAGTGATCCTCAACGCGGTGATCTGGTGATTTTTGTTGACGCTGCCAATCGTAGCCAGCGATACATCAAGCGTGTCGTGGCGATCGCGGGTGATACTGTCGAAATGCGTGATGGGGAATTGTATATCAACGATATCCAATTGGAGCGGTTGTCTGTAGGGAGCCGCACGCTACTGACGGATGGGATGGCCGGCAAAAAAGGGGGGAAAGATCTTTCCGGGCAGATTTACACGGAAATCAATGGTGATGCCCGGTATCGAATATTTCTGCGTGATCAGGGCAAGGATCGTGACCTGGAAAAGCAGGTCGTTCCGGCGCATCATTGCTTTGTACTGGGGGATAATCGGGATGATTCGCTGGACAGCCGGCATTTCGGTGCGGTCAGTTATACGGCGCTGGTGGCCAAACCGGTTTATTTGTATTTTACCGGCAGCGACTGGCGACGGTCAGGACGTTTAAAATGAGGGAAAATAAAACGATAGTAAAATCTGAATTATGAGTAATTTAAGGAAAAAGAAGCCGGGATTCCCAGGCATTTTGGGGGCGGAGGGAGGTAACTTGTTAAAAAAGGGGATTTTAGGGAGAGTGTGTTGACAGGTTTGTGTGGGTGGGCTGGAATTATTTTTTTGATGTAACTATTTTGTTTTTAGATAGTTGTGTTGAATAGATTTGTTTTTTGTAATTTTTTTTAAAAGTGCGGTTGACAAAGCCGGGGGAGGTTATTATATTCTCCCATCTCAACAAGAGATTGGTTGAACGAAGCCAAAAAAAGTTGAGAAAAAAAGTTAAAAAGTTGTTGACAGTAAGAAAAAAAAAGATAAACTAACTCTTCTGTCGCAATAAAAAGCGAAACGATCTTTGACAAGTAAACAGTTGTATGACGCAACGAGAATGTGGCCTCCTGCTGGCTCTGCTACAGCCGGTTGGAGCTGAAAAAACAATAATCGAACGACTCGATTTATTGGTGTAAATTTTTCAACATTCTCGTGTACAGATGTGAGTGTTGAGCCTTTTTCGAATGCAAACGACATGCCTTCGGGTATGTCGGCAAACGATAAAAAAGTGAAGAGTTTGATCCTGGCTCAGAACGAACGCTGGCGGCGTGGCTAAGACATGCAAGTCGAACGGACATCTTGATGGAGTAATCTTGAGAGGTGTTAGTGGCGGATGGATGAGTAATGCATAGATAATGTACCCCTGTTTCTGGGATAGCTGCGGGCTTCGGCCCTTTGCGAAAGTGCAGGTAATACCAGATGATATCCTTTGGTCGCATGACTGAAGGATCAAAGCTCCGGCGGACAGGGAGCAGTTTATGTCGTATCAGTTAGTTGGTGGGGTAAAGGCCTACCAAGACTTCGACGCGTAGCGGGACTGAGAGGTCGGCCCGCCATATCGGGACTGAGACACTGCCCGGACCTCCACGGAGGGCTGCAGTAACGAATATTGCGCAATGGACGAAAGTCTGACGCAGCGACGCCGCGTGCAGGACGAAGCCTTTCGGGGTGTAAACTGCTGTTAGGGTGAAGAAAGATCTGATCGATCCCAAAGAAAGCCACGGCTAACTTCGTGCCAGCAGCCGCGGTAATACGAAGGTGGCAAGCGTTGTTCGGAATCACTGGGCTTAAAGCGCGCGTAGGCGGAATGTTAAGTGTTTTGTGAAATCCCCCGGCTCAACCGGGGAACTGCAGGACATACTGACATTCTTGAGGCAATCAGGGGTGCATGGAACTCTGGGTGGAGCGGTGAAATGCGTAGATATCCAGAGGAACGCCTGTGGAGAAATCGGTGCACTGGGATTGTTCTGACGCTGAGGTGCGAAAGCGTGGGTAGCGAACGGGATTAGATACCCCGGTAGTCCACGCTGTAAACGATGCCTACTAGATCGCGGAAGTTCTGACGCTTTCGCGGTCGAAGCAAAAGTGTTAAGTAGGCCGCCTGGGGAGTACGGTCGCAAGGCTAAAACTCAAAGGAATTGACGGGGGCTCACACAAGCGGTGGAGCATGTGGCTTAATTCGAAGCAACGCGAAGAACCTTATCCTAGGTTTGACATGTATGGATGCCCTCCTTGAAAGGGGAGTAAGCTGCCTTCGGGTGAAACATACACAGGTGCTGCATGGCTGTCGTCAGCTCGTGTCGTGAGATGTCGGGTTAAGTCCCTTAACGAGCGAAACCCTTATCGTTAGTTGCCAGCGGGTCATGCCGGGGACTCTAGCGAGACTGCCGGTGTTAAACCGGAGGAAGGCGGGGATGACGTCAAGTCCTCATGGCCTTTATGCCTAGGGCTGCACACGTGCTACAATGGTGCGGACAGACTGATGCAAGACCGTAAGGTGGAGCAAATCGGAAAAACCGCATCCCAGTCCGGATTGTGGGCTGCAACTCGCCCGCATGAAGTTGGAATCGCTAGTAATCGCAGATCAGCATGCTGCGGTGAATATGTTCCTGAGCCTTGTACACACCGCCCGTCAAGTCATGGAAGCCGGGAGTACCTGAAGTCGGGCTAACACCTGCCGATGGTAAGTTCGGTAACTGGGGCTAAGTCGTAACAAGGTAGCCGTAGGGGAACCTGCGGCTGGATCACCTCCTTTCTAGGGATACTAGAATACCGCTATTGCGGTATGGTGTCAGCACATTTCGTTGTGCTCATAACAACTGTTTAACGTATAAAAGACCTGCCTTTCGGGGTGGGTCTTTTTTTTTATGCGCATTTCTTTTTCCGGTGTAATTATTCTGAATGAAATAAAATAGGGGCGTGTAACGTTGATAATTTATGTAATTCGTTCAATATCAATTAGTTGTAAGGGATATGTTGATGAAATGGATGGTTGCTCTCTTCACGTTACTGGGTTTGGTTCAATCGGGCTTGGGTGAAATTCATCTTAATAATTTTAATCAGGACTGGCGTTTTACTCGAGGGGATGTCGAACAGGGGCAGTCGGAGGATCTGGATGACAGCGGCTGGCGGGTCGTGACATTGCCGCATGACTGGAGTATTGAGGGGCCTTATGACGCGAAATGGGCGAGCGGGACCGGATTTTTACCGGGTGGGATTGGCTGGTATCGCAAGTCATTCCGGTTGGAGGAGGGCCAGCGCGACAAAGTTCTCCGGGTCTGTTTTGAGGGGGTGTATAAAAATGCGGAGGTCTGGATCAACGGTCATTATCTGGGCAGGCGTCCCTATGGCTATGTGCCGTTCGATTATGAAATCACCAACTTTGTCCATTTTGGGGATCAGGCCAATATTCTGGCAGTGCGGGTCGATCATAGCGATTATGCCGACTCGCGCTGGTACACGGGTTCGGGGATTTATCGACGGGTGTCATTGAAAAGTTATAACAAGGTTCATATCGCGCCTGATGGCGTATATGTGACGACTCCCAGGGTGACACCTGAGGAGGCGGTGGTGCGAGTGGAAACGGAAATTGTAAACCGCGATGATCGAGACCGGGAAGTTGAACTGAAGACCGCGCTGATCAATGGTGACACGGCCAAAGCCGGTTCAGAAGCGCTGATTTTAAAGGCGGGTGAACATAAAACAGTGGTCAAGGACTATGTGATACCTGAACCGACCCTGTGGTCGATTTCCGGAGATAACAGCGGGGGCCGAGGATTAAGTGAAATAGTGACCGTTTTAATACTCAGTCAAGATGAAAACCTGACTATCCATGACCGGGCCGATGTCGTCCATACGAGTTTTGGCATCCGTTCGATCCGGTTTGACCCTGATGCGGGTTTCTTTCTGAACGGTGAAAATCTGAAAATCAAGGGCGTGTGTGTGCATCATGACGGCGGTCCTGTGGGGGCGGCAGTACCTTTATGCATTTGGGAGGATCGTTTAACCCAGCTGAGAGATATTGGCTGTAACGCGATTCGGATGGCCCATAATCCGCCATCGGTTGAGCTACTGGATTTATGTGATAAAATGGGATTTCTGGTGATGGATGAGGCGTTCGATGAATTTACGCCGCCCAAGCGTAAATGGGTGGAAGGCTGGAATGCGGGGACGCCCAGTTACGATGGGTATGGCAAGGATGGATTTGCTGAGTGGAGTGTGCGGGATATCGAGGCGATGGTGAAACGCGACCGCAATCATCCCTCGATTATCCTGTGGAGTATCGGTAATGAAATCGATTATGCCAACGATCCGTTTACCCATCCGGTCCTGGGTAATGACTATAAATCGAATCAACCACCGGCGGAAGATCTGGTGAAATGGGGCAAGCCGCTGGTCGATGCGGTGAAAAGACTGGACAAAACGCGTCCGGTGACGGCGGCGCTGGCGAATACGCCGATGTCCAACGCGGTGGGGTATGCCGACCTGCTGGATGTGACGGGTTACAATTATCAGGAAAAGTATTACCGGCAGGATCATGACACATACCCGGACCGTTGTATCCTGGGATCGGAAAACAGCCGGAATTATCCTGCCTGGCAGGCGGTAGTCGACAATGATTTTATTGCCGGTCAGTTTCTGTGGGTAGGTTTCGATTTTCTGGGCGAGGCGGGGGCCTGGCCGGTTAAATGTTCGCAGGCGGGCCTGTTCGATTTGTGCGGATTTTATAAACCGGCTGCCTGGTTCCGCAAGAGTTTATGGCATGATGAGCCGATGATTTACCTCTGTACGCGCCCAGGCCAGGGGGGGCGAAGGCGTGGCGGATTGCAGGAGCACTGGAACTGGCCGGAAGGGCAGGAAATGATGGTGGAATGCTATACCAATTGTCCGGAAGTGGAATTATTTCTGAATGATCAAAGTCTGGGGGCGCAGACTGCCGGACAGAAACAAGAGGGTGTTTTGACCTGGCGGATTAACTGGCAACCAGGAACATTAAAAGCGGTGGGGCGCAATACCGGTCAGGCATGTGAATACCAATTAAGGACTGCCGGACCGGCAAAGAGCATTCGGTTAAACTTGTTGCCGGTATGTGTGGAGGGTAATGATTATTACGTTAAAGGGGATTATGGTGTTGAAATAACCGTGGTTGATGAAAACGGCATCATCGTGCCTGACGCGGACCATTCGATTCGCCTGAGTGTTGAAAATGGTAATTTACTAGCGGTTGGAACGGGCAATCCCTCTAGTCATGAAGACCACAAGGGATCTGATATCCAGGTCTGGCGCGGCAGAGGAATGGCATTTGTTGCGGTACCTCATCACGCATTAACGGGTTATGTTACGATTATCATGAAAGCAGAATCACCAGATTTGGAATCGGCGATTCTGAAGAAAAATTTTGGAGAAGCCTTCTTTTAAATCTCAAATTCAACTTTTACTGGATCGTTGGTTTTCTTGAGCCAATGATCAAGTTCCGCTTGCATTTGTTTGACAATCTGTGGTTTCAGTTCAGCCACATTTTTCAACTGATATGGATCTTCCTGACGGTCGTAGAGACTATCAGCTACTTTTCCATCTTTATTGAATTCACGTATGAAGGTATATCGATCAGTACGCACTCCGCGCGCTTTGCTATGGTCGCCTGCGAAGCGGATGTAAAAGGTTGACGTGGGGCGTTTTTGCTCGTTTCCAGTAATCGCTTTCGAATAATCGGTTCCTTCCACGGCAGGGGGAATCTGATCGCCCAGTCCCATCAGGGTCAGCAGGGTCGGCATGGTATCGGGTACATTGATATGCAGGTTATCCCGGCCGACGGGGATTTTGCCGGGCCAGCGGATGATCAATGGGATACGGAACGATTCTTCAAAAGGAACTACTTTGGCCATGAGTCCCTGGCTGCCCATCATGTCGCCATGATCGGCACTGAATACGACGAGGGTGTTTTCGCGTAGTTTTGCCTGATCGATGGCATTTAATATTCGCCCAAAGGCATCATCCACACCGGAAACCGCGGCAAAATAATCTTTCACATTTTTCGGACCGGCATTGCCACGGACATTCTTGCGGTTTAGAAGTTCTTCGGGTGTTTTATTGTCATAGAGTATCTTATACTGTTCCGGTACCAGATTGTAGGGACTATGGGGAGGATTCATTGAAATGAAGAGCGCAAAGGGTTTTTCGGGATCACGGAGTTGACCATTCGTATTCAATATAAATTCGGAAGCAATCCTGGCTTCATGTATCGGAGAATATTCATCAAAAAAGGTCTTTTCTTCTTCGGGAGCGTTTCCGATCCAGTAATGGGGTCGCAAATGATTATTGTGGCAGCCATAGGCGTGCCAGAATGTGATTCCATGACGCTGTGGTCCGGGCGGGGTATAACAATCCCAGATGGCATTTCTCCAGTCATCGACAACTGGTACGCCCTGTGGTGTGTCCAGGTGCCACTTGCCCAGGTAACCGACGGTATAGCCGTTGTCGGCTAAAACATCCGTTATCGTTCTTTCTGACTGGCGTAAATAGACTTCCGGCCGGGATGAGTTGCAGTTGGTAGTCAGGCCGGTGGACCAGGGCCAGCGGCCGGTCATGAGCATGCCCCGGTAAGGGCTGCACAGGGGCCAATTACTGACCGCATTGTCAAAAACACGGGATTCAGCGGCAAACCGGTCAATATTTGGGGTTATTACGGGATCCTGTCGCATGAAACCCATGGCCTGGGCTCGAAATTGATCCGGAAAGACAAAAACCAGGTTAGGATGGGAAGGCGAATGGGTATCGTTTGCGTAACTCCTTATGCAATAATGAGATATTGACAGTATTGTTATTCCGGAACTTTTGAGAAACGATCGTCTATTCATAATAGAGATTCCTCTTGTTTCTGAAAAAAAGTGTTTTGACTCAATGAAATCAAAAAAATATCAAAAATTTAACGAGATTTTCAGGCAAAATAATGATAATATGGATTTTCAGGTTATACTATAATAACGTAAATCAGGTTAAAAAAACCGAAAAGTTAATAGAATTTGCTATTTTGACATAAAGCAATCAAGGGAGATCATGATGAAGATGTCAATGGTTAAACATATAGTATTGGCGATTCTGGTGACTGTGAGTTTTCTGAATGCCGCGGTGGTTACTTATACGGTCCAGCCTGGTGGAGAAGCAGATCACTGGGTTTATGAGTATTCCATTTATAACGATAGTACCGAACCGCTTCAGGGATTTACGATCTGGTTCGATGCGAATCTGGCCAGTCAGTTTGTCGACGAATCGATCGCATCGATCAAATCGCATTGGGATCCGGGATTTCAACATGGTGTGGTAAACAAGGGCGATGGTTTTGATGCCTTGACTTACGATGCCGGTATTTTGCCCAGAGAAACGCTTAGCGGTTTTTCGGTCAGTTTCAAATGGAATGGCGTGGATGCACCGGCCCAGCAGAATTTTGAGATATATAATCCGAACACCTTTGAGATGATTTATGAAGGCGTCACTGTACCAGAACCTGCCTCGGTGTTATTGCTGGCCGGTGGCACTCTGGCATTATGGCGAAAACGGAAATAATCGCAATTATTTGAGAATTTTAGTATTTGGGGAACTGTTTTGTCCCTGGCGTTAGTATAGCGCATCGGGGTTTGTCGCGAAGTGATGGAGAAAAAATACCCGGTTTCCGGATTGTGTATTTTCTCAAAGATTTTTTGAGGAAGAAAAATGTTTTATGCCCAGTGGCATTTCGGTCTTGAAGGCAAGCAATCATTACGGGTTTGCTGTTTAATTAAAATCCTGGCATCCGATCCACGTTCTTTTCAAAGGAAAGTGTTATGATCACCAGTACGTATTCGTTTCGTTACAGGAATGTTTATCTCTCGAAGATATTGGCATTGTTGTTAATGTCGACCTTTGCTTTGGCCGTATCCATTCCGGTTGAAGACGCATTGACTACCCGGATACCAACCCTGGCGGGTGATGGTTTCAGTGTGGCAGTATTCAAGGACGCGGGTGGCAGTACGCCATCACCCAGTCAAATCGAGGGCCGGGCCGCCAATGCCCGATTTATCAGTCCGACGATCGATTTTCCCAGTTATGCTAGTTCAATAAGCACCGGTAGTTCCATGTATGACTTTTTCCGGGATACTGTTGTTGCGCCCGATTCGATTGCGACCAGGAATGCGGGATATTTCATGTTGCGGAATCAATCGGCTCTGGTGATCACCGAATCTCTGGATCTCAATATGGATACCCCCGCAATTGATATTCAACTGGCCGTCGGCAGTGATGATGGATTTTATCTGGTAGTTGGCAATCAGTTTGTTGGCAGCGCCGGTGATCGGGGATTTAGCTGGTCTTATTATGACATTGCTTTCGATGCCCCGGGAGTTTATCCGATATATCTGCTTTATTACGGTAATACCTCCGGTTCATCCGGACTGGAGTTCAAATGGAATACGGCTCTGACAGGCGGCTATGCGTTTATCGACCCTGTTTACAGTTTTAGTTTATTGGACCAGAGCCTGGTGGATGATGCACCGATAATCCATCAGACCCCGGATCGAATTATCAGTGTGAATCAGGTTTATGCCGAGTCAACCCGTTTGAGCCAATTTTCCGGGGATGAAGTGTTTACGCTGGTGGAGGCCCCGGCAGGGGCAACCCTCGATCCAGCCACGGGTGTGGTGTACTGGCAGAATCCAGTGGAAGCTGTGGCACCCTATAATTTTACGATTCGCGCGACCGGTGATTATGGCAGCGATGAAATGAGTTGGCGGGTTTTTGCCGGAGGCGATCTGACTGGATTGGAAACCATCGGGGAAAATGATACGACTTATGATGGGAGGAACCTGGTTATCAAGGGGCAGACCATCGTTATTGAGGGCGAGCATGATTTCAATGCGATTGGAATACTTAGTGATGAATTTGATGTGCCCGGTATTATCATCGTGCGAAACGGGGCGACAGAAGTTTCCCGTTTGAATATTACCTATGATTTAATTGTGGAATCAGGATGTCAGGTGAGCGCAGATGGCCAGGGATATGCCGGTGGCCAGGGACCGGGTTCCGGCTCGGCCGCTTCGCCCGGTCAGGTCGCGGCCAATGGCGGCAGTTATGGCGGTATTGGCGGGACGGATCGTTATGCCGCATCGACCTATGGGTCGGCGTTTTATCCGAATCATAAAGGTTCCGGCGGCGGCGCTTTTGATGATCAGGTGGGCGGCACGGGTGGAGGTATTGTCCGGATTATTGCCGATACCGTTGTTCTTGACGGCCAAATCAGCGCCAATGGCCTGACCGGATCAGGATCACTGGCAGGAGGCGGTTCGGGCGGATCGATCTGGATCGAGACTGCCGTGCTATCGGGCAGTGGTGTTTTCCATGCCGATGGCGCCGCTGCCGGCCATGGCGGCGGTGGCGGGCGTATCGCGATCTATTACGCTGAGGGTGATGATTTCGACGGCTTTGCCGATTCCAGCGCCGATGGCGGCCGGGGTATCCGGCATGGTCAGGAAGGCACGGTGGGCTTCTTCAATACGGGAGGCACTGAACCGGCTCTGGATGTTTATCACCGATTTGTTTGTGAAGATAGCGTTGCTGTCACTTCATTTGTTGCAGATTGGGTGGTTGTGCATGACGGCGCCAGTCTGGAACTTAAGCAGGTGACGGAATTAACGGTTGCAGAATTTATTATCGCGCAAAACGGACTGGTAACGGTTAATGGAATGGGTTATCAGGCCGGTGGAGGGCCGGGTGGCGGAACTGGGAATTTCAATGGCGCCGGTGGCGGCGGACATGGTGGAATCGGTGGCAGGTCTCTGACTTCAGCAGCAGGCGGGCCACGGTACGGTTCTTTTCTGCAGCCCATAACTCCCGGTAGCGGGGGAGGCAACGCCGGTGGTAACGGCGAAGGCGGCCGTGGCGGCGGCGCCATCCATATTATTGCCGATATGGTCCAGCTTGATGGCATGATGCAAGCAGACGGTTTCGTTGGGTACCGGTAACGGTGGCGGGGGCGCCGGCGGTTCGATTTTCCTGGAATGTCAGATGCTTTCCGGCAATGGTTCGATGCAGGCAAATGGCGCGGCTGCCGGTAATCTTTTGAGTGGTGGCGGCGCGGGTGGACGGATAGCCGTTTATTACGCTGACGCTTCCTCCTTTACAGGATTGCTCAATACGGTGGCCCTGGGCGGCAAAGGACGGACCTACGGTGGTACCGGAACCGTTGTATTTATCGATACCTCAGTGGAGGGTTATGAACTGAATATCTATCGTCAGGCGGAACTGTTTGATGAGAATTCACCGGATCATGAATTTACCTTTACCCGGGTTAACCTGTTTGACGGGGCCATTCTGGGCTGGGCTGACGCCCAACTTTTACAAGCCAGTCAATTGAATATTGCTGCCAATGCCATGATACTGGCAGATGGTCTTGGTTATGCGGCTGGAAACGGACCGGGGCGCGGTCAGGATCATCCTGAAGGCGGCGGTGGAGCCGGATATGGCGGTGCCGGCGGCCGGGGGCAATACGCTTCGGGCGGGGACGCTTATGGTTCTGAAACAGACCTGACCCAACCCGGCAGCGGCGGCGGTAATGCCGATACCAATGGTCACGGCGGTGACGGTGGCGGCCGCATTAAGCTGGTTGTGACTGATCTGATGGTCCATAATGGCATTATCAGCGCCAACGCCATGAACGGTTCGGAGAATGGTGGTGGCGGTTCCGGTGGCGCTATCGATATTGAAGTGGGTAATATTATGGGCAGTGGTATCCTGCGTGCCCAAGGCGGCGCGGGGGGCAATTATTACGCCGGGGGCGGCGCGGGCGGCCGGATATTCCTGCGCTATGGATTTATGGGAGATTATACCGGCTGGTCGGCCAGTTCGGTAGCGGGCGCCAAAGGGCGGCAATATGGACAGGATGGCACCCTGCTGGCAATCTCCAGAGATGCCATAGTGATACTTGAAATGGCTGATGAAAATGTCGAGGCCGGTGCGGCTTATACCAGTCCCGTACCTCAGGTCATCAATGGAATCGACCCTGTGGTCTGGACCCTTGAAGAGGGTCCCGACGGAATGATTATCGATCCAGGCAGCGGTATAGTCAGCTGGGCAACTCCGGTTGCTTCAACCACGCCGTATACCATTCATATCAGGGCAACCAATGCCGATGAATCCGGATACGATGATGAAAGCTGGCAGATCATGGTCCGGGCGATTCCGCAGATTACGCCCATCGACAATGTCGAAATATTGCGAAACAGTAATTACAACGGTCCAGTACCGGTTATCAGCAATCTCGTCGATGCCCAGCCGGTCACCTGGCGGTTGATGAGCGGTCCGGCGGATATGACCATCAACAGCACAACCGGACAGGTAAACTGGCCCCAGGCTCGTGTGGATGGCAGTCCTTATACGGTTACGATTCGGGCGACCAATACCGTGGGTTATTCTGAAGTCAGCTGGCAGGTTATCGTATTAGTTCCACCGATCATCGCCGATATCCCGAATGTCACGATACCCGCCGGCATGCCTTATGAATCACCGGCACCTGTTTTACTGGAAGGCGCCGGGCAGATGACCTGGACACTGGTGGCAGGTCCGGCCGGGGCGGTCATCGATCCGGTTAGCGGTACGGTCAGCTGGGATAATCCAACCGTGGCCGGCAGTCCACATACCGTGACAATTCGAGCGGAAAATATGGATGGATTTGACGAAGAAACCTGGACTCTGACGGTAATGGCGATTCCTCAAATTGCCCCGATGAATGACGCCGCCGTTGAAGAGGGGGGCAACTTCATCGGAACCATACCTGTGATTACCAATGGTGCCGCCAATGTGGTCTGGTCACTGCAACAGGCTCCGGTTGGCATGTCCATTGACAATCAAACCGGCCTGGTGAGCTGGAATAACGCGTCCATAGCCGGCAGTCCATACGAGGTGATTATCAAAGCCTGTAACACCGTCGGGTGCGGCACGGTCCGTTTCAATCTGACTGTTACTCTGGGTCAGCCGGTAATTGGCGATATTGCCAATCAGTATGTTGCGGTTGGCAGCGTATATACCGGTCCGCGACCGAACCTGATCTATGGGGATAGCGATATTGTCTGGGATCTGGTTTTTGGTCCGGAGGGCATGACAATCGATCCTGCGACTGGGATCGTTTCCTGGCCGGTCGTTGAAATGGAGGGCAGTCCTCATACCGTGACGATCAGCGCCACCAACTCAGAAGGTACCGATTATGAAAACTGGCAATTAATTGTGGTACAGGCGCCAGAAGTCGCTCCGCTTAACAATGAAACCGTGACCGAGGGGATTTTGTATCAAAGTCCTATTCCTCAACTGGTCGAACAGACGTTTGTCGCCTGGTCGTTGGTGCAAGGTCCCAGCGGTATGACCATCAACAGCCAGACGGGTCAGGTGACCTGGTCCAAACCGCGTCTGGAAAACAGCCCTTATACGATTCGAATCCAGGCTGCCAATGCGGCCGGTACCAGTCAGATCAGCTGGCAATTGACGGTATTGCCGACACCGCCGTCGATCGCTCCCATGGCGGACGACTATTTTGTCGAACATACCTTTTTTGTCGGCGTGAAGCCAACGCTGACGCAGGGTACCACCCCTATCGAATGGTCTTTAATTTCTGCCCCAACCGGCATGACCATTAATAACGCCAATGGCGTAGTGACCTGGCAAAATCCTGTTCGGAGCGCCAATCCCTATACGATTACAATGAAAGCCACCAATGCTTCAGGCAGCGACCAGACTTCCTGGCTGCTTAAGCCGCTGGAGGCTCCCGATATTGCCCCGATCGACGATCAGGATGTCGTGGCCGCCATCGCATGGCAGGGTCCAACCCCGATCCTTACGGTGGATACTCGGGTATCCTGGGCGTTGATTACCGCGCCTGAGGGCCTGATCATTGATACGGCGACCGGCAAGGTCAGCTGGGCAAATCCGGTCAAAGACGGCAGTCCTCATGAAGTGACCATTCAGGCGGCGCAATACCCTTGGCACTGATACCGAAACGTTTTATCTGTTTGTCAGCGCCCCGCCGAAAATCGTTTCGATCGATGATCAACAAATACCGGACGATGAACCCTATACCGGGCCTACACCTGAGATTTCAGTAGGGATTTTGCCGATCAGCTGGTCATTAATTGACGGGCCTGAAAATCTGACTATCGATCCCAATACCGGTGTGGTTGAATGGGCCGAACCTGTTTATTCCACCCAGCCCTGGCGCGTGAAAATCCGGGCGACCAATGCCGATGGTTTTGGCGAAGAGGTCTGGTATCTGATCGTGATGAAGAAACCGGTTATCACGGCGATTGCCGATCAGACCATTCCGGGGGGGCAGCCTTCTTATGTTGGTCCGATTCCAACCCTTGAATCCGGCTCCTCACCGATCACCTGGAAATTGATCGAAGGTCCATCGGGCATGACGATCGATTCGCAGACTGGAGCGGTGATCTGGTATAATCCCACCCATGTCTGCAGTCCGCATGTGATTATGA
>CAXXFK010000014.1:0-48124 GCA_963663965.2 Sedimentisphaerales bacterium
CGCCCGGACTCCGCGGTAACGACCTGCGCGTTTAAAATCCGCAATTTCACTGGCCAGCGAACTGGCCTCCTTGACCAGACTGCGAACCTGATCGTCCAGATCACCCTGAATCTGGCGTAGATCACCACGCAATTCCCGGATAAAATTGGTTAGATTGGCGCCAGACTGAACCACCACATTACGCGCCGCCATATCCTGCGGATTGCTTTGCAGCGCCGACCAGGCGCCAAAAAAACTCGTTCAGTTTGGTGGACATATCCTGCTCGGTCAGTTCATTAAAGGCCGATTCCACCCGCGCCATGGCCTGCTGCTGAACCTGATACGATTCGGAATCGCTGACCGCCGACCAGATCCGTTCGTTGAGCGCTTCGTCCGCAGCCCGTTTGATATCATATAACGTGACTCCGGTGCCGGAATATTTACCCGGCGCTACTTCATAACCCTGTGTCGGAGCCAAATGGACCCGCTGCCGGGAATAACCCGGCGTCGCCGCGTTGGCAATATTATTGCCAGTCACCGTCAACGCCGTTTGCGTTGCGGTCAGCGCGGTGCGACCTATTTGCAATGCTCCGTTTATCAGTGCCATGTAGGGTTCCTTATCGAAATAAATTTGGTTTGAACGTTTGTCGTATTTTCATATGTCTCACCAGTCAGGCGATCGCGTCCACCAATCGGTTTTGCTCCAGTAACGTTTTTTTGCCGGCCCGTCCATAGAGGCCGATATCTTTGCCGGCCTTTGCGATAATCTGGAAGATGTGGTCGACATGCCCCAGTATTTTTTTCGACGCGATCTGGTTAATACGATTCAATCGCTGAACATCCCCGGTTGCCTCCATCAACAACGATACCATCGCCAGAATCCGGCTTTGGAACGCGCCGCCCACCACCCGGGCCAGTTCACGCGCGGTTGCCAGCCGGCCGGTCCGCGCCGGCATATACAGTTTCATGGCATCACGGATCGCGCTGGTGCGCCGGACGGCATTGGCCGCCAGATTCTCCATCGATTGCTGTTCGCGCGTCGCCAGCGCATCCAGGAGCTCCAGATCGCGCTGACGCATCGCATCCAGTTTCTGCTGCAGAATCTGCGTCAGATCACGGTGCAATTGCAGATCCGTCTGCATGACCTCAATCAGTTTTTCGATGGGATTGTTCATACGGTTCGCCATGTTTTATTGGCCAGTGATTCGGTGATTTGGCGTCGGGCGGCCTGCCCGGCGCGATCCAGTTCAATGATGGCCGCGTTCGCGGAAGACGGTGTCTCACGGCCTGACAATTTTTGTACCAGAATATCCGCCAGGGGCGCGTCGCCGGTACTCGACATCCGTTTGATCAATTCCGCGTCCAGTTGCCGGATAAAAGTCTGGCCGCCCGGACCGGTTCCCAAACAGCGAATGATTCTGGGACTCGCGCACCTGACGCAGCATGGTGCCGTAAAAGACCTGATTCACCAGTTCGCTGGCTGACTGGCGCAAGGCGTCGGATTGCGTTTGATGGGCAACCCGGTAATGTGTTGGATCCAAAGTTAATCATTCTGTTCTATTCCTGACGGATTATGCGAGCTCGAAGCGCCGAGGCGTCTTCCAGGGCATAAATCACTTTGATTTTCTTTTCAATCGGGATATTCAACTGGTCCAGCGCGTCGATCAGGTCGTTGATCTGGGCCGAATTTTTTTCGGCTGATATCGAATTGGGACCAGGAAGAATCCCGGATTACCGGCTGGTTGGGTTGCGGAACCGGTTCAGGATCGACAATCCGGATCGCCATGCCATCCACTGTGACCACACAGGGCGCAATATCGACATTGGCGGTAATGGCGATCGTGCCGGCCTTTTCGTTAATCACAATCGTCGCTTCCGGCGGGGGAATTTCCACCACCAGATTCATAATCCGGGCGATATAGTTGGCGTAATTCTTCATTTGCGAGGTTGGAATCGTCAACCCGGACGGTACGGGGATCGATCACCATGGCCGAACGCTGCATCATCAGCGCTTCCTCTTCAACCATGTCCACTCCCGGTATCGTATTCATATCTTCAATCACCATCGCCACCGCGTCAGCCGTGCGCCAACTGGATTGCGCTTCGTCAATAACCAGGTCAAAAAAACGTGCGTTTGCCAATTTCATCCTGGCTGACAAAATGATTGAAGAAGTCATATTCGATATCGGCGCCGGATTTCACCTGGCCATGAGTGGGATGGGCATTGTCCGGGATCGAAATGGGACCCTGCGCCCAGGCGTAAACCCGGTCATCTTTGATATTGGTGCTTTGCAGCGGGGTGGGTAACAACATACCACCGGCCAGACTGGACGCCTTGCCGGGACTGGAGACCGTGACATCGATTTGATCGCCGCTGCGCACCCCATTGCGGTTCAAGCGAGCCGTAATCATCACAATAGCCACATTTTTAGCGTTTTTCAGATCCTCCAGACCGGCCGGCGGATTGCCCAGCTTTTGCAATAAGGTGAGCATTGGCCGCGCCGTTATCAATACATCGCCGCCATCGCCCGTTCCGTTCAAACCCACCACCAGGCCCCATCCCATCAGGGTATTTTCCCGTTCACCCAGCGGCCGGGCAATATCACGGATACGGGTCAGTGCGCCGGCGGGTTGCGTCGTCAGCAACACCGTCAGTATGATTGTCAGAGCTATGGTAATGACTTTCTTCATAGTGCTCGCCCGTTAAAAAGGATTTAACCAGTCCAGAAACGAATGAATCCAACTGCGTTTGGTAGCGTCTCGCGCCATGCCTTCATGCTGCTTCTGGATCCGCAGATCGGCTATCTGCGATGAAATAATCGTATTGGCCACCGAAACATCCTTGCTGCGGCAGATACCCGTCAGGGTAATGATGGTGGTTTCATCATCGGTGATCACCGTGTGACGCGCTTCCAGACACAGGTTGCCATTGGGATAAACATCCACCACTTCCGCTTGAATCCGCGCCATCAGACTGTCTTTGCGTGACACATCACCCTTTCCTTCGAAATCGCGCGTCGCCGAGCCGCCAATGGCCAGATCACCGCTGCGTTGAGGCGCCGGCCGCAGATCGCCGCCGGTCAGTTTGATCCAGTCGGTCAGTTTGAAATCGACCTTTCCATCCCGCTCGGTTTTGGAGTCAGCCTTGGAGGAATGGCTGCTCACCTCATTCACCTGGATCGTAATCAGATCGTGTACCCGGAATCCTTTGGGCGAGGGCTCTTCCACCGCGGTCCAGGAGGCTTCGATGATCGGCGTATAGGCTTGAGTGACATTGCCGGTCTCTTCGGTAGCCAGTCCGGTCATCTCTGCGGCCTGATTGGTTTTGGCCCGCATTATTTTCTGCTGGAACTCCTGTTCTCCGCGCAAATACATGCTGCTGTTCTGATCGGTTGCGGCCATCGCGCCCGGCGCAACAGCCATGACAATCATGATGACAATCGGCCAATCGTGTTTCATCGTTGATCCCTGCCTTTCTCTGCGCTGGCCAGTTGCGTTTCGCCACTGTCAGACAAAACCTCGACTATTCCAGGCGCCTGTACCCGGCAGCGCAGTGTATTTGAACTGTTTTTCACCTGTACCGAAATAATATCATCCTGGGCGCCGTCACTTTGCGCCTTGCCCTGCAAGGTAATGCGAATCCCTTTGTAATCATTGAGAATATCAACCGCGTCATTACGATGCACGACAACGAGTTTTTTGAGCATCCAGGGCATGACGGTCTCATGCGCCTTCAATGGCCGGCACAATTCCTTGCCAATCACTTCGTCCAGCCGGCTCATTCCGCACCGGCTCGAATCATCCAGGGTCTGGGCCACCAGTTTGACATCTTCTTTGGTGATCACCTGACCGGGCACTAATGGCCGAATCACCACAATCGTTTCGCAGACTAGCCGCACATCGCTGCTGATCCGCACCCGCTCAAAGCCGCGCCCGGATTCGGTCAACGGGCAATTATCAATAATATCGAAACGAAGAGTACCCAGGTTAACCGGCCCCAGCGGCTTGATCATAAAACGTTTCGCGTCCGCGGCCTGTTCCAGAAATCCCTCTTCCCGACAGTCATACTCGATTAACAGGCGGCCACGGTCCAGGCCCGTTGCCGAAGCGATATAATCGGAAAGCTGATCCGCCACGGTTCGACCGACCGGTGTTGGAATCGGCGCCACCTTAACCGGTTCAGGCCGGGGAGCCGCTTTCAGATCAAACCGCAGTTGACAGGCCCGCGCGCCGAAAATATCTACCGAAATCGGATTAATGCCCGCTGCCGCCAGCGCCCGGCTGATTTCAAACACCCCGATGCTGGCCGCGGAGTTTTCTTCTCCGGCCTGCGTCAATACCAAAGTCGATAACCGTTCACAAAATGCCTTATCTTCATGCTGAATCATGACGACATCACCCAGGCACACCACCGGACGGGTGAGCGCCGCTTCCGACCGGATCCGCAGCACACAACGCGAACCCGACGGTTGCGCGACCGCCAGGATTGTCATTCCCAGGATCGCCAGCATGGATGGTCGTAAAATTTTTTGATTCATTGGATTACGCCTTATGAGTGATTACTCATGATCGCTGTTTAAGCCTTATCGTCCCAGCCGGCCAACGGTTTGCATCACTTCATTGGCCGCCTGGATGGTTTGTGAATTTAATTCGAAATTCCGCTGGGTCCGGATCAAACCCACCAGTTCCTTAACCGGATCCACATTACTGGCTTCCAGAAAACCCTGTAACAACCCCCCAAAACCCGGATCGCGCGGGAAGCCTTCAACCGCAGGACCGCTGGCTTCGGTTTCCGTCAGCAGGTTGCCGCCTTCCTGACTCAACCCATGAGGATTGGGAAATTTATAAATGGATATCTGGCCGACTTCCTGCTCCACCCCGTCCACGACCGCCATCACCCGGCCATCCGACTGGATGGTGACATCGCTGTAATCGACCGGCAGGGTGATTTGCGGCTGCATATAAAATCCGTCCGTTGTGGCCATCACCAGGTTGCCGTCGCGATCGGCGATAAACCGGCCGTCCCGGGTATACGCTTCGCCGTTACCGATACTGTCGAAAGACTGGACCTTGAAGAACCCTTCTCCTTGAATCATAATATCCAGCTCCCGGCCGGTCTCCTCCGGCGAGCCGGTTCGCATGTCCAGTTGACTGCTGGAAACGCGCGTCCCCAGCCCGACAAACAAACCCGTGCTGGTAATCTGCCCCAGGCTGTTCAGCGAGCCGGGCTGACGCCGGACTTCATAAAACAGATCTTCAAAATTCACCCGCGATCCTTTAAACCCCGTCGTGCCGGTATTGGCAATATTATTGGCGATGACATCCAGTTTGGTGTCCATCGCCTGCATACCGGTTGCTGCTGAATGTAGTGCTGTGATTGCCATCTGGGGTTCCTCTGGTTTTTTATCCACTGATCATGCCCAGCCGGGTGGCCGCCTGGCTGAGCGTCTGACTTTGTATCTGCAACAGGTTTAAATTACTTTCCAGCATGCGCTGGGTTCGGATCATGGCCGTCAGTTCTGAAACCGGATTGATGCCCGATTCCTCCAGATATTGCTGCATGATCCGGGATTCAACCGGATGTGGCTGGACACCATCGGCCATAAAACGGTTACTGCCGGTTTTGATCAGATTGTCCTTACGATCAAAATCGACTATGGCCAGACGGGCAATGTCTTCGCCTGCCTGGCTGATTAATCCGGTCGCGTCGATGTGAGTGTCCAGTTGACGATCCAGTTTGATCGTCTGGCCGTCTTCATCCAGAATCGGCAGATGATCATCCAGCGTTACCAACTGGCCCGAATCATCAATGCTTAACCGGCCGTCTCGTGTATAGAGAGTCTGGTCGCCTTGTGCTATCTGGAAAAATCCGTTACCCGATATGGCAAGGTCATAAACCCCGCCAGTTTGCTTAAGAGAAGCGGCCGTAAAATCCGTATAGGTCGGCAGCGCAAAAAGGCCACCGCCCATGTTTTCCAACAGGTCGGTGGTATATCGTCTGCCGCCGTCTTCTTCGGCCTGGGTGGGGCGCGCGGTAAACATGGCCAGGTCGCGCTTGAAAGCGACCGTGTCAACATTGGCCAGATTATTCGCTACTACGTCCAAACGGTAGGAATTGGCCATCGCGCCTGCTGCTGATGCGTACATTCCATAGTTCATTATGCTTATCCTAAGCTATTGTGCCGAGTTCTCCGCCTCGACGGCAATCTGCGGATCCTGAGCCTGTAGAAACATGTGTCGCGCCACAGCCATCCGGGCTGCTTCCTGAATTCGTCCGGCCAGATCACTGCCGGCCAGGTTATTCAGTATTGAATCGATGCGCTGTTCGACATCCGTGTCGAAAAAGGCATCTGCTAACATGTTTCGTTCGATGAACATTCCGTTGTTCCTCAGGCTCCATAAAATTCAGCAACGCTCCACGTTACTTGAACGGTACAATCCTGCAAATTCACTTGATCAACTGTATGCAACCAGCATGCCATACGACCGATAAATAAATATTTTATTGGACCTTATGAGATTTTCCTTCATCATAATATTACATATCTTATTTAATTATAATATTTTACAAGTTTTAATGTCGCGAATGTTCCGACCACTGTTTTGATTATTAATTTCAAAATAATCTGAAAACTATACTTTATATGATAATACGGGCGCAAAAAGTTCTTGGATAAATCATTGGCAAACCGGCTTAAAATGCGCAGATCTTGCGCATTAAAATCAACTTTCTCATATCCAGCACCTCGCTGGGCATACCAAAATATATTCCCTAAATTTTTATCGACTTCCTCTTTTCAAAATTCACAGGTTTGTATATAATGCATATTCCTTTTATCTATCTGGCAAAATAAGATTGATCTGTTTTGATGCCAGAAAAAACTTGACTTTGTGACCCGATTCATCTAATCTTCATATTTAATGTGCTCAAAAGGACTTGAGCATCCACTTTACTGTAAGTGACCTACCCCAGGGATGGATGGCCTGCAATCATGGTAGTGGCCCACCGCCGCAGCGGTGCCATTCGCACACCTTTTAGACCTTTTCTTGAAAAGGAGTTAAGCTTTGAGTACCCTAACCAAAGTATTTGCGTTGCTCATCTCCGCACTGGCAATTTTCCTTTGCGGTGTGGTCTCTACATTTCTGATGACGGCCGAAGATTATAAAGCTTACGCTGAAAGCTGGAAAACCAAAGCCGAAGCGGCGGCTCTCCAGGCGGTCGCGGCAGAAGAGCGGCTTAACAATTTCAAAGGTGAACAGGAAATTATTGCCGAAGGGTTGCGAAATAATATTTCAACCCTACAGAGCCTTTATAACGAACGCACCCGGCAGTGGAATGATGCCATGGAAGCCGGCAAGCAAGAGGCTGCCCGCGCCGCAACCGCGGTACAAACCATGGCCGCTCTGCAGACGACTGTCGAAAATATGCAAAGCTCCATCAAAGACCTGTGGGACGCCCACAATGTCCTGATCGCCGACAAGCGTAAAGCGGAAGTCGCCAAAGCCGATGCCGAGCATAAGCTGAATCTGTCCAGCGCCAAAAATGAACTGCTGGAAGACACCCGCCGGCTGCATGTCGAAAAAATTGCTGAACTGGAAAACACCATTGTCGACCTGAACCAGCAGCTGGAAAAATTCAAAGTGGCCTCCAGCGACTTCACTTCAACCAACCAGGTCAGCCTGACGCCGATCGATTCCGGTGGCGTTCCAATCCGTGGCGAAATTATCGATATCCGCGATGACAAAGCGGCGATTTCTGTTGGCAGTTCTTCCGGGGTTCGCAAAAACATGCGTTTCTGGATTACGCGTGGCGATAAATTCCTGGGTAAATTACAAATTCTAATGGTTGAAGCCGACGAAGCCGTTGGCCGGCTCGACAACCTTCAAGGCGTTATTGTCGTGGGCGATTCGGTCACTACCGGATTCGACTATTAATCATCCAACCATCAGGAAGTAGCAATCATGGCAAAAGCAAATAAAGCACAACCGAAATCAAAGGCCAAAACCAGTCGGACACCCGGTTTTGAAAGCGATGTGTATACCGCCCTGCTCGGCCTGACTTTCCTGATCATGGCCGCCACTACGGTATGGGCCTGCCTGCAGAAAATCAACCTGTACGAAAAACTCTTTTAGTACCCAACTCTATATCCTGAAAAAAATAAGCCTGATAAGCATTATTGCTTGTCGGGCTTTTCTTTTACCATCACACTCTCAACACTTCCCAGTTCTCGTTCAACACCCATATGTTTATATCGCCTTTATTTGCAATGCGTTATATAACAAAACGCCGTTGGTAAGTCTGTTTTAATAGCCAATGAACATTGACAGATCGCTGCGCGGTTTGTGATATCAGGATTTTTGCCACCACGCCCTTCCCAAAAAGTAATTTTCCGGATATAATTGTTTGTTTGTGTCCAGACCCGGACAGTCAGACCCCAGGCAAATGGAGACCGGCATTGCAGCAGGAGAATTCCAGTTTAAAATATATCCGTATTCACGGCGCCCGCGAACATAACCTTAAAGATATCGACGTGGCGATTCCCCGCGACCAGGTTGTAGTGGTTACCGGATTGAGCGGATCAGGCAAGAGTTCACTGGCCTTTGATACGATCTACGCGGAAGGCCAGCGGAAATACGTCGAATCGCTTTCGGCTTACGCCCGCCAGTTTCTCGACCAGATGCAAAAACCGGAAGTCGAAAGCATTGAAGGGCTGCCTCCCACGATTGCCATCGAACAGCGCAGCGGCGGCCGCAATCCGCGTTCGACCGTCGCGACCACTACTGAAATTTACGATTATCTTCGCCTGCTCTTCGCCCGTATCGGCCTGCCCCACTGTTGTCATTGCGGCAAAGAAATCCAGAGTCAGCATGCTGAGCAGATCGTGGATGCCCTTTTAAAAGAAGCCGGCAAACGGTTTCAGGTCTGCGCGCCGGTCATCCGCGGTCAGAAAGGGGAACATCAGGATGTATTGCGCCGCGTTCAGAGAGACGGTTTTGTCCGGGTGCGAATTGACGGGACCATTTACGAACTCAAAGACGATGAACTGCCGGTTCTGGGAAAAAATAAAAAACACGATATCGAAGCGGTGATCGACCGGCTGGTTATTAAAGATGGAATTCGATCCCGACTGGCGGATTCGATCGAATTGGCGCTGAAACTGGGTAATGGTCTGGTATTGATACTCAAACAGTCTCCCGATACCGCCAGAAATGACCATTGGGAGGAAGTGTTCTACAGCGAGAAATATGCCTGTCTGGACCATCCCGAAAGCGCCTTAACCGAGTTGTCACCCCGCTGCTTCAGCTTTAACAGCCCCTATGGCGCCTGCCCCGAATGCCACGGTCTGGGTACCATTCAGGAATTCGATGAAGAATTGATAGTGCCGGATGACACCCTGTCACTGGCGGATGGCGCAGTGGATGCCTGGCGCTCCAGCGGTAAGCGAATGAACATTTATTATAACCGGCTGCTGCGCGATTTCTGCAAATACCACCGGATCAGCTATGATACTCCCTATTGCAACATCTCGGCATCGGTGCGAAATATGCTCATGCACGGCTGGGAAGATGACTACGGCTATTCCGCTTTCGAAGGCGTCATCCCCAATCTGACCCGCCGTTACCATAATACCGATAGCGAATACGTGAAAACCCGCCTGCACGGCTTTATGTCCGAACAGCCCTGTCAAGTTTGTCACGGAGCCCGCTTACGGCCCGAATCCCTGGCGGTTACGGTTCAAGGCCTTAATATTCACCAGGTAACCACCCTGACTATTGAAGCGGCGCGTCAATTTTTCGAAGAGATGACCTTCAGTCCGGAACATGAAATCATTGCCCGGCCGATCCTCAAAGAATTACGCAGCCGGCTGGAGTTTATGACCAACGTCGGCCTCAGCTACCTGACACTCAACCGGATGAGCGGCACCCTTTCCGGCGGCGAAGCCCAGCGGATTCGGCTGGCCACCCAGGTGGGCTCGGCGCTGGTCGGCGTCTGCTATGTCCTCGACGAACCCTCCATTGGCCTGCACCAGCGCGATAATCAGAAACTGATTGCCACCATGCGCAAGCTCTGCGAAACGGGAAATACCGTACTGGTGGTCGAACACGATGAAGATACCATGATGGCCGCAGATCATATCATTGACGTAGGCCCGGGCGCCGGACGCTATGGCGGCGAAATCGTCGCCCAGGGCAAAGTGAAAGATATCATCGCGGAACCAAGATCCATCACCGGCAAATTCCTTTCCGGCGAGCGAAAAATCGAACTGCCGGAAAAACGCCGGAAGGCCAACCTCAAACTGGGCCTGACCATCAAAAAAGCGTCACATAATAATCTGAAAGATGTTGATGTCATCTTTCCGCTGAATACGTTCACCTGTGTCACCGGCGTCAGCGGTTCCGGTAAAAGTTCACTGGTTCGCCAGACCCTCCTGCCGGCCCTGCAGCGCAAACTCGGCGGCAGCAAAGACAAACCCGGGGCTCACAAAAGCGTGGTCGGCATCAACCGGATCGATAAAGTCATCGAAATCGACCAAAGCCCCATTGGCCGCACGCCCCGCAGTAATCCGGCCACCTATACCGGGGTTTTCGACCTGATCCGCGCCCACTTCGCCAAGACCCGCGACGCCCGCATCCGCGGCTATACCCCCGGACGGTTCAGCTTTAATGTCAAGGGCGGCCGTTGTGAAGCCTGTCAGGGCCAGGGCACCAAGCGGATTGAAATGCATTTTCTGCCGGATGTCTATGTCGAATGCGAAGTTTGTGGTGGAACACGTTATAATAAGGAAACCCTCGAAATCCGTTACCGGGGTATGAATATCGCCGACGTTTTAAACATGTCGGTTCAGGACGCGCTCAGTTTCTTCGATAACTATCCCAAGATCAAACAGATGCTTAAGACCCTTTACGAAGTAGGATTGGGTTATATCCACCTGGGGCAGGCCTCCACCACTCTTTCCGGCGGTGAAGCCCAGCGCGTCAAACTGGCCAGTGAACTGGGCCGCAATACCATCGGCCATACCCTTTATATTCTGGACGAACCCACCACCGGCTTGCACCTGGCCGATATCCAGCATCTGCTCAATGTCTTGAATCGACTGGTTGACAAAGGCAATACGGTTATCGTGATCGAACACAACCTCGACGTCATTAAAATCGCCGACCATATTATCGATCTGGGGCCTGAAGGCGGTGAACACGGCGGCGAGATCATCGCTGCCGGCACCCCCGAAGAAGTCGCCCAAATCGAACTAAGCTACACTGGCCAGTATTTGCGCTATAAGCTTTAAACTATCTGTCCATAAACGCCAGCGCGTAAAAAAACCGCCGAATGCAGTATCCGGCGGATCGATTGCTCAGAATATTAAAGGATCGGTTATCCGCGCTTAACCCCGGGTTGGATCAAGCGGCCAGCCGTCACGGTAGATCTTACTCAAATATTTATTGGCATCGGGGAAATTAGTAAACTCCCGTTTCTCGGCATCCCAGAGTAATTTGCGCCGGTCGAGTTGTTCACGAAACTCGCGCCGCAAGGCAATATTGCCCATCACCACCACTTGCGTCAGCAACGAGGCAAACTGGAAATTAGATCCGGCCGCCGGCCCGCCGCGACAGGCTGCCGCCCATTCCTTGTAATGCCCGATCGAAAGCGGCAGAGTGGCAGGCGGCAACTTGATCGATTTGCGTTTTTCTTCGGGTATAATAACGCCATTTAATATCTCGCCGTCATCTCCCACATACAAGGTGCCATTGGTGCCCAGTTGGCGCCCTTCTTCCAGCAGATCCGGCCGTGGTGGACGCAAGCCGCCATCATACCAGGTCAGCGCCACTTCCGGCATATCGCCCCGGGCCGGGAATTCATATCGAACGATCGACGCGACCGGATAGGTCTCGTCGTTCACGGTTGACGACACTGCCGAAACACTGGTTGGATGCCCCAATTTTAGCGCTCGGAAAATTGAATCCATGGAATGACACCCGATATCGCCCAGCGCCCCGGTACCAAAATCCCACCAGCCACGCCAGACAAACGGATGATAAGCCGGGTGATAAGGCCGGTAGGGCGCGCCCCCGATAAAGCCATCCCAGAACAAACCTTCCGGAACCGCCGGGGTGTCACCGGGCCGGGCCACGCCCTGGGGCCAGTAGATCTCGTTATAACCGCGGGCCGGACGGTCGGTCCAGACATGAACTTCACGCACCGGTCCAATCACTTGGGCTGCCATCATTTCCTGAATACGACGGGTCTCTTCCGACGCCTGGCCCTGATTCCCCATCTGGGTGGCCACACCCTTCTCCGCCGCGATCTTCCCAACCTGCCAGGCTTCATTCACACTGTGAGTCAATGGCTTTTCACAATAAACATTCAAATTCTTGCGCATCGCGGCGATCGACACCGTCGCGTGCATGTGGTCTGGCGTCGCGATAATCACCCCGTCCAGATCAGTTTCTTTTTCCAGCATCTCCCGGTAATCTTTATAGCGGCGGGCCTGGGGATACAGTTCAAAAGCCCGCCTGGCTTTGTTCCAGTCAATATCGCAAAGCGCGGCAAAATGCTCATCCTGATACTGGCTGATGTCATGATAACCCTGGCCGCCAATGCCAACCCCGGCCAGATTCAGTTTTTCACTGGGTGGGGTCTGGCCCTGTCCCAGAACATGGCGAGGTACGATTGATACGGTCGCAGCCGCCAGCGCGGCCTGTCCAATGAATTCCCGTCTGGTTAATTTTGTCTGTTTCATAATGCCCCCTGTTAAGACGCGATTGGATTAGGATGGTCTAAAATTTCATAAGAGATCGGTCGCAGATGCTCCAGACCCGGCAGTTGACGCCGCCCCAGGATAGCCTCGTATTCGGCGTGACTTTCCAGGTAATTCTGTTGGAGGATCTGGCCGTGAGCACGCAGATAACTGGGTGTTCGCCCATCGTTATGGGCACACTTGACTCGCAGACAGATTTTGTCCCCGGTCACCCTTTCGATCACTTTTTCCACCAGGTTTTCAAAGCCGTTGCCGGAATGGGCTGAAATGCCGACCGTTTCGGGATAAATGGTCCGGAACGACTCAAACTGAGACACCGCTCCCGGCATATCTATTTTGTTCGCCACCAGAATGATGTCTTTATGATGACAACCCAGTTCATCCAGGACCTGGTTGACCGCTTCAACCTGGCGATAGGCCAGTGGATGAGAAATATCCACCACATGCAGGAGCAGATCGGCATGAATCGCTTCTTCCAGGGTCGCCCGGAATGATGCGATCAAATGATGCGGCAAATCCCGAACAAATCCAACCGTATCGCTCAGCAGCACATACAGATCTTTATCCAGATTCCAGCGTGCCGTCTTGGTATCCAGTGTCGCAAACAATTGATCCGCAGCATAAGCGCTAGAACCGGTCGCGGTATTTAATAACGTGCTTTTGCCGGCATTGGTATATCCAACCAGAGACACGGTGTAATGTTGATGGCGAGATCGAACCTGACGTGTCTTGCGCGTATCGATATCCCGGATCAATCGGGTCAATGCCGCGATCCGCTTGTTCACCAGCCGCCGGTCGATTTCCAGCTGACTTTCGCCGGTGCCGCGCGTGCCCACCCCTCCGGTCGCGGCGCCGGCAGTAACGGTATCCAGGTGACCCCACATGCGGGTCAGACGTGGATAGGTATATTCCAGCTGCGCCAGTTCGACCTGCATGCGGGCCTCTGCCGAACTGGCCCGGGTCGCGAAAATATCAAGAATCAATTCGCTTCGGTCGATCACTTTGACTTTGACAATTTCTTCCAGTTCGCGGATCTGAGCCGGACTCAAGTCGTTATCGAAAATAACAACATTCACTCCCAACCGTTCAACCACTTCGGCAATTTCCTGAGCTTTACCCTTGCCAACATATAACGGCGGATGAATTTTATGACGCTTCTGTTTGACATAACCGACAGGGGTAACCTGAGCCGCTTCGATCAACGAGGACAACTCGTTCAAAGACTCATCCGGACTGACCTCGTTGCCGGGCAGTTCGACATGGACCATTAAGGCCTTTTCATATGGTGCGTCTTGCTTAACCAAGGTTTTGCGGGCTATTATCCTCTTTTCGCTCTGCTGGATATTCTACATTGTTAACAAACAATGGTTTACGCTTGTTTTGATTAATGGCTTTCTATCGAAATTATAATCAGTTTTCTCAATATGTCAAATCGGATAAATCCTGATGGCGCTTTACTTGCTGAGCAGTTCGCGCGCGGCGTTGGTGAGTTTTTCCATACGAAACGGTTTGTTCAGATAGCAATCAACGCCTAATGTCTCAGCATAAGCCTTATGCCGGGTACCGGGATTCGCCGTTATCATTATAACCGGTGGCTTGCCTTCTTCCTTGCGGATCGAACGGATTTTTTCGAGTACCAGAAAGCCACTGCGGCCTGGCAACATCTGATCAAGAATCAATAGATCGGGGGTTTCTTCCTGAATCGCATCGACAGCATCATTGCCATTCCCTACCTTGATGACTCGCGCGCCCAGATCGGATAATGCCGCCTCAATGGCCACTTGGATATCCTTGTCATCATCAACTATCAAAATTAATTTGTCTTCAAAATCGCCCATATTAACTTTACCTTTCTTGCGGAGTGATCTTGCTCTCTATCACCAGGCTGGCCGTCTGGGCACGCCTGTAACAGGCAGTTTAACCGGTAACAAAAGTTTTGTCAAGATGTTATGATTCACCTCTCCCGGTATTCCTCACACAGCAATCGTTATAATTAATACAGATAGTCGTTGAAAGTACCGATAATATAAGTTATAAACGATCCATAAGCTAATTTAATCTTTATATTATCCTAATTGTTTTAATCGCATTAAGTTAAATATGCCAGAATCCGATCAGGTACAATCAGACAATCCCGGCTTATCCGCCAATTCAGCAGACAATAACCTGGAAACCGCTTTGGAAGACGATCAGGAAATCCGGGAATCTGCTGATTCCATCGACCATGTTCCAGATGACCAGGAACGATTGGATCGGATATTGAAAATCAGGATGCCGGTGATTGTCCGAATTGCCGAGCGCAGGATGACGATTGAGAACATTCTCAAACTTTCCATTGGCAGTATCATTCAGTTCGATAAAGATGCCTATCAGATGATCGACCTGATGATTAATAACAGCGTGATCGGACTGGGCCAGCCAGTAAAAATTGGCGAGAACTTCGGTATCAAAATAATCCAGATCGGCGATATTACCAATACGATCAAGAGCCTTGGAAAATAATCCTCTTCAAACCCAGATCACTTCCTGCGCTATTTTTATTTAACTATTTAACATTAAACATCTTATAACATTTCTCCTTATTGCACTCTCTAACTATCTTTATAACAAACCCATCCGCTCGAGATGTCTAATTCGCTTGATCCATGGATATTATTTTATTGAGATCTGGTATCATGCCAGATATTCGATAAATTTCATACGATTACCCATACCTGTCACGGAATTTGGTTGACGCCATACAGAATTTTTGCGATACTCTCTATTCTGACGATAGCCTGCCAATTTGCTCAGTATGGCCCCCTCCCGGCTTGCTGCCGATCCGATTCCTCTGAGCCCTATTATTGACATACCCTATATATAGGAGATAACAAATGGCTGCTCCGAGAGCCTCTGCTGAATCCGGTAACGCAACATTATACGTTATGATCGTTTTTATTGTCCTATTCCTGGTTGCGGCGGTTTTTGCCGTCATGATGTACATGGACAACGAAAAGTACCTGAAAGATGCCCAGCAGGCCCAGGAACGGCTGCGCTTGATAGGTAACGATCAGGAAATTAACGCTTTACAATCGCTGGCCGATTCTCAACGTTCCGTCTTGCGTCGCCTGGATGCGGATATCAAAACCGTTGCGACCCTTGTGGGAGGCCCTGAAATGGAATCGGTGGCTCTGGGGAACGCTTCCCGAATGATTGGCGATATGCAGGCGGCCGCATTTAACAAAGCTCAATCGATTCAGCAGATGAACGATCAGGATCTCAATACTGCCGCCATCTTTACGGACGCTACGCCGGAAAATGGCCTGATTAATCTGATTGACGCGCTGATCACCCAGGTGCAAACCGCCAAAACCGTCAAGGATCAGATCAAAACCCAGCTCACTCAGGAAATCGATCGACAGAAACAGCAGATAGACGGGCTCAACGCCAAAGTCGCGGAATTAAACCAGAATATCAATAAACTGAGCCAGGCGGCATCAGATTATCGCAACGCCATGGAGACCGAAGTGGCCCGACTCAGCGGTGATTTTGCCACCCTCACTCAGCGTAAAGATGGCGAATACCAAAATCTGGAAAAAGAAAACCAGACCCTCATGCAGGATTACAAGCGTCTGGAAGAAGCCTATAATGATTTTTCAACCCGTATGAAAGAGCTGGAAGAAGTCCTTGGCTCCCAGCGTCCCAGACCTGACATGGAAATGGAAGCGTTGCAGCCGGATGGCTTGATCGTTTCGGTGGTGCCGGAAGATGAACTGACTTATATCAACCTCTCCCGCAACGATCGGATCTATCGCGGTCTGACCTTCAGTGTTTATGACAGTTTCCAGGAATTCCCACGCACCGGCAAGGGCAAGGGCATGATCGAAGTCATTGAAGTCATGGATACCATCTCAAAATGCCGGATTACCGAATATGATGCAACCAATCCAATCCTCAAGGGAGATATCATTGCCAATCTGTTCTGGGACAAAAACAAAGATTACAAATTCTGTGTGACGGGGGATTTTGATTTTAATCGTGACGGAACGATTGATGCTGATGGACGGGACCGGATCATTGCCCTGATCGCCGCCAATGAGGTGTGGAAAGGTAAAATCGTCAACGATGTCACCGTGGATACCGATTTCATGGTCATTGGTCTTGAACCGGCTGAACCGGCTGTTCCGGTCGCCAATGAGTTCGGTGAAGTTTCCGAAACCGCGCGCCAGGCGTACGAAAAAGCCCTGATGACGCGGGACAGGTACAATATCAACCTTCAGAATGCCAAAGCGCTTGGAGTACCCACTTTCAATACCGATCGATTCTATTATTTTATCGGGTATACTCCCGGGCAGGAACGTTGAGTTCCAGCTTATACCAGTAACGGACACAACGCACCGGAACAATTGCCCGGTGCGTTTTTTTTATATCTGATAATCCACAATGTAGCGCTTCGATTGCAGCAGGTCATGCACCCGCCCAAGGCTCTCCAGATCCACATAATCAATCCGCAAATCGGGCTGCCGTTGCACATAGCGGCTCTCACCCACATGAATCACCAACAATTCATTGGGCTGGTTCAGCGTCTCAATCAATTCCAGTTCATAATCATCCAGATCCGTCACAGTGGTAATAAAGATCACTCCCGCGTCAGTAAACAGGTGCGCGATCTCTCCCAGCCGCCGCAGGAATTCATCACGCTGCAGGGTATCTTTCATATCCGAATCGATCCCGGCCAGGGTATTGGACATGCCCAGGTAATACACCACCCGGCCGCAATGAAAAAGATACTCTTCCAGCGCCTTGCCCAGTTGCTGTTTGCGCATTCCGGCCTCACCGGTGATCATGACCACCACCGAACGCTGATTATAACGATTGGCGCGCGTTGACGGAGTCAGGGCCGAACGGGTCCATGCTTGTTCACGCTTGTGTACATGGTCCTGCGCCAGTGAATTGCTGGTCGATGCCGCGGACAGTACCACCCCGCCACCGGCGATTTCATAGTTATCGATAATCACAAACCGGCCGGTCTGGGCAATAATGCTCGCTTCATCACAGGCGATCGGCCGCAACGACTCCAGTGTCACCTCGGCTACATCATGGCGCTCGATCTGGGTCCGGTTCTGACTGGTCTTCAACTCCGATGCGTCCAGCACATTGAAAATCTCCGTCAGCCACACCGATACGCTGGCATTCGCAATCTTCATCTTGTATTGTTTGTTCATGACCATCGGCTGCGAACTCAACCAGAACAGATTCGCTTTCAATTGTGTCGTAATGGTCGCCGGTTCCTGATCCACCTTGCACATAATCTCACCCGGCTTGATATAAATCTGGGTCTCCAACGTAATTCCGATGGACTGACCGGCATGGGCGCTTTGCGGCGGAGGCACATTGAATCCCTCGATTGAAGCAATTCTTGAACGTTTACGGGATGGCAAAAAGATAACTTCATCGCCAACGGCGACCGATCCGGTTTCAATGCGACCGGACACGATCCGCCGGTCATCGTTGTTCGCAGTAAACTTATAGATATCCTGCACGGGAAAACGCAAAGCCTTGTCAATGCGCATCGGTTCCTTTTCAAATCGATCCAGTATCTCCAGTACCGATGATCCGCCGTACCAGCCCATCCGCTCGGAAGGACCGGTTATTAAATCGCCCCCTCGCGCACTGATTGGAATAAATGCTGCCGGCGCAATGTGAATCTGGCTCAAAAACTGGCCGTATTCGGTTTTGATCCGCTCATAAACCTCTTGATCGTAATCCACCAGGTCCATCTTGTTGATACACACCGCCAACTGCCGGATTCCCAGCATACTCACCATATAGCCATGCCGGCGTGAATTCTCCTGAATCCCCTCTTTGGCATCGATAATTAACAATCCTGCCTCAGCCCGCGCCGCACCGGAAATCATATTCTTCAAAAACTCAATATGACCCGGTGCGTCGATAATAATGTATTCCCTTTTATTCGACCGAAAGAAACAGCGTGCCGAATCGATGGTAATACCCTGGGCCTGTTCATCTTTTAACGCGTCCAGCAGAAAGGCATACTCAAACGGCCTGGCATGCCGCACGCATTGGGCCTTGACCGATTCCAGCTTGCCTTCGGGCAGTGAATGGGTATCCGCCAGTAACCGGCCAATCACCGTACTCTTGCCGTGATCGACATGGCCAATCACCACAATATTCATCTGCTCACGTGTTTGCCCCGTTGTTGCTTTTTCCGTTGCTGAAGTTTTTATTGGATTCTCGAAAGCACTATCCTCATAAAAAAATATGTTTCATACCGGTTATTATAACCGGCGCTTCCTGCCGGAAAACCAGTCTTACATATAGCCATCCCGGCGTAGTGTCTCCAATCCCTGCCCATCTTCTTTGTCCTGTTCGCGCCCCGAACGTTCGGCAATATTGGCCAGTTGCCCACTTCTTAACTCATTGATAATATCCCGGACATTTTTTGATTTCGATGGAATCGCCCCGGTACAGGGCGCGCAACCCAGCGAGCGATATCGCATCCCATTGCCCTGATCAAAATACAAATCGATAATAGGAATATTCTCCCGATCGATATACTCCCAGATATTCAATTCCGTCCAGTCCAGTAACGGATGAATCCGCACATGAGTTCCCGGGGCAAAGTCGGTTTTGAACTGGTTCCATAGTTCCGGGGGCTGATCACCCACATCCCAGTCATTATCTTTATCGCGCGGCGAAAAATATCGCTCTTTCGAACGGCTGCCTTCTTCATCGCTGCGTACTCCGACAATCACACCGGTAAATGGTTCGCCGCCGGTAGTACGGTCATATTCTCCGGTCTGATGGTTCAAAACCCAGCGCGGCCACTCACCCGACAAGGTATGTTTCAACGCCTCACTCTTTAATGCCTTGCAGCATTGCAGCCGGGTCAGCTTGCCCTCCGGGAAAGTCTGTTTGTTCTTGAGCGCTTCTTCATTACGCCCGAACATCATATTCAATTTCCACTCACGGGCGACCCGGTCTCGATAGTCGATCATCGCCGGGATTTTATAACTGGTATCGATATGAAGTAGCGGAATCGGCACATGACCAAAAAAAGCCTTGCGCGCCAGCCACAATAAGACCGTGCTATCCTTACCAATCGACCAGAGCATCGCCAGTTGCTTGAACTCGCGATAGGCCTCACGTAATATGTAAACGCTTTGGGCTTCCAATTGATCCAGTTGGTCCATTATTCCACTCCTTTTCTGGCAACCAGCTGGCCACTAATCAGATGCAGTCCGCACTCTTTGTGTTGCGGTTCCTCCCACCACCACCGACCCGCCCGGACATCTTCTCCTTTTTTAACCGGCCGGGTACAGGGCGCGCAGCCGATGCTGGGATACCCCTGATCGTGCAGGGGATTATACGGCACTTCATGCTGGCGAATATAATCCCAGACCTGCTCAGTCGTCCAGTCCGCCAATGGATTGAATTTTACCAGTTGATTCTGTCGGTCCCACTCTATTTTTTCCAACTCACCGCGGGTCAGGGCCTGGTCACGCCGTTGTCCGGTAATCCAGGCGCCCAGCGTTTTGAGTTTGCGTTGCAAAGGGGCGACTTTGCGAATATGGCAACAGCATTTCCGTAATTCGATACTCTGGTAAAATGGATTGGGCCCATGCTCGTTAACCAGCGCTTCAACGGCCGACGCATCAGGAAATAACATTTCAATCTGGATATGATAATGACGATTGGTCTTATCAATCGTATCGTAGGTCAGATTATGTAAACGCCCGGTATCCAGGGTAAACACGGATGGGCCGGACGTCAAGCCGCATAACATATCCGTGAGCACTTGATCTTCCGCCTGCAGACTGCTGGCCAGGGCTATCCGACCGCCAAACCACTCCAATGCGAGCCTTAAAACCTCCTCCGCGTTCTGGTTTTTCACCTGTTCGTTAAGCGCAGGGATATCCGATTCTTTGATCATTGTTGCCATGTTTTATTTCTTTTCTCCTTTAAATCTGATACTCCGGTGGATGCATCTTGCCATATGGAATCTTCAACCAGGCCCGCTCATGAAAATAATAAGCCGCCAGCTTGATCATTGTATCAACAACGCCAATCGTCGCGGCCAACTCCAACTTGCCGGTTAGTACCAGAGCAATCAGTGTCGTAATCGTAAATGCGACCAATCGCCAGGTCAGTGATTTCAAAATAGTACGGGCATGTGTTTCCAAAGGCATACCTCGCAAAAGTCTGCGACATTTAAATGCTATAATTCAAGGCATACTCCTGTTGCGGGCTGGCACAGGCAACCAGATCATAAAATGTAAAGGACTCAAATACGCCTGTTAACGCCTCGGCGGCCCGATCCCACATCTGATAAAATACACAATTTGTTTCCAGCGGACAGCGGGATTCAGTCAGATGCGATTGACAACTTACCGGCCGAATCGGGCCATCCACAAAGGTAATAATCTTACCTGCTGTCAACTCTCTGGGATCGACCGTTAAATAATAACCACCCTGTGACCCCCGCCGCGAATCCACAAACCCACCATGCTTCAATTCATTTAAAATCACCTCAAGAAAACGAACCGGAATAGCCTGTGCCTCTGCAATGGCCGCGATACGGACCGGCTGCTGATCGTTCTGACGAGCTAATTCAAAAACTGCACGCAAAGCATATTGACATTTTTGAGTGATATTCATGATTCACCTGATTTAATCTTGACTATTTCTATCGAGATAATAGTATATCTAATATGAGATTTCAATACATTTTAAAATTTTATTCCAAACAAAGCCAATTAGTCTTATAAGATATTTACTTTAAAACACTTATAACACATTTCCTTGTATGACTTTCCGCAAGACCCACCATAACCAGAAGATCCTGAAAGCCTTTATTACCACTTTCTGCCGGGTAAAACATGGCAATTCCGATTCATTATGTAAAGATTGCCTGGATCTCCTGAACTATGGCCTGAACCGACTCCAACACTGCCCATTGGATCCCAAACCCAAATGCAAAAACTGCCCAGTTCATTGTTATATGCCTCAGTACCGTGAAAAAATCAAAGAAGTCATGAAGTTTTCCGGCATATACTATGTCAAACGCGGCCGGCTCGATTGGCTGATCCGATATTTCTTAAGCTAATATCATGGAGCATCGACATGCAGCATAAAATGGATTTTGATAAACACACCGCCGAAGAAAAAGTCAAACAGGCCGGTTTGACTCTCGATTTTGATGAAATTGCCCGCAAAGGCAGTATGTCAAGCGAAGAGGTGCTTATCGCCAAGTGGTATGGCATTTATCGATCGCGCCAGAAAGGCGACCATATGGCCCGGATCGTCATTCCCGGTGGTGTTATCCCATCCGAACATGCCCGCGCCATCGACCGGCTCGCTGAAACATATGCCAAGGGCAAAATCTCCATGACCACCCGCCAGGCCGCCCAGTACCATCGCCTGCAACTCGAAGACCTGCCCAGCCTCCTCCGCGATCTCAAAAAAGAAGGCCTGACCACCTTTCATGGTTGTGGTGATGTCACCCGAAATGTGGCAGCCTGCCCGTGGGCCTCCATCTGCCCCCACCGCCGTATTGATGTATTGCCCTACGCCCAGCAAACCGCCCAGCTACTCAGCGCCAGTCGCGATCTGGATAACCTGCCCCGAAAATTCAAGATCACCTTCTCAGGCTGCCAGGCCGGTTGCGGCCAGCCCTATATCAACTGCGTCGGCGCCATCGCCATTCAGAAAACAGACCACCAGGGCCAAACCCAGACCGGTTTCCGGGTCGTCATCGGCGGCGGTATGGGATGGAAACCATTTGCCGCCCAGGAAGTCTACTCCTTTGTTCCCGCCGAAGATATTGCCCGCGTCTGTCGAGCGATTGGAATTCTATTCCGGGATCATGGCGACCGTACCAGTCGCAGACATGCCCGCCTCAAATTTGTCGTGGCCCGCCATGGCATTGAAAAATGCCGTACCCTTCTCAATGAAATCTGCCGACAGGAAGGTCTCGACCTATCCCGTTTCGAATCCGAACCCATTCAGGACAACGGCCCGGCCATCCCGCCCAAACCGCTGCAAGCCATCCATCCACGTGATGACCAAGGCATGGCGATTCAGCGGATACGGATACCCAAAGGCGAACTGACCGCCCAGGCCTTCGCCCGGATCGCCGATCTGGCCGACCTCTACGCGGACAAACACGTGTACAGCACCAACCGCCAGAATCTGGAACTGCATGGCATCAATCCGGATCGCATCTCTCTACTGCAAGCGGAACTGGCCGACGCCGGACTGGCATTTGATGGCTTTGAAGAACTGCGCGACATCGTCAGTTGCGTCGGTACTACCTACTGCCCGCTGGCCGTCACCCGGACCCATGACCTTTTTGATCGGCTGCAGGAAATTGTTAATGACAAGAAATATGCGGCCATTCGCAACAAAGTACTCATTAATATTACCGGATGCCCGAACTCCTGCGCCCAGTATTATATCGCCGATATCGGTTTTCGCGGCCTGAGGATTCGCGAACAATCCGGTTCCGTCGAAGCGTATGAAGTCCGCATTGGGGGTGACCAGCAAATCTTCGGTCAGATCGTCGGCAATTTCAAAGTAGACGACTGCCTGACGGTCACCAGAACTATTCTTGACACCTTCTTACAGGAATGCCGGACCCGCGACTGGACCAGTCTCGCCCGGCAAATCCAGACCGAAGGCATTGAAAAATATTTGCAGAAAGTCGGCGCGCTGAATATCGTTTACGACAAAGCACCCGCCCTGAATGAATACCAATCTCCCATTGGCCCGCAATCCGGCCCGGCCGATTTTAAAGTCATCGCCAAGGACATCCCCTGCCAGACCGCCTGTCCGGCTCATACGAATGTTCCGGAATATATCCGCCTGATTGAAAATGGCCAACTCGAACAAGCCCACTTGATCAATCAGGAAGACAATGTCCTGCCCGGTGTTCTGGGCCGCATCTGCACCCATCCCTGTCAAACCGATTGCCGGCATCAGTGGACCAACACCCAGGGCCCGGTCCGCATCTGTTATCTCAAACGATCCGCGGCCGATGGCAAACCCGTCCCCAGCCGGCCGCTGCCGGCCTGGTTTGATGCTACCGGCAAATCGGTTGCCATTATTGGCGGCGGTCCGGCCGGTCTGGCGGCCGCACGCGAACTGAAACGTTACGGCCATTCTGTCACACTCTTTGAACGCGAACAGCAACTCGGTGGCCAGGTTCGCACAGGCGTACCCCGCTTTCGTCTGCCGGCGGCAGTGCTCGATGAGGATATCAACGCGATTATTGACAGCGGAATCGAGATCAAAACCCAAACGAATATCGACACCACTCAATTGCTTGCACTCATCCAGCAATTTGATGCCGTCCTGCTCGCTGCCGGTGCCAATATCCCGCGCCAGTTAAAGATGGAAGGACTCAGCGATTCCATTGGCATTGAGGGCCTGACCTTTATGCGCTGCTATAATCTGGGTCATCCACTTACTGTCGGAAATAAAGTGGTGGTTATTGGCGGCGGCTTTACCGCGGTTGATTGCGCCCGCTCGGCCCGGCGGCTGGCGCCCGATGCCAATATCACCATTATGTATCGCCGCGGCGTGGCCCAGATGGCCGCAACTGAAGAAGAAGTGCATGAACTGAAAACCGAAGGAGTGCAGATCGAAACGCTGGTAACCCCTCTGCGCGTACAGACCGACTCTGGCACGTTGAAATCGGTGACTTTCGTCCGTAACCGGCTGGGTGATCCGGACTCCTCCGGTAAACCGGCTTTTATCCCCATCCCCGATAGCGAATTTACTATCCCTTGTGATACCCTGATCTACGCCATCGGCCAGTCTGCCGATTCCTCCATTCTGGGACCGGATATCCAGCCTGCCGAAGGCCGGCACACCACCCATCCCACCCTTTTCCTCGCCGGCGATTACGCCCTGGGCAATGGCGATGTCATCCATGCCGTCGCCGATGGCAAACAGGCCGCCGATTTGATCGACACCTACCTGACTGGTCAACAACGTCGTCTGAACCTTGTCCAGGTCCAGCAAGCCCAATCAACCGGCCGGGTACGCGAATTCGACCTGATCGAACCCACCGAAATGCCCGTTCTCCGCCTTGATCAACGCCAGGGCGACAACGAAGTAGAACTTGGTTACACCCAACAGCAAAGTCAACAGCACGCCCGGCGCTGCTACTATTGCAATCACAAATTCGAAATTGACCAGGACCTGTGCATCCATTGCGACTGGTGCATCAAAGTCATGCCGCGCCAGTGTATCAAACGCGTGGAGCGGGTACAGACCGATCCGGACGGCTACGTTACCTCCGCCAGTGAAGTCAGTGCCGAAAACCCGGAACAGGCCACCTATATCTGGATCGACAGCAATGAATGCATCCGCTGCGGCAACTGTTATCAAATCTGCCCCACCGGCGCCATCTCATTACGCAAAGCGGATCTCAATTGTCAGTGTCAATAAAAACGACCGGCCCCTGTTTAAAAAGCCAGTCGTTCAATCTCATTATTTCGTTCGGCCGGAAAGCCTCCGGTACGAACCTGTTATTTCTTATAGACTGATTCCGGATCGTAAACCTTTTCAGCCACAAATTCCAGATCCTGCCCACCCGCTTTGACCCGGCGATAAAAACAGGATTGATACCCCACGTGGCACTGACCCTGATCGACCGTTACTTTCAAAATCAGACAATCCTGATCGCAGTCGACCAGGATCTCCTGAACTTTCTGCACATGGCCGGATTCTTCGCCCTTACGCCAGAGTTTCTGGCGTGAACGGCTGTAATAGACCGCGTTGCCGCTGCGGACCGTTTCGGCCAGCGCTTCATCATTCATAAACGCCACCATCAAAACCTGCCCGGTCTGGGCATCCTGGGCAATCGCCGGAATCAAGCCATCCGCGCTGAATTTCGGGGTAAACGTTAAACCAGTTTCAATTTCTTTTGATGCTGCCATAGGTTCTCCTTCATTCGGATTAGTACCGAATCAATTAACTGGTCAATACCACAATAATCTCTTTAGAAATCCTTCATAACGCCTGAAACATGAATCATACTCGAATCAATATTTCAAACTATCAGGATAACAGAGTCAGTCATGGCCGGTTTGGACAATGGCGACTCGACAGTATGTGACAGGTGCTACCAGTTTAAGCCAGTTTTAAAAGGGGAATTTATATCAGGTTTCACCAGTGATGTCAATGGCATTTCCCGGAGCTTATCCATTAACGTCCGATAAAACCTCCATTTCAAAATGTTTGCAACTTTTTTATATTTTACACGATATTAAATATATTCGTTACCCCGGCTATTCCGGCGATCAGAGTCGCTTTCTGTTCCGATAATGGCATTGCCGCTCCCTGGATGACTGGCAAATTCCTGATATTGACAGAAACATACTCTCAGGTCCGAATATTTTTTGTTTTCCTCTGGAAATCAGGAAATCGAGTTTAGTAGGTTAGTTAACCGGCCGATTTATGAAATGATATCTGTATTTTCCGCTCCGGCCAATATCCCGTCGTACTATGCCGGACCATACCAATATCAGAACCTGTTTGTCGATTAAGCGACACAATCAACATGGACTTGAAATTACTAGAACATGAACTCAGAAAATGCTCGCTGGCTGAACTTCGCCAGGTGGATGATCTGATTACCTCGTTGATGGAGCAACTCTACAACGAGGACGGTTCCACCCCGGCGGGAACACGTCAGAAACGACAGGAAGATCGCTTCAATCTGAATCTGGTTGGCACTCTGACTCGCATCACCGACCTGAAACCCGGCCAGCGCATCGAATTCAGTGTCGCGATTCAGGATATGTCGCGTAGCGGTATGCGTCTGCATATCTGTGACAGCTTTATTCCATCGCGCATCGTTCGAATCGTTTTTTCCAGTCTGAATGGGAAAATTAAAGACCGGTTTCTGGAAGTCGTCCGTATTCGCCGCCTGACAGGCAAAAATGGCACCTGGCTCGAACTGGGCTGCCGGGCGATCGAAACCAACCGGGCCATGCAGATCCGCCGGCAGGAGGATCGTGTCCGGAAACTTCAGCACGACCTGGCCAATCGTCCCGGCACACTCGTTCAGGTCATCGGGCTCGAACACGATCCGGTATGCCGCACAGTCTGTGACCTGCTCAAAAACCGCAACTATAATATCCAGCGGATGGACAGTATCCGGCGCGCTTTCCAGAGCGCGCGCAAAACCATGGCCCAACTGGCCATCATCTGCCATGGCTCCGCGCTCAGCCAGGACGCCGTCCTGCTTAAATCCCTCACCGATATACCCGAGCAACTCGCGACCCTGGCCATTATTCGTAATAAATCGGAATCCGCCTGCCTGCTCGAAGCGGGGCTGGATGAATGCCTGCTCGAAAATGATATCGACGAATTTTTCTATTACTCGCTCGAACGGGCGATCATCGGTCATATCACCCGAGCCCAGCGTGAAAACTGGCAGGAGTTTCCCAATGTGCTGATTATCACTCAGGACCGCGCCAAAGCCGGTATGCTGGAATACACCCTCACCCGCACCCAATGCAAACCCTATATAGTGGGCGCCCTGGGGGATTCGGGCAACCTGAACTTTCCTGTCGATATCGTTGTGGCCGATTTTGATCCAAAAGACTCTTTGCCTTTTATTACGATTAAGAACCGTTTCGAAAACATTCCTGTCATCGCCGTCTGTCAGGATGCCGAACACGGCCGGCAAGCCATCATGGCCGGCGCCGACAATTATGTGAATATGCCTGCCGCTCAACGTGAACTGGAAATTGTGATTAATACCGCCCGAAAAACCCACCAGACTCACTAGTCTGCCTGAACAGATTACTCATTGGATAATGCGAATACAAAGCCATGGATGAAAATAGAGAATCGATGACCAATAACCTGGAAAAACAAAATCAGCCCAACCCGGTCAATGAAGTAGCGGCGTTGATTGCCGATCACGAACCCGTTTTACTGGGACTGCCCATTCGGTTGGCGCTGGTCCACCCCAACCTCACGATTTGCTGGGCCAGTCCCGCCCTGATTCGAGACCTGGAACACGGTCCGGATGACATCATCGGTAAGTATATCGCCGCGGTTGCCGGGTGTGAAGATTATCATATTAATGGACCCGGTCAATCGAATTGTTGCCGGAACTGCCAATTCTGTCTCTCCCTGCAAAAAGTCTTTGCTGACGGCTATCCCATCTGGGATCGGGAAACGATCCTGGCCGGCTGCCACCGGCTCAAATGGATCCAGTTCAGCATTTCCAGGCTGGAACTGGCCGGAAAACCGTTCGCGGCGATTTCCTTCACTGACATCACCGCGGATAAAAACAAGATCCATTACCTCGAACAACTCCAGAACCAGCTCAACGATACCAACCGGCAACTCCAGGAATCCCTGGAACAAAACCGGATCATGGCAGCCCAGTCGCTTCAGGCCAGCAAAACCAAAAGCCAGTTTCTGGCCAATATGAGTCACGAAATTCGCACCCCGCTCAACGGTATGCTGGGGTTCTGTGAACTGCTGATCAATGAATCGCTCAATGAAACCCAACTGGACTACGTCCAGACGATACAGAGCTGCGGCCAGAACCTGATGCAGGTCGTCAACGACATCCTTGACCTGACCCGGATCGAAGCCGGTAAAATCCAGATCAAGATTGAGTCTTGTAAACTGAAAAAACTCTTCAATGAAATCCTTCAGATGTTCAAGCCGCGCGCGGATGAAAAGAATATCAGCTTTGAAATTAACATCATGCCCAATGTCCCGGATGAAATCCGGACGGATACCGGACGGCTGCGCCAGTGCCTGATCAATGTGATCGGCAACGCCCTCAAGTTTACCGATGGCGGATCGGTCCGGATCGACGTCCTGCCCGAAGGGGAACAGTCCATTCGTATCGATGTGACCGATACCGGAATCGGCATCCAGGTGGACAAACAGGAGCTGATCTTCGACCTGTTTACCCAGGCGGATGAAAGCTTTACCCGTCGCTACGATGGCGCCGGACTTGGCCTGGCGATTACTCGCCAGTTGCTGGACCTTATCGGCGGCCGTATCTCCCTGCGCAGCGCGGTGGGAACAGGTTCAACCTTTACGTTAATTGTACCCTCTCATAAACCGCAAAATCAGCATGAGGCACACCGGCCCACGCGACGCAGCCCGATCCATCATCATGATCCGCATCACCAATTAAAAGGCCGGGTTCTGGTGGTCGAAGACAACGTCCACAACTTGCGCCTGCTGTCAATACTGCTGCGGCGCCTTAACCTCGATGTCACCACCGCGACCAATGGCCAGCAGGTACTCAACATGGTTCAGAACGACAGTTGGGATCTGATTCTCATGGATATGGAATTACCGGTCATGAGCGGATTCGAAGCGGTGACCCTTTTACGCCAACAGGGTGTCACCACACCGATTGTCGCCCTGACGGCTCATGCCATGGCGGGTGATCGCCAGCGCTGTTTGAATGCCGGGTGCGATAACTACCTCACCAAACCGCTCAAACAGGACGCGCTCTACCAGCTGCTCCTGAAATATCTGGCCGAGTCAATTCATGGCCAGGCCGAATCCCGAAATCCAGTTACCCCATTGCCCTCACCGCATTCCCAGACATCCGAACAGATTATCTCGACCCTGGCCGATGATGCCGATCTGGCCTGCATCGCCCAGATGTTCCTTAATTCCCTGCCGGATATGATTGAAAAAATCCAGGCGTACGCCGACAGCTCTTGCCTGGATGACCTGATAAAAGTCGCTCACGATCTGAAAGGCTCCAGCGGTAATGCCGGCTTTGAACCACTTTATCACAAAGGTCTGGCTCTCGAAAACGCCGCTAAAATCGGCGCCTTCAAACAAATCAATTCATTACTGGACGATATCCGCTCGATGATGCCTCACCTTTCCGCGACCAGAGACCAGGAACCGATATAGTTTCCGTATCAGTCCCCGATTTCAAACCGCATCTCAAAACGTTCACAACGGCTCTGAAAGGCGTCCTGATAATCATGCCCCGCGATCAACAACGCCCCTGCGGTCAACTCCTGTTCCCCGCTGCGCTTAAGCGGCAACACCTGTCCGGCAAAATCATCATGACCAAATAACATTGGCCCGGCTGCGATCAACTTTTTCTCCACGGCATCATAGACCCACGCCGAATTCAATATCGTATCGCCGGTCGCGGAATCCCTGCCCGGATCGTTCTCGCCCCCGGCCAGTAAAATATACCGGCCGCGCAATGGCGCGTAGGTCTCAAACAAATCCACGGCCACGATATCTGACGCGCCATCCTGTGAAATTCCATTTGAACTCGGATCCAGTTCCGGCCCAAAGCGTATCGTGTCATTCACCGGATCGTAAAGCCAGGTATGCCGCACACATCGGTTATTATATACCAGTTGCCCGCCGGCCAGCAACACCGTCCCGTCATATAACAACACGGCTGCCTGATCGTCATAAACCGATTCCAGCTTCGCGCTCATCAGCTGGAATGCCTCTGTTTCGGGATCAAATATTTCAATACTTCGGGCACGACCCCCAATTAACGCGACCCGGCCATCCGCCAATCTTGCTGCACAATGCGAATCCCGCCTGGCATGCTGTGGCATCGCTACTGGCCGGATCCGAAAACCGGTGGATTCGTTTGGATCCCGTTCAATGATCTCTGCGGTTTTTTCACCACCAGTGATCAAAATCCGACCGTCCGCTAAACCCGTTAAACGCGGTGAAGTCCGGCCGGTCGCCATCGAACCGATATCCAGACACGTCACCCCTTCTCCCGCCATCATGTCCATTGCCGGATTCCATAGCTCGACTCGCTTCAAGGTGGACCGTTCATGCCCCAACCCCCCGGCCACCAACACCAGATTCGTTCTGGGCACCCGGACCGCGCCATGCCATAACCGCGCGTGATTTAATACCGCCTTCGAAACAGTCCAGCGGTCCCTCCCGGGATCATAAACCCAGATCTGACTTGAAGCCGCCGGCAACATGCCAAATAACTTGTTATATCCACCCACTACGACAATCCGGCCATCCGTCAACCGCGTCGCGCTATGCGCCGCCAGCGGCCCGCCCAGGCTGGCGCTCTCTACAAAACGATAGCCTGATCCCTCGTTATTACCCAGGCAAATTCCAGTCAACAGTAAAACGTTACAGATTGTCGAAATATATCGCAAAATATTTATCACTGAATATCCGGATACGCAATAATTTCCTTGATCGATATAACGCCTTTCGGCTCGATGTGCCTTTCCAGACAAACTCAATATCTCCTTCTATTGCTGCGTGGCGGCCTTCTTTTTTCTTTCAGACTGAATCCAAACCACTTTTTTAATCCTTCGATTACTCGATACACGATCGGACAGGTAAAGGTCCGTCCAATCATAGACAACGTACGATAACTAAAGTCAGATTCATATAAATAGGGATAATCCCGGCATTCGGCGGGCCGGTCTTCATAGACAGTACACCGGTTATCTTTCAGAAACGGGCACGGACAGATTTTCATTTGCAGGTTCTCCGGTTCCTCTTCATCCGGTACCAGATAACATTCTCGAAATTCTGCAACGGTCATGCCTGCCCGCCCGGCTAGTCGAACCTGCTCCTCATCCGTCATGCCAGGCCGCAACTCCCGGCAGCACCGGCCACAGTCCTGACAATCAATTTCCGCCCAGACCTCATTGGTTAGCTGGCCTACCAGGCGATCCAGTTCTTCATCCGATATCCGGTCCTGAAACTTCAGAAAAGATCGGAACTCCATATTCTCAGCTTCTTTACGGCGCGCCTTCTTGGTCAGATCAGCATATTTGTCCATCACAAAGTCCCTTAAATGGCCAGATTATCATATTCAAGGCCAATCATTATCCCAGATTAAACTTGATATTCAAGCGATTTTCACAATAATGAACCGGTCAAAAACAGAACAAATAATGGAGGTATTATGATCGCTTTCAAAGATTTCGCTCCCCAGATCACCAGAAAAGGGTTCTTCAAAAATCATTTTCAGTCCATGCAGGACGCCCTCGCCGAAGCCAACCACTGGATCAATTCCCATCAGGTCCAGATCCTCAACGTGGAAACTGTCGTCCTGCCCGAAATCTGGCGCGAAGAGGGCACCACCGATCCCGAACTCACCACCAGCGGCGATATGATGAACTCCTGGTACCAGTTCATCCGCGTCTGGTATCGACAGTAATTTATACTCCTTTATTCAGGTTCATTATCATGTCTTCATACAATAAATGTATCACTATATTCAGCTTACTATTACTAACAGTTACAGGCTGCTCAAATTTACACAAAGTTTCTGCCGGAAAATTCGTGGCTATTCTTGAACGATCTAAAGCCTCTATGGGTAATACCTTTCCAGATTATGCCTATATCATTGGTACTACACCTGATCGAGTTTATCTGGAATATCGACCGGGCCTGACAATCTTTGAACCTGCCACTCGGGTCTACTGGACATCTCTGGCAGATATTCCTGATAATATTCGGACAAAAATTTTAAATCAGAAAACTGATTCTTTTTATTTACTTGATCCTAAAATGATCAATTCTAACCAGATACGTATCCCGACAAATGCAATACCAGATATGAAATAACATCCAGTTATGAAACTTTATATTACAATCCTTCTCATTCTTGGCTCGATCATACTGGGATATTCATTCACTCTCAATCCCTTCAAAGACGAAAAATTATTCTTGGAAAAATACCAAGGGCTTACCTTCGGGCAAACTGAAGCATATTTTAAACTTTATGAGGAATCACTCACATCCAAATATCGAATTCAAGATATTGGCCTGACTACGATTACTTTCCCGCTGTTTTTTCTGCTTTTATACAAAACGGGGCGCGGCAAAATCTCCACACCACGTTCTAGACAAGGTTTTATCTTATTAGCGCTGGCCCTGCCGTGCCTGTCAACTTTGGGATTTGTCTTCGACATCAATCAGATGTGCTGGCGCCATGAGTATCCACACTGGGCAGACTCCATAGGACTTCCCTTAATGGAAGTACCTGTTTGGTTTATAATATCATTGATCTGGTCACTTTTACATCTCTTTATTTTAAGAAGAATCAAAATTGCAGCCGTACCGCTCAAGTCAGCTTTCCAATCGAACCTGAATCCCTGGCTGGCAATCCTGTCTGGCCTGACTCTTCTGCTGACACTATTCAATATTTATCTTGGTGAGTACTGGTACGCCATCCCGTTAGCGCTATGGTTATACTATTATTTATCTCTGGGCGCAGTCAAATGTGTAGCAGACCAGAACGTAATGCTTGTCCCCATTGGTTACATATCATGGCCGCCCCCTGTATTAAAACCCGGTCAAGACCCTGAATCCCGCTAAAAATATCCTTGCTATCCATCTTCGCTCAGTTAAAATCAAGCCTCGTGTTTCGAGATAACAATCATAAGGAGTATAAACCATGATAAGACTGATCCAGTTGCTTGTTGTGTTACTGCCGGTCGCCCTGATCGCTGGCGCTATCATCTTTATCGTTAAACTGCTCAAAGGCCGCACCGCGAATTCCCAGTCCGGTTCTGCCGAAGCCGAAACCGAATTTTCTGACGAAGAATACGAACAATTCGGTCAGGCCAGACAGGAAGCGCTCGAACGTATCCTGGGCCCCATGCACAACATGGTTGGCCATGCCGTCATCCCCTATTACCTCGGCGGCAACGTCCACATGTACTACTTCCCCAACGGGATCCCCGGTACCGGCTTTGCCACCATGGAACTCATTCAGCCCGACGGTTCCGGCCCTTTGCCCGGTGATATGGGCGCCTATGAACTGGTCGCCTTCACCAAACTGCCCATCAGCGCCGGCGCGGACGCCGATCTGGCCATCTCCGGCGGCGCCCAGTCCGAAAAGAAACCTCAAACCCCCTATCAGAAAATTGAACGCCGCATTTGCAGTATTTTCACCAGTATCGCTAACTACTCCAGCCAGGCGGTTCTCAATCCTGGCGAAACCTGCGAAATCCCCAGCGGCGAAAACCAACCAAACATCTGCCTCATATTCGATGAATATGCCCCTGACAACATTCCCTTCGAAATCGACGGCGAACGCTTCGGCCTCCTGCTCTGCCTGGAAATCTTCCCCGAAGAAATGAACTACGCCCGTGAAAATGGCCCCGACGCACTCCTCGAAAAACTCAAACGCGCCGGCCACTACCCCTACAGTGACCTGGATCGCACCCCGGTCTGTTAATCGCACTAACAATAAACGATCCCAATACGAAAATTGGGATCGTTTTTTATTCACACACAATCACATGCATCCCAGAACTGATCGGATCGATAAACCGTGATCCGTTTTCATGCTGTATCGTCGCTGCGGCGTCATCTAACCTCACCGAATCCAATCCAATACAGTTCCGGGGTATCACCAGGCGCGCCGTCATATTCACCGGAATAGCCAGCTCAAAAATACATTTCTCCGACTGTTTATCCATCGCCACCGCGACTGCTCCGCGTATTGTCGGAATCCGCGCCTCAAACCGGCTCAGCGACGCCGGCTGCGGCGCGATCAACGCCTTGGCAAAACCCGGTTCCAGCGGCCGCAAACCCACCACGAATCGCGGAATGATATTCGCCGGGGCCGCACCCCAGGCATGATTCCAGTCCAGGTTCGGCTTGTATTGGATGCCCCATGCTTCCATGCTGATCGTCGAGCCCTCCCGCATCATATTTACCCAGCCTCTGGTTCCGTCCGAGGTCATCAGCGCCAGCGCCGCCGCCTCTTCGCCCGACAGATACAACGCCTCCAGCAGATACTGGGCCCCGTACACACTGCATGCCATCCCTTTCGACACGACAAAATCAACCACCTCGCCCCGCCGCGCCTCCGGTACCAGTCCAAATGCCAGCGCCCACATATTGGCATGCAGGGAGGAATGCGTTGTCCCTTCGCCATCGACATACAATCCGGTCTGGCTATTGAAACAAACCGACTGAAACGCCTGATAGACCACAGACGCATCCTGCGCGAACTGCTCCGCGTCGCTCGTCCGGCCCAGCACACCGGCAATCTTTCCCATCAGGTTCAGGGTATGATAATAAAACGCGTTCACCACCGTATTCACCGGCTTAAATACATACCCATCCCGCTCTCCACTCGGCCAGTCCACAATATCACGCAGGTCGCCGGTACTCAACAACCCATCCTCCCGAGCGTACTGGGCCAGCAGTTTATCATCCTTTAATGTATCGTAATGCTCGGCCAGCGATTCGCTGTTGCCCGTATACAGATAATCCGCCCAGGCCATCATGATCGAATGCTGCTTCCATTCCGTCGGCCAGGTCGCGTGCGACAACAGATATTCATGCGAATACCGCGCCAGGCTGAATTCCCGGTCCACACTGTAGTGACACAACTGGTTAATATAAGCATCCGCTTCATACGGCTTGCGTTCACGGTCGCCATCCACATACACCCCGCAGAAACTGGTCGGCTTGATGCTGTAACGACACAATTCCCATACCTCGTTCAGCGTCTGGTTATCGCAAACAAACGCCGCGCCGTCATCATCAAATGGATAATGAACCGAAATCTGCCGAATATCGGCCGGGGTTACCGTATATGGGCAGTTCACCAGTTCCACATACCGAAATGGCGCGATCCGGCCAAACTCCGCCGGTATCGCGATCCCCGTCGTCGTGCCCGGCGGATGAATCTCATAATCGGTCGAGCCATCCATCGTAACAGCCGTCTGGTAATAACGGATCGTTCCACCCGGATTGCGATCCACCCCATCGCCACTCAGTTTCTCGCCAAAGTGAACCGTTACCGTCTCACCCGTCGCCTGACTGCCCGCCGTCAGCCGTACCAACGTCGAATCGGCAGTCCCCATCCGTAACAGTTCATGCGGCGGCCGCCAGCGGATATATCCAAACGCGTCCCGGCCGAAATCGACCAGCCAACGCCCCTCTTCGATCTTCGTCACACTCACCGGCGCCACATCACTGGTCTGCTGCTTATAGCGCGCGGTACTGTAGCCCGACAATGAACTTCCCGTCTTGAATGTCTGGGCAGCCGACCACGCCGAAACCTCATCCTGTTTGTCCCAGGTTCGTACCCGCCAGACATACGAGCTATTCACGCTTAACGCCGCGCCGCCATAAACCACATTGATTGAATTCGCACTGACCACCTTGCCGCTGTCCCACCGGTTCGGATTATCCTGCTCCAGTAAACTTCCATCCGTCGCCACCTGAATCTGATAAGCCGTCTGGTCATTCCCCTTGATCTCCGCATTCACAATCCAGCCAAACTCAGGCCGCGCGTCCCCTATCGTCGTTAACTCAGGCATCGCCAGCAATTCACACAGCAATCCCGTGGGCGCCGGACCAGCACTGCAAATACCCGCCGGCATCCCGGCCAACAGGATCATCCAGATCGCTTTGATGACCGTCTTCTTGCACAAACCACTAATTTCCATAATGCAACCTCTCTCTAAAGGATAACTGGATATAAGCCATCGTTTAACCACTCAGCACACAACAGCGAAAAATCAATCAGATCGATCTGACCATCCGGCTGCCCTGCCCCGCCCGTCAGATCATAGCGCGTATCCGCGCTTAAATAGGATACCGCAAACAGAGCCAGATCGTAAAGATCAATCTGACAATCCGGTTCGCCCTCCGGTCCCGTCTGGTCACATCGTTCGCAATAGTGCTGTATACATGACCTCAAACCCGAAAAGCCAAACCGCAAATCTCCCATCTGTTCGGCTGTCAATGCGTAATTGTAAATCCGCACATCATCGATAGCCCCGTCGAATCGATCAGCCCCCTCCCCGGCATGACCTATACTCAAATACGCCTCTGTCTGGGTCGCCAGCGGCCACGCTACCTCCCCCTGTAACGCCCCATCCAGATAAAGCCTGACGTTTTCCCCATCAAAAACCGTGCAGATATGCTGCCACCGGCCATCAGACCTTAAACCATCGGCCACTGTCAGCGCTGATCCATTATCCGAAGTCATCACAAAATCATCCCGGCCCTCCATGCCCGGCTGCCAGTTGGCCCAGTAGGATATCGTATAGCCCCCGGTATATTGTGCCGGTGCGATCGGGCCCAACTGCGCCCAGCCGCCTGCCGCGCCGATCAAAGCGGCCCCATTCCCAGCGCCATCTGCCCCGGCGACAAAGGCCGCGCTGCCGCCAATAATCGCATCATGCCCTCCCATAATATCGCGGTAATGACTCCCATCAAAATCCTCCTGATCCATGGTCCAGTGCGCCCATAATCCCTTCACCGTTAATACCGCCGCTTGGGATATTGCCGGGCCGGCAATATTGATCACCTCGGCATAATAACTCCCGCCATCGGCCATCGTTACCGCCGCCAGAGTCAGCGTCGTGCGATAACGCTTCAAAACCGAGTCATATTCCAGCCTCATCGAGACGTTTGCATCCGAAGAGTTGAGTTCAACCTCTCCCTCTTCTGTCTGCTTATACCACTGGACGATTGGATACGTCAGACTGGTAAATTCAACCTCAAAACTGGCCGCTTCTGCCTCTTCCCGAATCTGGTCAGCCGGATGAGATACCACATTCGGCATATCCGGACTTAAACCAAATATCATTTCGCCCGCCGCGCGCGCAACCCGGCTGATACGCACCTCGTCAATAAAACCTTCAAAGTTTTCCGTAAAGCCATTACCCGCCCGCAATTCGTTACCCACACAGAAAAAGACATTCACATTATTCGCAAAATCCTCACCCTGTGTCATGCCAATCAGATTCGCCTCGGTCACCCCCGAATTCAGCTTCGTCCAGTACAACCGCAAACTGCCGGCATCGCTCGCGTCGCCGTTATAAGTCACCGCCACATGATACCATTTTCCTGCCGCATAGGCATTCGCCCCGCTGGTAGGTATCGGCACAATCAGATCACCCCCGCCCATGATATTGGCCCATTCCAGGTTACCCCCGGTATTAATCCGAAACTGCCAGGCCCGCGCCGCCGCCGAGATCCCGCTATCGGCACAGATAATCTCCATATGATTCGGGATCGACCCCGGCCCCACCATTGGCATAATAATCGCCTCGAATGTAAACGCCCCGTCGCTGCCGATAAAGTTTGTTATCGGTAAAGCGCCCGGATACGCCCCGGTCGAGGTATAAGGCCCGCCCCCCGTCACTCCGTCATAGGTATTCAACGCCCGGTCAAACCCTGAAATCGAAATCCCGTTCGTGGCCGCGCCGTCATATAACGATAAATGCGCCGGATCGGCCGTAACCGCATCGGTTCCATCCCCGTCAAAATGATACAAATGCAGAGTGTCGGCATCGACCTCATAAGGCATAAAATCCGCCGCCTGAGCCATCAAACCAGCCAGCAAACTAATACTGAAAATAATACAAATTGAATGGTTTTTTAAGGTATGCAAATGGAACCTCTCTTTATTCTCCAAACGATGAAAACTAAATAAAAAAACCGGCTGAAAAGGCGCTCCCTTCCCAGCCGGTGATTCATTTCAATTACTTCTTTCTGCGAATCAATAAAGATCCAACCCCCAGCAACAGCATCGTGGCCGGTTCCGGTACAACATACATATCGGCCGCATCACGGGCAATACTGCTGATTCGAACTTCATCGATCAGACCTTCAAAGTTCTCATTACCATAACCGCTGTTAACACGCAGCTCATTGCCAATGCAGAAACGGGTCATATCCGCAGCGTCCATATCGACCGCCATCGAAAAGGATCCTACTTCCTGAGCGGCCTCAGCAGTGCCAACCTCAGTCCAGTACAACTTCAGATTATCAGCATCACCGGCGTTACCATTATAAGTAACGGCGGCATGATACCATTTGCCGGCTTCATACACAATGCTCGCATCGAAAGCCGGATGCGCGCCTGACAACTGCTGGAACCGCAGTTGAGTCCCGTTGTTCTGAATCCGGAACTGGAATCCCCGGTCATCCGCGCCGCCATCGTTTTCCCCACAGATAATTTCCATGTGGGTAAACAGGCCGATTGGCCCCATGTCCGGCCGTACCAGCGCTTCAAACGTGAATGCACCGTCAGTTCCCGTCAGGCTTGAAATCGCCACGGTGTTCAGATCATCACTGGCATAGGGGCCTGTCGCAACCGAGGTGCCATCGTACGTATTCAATACCCCGCCGCTGATCGTGGCGCCATTGTAAACCGAGACATTCAATGATCCCGCCGAGTCCGTGCCATCCGCGTCGAAATGGTATAAATGCAAGGTTGAGGAATCCACCTCATATGCGCCGGATACCAATCCGACAGACAAACATAAAATTAATAACACCAACAACTGCTTCATCTTCGCATCTCCTGTTATTTTAAGAAATATTTACACCCGCAGGAAACATTCCAGCGGCCAATTCAGAGTTTTTCCTTCATACAATCGCTCTGTATATAAATAGAATATTCTCCCACAGACACACTCTACTATTTAAAAAACGTACCCCCCCCGAAAATTGGTAGCAAAAAATCCGATTTTCAGTAAATAATTTAATGCCATTATATCGGACAAAATAGATAGTTCATCGGTTTCATTACCTTAACCAATGCAATGATAATGTATTACAACTCCTGTACTGTCCTATAACCGCTGGTTATCCCCTGCTATATTCCCAAGTTAAATCAAACACGCCAATCTTTCCCCTTTTAACTATATTGCCCATCCCGCCAATAGTCAACGATTCTGGTTTATCAGGACTGGATTATTAAACAAAATAGATTTGTCTTTGGTGACATTTCGGATCATAATTTACATAAATATCCAATTTCGGATCGAATGTTATGCTTTTCCAAACCAGACAGAGATTGACAGCGTGACAGATACCAGACTTGGCCTCTTAAACCATGATGAATAGATCACAAATGTGATTGTAATAATAACCTGTTACAACTATTTAGAAAGGCTGGTGTTAAATGTTGACGAGACGTTATGTGATGTGCACGGTGTGTCTGGTGCTGTTAGTCACTGCCGGAATCGGCCTGGCCGGTTCAAAAATCGACGGCTGGGTCATCGATGATTTTGAAAGCTATAGCTCCACGGCAGATATGAAAGCCTCAGGATTCGGAACCGGCGGCCCCTGGTGGATTCTGCAGGAATTACAGGTCGCTCTCGGGATGATTACCATTCCCCCTGGTACCAATCTCAGTATCGAACTGGTTCAGGATCCCAACGCCTATGTGGCTAACGGAACCCCGGATGATCCCAACAATCCCGGCCAGGGCGTCGAAATCCATTATGATATTACCTCGGGAATATCGTGCGATCTGTTTCGATTCACCAATACCATGGGGATACCCTATGATCTCATCGCCACCGGGATGCCGGCGCCGCTGGATTACCTGCCGATTGCCGATTTTACCCAATATGACAAACTCTCTTTTAAGGTGATGAATTTACCCGGCAATGACCAGGGCAATACGAACAATTTCACCGTCGCTTTAGTCGGTCCGGATACCAAAGCGATCGGTAACTATCGTTGGTCCACCGAAGATGGAAATTGTTTTGAATACCCCGAGAATGTCTGGATGATTGTGGAACTCGACCTGAAAAACGGTATGGAACCGGGCGATTCCAGTTTCGGGCCCGATATGGTCTCGGGCATCACCCTGGGAACCTACGACCGTGGCGGGACATATGTCACCTATATCATCGATGATATTATGTTATCTAACCAATCCGTACCCTGCCCAGACTACTCACCGGCCGACGTCAATCTGGATTGCAGCGTCAATCTGGAAGACCTGATGGCGCTAACCTTAGACTGGCTGAGTTTATAACAGTGTGATTTTAACAGAATGTAATTTCATAAAATGGCCGGACGACTCATCCCGTTCCGGCCTGTCCTCTGTTTGAATTCTTAAATATTCACTCAAATATTATTTATGTTTCATAAAGCCTGGATTAATAACCTTACAATCTTGTTTTTTTCAATATTTGAACTAAGAGTGCCTGATAAAATGATTTTTTCTAGCGAGGCGAGCGAAAAAGTTGTCGGCAAAGTCGCAGCAGACAACTTTTGCAGCCGGTCGCATTAGAAAACTTATTTTATGAGGGAATCTAAACCTCAAACAAAAATTGATTAGTTTTCTTTTTGACTAAATAATATCTTTTTGATATATTGAATGCTCGGTTATTTGAAATATCATTTTATTAAATTTTGCGAGGAGGCAAAAAATGAAAAAATGGCAGTTTTTGTTGGTCGTATTAGTTGCTCTATCTGGTCTGTCGCATGCTGCTATGGTAGGTTTTTCTCCGGTAGAAGGCTACACGACTGACAATTTACAGGGTCAGCCTGGTAGCGGTAGTGTCTGGAATTGTACAGAGAATAACAGTCTCTATATCTTTCGGGTAAAGACTGAAACAACTAACGCCCATACAGATTATCTGAATATTGCTCTGTCCTATGTTCACGGTACCGGCGATGACAATATTATTGACTATGCGACAAAACGCATGGAACCTGTTACTGGCTCTTTCAGCGCTGGTTACTGTTTTTACTATACTGCCTATGCCCATAATATCGGTGACGAAACCTGTATCGCTCTGGGTCAATCAAACGACTCCAATTGGGGCGTTTATCTTGGCGCCAATAAAACCAGTGCAGGATCCCTCGCCTATCATGATGGTAACGGCTGGAACGAAATCGTAACTGGATTACGTACTCAAAAATGGTATTCCGTTATAATCAATGGCAATACGGATACCGGATTATTCGACCTGACGATTTATCAGGAGGATCTCATGGACAACCAGAATGCTACTGCCGGATTACTGGCAGAAGCCATAGGTTTGAGTTTCCGTGATAATCCGGATACCTTGGCGTACGTCATGCTTACGAACTTGGGATCCACTCAGGATACCGGGGGTTATAATCATCTCTATGACGATCTTTATCTGATACCTGAACCCGCCACGCTGACCATTTTTGGAGTGGGCGCATTGCTGATATTACGTCGTCGTTCATCATAACGACAGAAGATTGCTTTCCATTAACAATCCTCTAACTCTGCTCCCAACTCAGAGTGCCTGGCAAAATGATTTTTGTAGCGAGACCGGGCGAAAAAGTGGTCAACAAGGTCGAAGTTCCGCTTCAGGCGGGCGGCAGGGATCAATCACCCGCTGGCATTCCTTTTATGGGGAGGCGAGGAAGTTTGGTCCCGAGATCCTAGCGGACAACTTTTACAGCCGGTTCAAGTAGAAAACTCATTTTGTTATGGGTTCAAAGTAATGGAGTAAACGGCATGATGTCTAGTCAGAGATAGTAAACTGCCATGAGTCGTATCTGGATTTCCATGACCCTTATAATGCACTCCTACCGTTTTCTTCATTGCTCATTCTTTATTGCATACCCAATTGGCTGATAACAGAAAACAAGAAACATAATCCAGCAGCTTCTGGGCCGACCATTTATTATCAGGGCATTACTTTACCAAATTCCCCATATCCCTATTTTTATATTGGTGATACCAGTCCGATAGGTTAAATTAAATGATGATATCCGGCCAGGTTGGCCGGGCGAGCCTGCATACTGGAGGTTTCTATCATGGCCAAGGCACATGTTGATCCCGATGAACTCAAACGGTTCGCGCGCGATCTCAACCGCTTCAACAACGATCTGGAAGGCCTCATGGGCGGCCTGCACCTCAAGCTGATGAATCTGGAAAAAACCTGGCAGGATCAGGAACAGCGTAAATTTTCCGCTGAATTTGAACTCACCATGAAAACCCTTGCCAGATTCCTCGATGTCAGCCGTCAGCATGTCGCGTTTCTGGTAAAAAAATCCCGCCATATCGAAGAATACCTCGGTCAATAGGAGCCCATCATGTCAAGAATGGCCAAAGTTGGTTCGATTCAGGACTTAATGGACTTCCGCGCTTCGCTGGCCAAGTTCATCCAGGCCGCCTCCGCCACCCTGGATGAGTCGCTCGGCGAGATCCGCCGCATCGAAAACTGGCTCAAGAACGAACAGCCCGCCTACTGGAAAAAAAAGGAAATGTTCCTGACCGATAAAGTCACCCAGATCCGCCAGGATCTCAGCCGCAAACAGCAGCTGGATAGCGTCGGTCCGGTCCAGTCCCGTAAATCCTATGTCGACGAAAAACAGGCCCTCGAAAAAGCCAGACGCCTCCTGGAAGAAACTCAGGAAAAACTCAAAAATACCAAACGCTGGTCGGTGATTGTCGAACGCGAAGCCTCGATCTATCGCGGCATGACCAATGACCTGCGTGATATGCTCGAAGTCAAACTGCCCAACGCCCGGGCCCAGCTGGATAATATGGTCATGGCGCTCGAAGCCTATGCCGCCGTTGCCGAAGAGGAGGACCAGACCGGACCGGCGATGGTCTTCGATGAGGAACTTGAATCGGATCAGCCGGATGACCAGTCAGAAAAAGAACCCAAACCGAAGGAGAAATCCTGATGGCAATCAGCGGCAGCCACGCACGATTGAAAAAAGCCATGACCGAACTCATGGTTCACTGGCACAATCTCCGGGGTTCCTGGCGCGACGCCAAGGCCGATGAGTTTGAAAAAACGGTTCTCGATCCGCTCCAGGCCCAGGTCCGCAAAGTGCAAACCGCCATGGAACAGATCGACTCGATCCTGAACAGCGCCCAGCACGATTGTGAATAAAATGATTGTCTGCTATCGGCCAGCCGATATGTGTAAAGAAGCAAACTGAGCACAATATTTTAAATGTAAGTAATTTATGAGACTATCCAGCCCTGAACCTATCGATAATAATAATCTGAATACTCCACAGGATCGGTTTAATGAATACCTGGCGGATCAACCGGATCCGTTAGGGGATGATTATCATGTTTTGCTCCATGCCGGCCTGCGTGAACTGGCCCGTCTGGCCGCCCCGGTCGTCGATCCTATTACCAGCGAAATCGAATCCCAATGGCAGGCCGACAGCAAAACCGCCCGTGAAAAACATGAAAAACTCAGTACGGCAGCCCAGGCGGAATACCACCAGCGTATCGCCTCAATCGAATCGGAGAAACGTCAGGCGCTGGAAAAACATGCCCGCCACTACGACCAGCATCGACGCCAACTGACTGATCATGCCGAAGATGAACTCGAAACCCTGGAATCCCAGGCCAAAGCCCAACTACGCGACGCCGCCCAGGATCGGGATTATGAACTGATGACCGCCGATACGGTCGCCAGGGAATCCCTGGCCAAAGCGCGGCATGACCATAATGTCTTTACTGAACAAATTATCCCCCAGGCTCGTGAACTGATGGACAGCCTGGAAAGCCGGGCCAACGCCCTGTTCCAGAAATACCGGCCTCTCGTCGGTAAGAGGATCACCTCTGAGCCATCTGCCACGCCAACAGACCATAACGAACCTCCTGCCCCGACTCCCGCTGAACCGGAAGATGCCGCGGCAGTATTCCGCGCCCAGCGCGAAGAAGCCGGCGCACAGATCGAAAAACTCGACCGGATGGTCCTGCCCCGGTTATTTGTCGGGCTCTGGCCCTGGCTGCTGCCCCTGCTGATCTCGGGATTGGCTGTTGGCGCGGCCTGGGCGCTCGAATTCCTGCAAATCCTGAATATCCCGCCCTTTAAAACCGGCGGCCCGATCTTCGGGATCATCGCCTTTGTTCTCGTGATGGGCTTGGGAATCCTGCTGCGTAAAAAAGCCGTCCAATCCATTCGCAAAATTTATCTTCCGCTGCAAATCCAGCTGCAACAGGCTCATCGCGCGATGGAACTGCACATCGATCGAACCGAAAATGAATACCAGCGTATCTTCGTCAGTATCAAAACCAAACGGGATGAGACCGTGGCACACCACACTGCCCGGTTCGATGAAATCAGAAAAAAACTGAGCGAAGATCTCCATAATCATAAAACAAAAATTCAACATAAACTGAAAGAAGCCCTTGAAAAAATCGAACAGCAGCATCGCCAGGCGACCGCCGAAATCGAACAACGCTCTCAAGCCGGTTTGAAACACGCTGAAACGGATATGGGACAAAAACGCATCGAATTAAAAAAACAATTCGAAACGGAAACCGCTGATCAAAAAATCAAGTATGATCTCGCCTACCAGAAATTGTCCGAACGCTGGCAGAACGGCCTGGATCGAATCGTGGCCCTGCTGGATCGGATCGACAGCCTGCACGATACCGTCCGTCAATCCTGGGATGATCCCAACTGGCCCGACTGGATGCCCGATACCACCAGTACGGGGGTTATCCGCTTCGGCGAATTCCACCCGGATTGGAACGCGCTTTCTCAATCTGTCATGACGCGTATGACGGTCGATCCCCGCTGCCTTGCCGCGCCGGCCGTTCCTGCAGTATTGGATTTCCCCGATCATGGCTGTCTGTTATTCGAATACCGCCGCGAAGGCCGCGATCTGGCCATGTCCGCGCTCAAAGCCGCCGTTGCCCGCCTGGCAGTCTCCCTGCCGCCGGGCCGGGCCCGCTTTACCCTGATCGATCCGGTGGGCCTGGGTGAAAACTTCGCCGGTTTTATGCATCTGGCTGACTACGAAGAAGCCCTGATCGGTGGCCGCATCTGGACCGAGCCGCAACAGATCCAGCAGCAGCTCAGCGACCTGACCGGACACATGGAAAACGTCATCCAGAAATACCTCCGCAACGAATACGAAACCATCGATGAATACAACCGCCAGGCCGGCGAACTGGCCGAGCCCTACCGCTTCCTGATCATCGCCGATTTCCCCGCCAAGATCAGCGAAGAAGCCGCCCGACGGCTCAGCAGTATTATCGCCAGTGGCCCCCGTTGCGGGGTCTTTACCCTGATCGCCTGCGACAGCCGCGAAAAACTGCCCGAAGGTGTTCGCCTCGAAGATATCGAAGCCCATAGCCTGGTCATCCGTCATAAAGATGACAATTTCGTTTACAACCATGCGGTTCTGGGCGCTATCCCGCTGAGCCTGGATCAGGCGCCCAGAGATGAACTGCTGACTGACCTCATGCAAAAAGTCGGACGCGGGGCGCGCGAAACCAACCGGGTCGAAGTCCCCTTCCAGTCCATTGCACCGGCTGCCGATCGCATGTGGTCATTGCATAGTAACAAAATCCTCACCGTTCCGGTCGGACGCACCGGCGCCACGCGCCGCCAGCAGTTTACCCTCGGCAAAGGCGTCGCCCAGCACGCCCTGATCGGTGGTAAAACCGGTTCCGGTAAATCCACCCTGCTGCATGTATTAATTACCAATCTGGCCCTGTGGTATAGCCCGGACGAAGTCGAAATGTACCTGATCGACTTCAAAAAAGGCGTTGAGTTCAAAACCTACGTCACCCACGCCCTGCCCCATGCCCGGGCCGTCGCGATCGAAAGCGACCGCGAATTCGGTTTGAGTATCCTGCGCCAGATCGAAGCTGAGATGACCCGCCGCGGTGAAATGTTCCGTCGCGCCGGTGTCCAGGACCTCGCCGGCTGGCGCGAAGAATCTAAACAATCCATGCCCCGCATTTTATTAATTGTGGATGAATTCCAGGTCTTCTTCAGTGAAGATGACAAACTGGCCCAGGATGCCGCCCTGCTCCTCGAACAACTGGTTCGCCAGGGCCGCGCTTTCGGCATCCATGTCGTCCTCGGCTCCCAGACCCTCGCCGGTACCTCCGGTCTCGCTCGCGGTACACTCGGCCAGATCGCCGTGCGTGTCGCCCTGCAATGTTCTGAAATGGACTCCCAACTGATTCTCGATGACAACAATACCGCCGCCCGTCTGCTGGGCCGTCCCGGCGAGGCGATCTATAACGATGCCGGTGGTCTGATCCAGGGCAACAGCCCCTTCCAGGTCTCCTGGCTGGATGATGACCAGCGCGATGACTATCTCAGCGAAGTCAATCGGCGCTATCAGCAAACCGGCAAACCGCCTCGCTCCATGATTGTCTTCGAAGGCAATATCCCTTCCGACATCCGCAAGAACCGACCTCTGGCCGAGTCTCTCCACACCACTCCACCGCAGATGCCGCTGACGTCTCAAGCCTGGATCGGCGATCCGGTCGCGATCAAAGAACCCACCGCCGTCACCTTCCAGCGTCACAGTGGCTCCAATGCCATGATCGTCGGTCAACGGGATGAATCCGTTCTGGCCATGCTCGCCGCCATGCAGCTATCCCTGGCCGCCCAGTATCCCACAAAATCCGTCAGTTTTTATGTCTTCGACGGGATGCCGGCCGATTCCAACCTGGCCGGCCAACTCCAAGCCATCGGCCAGTATATCCCCCGTTCCATCACTCATGTGGAATGGCGCGACGTCGAATCCACGATCGCTGAAATCGCCGGCGAAGTCGCCCGTCGCCAAGAAAAGGACCAGTTTGACGCCCCGGCTATTTTCATCATGATCTACGGCATGCAGCGCTACCGCATGCTGCGCAAAGCCGACGATGACTTCAGCTTCTCTATGGACGATGGGCCCAAACCGGCCAAGCCGGATAAACAGTTCGCCGAAATCCTGCGTGAAGGCCCCGCCGTTGGTGTCCACACCATTATCTGGTCCGATACCATGGCTACCCTCGAACGGACCTTTGACCGAAATTCCATGCGTGAATTTGACAACCGGATCCTCTTCCAGCTCAGCGCCTCCGACTCCAGCAATCTGATCGACACCCCTGCCGCCAATCAGCTCGGCCAGCATCGCGCCCTGCTCTACAGCGAAGAACACGGCACAATCGAAAAATTCCGCCCCTATGCGATTCCCCCCCTCGACTGGCTCAAAGACGCCTTTAAACCAGTCGGATCTTAAAAGATGGTCTCAGAACATAAGGCATCTTCAGTTGCTGGCGACCACTTCAATCGGAATCGCCGGTAGAAATCCAGCCGAAGTCCGCCGTTTGGGCCCGGTCGGCTTGCCTTCTTTATCTTTCGGCACATAATAGGTAAACGCCTCGACAATCACGTTGTCCTTAAACCCATCGCTCATGCTGTCCTTGTCGGCAACCAGCTCAAACGCGAATCCCTCCGGCACGACTTTATAACCTGCCAGCGCCAAACCCTCTGGCGCGTCTCTCAGCTCCAATTCCATATCTTTCAGCGCGTCCCGTTTATACGTTTTCATCAACACCTGCGCGCGCCCACCCATCGGCACCTGAATCGGGCAATCCCCCAGCAATGCCACTGCCGGTGTACTCCATTTCTGATTGACAATTGTCGCCAGCATATTCTGCGTCGGCACCAGATGACGGTACAAAAACGCCCTGCATGGTATCTTCCGCGGCGCGGGCCATCCGCACCGTCTCTTTGCCATCCACCTGACAGCGCCCCACAATCTCCACGGCAATAGGCCCGGTCTTTTCGGCGGCGCCTTCGCCGGGGCCTTTAACGTCATTCGCACACAATCGCAGCCCGCCGGCACCACATTGCCCTCCAGTTCAAAACCGGCCATGGTGTCTTTCAAGC
>CAXXFK010000015.1:0-299414 GCA_963663965.2 Sedimentisphaerales bacterium
ACGCTCCCAATTGACCGGTCAGGATAATGATTTCCTTATCATCCACTAGTTCCAACCGGATAGACTCCACCGGCAAACAATCCGCATTTACTGTTTTATTTGTCAATTTTGCCATCTCCCCGGCCACCCATGTATGATCAAAAGCCGGTTCGCGTGTACCTTTAACCGCGTCAACCAGAATAAATTCCCGCGCCCCATCAGCCAGATCGTTTTTATACCAGAACCGGTTATTAGTATCAAACCAGTTGGCGCGAATCGATGTTTTAAACACCTTATTACGATATTCCCGTTCCAGGTGTTCCGCCTTTTGATAACGCCCCAGGATATCCTCCGGGGTTGCCCCCCCCGCGTACAAACAGAATCCAGAAAAAACCAATCCGAGAACCAGAATCTTTAAAATGCTTTTCATCGTCACAAAACTCCTGATATTAATTAAACATTTTAGCGTGATTTAACGCATATTATTTCCCCTGTCCCGAATCGTCAAACACAAAAGTCCCAACCAGCGGATAATGGTCACTGGCAACCGCGGCGATAGGATCATCGATCACATCAACCAGACGGCACCGTGCCGCCATTTGCTGACTGGCAAAAATATGATCGATAAAACTCCGATATCTTACCGGCTTTAATTCACAATGATATGTCGCCAGCAATGGATCCGCTTCAACCAACGGCAGTGTCAGACTGACCAGTTTTTCCTGATCCTCCCCTTTCAACATCACTTCCAATGCGTCACTGCCAACTCTTTCTTCATAGTCATCCTTCCCGAAACTGTCATTAAAATCCCCCAATAACACCAGATCCTTAACGGCGCTCTCTGCCAGGATTTCACTGCAAATCACCCGCGTCCGTTCCATTTCCCGTATCCGCCAACGGGTAACGTAGGTATTATTATTGTACTTACTTTTGGCATGAGTCCCCCCTACCCAGAACAAATGCCCTTTCGGACTGCGAAACTGCACAAAAGCCACTCCCCGGCTGAATAGCCGCCCGCTTTCATTTTCCCGGGCCGGTTCAGGATCCTTTTCCAGGAAATACCTGTCCCGTATCTCAACCGGCTCAAATCCATTTTTGGCCATCATCGCGACATACTGCCCTTCAGTATTGCCCTCGAAAACCTTTACAAATTGATAGGCATCACCCAGCCACTCCCGGTTAACATACTCTAACCAATCTTGGCGGCAGCATTCCACAATGATCAATATATCCGGCTGCATTTCGGGCAGCCCTATTGTCCGTTTGATTTCATATAGATCCTCTTCATCCCGCCATAGTTCGGTCGTATTCTGAGCCCTTTCCGGCATCTGATATTGATCAAACATTTTTGTCATCATCTCAATATTCCACGATGCAATCTTGATAGACTCTCCGCTATGGTCTGCCCACAACGACGCACTATTACAAATGATGATTAAAATAAAACCCGCAATAGCATAGCCACAATTTCTCAACAACATTATTTAGCTCTCCTGTTAACAATATAGCAGTCATTTATCGGAACTTACAAAATCTATAATCACCGATTATAAATTCAACATCAATCTAAAATTCTATAAAACCAAAGCATTTATGGACTATTAAAAATCAGAAATATAATGTTTATCACAAAATAAGGCGGTCCAATAATCAACTTTTCCACAAATTTAATCTAACCAAAAGCCCAATATTATCCATTTTATCTTGACAGATGGTTTTTGAGACTGTCTATTTTGCCTTGACAAATTTAATAAATATGGCGATAATATTATTGAAAGAGCATAATCCTTAAAGAGGATAAATAAATGGCTCCATTCCATACCAAATTTTTCACCGACCTGCTTTTACAAGCAAAATTCTCCCCAGAAAAACAAAAGCTTAAACAATTGGATGCTTGTGAAAGCCTTTTGCAGATCGTTCAAAAAGATAAATGTTATCCAATCGACTTTATCTGTTACCATATTACTGGCTATAGACCCAAACAAAAATCTATAGAGCAGGAAATGGTCTGCCATGAAGATCTGATTCAAGATATTCCGGTTTATAGTGAAAAATTAAGCCGGATGATGCGCATACCATCAGGCAATACCAAAGGTAAATTTTACACCAACGCTTCACTAGCAAAGCACTTTCGAGTAAGTGAAAAGACGATAAGTCGATGGCGAAAAATGGGATTAGCTGGACGTTACTTGGTCTATCCAGATGGTCGGCTCCGCCTGGCATTCAGCGATAATGTAGTTGACACTTTTATCCGTATCAATCATAAACGCGTCGAAAAAAGTGCTTCTTTCAGCCAGATCCTTCCTGTAGAAAAGCATGCCATTGAACAAAGGTTGATCAAGTGGGCCGCCCGTTATCCAGATCAACGCTCTGAAGCCATACGCAGAACAGCCAGAAAATTCTCCCGTTCTATAGAAGCTATCCGGTCAATATTAATCCAGTTGGAATCTCAAAAAGACTTGGACCGTTTTTATAAGCGGACTACCGGACTTTCTGAAACGGAAGGACAAGCTATTTACGAGGCTTATCGTAATGGCATTGCGGCCGATGAACTTGTTATTCAGTTCGGTCGTAGCCGGGCCAATATTTATCGGGCAATCAACCTGTATAAAAGTCGCGAATTAGTTGAAAAGAACATTGAATATACTGACTCCCATGAATTTCAGTCACAAAATGTCTCATCCATTTTAGACGCCCCTCAAGATTTATTTAAAAATTCTGTTCGGAACACAAATCATGTAAAAGATTTTGCCTCACCCAACCTCGACTCACTGGGGCAATACATTCATGATATTTATAACTATGAAATGTTAACTGCCCGCCAGGAGTTTTTCCTGTTTCGTAAATATAATTTTCTGAAATATCTGGCCGAACACGAACGCTCCCAACTTGATTCATCAATGCCATCTGGACGGGCCATGAATCGGATCAGACTCTACTTGCAACAGGCTAAAGAAATACAGAACCAGTTGCTAAGTTCTAATTTACGATTGGTCGTTCATGTCGCCCGAAAACATGTCAATAATGAAACAGACATGCTGGAATATATCGGTGAAGGAAACCTGACGCTGATCCGTTCCGTTGAAAAGTTTGATTTTACCCGTGGCAATAAATTTTCAACCTACGCGACCTGGGCGCTGGTAAAACGGTATGCAACTCTCAAATCGAATGCCGCCCGTCAAACCATATGCGTCTCTGCTGACGAAGCCCTCGACATCGCCGATAATTTACGCGTGCCGGCCAGTCAGATTCCAATTTTGGAGGCGACCCGCAAGAATCTGGATCAGATCCTTACAGATAACCTGGAAGAACGGGAACAGTTTATTCTCCGTGAACACTTTGGCCTGTCTGAGCAAAATGAAGATACGGGTTTCCGCCGCCCTCGAAGTCTGACCCAGATAGCCCAACTTGTGGGACTTTCTAAGGAAAGAGTGCGTCAGATTGAACTTTACGCCCTGAAAAAACTACGGAAAGTCCTATCAGTAGACCAGTTTGAATTACTAACCCAGATATAAAACTCAGAACAACGTTCGCCACTTATGTTCATAAACCCAGGTCGTTGTTTACCCTATGCAAGAAGATTATTTCGGATTACCCAAGATTGCCTGGCTGATGGCCAGTTTGTTGATTATTTCACATTGGTTCAGACGCACCCAACTGGGCCGGAATGCGTTTTTGCGTTCGCCTTTACAGACTCCCATTGATCGGGTTTTAAGCCTTTTGGGATTCAAAGGCAACTGGAAAGCCGCCTTACTGACAGCTCCGGTCTATAGTTTTACTTTTTTTGGCCTGTCTTTTGGCATACTTGGATTGACAATCGTCATTGGCGCTGCCCTCGGATACGATCAGATCCAGCGGCACGCAACGCTCGAACAACTCAGTCATACCCGGGATTTAAATCAGATTGTTCTTATCTGTTTCAATGCCGCCATCGTTTCCCCTTTTTGTGAAGAGTTTTTTTTCCGTGGCTTGATCCAAAGTGGCATTATTATGCTCATAACGATCTTTTACCATCAAGGCCATTCTAATCAGGATCTACTGCAAGCGGAATCTCGCCCAAAGATGATACCCAACAATATCATAAGATGGATTGGCATTCTGCTGGCCTCGTTCTATTTCGCTACCTGTCATGAAAACCGTCAGCACTGGCCGGCGCTTTTTGCATTGGCTGTCGGTCTTGGTTATAGTTACGAAAAACAAGGAAACCTGTTTTCTCCATTTGTCATCCACGCTTTATTCAACGCGCTTGTTCTGACTGTAAATCTCTGCTTTCCGGAACAATCTTAACAGGAAGATTCAATGAAACGTTATTATGGCATTATAATTCTTGTTGCGATTAGTATCCTTGGATTCACTCTGGTTATACCTTTACCAGCTGATCCTTCTTCTGCTGAACCGAATCGGCTTTGTGTGGTATGGTCGAGTGCGGACCCTGATGTGGCGAAAAATGTCTGTTTCATGTATACACGGGCAGCTCAAACATCCCATTGGTTTGATGAGGTCCACCTGATTGTCTGGGGACCATCTGCACAATTACTGGCGACCAACCCGGAAATTCAAACCAGTCTGAAAACACTACAGGAGGCAGGAGTCGTTGTTGAGGCTTGCGTCGTTTGCGCCAGGCAATATGGCGTGGCAGATCGCCTCAAACAGTTACAGGTTGACGTAAGAGGTATGGGACAAACGCTTAGTGACCGCCTGAAATCGAATTGGAAAACTCTGACATTTTAATGATCAGGAGATCGCTGTAACGTCGCTTCAATTACCCGGGCCACCACATAATCCGGTAATTTCATTAAACCGGGAACCATTTCATAATATTTGATAATACTCTTATCCGGATAGGCGCCCGCCTGTTCGATTAGAAGTCGAACCTTTCTGGCAAGATGTTCTGTACGCTCATTCTGGTCGGCCAATTGACGCGCCGCATTAACGAGTTCCCAATACTCATTCCTGGCATCGTACCAGTTCAATTCCAATTCCAATTCAAAGGCGTCTTGCGGATCACCCATACTGAACAGATACTGGACACCAATAGGATTATACATTTCAAGGCGCTCCGTAACGAACGCCTCACACGCCTCGTATAAAGCGTCATATCGTTCTTGCTGATCATCGGCATCACCATACCGCTCCAATTCTTTTTTGAGAACATCCCCAATCCGCTTCGAACAAAATGCCCTGTTTTGTGTTAATATTTCATAAAGAGCTTCATAATAAGCGTTCAATAAAATCCGGGTTGGTGTCATAGGCATCGTTCCTCTAATACGACAGGAACATAAACGGATTAATCATCTCGATGTTACTTCCAATATAAGCGCTCATCTTTTTTCCAATGTCGTATCTTGGAAAAATAAGCCTCACGATTCGGTTCAAATTCGGGGCTGTTCTCGTGGGTATGACATACCTCACACGCCATGAATATCGTCTGGTATGGAGGGATTTTATTTCTTAATGCCATCGCTGCCGCCGACTCACTCACATGTTTGGCTCCGGGACCATGGCAGGCCTCACAACCGACTGACGCCAGATCAGGTGTTTCGGCCATCGAAATATAACCGCCGTCATACCGCATGGCCACGGTATGACAACCAACGCATTCAGGATCAAATTCACGGTCGATCTCTGGTTTCATCAGCGTCTCCATCGCATGAGCGTGTTTAAATTCACTCCATTTATCAAAGATCTCTTTATGGCAATAAGCGCAGGAAGTATTGCCCACAAAGCCATTCTCTTCATTCAGCGCAAGTCTGGGCATCAATGTTTCATTTGCAATCAGATTCTCTGCCCGCAAAGCCAATTGATAGTTATTCATATGCTTGACGATGCGAGGATCACGCGGATTATGCGAATCGATTTCGACGGAAGACAATTGCCCCGCACGTACTACTCCGACATGATCCACAGGCAACCGGACTTCTGCCATGTATTTCCCCATGATTCCCATACTGAATATCAGGGGGCCATCAACCGGACCTGCCGTTACTGGCTCAGGCTCATCCCCATAGCCTTGAGTAACAATTAAATCAACACCGTCAATAGTTGCCAGCTGCTCTGGAAGCCCTTCAGTATCGGAATTGATCATGACAACAACAAGTTGATCGTCTGCATTTACAGAGGTTGATTGCTCTTCAAGGGCTTGCTGGACCGCACGGACAGGGTCGGTCAGAACGACCTTTTCTTTCAGTGTGGCGTCCTGAACACTCTCCGGGTCACAAACCGACAGCGCCAGACATGCCATCGACCGTTGATCGATATGGATAGTTGTTGTGATCCAGGGATGTACGGGATAAATTGACCGGCCTTCTTCACTGAGATTGGTAAGTATGATTGGTGGACACTCCTCTTCGGACAACCCCAGGTTTTCCTGCCATACGACCAATTCCATCGGAGTCAGGCTGATTCCATCAAAACCAAGCGTTTTAAAGCTCCGTAAAAATACTTCCAACTTCAACTGGCTTTGGCGATCATCGGCCAGAATTAATGGTCCGGAGTCCAATAGTAAACGGCTTTGTTGATCTGGACTCAGTTTCAAAATTGTGTCCGTACGTCGATCGATGCCGCCCCTTTGTTTGTCTGTACATCCGCATGGCTCAATATGCGACCTCCAGTTTCCCGAGATAATCGCCACAAAACCGGGTTGTTTTTTTCCCATGGATAGAATTGAATCCGGCTGATTTTCCTGACTCGACGGATTGCATCCCGTCCATAGCGATAATCCGGTCATCAATAGAGCCATAAATGCAAAACTGACGATAGACTTGTTTGATATCCCTGAAATCATCTTTACATTATCCCGGCGAACAGTTCAGAAAAAAATCTGCTTGCAGCCACACGGCCGCAAGCAGGACGATTCAAATGGAACGAATATTCCATTTTACTGTTGAGGTTGCACGACCTGTCCGTAACAGTAAACCCGAATGGTATCATTCGGATACTCTTTGATCGTAATCAATAAAGTATCGCTTACATAACGGGTTGCGACATTCTTAGCCTCTTCCGGATCAACGGTCATTTCGATATCAATCTGATAGCCATCACTGGTTTTCTTGGTGCTGACGACCTTGACAAATCCCTTTTGACTGGTTATTTCCCCCAGTTCAAAATCTTCCGCAAAATTAGAAACTACTTTGACATTTGCGCTGGATGGCACCCCCGGTTGCAGAGCGGCAAAACGACGGGTTGGCGGATGCGCAACTACCGGCAATACGGAATTATAATAGATATTCACGCTGCGCGCCTTGGGATGGCTGGTCGTAATAGTAATAATACCGCTATTTAACGTGCGCAGTTTATTCATATCCACGGTATACTTGAGTTCGTGCTGGGTGGCCGAAACCGATGGATCAAATTCCACTTTAACGACTTCATCCCGGCAGGTAAACCCTGTCACTTTAAATGCTTCATCCGTCGCGCTGGACAATTTGATAATACCACTGTTATCTGCATCCTTTCTGATATTGAATGTAATCCGTTCAGGATCAATATCGATAAACTTTCTGATTTCTGCGGTAAAAGTTAAAGTCAGCGTCTTGGGCTTACTCGGAGCCTTAACATCCACCCAGACATTTTTTGAAACCTTTCCCGGTGCGTTGCCTGGATTATAAACGAAATCCAGTTCCACTGTTTCATCCGGCGCCAATTTATAGTTTTCCAGTTTAACTACCGTACAACCGCAACCGCTTCTTGGCGGGGGGATTATTTCCAACGTCTCTTTACCTATATTTTTCAGAACAAACTTTCCTTTTTGTTGAACCCCCGGTTCAATCAAGCCAAATTCATAAACCAGCGGTTCGGCCGTTAATACCCCACCACCAGCGGAATTTACCTCAACCAATGCCGAATTGGTATTGTTATTACCAGATGGGGTATTTTTTGGCATTGGTTTATCAATTTCCTGATTTTGAGCAGTTTTCACATCGGGTATGACATTCGTGCCGGTGTCGGAACTTTCCGGTTTCTGGCATCCGGATATCACAATCAGCAAAAAGATCGACCCGAGCAAAGCAAGTAAATTCCGCTTTAACATAAAAATTCTCCTATCAGTTTGGCTTTCAATATACAGGTGTTTGTAGATTTTAAGAAAATAATTATCAGTCACATGTTATTTTATCGGTGAAAATCAGGCAAGGAATATTTCAAAGTTGTGAAAATCTAAACACTTTGACTTTACCTGAAAATTTCGATACTCTTTAATAGTACCTTTTTTTTCCAGAATAGCATTTGAAAAAGTGCTTATTTACTAAATATTTACATTTTAACCACTTAAATACTGGAGTCCCCTTTGCCCTTTAATGAAGATCCGCTTTGCGTTAAATTTATCTCTCTCGGATGCGCCAAAAATCTGGTAGATTCGGAAAAAATGCTTGGTCTGATCGGCTTGGCCGGTTTTGCTCTGGTTTCGCCCGGTGAACAAGCGGATATTACCGTCATTAACACGTGTGGTTTTATTCAAAGCGCACGGGATGAATCATTTGAACATATCCAGAATGCTATCGATGAAAAAAAAACCGGTCAGACTAAATATATTCTGATTGCCGGCTGCCTGGCGCAGTCTTGGAAAAGCAAACTTCTGGACAAATTTCCACAAGTCGATGCTATCATTGGACTTAACGAGAGAGATCATGTGGCGGATATCATCCGATCTCATTTTGTTAAAACAAGCCACTCCGGGCCAATCCATGTGTCTGACCGGCCTTTTAATCTTGTCTCCAACGATCGCGAGCGGTTGCGTCTAACCGACCCCAGTTGGGCCTACTTAAGAATCAGTGAAGGCTGTGACCGGCATTGTACGTTTTGTGTCATACCCGATATTAGAGGCCCATTCCGAAGCAAACCGCTAAACGCAATTCTTGCCGAAGCGCGGGAAATGATTGACGATGGCGTGGTAGAACTTAACTTAATCGGCCAGGAAACCAGCAGTTATGGTGTGGATATTGGCTTGCAAAATGGATTATCAGACCTTTTATACGCCTTAAATGATTTGCCTGGATTGCAATGGGTACGAATATTCTATATGCACCCGGCCACTGTAACTTCAAATCTGATCGATACCATTCAAAACTGCCCTAAAGTCAATCCCTACATCGACATTCCCCTACAGCATATTTCTGATCGCATTTTAAAATTAATGAATCGGAATATTGACAAATCTCAGACAATTGAACTTCTCAATACTTTTCGTCTTAAAATCCCGGATATTACTATCAGAACAACAATGCTCATTGGATTCCCAACCGAATCAGATGATGAATTCAATGAATTGCTTGCATTCATCAAAGAGTTCCAGTTTGATGCCCTCGGAGCATTTCAGTACTCCAACGAACCCGGATCTCCGGCATACAGAATAACTCCTGCCCTTCCAACCGATATTATTGAGTCTCGCTATCATACCCTTATGGCGGCCCAGCAGGAAATCGCTTTTTCCAAGGCCCAAGATAAGATCGGTCAACATCTGGAATGCCTTATCATCGATCAAATCGATCGCCGCCAGGCAAAAAAATTGGGTCTCCCCGGTAAAACACACTGGTATTATGGCCGCCATAAAGGCCAAGGGCCTGAAGTCGATCCGATAACCTATATTGCGGCGCCCGGACAGGCACAATGGATGCCCGGCCAAATCATCTCTGTTCATATTACCAGTTCTCTGGGATATGATCTGATCGCTAAACCTGCCTGATGCTGTTTTACTGTTTTGACTTATCCGCCGGCATGATCCATTTTTCCATAATCTGAAAAATAGTTTTTATTCTTAAAATATTTTACAAAAGTCTGTTGCACAAACAAACGTTCAATTTAAAAACCACACGGCTGGTTGAATTTCAGTTTTTGCGGGTTTTGGTTATTGTTCCGGGCCAGTTTGGCCGTTTGATGACTTTCGGGGGGCGAATGGACCATGGATTGGGTTTGTACCGGGTCAAAATCGTCCCCGTTACACCCCGAATCGCGCCTGGCCGCTACGGAACAGCTTCAACAGGTTATGAGCGCTGCAGATCAGCGCCCATTCCCCTTCGCACATCTCCAGACCCCGGCCGCTGAACTCATCAATGCCCTGCACCCGCTTGATCTGGCCGAACACCGGCTCAACGGTTTGGCCTTGCAATTGGTAGATGGCCCGGCCCGCCTGGGTCAGCAGCTTGCGAGCCATCCGGCCGGTAGCCGACAAGCCCGCCGGAATCCGACCGCGTGGCGGCGGCGCCTCCTGCTGCGGTTGCAGTTCCTTGTGATTCTTTTGCGTCGCCACATATAAGTCCGGACTACCTGCTGGCGATAAGCGCCCAGGATAGCTCCGCTCTTCAGCAAGGCCAGTCGGAGTGAAATGAAATACCACGAAAGAGTCCGTTCATAATGACCTGAGAGAACTGGAACGTCTGTGTGAGTCATTCGACAGTTCTATTCAAGACACCATTAAATCCAACCGCAATATCCTGAATGAATTCTACACATTAGGCGTGGGGATTTATGCGGCTAAGGAACAATACCTTACCAATGATACCACTGCCAGGAACGATCTGGAGAAATTCGAAGCTATCCGAAAAAATTTGAACGAGATATTAGGCCTGTTCAGTCAGCAGGCAGAAGCCGCCATGAACGAGAAGGAGGAAAAGACCAAGGTCTTGTTAATGGCAAGCGACGCCAAGATTGAATCGTTAAACGGCACGTTAGAAGAACTGTTCAATCAGAATTATCCACTGGTCGTTGGCTCTGCGGCCCTGGCTGATTTTACCATGCATTTACAGGACATCCTGCACAGCTACCTGCTGGAAAGCGAACCTGACAATCTGGAGGGAATTGGCAAAACCTTTGAAAAGACTGCGCGTAAATTCGAGAATAAGCAGCGGGTACTAAAAGGCAGGCTGATCAATGACGACATAAAAACAACGTTTGACGCCATTGCCGGAAAATTTCAGGAAATGACCGATACTGTACTGGCTGAAAAGGGGATGTTTCATATCCATCAGGATTCACTCAGACTTAAGGGCGACCTGAATCGATTAAAGTCCGATCTTGAGTCCAAGAATATCGAGTTGCTCGAGATCAATAGACGTATCAAAGATTTCGCCCGGAATTTGAATGAACAGTCCCAGGCACAATCCAACCCAAATGTCGCCAACGCTCAAATCATATTACAGGTCATTATTTTGACGGGCGGCGTTGTCAGCCTTATCGCCGGGGTGGATCAGGCCATTCGTTTAACGGCAACCCATTCCAGTCAATCTCAGAAATTGGGTGAGGAACTGGCAAAAATTGCTCAGACCCTGGTAGAACTGGTCAGCCATTTTCAGATATAACAGGATAACCCTACAGGCCCCATGTAAATATTGTTATTCAGCTTTCCCCGGCTGATGCCCGGAATATTTGACGTTCACGATACTGCCTCCAAATGGACTCGAAAGGTTCAGAATGACGAACTACTTCTCTACAAGAGATGTGGTGGCAACTGAAAAGATGTTCCTGTGAACTGTCCCATTTAACTTGCTGGATAGCGTGGCGTAGAGAGGTGTTTTCGGGCAGGAAAGCCAGTGGAGTATCGCGATCGGGATCTTTGATGTTGGGATGGATTACTATTCCGAAAGCCGGATCTTCAGATATAACCAGATGGGAACCGCGGGAGCCGCTGCCGGATTGGAGGAGGTCAACAATGGCTTTGAGAAAGGCGATGGATGTGAGGGCGAGATGGCCGGCATGGATTGCGGTGATGATGTCCTGATTTTCTTTAATAGCCATACCTGTCGATTGAATCTGATGGTATAACCGGATGGCATCGGTAAGGGCTTGACGGGCGGTTGTCAGTTTACGGACATGGGCGGCGGCGGATGTCATGCGCTGCTGGATTTGCATTATGGCCTGGGCGGGCGTGGGAGCAGAGGACGGACGGCCGGCGGTTAGATGGTTCAGTCGAGTTATTGAGGTTTCAATCTGTTGGAGGGTATCCGGCCCAATTGGCAAATCGGACACAGAACGGTCTCTATAGATAGCGGCAATGTATTCGGCGGCGCGTTGGGCGCCCACCTGGCCGGCATTGAGCGCCGAGCCACCGGGACGTTTGACGCCGTGGGTACCGGCCATTTCGCCGATAACGAAGGTGTGCGGGATGCTGGATTCCCACCAGCCATTGACACTGAATCCGCCGTTGTTGTGCTGGGCACAGACAGCAATTTCAAGAGGTTGGGTATATAGATCGATCTGATGTTCGCGATAGAGATCGATAGCCAGCGGGTTCATGTGGGCCAGGCGCTCGATGGGAAGCGTTTGCTGGGCTCCGGCGGCAGTCAGGTAATCAAGGGCTTCGGGATGCAGATCCTGGAGCCGAAATTCTGTCATTCGATCATTGCCCAAAGGATTCTGGCGGAAATCCATAAAGACCCGACGGTTCTGACTGGTTTCATTATAGACCAGGATATCGATCAGCGAGGATTGGTGGTTTTCGATACGCTGTGGATCGAAGGGCCACTGATAGCCTTTGAGGAAGATACTGGTGGCCAGATCGTCCATGGAGGGGAAATAATCGGCGAGGAAATCGTGCAGCCTCCCCCCATCGCTGTCGATGCTGTAGATGCGGGGAATGGCCTGCATATAGGTACCGGAGACGTTCCAGCGAAACTTTGTACTGGCAAGGCCAAACTGGGTTTCGGTGAGATTTTCGGCAGTGAGGCCGGCACGCAGGGCAATGCCGTGCATTCCAGTCTGGCCGAGAGGGTAGACGCTGGTCTGGTAGAGTGCGCCAGGACCGCCGGCGGCCAGGACAAGGTTGTCACAATAAAAAAAGTTAAACTCTGGGGCAGTATTATGAATCGATTTGCGATTAAGCGTTAGAATACCCAGGATACGACGATTGGGACCCTGGCCAATAGCGATGAGATCGACTGTTTCCTGATGGTCATAGATGGTGATCCCGTAACGCCGGACTATTTTTTCGAGGGCTTCACTCATGAATTTGCTGGTTTTGGGGCCGGCGGAAGTGGCGCGTTCGAAGGGGTCGTGATCGGTTTTGTAGCCGAAATAGGCGCCGTTAGCATCGTGAGGAAAGGGAACACCGGCATCAACCAGGCCGTAGAAGGCAGGTAAGGAGCCGAGGGCTTCGATCAGGGCCAGGTCGCCATGACAGCAGCCGGCAGCCTTCAGGCTTTGCGCAAAGCTAACCGCGGTATCCGGCGTTTCCGGGCTGGTTCCCATTTTATAATAGGTCTGTTTATCCGAACCGCTCATACGGGAGGCGCCCAGAGGCAAGCCGGCGGTCACTACGGCGATCTGCCGTTGGGGATTTTCAACGGAGGCATGATCCAGATATTCGTAGAGGCGACGAGCGCAGTTCATGCCAGAAGCACCGGCTCCGACAATAACGGTGTGATAGCGGCGAACAGTAATCGTCTGACCGGCAATATTGAGGATTTCGGACATGCTTGTTCTCAGGATAAGTTAACGGAAATATACTTCAATATGAATAGCCTTCAATCAATCCAGATTAATATAGCAACAGCTATTACAGGCGACGCAGATGGAAGCCGCCATCGGCATTGATAACCTGGCCGGGACAGAAATCCAGTAAACCGGCGGCGATGGCGCTGACTGCCAAAGCTACATCCTTGGGCTGACCCCAGCGACGAATGGGGGTCAGTCCCTCGGCGATCATGCGATCATATTTTTCCTGGACGGCGCTGGTCATGTCGGTCTGGATGATGCCGGGACGGACTTCAAACACGCCGATATTAAATTCCGCCAAACGGTCGGCAAAAAGTTGGGTCATCATGCCGATACCGGCTTTACTCAGGCAATATTCACCGCGGCTGGTACTGCCGGTATAGGCTGACAGCGATCCGATATTAATTATGCGACAATGGCACTCAGGATTCGTTTGGATTTGATCGATCATCCAGTTGGCAATTAACTGGGTCAGGAAAAACGGGCCTTTGAGGTTGGTATTCATCACACGGTCATAACTGGCTTCCGTTGTTTGAAGGATATCCAAGCGCTGCTGAGGGGCTACACCGGCATTGTTGATTAACAGATCGCAACGGCCGCAGATTAATTTTGCCTGTTCGATCAGTTTCTGCCGGTCGGATTCAAGGGCAATATCAGCCTGAACCAGATGGCATGTACCCTCTGCTGCCTGAATTTCGTCCTGGATAGATTGGGCGGAAGCGGAGTCGGAACGAAAGTTGATAATGATACAATAGCCATCGGCGGCCAATTGGGCAGCAATACCTCGGCCAATTCCCCGGCTGCCACCGGTTATTAACGCTACGGGTTGTTTCATTGGCAATTTCCTATTTACGGTCCCTAACTGCCCAATAACCTGGCACAGTAAGGTTTGACCATGGTGACGATATAATAAAACGCCGATGCCATGGTGATAAATATGGCGATCAACATCCCGGCATTCCACACTAAGGCTTTAGTTCCTTTGGGGATGTCATCTTTCAGGTAGTTTTTACTATTGTTCAAGATAAAGAAGCCAATATACGCAATCGGTAATAGTATACCACAAATCGCCGCAGTAGGGATGGCAATCCAATAGCTCATTTTCTGCCAGAAGAGTACTCCTAAAAAGGCCGGTGTGGGGATGAGGCAGGCCATACGATAAAGCCGGCCGCCGGGTTCGACCTTGAACATTTCGCAGACCGCGAATCCGGCCACGAGCATTTGCATGGAGATGGTGGTCATGACCATGCCGAGAATCCCCAGGCCAAATACGAGCCGGGCAACGTAACGGTTGAGTCCTGCCTGTTCGAGCATGGAGGCGGCCATCATGGGCGATAGCGGGGCGCCTTTAGTAATAATATCATCGACCTGAGGGGTGCCATAGAGGGTAGACGCACTGGCGATAATCATCAGGCCGGTGGCGATGCTGTATGGGATTAACATGCCGGTGAGCAGGTCGAACTGGCCGAGGCCACGGTGTTCCCTGCCCCATCGGCGGGCCAGCAGGGTATAAGGAAATAGAAACGTCATATTCAGGCCAATCGCGCCGGAAAACGCACCGACGATAAGTGATACGGTTTTTTTCTGAACAACGGGATTGTCTGAATGGGGAATGGATGGAACCAGACCGCGCCCGATTTGTGAGATAGAGATTTTACCTTTGATAAAGCCGTCGACCACCACCACCGCAAAGGCCAGAATAATGAGCCAGAGGAAGATTTTAAGCGTCTTTTCGTAAATGCGTACCCCTTTTTTGCGGTTGCCGTAGTTCCAGGTAATATAGACCGACCAGATCAGAATCAAGGCGCCAATAATCAGCAACGCCCAGCGTTCCTGATATATGGTGGGTTGCCAGCCGGTGATGGCTTTGAGGATATCTTCGGACATACCGGCGGCCAGGGCATATTGGGGAATATGCCAGATGATGGTGACCAGCAGACTGCTGAGAGCCCAGGTCCAGGCAAAGGCGGGATGGATGTAATATTTCATGGCATCGAATGGACGACAGCCGGTTGAGAGCGTCTGATGCACGACCGCAGAGAGCATGATTACTCCTACGATCATGGCGAGTGGCTGAACCCAGAGTAACTGATAGCCTGCCAGAGCGCCGGCGAACAGGGAGGCGGCTGAACTGCTGGCGCCGAGGGTCATGGCGCTTTGCATCCAGCCGGGACCAGTCAGGCCGAAATAGGTTTTGATTTTCGTACCCAGGCCACTGGATTCGACAGAACGAAGCAGCTCTTTTTCTTTTTCGAGGGATTGCGGATCAGCACCGCCAAACATGGGTAATCCCCGCTTGAGGTCCACCTGTCCATCACAGCATTGTTTATTATCCATAGCAAACTCCCAAAAGCTATCTAAACTATTACATTAACATAAAGCCAACCTGGCGTCAAGTTCTCGCGCTGCTCGCATGCCATCGGCAACTGCCGCGACAACGGTCGAGGCGCCACGAACGATATCGCCACCGGCAAAGACCATTGGCCGGGTTGTTTCCAAGGTTTCGGTACTGACATCGATTAAGCCATTGACGATACGAACGCCGGGCAGCATATGATCCAGTTGGGATGGAGAACGCTGACCAATTGCTTCTATGATCATGTCGCAATCAATCTTATAGTTGTTATCCGGTTCTGCGATGGAACGACGCCTGCCGGATTCATCCGGTGATCCCAAATGGCAATGACAGACAGCAAGTCCTTTGATTTTACCCTGTTCCGTAAGGTAATCTACCGATTGAGTTAAAATAATAAAATGAATCCCAGCATGAATGGCCCGATCCCGTTCGGCAGGCCAAGCCGGCATTTCCTGATAGGAACGGCGATAGAGCAGATAAACATCGGAAGCACCCCGTTGGGATGCGGTAACCGCGGCATCCATGGCGGTGTTACCACCGCCAATAACGGCAATTTTCTGGCCGGTTAAATCAAGGAATGGCTGAGTGCGGGCCTGATTCAGAAATGTCAGGGCATCGACCAGTCCATCATACTGTTGATCTGAACTACAGATAGACTGAGGAAGGCCCAGAGCAATAAAAGCGGCATTAAATCCCTGAGCCATTATTCCATCCAGATTGTTGGTGGGAGAGAGCTTGTAATTCCATATCCATGTCAGGCGATCCTGAGGAATCCCTTCAAAGATGGCCTTAAGTTCACGATTGAGGGTTTGGTATTGTCGATCAGCAGGTATCACAGAGTCAATCAAACCGCCGGGTTGTTTATGGCTGTCAAAGAGAGTGATCCGATGTCCGGCTTCTAGCAGAACCGCAGCAGCAGCCAGTCCAGCCGGGCCTGCGCCAATAATGGCAACGTTTTGGCCGGTAAATTGGCTGGGAATAGATAATTTCGACCAGCCATTTTTGTTGGCCTGCTCTGCCAGGTATCGCTGAATATCGGCGATGGGCAAGGCCCGGTCACCAATAAAATGCTGAAGGCAATGTCCCTGGCATTGTTGTTCGACCGGACAGAGCCAGGCACAGATTTCCGGCAGGATATTGGCCTGACGAATCGTCTGCCAGGCGGCTTTTTCATCGCCATCCAGGAATTGCTGAATAAAACGGGGGATATCGATGCCCGCGGGACAGGCAAGTTGACAGGATGGTTCCTGACATTGCAGGCAGTGTTCCGCCTGATTTTTCAGGATAACCGGATCATTCTGGCGGCCTTTTTTAAAAATCGGGCCATAGATGGGATTGTCTCGAACCACGCAACCGGCCATCTGGCCGTCTCGCATGAGTTGGGTACAACCACTGCAACCCACGCACACTTTGTTTTTATCCATTTGCCCTTTGGTCAGTAAATCGCGGGGAAAATCGGGATAAGCCAGGGCCATACGGCCCCCACCGACCAGACTGATCATACCAGTGGCTTTTGCCGCGGCGCCAACGTGTCCGAGCATGGTACGAAGCCAGCTATAGCCGGTACCAACGAATCTGATATCGGGGAACTGGCGCTGGACGGCAGCGGCCAGATCGATCATGCGGGCTACCCCCTTGAGAGGATGTTCGGGTTGAGGATAAGCGCCTTTGATGGGCTGGTTAAAGGGCCGGCCAAAATGAGGATTGTAATAAGGGTTGGCAATTGTGAAATTGATGAGACGGACACCCCGGTCATGCAACAACCGAACCAATTGCAAGGGTTCGGCAAGATCGGGTTGGGTATAGTCATCGGGATCGACCCCCCAGCCAAACGGGAACGGGATGGCATCATAAAAATTCAAACGTGATGATATGGCCTTGTCCGGTCCGAGTTCGGCATGAATACGATCAATAACTTCCAGGAGGAACCGGGTACGATTATTAAAAGAACCACCATATTTGCCGGGCCGGTTACGAGCAGCCAGTAATTCATTGATCAGATAACCGTGACAGGCTTTAATATCAATAGCATCAAAACCAGCCTGGAATGCCAGACGGGCCGCGTGCACGTAGGTTTTCTGCAATTGATCCAGTTCATCATCACTTATCAAGGGATAATCATCCGGGATTCGGGCGAGACGGCTGGTCGTGGGAGAGCATTCGGGCGTCAGCGGATCGCGATAAGGATCGCGTTGCGGAATAATGGGCCGTGCAACGCCATCGGGTTTGGAATACCGGCCGGAATGGGTAAGTTGTGCGACGATTATTGGGGTATGATCCTGGCCGTTGGCTTGTCGGGCGGAATCCCGGATCAACGATACCAACCTTTTAAAGGAATCGACATTCTGGTTATTCAGCCACAATTGATGGGGATTGGCACGAGCCTGGGGAGTGATGGCGATGGCTTCAGCCCAGATCAGACCCGCCCCACCCGCGGCTAAACGCTGATAGCGTCTCAAAGTCAAAGGGCCGGGAGATCCGTCGGAGCATCCATCGGCTCCTTCCATGGGCTGGATAGCAATTGAGTTGGGAATAGTCAGTGAACCGGCGTGGACCGGCTCGCCCAGAATCGAAACATCCTGTTGTATCGGGATATGGCAACCAACCATTCGGCCAGTCTCGATAAAAGATTCGATACTATCCAGATGGAACTGCCAGGGTTTGTGGCGATTTGACATAGGTTTTATAAACTTTAAATCAGAACCATACTACTTACCAGGGAAAACACGAACCTTTCCCTGACTTTGACATTGGCTATTTTAAGAAATTATGCGTGCATATTCCATGCGGAACCGGTACGATAGCATTTGCGTTTCTGGCAATTCTATTATTTACTGCCATATATTCTTATATTACAGTGCATTATATAAGTTTCTATTATGTTCAAACCTATTACTTCTATATCTGAACTACCGGAATATGGTATATTAATCCAGAGTCGCAGCCATCATCCCAATGAATTGCCGTCTGATCATGCCCATGAGTTTCCATCTCTATTAATTATTGTGTCAGGCCAAGGCATCTGTCATCTGGGTGGTAAAGAGTACAAATTGAGCGCCAACACAGCACTTGCGTTACCAGCCTGGCAATCGCATCGTATTATCGATGTGCCGGGGAAACCGTTGACGCTTTTTACGGTCTACTATCAGAAGAGGATATCTGATTTACATGATGAACTCATCAATCGCTTTTACCAGAAAACTACTTTGATCCAGTTGGAGCTATTTTATACCGAAGAAGTCAGGCATTTGATACGCCAAATGCTCTTTGAGTTGAAAAATCAACCTCCCGGATTTAAAATGGCATTGCAGGAACAGATGTCTTTGTTGCTATTACAACTTTATCGCGCCAAATTGCATGGCGATCGGTGGCACGAGTATGAAGAGTCTTATCCAAGCAGCCAGACTCGGGTATGTGCGGTGCTGGATTATATTGCAGAACATTATTACCGGCATTACGATCTGGGGAATGCCGCCCATATGTCAGGGATGTCACAACGCCACTTCAGCAATCTGTGCCGAAAAATCACCGGTAAAAGCTATATCCAGTATTTAAATGATGTTCGAACGCAAAAAGCTGAATCTCTGCTGGTTGAGACCGGGATGCCGGTCTCGGCAATCGCCTTTGAAGTTGGCTATGAAGATCTGTCTACTTTTTATCGCGCGTTCAAAAAACATCGACAGAAAAATCCCCTCGATTTCAGGATGGAATCATCCTAAATCATTAACGGCAATGATTTCCTTATCTGTTTAGTTTTTCAATAGTTAGCTAGATTACAAACTTAAATTAAAAACGAGCCAAGAATAGAACATGACTGATTAATGCAAAAAAAAAGATTTTTTATGATAATTTAGAGTGGCCCAATCAATATTCTCTGTAGATGGTAATTAATCGTATCACCGATTCGGATAAGCATGCTGACATGAAACAACCTGAGCCAAACGATCTCACTAATTACTTTATAACTCTGCTAACCGCCAATCAACGTCGAATCTTCAGTTTCATTTTGAGCCGGGTGCCCAGTGTTGCAGAGGCTCAGGATCTAATGCAGGAAACGACTACTTTGATGTGGTTAAAATTTGAACAATTTACTCCGGGCACCGATTTTGTGGCCTGGGGTATCAAGATCGCACAACATAAGATCATGGATTACCGTAAAAACCGCCATAACCAGGTAGTTCATTTAAGTGATGACGCGATTCAGGCGCTGGAACAGGAACCTCTGAAACGCCCCATCCATGAAGATGATCGAATACAGATTTTGAAAGACTGCCTGCGTAAACTGACCGATACTCAGCAGCAATTAATTTTACTACGCTATTACCAGGACAATTCAATCGGGATCATTGCTCAGCGGATCGGCAAGAGCATACCGCATTTATATAAAATTATGAGTCGTATCCATGACAGTCTGCTGCGATGCGTTCGTCAAACCTTAGCCCGGGGGGACGATGGCGTCTCCTGACAAAAAAAACACTCACCGCCTGAGCGATCTGATCTATCTGGCATTGGAAGATTCGATATCTGAGTCTGATATGGCTGAATTGGACCATTTACTAGTCCATGAGCGTTGGGCCCGACAGTATTATCTCGATTTTATAGAAAATTATTGCGCGGTCACACAGGCCGCCTGTATCTTAAGTCAGGATTCACAATCCGATTATGATCCACAGCCTCTGCATGAAGCGATCGAACAGGATTTGAACAAGACCGCCATCCACCGGGTATTACATCGTAAAGAAATTGAAAAGCCATGCGAATCGGAACAAGTTTCTCAGCTAAGGCGTAAACGATTAACCTGGTCACAATGGCAAGGAATCCTGATCAGGGCGGCCGCCGTTATCGCTTTATGTGCCGGGGCATTGTTTTTAGACCGGAAGTTATTCGAGAGTCAATATGGCCCGGCCGTGTCGGTAGCGGAAATGACTGACGCAGTGGATGTACGCTGGCAAGCCAATGGCATCGATTATCGTCCCGGCGAAAAAATTTATCCCGGTGAATTATCTCTGGAAAATGGCTGGGCCAAATTTTTGTTATACAACGGGGCTGAAGTCATAATACAGGCTCCAGCTCGCTTTTCTCTAACATCACCCGACAATATGACATTACATTATGGTCGAATTTACGCCAAAGTTCCCAAAGAGGCTATTGGTTTTGCCGTTACCACTCCTAATTCCAAGACGATCGATCTGGGAACTGAATTTGGCCTGTTTGCCGATGGTCAGGGCAATACCGATTTGCATGTATTCAAAGGACAAACCCAACTAATCGCCAATCAGGCGGGGCATTCAAAGCTGGTTGAACATGGTAACGCTCAACGTGTCGTCGCGCGTACCAGCGCGATGGTGGACATTGAATTAGATCATCGTCAGTTTGCCTGCCGGATAGATGGGAAGAATAAAAAGATATGGAATGGATCTAATTTCATTCCCGGCGATGTGATTAATGTCGATTTTGGCAATAACGAAGTGGTGAAAAGCGGATGGAACACCATGGGATCAACCAACGGCACTCTGATCGATGTGGTGACCAGTACCGGTAAAACGACAACGGTTGTGATTTCATTGCCGGTTCGTTTTAACGGTCAGAATACTAATGGAACCACAGATCCGACCGGCGACGCCCAGCAGTTTCCCTGGCAGGCCACTTCAGATTCGTTTTTCGGTAATGATGTCGATTGGAGCGGATTGATCTGTCCGAACGCCAGATTATCGATAACAGAACTTGATCCTACTCTATGCTATGAGTTGACTTTTTCCATCTCGCGAATGAATGTTACGGATAATCGCCAGACCCAATATGTAATCAGCGGCGCAGAGACCAAGGCCGAGACGTTATTCCTGGATCCCACCAATAATACCAATACGGTAATCGTGAGTCAGGCTATCGCTCCAACGAGATCAGGCACAATAACTGTCGATATACAAAAAGGCCCCGACAACAATAATGATCATGGATTTTTCTATATCGGCGTTCTGGTCATAAGGGCGCTGGATGAATCCTCACCCTTCGCTTATATCCCGGAAACAGAAACGCCGAAATTCAGTCAAATAATTCAAAAGTCACAGAAATCATTATAATAAAAATTGTTGGCATGCAATTACTCGTTGTATGGTTTTAATGAAGACTGTCAGGTCTGCCGTAAACCTGACAGGAAATCCTTGCGTACGGCAGATGGAGGTTTGTGAATGAATACAAACAAAGTATGGCTGTCGGCCGGGCCATAGCCGCATTAAAATAAAGTGGCAGAACGATAAAATGGTTATGTATTAGAAAATGCCTTGATGTGATGTGATCAGTTCCAAATCAACTCTCTCTCTAAATAAAGGAGAACGAAGAAATGAAAAACAGTTTTAAACTATTGTGCAGTATTCTTGCATTGGTTGTCATTGGATTGTCAGGAACCGGGTTGTATGCACAGGAAGCGGTCGTTGCCGATGATGTGATCAATATCGATTTTGGCGGCACCTTCGCAGCTAGTGGCGGATGGAATACACTCAATAATCCTTATGGCACCTACACCAATCTAATTACCAGTACCGATAAAATTACAACGGTTTCGATTGCTTTTCCCGTCAGGGTGAACGGCACCAATAGCAACGGTACGACTGCCCCGACGGGCGATGCCGCGATCTTCCCCTCTTTTACTACCTCTGATTCTTTTTTTGGCAACGATGTCGATTGGAGCGGCCGGACCGATCCCAAGGGGCAACTGGTCCTAGCCAATTTAGATCCGGATTTGCAGTATGAATTAACGTTTTTTGCTTCCCGAATGGGTGTATCGGACAACCGACAGGGGCAGTACGCCATCACTGGCGGCGGCGGCCTGATCGAAACACTGTATTTGAATGCAACCGCCAATACGGACAAGATCGTTACCAGTCAACTGATACTCCCCACGGTCGACGGCACAATTGTTATTGACTTCCAAAAAGGGCCAGAAAACAACAACAGCTATGGTTTCTTCTATCTGGGCCTGGTGAGTATCAAAGCGGTTAAGGAAATTCACCTGGCGAGCAGTCCCAGTCCGGCCAACGGGGCAACCCTGGTCCCGATTGACAGTCAATTCAGTTGGGTAGCACCAACTGGCGTTACCAATCCACGATATAATCTGTATTGGTGGAGCAGCAGTGATCCCAACACCGTTAAGGAAAAACTGGATTTTGCAGAGACCAGCGCTGACCCCGGCAACCTGATAAATGGCACGGAATATAACTGGCGTGTTGATGTTATCGACCCTAATAACGGCGCCCCAATAACCTGGAAAGGATTTAAATGGAGTTTTACAACGATACCGGCAACGCCATTTGTCGTTGATCAACCAGAGGATCAGCGTGTATTTCCCGGTGATATGGCGACCTATTCGATATCACTGGAAGACAGCAGCGAGACGAGCTATCAATGGTTGAAAGTTGATCCTAATTATCCAACCGGCAAACCATTGGTGAATGATGGCCGCATTACCGGCGCTCAAAGCGACACTCTAATGATAGCAAACGCCGGGTTGACAGATGAAGGCGATTACTTCTGCCGGGCGACCAACGGCGCAGGGCCAACCGATTCCAATACGGCTATTTTAGTCATCAATCGTCTATTGTCACACTGGCCGCTGGATGGTACTCTCACTGATATTGTCGGCGGTAAGGATGGAACGATGACCGACAAGGAGCCTGATTTTGCCGAAGGAGTTATCGCTGACGCTTTATCCTTGAGCGGCGAAGAAAACGACTGGGTAACGGCCGGTATGGTAGACATTACCGGGAATGTGCCCCGGACAATTGCCGGCTGGGCATATGGCACCAGTGATCTTATGGCAACCTGGACAGGCGTATTTGGGCTCAGCAACACAGCCGGTATAAGCGGTACTTTCTTTGACATTCAACGTATCGGCAACAGTGGCAATGGTTATGGCATCCACCAGCATAACTGGGAACGGCCGATTACCGATTCCTATCCAGTAGGCGAATGGGTCTTTCTGGCAGCTTCCCACGATGGCACCACTACCCGCTGGTATGGAAATGGCACCCTGATAGGCGAAGCAGCCAGAACTCTGGACACCTATGGCTTATGGACCATGGGCAAACGTGGTGATAATGCCAATCAGTTTATCGGTTTGATTGACGACGTCAGACTTTATAACTATGCTCTCGCTCCGACAGAAGTAGCAAAACTCTGGACAGACATCATGGGGGGTTATGTCTGTGTAGGTGGCACACCCATGTACGATCTCAACGAAGATTGTATCGTCGACATTAACGACCTGGCACTGTTTGCCAGTCAATGGATGGCTTGCAACCGATATCCCCAATGCATAGAATAATCCCATACAACAGGCAACCATCCTAATATCTGATTTTGGTCCGGCGGATTCAATACCGCCGGACCAATTCTTCTTTAATCAATGACATGTCTTAAATTTTTATATTACAAATCCTGTTTAACCAGATTAAATCAGGTTTTGATATGGAAATCATTGAATTTTGGAGTAAAAGATGATTTCAACTAACCGATTCAAACCATTGGCATTTTTTTTTCTTCTGGTTTGCTGCAATGCCGTCTGTGTTCAAGCGGAAGAGCCTTTAAACATTCTATTTATTGGAAATAGCTTTACCCTGGGCGGCCCTATTCCCCAAGTTGTCCAGAATATAGCATTGAGCGCCGGTTGGCCAAAACCGAACGTAACCAACGTTTCAGTCGGTGGACAAACCTTGAGCTATCACAGCACCAGTCCGGATACTCTGGCAGCCATCGATCAAGGAGGATGGGATTTTGTAGTGTTGCAGGAATACAGCACCAAGGCCACAGATAATGCAGGGGATCCAGCCGGCTTTAAAGCCGATGCCACCTTTTTGTATAACCGGGTCAAGGCGAGCAGTCCCCAGGCATGGATCGTTCTGTATGAAACCTGGGCCCGGCACGAAAATCACAGTATCTATCCCAATACGTTTGTCGATCGGGACCAGATGCAAACCCAGGTGAATACTCACTATCACGATTGCGCCGAGAATTATTTACCAACCCATGCGACCTTTCCGATTAAAACCGATGTGGCGATCGCGCCGGCGGGTGAAGCCTGGCACGCCAATTATCATGATCGCAATATTATGCTGCATGGATCCGATCTGTACCATGCCGGTGGTGCCGGTCAATACCTTAACGGACTGGCAATCTACGCGACCATCTATCACCGCAGGGTGATCGGACTGACGCCTTTATTAGGCGTAAACGCTACTGACGCCACTTATTTGCAGAGTATTTGCGATGCCATTACCGGTGAAACCATTATACAAATTGGCAGTGATCCCAATCCCATATTAGACGGGGATGAGATTCAGGTAGATTTTGGTAACACCCAGACAGTCAGTGCAGGTTGGAATACGATGGCGGCTGCGGATGGAACCATAGCAGGGGCCATTACCAGCAGCAATAAAATGACCTCTGTATCTATCACCCTGCCAGTTCAATTCAACGGGGAAAACTCCAGTGGTACAACCTCCCCATCCGGCGATGCCGCAATCTATCCGTCGCAAAGTACTTCGGATTCTTTCTTTGGTAACGATATTCCTTTCAGCGGACGTATCAATCCTGAGGCCCAACTGCTGATTTCCAACCTGGATCCAAGGCTGAGATATGAACTGACTTTTTTTGCATCCCGTATGGGGGTGTCTGACAATCGACAGACACGATATACCATCAGCGGCGACCCGGGTTCGACACAAACCCTGTATCTCAACCCATCCAACAATACCAGTACCATTGCCAGGAGCCAGTTGATCACTCCGACCGAAACGGGAGAGATTGTTATCGATATCCTCAAAGGACCGGCGAACAACAACGTCACGGGCTTTTTCTATCTGGGGTTGTTGACATTACGGGCACAGAAAAATCCCTTTCAGGCCAGTGATCCCAGACCGGCACATCAAGCGATCCAGGTTCCGAACGATTCCCTGTTAAGCTGGACGGCGCCCACAGCGATTGCCAACCCACATTACAACATTTACTGGTGGACTGACCCCAATATGATCCATGAGCAACTTGACGTATCCGAACCCGGCGTCAATCCCAGTGACCTGGAATACGGCAAAACATATTTCTGGCGGGTTGACACCATCGAAAACGCCTCGATTGTCCATGAAGGTCAGGTATGGAGTTTCACGGTTGAACAAGACGCCGTGACGATTATAGAACAGCCGCAAATACAAACTGTCTTTTCAGGTGAAACAGCGATTTTCACCATTGTACTGGAAGATCAAACCGGAAAAATCTATCGGTGGGGTAAGATCGCAGAAGATTCAGTAATCACCCTGCTGACAGACGACGGCCGTATTACCGGATCCCAAAGCGACACCTTAACTATTCGGGATGTCAGTCTGGTTGATGAGCAGGATTATTTCTGCAGAATAACCAATAATTCGGGTGACTTTAATTCCGATGCAGCGACCCTGATCCTGAAACGTATACTTTCACACTGGCCATTAGACGGCACACTGGATGACATCTCAGGAGGCAAACAGGGTACGATGATGAACCGAACTCCAGCATTTGATACTGGACTGATCGAAGGCGCCCTGGTACTCAGTGGCGCATCTGACGACTGGGTAACAGTCGGAGCAGTCGGTGTCAATGCTAACAAACCGCGTACGATTACTGGCTGGATTAAGGCTACCGATGAAAATATCCCATCCTGGACAGGAGTATTCGGATTCAGCCACGCGAGCAGCTCAAATGCAACTTTTTTTGACATTGAACGGTTGGGAAATCAAGACAACGGATATGGCCTGCATCAGTATAACTGGGAAGTCGCCATTACTGACAGTTTGCCGGTTGGCGAATGGATATTTGTGGCGGCTTCACACGATGGCGAGACGACCCGATGGTATGGCAATGGGGTTCAGATTGGCGAAGCGACAAGACTGTTAAATACCTATGATTTATGGACGATGGGAAAACGGGCGGATAATGACAACTTATTTACCGGTCTGATAGATGATATCCGTTTGTATAATTATGCCCTCAGTTCCAAGGAAATCGCCAAACTTTGGACCGATGTATCAGGTGGTTATGTCTGCCTGGCCGGACCTCCCCTGTATGATTTTAACCAGGACTGCAGGGTAGATCTGGCGGATCTGGCAATATTCACGGCTCAATGGATGGACTGCACCCGCTATCCTGAATGTACCAATGACATTTAATCCAGATGAATGAATCATGCAGGCCTCCGGTCTATTCTTTAGAGGCCTGCATTCCTGTCATAATCAAGGCGTTTTATCATCCTGTGAATCGTCAGGTTCCAGAGGGATGGGCTTGTCATCATCAAGGGATCGATCAGAACCGGGCGGGGTTTGCTTCTCAAGGCCCTCCCCACTTTGATTTCGGGTATCCAACGGTTCATCCTGCAGATATTCAATCCCATCATCAATCAGCGCTTCAATATCCTCTTCAACCCAAACATCATCCATAGCCACAGTATCCACTTTTTTGCGCAGTAACAGGTAAATCGCAGAACTGGCGGAAAAATACAGGCTGATTCCATAAGCCAGTAAATAGGAAACGACCACGGCAATGACCAGCCAGACAATTGCCGCGGCAACGGCTTCACTCGTACTGAGAGCGGACCAATCGACATCCGGAAGCAGATTGCCAAAAGTCGGCATTGGCCAGACAGCATCTAATTTGCCAAGATATGAAAGCCGAGACGAACTGGACACCAGATTCACTGCGGCTCCAGAGATTCTATTCACTGTCAACAAGGTAAGAAAAACAAAAAAGCGAATGAAGATATAGCATAACAAGCCATAACCCGCCGTTAAGACATAATACCATATAAACCACCAGGGTTTTTCCCGTAAGTATGAAATAGAACGGCTGATCGCATCAAAACTACCCGAACCTTCGGCCGCAATCGCCGGCAACATTAAACTATATCCAAAGAGAGTGGTGACCAGAATAAAGGTGATCAACAGACCGATTAAAATACCCAGAAACATCATCAGCGCGCCGATAATGGCACCCAGACCGGGTATCCAGGCGAAGGCCATGCTGCCAATCCAGATAAAACCGGCACAGACCAGAACAATGATGATGGGGATTATCGGAGCCATGAATGCGGAAAACCACTTGGCCGCCCCAAAGCGAAGGGAACGAGCAGGCCCGATCCGTTCACCGCGAGCCAGTTGTAAAACCGTTACCCGGCAAATGGCAGTACCCGCCAAAGCCCAAACGACCAGACCCACAATCGTCATGAACAAAGCATAAACCGGATGGAAACGGGAAAGCCAGCACATGCCCAAGAGTAATTCATATGACGTCTGCCTCAACCCCGCACAATCCAGTGAGACCAGGGCCATGGCCAGACGGTGAATCCGGGTTAATTTAAAATCGATCCAACTCGCGAAAACCCCTTTGCCTTTTAATTGCCCGGTCAAATATTTCGCTTTCCCAATGGCCCAGGCCTCTGACATGATATTTTTATGTTTGTCATAGGCTTCTTTTTCCTGGGCTTTATTCTGTGCTTCAATATCAAAACGAACCAGTAAGTCAGTCCATTTCTGGAACTCTTCGCGACTGGCCGACACGCACCCGGTTACAGATCGAACCAGATTGCCATAAGTGTTCTGCAGCAAAGTCATTTCAGCATGCAAGGTATCAAGAACAGCAGTCTGCTGACTTGATTCAGCCATTTTTTTCGACAAGCTATCCGCCTGTTTCTGATAACGCACGGCCAGGAGTTCAACCGCACCGGAAATGGTCGCTTTATGCTTCGCGATCAGCACTGGAATTGAGCCATTATCAATCGCTAGTCGCGCCTTATCGCCTGATATTTCAAACGGCTTGCGGGACAAGACATCGAGCATTTGTTTACGGTTGGATTGAATCAGGCCATCCCGAATTCCATTAACGGCATCGAGACTGCGATTGCCTTCCCCGGCATAAATATCAATTTCAGACAGGTTGTTATTCAGGTTGCGGCTATCAGCCAGCGAATAAACCCTGTTGTCTGTCCCCATTGATAACGATAACATATCCATTGCCCAACCGGCCAAGAAGACCAATACCAGGCCAACAAAGGCCACCGATAATTTACCAATCGATTGCGCCGAGGTCACGGCTTCAAACAATTTGAAGGAATCGCAACGAGACCAGTCTAATCCAGATTTACATTCCATTTTATTCTGTTCGGTCATGTTCTGTCCCTTTCACTTGGATGTCCGCCTGTCAAGCCTCGAAATAATCAGCCTTACCTGTCGTGGCCCTATACGTTTCAGGCGATGCAGCAATCGAGACATTATAAAAGAATTGATTTGAGTTGCAACTTTAAATTTTACGACCAACCAGGCACGGCCTTATGCATCAGAAGGGAAAAGTAATAAAAGAAATTTTCTTTAAGATGAGCTATTTCAATCAGTTACTGTATCATCAGGCATCCTGTCATCTTCATCAATTCCATGACCGTCAATCACATAATAATCCGTAAACCACCGTCCAAGATCCACCATGCGGCAATGATCAGAGCAAAACGGATAATTGGGGGATTGAGGCGACTCAGACTGAAATGGCTTTTGACACACGGGGCATAATGAAACATTCATAATTTATCAATTCCAAAAAACCAGTACCAACAGATCGATCTATCTAGTCTATGGATTATGAGAATCAGTCGCTTTGTGTTGACTTCGAACTTTTAGTATCCGTTTTTTTCTCTGTTTTATTTTCTGATGAGGATGCGGCAGGACTGTTCGTCTCCGCCTTGGCCGATTTTTTATAGCTATCGCTACGATAATCAGTCAGGTAAAAGCCGCTCCCTTTGAAAATCAACCCAGCGCCAGCACCAATCAGACGATTGACTTGACGTTTGCCACATTCCGGACATTTTTTTATTGGTTTAGCCGTAATCGACTGGAATTCTTCAAATTTATAGCCACAGGCATCGCAACGATAATCATAAGTAGGCATATTGGAATCCTCGCTTAGCTTTCACTGTTTTCTATTTGAGCCTGATCCCCGGAAGGTTTTTCAGTTAATTCGGGTTCAATGGGAGCGCGGGCGACTGAAACCCTGGCAGGTCTCAGGGTACGCTCGTTCATTATATAGCCACAAGCCAATTCGCGAACAATGGTTTGAGGTGGCAGAACTTGACTTTCTTCCTGCATCAGCGCTTCGTGCCTGGATGGATCGAATGGGCAACCCGGCTGGATCTCAATCTTTTTCAATCCGGCCCCATTCAGAATACCCAGCAAATGGTCATAGACAATCTTGACGCCATCGAGAACGGCGGCCACATCAGAATATTCCACTCCTTTTTCCAGCGCGTGATCAAAATTATCCAGCGCCGGCAGAAGTAATCTGGCGAAATCCTCCCGGGTCTGCTGGATCGTCATTTCACTCTGGCGAGCGGTTCTTTTCTGATAATTCTGGAAATCGGCAGCCAGTCGTTGAGATTGTCTGAAAAGGTCATCGTACTTTTCTTTCCATTCATCCACGAGCTTCGTTTGCGGATTTTCAGATGATACCGGTTGAGGGGACTGAGTATCATCAGAAACATCCTGGCCGGACTGTTCAGATTGCTTCAAAATATGTTTGTCCTCTTTTTTATGTTTATGCTTTTTCATAACTGTCAACATCCATCAGACGGAACATTACTCACCAGCGAGTCATTCCGGTCGAAATGATTTAAATTCCAGGAACTGTCAATTGTTTTTTTCTCCAGCAAGGAATTCTTTCATTTTATCCAAGAACTTTTTGCGTTCAGGCATTACAGAGATATTCTCGGTTTCAGCGTATTCACGGAGCAATTTTTCCTGTTTTTTATCAATCTTCTTTGGGATTTCGATTAATATCTGCACATGCAAGATCCCCCGCCGGTTACTTTGCAGATTGGGCAAGCCTTCGCCCCTGACATCAATCACCGCTCCATGCTGGGTACCGGGCTGAATTTCGATTTCCCGGCTTCCCGTAAGTGTCGGCACTTCGACGGCTCCCCCCAACGTCGCCAGGGTGAAACTGACTGGAACCCGAATGATCAGATCATCGGCATCACGGGTCAGAAACTCATGCGGTTGCACCCTCATATAACAATAGAGATCGCCATGAGGTCCTCCGCGACCACCGGGTTCCCCTTCGCCAGTGATGCGTACGGCCTGGCCATCCCGAATGCCGGCAGGAATTTTAACTACGACTTTACGGGGTATTTTTACAACGCCTTCACCATGACACTTGCGACAGGGATGAGTGACAATTCGTCCCATGCCATTACAGCGGGGACAGGTTGTGACCATGCGAAACAAGCCGCCCATACCGGACTGGGCCACCTGTCCCTGACCGCCACACTGGACACAGGCTTCCAGTTCATGGCCCGGTTCCGAACGCGTTCCCTGGCAATGGTCGCAGATTTCACGTCGTTTAAATTCAATAGTTTTTTCAGTACCGGTTAGAATTTCCTTGAGGGTCAAACCAATCTGAACTTCGATATCGTACCCTTTTGTTGCCTGAGTACGTGCCGCGCCACGTCGTCCACGCCCGCCCCCGCCAAAGATGCCCCCGCCAAAGATATCATCGAACATACTGAAGATATCGTCAAATCCCATATGACTGAAATCGTGCATGCCAGCGCCGCGCAAACCTTCATGCCCAAATTGATCATAACGCTGGCGTTTTTCCTGATCACTGAGCACTTCATAGGCTTCGGCGCATTCCTTGAACTTCCTTTCAGCATCTTTATCATCGGGATTTTTGTCCGGATGATATTTAAGCGCCATACGCCGATAGGCACGCTTGATCTCTTCTGTGGTCGCTTCGCGCGCGATGCCCAGAACTTCGTAATAGTCTCGTTTGGATGCCGTCATCGTCATATCCGTTCGTTGGTAGCCTTCGGCGACAAAGGAAACAATCTAAAAATTCGACCGCGGCCTTGCTCACGAATAAGCAATAGCCGCGGTCGAAACGCCAGTATTATCAGCTAATCGAACCATTTTCCGGTTCATTATCATCTTTTAATTCAGTGACCAGAACGTTAGTCGTCAACATAAGTCCGGAAACACTGGCGGCATTCTGTAAAGCCGTGCGCGAGACTTTCGCCGGATCAATGATCCCTGCTTCGATCATATCCACATATTTGCCGCTGGCGGCATTGTAACCATATGATCCTTTCTTTTCGAGCAGTTCGGCCACCACAGTGGCGCCATCGATGCCGGAATTATCCACTATCTGCCGAGTCGGCCATGTCAGCGCCTTGGCAACAATTTCGTAACCATAGCGTTCATCGCCTTCAATATCAGCCATGGCTTTTTTAACGATCGGAATCGCACGCAAAAAGACCACGCCACCTCCAGGAACCACGCCCTCTTCAGCTGCGGCGCGGGTGGCATGAAGAGCGTCTTCCAGCAGATCTTTGCGTTCTTTCATAGCAGTTTCAGTCGCGGCGCCCGCACGAACCACCGCAACGCCACCGCTGAGTTTGGCCAGGCGTTCCTGGAGTTTTTCGCGGTCATAGTCGCTGGTCGTCGATTCGATCTGACTGACGATCTGTGTCAGACGCGCTTTAACTTCTTTTTTGTTGCCACCGCCTTCAACGATGGTCGTGTTGTCTTTGGAAATTACCACTTTTCGAGCGGAACCCAGCTGGCTCATTTCGATATTTTCCAGCTTGATACCTAGATCTTCCGTGATGAGTTGTCCGCCAGTCAATACCGCGATATCGCCCAGAATGGCTTTGCGGCGGTCACCAAAACCAGGCGCTTTCACCGCACAGACTTTCAGAACACCGCGCAGTTTATTAATCACCAAAGCTGCCAACGCTTCGCCATCAACATCTTCGGCGATAATCAAGAGCGGTTTTCCAGAGGTGGCAATCTTTTCCAATATTGGAACCAACTCTCTCAAATTACTGATTTTCTTTTCATGAATCAGAATATAACAATCTTCCAGGATGGTCTCCATTTTTTCCGCTTTGGTCACAAAGTAGGGAGACAGATAGCCCTTGTCGAACTGCATGCCTTCAACCACTTCCAATTCGGTATCCATTCCGGTGCCTTCTTCGACCGTGATCACACCGTTGGCGCCGACTTTTTCCATGGCCTCAGCCAGTAATTTGCCAACTTCCGTATCGTTATTGGCAGAGATACAACCGACTTTGGCGATATCATCGCTGCCTTTAACCTTTTTACTCTGTTTGGCAATCGATTCGATCGCAACATCAACCGCTTGTGAAATGCCGTGCTGAAGGGCCATTGGATTGATCCCGGCAGCGACATATTTGAGACCTTCACGGAAAATCGCTTCTGCCAGAACAATCGCAGTGGTCGTCCCGTCGCCGGCGATATCCGAAGTCTTGCTGGCGACCTGATTAACCATTTTGGCACCCATATTCTTGAAGGGCTGCGGCAGATCGATTTCTTTCGATACGCTCACACCATCCTTAGTGACTTTGGGTGATCCAAAACTTTTTTGCAATACGACATTTCGGCCGGTTGGCCCCATGGTCACCTTAACGGCATCGGCCAGGGTTGAAAGCCCGTCGAGCATTTCCTTCCGGGCGGCATCATTAAACATCATTTGCTTGGCCATTTTGGCTTGCTCCTTATATTTAAAGTTGATTGGTTATCATTGAACATCGTTAATCCAGCACAGCTAGAATTTCACTTTCGCGCAGAATGACAAATTTTACGCCATCCACTTCCACTTCTGTGCCTGCGTAGCGGCCATAGAATACTTCATCATTTTTCTTAACCGCAATCGGAGCACGCTGTCCGTTATCCAGCAATTTGCCGGGGCCCATTGCAACCACTTTGCCACGCTGGGGTTTTTCCTTGGCTGAATCGGGCAGGACAATACCACCGGCCGTTACTTCTTCAGCATCGCTCTGCTTAACCACAATTCTGTCATCCAAAGGTTTGATATTCATTATGTCAGACTCCTGTCAATTTAGTTTATAATTTTCGGTTATTTCAGGTTTGATTTTGTCCATCCATTACATCATGCCACCCATGCCACCCATGCCTCCCATTCCGCCCATACCTCCCATGCCACCCATGCCGTCCATGTCGGGCATACCGGCGGCCGACTTTTCTTTGGGCTTTTCGGTAATCACGGCATCGGTGGTCAGCAATAAACCGGCCACGCTGGCGGCATTGTTAAGGGCGCTTCGAACGACCTTGACGGGATCGATAACGCCAGCTTTAATAAGATCTTCATAGACCATCGTGTCGGCATTAAATCCGAAAGCAACTTTATCGGTAGCCGCAACTTTATTGACCACCACATTGCCTTCTTCGCCAGCATTTGACGCAATGGTCATCATGGGAACCTTCAGGGCATTGTATACAATCGTGGCGCCCATCTTTTCATCGCCCTTTAACTTCATGTTTTCGATCGCACTACGGCAACGCAACAGGGCAACGCCGCCACCAGGGACAATGCCTTCCTCAAGCGCCGCGCGGGTCGCATGCAAAGCATCTTCCACCCTGGCTTTCTTTTCTTTCATTTCCGCTTCACTATGGGCGCCAACGTACACTTCCGCAACGCCACCGGCAAGTTTGGCTAACCGTTCCTGCAATTTTTCGCGATCATAATCACTGGTCGTGATTTCGATCTCACGCCGGATTTGCTCGATGCGTCCCTGTACGGCTTTGCGATCAGCTTTTTCATGGACGATCGTCGTATTGTCATTATCGATGGTAATTTTCGTGGCGGTCCCCAGATCAGCCAGTCCGACACTTTCCAGATCAATACCCAGATCTTTAAAAATAGGCCGTGCGCCGGTCAGGATGGCGATATCCTGTAACATGGCTTTGCGCCGGTCACCAAAACCAGGCGCCTTAACTGCCGCAACGTTCAATATGCCGCGCAGTTTGTTAACCACCAACGTTGCCAAAGCTTCGCCATCTACGTCCTCGGCAATAATCAGCAGGGCGCGCTTGCTTTTCGCAATATTTTCCAGCAATGGCACCAATTTCTGGGCAGAAGAGATCTTGTCCTCATGGATTAAAATCAGAGGATTATTCAGTTCACAGGTCATACTATCCGGATCCGTTATAAAATTGGGAGACAGATAGCCACGATCAAACTGCATTCCCTCAACCACATCAACATAGGTGTCCATGGACTTACTTTCTTCCACGGTAATGACACCATCTTTACCGACTTTTTCGAACGCTTCGGCCATGATTTCGCCGATAGCGCGATCATTATTCGCGCTTATTGAAGCAATATTCACAATATCATTTTTGCGGGCAATATTAACGGGGGTGCTGATTTCCGAGAGTTTTTTGCCAACGGCATCCACTGCCGCCTTCATTCCCCGTTGCAAAGCCATGGCATCAACGCCGGCGGCAATCGCACGAAAAGCTTCCTTGAAGATCGCCTCGGTCAGGACGGTCGCCGTGGTCGTTCCATCACCAGCCACATCGGACGTTTTACTGGCAGCTTCTTTGACCAGTTTGGCACCGATGTTTTCAACTTTGTCTTTCAATTCAATTTCTTCAGCCACCGTTACGCCATCCTTAGTAACCAGCGGGCCGCCCCAACTTTTATCGAGAACGACATTTCGCCCCCGAGGCCCCAAGGTGCTTTTCACCGCAGCGGCCAGTTTGGTAACGCCCCGAAGGAGAGCTTCGCGAGCTTCAATATCAAAAGCAAGATCCTTAACTGCCATAACGTCTGTCTCCTTATTATGAAAAAATAGTTTACGTGCATACTAGGGTTCTAAACAAACTTAAGATATTAGTATGCAACTTTAGTGCCAGACACCGCCAAAGAGAATCATGCACGTTGTTATTTATTATTTATCAACACGTTATGAATATTACGATTATGTCTTATGTCAGAACTTCATTATTTATACTGCCAGAGTGACAATCCTTTATTTTCTGCCATTGCCAACCTGACAGTCTGAATTTCATGTTTTATAAAACCGCCTTTTCATCCATCGAGTCATTCGGTTGAATGCGAATACAATCCCAGAGGGGCAACCCGGCTGATTAAATATTTTTGTTTACAGGATAACTATTTCAGTTATAATGGTTTACTGTTATGTTTATTGGGATTGGTAAACAGGTTTATTCACCATGAAAACACGAGAACTTGAAAATCTGGGCATTCCTTCCGGCGCCCCCATGGATGCCGTCAGACAAATGATTATCAAGCTTAGCAGTAATCGTACAGACCGTCCTAAAAAATCCGATTTAAGAAAAACTGTTCAAGATTTATCAGAAAATCCTGAAAAGTATTCCCAGGATGCTCTTTGGGGACACGTCGCCAAAATGATTATTGAAACACGACAATGCCGATCACGTTTTGAAGATCGAGAGAAAAGCGCTCCCTGGGAACAATGGGGAAATGATTTAGATCCGGAATCAATCAAACAAATCGAAAATGCCTGTAAACTCCCCATCTCGGTGGCAGGCGCCTTAATGCCGGACGCCCATGTCGGTTATGGATTGCCAATCGGAGGGGTACTGGGCACAGATAATGCGGTTATTCCTTACGCCGTCGGGGTCGACATCGCCTGTCGGATGAAGATGACAGTATTGGATCTGCCTTCAAACGCACTAACCGGCCAATCGGACCGCCTTAAAAACGCCATCCACAGCGAAACCCGTTTTGGCGTTGGCGCGACCTTTAAGAAACGCCGGGAACACAAAGTCATGGATGAAAACTGGTCATTCAGTCCGATTATCCGTAAATTAAAAGACAAAGCCTGGGACCAACTTGGCACCAGCGGCAGCGGGAATCATTTTGTTGAATTCGGCACGCTCACTCTCGAACATGCAGGCCTTGGTCTGGAGGCGGGCACCTATATTGCATTGTTAAGTCACAGCGGCAGCCGAGGAGCAGGCAATGAAACAGCCACCTGGTATAGTAAACTCGCAATGGATCAGCATCCGGAATTACCTCACGGATTAAAACAGCTAGCGTGGCTGGATTTGAACAGTCAGGCAGGCCAAGAATATTGGAAAGCAATGGAGTTAATGGGAAACTACGCTGCTGCCAACCATTTTCTGATTCATAAACATATTGCGCGCTATTTAGGGGTTGACGTTTTGCTTGATATCGAGAATCACCATAATTTTGCCTGGAAGGAAGTTCATAATGGCCGGGAATTGATTATTCATCGCAAGGGCGCCACTCCCGCCGGCACCGGAGTAATCGGAATCATACCCGGTTCCATGGCTGCGCCAGGATATGTTGTCAGAGGGAAAGGAAATATTTTATCCTTAAATTCGGCCTCCCACGGAGCCGGCCGGGCCGTCAGCCGTAAAAAAGCCAAGGAGCAATTTAACTGGTATCAGGCCAGACAAATATTGGAGCGTGAAGGAATAACAGTCATATCAGCAGGACTTGATGAAGTTCCCATGGCTTATAAAGATATTCATACTGTCATGAACGCTCAAAAAGATTTAGTTGAGATTATCGCCCGCTTCGATCCGAAATTAGTCAAAATGGCGCCAGCCGGAGAACGGCCGGAAGACTAAGGCTGGGTGTAATAAATTTAAAGGATTGTGTGTTAACCTAGTATACATTTGATATATTCATATTTTTCATTGATACTCTATTTATTATATATATTTTTATTACTATCTATCATTTAAGGATTTAGAGTTATGATAATATTTTGGGTTATTCGTGCCGCATTTATTATGATGATTATTGCCGCGGGTCTTTTTGGAATCCGATCTCTGTCAGGTCTTGAGCAATCCGGAACAGACGAAGGCCTCTCAGGAGATCTTAATACCGTCTACTGGTTATCCGTTTTAAGTTGTTTTCTGATTGTAATTATTGGCCTGACGGTAGATCTCCTGGTACCGCGTAAACGGATTTCCGCATTAGCCGGGGTGTTTTTTGGAATTGTGGTAGGCGTTTTAATTGGTCTGGCTTTTGGTTATGTCGTCGAAATGATCTATGAAACATACAACATAACAGAAAACAGTTATCCTGCGCTTTATAATTATAAGATCCTCATAAAAATTCTAATTAATGTCTTATGTTGCTACTGGGCAGTTACTTTTGTCATGCAGACCAAGGATGATTTTCGGTTCATTATCCCTTATGTCGAATTTTCCAAACAGACCAGGGGCACCAATCCTTTGCTGCTGGATACTTCAGTCATCATTGATGGGCGAATTGCAGATATAACCCTTACGGGAGTTTTCAATTCTCAGCTGGTCGTTCCGCGTTTTATATTAAATGAACTGCAATTGATCGCCGATTCATCAGACCGACTGAAAAGAAACCGGGGCCGCAGAGGTCTTGACATATTGAATAAAATGCAATTGGATGATCACATTGATATCGTAATCAAAGACATCGAGTTGACCACCCGCGAGCAAAAAGAACCCGTAGACCATAAACTGGTCGCGGCGGCCGCCATATTAAACGGACGAATTGTCACCAATGACTTTAATCTGAACAAGGTATGTACCCTGCGTAAGATCCCTGTGATCAATATTAACGATTTAGCCAGTTCCCTCAAGGCCGTGGTCCTGCCAGGCGAACAGATGCAAATCAAAATTGTCAAACAGGGGGATCAACCTGGCCAGGGGGTTGGTTATCTGGATGATGGGACGATGGTAGTAGTGGACGAAGGACGCCACCACTTGGGAAAAACCGTGGATATCACCGTAACATCCGCACTACAAACCGCCGCCGGTCGAATGATTTTCGGAAAAATTGGATCTGACCGTAACGATGCTGAAAAATAGCGCCTTACCTCCCCGCAACCGGCGACTCAACGTGATTTAATGGGGACGACTCAAGAAACCAATCGTTGATTCCATAATCCGCTGGCGGAAGACATTTTGTCTGGTCGCTTCGCTTTGCTCCTTTAAATCATCCAGATTGGCCAGGCAAAACCGGCATCCCAATTTGTTCAAATGGAAATCGACATAATCCTGCCATTGGGATTCCAGTGTACCAAGTAACCATTGCCCAATAGTACTGCGTTTTGGACAACTGGGCCGAAGCGCCTCCCAGACATCGGTTAATAACGTTTCAAAGGAATCGGCCAACGGATCACCACAGAAATCTTTAGCTTCAATTAGACTATGAACCTGTTTAAGGCAACGATGTTTAATGACTGCAACGTTTTTTTCACTGATGTCCAGCATGGCGGCAATTTGCTGGTTGGCAATTCTGGCATAAAATACCAAATCTACTATTTGCAGGTTACGAAAATTCAGGGAATCTTTTAGATCGGTTACCAGGGTTTGCAACGCTTGCAAAAGGGCTTCCTTGTGTAATTCGTGCTGTTCATCCTGGCGGACATACCAGCTGGCGGTCGGTTCAGTACCGGCAATCCGGTCAAACATATCGCCGTGCGAGTCATTGTCATCAGCCCGATAAACATCATTAACCAGACACAGATTTTTTTTGGATTGACGACCCCGATAGGTATCAATAATTTTTCGTCGCAAAATCGTAAACAGCCAGGTTTCGATACCGGCATCACCACGATACCTGTCCAGAGATCGTAAAAAGGCAATAAAAGTATCCTGAACGACATCTTCGGCGTCGGCTTTCTGTCCCAGAGAAGATTGCGCAAAGGATAATAATCGCCCTTGATAACGACCAACCAACTGATCCCACGCTTCGGAGGAACCCTGTTTAATTTGCTCTAATAAAAACTGTTCTGCCGGATTTAGTTCTGCCATATCCAAACACTCCGCCGCGAGTACCCGCCGAGTGTTTATACGGCCGGCCTCACGCCAGACACAAAAAAAATATCACTGCCGCAGCCAGTACCACACCAGCAAGCAGTTTTAATACCAAACTATAATATCCCTTTGTAGCATAATTCAGGAATATGTAAAGCAGAAAAATAAGAACCAGTAATCCGGCTAGTTGCAGTAAGTTTTTTATCCACATAGAGTTGTGAGCAGAATGTTTATCCAGAAAGAATTTAGACGCATTATGGATAATTTGTGGATTCACCTTCAACAGAATTGCTTCCCGGCAAATTTGACCGGCCGTTCCCTTTAATTGCTGCTTATAGGCATCTGCCAGGAGTCCTAATTCTTTTAACTGGCTTTCATTCAGATCCACTTGAGGATTATGGATATCATAATCAACCTCCAAACTCTGCATAATCATAGGTTTCAGCCAATTGATTGCGTTGTTAACAGCCTGTTCATGTGCCAGTACTGGATTATCCGGAACGGCATCATTTGATCGGGCAACAAACCAGGTATAATCTTTTTTATCGTTGGCCAGTTCACCCAGAAGATTGACCCAGGGTTTATGGTAAAATGGGGCCGATCGCACAGCAAATCCATTATTATCATAAACAGCAACTTTGAGTTCGCCTTTGATCGGAATATAAACATTTTCACTCTCTATCTGACTGATTTTCCTCGAAATCATTCCGATTCTACCAGATTGATTTAGTGCTTCAAACGCATCAGGAGTATCCGGTTCAGCTATTTGTCCTTCCTGAACTTCCTGATTTTCGGGGGGACTTTGTTTTATTGATATAATTCCAAAATCGACTAATTCCTGAGGTGATACGGGTATTGGCAAATCTAACCGATTAACACAAACAGCAATTTGTATTTCGTCGGGTCCAATATCAGGAGCAGATGAACCTTGTTCATAAGTAAGCATTTCAACCTTAGCATCAGGGCAGTTACGAATGATTTCATCTGTCATGGATTCTAATATTTTTTGAACTACTATTACATTCTGCCTTGAAGAGTCAATGGGATCGTATGATAATTCCAAAGCCATATTACCGATAGCCCCCTGGGGTAATACCGGCATAATGTAGATTTTGGAAAGTGAATCGAGACCTTGAATAGTTTCTTGAAGGTGGTTACTCAGTTCATTTATCAACCCTACGGCCGCAGCCTGAATAGTCGGATAATTATCAGCAGGAAATTTACGATCGATAGCCTCATCCCAGATGGTTGGAGAGGTCATACTCGCTGAAACCACCTCTACTTCCGCCTGGTTATACAATTCAACCGGTTGAGCGACTTTGTGTCTCATAGATAACCGTACGGACATGAGAACCACTATAACCGCGCCCAGAAATAATACGCTAACAGCAGTTATTATCTTACCTTTTTTTGGCAATATGATCAGCGCTACGATTATACCAATCACGATAGCCAGGATGGGCCAAATTGCAAATACTATTTTGGGTTGCATAACCATAAAGTAAACTCTTTCCATCAAAATAATGTATGAATCCGTGATCCATTAATTCTTATTATAAACAGAGTCAGCAATATTATTGGAATGATCAATCCCAGAATAACCCAAAAACCGCCGATTTTTTTTCGCATCCGCGTCGCATATTGCAATATCAGCCCAACTACTAATATCAGAAATAAAATACCCAAACAGGACGCCCATGGAGCCATCGCTATGGCCCGATTCTGATGAGTGGCAACAGAGACAGGCGCGATCTGATCCGGATTCTTAATCAAAAGCGCCGCCCGCCAGATAGGACCAGATTCACCATCGATTCGCTGAACAAACTGGTCCTCTATTTTATCGGTTGCCAACCGATTGGTAAAATCATTGAGCTCAAATGAACCAGGATAATTGTTGTTAAGCAGAACACTCAAATTATCAAGCGCCTGTTGAACCGCTTCTTCTTTAGATGCACAAGCCGTACTGGAACGGGTGATTATATATTGCTGGTAATTTCGCAAAGTAGAATATTGGTGAAAATTATCCAGCCACAGATGATAATCGTATGGGACCGATCTCGACAGTTTTCCAGCAGGACCGGTCAGATCGAACATTACATTACCCTGACAGGCTATAATCCGGCCATTTGACGCCGTTGACCGCGTCCTGTTACAGGATACCCTTATGGTCAGGGCTTCTGGATCCGTATTTCGAATCGTTGAGGAAGGAACCGCGGATTCCAGCAGAATCTTAACATCATCCTGATAGATGGTTTCCAAGGTTTGCGCCAGCGCCTGGAGGGTATCATATTTTAAAAGATCATTATCGACAGATCCATAAATTTGAATGCGTGTTGGCAAGTGGGAGGAGGAATCGGCATTTTCCAGGCAAATCTGCCCAATCTGATCAGGCAATTGATGAGCCAATCCGCGAGCAGCCGATTCCGGATTGGGATAGATATCCGCCGGTCTTTGATCGGCAATACCAGATGGTTTCCAGATATCCGGCAACTCTTCCGGGGCCTGGGAAAAATGATAATCGGCATGAATAGGACTAGACATTGTATCATCAACGATACTCGCCGTTCGAGAACGAGGCGCTGCGACAAAATGGAAACTAAATACTATGCCAAACAGCACCAGCAGAGTCAATAATCCCGCTCGCCATGATCTGACAAAGATCACTACAATCATAATAATGACCAGTAATTCCACAATTCCTATCGCCATCATGATGATACCTTTTCTGGAGTTTCAATCGATTGATAACGATTTGTTTTCAACAAGCGTCGAGCTGGCCACGCTAACAGGACCAAAGATGCCCCGGCCATAATACAAGCAAACACCATAGGAGCAACATCAATTTGATCCAGGAGCATATCAATGCCCCCGACAATCTGGCTTTCCTTGAACATCTGAATGGCCTGGTCAGTAAATTGCCAGGGCATGGCTTCATTGATAATCGGCAGAACTATTCCCAAGATTCCTATGCCAACCACCGCCCTGATGATATGGAATGGGCCGCGATTCCGACGTCCAATGACAACAAAAGTCGCAGAGATAAAAAATAACAAAACAGTCGCAACCATGGTTACTCTTTCAACCAGATGAGGCCAGCCCTCGTAATTGTTGAACAGTTCTGTTTGGATTTCATTGGCCAGTTCCGGAATGGCTCTCTGGACGAATTCAGGCACGTTCAAAGCATTAACCAATCCCAAGGTAAACGCCATGAGGAGCAGTATGCTACCCATAAATCCAAGCAGTACCGATAAGGGTTGGAATTCGCCACCATAATAATAGGAAGCGTGGTCCCGTCTTGAGTCAAAAACTGCCGGATCGATTTGTGAACCGACTTCTGTCTTATAATCAGGGTGGTTGACCCAATTGGTCAAACGTCTTCCCTCACTATCACGAAACTCTCCCGCTAAGATCATGATGATATCGTATAACCAACCCAGGCCAAATAATCCACCGGTCAAAAGCCAGAGAATGGCGCTGCCGATTTTACCAACATAGATACGATGGAAGCCCAATACACCAAAGAAGAAAGCAAGAATAAAGGCAACCAGACGTTTTTTAGGTGAAATTCGCGCTTGATTATACATCGAAACCGATTGGTATTGCGGCATTGGAACGGGATTTTGCATAGGTTCATTCGTAGATACTCCAGCCACTGGCGGAGCGACAAACGACGTTTTTCCCGCAGGTTCTGAAACCACCTGTCCCTTATAGTATTTTCGGATTTCCTGAGGAATATAAGGGGATGCCGCCTGTATGGCGAGTAAAATTCCCGCCAGTATCCCACCAACAATCGGCGGATAAGCGACATCGAACATACCGGCGACGACCATACCTATTACTGCGGCCATCACAGAACGAGAGAGCGATATCCGCTGATCGCGGTCGGGCGCGGTCAATTTCCAGATATCGACGATCGAGAGTATGATCACGGCAAACGAAGCTTGTACAATGGTAAGTGGATAACGATCATTAGCACCAATGATAATGAGACAGGGAAGGAATCCCCCGATGACACCGAACGCAGATAATAAGATATTACGCAATGGGGTTGGTTCCATATTCCTGAGGATCGACCAGCGAGCCCATAAAATACCCATTGAGGCGCCTAACATATTCAAACCGATAAACAGAAAAGATATCCAGAACTCTTCTTGAAAGCCATTGGTAATCAAAGCAGTGCCGGCGGAAACACAAGCCAGCGTTATCAAAGCCAGTTGTTTACGCTGGTGAAAACCAAGCGGGTCGCCTGTTGCTGGCGGGGGCTGAGAGTGGCCAGTATTGCCGGCTTTCAACGTCTCAACCCGGGATCTGACTTTTTCACGCACCTGATCGCCAATTTTGCCTATTTTACGGCCGAAATTTTCCCAGGAACGGTCTTCAACATAATCCTGGGTGCCGGCGCCATCCGGAGGAGGAGTGACTTTTTGCCGCTTTGTTTTATTCCGCGCGTTTTGCATTTTTTCCGCAACCTTTTTGGCGATATCCGAGAGGTCGTCCGGAGAAAACTGTGAGATACTGTTACGGATATATTCACTGCCAAAGACATCTTCGAGCATGTCACGCACCGTATGATATCTTTCGTTGGGATCTTTGGCGAGTGCTTTGCGAATCACTTTGGCAAAAGAGGGATTGATGCCGGACAAGTCCGGTTCACTGGACAGATGTTTCATTAAAATTTCACCGGGACTGGCGCCGAAATACGGCACCTGGCCGGTCAGCATTTCGTATAAAAGTATGCCCAGGGCATAAATATCAATGCTGCGATCATATTTTCCAGCCCCAATCTCAGGAGCCATGTAATGGACAGTACCTACGGTTATCGTCTGACCCGTATGGTGGTCAGCATTAATGATTTTGCTGAGCCCGTAATCCCCGATTTTCACATAACCATTTTCGTAAAAGATGTTAGCCGGTTTCAAATCTCGATGGACGATCCCACAATCATGGAGATAAGCCAGACCTTTGGCAATCTCGCGCAGAAAAAAGGCGGCTTTTTGTTCACCCAAACCATCGGGCGATTCATCCAGTAACTGCCGAAGAGACGGCCCCGCGACATATTCCATTACCACAAAAGGATCATTGTGCTCACTATACTTGATATCGAAAATAGTAACCAGGTGCGGACTCTTGAGATTCATACACTGGCTGATACCACGCAATTCAATCTGACTGCAATTTTGTATGACTTTGAGGGCAACCTGTCTGCCGCTATCACTTACCGCATAATAGACTTCGCCAAAGCCCCCGCGGCCAGCAGCCCGCTGAATCGTATAGCCTTCAAGCGGGCGATCTCCATACTGATATTGATATAAATTTGTGCTCATTGCCTGTTTTATTCCTTCTTTTATCATGATACAACCTCCCCCCTCATTCACGATCATACGGCGTAATAACCAATGATGCCTGCCCAATTCGCAAGGGCTGCCCAATCGGCAAAGGCAATTCGCGATTCAGCGGTTGATCCCTGAGGGTTACCAGATCGCGTTTATCGCAAAACAGATGCCCATCCCGATACGACAGAGCAAACTGATCAGACCAGCCATCATCTCTGACATGCGAACCACTCCCGGGCCCAAAGACCAATTCTCTATTTAGTAGAACGGCATAGCGAATGTCTTGAGACGGCATACGAGCCGAAGCTAGGTCGAGCAGGGCCGTTGAACTGGCTGGATTCGGCTTTTTGAATTTCATTGATATCCGATGCGTCAGATCAATACGATCGTTATCATTTAAGATACTTTTATGGGTGGGCTTTTTGTTAACCATCACCGGTTGGTCACTCATTAAAAGGTAATCTTCTTCAAATCGCTCTATGGTTACAACAGCACCAGTCGCATCCGCCATAACGCCCAAATCCGGCCGTCTGGAAGAACTGATGGGACCTACCGATATGCGGTTTCCTGGAAATACCAGATAACTCCCGACACCATCCACCTGAATAACAAAACGCTGAGGCAATGCAGGCTCGTTGTGGACAGGTAACATTTCAACGTCTTTCATTCTCTGTTGACTGGCCGAATCTGATAAGGACTCATTATGAACCGTGTCCTGCCAGCCTTTCATCGATTGTCCGGTGATCATCAAGCCCAAAGGGCCATTTTTAAGCGCTTCAACAGCCTGTGCCGCCTGACGGGCATATTCTTCGGCCGTAGTGAGCCAGGGAGCATCAGGCAGCATAGAGCGGACTTGAGTGAGGATTCTAGCCGCATCCTGAGGATGGCAGTGTTCCACAGCACATTGCGCATTGAGCAATTTCTGGATAATTCGTTGCAATTCCCGGAAATCCAGCATATCCGAAACCACAGATTCACCCTGTTGGGCCATCATTTGAGCCTGATCAATCCTGCCTGACTGCAAGGCCAACCGCAGGCGGGCACAGAATTCGATACGTATTCTGGAAATCAGGACAGCCAATTCATCGTCCCGGTTAATCAAATCCCGCCAATTAGCCGACTTCAAGATCGATACAGTCAGATGTATATCTTTTTGCCGTAAAGCATGATCCAGTTTTCTTAACAGCAGATTGAGTTTCTGGCGCTGGTCTGTCGCTTGATTCTGTAATACTTTCCCATAATCCTTGTCAACCGAAGCGATTAAATTTTCACAGGCGGAAATATCGCCTTTCTTCAAGTGGTTTCTGGCCTGGGTTACCATAGCAACCTGATCAGCATTTTCAGCATGCTTGCGCAGTATCGCCTGGTTAATCCTGTCTTTTAAAACGGCAATTTCCGGATCGGAACCAGCCAGTTTTTCCGCTTTACAGCAATCGGCATACGCCTCTGAGCAGAGGTCATTTTCCAGATGTTTTTCAGCCCGATCAGCATAGGCTCGCGCCAATTGTCCGATAAGTTTTTGCGCTTTAGCGTATTCCTGAACATCTGCCTGTTCAATAATGCGGCAAGCTTCATCCAATCTGCCATCTTTTAATGCTGTCTCTGCTTGTTTTATTTGCAGGAACTTCACCGCCGTGCTCCTGTTATTATCGATTTTTAAAAATTATATTTTATCGATTATTAATCAGATAACCAAATGAAATCCATCAGCCATCATCACTTACTGCCAGAATGGCAGTCTCATAAAGCAATCCAGACGAAACGCCGGCTTCCGGCCGACATTTCGTCCGGACCAGTCAGCAAATGGTTATTGAACAGTTTGCTGACAGGCAAGAGCATTTTCTTCTGAAGGAGTTCGATCTTCTGAGGGTTGCTCCGGTGCAAAATAATTACTTATCTGTTCAACCAGTTCATTGTCGCTAATTGGTTCATCATCATAAATAACCGGTTCAATAAAACGGCTTTCATGAGCCAGAACTCGTTCAGCTACATCGAGGCGCTTTTTGATCTGGCCGATCAATTTTTCAGTCTGGGCGATTTTGCTGTTATCAAAATCGACTTTGGAATTAGTTGAATTGGCCTTAACCAAACGATATTGACTTTCCAGGGCATCAATTTTATCCTGGAGTAAGAGTTTCTGGCTGCGAGTCTTTTCAAGGGCATCTAACGCCGTTTGCAATGCACTTTCCCTGGTTGTCAGCAATCGCTTTTTGCTTTCCAGTACCAGTTGAGCCTCTTTAAATCTCTCAAAACGACGGACTAATTCCACCTTGAGATTTTCACGGTTGTATTTATTGTTGTTAACCGTTAACACCGGCAAAGGAGTTTCCATGGCATCAGTCATTTTCTGGATCTGTATCTTTTCAGTTTCCAAGGGTTTAACACTGTTGTCGATATCAGCCCTCAAGGCTGCGATCTCGACTTCTTCCTGGGAAATGAGCTTAATATTCGCATGCATTTCCGGAATGATATTCTCGAGCAGATCACGTGCCCGTTCCAGTTCAAATTCGATCGAGACAGAATCCTTAGCTATATCTTGAATATGGGTAACAGAAGTGTGCATGTAGCTCTTTAAATTGGTTCCAAATAACAGACCGCCAGCTACAAGGGCAATCAGAACCACAATAACGATTGTTTTTACCAGTTTCATGGCGACTCTCCTCAAAATAGGAACAATATGAGAATTTAAATGACTAAGAACACAAAAGGGTTGTCGCCCAAAGATTTCCTATATTTCCAAAAAAACCATACAAAGCATTAAAATTTCACAGATTTGACACCGCACCAAGCCCAACCAAATCCCAACTTATTTAATAATAATATCTTACAAACATTTAGGTCATGTTGACACAATTTCATCAATACGCATATTGGTTATCAATTTACGCAATATGGCGTTTCTATTCATTCGATATATATCTATGATATCTAATATAGAAGGCTGTACAGATTCGATGCGATTCAGGCAATTCTTTACAGAATGGCCGGAATGGAACACGGAAGCAAACGTTTCAAAAAGCATTAACCAAAGTCAAGTTTGGTCAGTTCGCAAGGGCATGGAACACCTTTGTGATAATTTTAGTTGCATTTTATCTGTATATGCTTTGCGACTACTACGCAGTGGCAGTATTGCTCGCATGAAAAAAGGCTTGTGAGACATTCACAAGCCTGATCTGATTATGGTTGTCAATGGACTTTCGGGTCAACCAGTAATTACAACTCCCTTTTTCAGAATGATATTGGCGTAAAGCGCTGTTTCCCCAGTTGCAATTACGGCGTAAGCTTCTTTAGACCGTTTATAAAAATCAAAGCGCTCAACATAATCAAAATCGTCAAATTTTTCGCCGCTGGCTTTTACGATCGTTCGATACTCATCCCAAATGGGGGTTTTCACCGTATCGCCAGGAACCAGTTGCATCAGGGCCACTGGCTTCGGCACATAGATATCCAATGGAAATAATTTTAAAACAGCATCCAGAACCGGGGGCACCCCATGGCCATCCAACCGGATCAATCGACGCGCAATAGCTGCTGCCGGGAAATTGCCATCAGCGATCACCAGTTCATCACCGTGGCCCATTTCCATAAGAGTTTTCAGCAATTCGGGATTTAATATTGAAGGGATATTTTTCAACATATTCAGTACCTCAACAGATTGGCTATTTATCATGAGTTAACAGGCAAATATTTTCACCTTAATTTTAATATTTATGGCCATGCACATTAGACGTTCTAAATCCATATATTGCAATGACCACAAAACAGATCAGAGGCAATACAAATGACGCCCTGGAGCTGGATAAAGTCATGAAACCCAGATTGAATGCGCTCATATCCATAATAGCCCCCTGCATGGGCGGCATCAAACAGCCCCCCCCTATCGCCATAATTAATCCAGCCGCTCCCAATTTGGCATCGTCACCAAGCCCTTTCAAAGCAATGCCATATATTGTTGGGAACATTAATGACATACAGGCAGATACACCTATCAAACAGTACAGCCCTGTCATACCCTGCATAAATATTACACCTAACACCAGTCCAAATCCGCCGATGGCTAACGTCATTAACAATCCCCCCGGGCTGAAATATTTCAACAGGGCAGTACAGATAAAACGGCTACTTACAAAAATGGCCATGGCCAGAATATTGTAATTTTGTGCGGTCGCTTTTTCCATACCAAGCTCATTTTCAGCGTATTGAATGATAAAGGTCCAACACATAATCTGGGCGCCGACGTAGAAAGCCTGGGCGACGACCCCTTCAATGTATTTGGCATTGGTCACCAACCGCTTGAGAGTCGATCCTAGATGAAGCGCAGTATCTTCTTCGCCTTTTATTCGAGGGAGACGAGCTATGGCAAAGATTATTAAGCACGCCAGCACTACAATCCCCAGAATGGTATATGGTCCAATAATAACATCCAGATCCGCCTTACGTATCGCACTCAACCGATCAGCCGAAGCGCTGAACCACGGATCCATTACACCCTCGTTTATGGTATGATACATCGACGCGGCGGCCTCAACTGAAGCAGTACATGCTTCCAGTTCACCTTTTATGCTTTCTTTAAAGGCGGAAGCGCTTATTACATCAGACGATTTTTCCTGATCCTTTATAGCGGCCTTCACTTTATCTTGAGCTTGCTGAACGGTGACCAAAGCCGTTTTTGACAATTCCATGGCCTGATTAGCCAGATCTGGTTTTATATTCAAAAGCTCTTTTTGCTCATTAACCGCCTGAACGGTCAAGTCCAACAGGGTTCGATCGCCTTCAAATTGATCTTTCAAATGATTCATCTGATTCTGGAAGGCTTGTTGCAAAGCTTCCGCCTCAGGATTCGAGGTAAACTTCATCAAGGCCAATGTTAATATTCCTGGCGCCTGCTTTCGAGCGGTATCCAGTTCAGTTTTGAATTCTGATGCCTTTTCAATACCGGGCGCGGCCATACAACTTAAAGCCTTACGCGCCGTATCAAGAGAACTGGCTACCTCTTTCACCTGATCGGTATTAAACGCTACCTCGTTATCTTCATTAACCAACAACTGAGCTTTTTTAACCGACGCCAGGCTCTCATCATGTAAAAGAACATGTAACAATTGGCCATCCGCTACTTTTTCCAGATATCGTCGTCCTGTTTCTGACGTCGTGTTCAAATTGATCAGAATGACCTGACTGGCAATCAGCATTCCACAAATTGATCCCATGGGGTTGAACGACTGAGCAAAATTCAATCGCTGGGTTGAGGTCTCTTCAGGGCCCATGGCTAGTATATAGGGATTGGAACTGGTTTCGAGAAAAGACAAACCACAGGTCATGATGAAATATGAAATCAAAAAGGCCCAGAAAGCCATCATCCAGCCTGAAGGGATAAACAAAAGACAACCCGTTGCGTAAAGCGCTAAACCAACCAGAATACCTGCTTTATAAGAGAATCTTTTAATAAACAAAGCGGCAGGAATCGCCATGACACAATAGCCGCCATAAAAGGCAAACTGTACGAGAGAACTCTGAAAATTACTAATAAGAAGAATGTTTTTAAAAGCGGCCACCATGGGATTGGTAATATCATTGGCAAAACCCCATAGCGAAAACAGGAATGTTACCAAAGCAAATGAACCAATAACGGTACCTGGTATAACCCTGGATTTCCCATTTTTGTTAACTGCATTTGTAAAATCTTCTGCCATCGATAACACCTTTCCGATAATTTGACGTAGAAAAAAACAGCATAATGTTCCAGTTTCGACTGCGCCCGATGAGGCACAGTATATTCCAATATAGGAATTTCTAATGTCGATATTACACGTAAGACTTTTATCGCAAAGTAATAACGAAGGGAGTTTACCATATCGAATCGGATTTCAACAAGTATATTTATCCAAAAGACATTGTCTTTTTCTTGGACAATTATTATGCTGCTTGCACGATTATTGGATTATATCACTTGAGTTCCTCATCGAATACCACTGCCACCTTACCGCATTTACCACCAGCCATCAGTTCATAGGCCCGGCTGACCTGTTCCAGCGGGAAACGGTGTGTTATCAGTTTTTCGGGATGGATACCCCAGCGAACGATGCGTTCGACGAGTTCTTCCATACGCCAGATGTTAGTAACCCATGATCCGTAAATGGTTTTCTGATCATGAATTATGTCGGGCGATGGTTGAAATTCACAAGTACCGCCTTCTCCCAGAAAGACAATTTTGCCCCATTTGCGTGTGGCTTGAATACAGATTAAACGGGCTTTATTACTGGCAGAACAATCGATTGACCGTTCAACGCCATATCCGCCGGTAAGCGCGCGTACCTGTTTAACATTATCCGGATCTGCCTTTAAAACTGTATCAAACAGGCCAAGATCCCGGGCTATGCTGATTCGTTCATCAATCACCTCAATACCTATGATATTTTGCGCCCCCATGGCCCGCGCCAACATGGCGGAAGCCAGACCAACCGGCCCGAGTCCGGTGATTAAAACGGCGTCATTGCCGGAAATTCCAATTTTTTCCAGCCCTTCATAAACGGTACCAAAGCCGCAGGCAACCTGAGCGCCATCCGAATAGGATAATTCATCCGGTAACAGCACCAGATCTTTTTCCTCAGCCAGCATATATTCGGCCATGCCGCCATCACGCTGCCAGCCATAAGCACGGCGAAATTGATCGCTGGTACAGGAGATCATGTAACCACGACGGCAATCATTACAGACACCACAACCGGAGATATGATAAATAATAACCCGATCATTTTCTTTGAACCGTCGACAACCTGGCCCTGCCTGAACGATCTGACCACATGGCTCATGGCCGGCAATCATGCCGGGTTGATACCCTTCGGGGCCTTTGCCCAGATGTTCGTGATAGATACAGCGGATATCCGAACCGCAAATCGTTGAAGACTTGGTCTTAATCAGAACTTCTCCATGACCGGGGACTGGGATATCGAACTCTTGGATTTTCACAGTACTGTTACCCGGTAATATTGCGCCTTTCATTTTAGTCATGATATTCTCCCTGATCACTAGGATTACTTAGTTTTTGCCAGATCGATTTGCCAGAGATTAACTGAATTATACCCGACTGCCTGTGGGTATAGTTTCAGATGATAAATACCCGGGGCAGCCAGTTGAAGGGTACCGATATCAACCTGTTTAACCTTGGCCCATCCGCCGGTTGCTGGTACCTCAAAAGCCAGTTCTTGTGATTCAATGGATAGTTTCAATTTGGATGGCGCCAACGAAGCAAAACTGCCTTTAATAAGATAGCTGCCAGGTTCATTAATTTTAACCAGCCAATGGGCGCCTTCATCGGTTCTATCCCAGAATCCAATGTTGTCTTCGGATCCATTTTTGCTTTCCAGATTGATGGTATCACCATCCAATACCGCTTGTGCGGCCTTCAGGCTGATTGTTTGTGCCTTAGAGAATGGATCCGCTTCCAGATCAAATCCGCTTAATTTAAAGACATAGGCATACTTACATGGCAGATCACCCGATATTGACGTAGTTTGTATGGTTATTTTGCCCTGATCGTCGATTTCATAGGGCGCCTTTGCTTTGGAACCCAGCAATTGAACTCTGGCAGCAGGGCCTGCTTGTTTGATATGAACAGCGTCCAGTGTAACGGATTTTTCCGGCCAGCCCAGACAGATGGCATAAAGATTTTTTCCATCTTTACTACGAGTGAATCGGATGTCCTGGGCTGTGTAGGTAATTGAGGGAAGGAATCCGCCGCCTTTTTTCATAATGGTTGGGCCCTGACCGTAGATATCCCATGGCCGGGTGGCATAAATTGCTTCACCATTGACTTTGAGCCATGCCCCCATTTCGAGTAAGATTTTCTTCTGATCATCTGAAATGGTGCCATCCGCCTTGGGGCAGACATTGAGTAACAATACCCCATTTTTACTGACAATATCGATCAAAACATGAATCACTTCGACCGGGGGCTTTACATTTAAACCCTGCACCCAACACCAACTGTTTGAGGCCGTCGAATCATCGGTTTGCCATAAGGCAGGGCTGGAATCCTTCATTCTTCCCCGTTCGATATCAAGCACCCCTACCCCTTCGGGTAAGTGGTCGCCTTTACGGGTAATAATCACCGGCTTATTCCATTGAGCTTCTTTGTTATAATAGTAAGCGGCAAATTCCTGCTTATATTTATCCGGAATTTTCGCCAGTCCAAAATCGAACCAGATTTGATCCGGCTGATAGGCATCGATGACTTCCTTAAGTTTAGCCAGCCAGCGGCTGTGGGCTTTATCAGAATCCAGTTTTCCATAAAAATCGGCGTATTCAGGATCCGCGGTATCCCAGCCTTCCTTTACCGGGTAATACCCCTGGATATTGAAGGCATGATGAAAAGAAGTAATGACTTTCATATCACGTTTACGGATTTCACGAACCAATTCACCAACAATATCACGCCGGGGTCCCATTTCGCCGGCGTTCCAACGATTGACTTTACTGGCCCACATGGAAAAACCATCATGATGCTCCGCAACAGGACCTGCGAATCTGGCACCGGAACGGGCATATAACTCCGCCCATTCGGCCGGATCGAAGCTTTCCATCTTGAACATGGGAATAAAATCTTTGTAGCCAAATTCATTCTGATCGCCAAAATGTTTTTGGTGCCAGGAATAGGTTGAATTTGGATTTGCGGCATCTTTTTCCATATACATATTGCGTGGATACCATTCATTACCATGTGCAGGCACACAATACACTCCCAGATGGGCGTAGATACCGAACTTGGCATCCTGAAACCATTCAGGAACAGGGTGTTTGCTAAGAGACTCCCAGGTTTGCTCATACTGTTTAAAAGGCTGTGCGGATGTAATGGCTATCTGGAAGTCCAAAAAAATAACTAACGACAAAATTCCTGCTAATTTTTTCATAACTTATCCTTTCCTTATGACGAGAGAACTATCTCCATAAATCAATATGTTCATTTTTATGAATAAATCAAGGCGGTGTAATTTCACCATTGATATCCCATAAATCCTCCCAACTCTGATTATCTTTCCAGAGGAAGACCTGGCCTTTGATGAAACGACAGTTTTTATCAATACCGGCGATTGCCTGCATGTCTGAATCAGTAAGCGGTTGGGCAATAACCGCTTCCAGATTTTGCCGATAGTGATTGATTGAGAAAGGAATCGGTATCTGGCCGCGTTGCACTGCCCATTTAAGGCAAACAACCGCAGGACTTACCCCAAGGCGTCTGGCAATATCAATGACAACCGGATCTTCCGTTGGCACGGTATCATCAGGTGTTCGATCCCGTTCAGGACGGCCAGGAGAACCGATAGGACAATACCCTATCGGCACTATGCTGTTTTCGATACAAAAGTCAAACAACTCCGGCTGCTGAAAATGGGGATGTAATTCCATCTCATTACATACTGGCTTGATTTTCGCATCTCTTAATAAGAGTTCCAACTTGGGAATTGTCATATTCGAGGTACCGATATGTCGAACTAAACCCATCTCGACCAGGCGTTCCAACTGGCGCCAGGTCTTCATGTAATTATCGTGGATGTAAGGTTTTGCATCGGCACTCCGGGAAGTGACATCGCACTGTGGCGGATGATAATTCGGAAATGGCCAGTGTACCAGATACAAATCCAGATAATCCAGGCGGAGATCTTTCAGCGTTTGGGCACAAGATAGTAATACATCGCCGGGACCATGCATATCGTTCCATAATTTCGAGGTAATCCAGACTTCTTCCCGTATGATTGCACCGCTGGCGAATACTTCATCCAGAGCACAACCAATTTGAGATTCGTTCCCGTAAACCGACGCACAATCTAAATGCCGGTAACCTATGGATATCGCTTTTTTTACGGTTTCAGCAACCTGATCGTGGGTGACATGATCAGAACCAAAGGTACCTAATCCTATCGCCGGTATTTTCAGGCCATTGGATAACACTTTGACGGGCACTAACGATGGATCAACCGTATCTGGAGCAATTTGAAATGTCATTAGCCGGTCCTCAATTTATTTTTTATACAATATTTATGTACGATTTATTAGAATAGAGATATAATCCATATAATTACCGATCAGAAGGACATTTGAAATAGACTTTTTTTATAATCTTTGCACTTTTTTTAGATCAGGCGAACCGGGCTATGTTAAAATATCTGCTTGATGAGATGCAAATCGACATACTCAATATTGAATTATATCGAGTACATCGTGAATGGAACCATAACAATGTCAGCAGCCCATACACTCGAATCTATCTCATAACCGATGGATATGGCCTGCTAACCATTAATGGCAATCAATATACTCTGGAACCGGGGAATGCGTATATTATTCCGGCCTTTACACTGGTCGACATGGAATGCCCCGAGTCGTTTGAACATTATTATATCCATTTAACCGCACATTTACCTGATGGTTTAAATTTATTTTCACTGGTGGAATGCGATTATAAAATTCCCCTCAGCAGCGAAGGGATTCATTTGTGGCATTTTCAGCGTTTGCTCCAATTGAATCCGGGTCTGGAATTGATCGAACGTGACGCCAAAAAGCCAATTTACAAATCCATGCTGGAACGTTGTGAACGGCTAAATGAAACACGTTCCGCACGTGAGTTGATCGAAAGCAATGGACTTATCCGTTTATTACTGGCGGCTTTTATCAAGCCGGAAAAGCAGGCCGCCAGCCATTCTTCATTTTTGGGTTATCATCGTTTCCAGAAAGTTTTTAAATACATCCAGCAAAATCTGCATAAAGAGTTCTCGCTGACAGACCTGGCCGGTATTATGGATCTTAACCCGGCATACTTTTCCAGCCTTTTCACCCAAACCATGGGTATCTCCCCAATTGATTTTGTCAATAAGCGGCGTATTGAGTCGGCCCAGCGGTTATTACTTGGCACCCATAAAACACTGAAAGAAATTGCGGCGCAGACTGGATTTAAAGATGTCTATTATTTTTCCCGCATGTTTAAAAAAATAGCCGGCATACCACCTGCCGGCTATCGAAAACGTTTATTTGATCTTTGATCGGTCTTTTAATTTGCTTTGACACGATAGAGTGCAATGGTATAGGGTTGAGCAACAATCGTGTCCAGGGTTGATATCGAATTGATCGTTTCAATTTTAACCTGAGGTTCTTTGCCCGGTTCATTATAAGCCAATGGCTGTTTGCCATCAATAATCCAGGCTTTTTCGACCGGGCCTAATTTGACATTATCGAGCTTAAGATTCAATGTCCAGATATCCATAGAAGGATTAACGACTGCAATAGTCATTGCCTTTTTATCCGCAGTCCAGGCAGCAGAAACATCAACAGGATCATAATTTCCCTGCACGGCAACAGGGATAACGCCAAATTCCTTGCGATACAACATTAATGGCAACGCAGTGGTATCGAATCCCGCTTCGGTCTTGGTCGTCTTGATACAACCGATGACATTGACAGTCTGGGCATAATTGGCCATATAGCAGATATCGCTATTGCGGTAATATTCATGTAAGCCCGCGGCGACTCCCAACATATCACGGGTATAATAGCGCGTCCCCAGTTCGCCATATATATGCGGTCCATACCAATAGTTCCATTCATCCATCGCGATACGGATATCTTTGCCCTGCAAGGCTTCGATGTCACGACGATAGCGGCGATGGGCGTTGCATTTATTCCTGATAGCATCCACCATCTGTTTGACATGGGCCGGTACATTGGATCGGTTCTGGCAATAGAAATGTTCACTGAGATAATCCATATGATCAGCACAATTGCGCAGCATGCCTTCTGACCAGCGACCGGCATCACCCACGCCAACCGCAATAATGTCCGGATCAACCTTACGCATCATGGATTCAACCCAGTTATGCTTGAGGACATAGTGATTCAGGGCCATATATCCCAATTGCCAGGAGCCGAACATTTCGTTACCTACACACCACCACTTGACATTGTACGGCGCCTTGTGACCATTTTGGGTGCGCCATTTTCCCATGCGTGTCTTCGAATCTCCGTTACAATACTCCACTTCATCCGCGGCTGAGTAAGCATCGCCAAAACCGGTATTTACCGCAATCATCGGCTCGGTATCTATCAACCGACACAACTCGATAAATTCATCGATACCCACATCGTTGGTTTCGATTCCGGTCCAGGCGGGATTACGGCGGGTAGGTCTCAAGTCCGGATCGCCTATCCCATCGCGCCAATCGTAACCACTGACAAAATTCCCACCCGGCCAGCGATAAACCGGCGCATTGAGTTGCTTTAACAACTCCAGAGTGTCTGCCCGGAATCCATTGATATTATCATCGGGCATTAATGAGACGGCCCCAATGCAGATACTGCCTTCCCCTTTACCAATGATTTCCAGACGACCATGGTCGGTTGAACTTTTTGCTTTCAGGGTGAAATGATATTTTTTATAGTCTTTGGATATTCTCTTAATCGTATAAACCGAAACGGCTAAGTCATCCTTACCGGAAACGAGACGGAGCTCAACCGATCCTTTAAAGTTGCCTGACAATACGATTCTGCCAACATATTCTTTGCCTGCTACAAGGCCCAATTCATCCTGGGATAAACCCACTGGCTGGTCGTCAACTTCAATACAAGGGGTATGTTCCTCTCCATAACATCCCTCGACAATCATTTTGACCGAATCCAGATTTCCAATAACCTTCCAGGGTGAGTCACGTAATACTCTTGCGCCCTGGCCGGTAACTACCCAGGTGTCATTTTTCGCCGGAATGTCGTAATGGAATTTCCGGTCTTCCAGCATCTCAGCCCAGATACCGCCATAAATACAACGTCCCAGATGTTCGATAAACTGCCCATAGATATATTTAGAAATGGGTTCATTTGTTGAACTTCCATCGATTTCAATAAAGGCAGACATTTGTTTTGGTTCAGGAGCGGGAATCGGCCCTAATTCCTCTAATGTCACATCATCATACCATGCTTTACCGGTCGCCTGTCCCCAACCACCAAATAAACAATTAACCGTAATGGAATCCGACACTTCGGTTTCAAATTCAATCTTCAGTTGTGTCCAGTCCTGACTACCTTTGATTCCCTTAGATCGCGCATCCTCTAAACCATGGATATTGAATAAGGCGCCATAAGCATTTTCGGCCACAAGGTTTTCGGTTTTCACCCAGCCGGTCAGACGGTATCGCATTAAAGGCTTCGCGGGAATATTCTGCGACCAGGCGGCGTCTGCCCCGGAAGTCGATTCGATCATGACACATTTAGAACCGGTCCGTCCACTGTCGGCCAGTTGAAAACGAGCCCGCCCTCCCCAAGTGTTCGGCATCCATCCAGAAGGATTCTGGCCATCAATTTTTTCGAATGAAGCATTTACGATTATATTATCTGCACTCCATACCATGCCAAGCGGAAGACTGAAAGCCAATAGTAGAAAACCCAGAAAAATAGTACGCATGATAAACTCCTTGTAAAAGAATCAGATCAGCATTCGAAAAATAAGCTGTAACGCTATACTTTAACTCAAAGATGCAAATAACTTGAATCTTTAAGATTTGTCATAAAGTTGTTATTTTGCGAGATTTTTATAATAAGTCTATTTCAAATACTGAACAATACGTTTTTCCACAAATTATTCACCATTTTGCGTTTCTAAGTAATACCTTATTGTTTCTGCAATATCATAACCGGTCCCAGTAACCCTGAATCTTCCAGTTTCATATCCGGCTTGAATCGGATATTGCTATTGGTCTGCCTTTTGTCATTGGGAAAACCTGAGTCGCCGATCATTCGATTCCACCAAGAATTGACTACTTGAATGACCAGATCATTCGATCCTGTTCGCAAAGCTGAAGTCACCTCAATTTGATGCGGGCTGGTCCACAAAACTCCCAGATCCTTGCCATTCAATTTAATCCGGGCAAATCCGACATCCAGAACACGCCCCAGATCGAGCCAGTACTGCTGATTAGACGCCGGATTAAAACTAAAGCTCGTTTGATAACTTGCTTCACCCGAATAATACTTAATATTGGGATTGGAGTGATCTATCCAACTCGATAAACTGTTGAACGGAACTGGAACAGCCGGCCCCCCTCGCCTGGCATCGAAACGAACATGCCATGGTCCGTCAATATTCTTAATCGGCTTTAAATTGGGTTTCAGATCATTTTTTGCTAATGTTGTACTGGAATTCAGATTATTACTGAATATTACAAATAGAGAACCATAAGGATTGAATGGCAAAGCAATTTCTGTTCGATTCTCTTTTCGATTTATGTCTGCCGCTTGAATCAGGCCAGTAACAGGATCCCATACTTCTACATGCTGGCTTGTCGTCCGGAACGAACAAACAGGTTCAACTTCGTTTTCCATTTGATTACAAACAAAATATAAATCTCCATCATCAATTTCATAATGAATATAATCAATCGCGCCCTTAGTCAAATTGTCATTAACGACAAAATCTGGGGCGACCTTAAGCGACCTGAGTACATCACGCGTCTCTTCACCCCAGATCAGAGTGCCATTTCCAATCTTTTTTTGTCCCGATTGGGTATCGGACCAAAGCTCATCCGATAGTGTCATAAATTGCTTTTGCGCTGAATCGCCACCGACCAAGCTGACTAATCGCTGAGGTTTTGGGCCAAGAATCGTTGCGCCACCTCGCAAGAGGTCGTTAATTTTTTTCAATGCAGCCATCGATAGCACTTTATGATCAGGCAGAACCAATAATCGATATTTAACGCCACCCGGTACAACTACCAGACCATTCTCAACATGCAATTGCAACAGGATTTCTTCAGTTGTTGCATCATAATCGTATCCGGGCAATACCCCGGCAGGGTCGGCTTCTTTCAATTTCATTAAATTGGGAACATGATCACCCATATAATACAATACATCCGCGACAAAACGACCCTGGCGTAACATGTAATGGCAGCGGTTAATATATTGAAAAAATGGATCGGAGTAATCCCACCAGGTAACCTGGGGATTAATATGGGTTCCAGCGAAATATTCCTGACCCGGAAGTCCCATACTGGGAGGAGAACAGGTAAAAGTATGCAGAAAAATCATATTCAACCCCGAGCAGAACTCATGATCCATGCTGGGCTTCTGTTCATGCCACAAGCAATCATTCCAATGAGGGCCAATTGTAGTAAATGCTTCCGCAGCAACCAGTTTTTTGCCATAGATATGAGCTACCGAGGAGGCCTGTTTGCAATAGAAACGGTGTTCCGGGGTTGGTCGATGTGGGGAAGGCGCCCAGAACTCGCCCATGACAATATCACTTCGCCCCAGATTCTTGATCGCATCCAGTGGGCCGGAGTGGGGACCTCCGGATTCAGGTTGTATTTGCAAATTATATTTGTGAGCTGTTTGTGCAAAAGTACGATAATGGTTATTCGCAATACAATCAGCGATGACCTTGCGGAAATCCGCCAGGAAGGCATTGCTGGCCGTACGATTATCGACAATTTTTCCGGCTACAACTGGCAACCAGGGGATTATATCATATCCACAATACTTTTTGAATTCTGAAGCGAAATCATCAGTCCAATTCATGCCGCCACACTCCCAACTGTCAGTTTCGAGTTGTTTGAGTGTCGTCCCGACGTGATCGCCAGCTCTCTGAAAAATGGGCTCTATGATTTCGTTCCAATATCTTAAAAATGCATCCTGACTCAGGTAATCCACCACCCTGCCGGTCCAGTCACCGCTACTGGTTGAAACGTGTGCGTTTGTGCAGGTATAACCCATTCTCATAACGTGCCATCGTCCTGGGGGTGCCTGCCATTGCAAACGACCATTAGCAGCCATTTTGTCGGTGATATTAATTATTTCCGTAAGCTTTACATCTTCCTCGCCTGGCACTGCTGGAATGTCATCCAGCAAAAAACGGCAATCGGGAGCGGCGAAGCTGCCTTCGCGGAAAGCAGCTTTCAAGTCCAAATCCCGGATTGGCTGTCTGGTTTTCGCACCTAATAATGGAGCCCCCTCCTTGCCAAATATGGATACTTCAGTTACCTGCACATTTCGGGAATTCTGAGGATAGCCTGGATCGAATGATTCATCGAAGATGAGTCGTATCAATCGAATACTGGTTAATGGAAATGACAAATCGATGGTTTTACCATCAGTTGCCTTGAATACTCCGGCCTCTTTTAATGAATTTGCAGATTTCCCAATCAAAATTTTTCCTGCCTTGGGCCCATATCCTGTTCGACCCTCAATTCGAATCGATTGAATTTCGATATTTGCGCCTAAATCCAATTCCAACCATTCATTTCGACCTGCTCCCGGCCCTTCTCCAGGATTTTCACCATAACTAACCCAGAAACTATCCCGTTTACCATCCAGGACATTCTGGGCGGGATATTCTTTTCGCTCTGAACTGGCTTTGATAGTAATATTGTTCACTTTAGCACTTTCGACATCTTTTACCGGCCAGGCAAGCACACAAATATCTCGATAAAAATCATACCGATTTCGGGGAACTGGCAAATCAATCATGCTATTCTGACTATCCATATCCAGTTCGGACCAGGTGAGTTCTTTAGCAGCATATTCTGGCGTCACGTTCGGTCCACCCAAATTCCAGCCACTTTGAATCGATAAACCCAATTGCAAATTCAGGCGTCTGGCTTCATTTAAAGCATGACAAAACAAATCAACCCATTCTTTACTGCCATAAAGAGGACCGGCAGGAACTGGACTATGCCCCCCTTGGGTTGCCCCTCCCGCGTCAAAAACCATTGCTCCGCTGAAGCCTTTGGCTTTCATGGCTTCCAGATCTTTAGTAATTGCCGCTTTATCAACATTTCCATTTAACCACCACCACCAGCAACGTAAACCGTATTCCTGCTGAGGTGGATTTTTGAAATCCTCCTGATTAATACCGAATACAGGATGAAAAGCCATACCCGCAAAAAAAACCAGCAATACTATATTTATCTTTATCCTGTGTAAAACGCTTCCCGGATCAATTCGCAATTTCATTTTTTACCTCGTTATTACGCCTGATTCATTTATTACTTTGCTTTATGCTCAAACCTGCATTTAGAACATATATTTCACAAATTCCGCAAAACATCAACAATTTTCTCAATAGTTGAGTTTAAAATTTTGAAATTCTATCTCTTTTGCAGATAGACACATAAAATTTGCATGATATAAGTATTAATTATCAGATTAAACCGATATGATTAAATATCAAAAAGATAGACCGAACCATTAAATTTTGTTTAACGTAATATTCTTGACAGGCTGGTAAGCCCGTTTATAATCAATAGCGGTTTATCTATGTAACTAACTGGAATTTCAACCACTTATTCAGAAAAGGATGGATCCTATGTTTGAAGCGTTCGATAAACTGATTCTGGCCGGATTAGGTGCCTTATCCATGTCACGCGAGAAAGCCGAAGAGATCTTTGATGATTATGTCGAAAAAGGCAAGGCTGCCCGTGAACATCGTGAAGGTTTCGTAAAAGAAGTCATGGACATGGCAGACCGCACCCGCACTGACCTCGAAAAGACGATCAATGAACAGGTCAGCCGGGTTCTGGAACAACAGCCCATCATTACCAAAGCCGATCTTAAGAAAGTCGAAGAGAAACTGGCGGCCATCGAAGCCAAACTGGACCAGATACTGAGTCAATAGGAGTAACCGACCTTGCCCGGACCGTTTTCGGGAATAACCCGCACGTACGCCCGGCTAACTCGTTACCGTCATATCATGGCCGTATTGATCAAATACGGCTTCGAGGAAGTAGCGGGTCTGGTTTCGACTCGTTTTCGAGTCAAAGTAGCCTCCGCAGGGACTGCAGCTTCCGCGCAAAATGAAATAACGCGTACCAGTCTGCCGCAACGTACACGAATGGCTCTTGAAGAACTGGGCCCAACTTTTGTCAAATTGGGCCAGTTGCTGAGTACCCGTCCGGACTTGGTGCCGGATCGATTCATCAAAGAACTTGAACTGTTGCAGGATCGGGTCACTCCGGAAAAATACCAACGAATTCGCGACCAAATCCACTCCAATCTGGGTGGCTGGCCAGAAGAAATATTTGCACATTTTGATGAAGAACCGCTGGCCGCCGCCAGTATCGCACAAGTTCACCGCGCCCGTACGCATGATGGCCGGGAAGTTGTCGTAAAAGTCAGGAGAAGCGGCATCGTTAAGACCATCAGAACGGAATTGGAAATTCTTTTTGACGTTGCCAAATTAATCAATAAACGCTTTGCTGCACCCGAAAACTTTGACGCAGTTCACATGATTCGTGAATTCAGCCAGGCAGTCAACAAAGAAGTTGACTTTAATAACGAACGTCTCAATCAACGACGTTTCCGTCAACTGTTTAAAGATGACCCCGCCATACATGTTCCCGAGATTCTTGAGGAGTATTGTGGAGAGGGCATTCTGACCATGGAATTCATTGATGGGATCAAGCCTTCTCAGGTAGAGCAACTAAAAGAGGCCGGTCTTGATCCAGCGGAAATCGCGCGCCGAGGCGCTGAATTTGTCATCCGACAGGTTTATGATTACGGTTTTTTTCATGCCGATCCTCATCCGGGTAATTTTTTAGTTATCGAGAATAATATCTTGGCTCCACTGGATTTCGGTCAGGTGGGACGGTTGACCAGACAAGATAAACTCCTTCTCCAGCAGATTCTTATGGCAATCGTTAATAAGGATGGCGCCCGGATGGTATACGCTCTTGAGAATGCCGACATGCTGGGTGAAAACACTAATACGCTGGAACTCACGCGCGATCTCGAAGATATCATCGATTCCTATGGGGATTTACCACTTAAAGACATCCCGTTCCGTGAAGCCATTGGACGCAGTTTTGACGTTTTACGCCGTCATCATGTCCGTCCGCCTCGCGATTTTACTATTATGCTGAAATGCCTGATGACTATCGAGTCATTCGCCAAAAAGCTGGATAATAACTTTGAAATATTTGCTTTACTTAAACCTTACGCCCGAAAACTGGCTATGGAAGAGATGAACCCAGCCAGTGTTTTGCAGCATCTTTATAAAACTGCTCGTGAGGCTTCCGGCCTGATCGCGCGCCTGCCTCAGGATACCGCTGTTATTATCAACAAATTCCGCCGCGGTCAGTTTAAAATCCATGTACACCACGAACATCTGGAAGAATTAGAACAGACGGTAGATAACAGTTCAAACCGCCTGAGTTTCGCGATTATTATTGCGGCGCTTTTAGTCGGGTCGAGCCTGCTGATTTCGCAAAGCGGTTTTGTTCTTGGGATTATCAGTTTACAGACTCTGGGGGTGCTGGGATACCTGGCAGCCGCAGTCATGGGGCTCTGGCTGGTATTTTCCATTATTCGCAGCCGCAAGTATTAACTTCTCTTCATATCTCATTCAATTCATTCGGTATGACAGCTATCCAGAAATTGTATCAGAATCTGGTTAAATTCATCTGGATTGTCACCACAGGCATTATGCCCGGCATCCGGTATAACCGCAAATCGCGCATCAGGTAATGAGCGAACCCATTTGCGCGATAACAGAGGTATTGTCCCCAACCCAACCCAGTAATCATGACTCCCATGACAAATCATCATTGGTAATTGTAGCTGATAATCAGGCTCGAAATGGTCACAAGAACAGATAGCGTTCCAAATCTTTAGAAACTCCTGACGATTTATTTGCCTCGCCAGACGTTCGGCATTTTGACGGGCCCAGGGGCCTGTCCCGGCACATAAACCCGCCAGCTTATGCAAAATCGGTAACGGACACAACCAGAACCCTATACGACTCAAAGGTTTGATTAGATTCACAAACCAGGGTTGCCTGGCTGTAATGCAGAGACTGCCCAGAATCAATGCTGCCCGCGCACGTTCTGGAAAGCGAAAAATGAGTTCCTGTATGATCATGCCTCCCATTGAATGCCCAAAATGCAACGCCCGATCAATTCCGGCATGATCCATAATGGCTCGTAAATCTTCGGCTGCCAAACCAATGGTAATATCCTGTCCCATGGGTTTCGACCGACCGTGTCCTCTGACATCCCAGGCCAGAACACGATACCCTGCCTGACGTACAGCGGCAAACTGCTGTTCAAACATTTCGTGTGACATGGTCATGCCATGGGTAAACACCACCACCGGCCCCGATTGATTATCCAAACGATAATACAATCGGCATCCATCCTTCTCAAAACAATGTTCCGAATTCATTTGTATTCCCCGAAGTCCTCTCGCCATTCCGTTTAGCCCGAACCCGCAACAGATCGCTCCATTGTGTGGTATAATGGGGTGAACGCCGGTTGGCAATCATTTTCCAGGGCTTGTCCAACCCGGCTGCGGCAAACTGCAAATTACCATCCAGGCGAAAATTGATTCGATCAACCACCGCCATTAGTTTGCCACTGCGATGACGGTCAACATCATCAAACAAATTGAGTTGCACCTGTTCCTGAGGAACCAATCTTTCCAGCATAATACCTGCTTTTTTAAAGCGGCATCCCGATCGGTAAATCTGGTCAGTCAATTGCAGCGCGTAATGAATCAATTCTGCCGTATCATTGGTGGCAACGGGCAGTTCCATTGCCTTGACATTGCAATAACGGGTTTCATTTTCTTTAAAGATATTCGTCCGTACATACACCGCCAGCATACCCGCCGCCAACCGCTGGCGCCGCAATTTAAAAGCTCCCCGTGTCACATAACTGGCTACGGCCTCGCGCAGTTCTTCCAAAGTTTCCACCGGCCGGCCAAATGAACGGGACGCCGCTACATTTTTGTTTGGCGGCGGATTCACTTCCAGTCCAAAACGTGATTCACCTCGTAATTCATGGACGAGTTTTACTCCCATGACATTCAATTTACGTAAAATAAGATCATCGTCAGCATTATGTAATTGCCAGGCGGTTTTGATTCCCAATTTGCGAAGCCGTGCGGCAAACCCCGGTCCAATACCCCAGATATCCCCCACTTCAATACACCCCAGCACTTGAGCCAATTGATCCATTTTCAGGACATAAGTCCCGACACTACCCGGAGTTTTTTTAGCAATATGGCTGGCAATCTTAGCCAGAGTTTTCGTGGGCGCGATCCCCACCGATACCGGAATCCCGGTCCATTGCAATACGGTCTGGCGAATTTCGCGGCCACAGGCCGGCAGATCTGCTACAGCCAAACCATCCAATCCCAGAAACGCTTCATCGATCGAATAAATCTCCAGGTCCGGGGTAAAGGTTCCCAGCGTTTCCATCACCCGGCGCGACATATCACCATACAGAGCGTAGTTGGATGAATAAACCTCAATTCCGTGTTTTTCGATTTGTGCCCGAATCTGAAACGCGGGAATTCCCATTTTTATGCCAAGGGCCTTGACTTCATTGGAACGCGCGACGACACAACCGTCATTGTTGCTCAAGACGACCACTGGCCGGCCCTGTAACGCCGGGTTAAATACCCGTTCGCACGACACATAAAAATTATTACAATCTACCAGAGCAAACATATTCAATACCTGTCAGATAATCCGGATCGCTACAACGAATGGATGACATGCCTGACCACACCCCAGATTTCAAATTCTTCCTCATCGCTTACAGACTGGGATGTATAGTTACGATTTTCCGGCACCAGGGTAATTCGTCGGTTTTTAATCCGCATTCGCTTAACGGTCAGTTCGCCATTAACGGCCGCAATAACAACATCCTTGTCTTTGGGACGGCAGGAACGGTCTACAATCAGCAGATCGCCATCGTGAATTCCCGCATCAATCATCGAATCGCCGGTTACACGGACAAAATAGGTTGCCGCCGGGCGCTGGATCAGGAATTTATTCAAGTCTAACTGGCCTTCAATGTAATCATCGGCCGGCGAAGGAAATCCGGCCGGGACAGCAGTTACATAAAGCGGCCGTAGACATTCCGTGCGGCAATCCGGGGAAAAAATAGCGTTAACAGTCGTTTTTTTCATATCGTTATTATACCTGATTCCGATATGGTCGGAAATTAAAAGTTAACAATATTAATAATGATAAGAAATCGGGCTCCCAAGGACTTAAGGCATAAGAACATCTTGACATTTACCTTGCCTAACCTTATGATCAAGCCGCCTTCAACTGGTTATCTTATATGTAGTTATCTAATTTTTATAAGAAGGAGGCCCCATGGCATTATTGGAAATTAACCAACTGAGGAAGGAATATGCCTCACTGGTCGCGGTGAATGACCTGAACCTGACAATCGATAAGGGGCAGGTGCTGGGCTTAATTGGCCCCAATGGAGCGGGTAAGACGACACTGTTACGAATGCTGGCGACGGTTTTACCCCCTACTGATGGGACGGCCCTGATTGACAGTATTGATCTGAGAAAGAAACCGTTGGAAATCCGTAAGAAAATCGGGTATCTGCCCGACTTTTTTAATTTGTATCGGGATCTGACTTTGACGGAATGTCTGGACTTTTTTGCCCGGGCCTACCAAGTTCCCACCAGTCAAATACCCGCACGAATTGCCGAAGTGCTGGACTATGTCAATCTGACCTCCAAGCAGCATGATTTTGTCCGACATCTGTCACGCGGCATGGTTCAGCGCCTGGGGTTGGCTGTTTTGCTGGTCCATGATCCGGATATCCTGCTACTGGATGAGCCGGCATCCGGATTGGATCCCATGGCGCGTATCCAGCTACGGGATATCCTCAAGCGATTGAGTTCTGAAGGAAAAACAATTGTCATATCATCTCACATCTTAACGGAACTGGCAGGATTCTGTACCCATGTTGGGATTATGAACCAGGGGAATCTGGTTTTGTCGGGTAGTATCGATGAAATTGAACGGGAAATTTCCGGAAGTGGTAAAATCATTTTAAAAATACTGGAAGATTCAGAGCGGGCGAGCTCTTTGATTCGTGATTTTCCAGGCATCATTCTGGAAGAGGCGTTCGATTCAACCTTCCATATTTCGGTTGAGTCGGGACCGGAAACAGTCGCGGCACTGAACGCACATCTGGTATCGAACCATATTCGTGTAATCCATATTTCCGAACGCAAGAGCAGTCTGGAAGATCTGTTTATGCAGATATCCCGGGATAAAAATCTGACTGTCAGCTAGAACAGGAGGCACCATGTTTAACAATCCAATCATCCGCCGTTATCAATATTCGCAGTTTCGTCCACAACAGTTCTGGACATTCGGGACACTTTATACGGCCCTGGTTTTATTAATCCTGTTTATTAATACCTCGCTTTTCCATGCCACCAATCAATTTGATAGCAAACAGGAATTATATCAGGCTCTCTTTATTCAGTTTGCGGTACTCCAACTGCTTATTGCCTGGATTATCCTGCCTTTTAATGGATCGAATGTGATTCCACGTGAGATCGCTGACCGGTCTTATGACTTTTTCCGGATGCTGCCATTACCTGCCTGGCAGAAAACTACCGGGATTATCATCGGGCGCAATCTGTTTGGCTGGGTGATCGCCTTGATCAACCTGGTCTTTTTTACCTATTTTGCTTATGCGGCTGATATAACAATCAATCTTATCCTTCAGTTTTTACTAACGATCACCTGTGTTACGATGGTATTTAATTGTGCAGGATTGCTACTGTCACAAATGACTACCAAGAAAGGGAAACCCACCAGTAATATTGCTTTGGTAATCGTAGTCTTTGTGTTCTTTGGTCCATTTATCGGTGGAATGAGTGAGATGCTGGAGAGTGACAAACTGGAAAACGCGAGAATCTGGTTTGGCAATAATCAGATTCCGGCGTTGATCCTGGTAAGTGGCTATACCTTGATTACGGCAATCTGGATGTTTATTGGCAATGGCAGACGCTTTAACCGTGAATTTGAACCGCTTTTCAGTCGTCCGGGTGAATATATCTTCAGTATTTGTTATCTGATCCAAGTGTTTTTGGTCATGTATCACTATCTTTACGATGGTTATGAAGATCGCGAGGAAAGTATACAAATCTATTATTTTGTCACCGTATTGCCCATGCTTTTTATCCCGTTTCTATCCGTTCGATCTGTCGATACCTATCTGGAAATTACTCGATTACATCCGCCGGGAAAGGGATTGTTATCCAAAGTCTTTCTGCATTCAAACTTTTATTCAAGTTTATGTTTATTTGTGCTATGGGGAATATCGGCTGGCATTGTAACCCTGACTGGCAACTATGCCATAGATGATTTCTGGTTGATTCTGATTTTATTACTGCCCTCTTATGTCGTATTTATTGGCCTGGTTGAGTTATTTACGATTTATATCATCAAAAATGAAAAAATCGGATTTCTGCTGGTTTTTCTAGGCGCCTTATACCTGTTTCTCCCATTGATTCTGGCTGCTCTGTTTGAATCGGAAGAATTACTTCGTTTCAGTCCGATCGGCCGATTTTTTAAGCTGGAAAAGATGTATCAGCCGGATCAAATCATTCCGGTTCTGTTAGTCGATCTGGTATTTCTTATTCCCATCCTGATTCTTATTTTCAGGAACTATTCAGCGATAGCTGAGATTCGGGGGTTGCTGGAGAGTATCGCGCAGAAGAAAGCGAATCAATCGAATTCCACCGTTTAACCTGATATGGAAGCAGCCTGTTGGACCTGAGAACCGACCAGGAATTGATAGTTCAGATTAATCGCGGACAAACCGAAGCGTTTGAGACGCTCTACTTTCGCTATCGGGACTGGGTCTATCAACTGGCCTGGCGGATGATCTTGCGGAACGATCTGGCGGAAGATATTGTTCAGGAGGTCTTTATCTACCTTCTGGGTAAAGTGCCCAACCTGATATTGACCTGTCAAATGAAATCATTTCTTTATCCGGTGGCCCGGCATACGGCTTTGAATCTGATTAAAAAGGAACGACGGACGGTATCTGATGATGAGCTGTTATCGGGTGTTCCCTCGATACCGAATGAGAGCCCGGATGCCAATATTGGGGATCTGGCAATAGCGCTGGGGAATCTGAAAGCCAGCCAACGGGAGGTGGTATTGATGCGGTTTGTGGATGGGATGACGCTGGAGGAGATTGCCGGGGCGCTGGAGCAGCCGCTAAATACGGTTAAATCCCATCTTTACCGATCTCTTGATATATTGAGAGAGGATCCCAAGGCGCGAAACTATTTTTTGCCGGATTAACTGCTGTGTCGTAATCTTCTAATTTAACAGCACTTAAGTCGCACATCCTTTTTTTATTATTTTGCAACTTTTGCCCAGGCCAAACTGCTTGAGCAGATGGAGATTCTTATGCGTTTTGATGAGCCTGAACAATATGATCGAGATACCCAGCCGCTGCAAGAGAGCCTGCGGGAATTATATCATGCTGATAGTCCACTCAGCCGGGAGGTTGACCGTCGGGTGCTGGCAAAGGCTGAGAAGCAGCTGCGCGGGGTGCGGAATCGGCAAATGTGGCGGCGCTGGGCGGGAGTGGCGGCGGCCGCGGTATTGATTTTTGGATTTATGACCTACTGGAACAACAACCGGGAAACAGCCGAAAAGCCTTTGGTTGCGGCAAGTCCTTATGATATGGATGCTAATGGTAAGACTAATATTCTGGATGCTTTTTTACTGGCCCGGTCGATTGAAAAGGCCGAGGTCAAGCCGGCCAGGGGGGACATTAATCAGGATGGCCGGATCGATCAGATGGATGTGGATCTGATTGCCATGGAGGCGGTAAAACTGGAGACGACGGTCGCTTATCATATTCCCGCTGACTTGAATACGGAACAAATGGTCTGGATTGAAAGACCGGGCCCAGATGGGAGCAACCTGCAATGAAAAAAAGATGGTTGATGGCGTTGATTTTAGTATCGATACTGACCGGATTGCCGGCCCAGAACCAGCGGCCGGAGGTTCGGTTTGTTCCGTTAGAGATTATGATCGACAGCGGGCATGAGACGCTGGCGGCCTGGCAGTTTGAACTGACGATCAAACAGGGAAACGCTACTATTGTCGGGATTGAAAACGGGGAACATCCGGCATTTGGCCAACCGCCCTACTACGACCCGGCGGCGCTTTATCGTGAGAACCGGATTATTGTGGCCGCATTTAGTACGGGAAACAACCTGCCAACCGGAAAGACCCGGGTTGCCACGGTTCATTTACGTATTAAGGGTGATATAGAGCCAATTTACCAAATCGATCTGCAAACGGCGGCCGATCAGGAAGGGAATGAAATTGAGCCCAAAATCAGCTATCGTGAAGGAGCTATTCAATGATCAGATGGAAATATTATTGCCTTATCCTGTTAAGTTTGGTTGCGTTGATTATTATTGGCTGCGCGATGCCGAATATATCCCAAACCGGGCAAACCTATCAAGGATTTTCATCATCAGACCAGAAAACGCAAACAGATTCTGAATCTGAAAATTCTGAGGAAAAGGCTATTCAAGAGCAGATTCTTACAGAGCGTATTTTACAAGCAGAAAGAGAAAAATTATTATATCAAGAGCCTCCCCTTGAATCGAGAGTACCCGACATACTATATGGTGCAGATCCAAATCCTGGACAGAATTATATTTCAAACCGATATCGTTTCCCAACACAAGAAGAATGGAATAGAATTAAAGACTCACGTGGCGGCATGATGGGTGGTGGATTGGATTATATGACTAATCTCGACACACCCCAAATCAGATCCAGGGCTATGCCTTATAGGGCTAACCGTCAATCCGGGATACAAGAACTGATGCAAAATGGTGAATTGCTGCAACTTTTGGATAAGGACAGTTATGAGGTCTGGGTATTGATTAAACCTGAAGCGTTTGAGTATCAGGAACAATCGGGTCATTGCGGGGCGATGACGACCCTGGTTGAGGAGAAGGAGGTGCCTTTACCATTGAAGCATACGGATGTTCGTGGCCAGGTCAGCGGGTATATTGCCACGGTGTCGGTTACGCAGCAGTTTCATAATCCGTTCGATAAAAAGATTGAGGCGGTTTACGTCTTTCCATTGCCGCAGAACGCGGCAGTGAATGAATTTGTGATGACAATTGGCGACCGGAAGATCCGCGGGATTATCCGAGAACGCCAAGAGGCAGAGCAAATCTATCGAGAGGCCCGTCAACAGGGGTTCCGGGCGGCATTACTGAATCAGGAACGGCCCAATATCTTTACGCAGAAGGTGGCGAATATCGAGCCGGGCAAGGAGATTGATGTCAATATCCATTATTTCAATACTCTGGCCTATCGGGAGGGGTGGTATGAATTCGTTTTTCCGATGGTAGTCGGGCCCCGGTATAATCCGGCGGGATCTACAGATGGCGTTGGCGCAGTGGCCCGTGATCAAACCGGCGCTTCGGGACAGGATACCGAAGTGACCTATCTGGCGCCTACGGAACGCAGCGGGCATGATATCGACCTGCAATTGACAATTGACGCAGGCGTCGCAATTGAAGAGGTGGAATGCCTCAGTCACGCGATTGTCAAGGAGAGTCTGGATAATAACCAGGTGGCCGTACGAATCAATCCGAGAGACCGTATTCCGAACAAGGATTTTGTCTTGAGATATCGCGTGGCGGGAGACCGGGTAAAAAGTTCCTTGCTGACCCATAACGATCCACGAGGGAATTATTTTACGTTGATGTTGTATCCGCCTGATGATCTGAAAAGGCTCAAGCGTGCGCCGATGGAGATGATTTTTGTGCTGGATTGTTCGGGCAGTATGGGCGGACGGCCGATCGAACTGGCCAAAGGCGCTATTATCCGGGCTTTGCAACAATTGGAGGATGGTGATAGCTTTCAGGTGATTCGTTTTTCCAATGACGCATCACAACTGGGAGCCCAGCCATTAAAAGCCACTGATACGAATATCCGAAAGGCCATCAAGTACGTGGAAGCATTGGAGGGCCAGGGCGGGACGGAGATGATTGAAGGGATCAAAGCGGCATTGGATTTTGACCATGATCCGAAGCGGTTGCGAGTGGTATCCTTCATGACGGATGGTTATATCGGTAATGAGGCTGATATTCTGGCGGCGGTCCACGAGAAAGTGGGCGGAAGCCGTATCTTCAGTTTTGGGGTCGGGTCATCGGTCAACCGATTCCTGCTTGAACGAATGGCAGGGCTGGGCCGGGGCGCGGTGGCTTATATTACTTTGAATGATCCAGTTGTCGATGTGGTCGATCGATTCTACGAATGCATCAGTCACCCGGCCCTGACCGATATCCAGATCGACTGGGGCGCTATGCAGGTCAGCGATGTTTATCCTGCGAAAATGAGTGACCTGTTCGTCGGACGACCGGTGATTATTACCGGGAAATACCAGGGACAGGGCCGGAGCGTGATCCGAATCTCGGGCAATGTCGGGCCGTATGAACACAGTTTTACGGTTCCGGTTGACCTGGATCATCCGGGGCAGCATGAAGGGATCGCCTGTGTATGGGCACGCAAGAAGATCGAACAACTCAATAATCACTATCTGGCGATTCAGGAGCCGGGCCTGCCTGAGCAGATTCAGTCGGTGGCGCTGGAATATGGCCTGATGAGCGCCTATACCAGCTTTATCGCGGTTGACAGCGCCTATCGCACTGAAGGAGATCATGGCATTTCACTGGCGGTGCCGGTACCAGTCCCTGACGGCGTTCGTTATGAGACTACTATTCAACAATAACCTGGAGCAAATTATGAAAGCAATTTTTCGGATCTTTACTTTAACGCTGTGTGTTATTCTATTAACGGGATGTCATACAATGCGAGAGCAGCGTACTCTTGTCACTGCTGAAAACTATAACACCATCTGCGATATGGCGTGGACCCTGCAAACGATGACACTCGATGGTGTGGACTATGACCTGAAAGAGACTGGCTCCTTTCTGCAATTTTCGCAGGATGGCAAGGTCTCGGGCAAGGCTCCGGTCAACCGGTTGTTTGGTTCGATGGCAATCGACAATCAAGGGCAGGTGACATGGCCGAAGGTATTTGGAACCACCCGAATGGCCGGACCTGAAGAAGCGATGAAACTGGAATCCAGTTTTCTGGCGGCGCTGCCGAAAACAGCACACATCACCAGAGATGGACTGGTCCTTTATATTTCCAGCCTGGATAACCAAACTAAACTGGTTTTTATCGTTCTGCCGTAAGATATCAATCATCGTGAACGCTTAAAGTTTATTCATATGTTTTATTGGCAGATTTTATTATATATTATTGATCTATTATATTAATTTTTTGAATCATCATAGGAGTTTTATCATGAATAGAAACATTATTACCAGGATTACAATTATTGCCTTTATGTTTTCCTTGATATCCGGATGCTCGCATTATATCGCTCCCAATATGGGAGTGGATATGAAGCTGTTTTTTGATGAAAGCCAGTATGAGTGGCCGGATTCGAATACTTTATCGCTGACGTTAAAGCCCAAAGCGAGCGTACCAGCCCGGATTGCCATCGCACGGGTGCAGTCGCCGGGTTACCATGAGTACGCTGCCAAGTCATTTGGCCAGGGTAATTACAGTATTGTCACGGTACGGGATATCGAAGAGGACAGCGATATCGAAGCGATGCAAAAACTGGATGACATTGAAGGATTGTTTTATCTGAACCGGATGATGCTCGGTTCACAGAAACTGGATACTGACCGGGAACTGCGGGTGGCGGCGGCACGAATGGGCGCTGAGTGGCTTTTGATTTATACGGTGGAAACCGATTACCTGTCGGAAGACATGTCCAAACCGCTGAGTGTGATCAGCCTGGGAATATCGCCGACTGTAGTGGTGAATATGGATTGCTCGGTACCGGCGATATTAATGGATACCCAGACGGGTTATGTTTACAGCGCAATGGAAGGAACCGCTCGACACAAACAGCTATGTGCCTGGTGGACCAACCAGAGCGCCATCGATCAGTCACGCCGCCAGGCCGAACGAGAAGCCTTTAAGGATCTGGTCACCCAGTTTAAGAGTAGCTGGCCGCAGATTGTCACTGGACGAAAATTGGTTTCTACGGAAATCAGTCTAAATCAATAGACTGGACTGGCCGTAAATGTATTCGGATGTTTAACTAAAAATTCCACAGGGTTCTCAAATTGCTACCAAAATTAAACAGCCAAACCACTAATCAACACAAATAGACACCAATAAGAGCCTGTGGCTAGAATAACCAGGCAATGAAACTGATACTTTGTTTCTCAAGAAGATTACATAATCGTTTATTGCGATTTAATCCACTTTTATAAATAGGGTTATGGACGAATTTGGTGTCATTGGGTTCGTTTGGCGCAGCCAATTATCTCATCATAAGCGTATTCCGTCATATCACACATTGGCTTCGTTCGGTAGCCGGGAGATGTTATATTCATACCAGTATCAAGGTCATATTAGTTGCCCCCCAACTTTAGAGGGGTAACTATCCCTGTAATTCTCTGGCTAATATGGACAGGTCGGCTTCAATCGATAAATGCCAAAATTTGTTCCAAATAGTATGAAATCGTGAAGTGAATCACCGGCAATTTGATTATAAGATATTATAATCATGATGGTTATGAACGGAATTGAGTTCATTGGCTTCGTTTCGCAAATGACCCTATCAATTAGAGCAAAGGACGGCTGAAAATTATTTAGTTTTCAAAGAACATAACGACACAATTTACCGCTTATTTAATAGCCTTGTCGATAGGAAAAGTCCAGTGATTATTCGATTATTTTCTGCTAGAAACCATCTTTTTAACAAGTTGCTTTATCTTATTGATAGTAAACTATTTACAGATTCAGAATTCTTAACCTGATGAGTGTTTTTTCCATATCAGACCATAATCAGCAAATAACTTTGAATCAGGTAAGTTATGTTATTAGTACTTAAGTATTTGATAGCAAACGGATAAAATCGGGTATCCGTTTTGCTGTGTGAGTTATTGTTCCCGGTTAAGAAGGTTAAGCTATGGTTAAGGCACGAATAATCCGGTTCATGACAGTGGTGGTGGCCGGGATCATGGTCCATGCGGTTGCGGCCAAGACTTTGATTGAGTGGGATTTCAGTAAGGGAACTCAGGGCTGGACCGGAAACCAGATGGTCAAGCCATTACGGGTGACTGATGAAGGTATTGTTGTTGAGTCGGAGGGAAATGATCCATGGATTGAAGGGCCGGGAGTTGATATACCGGCCGGTTATGTAGCCAAGGTGATCATCCGGGCACGAACCAGCGCCGATGGGTATGGGCAAGTATTCTTTGGGCCGTCCTTCACAGCGGAACGAGCGAGAAACGTTCTCTTGGATCCTGATGACCAGTGGCATGAATACCATGTGATTGTCGCGGGTGGTCTGGGACCGAAAACACGGTTCCGGTTCGATCCGTGTACCAATGTCGGGCAGACGATTGTCAAGTCGATTCGTATTGACTTAATCGCCGAAGCCAAACCGCCGGTCTGGAATAAACCGCGTCGAATTGCTACGGAATCCGCATCATCGGCCTGTGGCACAGATCGGCTTGGATTACGATTTTCGGAGGATTTCTGGGGATCGTTTTCTGTACTGGTGAATGGACGGAATATGGCGTCGGGGTACTCCGGTGAACAGGTCAGCGTTCTGGTTAACGATCAAATCGAACATATCCCGCTGGAGGGAATCCGGGCAAAGGTTACGAAAGAAGGCCCGGTTCTGGAAACGCGTGTCCGATTCCGCGATAGTGGTCAGGCCAACTGGCAGTTGAGCCGGCGGTTTGAACCAATGGCCGACGGTGGCGCGATCAAAGTCACGGTGAGTGTAGCCGTGGATAAAGACCGGGGATTGTTGGGGATGCCCTGGCTGACTCTGCTGGGTGGATTTGGAACTTATGGAACCCACAAACATCAGGCGGTTTTTGCCGGATTGGAATACCTGGGTGATGAACCCTCGAGCAGTCAAGCGGATCTGACCGTATCTGCGCATGTGAGACGGATTCCCGATCCGATAAAAATCACTTTTCCGTTGATGGCGATTGAACATGAAGGCAGCTATGTCGGATTGATCTGGGAGAAGTCGCCGCTGGTGGCGGCGGGATTCGATTCTCCTGATACCTTGTTTGGATCGGGGGCCCAGGTCATGTGGCTTTCGGGGCCGAATGTGGGGCCGTTGCGGTTTGAAAACGATTTGATCGGTCATTCGCCGATGGATGTTAAAGCCGGTCAATCTCTGGTTATAAACGCCTGGATCATCGGGGGTAAGGGTGACAGTGTGGTTCCGGCAGTACAGCAGTATACCTCACTTTGCGGTTTTCCCGAGTTGCCTCATTTTGAGGGCGGTTATGCCCAAGCGACTGAACGGCTGGCGCATGGCTGGCTGGATTCCGGGGCAAATTGCGATTTTCTGTTTCGCCATGCCGTCTGGGGCAGCAGTTTCGGGCCGGGTCCTGCCGCTGACGCGGCGATGTATATGCACTGGCTGGCAGGAACAGTCAACGATGCAGCACTGGCAGAACGGCTGCGTCAAGGCGTCAACACAACCTTAAGTAAACTGAGTCCGGGCGATTTATTTAATAGCGGCGTATCGCATGTTCGACTGCTGACGCCCTCGCTGCTATTTGGCCGGGTTGATGAACTGGTCCAGTTGCGCCGACGCGAAGCGCTGGCCCAACTGAAGCGATTCGACAACCAGGGACGATTGATATATGAACCAGTGAATGGCCGGGAAGACTATGGCAAGACCCATTTTGCCAATCATGCCAATGGATATGGCGGGGTTCATCTGGCCAATATTCTGGAAAATGCCGCCTTATGCGGCGATAAGGACCTGACCCAATCCGCCCTGGCATTGCTGGATAAACAGGCCGCGCTTTATGCCAATAGTGTGCCACGAGGCGGGCAGACCTGGGAGATTCCATTGCATACCCCGGATATCATGGCATCGGCCCATATGACTAAGGCCTATGTTTACGGGTATCTACTCAGCAATAAAGCGGAGTACCTGGACGAGGCGCGTTACTGGGCGTGGACGGGAGTGCCATTTGTTTACCTGGTCAATCCGACCGATGGTCCGGTTGGGGATTATGCCACGATTGCCGTACTGGGAGCTACCAGTTGGGTGGCCCCGATCTGGCTGGGGCAGCCGGTCCAATGGTGCGGTCTGGTTTACGGGGCCTCGCTGGACCTGCTGGCGGATTATGATCCGGAGGGTCCATGGCGACGATTATCCAGCGGGATCACGATAACCGGAATGCAGATGAGCTGGCCGGAGAGCGATACGGTCCGACAGGGATTACTGCCGGACTTTTATCATTTGCGCCGACAGGTGAGTGATGGTCCGGCAATTAATCCGGGAACGGTGGGTTCGCATCTTCCCGAGGCATTTGGTCAGGCGCCATTATATGTATTAAAAAAAATCAAGAGCCGCCCGTGGCTGCTGCACGCTCCCTGTGACATCAGTGAGATACGGGAAACACCCCAAAAGGTTTCATTTCGGAGTCATGGGGTCGGTGAAGATGGGTATTATCTGCTGCTGAGTGGGTGTAGGAAAGAACCGGAAGAGATTACTTTTTCACCACAAAGTTCCGGCTCGGAGAAATTTTCATATCAATACTATGAGCCGGGATTCCTGGTTATTCAGGTTAAAGGGGATACGACTGTCACTATCGAAACTGTGAAATAACGAGTTATGGCCCGGGTGGTTTTCGATACTTGCCCGGGCCAAACATTTTCCCTGGGTATTGATGATTAATGATCGCAGACGTTTTGTCCGGGTTTGAGAACGCCCTGCATCCAGGCATGAACCAGGTTGTCAGGGGTGTTGGCCGGAGCGCCGACGAGGACATCGATCTGATTTTGCTGGAAGAGCTGCTGGGCCCGCTGGCCCATACCGCCGGCAATAATCATTTGCGCGCCCCTTTCCGCCAGCCAGCGCGGTAAGAGGCCAGGTTCATGGGGCGGCGGGGTAACCATTTCGGTGGCGATGATGGTTTTCTGATCGGGATCGACGGTTACCAGGGCAAATTGTTCACAATGCCCAAAGTGCATACAGAGCTGTCCATCGGCAGTTGGGATGGCAATTTTCATGGAATATACTCCTGAGAAAGATTTAAACTAGGAATTATTATTGGTTGGTCTTATTGATTATTGTTGAAACAATATTTTCGAGTTTGGTTTTAATTAATGCTGAGCTATTGGAATCGTTGACGGTCTGGCCGGAATCGGCGCCTTCGGCAATTGCGGGGTCAATGGGCAATGAGCCCAACAGGTCGATTTGAGCCTGGGAAGCCAGTTCACTACCGCCATTATTCGATCCGAAAATACGGACCTGATTACCACAATGCGGACAGGGCAAAAAAGCCATATTTTCGATAAGGCCATAAATGGGCAAATTAAGTTGACGACAAAACGTCACACAACGTCGGACATCGTCGATAGCGATTTGCTGAGGGGTGGTTACGAGGACGGCAGCAGCGCCTTTACCAACGAGTTGCGCCGCACTTAAGGGTTCGTCGCCGGTACCGGGAGGCGCATCGATAATCAGATAATCCAGATCGCCCCAGCGGGTATCGGCCAGCAGTTTCTGGATAACCGAGTTTTTCATGGGACCGCGCCAGATAACGGCGTTGTCGGCATGATCCAGCAGAAACGCAACCGACATGACTTTCAGCTGTTCAGATACCTGCAGAGGGACAATCTGTTCATTTTCAACGTAGCAATGGCGGCCTGCCAGGCCAACCATACGGGGAACGGTGGGACCATGCAGATCGACATCGAGCAATCCAACCTGAAAACCCTGGCGGGCCAGTTCGCTAGCAAGATTGACCGCGACCGTTGTTTTGCCTACGCCGCCCTTTCCGGATAGAACCAGAATTTTATTTTTAATCGCCGCCATCGAATCTTGAAGCTTTCGGGCATCGGTATGCGGATGGGTTGCGGAACTGGAAGGCTGTTGAGTCATGGATTAATCCTTATTCTGTATTGTTGAGCAATATTCATTGGGATCGGTTGAATTTTTCAGTCCGATTTGATCGATAATCGCAGTCCAGATTGATTGAATCTGACCGGCTATTACGCTATCTGGAGCATATTCGAGAATGGTCCGGCCGGCCTGCTGGGCATCGATAACGATGGTGTCATAGGGTAACTCCCCGAGCAGGACCGCGCCACGCTTGAGTGTTTCAGCACGGATCGTTTGAGAGATGGCGTGATTCAGGTCGGCTTTGTTGATAATGACACCGGAAGGCACCTTGAAATGTCCGGTCAGTTCGAGTATTCGTTGCAGGTCGTGGCAACCGGAAACCGTGGGCTCGGTAACAATCACAGCCAGTCGCGTCCCCCCTACTGAGGCAATTACCGGGCAACCGGTCCCGGGCGAGCCATCCAGGATGATGGGCTTGTCAATATTTCGGGCCGGCATTTTTTCGGCGGCATGACGCCGGACCAGGGTTACGAGTTTGCCGGAGTTTTCCTGGCCGGGTTCGAGCGTGGCATGGCTCATGAAACCCAGGCGAATCTGTGACCAGTACCAGCGGCCATTGTCAACGTGATGCTCGGCAATGGCGCCCTTGGGACAAACCAGCAGGCAGGCGCCACAACCTTCGCATTCCTGCTCATCAATCCAGGGGGATTGTGGGCCGTCGCCGCCCCGCACAGCCTGCCACTGGCAGATTTCAGCGCATTTACCACATCGCACGCACAGTTCCGGAACGATGGCCATCACACGGCCGCCGGTAAATACATCGCTGTGAATGACCTGAGGTTCCATCAATAGATGCATATCGGCGGCATCCACATCACAATCGGCCAGAGTGGCCTGGCCGAGTTGAGCGAAACAGGCTGCCAGTGAGGTTTTGCCGGTACCCGCCTTTTCCGCTGATCACGACGATTTCCATTGGCGAGCTATGGGATTTGTTACTGGGTTCTATATTGGTTAGTGAGGAGTCGTTCAGTGGGTAAAATAATTCCGCTTCCTGCCGGCGGCTAGTTTGTTCATCGATCAGGTTATCCGAACGCGGTTCAGTCAGAATTTTATTGGCAATTGCTTCAAATGTTGTATTTAAACCGGGAACTTCATCGAGCGGGATAATCCCACGCGAGTAGAGTTCTGCGATACGGCGATCATCAGGCAATTCCCCTATCACTGTTAAGGCGTTATCCTGACACCACTGCCGCAAGCCGGCCAGATCGCCAATATCGGCGCGATTGATTAATACCAGAGGCTCTATGGATAGAGACCGGCATAAATGGACGGACAACTTCAAATCGTGCCAGCCGAATCGGGTGGGATCGCAGACTAATACAACACGGTCAGCATTCCGAATCGTATGCACAACGGCGCAACTGGTTCCGGGCGGCGAATCCAGAATTGCCAGTTCCCTGGGGGAAATTCTGGTAATCAACTGTTCGATTAACCGGACAGTCATCCCCCCGGCTCCAGGCGCCAGCGTTGACCAGTACAGGTTAATGGAATCGATCTGGCCACGAAAGCTGGCGCCGATATGGCGCTGATCCACCAAAAGCGCATCATGCTGGCAAATCTCCTGACAGGCCAGACACCACCGGCAGAGTTCAGGAAAAGCCATGGCCGAACTTTTACCCACGGTCAGGGCATTGAAGTAGCAGACCCGGGCACAATCGCCACAATAGACACATTTGTCGGGATCGACGCCACTGATCGTTGGAATGAACTGCTCTTCGCTTTGGACTTCCAGTGGTTGAAGAAACAGATGCGCGTTGGGCGCTTCCACATCGCAGTCGATAAACTGGAGCGTTTGATATCGCGCCAGCAGCCGCGCCAGACAGGTGGCAACCAAAGTTTTGCCTACGCCACCCTTACCGCTGGTTATTGCTATTTTCACTGGCAGTTCTCAACGCTCTGATTTCATTTTTCAGTTCTTCGATCTGTTCCTGCAATTGATCCATACGATCATCCTGGGGTGCCATCGCGCTTTGTTGCCAAAAGCGAAAGCGTTGGCGACCACCCGCATTGAAACCACGCCCGCCACCTCTGGAATAATTGCCTTGTCGTCCGTAAGCCATTCCGGCGCCGCATGGTCCTAATCCACGACCGGTCATGGGGCCCTGACCGGCAGGTCCTGTTCTGTCATATCCCGGCATAATTAATCTCCTTATTTATATGTAAATTTTGGTTCGTGTTAATTATTTGATACAGGATTACCAATGTCCCTGGACATTGGCATTTTGTAACTCATCCAATTGATTCTGTTGAAACGCGAGCAATGCCTGGGCTAAAGTCTGGTTGGGATCGACCTGGTAAACCCTGACACCGGCGTTTTGTAATGCCGCCATGGCCTTGGGGCCGACATTGCACGCAATCAGGACATCGGCATTTAAATCAAGGACTGTCTGGGCGGCCTGGATACCGGCGCCCTGAACGGCCTGCCGATCCTGCTCATTGCCGATAAAACGCCATTGATCAGTCTGGTCATCAAATACAGCAAAACAGAAGGCCCGGCCAAAACGGGAATCGACTCTGGCCTGGGCATCACTTGAACTTGCACATACTACAATTATCATAATTCGTTCTCCATAGTGGATTGATTTTCGCTATTATCGCTCCGCTGCCCGCGACCACATTGGCCATGACGACCCTGACGATGACGGCCGGGGCAGACCTGTGATTGAATCGTTTCGGGCCCGCCGCCTATTTCCAGCGCACAGCCTTCAACCAAGGCATCAGCAATTTTTTTGCGGGCTGACGCATAGATCCGAGTGACTGTGGGACGGGATACGCCCATCTGCTGGGCGGCCTGCTCCTGATCCATTCCAAGGTGATCAATCAGGCGGATTGATTCATATTCATCCAGATTTAACTGGATCCAATTTAAGCCGCGAGCAGGAATACCGGCAGGTTTATAGATTATGGCTGTCGGGCGGCCATTGACGCAACGTCTTTTAAAAGGTCTGGGCATGACTTACTCAGTATTAATGAATATCATTATGAACATATGTTCATAACAAGTGTAACACATTATTAAATAAATGCAAACTTAAATTTATAATTATTTCATTACCCTTTGCTGTACAATCAGTTATAGAATTTTACCAAACAGCAACTTGTAAGTTAAGAAAACTTCTAAAAAATCCTGAGTTTGCGTTAATACCCTATCTCGAGGAGAATATTAAACAGCCGAAAACAGGAATGACTCCCATTTCCGGCTGATTTGATTGTTTTCATCCAGCAACAAATCCTAACGGTTATTGCGAGTGATCGCCGTCCAGTCATCGGTGCGGAATGGTACCGCGGGCAGGCCGGCCTTGTTGAATAGATTGCAGACCGGGTTGGTGTCCCAGGCGTATCGGACAGCCACTGGTTTGGCAACCTGGGGAGATGAGACAATAACCGTATCGCCATCAATTCGGGCATCGGCCCAGACAAACTTGCGGTCTCCGCCGGCGATGGCAAAACCTTTTAATTGATCACCATGCACAGACAAGCCGCCATCGATATGATCGAATCGCAGGCGGATAGCCGACCCTTCGACAGACATGGATCGATACCAGGGACCGGAATAAGGGATGTCTTTACCGTAGGTCTGGGCCAGGGCTGCGAACGCTAAGCGACGCCCGACATCTTTTTTGTTTTTGGGGTGAATATCATTGGCTTCGCCAATATCAATTGCGACGGCCAAACCACAGTTGGGAACATTCTTTGCGGTCCAGGTCTGAGCTTCGCGAAGTTCGGCCCAGTCGTTTTCACGAGGTTCCGGAGCAGTTTGAGTAAAGGCGGCCAACTGGACAATGTAAAACGGGAAATCTCCGACCTTAAAATCATTACGCCAGTTTTTGATCAGGGCCGGTAGTAACGTCCGATATTGCCAGGCACGACCGGCATTGGATTCACCCTGATACCAGATGGCTCCTTTGATGCCATAAGGCACCAGGGGCGCAATCATGCCATTATATAAAACCGTAGTGACATTAGGATTATTTTTATTCAGTGTGGCCGGTTTTGACGTTAACTTACTCTGCGGCGTCGTCACCTTACACTGCCACTGGCCGGCCAGGGAGATGGGCTTTGCCTGTGAATCATTCTGAAGTGTGAGCGTCATATCATTGGTCTGTCCAACAAAACCGCCATTACCACCAGTGTCCCATACCCTCACCGTAATGCGATTTGATCCGGCTTTTACTGAGGCAGATGGAACCGTATATGACCGGGAAACGTTCCAACGGTCATCCGAACCGACGGGAGTATCATTGAACCAGGTCTGGTCGGCATCGTCGATCGGGCCTAGGCGGAGTTGCAGAGCTTTTCCGGCCCAGGATGCCGGGATATCCACTTCGCGAGTGAACCAGACGAAGCCATCAAAATTATTGATGCCAATCTGCTCCCACTCAGCGGGAACATTGACGGTTTTCCAATCTGATCTGTCAGTCTGTGCGTTATACCACTTTTGCGCGGAACCGGGATCGTTGGCTTCAAACCATTTCGTTAAAACCCGGGTAAGCTCATCCGGATTCATATTCAGTGAATCGCGACTGGCCTGGAAACCTTTTAAGGCAGGGGCGATTGTTTCGTAGGGAGCCAGTCCTTCTTCACTGGTCCATGCTTCCACAATGGTGCCGCCCCACGACGTATGAATCAGACCAATGGGAATATTGAGATTTTTATAGAGTTCCTGACCGAAGAAATATCCAGCAGCACTGAAACCACCCCATACCCCTTCTAAAATTGTTTTGGAACTACAGGGCTTCCAGGAAATATTAGCGGTTTTGATCGGCAGGTATTCCACCGCTTTGGGAACGGTGAGCAAACGGATATTGGGATAGTTGGCCTGGGCAATTTCATCGGGGACATTGCAGGCGGCGATTCCCATTTCCATATTGGACTGCCCAGAACAGATCCAGACATCGCCCATGAGAATATCCTGCACTTCAACTGTTTGGGGACCGGTTACCGTCATATGATATGGGCCGCCAGCGTGCATGGGTCGCAAAACCACTTCCCAGCGGCCATCTTGATCAGCGCGTCCCTGTTTACTCTGGTCAGCCAATGTAACTGCGATAGCACTTCCAGGTTCAGCCCATCCCCACACACGTATCGGGATATCACGCTGCAAAACGGCGTGATCTGAAAAGAGCGGGTGTAAAAACGGTACATTGCCTGTTTGAGCACTCAGCAGGCAAGCAGGCATAACAAATGATGTTAATAAGACCAACAGACATGAATACATTAATGATTTTTTCAACATCAATAACTCCTTGATTGGGGTTTCGGTAAATTTTACTGATACAGAATTCCTTTAATCTATCCAATATCAGTCAAACGATACTCTCCCAGCAATTATTTAATTTAATTGATAATATTTTGAAATTTGATAAAGGACTATCCAGACTCTATAAATTAATGAAGAGCAAATAGTGGAATTTTCTTTATCTAGGTATAATAATGGAATATACAGGAAACCACAATAATAAACAATATCGTACATTTGAGGATTCCCTATGAATAATCCATATCCATCTGAAACAGGATGCTGCCCGCGATTTAATCCTGAACCCTATGATGAAAAGGAACATACCTGGGAGAATAAACGATTTATTAAAGACAAGGTATTTTGCCTGTTTCATATGCCACTGACGTTTGGCAAGGCGATGGTTCGTTGCATGAAAAAAATCGAGCAGGCGGATGCTTTTACTCCGGAGGTTCCGCTGGGATTATCCGATCATACCTCACCTTGGAATATGGATCTTTATATCGAGGTCAGCAAGGAGGTGCCGGGCGCCAATAATGTGTTGCTGAACGGGCGATATCTTTCGAAAGTATTTGAAGGGCCCTATCAGGAGACCGGCAACTGGTGTAAACAAATGAAGGAATGGGTGGAAAGCCAGGGAAAAACCATCAAGAGATGGCTGATGTATTATACCACCTGCCCGAAATGCGCCAAAGCCTATGGCAAAAATTATGTGGTCATATTCAGTGAGGTTTGAGCATATTACCGTGAACGATTCCTGTCAATTGTCATGCCGTGGCAAGGAAAAGTAGAAGGTCGTCCCACGGCCAGGGCCATCCGATTCGATCCAGATACGGCCGCGATGGATTTCGATAATCCGCTTACAGATAGCCAGTCCGACACCGGTGCCTTCCTGTTGGGGGTCAAGTTGTTCGAACAGACCAAATATACGATCATGATACCGCGGTTCGATGCCGATCCCATTGTCCTTGACAAAAACAACGCATTCGTTTTCTGTACGTTTGGCGCCAATACAAATTTTTCCTTCTTTCCGATCCCCCATATACTTAATCGCGTTATCGATCAGATTCTGAAAAACCTCAACGATCCGGATACGATCGGCATACACTTGCGGCAAATCTTCTTCTATCGTCAATGCTATATTTCGGTCAACGAGTTGTTTTTCCATTAACAAGATCACCTCTTCAATAACATCCCGCAGAAAGAATGCTTCCCTGGGATTGTCTTTTCGACCAACGCGAGACAATTCCAGCAACTCGTTCAGTAAGCGGTGCATCTTTTCCGCCGCATTTTTTATCATTTCCATATCCTTATCAACATTTTCCATATCGCCGGTTGTCAGATCTTCTTTTAACAGGCCCAGGCCTCCGCCGACTGTAACCAACGGGCTTTTCAAATCATGGGAAACCGTATAGACAAACCGTTCCAATTCGGCATTTTTTATTTCTAAATCATTAATTAATTTTTCGCGTTCTTTTTCAACGTTTAAGCGCTGATCAACCATGTGTCGGGCCGAGCCGGCTAATTCCGAAAACTCCCGATAGTATAGTTTATCCGGTTCGATCATAACGGAACCGGGATCACTTGAGGCCCTGTGGAAAAATTCACTCAATCGGTTTACACTCGATGCCGTCATGCGAGACAGGACGCCGGTAATAATAAGTACAAAAATATTTACCGCCGCATACAACGCAAATATCCTATTTAACTGCTGCTTCATCTCCTCCTGCAATTGCTGTCTTTTTTTCTTAATGACCGAGTCAATATCCTGGATAAAGATTCCAGTGCCGATATACCAATTCCATTCCGAAACAGGCTGGACATAACTCATTTTCGGCAATTGCGGTTGTCCATCAACATCCGGCATCACATATCGTACCATCCCACCGCCTGTTTGGGCTTTTCGGATCAACTCCAGGACTACTTTTAATCCATTTTTGTCAGTCACTGCTATCATATTCTGGCCTTTAGCAGGACCTATTAAACTTACACCGTCATATTGCCCGGCAAAAACATAACAGTCATTCTCAAAGCGAAAAGAACCGATATGATCAATAACATCCTGCTGAAGTTGTTTTTCAAAATCATCATAATACAATCCAGTCCCCACGACAATACCAAGCGGTTCATACACTTTTACAAAAGCCAACTTTTCGAATTCGCGATCCCATTGCCCAGGCTTGTTAAAACTGTAATTAGTGAAGCCCTCTCCTTTCTCGCTGGCAATTTCAATTGCGTTCCGTACGAAATGCCTGCCCTGGCCATCTTGTTTATCCATACAATTGCTCCCTTCATCCGGAGAGCCACCAGCGAAAAATAAATAGCCATCTAAACCAACGCAAAAATAATATCCCATGCCATCATCATAGGCCACCGGATATAACGCATCACGGATCAATTTGATGATTTCATCCCGCGTATGATTGTCATGATAAGATTGATAGTAATGATCGATCACTTGCCAGGCCTCACCTACCCGATCGCGTATTCTAGTCATTAAGAGAACTTCAGACCGAGATCGGATATACTGAATATAGGAAACGATCAGTGCTGTCTCTTCACGCAATATATTTTCATAAGCCTGTTCATGATCATTGCGCAGATCCTGGATTTCAGCATCCAGTTGCTGTTCCTGATAATTAATCCAGGAGAGGCTGATAACGAGAGTAGATACGCTGGCAATGATAAAAGAACTTAGAAAAAAAGTTTTCGAGATTCCAATTGTCATATTTAATCCTGATTATTTATAAACAGGCCCATCCATTACCATTGAAATAAAGTAACAAAACGAGCATGGAATGCCGGATCATTCCGATCAACGGTATAATAATTTCCCGGTAAAAACAATTCGCACACCAGCGAATGACTCAGCCAGTCAAATTGTTCCCACTTGACAACTCCCATGAATTGGGTACCACGAAGGTATCCTGATGGGTTTAAACCATTACTGCCGGCCATATCGGTATGCCGGGCGGCAAATATCCCATCCACTTGTCCAGTTACCGTTATATTATGAGGCAGTTTTTTGCGGCTTTCCAACCAGATTCGATGCATATTGGAACTATCGTAGGCGCGCCCGTCAATTCTATCGAGACCAAAATCATATAAACACCCGATTCCAGATTGCCTGCCCCACAAGCGGTCGAATGCCCGATCCGGGTCGTTATGACCAGACAGATAATCATATCCGCATCGAATTCTAATATTTACCGTTTCAATTTCTTTAAAAGTTATCTGATTACGGGAAGCCAGCGCCGATATCGCTTTTCCGTTTTTATGCCCCCATTGGGGCATGATCTCCATATTAATGCTTATCGAATTATTAATTGGGTAATTCCAGTCGATACCAAGGGTATATAATTCACCTTCATAACCGGTCGTTTTCACACGATGACGATCCATTTTGTAAATAATGTATCCATTTAAAGTTGTTTTGTCAAACTGTATATCCGATACCCACGCCAAAACGCCAAAACTATCCTGTTCGGCCAGATCGATATCCCGATCGTTGAAGGATCGAATGACAGCAGATGAATTGGCATGATTATCAATAATAATAAGATCCAGTTTCGAGCCATACTCTATGGGAATGGTCCATCGAATCGCATCAAAGAAATTGCTACGACTCGAATCACCCGGCGTGCCTCGTTTAACAAGAAATCCGCTGCCCATTCTGATATCCTGCCGCCCGATCTTTATAGACGATGAAGTCCGGGCAAAATTATTAAACTCTACATTCATGGTATCAAACAACACTTCATGATATTTCAATTCATACACCGGATCAAAAAACAGATAAGGTTCAGTCACCATTCTCACATCTAAATCGATATCCGTTTCAAGCTTAATTTTAGCCCCATGCCTCAAGCGGAATCGAAATAGTGAGTATTCCGACCAGGGGATCTCGTTTTTTATTAACTGGACATTCGCACCATAATACCCAATCAGCCGAAAATCACCATACATGACAAACCGATCCGCTTTGACGGGGCTATCCAGTGGACCCGGGACCGCCATGCGGCAGGAGTTATCCGTTGCAGTCTGATTTGGGTCAAAGAAGGGTATATTGTCCTTATAGATCGCAAACTGAGCTGATAGCGGAATTACAAGCTGAGCAACGATAAACCATAGAGTTAAATTTCTGCAATTCCTGCAATTCATAACATTGTCTTTATTATTATAAAAGAGCGTCTCGGACCATGCCATGCAACCATTCCACCTCTTATTCCGACCCTTTTAAATGATTCGGATGGCTTTGAATCCACTTGACTCTCTTTCAAGGCAATATGGCTTATTCAAATTTATATACTGCTCTCAAATACCAATCAATTATATTGTACTTTCAACAAGTGAAGGAAACAGAGAAGGTATCTCAAACATAAAGGTCGCCCCTTTGCCAAGCCCTTGTGATTCAGCCCAGATACGGCCGTGATGCATTTCTGTCACGCGTTTGCATATTGCCAAACCCGCGCCTGACCCTTCCTGATTCGGATCCAGTTGTTCAAATAACCCAAATATTCGATCCAGATATTTCGGATCAATTCCTATGCCATTGTCTGCGACCGACACAACGGTCATACCCTCTTTTTGATAAGCGCTGATTGCAATTCTACCATCAGAACGATCCCCCATATACTTAATCGCGTTGTCCACCAAATTTTGCATCACTTCAGCAATTCTGGTTCGATCCCCATACATTGAAGGCAAATCACCCGTGACCACCAGTTCGATATGCTTCCGGGATAACTGCGTATTCAAAGTCTCTGAAATATCACGCACTACCTCACTGAACGGAAATGTTTCGAATGGATTGGCCTGGCGCCCGATACGTGACAATTCCAGCAAATCATTCAGTAATTTCTGCATTTTAGCGGCGGCATTATCCAGGAAATCCAGATCATCGTTAACGCGATCCTGTCTGGAACAGGCCACATCATTGCGTAACGCACCCAGAAACCCACGTAAGGTAATCAGAGGACTTTTCAGATCATGAGACACGGTATAGGTAAATCGTTCTAATTCTTCATTTTTATCTTGCAGACACTGAATCAGTTCTTCATTTTCCTGGGCAGCCAGCTTTCGCTCCTGCACTTCTTCTAAAAGTTGCTGGTTTAATACTTTCAATTCATCCGTACGTGTCTGAACCAACGATTCCAGATTATCTTTACTGTTGCGCAGCTTTGTTGACATTTCATTAAAGGCCTCTACCAATTCACACAGTTCACGCCCGGCCGGCAACTCCAGGTCATCTCCCAATTTCGATTCATCCCAGGCGATATCCCGGGTTCTGTTGCGAATCGACTTCAGTGGTTCGATCACAACCTGATGAGTCAGCTTATACTGAATAAACATTGCCAATCCCAATAACAGCAACAGAATCGCACTTAATTTCATAGTCACTTTACGTACTGAGGCATAGGCTTCGGTTAACGGTATCCGAATGGAGATGGCTGAAACAACGTCACCCACGTGACGTCCGAAGCTGCGTTCCGGCCCATAGTGGTTCACCAGGTCGACCGGGGCTTGATCAGGCGTACTGTGGCAACGCAAACAGGCCTGTTCCATAATTTCGCCACGGTGTAAGGTAACAAAGAAGCTTTCACCATTCAATTTACGAACTTCGGAGCGGGTTTGCAGTTCCTGATTGTGATTTAACGCATCGATAAACGCTTTCTCATATTCATCCGCCTCATTTAATGGAGCACGCGCGTTAACGGCACATTCTTTGTAATAATACTTTTTGTCCGGATGCACTGCCTGATAATAATCATCAATTTGGCGAATCGCATAGGTTGACGACATCCAGATCGGCTCAAAATAATCATCGTTAACAACATCCATCGTTTCAAATAATTTTGGTTTCAGGATTTTATTGAAATAGCGATGAGTAGCCAGATTTCTCTTGAGAATGATTTCAGTTTGCCGTTTAGCCTCTTGCAACGCTTCGTTCCGCATTGAGCTATTTACTATTACAATAAGGACACTTCCGCTTAGCAGAAACAGGGCCAGTAACCCCAAATTAATATAAACCGAAATTTTGAAATTGCGTCCGAATAACTTCATGGCGTAAGTTTTTCAATTGATACCAGGCCTGGTATACTTGAACAACGGTAAAATTTGATTTCCATTCCAATAATCGGCATTCCCATACTTCAATATTATCTTTAATTATTGCTATGCAGGCAAAAAACCCAATTTTCACATACAATTATTAACATTTTTATACTTTAACCCTGAATACCCCTGACCCTTTCCCAGTATTTTCATGCTATGCACGTCATAATAAGGCATTTAACCGATCTCAATGGGTGTTTTATGCTTGACATTTATCAGAAGATAAACTAGATTAGCTGTTCTTTAATTTGCCGATCAGAATGTAACTGACTGGAAAATCGATATTTAACCCCGTTCTAACAATTTGTGGAGGTTTGCTTGGATAATAAAACCGTCCGTGCCCTCGTGGATGCGGGAATCCATTTTGGCCATCGTGCAGGCCGCTGGAACCCAAAGATGAAACCGTATATTTTCTGCACGCGCAATTCAATTCACATCATTGACATCAAAGAAACGATCAAAGGGATCATGCGCGCCCGTAAATTCCTGACCAGCGTAGCCGCATCCGGTAAAGATGTCTTATTTGTCGGCACCAAGCGTCAGGCACGCGGCGCCATTGTTGCTGAAGCCAATCGTGTTGAAATGCCATTTGTCAGCGAACGCTGGCTGGGCGGCACTTTAACGAATTTCAGCACGATTCGCAAACGCCTGGCCCGCCTGGAAGAATTGGAAGACATGGAAAGTCGTGGCGTCATGGCAGCTCAGAGTAAAAAAATGGAATCCATGCTGCGGCGCGAATTACGCAAGATCAAACGCAACCTGGATGGTATCCGCAAGATGGACCGCGTACCCGGCGCCCTGGTTATCATCGACGCGATGCGTGAACACCTGGCCATCGGCGAAGCCCGTAAACTGGGTATTCCGACGATTTGTTTGCTGGATACCGACTCCGATCCCGATCTGGTCAATATTCCGATTCCAGGCAATGATGACGCCATGCGTGTGATTGAACTGGTTATCAAAGAAATGGCAGACGCAGTATTGGAAGGCAAAGCCGGTCGCGTTGAACGCCGTGGTGTCAGTGAGGATGGCGAACGCCGACGTGTGTCCAAACGGGCAACCTTGTCCCAGTTTGCGGAAGAAAGCGCCGGACAACCCATTGCTACGGAAACCACCCCTGCGCCAGCCGAAGCCAACCCTCCGGCAGGCAATTAAAAAAATAACATAATCTGAACTCGCCGATCAGGATGAGTTAAGATCTACTATAAAAAAACATCTGGCAGGACACCGATCCTGCCAGAAGCTATTTATTTACAAGGAGATATAAAATGGCTGCAATTTCTGCTGCTTTAGTGAAACAATTACGCGATCGCACCGGTCAATCCATGATGGACTGTAAAAATGCCCTGACTGAAACCGATGGCGATATGGAAAAGGCTGTTGACCTGCTGCGTAAAAAAGGCATGGCTGTCATGGAAAAACGCAGCGATCGCGAAAATAAAGAAGGGCAGATCGTTAGCAAAGTCAATGCAGACGGCAAAATCGCAGTATTAACAGCATTGTGCTGCGAGACTGATTTTACCTCAAAGAGCGAAAATTTCCAAAAGGCCGCCGAATTACTGGCTAACGCTCTGCTGGCCGCCTCTTCCACTCCGGCAGATACTGAAGGCCTAAAGCCATTGGCCGACAAGAGCGGTAAGACGGTTGATGCCGCGATTAATGAAATCATGAGTCAAACCGGCGAAAAGGTTACTCTTGGCAATTATGCCCGTTTTGAGTTGCCAGGTTCCGGATTGATTTATACCTACGTCCACTTTAACGGGAAAGTAGGCACTATGATTCAGATCGATGCGGAAAATAATCAGGCGGCCAGCGCCAGCGTCACCCAGACTCTGGCCAGCGATCTGGCGATGCATATTACTGCCATCAATCCTGTATCTGTCAGCCGGGATGAAGTACCCGCCGACACGATCGAAAAGGAAAAAGAAATTGCCCGTGAACAGATAAAAAACAAACCGGCTGAAATGGTCGAGAAAATCATCGAAGGCAAAATCAATAAATGGCTGAGTGAAATCGTATTGCTGGAACAACCCTTCGTAAAAGATGACAGCAAAAAGGTATGCGATCTGGTTGCCGAGGTCAGCAAAGCGGCCGGTGGACAGTTAACTGTCAAGCGCTTTGCCCGTATCCAGATTGGTTAATTACCCTAATTTTACAAAGGCATCAGTAAGCGCTTATCCCGCATCTGATGCCTTTTTTGTGTTGATAACACACAGAGAATATAGTTGACCGGTCTGGTCAATCGTTTACAATCTTCTTATTGGCAGTCAACCCAACTTATCATTATGGCCAGACCGGCACGTAAGTATTTACTTGATAGTGAGTTGCTAGAAAACCGGTCAATAAAAACCGTGAGATCTATTTATGGGATCATTAAAATATAAACGCGTATTGCTCAAAGTCAGCGGAGAGGGGTTGAGCGGTCCGGGTGGATTCGGCATTGAAAGCGCACCTGTCACGAGCATGTGTGAACAAATCGCCGAACTCTGGCGACATGGCGTTCAAACGGCCATCGTATGTGGTGGGGGCAATTTAATGCGGGGCGCCGCCCTCAGCGACCGGACCGCCATTCGCAGAACCACCGCCGATCAAATGGGCATGCTGGCTACCGTCATCAACTCCCTGGCCATCCAGGATGTTCTGGAAGGACTGGGAGTCCCAACGATCACCCTTTCAGCGGTAGAAATGAACGCTGTCTGCGAACGCTTTACCGCCCGGAAGGCCATTGCCCACCTGGAAGCCGGGCGGGCGATCATTCTAGCCGGAGGCACGGGCAATCCCTTTTTTACGACTGACACCTGCGCAACGTTGCGTGCTTCGGAAATCCAGGCTGATGTTGTCATTAAAGCGACGAAAGTCGATGGTGTCTACTCAGCCGACCCGGTTAAAGATCCATCCGCAAAACGTTATGAAGCATTAAGCTTTGACGAGGTCATTCAACAGAATCTCAAGGTGATGGACCTGACCGCGATAACCATGTGCCGCGAAAATAAAATCGATATTATCGTCTGTAACCTAATGGCGCCAGGGACCGTCTTAAAAGTGCTTCAGGGGATGAATGCCGGCACCACAATCAGTTAATAAACTTACACTTATATCCCATTAAAAAATAGAAGGAACTCAATCATGGCAGATGAAGGATTAACGCTTGACGATATTATGCTGGAATCGGAAGACCGCATGGACAAGGCGCTGGATCACCTGAAGAGCGAGTTAAGGATGGTACGCACCGGACGCGCATCAACCGCCCTGGTAGAAAATCTTCGCGCCGATTATTATGGCACCTCCACCCCTCTGAAGCAACTGGCCAATTTATCCACACCGGAACCGGCTTTGATCGTGATCAAGCCATTCGATACTTCCGCCATAAAAGATATCGAAAAGGCCATCATCGCCTCTTCGATCGGCTTGAACCCCAACAGCGACGGTCGCCTCATCCGTTTGAACGTTCCGCCGCTTTCGGGTGAACGGCGACAACAGTTAGCCAACCAGATCAAGCAGATGGCCGAAGCCGCCCGGGTCAGTGTGCGGAATGTAAGACGAGACGCCAACAAGCAGATCGATCAGATCCAGAAAGACAAAGTGATTACTGAAGATCAGCGCGACAATGCCAAAAAGGACATTGATGAAACCACCAAAAAATACATCGATCAAATCGATGAAGCCTTGAAAAACAAAACAGAAGAAATCATGGAAGTCTGACGTATCCTGGCATGCAAAAAAATCTCATCAAACAGCCTGAAATATTGCAGGCTGTTTTATTTGATGGAGATGCCGCCATTACAGGTTTCCATGAACAACTGTCCGAGCCCCCCTTCGCGCCCGATAACGCCACGGAATTCATTGGCCAGCCTGCCGCGGACGACCAATGGGACATCGGAATAGATTTTTCCATTATGAGTCGCCAATTCCGCTTTGCCGGCAAAATCACGGGGCAACAAAATACTCAGGCTGCCATTATAACTTTTAATCCAAATATCCCGGTCAGGCTCCACGCCGTTGACATATTCCACGTTGATACTGCCATTGTGAGTTTCTGCTTTTAAATTACCGGTCACTTCATACATTCTGATATCCTGGTTATGGGTTTTCAAGTTTTGACCGCCTTGAATACCGCGTGTCTCAATCGAACCATTGTGAGTTTCGAGTACGACTTCTCCATTAACCTGCCGGGCAGTCACATCGCCGTTATGGGTCGCGTAATGAACGGTTCCGCCAATCTTACTGGCCAGCATGGATCCATTATGGGTTTTACATTCCAGATTTCCATCTATATCGGCAATCTCGATTTTGCCGTTATGGGTTAGCAATTGCAGGTTTGACCGAGTGGGAATCCTGACAGTCATATGTGTACATATCTGAAATTTGTTTTTGGGATCGGGATGATCCGCACGTATGGATAGTTTTCCGTCGTCCTCAATTAGCTTTATCTCGACCCGATTCAGGTAATCCTGAGCCTCCTGGTCGGTCCTGGCCCGCACTTCAATCGCGGTATCCACTTGGCACCGTTCCTCATCCCAGCCATTGACAACTATGTTGCCGTTATGGAGATCCACCTCGATTAATTGACCTGACGTAAGAGCCATTTCATGTTGATCATCCCGGGTGACTTTACTGCTGAATTCACTGACATTACATCCGTCCAGGATAACAATACACCCTGGTATCAGGGCCAGCATCGCCAAAGTAAATACTATTTTTACAGAATATTGCCATTTCATAAAAGCCTCCTGACTATAAAATTCCTGTTTTGCCGTATTTCACTATTAGAATCACTATTGGATCGTTGACTAGAATTCGAATTAGCGCGCAGGTTCCAGGCTTATCCTGGCGTCGCCAATTTCTATTGGCGTTGATTGATTGACATAACCAATCCCGCATTCGCCGAGAATAATATTTCGTTCAGCACCAGACGCTTCACGATAGGTGATCTGAATCGTGCCAGATCCTGTATTCATGATTTCTATTTGACGGCCGACTTTGACTAAGGCATCCCCAATTTGAATTTCTGTACCAATATCAAAATAGCCTGTTCCGTTTTGACCCAGCATGGTTACGTACTGATCATGATCGTTTTTGATTTCAACTATCTCTTCACCGGTATTGGTAACCGTGATCCGCTTTGAGCCACACCCCGACAATGCAATGAAGCAGGCAATTACGATTATAATAAAGCGAAACGGCTTCATAGCCACCCCTTTCGAATGTTAAATGTACTGCATAATCAAGAAATGTCACACTGATAAAAGCGTATGTTATGCTATTTTGTTACAGGGATTTCCAACCCAAACGCCAACCAAATCACGGCAAGCACTTTCATCGCATGAATCTGTACCCAGCATCATCAAGTCAATTCAGAACTATCCGAAAATAATAAGCAAAACGATTTGGCTGTCAGCCAATAATAATACACCCTGTCAAACCTGCCATCGCGATGAGAATTAACGCCAATCCAAGCATGCGACAAATAACCATAACGTACTCCTTCTATAATAAGTTACGATAAAATATCATTGTATTATTATTGTACAAGACGCATCACAGCAAGCAATCTTACATAAATTTCATGTAAATTCCAATATTTTATCAAAGCATCTCGCCCAACCGTCCGGGTTCCGTAACAGGTTGGTTACATTTATAATTCGAACAGACCCAGGCGGTCGCCTTGGTATCCACCGGATGATAATCTTTAAGGGCCGGAACCAGATCGGCAATCGGTATGGCATCGTTTTTCCGGCCCGGTACCTGTAAAATGACCTGGTCAGGCCGGTAACCCTGGTTAATCACTTTAAGAAGCGCCAGCGTATCATGAGCCTGATACGGTCCAGCCACTACAATTTCACAGGAAGGTCCATTCAGATAATCCACTGTCTGGAGCATTTGCATGAATCCATTAGGGTGAGGTAAAATCTGACTGCCAAACGCCCGCACGGTTTCCCAGGCAAGAGCTTCCAACTTCAGGTCACCAGTAAGGCGTCCCAACCGGGCCAGGTTCATCGCCATAATGGAATTCCCGGATGGAATGGCATTGTCATACGCATTTTTTGAACGAATAATCAATTTTTCCGCCATGGCGCCGGTATGATAAAAACCACCATTGCGCTTGTCTCCGAACTGCCTGATGACAAACCGTGACAGACACAATGCACGCTCAAGGTACTGTGCATCAAATACTGTCTGGTATAACTCGATTAAACCCCATATCAAAAACGCATAATCTTCCAGGAATCCGTTAATCTCTGCTTCACCCTGTCTGAAACGGCGCCATAAACGACAATCAGAGTCAATCATTTTCTCAATAACAAACTGAGTGGCTTGCTCTGCCATGGCAATAGAACCAGGATCATCCAGACTCCGGCCGGCGCGTGCCAGGGCCGCAATCATTAATCCATTCCAGTCTGTTAAGATTTTGTCATCCTTAAACGGATGAGGACGCTGATTTCTTCGTTCCAGTAAAACCTTACGAATCCCTGACCATATCCTGTTATCTTCCTCAGACCAGGCCTGCGCCGGATCATCTATCCGGTCTAAATAGAGTATGTTTAATCCGGTTTTCTTTCTGGATGCTTCATCTTCATAATTACCTGACGTCTCCAAATGGAACTTATCGATCATCCATTCAGTTTCATCCGGCGCCAGTATATCGCGTATACTTTTAACCGACCAAAGATAATACGCGCCCTCATAACCATCGCTGTCAGCATCTTCCGCGGAATAGAATCCACCCTCCCTGCCAGTCATATCGCGCCTGACATATTCGATTATTTCTTTTACCGTATTTAGATAACATTGACGACCGGTGGCCTGCCAGGCTTCCAAATAGGCCAAGGTAAGCATCGCCTGGTCATAAAGCATCTTTTCGAAATGGGGCAATCTCCATTTCGCATCGGTAGCGTAACGATGAAAACCAAATCCAATATGATCATAAATTCCACCCGCACGCATATTACGCAAAGTCAATTCACCCATATTAAGCGGCTGGATATTGCCGGAACGCTTCCATTGCCGTAATAAAAATGTCAGATTATGGGCAGATGGGAATTTGGGCGCGCTACCAAAACCGCCGTATGCTTTATCAAAACGATGAGCCAAATCCTGATACGCCTGTTCGATTTGCTCTGGTCCCGGCTCGCTTTGTGAAGGCTCATTTAATCGGTTCACCATTTGCAAACGTTCATAAATCCCCTCAACCGATTGATATACTTTATCACGGTGATTTTGCCACAAATCCTCAATCCTAGCAGCCAGGTCCATCAATCCAAGGCGGCCATGCCGACTGACAGCGGGAAGATACGTAGCGGCAAAGAAGGGTTTTTTATCGGGGGTCATCAGAACAGTCAAAGGCCATCCTCCCCCACCGGTCATCATCTGGCATACTGTCATATACACCTCATCAAGGTCGGGGCGTTCTTCCCGGTCCACTTTAATACAGATAAAGCGCTCATTTAATACTTCAGCCACTTGAGGATTTTCAAAAGACTCACGCTCCATAACATGACACCAGTGACAGGTAGAATAGCCAATTGACAGAAAAACAGGTCTGTCCAGTGTTTTTGCCTGCATAAAGGCCTCTTCAGACCAAGGGAACCAATCAACCGGGTTGCCGGCATGCATTTGCAAATAGGGACTGGATTCACTCCTGAGACGATTACCTGAGGATTTTGATCTATAAGAGTCTTTATTTTCGTTGTTTATAGATTTATTTGTCATTATGATCTCTTTCTGGTCAGCCCTTATATTAAAGCTATTTTGGAAATATAAGATTCTATCATGGCAAAATCCAATAAGTCGAGATCGTTGCGGTAATATGGAGGCGTACAATATCAAATAGTATGCAAATTTAAACTTTAAAATAACTTACAATTCGGTAAAATCATTATAATTCAATTATGGCCACCCCTTTAAAAAAGGATTTGTCTATGTATTTGTTTGGTTACGATATTGGAAGTTCTTCGATCAAAGCCACCCTTCTGAACGGTGAAACGGGTGAGGTTGTCGCAACAGCGACCTCGCCGTCGGTTGAAATGGAGATTATGGCTCAGCGTCCGGGATGGGCGGAGCAGGAACCGGAAACCTGGTGGCGCCATGTTCAAAAAGCTACTGCCCGGATTCGGGAGAAAGCACCCCAAGCGCTGGCTGATACCCGAGCTATCGGGATTTCCTATCAGATGCACGGTCTGGTCATTGTGGACAAAAATGGCACACCGTTACGTCCATCGATTATCTGGTGCGACAGTCGCGCCGTATCGATCGGGAATGAGGCCAATATGGCCATGGGTCCCAAAACCTGTCTGAAACGATTATTAAATTCGCCCGGTAATTTTACCGCATCCAAGTTGAAATGGGTTAAAGAGCATGAGCCGGCGATTTTTTCTCAAATTCATAAAGCCATGCTTCCCGGCGATTACATAGCCATGAAACTCACCGGATTAATCCGTACGACACCATCGGGCTTATCGGAAGGCATATTATGGGATTACGAGACCCATGGGCCGGCCCAGATGGTTTTAGATCATTATGGCATACCCGGTGAAATGCTGGCAGAACTGTGTGATACATTCAGTATTCAAGGTGAACTTAGCAAGACGGCGGCTGAAATACTTGGGATGAAAGCGGGGATTCCCATATCGTATCGAGCCGGCGATCAGCCTAATAATGCCTTGTCACTCAATGTGCTGGAACCTGGAGAGATTGCCGCAACCGCTGGCACTTCCGGCGTCGTTTATGGCGTTGGCGATCAACCCAGTTACGATGAACAATCCCGGGTTAACAGCTTTCTACATGTTAATCATCATGATAATGCCGCCCGGCTGGGTGTATTGCTTTGCGTATCGGGAACGGGCATATTAAACAGCTGGCTGAAACATCAGGTCGTCAGTGACAGCCTGGATTATCCAGCAATGAACGAACTGGCCGACAAGATTCCCGCGGGTTCCGATGGTCTGGTGGTGCTGCCATTTGGCAACGGAGCGGAACGCACTCTTGGCAACCAGGATATTGGTGCCCATATCAGCGGCCTTAATTTTAATATTCATACCCGCGCACATTTATTGAGGGCGGCCCAGGAAGGCATTGTATTCGCATTGAATTATGGTCTGGATATCATGAAGGACATGGGACTCACAATCAATACGATCCGTGCGGGCCATGCCAATATGTTCCTGAGTCCTATTTTCGCCTCCACCTTTGCTACATTAACCGGCGCGCGTATTGAATTATATAATACGGATGGATCGCAGGGCGCCGCCCGAGGCGCGGGCTTTGGCGCGGGCCTTTACGGGACGCTGTCCGAAGCGTTTCATGGCCTGACCTCGGTAAAAACGATTGATCCGGTTTCCGCCCAGCAAACCCATTGCCTGGCCGCATACGATAAGTGGCTCATCGCCTTAAAAAACCTATTGAATAATCCTTATTCATCCTGATTTCCGGAGTTTATCCATGGACGACTGCAATGCTATCGCTGAAATTACCATCCAGGACGATGTCGTCATACTGAAACTGCTTCATGAGGAGTTGATTTCCACCGCTGATATTCAAAAACTGGAAGAGACGCTTGGCCCTTTGATTCAATTAGAGAAAAAGATAAATTACATCATTGATTTCAGCCGGGTGAATATCCTTTCTTCCTCAGCATTGGGCTTTTTGCTGCGGACGCACAAAAAACTGACCAGTCAGGGCGGACGCCTGGTTTTATGTTGCCTCAAGCATAAATTCGCCAGTTCCCCCAATGACACGTATGTCTATGAGTTGCTTAAAGTGGTTGAACTGGATGGCTATTTTGAAATTACCGAGACCCTGAAAGAGGCCCTGGAACGGATTCATGCCCCCCTGCCTCCATCTTAAGGTCAAGCTATCATAAAGCGAATCCATTTCCTTTTATGCTGTTTTTATGGCTGGTATCTGCCAGATCCCAGCCGTTATCAATATGTTTTTCATGGGTACATAGACAGACTCTGGACTCATCCGGCGTCGTTGCAGTATTGAAAGGCATGTTTGGCTTCGGCCGGTCATATTTGTCCCCGTAGACATCGATATAGGCCGCAATATCACCCTCACCTTCATAGCTGACCTATTGTAAATTTTCAGCATAACTCACAAAAACAAATGGCCGGGTAAAATGCCCAACCCGGGTAAACTTCGCGTCGCCATTACCCGCTTCTCCGCATGCCAGCATAGAACCAATGCAGACCAGAATCATAATACTAAAAGAGACTGTAACTGCTTTCATATTAGGCAAAAAAGGGACAGTAAACATTTTATGCACCACTTTCTTTAGTTTTATTCTTCTTCGGCCAGCCGGCCTCGCCATCCTATCCCGGGCACCTTCAAGCGCAGCAAAGCGAAGCGTGTGGGTGCCTGACACGTCATTTCCAATCATAATACCATCTCTATTAAAAAACAAAACATCACACGCAATGCCACCCTCCCCCATTTTGCATTCTGCATTTTACATTTTCAATTCCTTTTCTCCATCCTGTCAATCAGCTGAAAGTCCCGATCGTTCGGGATGATCCTGTCTAAATGGCTGTTAATCTTTGTGGCATGGTGGCTTCGTGTGAAACCGGCTGTTAACGGCAATTCACCTCCGCCGCATAAATCGCCAGTAAATCAAAACAAACACCCCACCCTGTACCAAAGCGGCTAATCCAAGCACAAGACCATAAACATAAAATTTCTGCGTTGCCAATGTATCATCAGAACCCGGATGCGCGTTCATCCAGACACTCCAGGCTATCCAATAAAACAGCACCCCATCCACAATCAAAGAAATCACCGCCCATAAACTCACAATAGTACCCACAGATATTTTCATCAGCAAAATCCCCTATAAATCCAAACTGGTAAAAAATATCCCGATCAATCCATCATCCGCAATCACCATCGCCAAAGCCCTTTCCATAAACATCAAATCCTCAATAACATTCTGAAAATCAACTCTACCGCCCACCCCCGCAATATTCAACCACAAATCAATAAAATTTGATCCCATCCCCGGCCCTGCCAGTTTTATCAAAATAATATATAATAATACATTTGACATATTTCAAACACAACACTATAATATCCCAGATCGGTTGCGTTCCCAGAAACTAACAAGAACCAAAAACAAAAACAGCCCCATAATCTCGCTCTTTAAAAATTAAATAATCCTAACATCTGGGCCGCCCATCTAGCGCTGCACCCCTGGCCGGCCAACCACCAACTCCAAACGAACCCAATCCACCTTTTTAAGCCTTAACTATCTATAATAAAACATATTACATCATTTTTCCCGTATCAGAATTTTCCCCCTATGTTCCCACACCTATCCATCACTCCCGCCTTAACAAAACCGGCTATTACCCCAACCCGAAACCACCCCACCCGCTGCCATAGCCCAGCCACCCCCAATCCAAACGAACCCAACACCTCCAAAAACCATCATAACTACCCATATATAAATATCTTATCACGCATATCTTTTATCAGTGTCTATTCGTGTGAATTCGTGGTTCACTTCTCGCCCCCGTTACTACCAATCTGACTGTATCTCTTCATAGCTTCGTGCCTTCGTGTGAAATCTTTTTCTTCGGTTGCGTTTCGACCGCCCGCGTGGTTAATCTTGATTTTCCACCAGAAATCGCTATCATAAACCTTTTTACCTCAAAACGAACCCAACCCCAAGCGAGAGTACCCATGACCAGCGAACCGACCGGCAGTTACAACTTCAACCAGATCGAAAAGAAATGGCAGACCTTCTGGGAAACCAACAAAACCTTCCAGGCCCTCGACAACTGCGATAAACCCAAATATTACGTGCTGGATATGTTCCCCTATCCCTCCGGCGAAGGCCTCCACGTCGGCCACCCCGAAGGTTACACCGCCAGCGATATCGTCGCCCGCTACAAACGCATGAAAGGCTTTAACGTCCTGCACCCCATGGGTTACGATGCCTTCGGCCTGCCCGCCGAACAGTTCGCCGTCAAAACCGGCACCCATCCCGCCATCACTACCGAAAAAAACATCAACCGCATCCGCGAACAGATCAAGAGCCTCGGCTTCAGCTACGATTGGGACCGCGAGGTTGACACCACCAGACCCGACTACTTCCGCTGGACCCAGTGGATCTTCCTCAAACTCTACAACAGCTGGTACGACCCCGAACTCCAAAAAGCCCGTCCCATCGCCGAACTGCCCATCCCCACCGGCCTCACCGAAAAAGAAAAACAAGACTATATCGCCAATAAACGCCTCGCCTACGAAGCCGAAACCCCCGTCAACTGGTGCCCCGAACTCGGAACCGTGCTGGCCAACGAAGAAGTCATCGGCGGCGTCAGCGAACGCGGCGGCCACCCCGTCATCCGCAAACCCATGCGTCAATGGATGTTGCGTATCACCGCCTACGCCGAACGCCTGATTGATGACCTCGCCGACCTCGACTGGTCCGATGGCATCAAAAAGCTCCAGACCGACTGGGTCGGTAAAAGCATCGGCGCCGAAGTCGATTTCGCCCTCGATGGCTACGACGAGATCATCACCGTCTTCACTACCCGCCCCGACACCCTGTTCGGCGCCACCTACATGGTATTATCACCCGAACATCCGCTGGTTGATAAAATCACCACCCCCGATCAACTCCAAGCCGTCAAAGCGTATCAGGTGGAAGCCTCCCACAAAAGCGACCTCGACCGCACCGACCTGGCCAAAGACAAAACCGGCGTCTTCACCGGCGCCTATGCCATCAACCCGGTAAACGGCAACAAGATCCCCATCTGGATCAGCGATTACGTCCTGATCAGCTACGGTACCGGCGCGATCATGAGCGTCCCGGCCCACGATGAACGCGATTTCGAATTCGCCACCAAGTTCAACCTGCCTATCATCCAGGTCGTTCAGCCGCCGGCCGAAACCAACTTTGAAGGCGAATGCTTTACCGGAAACGGTACCGCCATCAACTCCGGCGAATTCAACGGCTTATCCACCCCGGAATTCAAAAAGAAAATCACCGCCTGGCTCACCGAAAACAAACTCGGATACGAAGCCATCAACTACAAACTCCGCGACTGGCTCTTCAGCCGCCAACGCTACTGGGGCGAACCCTTCCCCATCGTCCATGCCGAAGATGGCGAAGTCATCGCCCTGGATGAATCCGATCTGCCCGTCACCCTGCCCGAAGTCGAAAATTACAAACCCAGCGGCACCGGCGAATCCCCCCTGGCCAACATCCCAGAGTGGCTCTACTTCGAATACCAGGGCCGCAAGGTACGCCGCGAAACCAATACCATGCCCCAATGGGCCGGCAGTTGCTGGTACTACCTGCGTTATATCGATGCCCATAACAATACCGCCCCATTCGACGCCAAAAAAGAACAATACTGGATGCCGGTCGACCTCTACATCGGCGGCGCCGAACATGCCGTCCTGCACCTGCTCTATTCCCGTTTCTGGCACAAAGTCCTGTTCGATCTCGGTATCGTCAGCACCCGCGAACCCTTCCAGAAACTGGTCAACCAGGGCATGATCCTCGGCAGCGACGGCCAGAAAATGAGCAAAAGCCGCGGCAATGTGGTCAACCCCGACCATGTCATCAACTCATACGGCGCCGATTCCATGCGGCTCTACGAAATGTTCATGGGCCCGCTCTCCGCCAACAAACCCTGGAGCATGCAGGGGGTCGAAGGGGTGCACCGCTTCCTCCAGCGCGCCTGGCGCCTCATCGTCGACGAAGAAGGCAATCGCCTTCCCGCCGTACAGGATGTCGAACCCAATGATCCCGAACTGCGCGTCCTGCACAAAACCATCAAAAAAGTCTCAGAAGACATCGAAAATTTCGGTTTCAATACCGCAATCTCGCAAATGATGATCTTCGTCAATGAATACATGAAACTCACGGTTCGCCCCCAAAAACCGTTGGAACAATTTGTCCTGCTGCTGGCGCCCTTTGCCCCGCATATCGCCGAGGAACTCTGGCAGTATCTGGGTCATTCCAATACCCTCGCCTACGAACCCTGGCCGCAATACGACCCGGCCCTGACCATTGATCCGGAAATCGAAATCGTCATCCAGATCAATGGCAAAGTTCGTGACAAATTCATGGTCCCCGCCGACGCCACCGAAGAAGTGATCAAAGAAAACGCGCTTAATAGCGAAAAAATCACCTCCCTGCTCGAAGGCAAAACCATCCGCAAAGTTATCGTAATCAAAGGCCGCCTGGTTAATATCGTGGCCAATTAAGTTTTAAATATCGCAACCCATTGAATAGAATGGAGTAAAGTATGTCGCTGTCATCTCTTGATCAACAAATGATCGACAAGTTAAAATCGTTGGCCGGCCAGAAAGGCCTGGATATATCAGGCGGTACCGTCCGACGCAGTTCATCCCGGTTCTGTTTCGGAGTGGAGCACGGAGACTATAACGGAACGGAACTTTTCGGTGTAGGGACCGACCGCTTCATCTGGATGGGATACAAACCCAACGGCACCAATCGCGTTCGACTGTACAGCGACAATTTCCCCAAAGATGGCATCGTTGAATTTGAAATCGGCAATGTCCCCGCCCCCCAATCTCCCGAAACCGCCGATACCTGGGCGCGTTTTCCCTACGGCGTTGATTATATCCTTCGGGAAGAAGGCTACACCCTCAACGCCGGCTTCGATGCCGTCCTCTACGGCAATATTCCCGGCGGCGGCATGAGCCGCAGCGCCTCACTGGCTCTCAACCTGATCCTGACCGTCATGGAAGTGAACAACATCAAGCCCAAAAACGATTTCGATGTGGTACTCCTGGCCCAGAAAGTCGAAAACATCTATATCGGTTCACCCTGCGGCCTGCTCGATCAAATTATGATCATGTTCGCGCGCGAAGGTATGGGCACCCATTACGATCCGCAAACCAATGATATCAAATACGTTCCATTGGGCAGCGGCGCCGAAGATTTCCGCATCGTCGTCATGGATACCGGCACCGTTCGTCCCGGTCTCGAAAAATCAACTTACAAAATCCGCCGCACCGAATGCGACAGCTTTGCCGAACAGCTCAGTAAAGACACTAACGGCAAAATCAGTAAATTGGCCCACATTCGCGATGAAGCCACCTATAACGAAATCATGGCAAAATACGCCGACAAACCCGAATGGTGCGACCGGTTAAAATATATCTTCGGGGCCCAGACCCGTTTCTATCAGATGCTCGATGCCTGGAAAGCCGGCAATATCGCCACCGTAGGCAAAATTTTCCGCCAGGACGGCATTGGCCTGCGGGATGACTACGTAATTTCCGGTCCTGAACTCGAAACCATGTGCGACCTGGTTCGAACGGTACCCGGCACATTAGGCGAACGTATGTTGGGAGGTGGCGACAAAGGAGCCGCCGGAGCGTTAGTCAAGGCGGATAGTGTTGAGGCCGTCAAAAATGCCGTGGAAACCGGCTACCCGGCCAGCCGGCCCGATTACGCTGATAAATACGCCGTCCATGTCTGCAAAATTGTGGATGGTATCATAACCTTCGAAAACAGCCTGTAATCATCGTAATTATAGAAATACTTAAAGGCCCGGATGATATTATCCGGGTCTTTTTTAATCGGTCTTCTCAACCACTTCAATTTCAAAAGTCGCATCACCCATAACCACCCATTCCGCCCCAACATCCGAACGAAGCAGGGAACGATGCGGATACGACTCAATTTGACGCCGGTCATCTTCCAATAAAGCAATCTTGCTCTCCGGCAATCCCGGCAAAGGCTCACCTTCCGGCGCGATACTGTTATCGTTCAAAGCAAGCATCATATACAAACGGTCACGCCGAAGATTCTGCCTGACCTGCAACGTTTTCATAATTGCCTTGGCGTTTAATGGATTATTCAGCCAGGGCCAGGCTTGCGCGATCATTTGCATGCAAGCCTCACGCCCCCCCACCCTGATCTGATATTTACCGGGCTTAATATTCGATGGCAACGCTAAAGAACACGCCACCCGTTTACTGGAGCCATAATCCGGCTCCAATTCCACAACAGCATGAGCTTCCTCGCCCGGTTTAAAGACCAGTTTATTCAAATCAGCCGCGAGCATATAACCAACACTGTCTTTATCGTCAATCGCCATATCCAGCGACATCCGCTTCAATTCAACCCGTTGCCAGGGATTATTTAATATTGTCATCACAATCATCATCGTATCTTCAAAAAGATCGTTGCTCGATCGTCCGGAACTGACATTCTCGAAATCAAGCTTCCCTGACGTCCCAAAGTCCATTTCAATGCGATATTTAAGCGTTACTTCATCTGGCAATGCCCCGGAATATTCCGTTGCGGCAATCGCGCCAAGCCCGGCAAGTATTGGCGTCAATTGCGGATCACGCACCACTTGCGCATGAAATTCCCGACTGCGCTGATTATATTTCCACAACGTTTTTAAATCGATATCTGCCAACTCAATTTTTTGATCAAGCGTGCCATAGACTGCCGCCGCTTCATCCGCCCGTAACACCCCTTTAACTTCCAGAAGCGAGCCCAGTTTAAACGACATATTCTTACTGTTCACAAAGGTATGGATCGTTCCAGTCCCCATCGGATACCAGACCTGCCCGTTGCCATTCCAGGAATGCCCGAATCCCCATACCGAATCCCCTCTCACTTCGGTTACAGTCCCCAGCAATGTAGTATTGATATCTCCAATGGATAAAGGGATCACCAAAGCGGATCCGGGTTCCAGTTTTGACGAACCATCGCCATGGACCAAACCGCCGGTAATACCCTGTAAGTTTATACCCGGCAGCCATTCAGACAGTTTACGAATCGTGTTTTCATTAACGCCCCCCACACTCACCGCCAGGGGTAAATTAAACGAACCCGCCATCTGGCTTGGCCGCCCCAATCCACTATCTTGAACAATTCGAGCCAATGTCTCCCGATCTGCCAGAGTCGATCGCATTAAATTAACGTAAAACGGCTTACCCACTACCGGCGACGCCGATGCCACCTGATGTTTACGGGGTAGATCACCTGTTTCTTTTACGTCAAGCATCTCCCTGATGGGTGTCACTCCATATAAAGGCTCCTCTCCAAATGCCCAGCCAAAGGACATCGCTCCGGCTAACCGGCCCTCAAAATAAACCGGCGAGCCACTCACCCCCTGGGTACCCCGGGCCAGATCGAATCGGGGATCTTGACACATCACCAGAAAGGCGTCCCGCCCCGGATCAAATCGTTTGACCACCGAAACCAGTTCCACATCAAACTTTTCAATCTGTGTCCCTTTGAATATGGTCAGCCCATACCCTTTCATGCCGGGTTTTAGTTCTTCCAGGTCAATATACCGTTCTGAATCCCAGAATGATCCCGCTGCCTGACACGAAATCGTAATACTCAGGCAAACCAGAACAAAATAAATGCTTCGCTTGCTCATATAAAACCTTAAACATGGGATATTATAGTTATAACTCTTTTACTCATCGGCTTTCTGGAAAATTCTATCCTGTTTTCCAGTTTTTTTCCATCAAACCTTCTTTTATCTTTCCAGCTCATGAAGTACCAGCCACTAATATGAAGAGTACCACTAATCGACCAACAAAAAAACCGCCCTTAGGCGGTTTAAAAGCTCATTGGTTAATACCTGGAAGTAACTTGTTTTAATACCAGATCGATACGATCAGATGAGGCTCATTTTTCTTACCTTCAACAATACCAACGGTCGTATTGGTGAATTTAATGTTAATTTCCGGATGTTTGTCCAGCCATTCATTGATTTGTTCATCCATATATTCAATCGCTTTATCGCTCAAACGAGCATGAAAAGTCCGTATCCGATTGGCAAATGGTGAATCCGGCATCAAAGAACGCTTGAATTTACTGTCTTGAACCTCTTCCTTTTTGGTATCCTGAGGAAAAAGCGTAATCGGGGTGTTATCTTCTTCTTCAAGATAAAATCCATCTACTGCGATGGAATCTGGCGCCGGTTCCTGATCAGGTATTATTTCAGGAAACTTGCAGGTTGGACATTGCAACCGGTCTCCAACCATCGATGTCGGGGCTTCCAAGTCTTCGTTACATTTGCTACACTTGAATTTTATCATGCCTGTTACCTCACAAACGGTGACCCATAACTACCTGTTTACAAACCATTAATATAATACCATCAAATATTATTATAACGGAATGCAAAATGACAACAACTACAAAATTTAACAAATATCTAAATCCCCCAAAAAGCTTTTTCAAATGCCGGTAATTAGGCTATAATCCCCATGAGAAATTAATTAACGCTAAACGGATGTAAATTTAGTTAAAATGCCTGAAATAAATATCTTATCAACTAATTTAATCAATAAAATTGCCGCCGGTGAAGTCGTAGAACGCCCTGCCAGCGTAGTTAAAGAATTACTGGAAAACAGTCTGGATGCCGGCAGCTCTTCGATTTCCCTTGAAATTGAAGATGGTGGTAAAAAATTAATTCGAATCAGTGACGATGGATCTGGTATGGACCAGGCTGACTTGGCGCTGGCCATTCATCCGCACGCAACCAGTAAGCTATCATGTGAAGAGGATTTATACCATATCATGACCATGGGATTTCGTGGGGAAGCCCTGGCCAGTATCGCCTCCATCAGCCAGATGGAAATCATCAGCCGCACCCGTGATAATCATGAAGGGTACCGGCTTGAAGTTAACGGTGGCGAAATGGGCGAAACCGTTCCTGTAGCCGCTTCACCGGGAACAACGATCACTATTCGTAATCTTTTTTTTAATACCCCTGCCCGGCGAAAATTCCTGAGAACAACCAATACGGAAATGAGCCATATCACTGAAGATATGGGGCGGATTGCCCTGGCTCATTGTGATATCCAGTTTACCCTTAAACATAATGCCAGAACAATCTTCGATTTCCCGGCGGGCCAATCCCTTCGAGATCGCCTTCGACTGCTGTTCTCAGCCGAACTGGCAAATGATTTGCTTTCTATCGAACGGAATGATCGGGGAGTCCATATTCATGGCCTGATTGCGCCGCCGGCGCAAAGTAAAAATGCGGCAAAATGGCAATATATTTTCCTTAATGGCCGCGCAATTAGAGATAAATTTATCAGTCACGCCATGAAAGAAGCTTATCGGGGCCTGATAGAACCCAGTCGCTATCCCGTAGCTTTCTTGTTTATCGATATCGATCCCGGCCAGGTTGACGTGAATGTCCATCCCACCAAAATGGAAGTTCGCTTTGCCGAGTCGAACCTGATCCATTCCCAGGTGCTGGCGGCCATGCGTGATAAATTATTAAGCACCGACCTGACCCGTGTGGTTCGCAGTGATGAAATCGGACCGGATCATCAAACGGACAACTCAAACAATAACCAGCTTGATGATCCAACCCAAAAGCGCCGCGAAGATATCCGGGCCGCCATGGCGGACTTTTTTAAGAACCGACCACCACAGGCGCCATCAAGCGCTAGCCCCCAAACATCTTCTTATAATGCGGCCGCAGGGCTATCCCAGCACCATTTAACCTCTCAACAGTCAGATAAACTCAGTAAAGGCATTGATCCTCTGATTGATAGTTCTAACTCCAATTTGTCAGAACAACCAGCTGATTCAACAATCGAATCATCGATAGAACACCACAATGATCTCCCCATAAACTACAATACCATTGAGGAAATTCCGTCAAATCCGTCTTCCTGCAACGGCCCTTGTTCCTTTGTTCAGGTTCATAACTCCTATATTGTTCAGCAAAGCAACGATGGCCTGGTGATTGTTGACCAGCACGCTCTGCATGAACGCATTCTGTACGAAAAATTGAATCGTCAGCTTGCCCAGGGCAAACTCGCCAGTCAGCGGCTGCTCTTACCGGAAATCATCGAAGTAACACCCGCCCAGATGGCCGCCGCTGAAAACAATGAAATGATCCTGAACGAGTTGGGCATTACTGCCGAACCTTTCGGACCACGCTCTCTGGCAATTCAGTCATTCCCGGTATTATTGGAAAAACTGGATATGAGAACCTTCGTTTTGGACTTGCTGGATTTGCTGACTGAACGCGCCGGCCATGTCAGTCGTGAAGAGATGACCCATGTAATCATCGATATGATGGCCTGTAAGGCCGCTATCAAAGCCGGTGATCCCCTCTCCTCCGATGAAATTCGCGAACTCATGGCCAAGCGTCAGGATGTGGAACGCATCAGTAACTGCCCGCATGGCCGCCCCACCACCGTTCGCTTAACCCTGCGCGAACTCGAAAAACTATTTAAACGGACCTGATAGAAAGCCTGGAATTTTATGGATATCCTAGAAATCTTCAATCTGGCTTTCCAGGCCAATTTTATCGCGGTTCTGAAAGTCTTTTTGATCGCGGCCCTGGCAGCAACTCTGGTACGGGTAAAAATTATCAACAGTGACCAGATTAAAGCCCTGACTACCGTCACCGTTAATGTCCTGCTGCCGGCGATGATTTTTGCCAATATCACCCGCAATTTTCATCCTGAAAACAATCCCATCTGGTGGATATTACCCATTACCGCATTGGCAACCATTTCTTTCAGCATCCTGTTGGCTCGTCTGTTTTTCTGGAAAGAAATCCCCGCCAAAAAAAATATGCTGGGAATTGCCGGGATCCAGAACGCCGCCTATTTGGTGTTACCAGTAGGTAAGAATTTATTTCCAGACCAATTCGCTGAATTCTCCAGCCTGTGCTTTCTTTACGTTCTGGGTATGAACTACATGCTCTGGTCCGTAGGCAAGTATCTGACCACGTCCGCCGAACATGAAAAGCTCAAGCTTAGCAATGCCATCACCCCCCCGTTCGTAGCCTGCTTACTATCCATCACACTGGTCCTCTTAAACCTGCGCCCTTATGTGCCTGCTCTCATTCTCGATCCTGTCGACCTCCTGGGCCAGGCAACCGTACCACTGGCAACGTTTATCCTCGGCGGCGTTCTGGGTAGTATACATCTGCGTATCCGTCCCTATCTCTGGGACACCGCCCGGGTCGTCTCAGTCAAATTAATTATCACACCGCTGATTACGATCTTTGTCTTGTATTGGCTGCGCGACCGGATCGATCTGTTAACCTCAAAACTGCTGGTATTGGAAGCCGCCGTAGCGCCCGCCACCGGATTAATTCTGCAAGTGCGTAATTACGGAGGTGATGTCCAGAAAGTCAGCAGTGTTATGTTAGTCAACTATCTGCTTTGTCTGATAACCATGCCGATCTGGATGGCCGTCTGGGAAGTCTGCCTCAACCTCTAATCGATCCCATCCAGCACTCCCTTCATGTATCCCAGCGCATGGGCCATCCCGGCATGCCAGGACGCCGAACAGGTCATTTGTGGTGCGTGGTCCGGGATCAAAACACCGCGATAATCGTTGTGTTTCAATATCATCAGTACGCGTTTGATATCAATATCCCCTTCATCGATAAACGTTTCATGGTATTCCGGTGCTTTCCCCCGTACATTTCGCAAATGGATATAAGCCACCCGGCCCTGACGGGTATAGTGCTCCAGCGCCTGGTAAATGTCTCCCTCACTCATTTCTGCCAGTGTTCCCAGGCATAATTCAAACTGATTATTGGGACTGCCATTCAACGTAATCACGCGCTGATACATATCCGGTTGATAGACCAGCCTGGGCTGGCAGCGCATGATGGGAATGGGAGGATCGTCCGGATGTAAAGCCAGGCGAACCCCTGCTTCTTCCGCAACTGGCAGCAACTCATTTAAAAATTCGCCATATCGCCGCCACAAAGCCTCATGATCAATTTCCGGCAAGAATCCCGGTTCAGCCTGCTCATTATAGACCATATTCCAGACCATCCCATTGGGAATCGGCGATTGATCACCCCCATCCATGCCGACCGACACCGCACCGCCTCTGGCAAAAGGGCCGGTGATCCGGCCACACACCCCGGCAATACTGAAATTATAACCAATGATGGGAATCCCCGCTTTGCCAACCGTTCGCACCATTTTTTTAAGGTGCGCCATCTGCACCGCTCTGAGTGGCCCATCCAGAAGCACATCGTGCCAGTGAGCCGGATCGAAATTCTCTATCGCTTCCAGCGCCAACCCGGCGTCCTCTATCTCCCGCTTGATAGTCCTTAATTCCTCCAGATTCCAGAGTTTGTCCGGGTCGCCGGCCCGGCCCCATCCCCGGCTTGTTCCGGTTGGTTGATTATTATCCGGATTATCCGCTGCTTGTCTGAAATAATCCACCAGATGAATCACAACATGAGTCGCGCCACATTGCCGGGCAAACGCGTAATTTTCGGGTGTCAGCATATGTCGATACAATCCGAGTCCCAGGTGCATACCGATTCCTTTCAAAAACCAATACTGATACCACCATCGACAATTAATTGATGACCGGTGACAAACCGTGCGGCCGGAGAACTCAGATAAACGGCCGCCCATCCAATATCATCCGGATCACCCAATTCTCCCAATGGAGTCCTGGATAGAATTCGCCGTTTACGCTCCGGATCATCTTCCAGGGCCTTGCTGGACATATCACTTTTTATCCATCCCGGAGCAATGGCATTGACCCGAATCCCTTTGGGTGACCATTCGGTTGCCAGAGAACGCACCAATCCTAACTGGGCGGATTTAGCCGCTGCATATGCCGAAACCTGCGGAATCCCAAACACCGCGGCCATCGAAGTAATGAACAGGATATGACCATGACCTTGTTCGATCATACCGGGAATAACCGCCCGGGCCATGGCATAGCTCCCCATCAAATGCACTTGCAGGATATCCATCAGTTCTGCGTCTGAAGTCTCTGCCGCCATCTTTTTCAAATGATTACCGGCATTATTGACCAGGATCGTAGGATCTCCAAAGTTTTTTCTAACCTCAGTAACTAAGGTTTCTGATTCTCCAGTCTGGGTAACATCATATACAAGCATATCCGTCCGGGGCCCCAGGTCAGCACAGGTCTGCTCCAGAACATCCCGGCGTCGACCGGCCAGCACCACCCTGGCCCCAGCTTTAACCATACACGTTGCAATACTTTTACCGATTCCTGTACCGCCCCCGGTAATAAGCGCCAGTTCATTTTGTAAACTGAATGTTTCCAAATTCAATTTTTCTTCATTTCTAATATCCATTATCTGATTATATACCAACCAATATGTGATATACATCACGCAATTAATTTTAATAACTCAAATTAAGGATTAGCAATTACCTGAACTTCCGTACATTAGATGTTGTCTTGCTTATAATTCGAAAACAATAATGATGTCATAATTATATTATTAAAAATAAGTTACGAAATAACATACAATCATCACATTAATATTATTCAAATCATTTTGAATAAAATTAAACTTTTAATTTGCTTTAACTTTATTTAAGTGTATATTAATAATATGAAAGCGAGTAAATAACATGAACGCGACAATACCTAAATGGATAACAGAACTATCTGAAGAAGACTGGCATTTTATCAAACGCCTGATCCTGGCCTCAGGTTCACTTAAGGATGTTGCCAGAGATTATAACATATCGTACCCCACCGTTAGAATTCGTCTCAACCGCTTAATCGGAAAAATTCAATTGCTGGATTCGGACAAACCTCGTTCCGAATTTCACCGGAAAATTCAGATTATGGTGGCTGAGGGTCTTTTGGATTTAGGGTTGGCAAAATCAATTATTAAAGCACATGAAACCGATTTAAACGAAAGGATAGAATCATGACACCCTGGTTTGATGACATGACCATGAATAGAATTGGTGGCTTTATTGGGTCCGCAATAGGAATTTTAGGCGGCACTTTAGGAGCGACTGCCATAATTTTTATTCGTAAAGGTTGGCGAAAAATCTATTTCACATTATACACATCAATAATCCTGGTTGGCCTGAGCCTGGCAATTACAGGTCTGATCGCAATCTTTATGAAACAACCTTTTATCGTATGGTATGGTTTTTTACTACCGGGCGCTATTACCACAATCCTTCTTTTATCATTGCTACCCGTCATCAATAAACGGTTTACCGACTTTGAAATACTGCAAATGAAATCGCACGACCTGTGATCATGTTAATCAATTTCATATGCTTGATTCAACGCCAGAAAATACAATATCTGACCTATCACCGGTCGCTTTAAAATCTCCGTCACTGCCTGGCAATACATCTGCATTTGCAGGCGATATGATTCAGCCCGCTGCGGCAATCTTTCCAGCTCGATCTGATCGGTTTTATAATCCAGAATAATATAACCCTCGGGGGTCTCGATCAGGCAGTCTATAATGCCCCGCAATAACACGCCCTGATCACAATCGGTCCCGGGCCAGATCTCCCGCACCGGTAACTGCAATGCAAATGGCCATTCCCGATACACTTTACCTGGTGCCCGGGTCAACAACCGCCCGGTCCCCCCGGCAAAAAAGTTGACCAGATTGCTGATGTTAACCTGTTCCGCTTCAGCGATGGTCATCTGCTTGAGTGTTACCAGTCGGGCCACCTGACTGCGTACATCGGCGTCGTCCAACCGGCCGGTCAGTTCAAGACGCTGCAACACCAGATGGGTAGCGCTGCCGATCTGAGCTGCGCTCAGTCCCGGCTGCGACTCGGCCATAAAACGGGGTATGATATCAAAGAGTTCCGGTTCCATCGCAGGGACCTTACCAGTTATACCTACAGGCACAGCATAATCATCCGGATCGGCCGGCAGACGAGAACGCTTGAGTGAGGTAACGCTGGCAGTTGCGACCAGTTGGGTGAGCGGTTCGCAGGGGTATCGCCAGCTGAGACGCTCGATGATCCGGTCCGCCTGCCCGACCGCTTCCGCGTCACCCGCAGTAAGACAACGCGCGATATCCCAGACTGGTTTGAAACGCTGTTTATTCTGACCGGCCCGGTTCATCATGGCGGTCAGATCGCCGACATCATAGCGAAATAACGAGAACCGGGCCGGAGCCTCCTGATCGGTGATAACTTCACAACCCGGTTCACCGGCAAAAGCCTGCATCGACGGATGGGTCGCCAGCGCGGGCATCAGCCAGTCCAGGGCGCAACGGGCGCCGTCGAGGATAAAATCCTGCAAGGTCTCGCCCGGCAAATCGCGGCAAAACCGCATAACATCCCGTATCTTATCCAGGGAACCGGTTCCCGTCAGTATCAGATGTTCCCGGGCGCGGGTCATGCCGACATACAAGATACGCATTTCTTCAGCCAGTTTCCGGCGGCGTTGCTGATCGGTGATAATCTTATAAGAGAGCTGTGGCCAGGAATCGCGGCTGACCGGATCGATCAGGCGCATGCCGATCCCGCCCCGGTCGGCACGATCATAAACAAACGACCCCGATCCCCCCTGCAAGTTGAATTGTTTGCCCAGGTCGGCCAGTATAACCACGGGAAATTCCAATCCTTTGCTCTTATGAATCGTCATAATCCGGACCACATCGTCAGCGTCGGTCAATACCGGGGCCGGGCCAAAATCGCCCTCTTCCTGACGAACCTTGTCGATAAAATGCAAAAAACGCGCCAGGCCCTGGCTGGTAAACCGGTCAAACCGGCAGGCTTGTTCATAGAACGCCAGTAGATTGGAATAACGCTGACGCCCTTCGTGCATACCCGCCATCCAGGCCGGCAGGTTGGTCTCATGATATATTCGCCAGACCAGATCGCCCAGATGACCCTGGCGAGCCGCCGTCCGCCAGTCCTCCAGTTGCTCAAAGAACCGGTTCAATTTCTCCACCACCGGATTTTCTTTATCAGCCCAATGACGGGCCTTCTGACAGGCGTCAAAAAATTCCTCTCCCAGGGCTGCCTGATGGATGGCCGCCAGCTGGGATTCATCCAGCCCCACGATCGGACTGCGCAGCGCCGCGGCTAACGGAATATCCTGACGCGGATTGTCCAGCAGCTTCATGAGATGGATCATGTCCTGAATCTCAACGGCCGTGAAAAAACCGCTGCTCAATTCGGCGTGAACCGGTACCCCCATCCGATGAAAAACTTCGCAATACAACTCGGCGCGCATCTTCATCGAACGCATCAGTACGACAATGTCCCGGCATCGAACCGGCCGGCTGGCGCCCAGTCTGGCGTCATAAACCTCCATGCCCGGACCGCCTTCCAATCCCAGCAATTCCCGGATCCGTAACGCCGCCAGCGTCGCCTCGCGCCGGGTACGATCCAACAGATCGATATCGGATTCCGAATCGTCCCCGCCGCCGGATTCGACGCTGTCAGGATCATCACCCTCAGCCGGCGCCACGTCTGATCTGGCATCCTTTTCCAACAGATGAACCTCTATGACCCCCGGCGGCTGGCTCGACTCTGTTTCATAATAAGCCGCACCATAAATCAACTGTTCGCGGCCGCCATAATCGATACCGCAAAACGATTCCGTCATACACCGCGAAAAGATCGTGTTAATGCCCTCGATAATATGTCGGCGCGACCGGAAGTTTTCGTTCAATCGAAGATTCACTGCTCCTTGGGCCAATTGGTCCGGCTCCAGCGTTGAAAACCGCCGTGCTTTATCCTGAATGATCTCCGGATCGGCCTGCCGAAAGCTGTAGATACTCTGTTTCACATCCCCCACCATAAACACATTCCCACCACGACCCGAATGAGTCGTTCGGCAAATAGCCCGGATAATCGCTTCCTGGACCGGGGAAATATCCTGATATTCATCCACCAGAATATGGCGATACCGGTGACGCAACTGTTCCGCCGCTTCGGAAGGTTGCCCGGTATCATCCAGTAATAGCGCCAGGATTTTATGCTCCAGATCGGAAAAATCCAGTGCGTTGCGAGTCTGTTTCAAGGCTTCATAGCGTTGCCGGTACCGATCCTGCAACTCAAGAAATACCTCAAGACAATCAGCGCCCGCCACCTGCTGACGCAGGATAGTCTGGCGGCTCAGGGCATAATGCTCGGCTATCTGCTGATACTGTTTTTTCACGGCATCGATCTGCTTGAACACAAATTCGCTCCCCGGAGTTTTATCCTTGATACCGGGTTTGCGTGGAAATGCAAAGAGATGAATCCTGTCGATCGTCGTTTCAATCAGGCCTTGATCCAATGCCCACGCCATACCCATTAACTCCGGCAGAATTTCATGAGTCAGGTAGGATTCATATTTGTCCAAACCCGCCTGTTCCCGGCAGTATTGGATCAGTGATTGCAAACGCTGAATCACCTGCCCCAACCGGTCATTCAGCATCCATCCTTGCAACGCAATCAATCTTAACTGATCAACCTGGCCTGCTTTGGCATAATTTAATTCATCCTGGCAGGCCAGACGCCAGCCCTGCGGATCAACCAGCGTTTGCATAAATCGATCCAGGTCCAGGATCATATCGACTACGATACGATCCGATTGCACCCCATAGGTTCGGATAAAACGGGCAAATTTCCTGGAAAATGTTTGCGTTGGATCGGATTCATAAACCTCATAAGCATCCTCCAGCACCTCTTCAGCCGTTTGCAGGCGAATCAATTCGGCATCGTATTCGTCCAGAACTTCATAATCCGGATCGATGCCGGCCAGATAAAAATACTCGCGTAAAATGCTGCTGCAAAACGAATGAATCGTCGAGATCGTTGCCTTATCCAGTAAAACCAGCTGACGGCGAATCCGGTCGTCACGATACTGAGCAACCCTTTCCATTAAAACCCGGGCTATTCGTGTCCGCATCTCAGCAGCCGCATCTTCAGCAAACGTCATCACCAGCAATTCATCGATATCACAGGGTTGCAGCGCTTCCGTCAGCAGATAGACGCAGCGTTGAGACAGGACGGCTGTCTTGCCCGAGCCGGCCGAAGCGGTCAGCAACAGATCGTCACCCAGGGTGTGGATCGCCAGTTTCTGATGCGCAGTCCAATTGGGATTAGCCACCGAACACCTCCTCATGCCCCATGCGTTCAAGCAGTGTTTCCCGGTCGACTGTCGGCAAATGGCGGTAAGTATCAATCGCCGGATCGAATCGACACACCCCGCGATAATGGCACCAGGTACAGGGTGTATGCTGTTCACGATAGCGGTACGGTTTTATCTCGATATTGCCATCGGCAATCCCCTGACCCAATTTCTCCAGCATTTGCCGGCAATATCCGACCATGGCGGCTAAGTGGTCTTCAGAAACCACACTCGTCGTTTTCCCGGGAGTACCATCTTTCTTAATGTAAAAGTCGTAATAAAATGAAGCCCCGCTGCTCAAGGTGTCCAATACGGATACATAACTGCTGTTAATAATGCCTTTGGCTTTATGACGGGCCGGAGTCGGAGTCCCGGCCGCATCTAACACCTCATCCGGCGGCGAACTGTTATGTGATTTCCCTTTGCGATTGATAGGCATGTACAAGGCCCCTGCCGGCCGGCAGGCTCTCTTTAGTCCCGGTATACCCGATTGCAGTAATACCAGCAGATAGGTCATCAATTGGATTTCTAGACCATAATAAAAACGGGCTATGTCCCAATCGGATCGGGAGGATTTAAAATCGTAAACTACAAATGCCGGCGGTAGCCCTTCCGGTTGATAGCTGTCAACCCGGTCAATCAATCCACTTAACCTTAGTTCAATTTGATCGTTTAATGACAGGCTTAACGGCGGCAATACACCCTGTTCGCCAAAATAAAGCTCGGCATAACATTGTTCAAAACGCCCCGCCCGGGCCATTTCCGCCAGCGATCCACATAGTCGCGTAATCTGCGTGACCGCCATGTCGAATAAAAACCGGTTCCGGGCCGATTGGGTTAACAATCCCGCCAGTTGGGGATCGTCCTGTTTTAATTGACTGGCTACCCGGGCGATTAATGCTGGAAATTCGTCCGGATTGTAATCTTTCCAATTGCTGTCCTGACGCTTCAGGGCATGATAGGTTTCCTCCAATATCGCATGATACAAACGCCCCAGATCGATCGGTTTTAATGTTAATAATTCACGTTCTTTCAACCCCAGGTTGTAATGGCAATAATACTGAAATGGACATGCGGCAAAACTCTCCAATTGAGTGACGCTCATTGTGGTTCGGTCCGAACGAACCAGGGCGGCAATCTCAGCATCAAGAACGGCCTGGTTCTGCCAGGTGACTCCTGCCAGACTGGATGTCAATATCGGCGCCAGCGACTTGGACACCTTCGACTGTCGATAAAGTTCAGACCAGATCGGTGAAATGGTCTGATTCCCGCCGCCATGGCATTCTGCCAGGGCGCCGGCCAGTTGAACTGTTAGATGACCTTTAATGGCAATCCGGTCGGGATCGGCCTGGCTGCGGCTGTCCGGCAAACTGACAATTCGCCCCCCATCGACACATTGGCAGAGTTCGCCAATAAATGGGGAAGGTGTGAGTAACTGACCACCCCGGTCTGCCAGTGGGTAACTCACCCATAAATATTCCGAAGGCCGGGTAAAGGCGATATACCCCAGATACCGTTCCCGTATCAATCGTTCGGCATCCGGCGCCGCCATCTCAAAATGATCCAGCACAAATCGGTTTCGCTGCTGGTCGGTAAACAAACCTGTCGGTTTGATCCGCAATGGGAAATGACCCTCATTGACTCCCAGAACAAATGCTGCCCGGATAAAGGGCTGGCGGGATCGCTCAATGGCGCCAACCAATACCTGGTCGATGGCCGGGGGTATCAACGGCAATGTCATCTGACTCAATGCCGAACCAAGTATATCGGCATATTCTGTCACATCCATGGGCTGTTCCCCCAGGGCCTCAACCAGCTCATCAAAAACATCCATCAATTGCCGGTATATCTGACGGTGAATCTGAGCCCGGTCCAGAATCCCCTGTTTTTCATCCTCCTGACACCACTGACTCAGCCGATTCGGAATGTCAAGATCGAAGAAAAAATGTACCAGTCCGGTGCTGATCGCGCAGGCAGTCAACCCGCTTTCGTGGCGCAACCGGGCAAACTCGCGGCTTAAACGCAGCAACGGGCCTAGAGCTTGCCGACGAATCGCGTCAATTGAAGCCTCTTGGGACCACACCTCATCCCGCATCCACAACCCACCCCGAATATCGTGTGCCAGACAATAATTTTCCAACCGGTCGGCTTCTTCTCTCGATACCGGCGCCAGATCGCTCTTGAGATAGTCCATCATATGTTCAAGCCGGAAATCATCCCCAAGAATGGCCGGCGCTGCGCGGACCAGCTTGATCATGGGATGATGACCCACTCCCCGGCGCACATCGCAGAAAAATGGAATGCCATGCTCCTTGAATACCGTTTCAATTAATTCCTGATAACCTTCCAGCGATCGTAAGATCACTGCGATTTCTCCATAACGATAACCTTTCTCGCGACATAACGCCAGAATTTGATACGCAACGGCATTTACCTCATCACGTTGACTGGCTGTCGCGATCAGATGGACATCATCCGGGCAATTGCCCTCTGGATTCCCGGCCTGCCCGGTCAGAAAACGTTTTTCGATCTGGAGGATTCCTGGTGCCTCTTTGAATCGGGGCATCACCTTTCCCATCGGCAAACAGTATGGGGCGCCAACCGGACAGGCGCACTCCTCAGCCAGATTCATCAGGCGTTGACAGGTATCCAGTACCGGATAAAAAACATCCAGTTCATTCAAACGCCCATCGGGAGTCTGGGCCAGGGCAAACTGCCTGCTGGCGGGATCCAGGCACAAACTGATGGTCACCTGATCGCTGTGAATCACCAGTGAACGAATCACTTCATACTGCTGGGGGGTAAACCCGGCAAATCCATCAATCCAGACTTGAGCGCCGGTCAGATAGTCCCCTAAATCGCAACGACTACATAACCAATCCAGATAGTCATCCGGATCGATATAACGACCATCAATGTAATTTTGATAGGCTTCCAGCAAAATTGCCAGGTCATCCAGCTTATTCGCCAGGCCGTCACCAGACGTTTTTACCGGCTCGAATTCCATCCGCGTAATCCCGCAACATGGCCGGCGTTTTTCGATACTGGCGGAGTTCGCGGATCGTACGGCTCAATTCGACAATGAAACCGTTCCGCCGGACCGTGCGGCCGAATAACGTCATCTGATCACCCGCCTGCCAGATAATTCGCCGCAGGATCAATTGACGTCCCAGTTCACTCAAGGGCCTGAACCCGCCGGCCAAAGTGTCATCGATCATCCGCCGGGCCAGCCTCTGAAAACTGCATATCTCTACCCGATGATAACCCATCAAACCGCTCTGCGGATCGGGCAGGGCTTGCTCCATTTGAAAGGTCGCCTGCTCCGGTACCAGCAAAATCAGCGGCGGCCCCAATGGGGCACGCTGCAATTCTGATCGAATCTGCTCCAGGCAGACATGCGTTTTACCGCTGCCGCTACGTCCGGCTACCAGTTGCACTGTCATGCCATGACTTCCTTATATTGGACGCCTGATTCCGATGATTCTCCCCGCTAAAGCCTCAACGACTCTGATTATTCCACTGACGGACCAGATCGGGCAATTCCGCAATGCGATCGATAACAGGGATATTTCCCGGAACTTTCTTTTCTCGATTCACTTCTCCCCGTTTAAATACGCCGCGAATGCCCAACTGCTCCGGGCCGCGCACATCTTCCTTAAGACGATCTCCTACCATAACAGCTTGTCCCGGTTCCACACCCAGATGTTCCAACGCCATTTGATAGATCCGGTTGTGGGGTTTTCGCCACAGGGTCTCGGAAGAGTATAAACGCAGACAAAAATGATCTATTAAGCCAAATTCTTCCAATTGCCGCTCATGAATAAAAGCGGGTAAAAAGGTATTGGAAATAATAGCCAGTTGGATAGCCATGGCCTTAAGTTCCTCCAGCGTTTCCAGGAGATTATCTTCTATCTGGGCAAATTGTTCGGCGTTCTGAAACCACAGGCGGGTGAGTTCCGCCTTTTGTTGATCATTCAAATCAATCCCCATCGTTTTGACTCGACCTGCCATCAAGTCCATGAAGCTGAATTCCTTCAAGGTGATGATGGACATTAAATACTGGAACCGGACGGAAAGCCAGTTGCCCCAGTGATAGCGCCAGAAAGGGGGCAAACATACCCTGTTCCCGGAAATATCGCGAAGAAATTGATAGGTGGCTTCAGCGCCTTCTTTAAACGCCTGATTGACGTTGACCCGGCCAAAATTCAGCAGGGTTTCTCCCATATCGAAAATTATTAATTTTATATCCATGTTGACGCATAACTTAGCAAAAAGACATCATTTATGCAACCCATACTATGACATTCCTGTCCTTTTTTGGAAATATCTGCCTGTCGTGACAGCCGGCTTTGCGGCACAGACCTTCACTTTGTTGCCATTTTTTAGCATACTATTCGCCATATGAAACCTAACTCATTATTATACAAATTCTTACAACCTTACCCCTCATCTGCCCCCTGTCGGTTTACCCAGACTATTCCATTGACATGACAGCTTTTCATATTATAATTTTGCATTTGGCTTTGTCCTTTTGCATTACGTTATCAGGGGCGTTCATCCCAAAAAGTCCCGGATTACGTTTCGTTCCATAATACCTCGTTCAAGGAGACTCGATGGAAAGCCCAAATTTAGTTCCAAAATATATGTTTCTCACCAAAGGTGTTGGCAAACACAAAACCAAACTTCAAAGTTTCGAATTGGCATTGCGTCATGCCGGTATCGAAAAATGCAATCTGGTTTCTGTTTCCAGCATTATGCCTCCCCGTTGCACAATGATTACTCGGTCACAAGGCCTGGATCGCCTTCATGCCGGCGAGATTACCTTTGTCGTTCTGGCGCGTGAATCCACTAATGAGCCCTCCCGCCTGGTTGGAGCAGGGGTTGGCCTGGCACGCCCGGCTGATGGTGATCAATACGGCTATATCAGTGAACATCATGGCTTTGGTGAAAAAAAATCACAAATTGCCGATTTAGTTGAAGATATGGCGGCAACCATGCTGGCGACGACTTTGGGTATCGAGTTTGATCCCGAAACCGCTTATGATGAACGTAAGGAAATCTACCGTATGTCAGGTAAAATTGTAAATACCCAATCATGCGTTCAAACCGCCGAAGGTGACAAAAATGGACTATGGACTACGGTTATTTCCGCTGCTGTTTTTATTATGTAATTGACGTCCAAACTTCCAATAACACTTAAGGATCGGCATCCCTGGGATTGCCGGTCTTTTTTATTGAGGTGTATTATGACCAGACATTTTGGTGACTTCGATCCGCAATTCCTTGATCCGGCCACCGCGGCTATCCATATCTTGCCGGTTCCCTATGATGGCACCAGTACCTGGATCAAAGGCGCTGACCGGGGACCGGATGCCCTGCTGGATGCTTCCTATAATCTGGAATTCTACGACCTCGAATACGAATCAGAAGTCTTCCAACGCGGCATTTATACCTCCCCGGCTCTGGACTGCCCTCCTGACCCGGAAACGCTATCCCGTCAAGTTCGCCAACAATCCGAAGCCCTCTTGAGTGCGGGTCGGTTCCCGGTGATTATTGGCGGAGAACATTCCGTTAGTATCGGCGCCATTCAAGCCCATGCCCACCATTATTCTGATCTGACCGTTTTACAATTCGATGCCCATTCCGATCTGCGTGATTCATATCACGATTCCAGATATAACCACGCCTGTGTCATGGCCCGCGCCCGGGAATGTGCCCGGATCGTGCAAGTAGGCATTCGCAGTACTGACACCTGTGAACTGCGGAATATGGACAAAAACCGTGTCTTTTTTGCCCACGATATCTGTGCCGGCCAGAATCCTCAATGGATGGAGCAGGCCTTGGAATTGTTAACCCGACATGTGTACATTACCATTGATCTGGATGTATTTGATCCGGCTTATGTCCCCGGCACGGGCACACCTGAACCGGGTGGTATGAACTGGTATCAGATCATTAACTTCCTGAAACTTGTTTTTGCCCATCGTCAGGTAACCGGTTTTGATATCGTTGAACTTTGTCCGCTGCCCGACAATAAAGTTTCCGATTTTCTGGCCGCCAAACTGCTGTATAAAATGCTGACCTGCAAATTCAATGACTAATTGTCGTTATTGGATCACAAACATCCGGCTTCCACCGTCTCGGCGTGCCAGATGGATGGGGATATCGGTCCCCAGGATGGTCTCTGCGATCTGACGCGCCAGCGCCGGCCGGTTGTTATGTTCGCTCAGATGCGACAGGATCAATACCTGCAAGTTATCACAACTGTCACGCACGGTTTCCATGGCTTCCTGATTGGATAAATGCCCGCCTGCTCCGGTAATTCGCCGCTGCAGCCAGTATGGGTAAGGACCATTAGCCAGCATATCCGGATCGTAATTACTTTCAATATACAAACCATCCAGATCGCTTAACCATTGATCCAGACCATCAAATCGATGCCCAAGATCAGTAAACACGCCCAGTTTTTTATTGCAATAACACACCACAAATGCCACACCGGCTATGCCGTCATGCGGCGTTGGAATGGTATAGACCTGAGTTTCATTGAATCGAAGAACCTGCCCCGGTTCAAAACAGTTCAATCCGTTGTTTCGTAACTGTCCCAAACGTCCACGTGCCGCCTGCCAGGTGCCATGCGTCATATAGAGGGGCACCGACAACTTGCGTTGCAACACCCCGGCATGACTGACATGATCCGCATGATTATGGCTGATCAAAACCGCGTCGACATCCCATATTTGACGATCGTTCTCTGACAACCGGGTTTGCGCCTGACGGCCGCTGATTCCGGCATCGATAATCAAACGGGTATCGCCGGTTTCAACATAGAAACAATTGCCATTCGATCCGCTTTGTAATGCACAGGTGTGTATCATTTAGGTCTCCCGACCTGAATTACAGGCACATGGCTTAAACGTCGGGATAGCAGCCGGTTTCCCGTGGTCATCAATTCGAACCATCACCACGCTGCCATCATAACACAAACGCCGGCTCTCACAACCGGAATCGCATACCGTCACCTGTACCCGGACTTCACAACTGGTGTTGCCCACCCGCTCGACATGAGCGACGGTTTCCAGAATATGGCCTAAACGCGCCGGAGCATGAAATTCCACATTTTTAATTGCCCGCGTGACAAAATTGCTATCCGGCCACGTCCGCACACAGGCGACATACGCCATTTCATCAATAATCGCGAGCAGATGGCCTCCAAATAAATTGCCATATTTATTCAGATGCTCATGACGAACAACACAATAATGTTCAAAATGTTTATAAGGTGTATGCGGCTCTGTCATTCTTCCTCAAGTTTCTGCATGATCTCATCGGGAATATCGAAATTGGCATAAGCATTCTGGACATCGTCATGATCTTCCAGGTCTTCCATCAGCCCCATTATCTTACGCGCCCCATTCTCATCCATCTGAACGGTATTGGAGGGGATCTGCATAATCTCAGACGCCTTGATCGCAATGCCGTTCGATTCCAGCGCCGCCTTCACCTCGGCAAAGACATCCACCGTCGTCGTGATCTGATAATCGCCGCTTTCCACCTGAAAATCTTCCGCCCCGGCTTCCAGCGCCAGCTCCATAACCTTCTCTTCATCGGCGCCGCCATCCACGGCAATAATCCCCTTTTTGCTGAACAGCCACGCCACACATCCGGTGGCGCCCAACGCGCCCCCTTTCATGTTGAATATCTTGCGCAGCTCCGATGCGGTCCGGTTGCGATTGTCTGTCAGCACCTCGCACATCACCGCCACACCATCGTTGCCATACCCTTCATACAGCACTTCCTCATAATTAGCGCCGTCCAGTTCGCCCGAGCCTTTCTTGATCGCCTTCTCAATCGTATCCTTCGGCATGTTGGCGTCTTTGGCCTTGTCGATCGCATAACGTAAGGCCAGATTGGACTCGGGGCTGCCGCCCCCGCTCCGGGCCGCCACAATAATTAAACGAGCGATTTTGCTCCACAGCTTGCCTCGCTTCGCGTCCAGCGCCGCCTTCTTGTGCTTGATGCCGGCCCAATGGGAATGTCCTGACATATAAAAAAACTCCAAATAAAATCTGATTTAACTTAAAAAACTATTGTTCACAATTAAACCCGGTATTTTATCCTGTATTCTTAAATTTGCCACTATAAATTCCTGCTTATCGTTCATCTTCATGATGAAATAGCAACGCTGGTATGGGATCATCATGACGGTTAAGCGCTTCTATCTTACCATTTATCAACGCTTTACGGTTTTTTTCTCTGTGATCCAGGCTGGTCCGTCGGGCCAGATTTTCCAAAGCCAGTTGCCAGTAATGCAAGGCCCGGTCACGCTCACCCAGGCGCCAGACCACATCTCCCAGATGATCCAGTACCTCAAGATCCATACTCCCCACATAGGCGGCCCCCTGACAGATCAGGTCGTAGGCCTGTTTAAAATCACCCATTTTGTAATAATACCACCCCAGGCTGTCAAGGGTCGCACCTGAATCCGGATCTTTCTCCAGTGACAGACGAATCAATGCGACTGCCCGTTCCGGTTCACGGTGGCTTTCAATCAGGCTATAACCCAGATTATTGGTCACCAAAGGATCATTCGGGCGCAACGTTAACAGATTTTCCAATACCGCCAGACTCTGATCCACCTGGCCGGCCTTGTCATAAATCACACTCAGGGTAATATTACGGGCGTAATCGTCCGGATGCTCCGCCACCAGTTTTTTCTGCCGATCGATGGCCTCCTGGTATTCTCCGGCCATGACCAGAATCGAAATCCGGTTTCGCTCGATCAATTCAGCGTTCACCCCACGCAATTCGTCCAGTCGCGAAAAGGCTTTCTGCCAGCTTCCCAGTGCAATATCCAGTTGGATTCGAGCCTCCAACCAGTACGGCAAGACCTCCTGATCGCCGGCCAGTTCATTCAGCGTCAATCCGGCGTCATCAGTACGTTTGGCCAGTGTATAAAAATTCGCCAGTCGGATTTTTAAATCAGAGTTGGATTCATCCTGTTTCAATAACTCAAGGATTAAATCGATGGCTGCTTGATAATCGCCTGCCGCTCGGTATACATAGAGCAGTATACTGCGTCGCATGACCTGCCCGGGTGCCTCTTCCAGCCATTTTCGGGCCTCATCAACAGCGCGTTGTTTATGACCGGCATCGATTAATACCTGATAATAGACCGTGTGCGGCGTCAATTCCTCTGGAAAGGCATCCATACACAAACCGGCTAACTCCAGGGCAAGGTCATATTCATTTCGGGCCGCCAGATAACGAACCGCCCAGAGTTCACGAAAAATCTCTTCCCCTTTGATCACACTGAGTCGCTTCTTGATCAAGTTGGCCAGGCTGTCATATTGTCCGCTTAAAACCCCCGACCAGATCAACTCCTCCAGGATATCCGGATAATACTTATCTTTGCGTTGCGACTGTTCGCTTTCAATATAACTGCCCAGCCAGCGCTGGTAATACGTCCAGGCCTGTTCATAAGCCCGGGTGATATGAAACAACCAACGGGCCTCTTTATCCATGACTTCAAACAGGGTGCTATTCGACCTGTCTGTCCGTTCAGACTGTTCCAGTAAAAGCGCAAACGTTTCCTCAATCGCCCCGGCTTCGCGCCCGGTCTCAAGGACTTGCTTGAATAGATCATTATCCGCCGTATTTTGCCGCCACAATGTCAATTGGCTTTCATAGGCATTTTGATAGCGTTTCTGAAACAAATAAACGGCAATGGCCTGCTGGAGAACGCGTACCTCATTGGGATAGCGGGCGGATTCTGTCTCCACCAATCTGGCCGCCTGATCGGCGTCTCCCTGCTTGAGAGACAACTCGCTGGCATAAAGACGCGCCAGATAGCCGGCAGGCTCGCCCGCAATCATTCGGTCCAACTCAGCAAGTGTCTCTTGATGGGCTTGCGCCACCGTTTCCGTGTCAGTTTCCCGATAAAACAACAGATAACGATCCAGCATTTTCCTGGCCGCCTGATCGCATTGCCGCCGGAATGCCGCGATTAAATTTGGGCGATCCCCCCAATTCACATATAATAAAAACAATTTATGACATACTTCACGATTCGCGGGCCAGTTGAATCGAATCCCTAACAGGGTTTGCTCTGCCTGAACCAGATCGCCTCGTCGCATTTGGATATCACCCACGATCAATCGGCTCTGGATATCCTGCGGGTGATTCGCCGCCAGCCTGGCGTAAAACGCTTCGGCCTGGTCCAATTCTCCCAGTTTCAGATAGGCCTCTCCGGCGGCTTGAAGCAGACGCTCATCGGATGGATTTTGACCCAGCCAGGCCAGCACTTCATCATAGCGTTTCTGTCGCAGCATCAAACGCGCCAGTCCGCTGCGAGCGGTATCGTGTAACATGGGCGACTCGATGGCGCGACGATATAAATCTTCAGCATAATCATCCATCCTGGCCTGTTCGCACAATCCTGCTAATAAAAAGCTGCAACCCGGGCTGGCCAGGATTTCTTCTCTCGCCATCCCGCGACGGATCACCTCTTGCGGATCGCTGATGACACGGATCTGTTCTTCTACTTCAAGCCACAGTTGGACCGCCAGGTCTGATTTCAGATCGATAATCTGTCCATACACATGAATCATATCAAGCCATTGTCCCAGTTCCCCATAGAAACCTCCTAACCTCCGCAAAGCATCTATAACCTCCGTACGTTTAAAACGATTATCCCGCAGGGCTTTTTCCAATGCTTCGATGGCCGCTTGCGGCCGGTCTGCCAGATATAATCCCAGACTGTACAATCGGGCGTCGAACCAGGGCTCCGTATTGTACCATTGGGTGATCTGCTCCAGAAATGGTTCATAATACGCCATTTCCTGGCAGGCGGCATAAAAATACCTCAATACCTCATTTTGCCTCAAACCGCGCGCCAGCAAATACCGGCAAACCATGCGAACCCGATCAAAACGATCCTGTATCGGCGCCTTCTGTTCAGCCAGCGACTGGATAAACACGTCCATTAAATCCCGGTTGAATTGAATTTCCTCCTGGGCCGATTCCAGTAAATTGACAACCTGGGCGATGTCCCCCATTTTCATTGCCAGATCAGCCATTAATAACAACGGAACCTGCTCATTATAGACCAGTTTCGCCGCTTCCGGATTCACCTGATGGGTGCCTTGCTGCCGGCGAATCAATTCAAGGGCACGCTGGTACGCGTCAATCGCGGCCTGATAATATCCCGCTTGGGTCAGCGATGAGGCGCACTGCATGTAAAGGACCAATGTTGTTGAGTTCAAATCTTTCGCCATGGGCGACAATAACGCGCGCTGATAACAACTTCGGGCCTGGTCAAATTCACCCTTGGTGATATGATACGCGCCGAGGATCTGCCAGCTGGACAGGTTATGCGGATCCAGTTCCAGAGCCTTCAGTGCATGATAAATACCCCGCTGATTCTGCGCCAGGCTCAAATAAGCTTCTGCCGCCAATTCATGCAACCTGACCATGTTCGGATCGTGATTTAATCCCTCCCGGCATAACTCAATGATACGCTTGAAAGCATCCTCCCGTCGAGCATTCAAACGTTCCGCTATCCGCGACAATCGTCGCGCTTCCAGAGCATTTTTCACTGCCAGGCGTGGATCGGGAACAAAATCGGCGGATACCGCCTGATCGGCTTCCGGTTTTTCTTTATTTGGATAACCGTCATCCATCCTTTCCAGGCTATATTCCCCTGGCGGCAATTCATCCAGCGGGATGAACATCTTATCGACCGAAACGCCATTGCCCGGATCAACCTGACCGGGTGCAACCACACCATAATCGGCTTCCTCATGGGCCCCTTTTTCCACCCGCGGTTGACATCCCGTCACCACCACCAGACCAATCAACCCGAAATACCACCCCAATTGCTTATTTTTTTTTAACAGTATTTGCTCCGCCAGGTATGCAGCAACTTCTAACAGAATGGACTTTATTTTACACTTCATGATTTCTGTCCGGGGGGCCGGTCTTGTCACACTTCATAATACAATAGCATGCCATTCTATCAACCCGGCTGGAATCATACAGAAAAAAATCAGTTTCGTCCCGTTTGCGGATAATTCATATTAGCGTGCCGAGATATCAAAACCGTACTGGATCCATTTCATATCCAGATACGTCCGCCCCGCATCCCATGCACTTCCCTTTAAGTATCTGGAAATCTTGGATTTGGTAGCCCTGTCGGCGGATCAGGACATGCCCGCATTGATAACAGAGAGTATTTTCATAACCACATCCGGGCAGGTTGCCAATATAAATATACCGTAATCCAGCCTTCTGGCCGGCCTCCCAGGCCCGCATGAGGGTTTGAGCCGGAGTTGGCGGATTTTCCTGCCGGTGATACATGGGATGATAACGACTGATGTGCCAGGGAATATGGACGCCCAGTTCTTCCGCGATAAAACCGGCTATTTGTCCCAGTTCATCATCAGAATCGTTTAAACCCGGTATGATCAACGTGGTTACTTCCAACCAGATATGGGTTTGCTGGGCGACATGGCGCAAGGTCTTCAGCACCCCTTCCAGGGTCGCCTTGCAATAGGTTCGATAAAACTCTTCCGTAAAAGCCTTTAAATCGATGTTCATCCCATCCAGAAATCCGCTGGCATATTCCAGCGCTTCTTCGGTCATATACCCATTGCTGACAAACACATTCGCCAGCCCCTCCTGACGTGCCAACCGGCCGCAATCAGCCGCTAATTCCATAAAAATCGTCGGTTCTGAATAAGTATAGGCTATATTGCTGCAGTGATGCTCCAACGCCGATCGGACAATCTGTTCCGGGGTATAGGGTCGGCCTTCAATCCGCTTTTCCGATCGGGGAGCCTGACTGATTTGCCAGTTCTGACAAAAATCACACTGAAAATTACATCCCATCGTCGCGATGGAAAAGCTTTTACGTCCCGGCTGAAAATGAAACAGGGGTTTTTTCTCCACCGGATCCACTCCCATCGAACAGACCGAATCATAATTCAATGAATAAAGGGTGCCGCCAATATTTTGCCTGACCTGACAGACTCCCTTCTGGTCGGGTCGAATCCGGCAACGGTGATGACACAGACCGCATAAGCATTCCTCATTTTCTCCGGTTTGCCATAATAACGCTTTGTGCATGCTTAGACCTCTGATTGGCTGACTATATCCCGGTACGATTCATCACCGCTAAATTCCCTTAACCCGATATGTCATCAACCCGACAGCCGCTTTCGAATCAACTCAGCCCGATAAATATCCCGCTCTCTGGGTTCCATTTGCTTGCCATACCGCTTTTGCAGATGGGCCGGTTGAAGATAAAGAAACAACTCACTTAACGTTTGAAGACCAATATCCTTGATCCGGCCCAGATGCACTCCCAAACGGACCATACTCAGCATATACAGCGCTTCTTCAGTAGTGATCAGGCGAGAATGCTTCAGCAAACCGTATGCCCGGAAAACCTTGTCGTCCAGTTCTATCTGTTTCTCGGTCAGCATTTTTTCCCGGGCCTGGCGCTCATATCCGATAATGGGGGTTACGGCCTGTTCCAGTACTAATTCCAGTATCTGCTCTTCCGAGCGTCCCAGTGTGGTCTGATTGGACACCTGATACAAATCGCCAATGGGTTCGGTCCCCTCACCATACAATCCCCGGATAGCCAGTCGCATGTCTTTCGCGGCACGGAAGACTTTTTCGATATGCCCCGTCATTTTCAATGCCGGCAGATGCATCATCACGGAAACCCGGATACCCGTTCCCAGGTTGGTCGGGCAGGCGGTCAGATAGCCGTAATGGGATGAAAACGAAAAAGCCAGTTGCTGTTCAATAATATCCTGCACCCGGTTGATCCGTTCATAACCATCCTTCAGATTCAAACCACCCGTCAAAACCTGAATTCGCAGATGATCTTCTTCATTGATCATCAGCACCAGACCCTCATCCCGCGAGATCGCCGCCCCACAATACCCTTTATTCTCCAGCAGCTTACGGGATACCAGTTGCTTCTCATTCAACATGGCCCGATCCAGGGCGGCCATCTGGTCCATCCGCACAAATTGCAACTCATGACGCAATTCAGTTTCCATGATTCGGCTCTGGATCAAATGATAAATCTGGCTTTGCTGGTCGTAATCGGCCTTGCCAAAAAATACATAACCGGCTATATTCCTGGCCAGTCGAATCCGCGAAGACACTACCACATCCTGCTCACTGCCCGGCATGGTCATCCACCCGGCTAAGCGTGTCTCTCTGCTTGTGTTATCGTCCATGGTTGTTCTCGTATAGACCAGCCTGCTTGATCAGGCATTCGAATGGGTCGTCTTGTTTTGATATAAATTGACTATCAAATATCGATCAATAAGGGCGTCCCAACTGCTCGATCTCATCTCGTAATTGCGCGGCTCTCTCATAATCTTCAGCTTCAATTGCCGACTGCAATTCTTTACGCAGTCTCATGATTTCAAGCGGACTTTCTGCTGGATGGCCGGATTTGACCTGGGGTATCCTGCCTACATGATACAACGCTCCTTCATGAGATTTTTCAATTATCTTATGGAGTAAATTTTCAAATACTACATAATCATTTGGGCAGCCCATCAAGCCGCTGCTCCTGAAATCGTTCCAGGTCGTATTACACTGTGGGCAATGAATCTCGGTCACTTTCTGACTATCTTTGTATGATTGATTCAAATTATTCAAAATCTGGCTGATGGGGACTTGATTTTTGACGGTAACCCCTTCTTCACAAGCACAGCGCTCGCATAGATGCCGCTCAACTTTTTTACCGTTAACGATCTCGGTCAGGTGGACGGTTGCCTGTTTGTCACATAATTCACAATGCATAGTCTCTTAATATCCTCTATTTTTTTATTGTATTAACCTGTTATTTAATTATAGGGCTTGCTTTTCATCCATGTCAACCTTTCGTATTTACCCCAGATTACCCGTTTTTACATCCTTTCTATTTATTCGTATAGATTGCCCGGCAACCCGGGGTTTCATGTACCTCTATCGATATTATTTTAAGTCCATCATATAAAAGAGGTAATAACTGGTCATAAATATATATCGAAATATTCTCAGCTGTTGGATTAATATCTTTGAATGAACTTAACTCATTTATCATCGGTTTTTCACATAAGGGTTGTGTGATTTGTTTTAGCCACCGTTGAACCTTGTGAAAATCGACGACAAACCCACAATTATCCAGGGTGGACCGGCCAATTTCAGCCCAGACATGCCATTCATGATGATGGGCGTCCTCTAGTTCCCCGTTGGGCAATCGGACGCAGTGACCGGCTTTGAAGCGATGCTCTACTTTCACGGTATACATAATCTGCTCCCTGAATCTTAATTGTTATTATCCAGAACGATTCTCTTGAATCCGGCTCAACGTTTTCCCCGCTTGAAGGATCACGCTATCCCGAATCGGTTTTTCAATCGAATATGAACATTCGCCGGAACCAGTTTCGAGACATCCCCCTGATACCTGACTACTTCACGGATCAATGTTGATGATGTAAATCCATATTGCTCGGCGGTCATGATAAATACCGTCTCGATATTTCCGATGGATCGATTGGTCAGTGCCAGCTGAAATTCATACTGCACATCGGTCAGATTTCGTAATCCCCTTAAAATCACCTGGGCATCAACCTCCCGGGCGCATTCTACGGTTAAATTGGTAAATCGTTTAACCAGTACCCCCGGCATATCACAAACCAGTTCTTCGATCATCTCCATCCGCTCATCTCCGGTGAACAGATAGTCTTTTTGTGGACTGTCACCTACGGCGACGATCACTTCATCGAACATCCGGATTGCCCGGCGGATGACGTCCAGATGGCCATTGGTAATGGGATCGAACGATCCCGGAAACAGTGCCCTGACAAATTTATTTTGCCCCATGGTGTATCCTGTTTATTATTCCCTCATAAAGGAATTATCTCATAGCTCATGGTGTCGGTCTCCAGCAGGATAATATGCCCCTGACCGGACAGCCAGTCCGTGGACTCCCCTGGATTGATGACCATGGTCCTGCCTTCGGTTCGAATATCCCGTTTATGAGTATGTCCGTAAATGACCAGATCATATTTCTGACTGCTCACGATCTCCTCGATATTATGATGGGTATGAGTCATATAGACTCTTTTACCATCGATCTCGCCCTTATAACAATATTCATGAATCTCGCCGCCAAACATTTCGATGGTATTCTTCAGAAAAATCTTTTCCCCATCATTATTGCCATAGACCGCTATGAAATGACTGCTTTCGAGTTCCCTGAAAATCTTGGCGCTGAATGGAGACACGATGTCTCCCGCGTGAAGGACATAATCGACGCCCAAGGATTGAAAGATCTTCACCGCACTCATCATATTACTATGATGATCGTGACTATCGCTGATAATCCCTATTTTCATACTTTCTCCGAATAGTTGATAACTTATTTCTTGACGACCGTTTACCGCGTTTTAACGAATTGGGGGCCTTACGGTCTGTTTGTATGATTGTATGTTCTGCTCGCTAAAAAGTCATTATAAATTTATACCACCAGCAATTGACCTTGCCCGCTTGCAGCCCTGAATGGATTATTAGAGGATCCCTGCTATGGAATTTAACTTGCGCGCGATCGGACATTACCATACCCGATGGGGATAAAACCCTTGGGCCGACCTGAACGATACTGATAATGGGATCCGCCAAAATGATCCAAAAGGTGACAACGAAAAGGTTTTTGGCACGTAGCCCATAGCGAACACTGTTTTCACCGCACGCCAAATACCTGCTCGCATCCCGAGAACGGATTTAGTGATGCTCTGAATTGTTAAACGGTCTCTACCAGTACCGTTCCACAAAATTCCTTATTTTCGCCTTGATTAAAGGTCAGGTTACAGGACCTGAATTGCCCGTTCTGCCGAATTAATTGGATATTATCGACATTTCACCACAGGCGCCCCTACCGGCTAACCGATCCGTGATCGCTATAAACCTTTATATGATTTGATATTATCAAAATGTCTTTCTGGCAGTTTCCCCAAATAGCCATTTTATCGATTATACCGTTAATGGATTATTAAACCGACTTTCTCTTCCAGTCGATACCAATCGTACAGACAGAGAGTTTCAAATTCGTGGAGACAAATAAATGTCAGTGAGTTATGAACAGCGACAAGCGAAACGCACCAAGATGAACTGGCCGGTGAGTGTTTGGCATCCCCAGGCCTCACGGTTTTATCATGCCAGAAGCGTGGATGTATCCAGCAATGGTGTTTTACTATCTATGCCTATGAAAGCTCCGATCCGCGAGGGGCAGGATCTGGAAATTAATTTTCCACGCAAAGAGCTGCTGGCTCGTGAAAAGGGCAACTATGCCCGAATCAAACCGGCACGCGTGGTTCGCATCGACCGTACCGATGCCGTAAATACAGCTCAGGTTAAAGTTGGGCTGCAATTTACTAACGGAGAAGAAAAAATGGTTTGAGGGTCCGGATAAAGGTGGAAAGGCTGGAAAAGGCCGCCGGCATATTTGCCTCGCGGTCTTTTTTTATGCGCCCTCTTTCTCTTTAGTAAGAAAAGAACGCGCGTAATTCCGCAAGATTATCGATTCAAGCTTGTCATCGGCGATGGAATGCAATAAACGAAGAGTCGAGCCGTTTTTAGGATCGGATTCACGGACAATCGTCTCTAAAATCGTATGGCGGGCGTCAAGCATCCGGGCGCGCGGATAGGATTCGATTAAACGCTGCAAGCGCTGCGCGGGAGTCTCGTTCTGACGCAAGGCAACGACCGGGCCGGGCCGATCGATCTCTTCGAGAACCACACCCTCGCCTTCGATCGCCTGCTCGATATCGCGATAATGCTGTTCCAATCCTAATGAAGGGGCTTTATCAATCGGAAACTCATGGACCATTTCCACGCCATAGCGATCACGATTACGGCTATCGCGCGTATGTTCATAGACCAGGGTCAGCTCGATGCCTTTGGGAAACCGGATCCGGCCGGTATCACTATCGATTGTCATCTGGGCAAAACAATCCTCACCACTCCGTTCAATCAGATAATTGCGAATCCGTTCGAAATTCTTAAAATAGCGATAACGATTATCGCTGTCAATGACCGTCGCCACCCGGCGCGATGACTCCAGCAGATTGTAACAACTCTGATAGTCCTCCGTCGCCAGCCCGTTGAAAAAAATGGTTGCGGTTTCCTGACGGGTCAGCGGAAACGGGTGCCCCGGATCAAGACTGTCTATGAATTTTCGCACCCCCACCCAGATCCCCCATCCTAGTCCGGCTACCACGGCGATAATAATAACTTTCGACACAATGGACGCCAACCGCTCTTGCAGGGCTCCCGAAACATCGCCTCGGGCGCCGGATGGCCGCGTTCGGGCTGGCGCTGCCGCGGAACTCACTTCGAAGCGGTAACCGCATCCACCGCAACGTTTCGACGACGCCTCAATCTGGATATTGCATCTGGGACATTGTTTGGTTGACACGGGTTTATACTCAACTATTGCTGGGTGGATTCTTCACGGTCATGGCATGGTGAATATTTTGCAAAAATACAATACGTTCGTCCACGGTTCCATTGGCTGGAAATTTCACAAAACGCTCGTCAAATACTTTCATCAACTCGATAATTCGAGGGTCGTGATTTTTGGTCTGTGTCAGCATGAGCTCCTGGTGATTCAAAAGCTCCACCAGAAGCTTGTGGGTCATCTCAGACCATTGTTTTTTCAGGGCCTCATCCGGATACTGGGTTAGCGGCGTGATAAAATCCGCTACCATCCGTGCCCGACGATAGAGCGAGTCAGCCTGGTCGTTGGACAGGCCGGCCAGTTTATCCAGAACAACTTTATGGCTGGCCGCTGATTGCGATAACAGGATCAGAGTTTCCGGTCGCGCCAGTGTGATGTTTTTATCATTACCGTTGTCCAGCAGATTACTCAGAACTAACTGTCGGTATTGATTTTTCTCTTCCTCGGACGCGGCTATTTTTATCAGACGCAAATACGAAGTCACCAGGATATCATTCGCCTGTTGCCGTTTGGCCAATTGGATCTGAAGTTTTAAAATGCCCGTTTCCAGATCCGCGGGAATCGCCTTGTTCTCTGTCTGCAGCGATTCCAGCCGGCGGACCATGCTGCCAACGAGCCTTTCTTGCAATGGTAGTAAACTGTCATCGGCAAATAACGGGGTGGACCAGTTATAAACTTCATTCAGGGACATCCCCGATAGAATTTTGGTAAGAGTATCCAGAAAATGCTTTTTGATATCGATATCCGTCTCGGCGAGATAACGATCTTTGAGCAGGCTTAAATGCGTGCTGTCACCGTATGCGTCAAACGCGGTCAGGAGTGCAAACCGGACGGTTGGATCCGGATCTTCAAAGAGCCTCGCTTCAAGCAAAATGCTTAAACAATCTTTCTTGGCCAGTTTTATCAAGGTATAGATCGCGTGCGAACGAACATCCGACCCACTGTCCTTGAGCGAACGATTGAGCAGTTCACCAAATAGTTTGGTCATCATTTCCCGGTTCTGTGGATTATCCGCCAGAATCTCGATCGTCAAAATCAGTTCCCGTCTGGGTTCGAGCCACTGGATTTTCGCCGGGTAATACTTCGCCAGACTTTGAATCACTGTTTCCGTCTGTTGTCGGTCCAGGGCCGGCAGCAAACGGCCCATTGTCTTCACCGCGGCGGCGGAAACCAGTTTGTTCTCGCTTCGCTCCCAATAGGTCAGCGCGGGCTCGAGTGCCTGGACATATTCCATGGCGCCTAATGTGTTCAACAAGGTTGTTTGCACTTCAGGAATCTGTTCCGTCTCCAGCAGCTTCAATAATTGAACACCGTAAGGACGCACCAACTCAATATCGAAGGTCGTCAGGGATTCCACGGCCAACTGCCTTACCCGTGATACGGGGTCGCTTAGTTCCGGCTCTATCAACTTAAGTATCTGAGCCGGACTCTTTTCTTCGATCGGTAGCGTGGATTTATTCCATTGTATAATACGCTGAATAGCCCAGAGCCGAAATGCTTCTTCAGTGTTATTGGACAGGTAAGTCGTCAACATCGCCAGACGTTCTTTGATTTTCAAAGTTTCAAACTTATCCGTCTCGCCGGCCAGATATGTTTTTCGCCACTTCTCTGCCTCTTGTTGTAACTTGATATTACTGGACTCATATTGCATGATCTGTTTTTGACGCAGTTCAAGTAACCACATCAAAAAAGTCTGTTGTTTGAGTTTCAGTAAACCCGGAAGTACATTTTCATCAAACTCCTTTATGTTCAATGGCTTACGCAAATACAACATCTCACAGATACTATCGGAAGCCATTTGACGAACGGTCGCCTGGTCATCGGTTAGAAGTTTTGCCAACGCCTGCACAGACTCCTGTGAAGGGACCAGTTTCAATGCCGTTATCCCTGCCAAACGCGCACGCTCCGGTTCATCGCTGTTTTGAACCAGCATCGCCAGTTCGTGAACAACCCCATTACTGCATTTTAATACCGCCCGGGCCGCCCAGTTGTTAGTCTCGGTATCATCTATTCTCATTAGATCCAGTAGCGGATTGATAAATTCCTTAGGCAACAGCGGACTATCGGTAAAATCAAGATAACTTCCGGTCAATTGCGAGATACTCTGACAGAGAATTTTCTTGGTGGTATGATTATTGGAACTCTTTAATATATCGATCAGGGCCGGATAAGCCTCTGGATTCTTCAATAATGCAGCAGCATATTCCTGCCTTAAAGCCAGTTCCGTCGATTCCGACAGCATCCCCTTGACCATTAACTCCACTGGCGATGGCGATGCCGGTGCCTCTGGTGTTTGTCCCTGCACCAGTGGCGCCCAGAAAAAAAGCCCGAGCCATAATATCAGGATAAAGGCGGGCTTGGGTCTGGTTGCGAACATCGTCAACTCCATGCATTTTAGACAGTTTAATTGTTCATATACTTAAAGAATACAAAACCAGGGCGGTCCTGTCAACGAAACTGATAGAAAATTCGGTCTTTCTTATTGAATTTTATTCATTTATGATCAATGATATTTGTTTTATACGATGTTTACCTGTATCGGTTCTGGCGATTACGTATCGCCAGTTATTAAACGAATAATGAACAGGATAAATTTTGAAAAAGAATCGTAAAAATTGGCTGTGGCTGATTGTCGCTCTGGCAGCGTTGGGGTTGCTAATCAAAAACGTTGATCCGGATAAACTCAAAGAGGCGGTCAGCCAGATGAACTGGTCTAAAGGACTCTGGGCGCTGCTCATCTATTTTGCTTCGCAAACCCTGATGGCGGTTCGCTGGCAGGCGCTGTTGCAGGTACAGGGTATCCGGGTTGGCCTCTTCCAGACCATACGCCTGGTCTGGATGGGTTTATTTTTCAATAATATGATGCCCGGCGCCGTCGGCGGTGATCTGCTCAAAGCATGGTATATTACCCACCATGGGGGTGAAAACGATAAAGTCGCCGCCATAACCACCGTTTTTGTCGACAGGATCGCGGGACTTGCCGGCATGATCGCTATCGGACTGATCGCGGAACGACTCTCGACTGAAATTTTAATGGTTCCCTTCATGGGTCACGAAATTCCGGTGCGGTATATTATCTGGACACTTATGGCCCTGTTTGTTATCGGAAGCGTGATCATTTTAAGCAAACGCATCCGCAAATTCATCCTGCCGCCCACTGCTCTGGAAAAACTCCCCTTCGGCCATGCCATCAAAAAAGCCGACGCCGCGGTGCAACTCTATCGCTCTCACCCGATCAGTATAACGATCGCGGTCTGCTTAACCATTGTCATCCAGTGTATGGGAGTGGCGGCAACCTGGCAACTTGCCTGGGCGCTCGGTCTCACTCAGATTACCTTTATCCAGTGCCTCTCAGTGCTCCCGATTATCTGGTTAATCAGCGCGGCGGTTCCGGTGCCAGGTGGCCTGGGCGTCATGGAATATCTGTTTATCCCGTTTTTCTGCAGGGCAATCATACCCGGTGTCGAGGCTGGCAGCGAAATGTGGGACGCGGCCGAATCACAGGCGCTGGCGCTGGCTTTCATGAACCGCCTGATGATTTGCGGTGCATCCTTGCCAGGTGGCCTGGTTCCGGTGCTGGGTGGGCACTTACCACCCCAGACCGAGATGCAAAATGAAATGGAACAGATGGAAGCACAGGAAAACTAACCGATGCAAGCATTAATCGTTTATCTCCTATTCCCATTGACAGGGTATCTGCTGGGCGCGATCCCGTTCGGTTTAATCATCGGCCTCAGCCGCGGCATCGATATTCGCCAACATGGCAGCGGTAACATCGGCAGTACCAACACCGTACGGATCCTCGGCAAAAAATTAGGTTATCTCTGTTTCCTACTCGATGTCCTCAAAGGACTGCTGCCCACCTCTCTGGTTGCCATCTATCTGCACACCCGTTTAGAAACCACCCCAATGACATCGGGCGATCATCTGGCGCTTTTACTGACTGGTGGCGCCTGTGTAGCCGGTCACATCTTCCCGGTCTATTTGAAATTTAAAGGCGGCAAAGGCGTCGCCACGTCTCTGGGTATGGTCCTGGGAATCTGGCCCTGGTTTACCCTCAGCGGTCTGGCCGCGTTCCTCATCTGGGTCATCGTCTGGCAAACCTGGCGCTATGTCTCGCTGGCTTCTATCGTGGCCGCGATTACCTTTCCTGTCATATTATTTTTATGGATTCTCATGCGGCCGGACTGGTCGCTGGACCAATTATGGCTCCTGCAACTGTTTGCCGTAATCATGGCAACTCTGGTAGTCATCAAACATAAAAGCAATGTTACCAGACTGCTTAACGGCACCGAAAGCGGCGGCCGAAAAGCAAAAGACACCCAAGTCTCTAAATAACAAATACTAATGGAGGCAATAATCATGATTGCCAGACATGCCTGCTTTTCCGGCCGGGTACAGGGAGTGGGTTTCCGTTATACCGCTCGCAGAATAGCATCGAACTATTCAGTCACCGGGTACGTAAAGAATCTAGCCGATGGCCGCGTAGAGATCCTGGCTGAAGGCGATAAAGAGGAAGTGGATGCTTACCTGGAAGAACTGCGAGAAGAGATGAGTGCTTATATTCGTAACGCGGCCATTGACCTATGGCCCTACAGTGGCCGTTACGGCTCCTTCCAGATCGCCTATTAAGAGAGAGTAACGATGCTGAGATTAATAAACAACCTGAAAACCGCCCTGTTACTGGGCTCATTAATGGGATTATTTCTGTTTGCCGGCGTTATGATCGGCGGCCAGCAAGGGCTGATCGTCGCCTTTATCCTCGGCGGCATGACCAATATTTTCGCTTACTTTTTTTCCGACAAACTTGCCCTGGCCACCATGCGCGCCCGCCAGGTCACCGAACACGAAGCCCCCGGCCTGATCCGCCTGGTTCGCGAATTATCCCAGCGAGCCGGTCTGCCCATGCCCCGCGTCTATATCTGCCCGCACCAGGCCCCCAACGCCTTTGCCACCGGCCGCAATCCGCGTAACGCGGCCATTGCGGTCACCGAAGGTCTGCTCAGGCTGGTCGACAATCAAGAACTGGCCGGTGTCATCGGCCACGAACTGGCCCATGTCAAACATCGAGATATCCTCATCAGCAGTATCGCCGCCACTATCGCCGGTGCGATCAGCGCCCTGGGTTACCTGTTCTATTTCATCCCAATGGGTGGCGACAACCGTCGCGGTGGTAATCCTCTCGCCGCGTTGCTCATGATTATCCTGGCCCCCTTAGCCGCCATGCTCATTCAGGCCGCCATCAGCCGCAAGCGGGAATTCAACGCCGACAACTACGGCGCCGAACTGTGCGGCAACCCCAACTATCTGGCCAGCGCCCTCATCAAACTCCACAACTACAGTCAGCGTATCCCCATGGCCGTCCCCCTCGACAGCCAGCGAAATATGTTTATCGTCGAGCCCTTCACCAGCAAAGAAGCCCTCAGCCTGTTCGATACCCATCCAAAACTGGAAGCACGCTTACAGGCATTGAACAATATGTCATAATAACGTTAGTGTATCTGCCAGAGAACCACATCTCCCCGGCGCGATGCGGGCACAACCTCCAGATCGACCAGTTCCCCGTTACGGATCTGCCCGCTGACTGTGGTCTTCCTGGGCGCGTGCAGTTTAAAGTCCGCGTTCCATTCCCCAGGCCAGGCCGGCATCAGGTAGATCGTATCACCCTCAGTCTGCATCAGCATCACCTGCAAGATCCGCATCAATACCCCGCCGTGGTCCTGATCCGGCACCCAGTCATAATTGGGCCCCCAGAACGCCGGAAACCGTGATTCTTTATGCCAGTTTTTCGCGCGTTTAACCAGCAACTCCCGCGCCTCATCCGCCAGGCCAAGCGATGCCATAAACAACTCATCCTGACGCCACCCCTGGTTGCCCCGGTCCCAGCGATGCTGCAAAGCCTCAATCCCCAACTGGACCGTCGGCTTGGCAAAACTAACCAGCTTGAATGGAAATACCGCATAGAGTTCAGGATTCTCGATATTCCGCTTCATATCAAACAACTCTGCCGGCGCCAGCATGGTTTTGCCATCCTGACTGCGCAAAGGTAAATCCGGTATCTTCGCCAGCAAAGTCTGCCAGCGTTGACGCTGCTCCGGCTTTGCCAATCCCTCCGGCAAACGCAGCAGACTCTCCAGCACCGCCCGCAACCCGGCCACTTCCGGCATCGGATTTGTACACCGCCACCAGGTTTCCAACGCCTGCGATGGACTCATCACCAACTTGCCCTCCGGCCCGGTCGGATAGAAATGATTGAAAAACTGGGTCACCTCATCGGCCACCGGAATCACCTTATCTTTAAGAAACGCCACATCCCGGGTATGCTCAAAATAATCCAGCATCATCCAGGCCAGTTCCAATCCCCCCACCCATTCCCATTTATGCCAGCCGCTTTCCTGCAGCTTATCATCCCGCTCATCAAAAGGCGTCCAGCCGTACGACTCACTGAACACCGCTCCCCAGAAATAGATACACTCCGGATAATAAGCCCCGCCATGCCTGAAATATCGCCGGGTTCGATAGCGGCACACCTCAAATACATCACCGGCATACATATCGAACAACGGTTTCATCATCTCAAAATCGCCCGAAGCACACATACTCAGATACGGCAGCCGGGTATTCTGCCACCAGTAGCCCGGTCCCCAGCGCCGGTAATCGGCGTCACCCGGCGCGCCGGCATGCGACACAGTAAAAATCGAACCATTAAATTTAATCGGATACCGCCCTCGTCCCGCGCAGGCTGTCACAAATCGTTGCAGAATATAACCCCGCGTCACCGCAACCCCATCCCGTTCCACAGACCCAATCTCCTCCGCCACCTTCTGGCCGTTATGGAACATGGCAATCCGACCAGACTGCCGGTCAATCACCGCCGCTACATGATGCCATTGCCCCGCCTCCAGCAAATCGGCCCGGCTCAGAGTCCCGGCCTGGGTAATCAATCGCAGACTATTACCCGGATACGTATCCAGCAGAAAGCCATCATCCCCCCCCGGTGTGGTTTTATCGACAATCCGCCCGCCGCCTCGCCCCATTTTTTCCGGCCGAACCCACGCCTCCAGACTCAGCTGCTCCAATTCATCCACCTCCCGGAGCGCCTCCAATTCCAATCCAATAGCCACCGCCGTCTGACAGTCCAGAACCCCCTTCTTGCTTGTCAGATTCTGACGCCGATCACCCGCCAGCGCCTTAATCTCCTCATCGGTCAATGCACCCTTAAACAGCGTCACCCGGCCGATCTGTCCGGCAAAACGCTCTCCCCCATGCTGACTCAAACCGATTCGCACCGCATGCTCACTGGGCCGCATCAGGGCCGGCGGCAACGACGTCCCACCTGATTCCACATAGATCCAGCTCCGATCCCAGAAATCCGACCACCATTGCCGATGTCGACGCCAACGCCCCTCATACGGAATCGCCTCAACTTCAGCAATAATAGCCTCCAGTTCCTTCTGCCAACCCTCCGGCTTACTGGGATGACTCGTCAGCACATAAACCGACAACTGCTGCCTCCGGGCCGGCTCCACGCGTAACGTACGATCATCCACCCTTTCGCCCGCATTGCCGCTGGTCACCATCGCCCCAAAAATCCGATCCAGCAGCGGATCTGTCATCTGATAACCGGCCAAACCCTGTATCCCCATCGTCAATTCCGGGCCCACTGATTTCGTATTATGATGATACCAGCCGATCCGCCCTTTCTGCCCGCTCATCACCCTGTCCGGCTCAACCACCGTCGGCCCATGCACTCCCTCCGGCCGGCTGCGATCCAGCATCACATCGCTCACCTCCACGGATGGCAATAACATCGGCTCATTCCGCCACAACTCGATCCGGGCTGTCACTTCCAAAGGCTCATTGCTCTCACAATCCACACACACCACCGGATGATTCGCGTCAACCCACACCATCAATTTAACCCGGCTCTCACCACTCCCATAATCAACCTCAACAGCCCCCGTCTTCAGATTCAATCGCTGCTGAAACGCTGTCATCGGCGGCGCCGGACTCAAACTCACTCGCAATCGCCCCACCTTCAACAACCGCCCGTTATCACCCCAGCTATCCGTTTTTGAAATATAAAACAACAGATCGCCATTGGGTTCTGTCCACACATTCAGCCCGATATCACCATTCCCCAACGGCATGGAATCATCCACCCCTTCTCCCGGACTGTCCCATACCACATCGTAACTGGACAACCGGTTAAATGCCCCAGCGCCCCAGACATCCGTTTCCAGCAACAAACGCCCCGGCCCGCCGATTGCCAATAGAACCACACCGGCCCAAAACCAACCCCAAACAGACTTAATCTTCATCAATTGCATGGCTATTCTCCATTTACTGGTCAGGTAGTCAATTTCCGTACCCTGACTGTCATCGGCTTATTAGATTAACACCCAATAGTAACCCAACAGGCAACTTGTGGCAAACTAAAAGCGTCTGACCATTATGAGAATAACCGGCCTTAAAGCGACGTGTTAAGCCAGTTCGTTATCATAGCATCCACATCAGTCCACTGAAAGGCCGCCAGCCAGCTCTCGCTCAATTTCTCCCAGTCAGGCAGATTCACCCAGCCATCGATATTGATATCGCCCCGATAATAAAACGCGGCCGCCTCCTGCGATGCCTCCGACTCATTCCAGGCGGTATCCAGCGCGCGAACAATGTAGTAGTAATTTTGACCGGCCATCGTCTCGGTATCCCGATAGGAACTGTCCGTAACCTGAGCGGCAATCAGACTGGGCAAAACGCTGCCCGGAGTCTCCGTTCGATAAACGTTATACCCCGCGATATCGCCTTCCGGATTATTATCCCAGTCCAGCTCGATTGCCCCACCCGCCGGCGCCGCCGACAGATTGCCCGGCGCCCGCAAAGGTGTCCGGTCACGATACAGTACCGCAGCAGGAATCGCCTGCCTGGCAATCCCCGGTCCCGACCACTGCAATGTCAGCATCGGTTCGGCCCGCCCGCTGCGATAATACAGCCGGAAGGGATGCAACCCGGCCGCCAGCTTGATCATACCGGCCACTTCCACCCCTGTATGATTAAAATCATCATCGATCACCTGCGAATCATGAATCCTCAGATGAGCGCCCGTATCACAACTCAGATAAAAATTCCAGTCCCCATCCGCCGGGATATCGATATAACCACACACCAGCAAGCCGGCATCGGTTGGACAGGTTAAATGCTCCAGTCCGATCGCCGCGTCACTCCCCGTGGCCACCGGTGTCATATCCCGAAACTCCGGCACCCACGGCCACAATCCCTCATAAGCCTGCCAGACAATCCCCCGCTCCACCGGCACAGTAACCGGTGTGACCAGCGCCGAATCATACGGCCGGCTCGCCGTTGAATTGATCTGACGGATTCTCAGCACCTGATCCTTCATCTTCTGCTGCAAGCCGACAAAATAAGAGGAGGTCCCCGCCAGGTTGGTCAACTCCCGCGGATCGTTGTTGACATCATAAATACGGAACAAATCATCATGACTCTGGATATTGTATCGCACCCCCTTATAGCCCTCCTGAAAGATCACTTGCATCTGGTTCCGCTTCAAACCGATATGCGACGCATCAAAATCACTATAACTGGGAGTCGATCCATTATTGTAATATTCCACATACACCAGCCCGTCTTTCTGCGCACCTGCCCCCGTCAACGTCGGCCTCAGAGACACACCATCCGAGCGGCACGGTGCCGTCCACCCCGCCAGTTCCGCAAAGGTCGCCATCCAATCCTGAAACTGCGATGGCTGGTTACTGATCCGATTCCCCCCAATCGTACCCTGCCAGCGCACCAGCGTCGGCATACGAACGCCGCCTTCCCACGTATCCCGCTTAATCCCGTCAAATGGACCATACGACTTAAACGCCGTCGGCTCATAATTCACCCCGCTCAGATAAGCCTCCGTATGCGGCCCGTTATCCGATGAAAAGACAATCAGCGTTTTTTCATCGATATCCAGATCCTTCAGCGTCTGGATCAGATCGCCCACACAGTCATCCAGCCGCCGCACCGAGGTCGCGAACCGCACATCCTTATCCGGCCACCCCTTGCCGACATAATCCGGATGCCGCCACGAATCGATAGTGCCCGAGGCCGTATTGATCATCGCCCCCGGCGTCCCATTCCATTGCAGTCCGCCCGTCAATCCCCGTCCGTCAGGATACGCCTGCGTCGGTAGCTGCAACGCCGCGTGCGGTGTATCGTAAGCCAGATAAATAAAGAACGGCTGATTCGGATTCGCCTGCCGATGTTCGGTTATCAGCTTCTTGGCCCGTGCGGTAAACAGATCCGCCGTATAACACTTATCCAGCTGCCCGGATATCTCCGTATCGTTGTCCCATAGCTCCTTTTTCGACCGATGGGCCGCACTGTCACCCAGATCCCACGTATTTCCCGGATAATGCTGGTGACCATCACTATGCCGGACATAACCGAAGAAGAAATCGAATCCCCGTTTGGTGGGATAGGCCGGCCATTCGCTCGGATTACTGCCGCTGCCCTCCAGGCCATACTTACCGATCAACGAGGTATAATAGCCCGCCGATTTCAGCGTACTGGCCAGCGTAAAGTTATTCTCCAGCGCCTTATCGAACTGGTTGTCGCGCACATTGGCATGACCCTGATGCACTCCCAGCAATAGCGAGGCCCGCGACGGCGCGCAGACCGGGGCCGGGCAATAATGCCGGTTCATAATAATGCCGCTCTGCGCCATCGTATCCAGGTGAGGAGTAAAATGTTTCTTGGTCCCCGGTATCTGGTTCTGAAACAATACCCCCAGGTCGCCATAACCCAGGTCATCACACAAAATGAAGATAATATTCGGCCGCTCTAGCTTTTCATTCGGATTTTTCGGATCCAGTTGCTTCGATACTTCCATCCCATCCGGCGTTCCATCCCCATCGGTATCCGCCTTTTCCGGATCCGTCTTATAAATCTCAAGCTCATCTTTATCGGTCAGCAGATCATGATCGCTGTCAACCGTCGGATCGGCGTCCAGTATCGTATCCGAAACCGTTCCCACTACAAAGAACCGCAAATCATCTTTCAACTCATTCGAAGAATTCACATCCGTCCGCTGCGCGATCAGGTTAAAGCCGCCCGGATAAGTATTCCCCGGACTCAACCGATAGACATCGATCCGCAGATCCTCACCCGCACTCGAATAGTCATCGAAGGATAACAGAAAACCGTATGCCTGGTTCTCTTTCATCAACAACGGCTCATCAAACCGGAAATGGATGAAATCACCGGCGACACAGGCAAAATTAGCGCCCACCTCTTCACCATGAATCAGAAACTGACTGATCCCCGTCCCGTCAAACGGATCGCCATCGGCCACCCCATCGCTGTTCACCCATTGACTGCGGTCATTCCCATCCGCGCTGGGCCATTGGAAAACCCAGATCTTCAACTTCGCATCCGGCCGGGCCGTAAAATCACGCGCGTCATCCGCCACCACCGTAATCTCCCTAACCGCCCAGCCATTTTTCAACCCGGCAATTTCCGGCATGGTAAACGTCTGACCCCGGTCCGCGTCGGCATTGGAATTCGTGGAATCCGGATCGAACACCGTCGTATACGAATTATCCTGGTTCTGCTCAATAATCACATCCCCACTCGGCACAACCCGATCCTTCACCAGCGTCACCTCACCCACCACCACCCCGTTAAACAACAGCCCCAACAGCAACCCAGCAATCATCCAACCCCGGCCGCCCCCATTGGTACGCCCAACTTCCGTCCGATATCCAGCATCAAGTTCACAGCTTCGTAACAACATGATCTCTCCAGTTGTGTGAGTGGTATATATTTATCTAGATGGTTTCTACTCCTTTATATATCTTCTACCACCCGATCAGGTAACAAAAAACCCAATAATCCCAACATCCCGTAGCACGGGCATCCTGCCCGTGATTCCCCCCCCTTCTCTCCTTCCACACCCATCCTGCCCGCGATTTTCTTCAATTCAGGCCAGCCAACCCGCATTTTCCTCTTCCCCACACTGTAGAGACGCAATGCTTGCGTCTCTGATGCATTCGTTTCATTTCAACTTTCGTATATTCAGTCTAAACCAACCTGTTCCGGTCAATCACAAAGCTGACGGCCCATTTTTTATTATTCGATTTATCCCATTCTTTATAACTGATCCCCTCTGATTTTACCATCCAGGTTTCCAAACCGTTTAAATTGCTGCCGGCAATGATAGATGCTGCTTCACTTGGACTGTTAAATAATGTATTTTCATTTAAATACCAAACATCGTTGCGTTCGCAGTCAACAAGTTTGCCTTCCTTTATCAAACCATTACGAACTTCAATGCGACCTTTCTGCATGGAGGGATTTTGCTTTTTCAAGAACTCAGAACCCTGATAGACGATGAATTTACCGGGTTTATAGCAACCTCTGAATTCTCTGGCAATGGCCCATACTCCGTTATAATTCATTATAAGCAAAGGAGTAACTAACAATTCGGTTAGAATTTCACCTTTTGCTTTTTTAGGTAAAACGCCTCTTCTAATTTCTTTTTCACTCCATGCAATATCAAAGCTGGTATTGCAATAATCAATAATATTTCCCAATAAATTGTTAAGAAGTTTTTTCATTTTAACTCACCGTTTTAATTTTGATCTAAAGTTTTTTCTTTATTTTCCAGACGCCACTGCCTAATTTTACTGGCTCAAAACAGTCATGGCCTTTACCTCTTGAATTTTGCTGTAGCGCATTGCGAACCCATTCCTCATAATTATCGCCAAGCGTATCATTTCTAGATTTTCTCAATTTATATACTTCAGGGTAAATTTTAGATAGATGAGCTTTGCCATTAAGCAGGGCTAATGCATTATAAACATCTTGATACCATTTCATATATATCACTTTTCATACTTATACTGTAGCATATCAACATCTATGATGAACCAAATTTAAATAATTAGGTTAACTCAGCTTTGGCTTTTTTTAGAATCGCATCAAGATTCTTCTTTAACTCGTTTACTTGATATTCAAGTTCATTATATATTACACATTCGGGTGTTATAAATCTAAATTCACCAACGCTAGAACTAGACTGAATGTATATTTGGGCGGATTTTTGACAAGGTAATTCCAGTCCTGTGCAGTCCTTATATTTGATATCGAATACTTTCATTTTGATTCTCCAAAATCTAAGTAATAATTTAAATAAGATTGTTAGATTAACACTCTTATATAGTTATATATAATTGCAAGAAAACAAATGTAAATCAGATAACATTTATTTAACAGATAAAAAACAGTAACACAACATACAACTCAACGGCAGACTCGAAATCCTATGGCGTCGTGTCTGAATTCTGGGGCGTTGTAGCCCCTGTTCGATACCGTACAGTTGCTGACTTTGCTGAACCAACATCCGCCTCGGACCAAGCAAGTGTCGGAACTTACCATGCTTGTCCACTCTAGAACATTCCCTGCCATATCCGCAACCCCATAGCCATATACCCCAAAAGCTCCCACAGGGGTTGTGCCATACGGATGAACTGAATCAAAATAGTTAGCAAGACTATTATTAATTGTCAAACCGCACCCATAGACGTAGTTACCATCATAGTCCGCAACTGCCTGCCATTCCCACTCAGTTGGCAAGCGCCAACCATAATAACTCGCAAAAGCCGCTGCGCCATACCAGCTCACATAAGTTACTGGATGATTCTCAAAACCACTATCTACAATGAACTGTCCTCCACTGTTTTTAATCCTCGAAGCACCACCACTAGTAGCTCCATTATACGATTCGCCTGAACCCACAAGATTGTAATAAGATTGATCAATGAAATCCTCTCCGGAGTTGGAACCATTGGCTCCCTTAATATCATTGCCATCAATTGCTATATCACCAGAAACAAGAGCAGCATTGAGGAACTGACAATATTGGGAATTAGTCGTTTCGAATTTGCTCATTTCTCCGATAAAACTTTTGCCAGATACTCCAGGATCTTCGATATTTATCCAAACAAATCCATCGGGTTCAGATGACGCTATCGATAAATTAACACTACTATTTAGATTTACAATACTTTCCGCCACAGGGTTCGATGAAAGCACTGTCCCTGCTGGTATTTCTAGACTATTGATATTGGTTATTGTACCTACAATCAGATGCGCAGCCTCAAGTGTAAAAAAAGCATCCTGAATTGTCATTCCTATTACATCTGGCACAATCGTTTCCCAACCTTTGGATATCATTAGATCCACTTCAGAATTAACCGCGACAATCGTATCTGCCGGCGGTACTGACCGGATCACCATGCCGATGGGAACCGTTGGATGGTATTCATGGGAAACAGTTCTGATCTGAAGGGCAGCTTCGAGGATTAAGGCTTCAGCTTCCGATTGAGTCAGGCCGGTGACATCCGGCACTGTCGTTTCGTAGCCTTTGGAAATGACCAGATTTACCACCGCACCCACCGTTACAATGCTTCCATTGGCAGGCTCGGTGGCGACGGTCTGGCCTTCCGGAATTGTTTCGTGGAATATTGATATTATGGTACCAACTGTCAGTGATGCGGCCTCTATTTGAGCAGTTGCATCATTTTGAGACAGGCCGGTGACATCCGGAACCGTCGTTTCATAGCCTTTGGAAATGATCAGCGTGACCGGTGTGCCCACCGGGACGGTCGTGCCTGTTTCGGGTTCAATTCCTGCCACAAAACCCAGCAGTATATCAGGATTAAAAACATAGTTGACCGTTTCAACTGTCATCCCTTCGGATTCAATTTTATCAACGGCCTCTGTTTCTGTTAAGCCCGTCAGATCCGGGACGGTCGTTTCATAGCCTTTAGATACCGACAAGTTGACTGAGGAGCCCATTGGCACCTTAAATCCAACTGACGGTTCTGAACTGATAACAGCACCCAACGGTACTGTAGGATGGAAAACATGAGTAACCGCTCCAATTGTCAGTGAAGCCTCTTCAAGACTGGCGATGGCTTCGGACACAGTCAGAATATTGACTTCCGGCACAGTGGCTTCCATCCAGTGGCGGGTGAAGAAAGCGAAATCTTCGGCATCCACTTTACCGTCACCATTCAAGTCTGGATGTACATAGATTGTATATCCGTTTCGGAAGGGTGCGATTTCTCCATCAATATTATCGGTGACATGCACATCCCATTTACCCGGTTGGGCATTATCCGGGATAACAAAAGTCGCCTGCAGGGTAGCGGCATCTATACCTGAAAATTCTCTGGCATGAATAGTATCCTCACCCTTCGACAGCCAGACGCCGGTTATCGTTGAACTTTCATCAAAAAAAGTGGTAGCAAAGCCCTTGATAGTAATTTGGGTCCGCCAGCCCTGGGGACAGATATTGGGTGTGACCGATATGATTTCAAATGGAACCGCTGACACCGAAACAAAATACTCATCGATCACCGCCTTAACATTAAATTCCCGGATCGAAACATAATAACTACCGCCCGGCAGAATGGTTTGGATGCGCGAAAAGGAATCTGAACCGCCATCGTCATCCGACATTAACTCATTATTTTGGCTGTCAAACAGGCTGATTACGGTATCGCCCTCAACGCCGCTGGTTTCGATTATTGCTTCTGCAGCGGAATCCAGCGTAAAAGTTATCCAGTCAATATCAGCGGCAGGGTAAATAGAGTAACTTTGCATCTGGCCGTCTGTGCTTATAGCGCCCGCATTCGAAAAGTCATCATCCGGTTCATGACCATCGATCTCCTGAGCAACCGCCGGCATCCCGATGCAGATCAAACAAAAACTGACCAACATAACTTTTAAGCCATGACCTGACAAATACTTAAACATGACTATTCCCCCTCAGAGAATAATAGTTTGGTATTATAAAGCAATTGTTACATGATCTATTGTATCAAAATGTCAACTCTTCTGTCAATCGTGGTAAATACGGTATACCTGATCAATTTTTACCGCTGTTTTATTAAATCTCAAATCCCTTTTCTTAAATCCTGTCAATATGCTGAAAGTCCCTATCTGTCGGGATTATCCTGTCTAAAAGGCTGTTATATTTTTTCATCTCCCCACCCGTTCCGGAATTTATCCCGATATTCATCGGGACTCCCTTTACTTACTACACGGTGAAAATGCATTTCATTTTCCCCTTCCGTACTACAATCCTTCAATTCTTTGTTATTTTAGCGAAGTTTTTTTGTGTTGGAGAATAGCTGATCTTTTAAAACAAAAACTTATATCACTTTGCGCCTTCCGTCAACTATTGTCTCTCCCAGCCGTTGCCCACCCTTTGCACCTTAGCGTCTTTGCGTTAAACCGGCTGTTTTTCTGAAGCTTGGTGTGAGCTATTTTTGGCGTTGCGGCTTGACCGCCCTAAGTCTTTCCGTGTCTTTCCGTGGTCATATCTTCTTATATTTAAATATCTTAACTAATTTTAATCTGCGTCCATCTGAATTCATCTGCGGTTCAAACCGCTGTTATATTTTATTTGAATTCCCTCTTTCTTAAATCCTGTATATCCTGTGATCCTGTCTAAAATGCTTTATTCTTCCCTGCTCCATAATAACCCCCCGGCCATTACCCTCTATGCCCTCCCAATCTCTGTGGTAAACACCGTCTTAAAAATGTATCCCGTGGCGCAGCCACCCTTAACCTTTTTGATATACTTTCTGATCCTATCTTATTTTAAAAGCATTTTATTACTGATTTCTTCCGTGTTTTTCCGCGTTTTTCCGTGGTTATAAGTTATTCTATTATAATTACTTAAATCAGTTTTTATCTGCGTCTATCTGTCCCGATATACATCGGGATATGCGGTTGAATCGGCTGTTATATTTTTTCTTAACCTTCGTGAAGTGCCGCAGGTCGAAAGATCCGCCTCAGGAGGACACCCTTCGTGTAGCCGAAGGTCGAAGATCCGCCTCAGGAGGACGCTTCGTGGTTAACCCCTGCCTTTAAAAAATTTAACTCGTGGCCCCGCCACTCTTTATTTTCATCCATTTCTCAGTTCTATCTTCTTTGATTTCAACTTCTTAACCCTGATTTCTTCCGTGTGTTCCGTGTATTCATTGGTCATATCTTCTTATATTTCAATATCTTAACTAATTTTCATCTGCGTCCATCTGCGGATAAACCGGCTGTTAATTCTTCCTTTTACCTTCATGCTCTTCATGGTGAAAATTTCTTATATTACGTATTTAATACAAATAACAAAAATTTTTGTTTGACTATTATTGAAATATGATCTATAATCCCAACAGTCGGCCAGCAACGGTCAAACTCAGAATGTTTTTTTAATTTGTTCTACAGAATAAGAGGTGAATCCATGAATCGTTCCATGCAAATTCTCGCCCGCGCCCAATACTACCACCGCCCCGAAATCAACAACCTGTTCCTCGCCACCATCAACACCACCCGCCGCCAGCATCAATATATCATCGACACCCACTCCTACCACTGCGAACTGGCCGGCCTCATCGCATACGACCGCCGCGACTACAAACTCCGCGCCACCCGCGCCGGCCACCAGGCCCTCCAGCGCCTCGTCGTCCAGTCCCGCTCCGACAACAACGTCACCGCCCGCCGCGCCACCGCCCAACTCATCCAGCAATTCATCACCGTTTCCAACTCCTTCAAAGATTGCCTCCCCGATGGCCCGCCCACCGACCTGGAATACCAGCAGATCATCCAGCAATCCAAAGAAATCCTCTTCGAAGCCGGCTACCAGATCACCCCCGCCATCCAATGCGACCCCAACGCCACCCCCGAACCAGATCAACAACCCGAAACCCCGCCAATACCAAACGAACCCAAAGTCGGCAAATTCAACCATAACACAAACAATAACAAAAACTTAGAAACAAACAATCCAACCCATAACAACCACCGCAACCCCAACTCCCAGTCCAATAATACCCAATCCGATCCACAGAACCAAACACCCCATCAATACAACCCCAACCACTCCAACTACCCCCCAGCGCCAAACGAAGCCAATCCCAACAATTACAACTATAACGTCAATTTTAACAATAATTTACCACCATACACCCCAACAGAACCATCCCTGGATGACTCAACCAGCACCACCCTCCAATGCCGCAATTACTGACATCCCCCAACCACCCGAATCCCGATGCAAAACGAACCCAACGATAAAAAATAAGGTAACGCCAACCACCACAACCTGACAATCTAACCGCCGTCTTGACCCAGAATTCAAGTCGGCCCGGATTATGTGTGCATTGAACTCCTCAAATACGAATTTTATTGAGGGTTTATGTTACCCATTCACAAGACCGCATCCAGAACATGCTCCGCCACGAACACCGGGCACTGATGAAAGATACTCAAAGCGATCGCGTCGCTGGGCCGGCTATCCACCACGATAATCTCACCTTCCCGATTCAGGATCAACTGGGCGTAAAAGGTATGCTCCCGCAAATCGTTAACAATCACTTGCTCCAGCCGGACACGCAATGCCTGTAAAATCCCCGTTATCAGATCATGTGTCAACGGCCGCGGCGGCACATATTGATTCACATAGCGGTTTATCGTCACCGCCTCATAAGAGCCGATCACAACCGGCAAAGCCCTCTCACCCCCCTTTTCCTTCAATACGATGATCTGTTCGTCACTGGTCTCGCGAATAATTATTTTTGCCAGTTCCATCTCAATGTTCATCATAAAAGCCCTCTTATGGGTGGGCGCCGGTCTGATCGAAATTTTATCAACTGTCACTTAAATCAGACAGATTCTTTTCGATCAGCGCCAACTGTTCGCGCATCTGATCCAGCCTCTCGCGTTCTCGTTGCACAACCTCAGGATTAGCCCGGCTCACAAAATTCGGATTCGCCAGTTTGCCGCTCGCAGAACCAATCCCCTTTTCCAGTTCAATCTTGCTCTTTTCCAGCCGCTGAATTTCCGCGGTCACATCAACCACATCCTTGACATAGATCTCCATATCGCCCGTAACCGCGGTCGCGGCATTCTTCGGCTTCGCACAGCCGATCCCGATCTCCAACACTTCCAGGCCGGACATCAGCATGATCAAACTCCGGCCCGCTTCCAGTTGCGCGACCCGCTCCGCCTGTGTTTTAATCGCGGCCGTCACCTTGGTCTTCGGCGCCACCTGGTACTGCGTCCGGATATCACGAATTGTGCGAATAATCGATTGCAGCATTTCCATTCGCCCTTCCAATTCCCTATCCACAAACGCCTGCGAAATCTCCGGCCACTGCGCCGTGATCAGGTAAGGGCTGTCAGGCAAAGCGGCCATTTCTCCCAGCGATCGGTCCACACACAATTCGCGCAACGGCTGATAGATCCCCTCCGTAATAAATGGCAAAAACGGATGAAACAGCCGCAAACTGGCGTCGATCGTAAACGCCAGCACCTTCTGGGCCACCGGCTTTAGTTGCGCGTCCCGCATACGCGGCTTGACAAACTCCAGATACCAGTCGCACAATTCATTCCAGAAAAATCGATACAACGTCTGGATCGGCTCGCTAAACCGAAACGCTTCCAGTTGCGCCGTGACATCACCAGACACTCGCGCCAGCCGTGACAAAATCCACCGGTCTTCCATCTGCAACTGCTCCATATCGATGGCATCAACCGGGGTATTTTCCAGATTGCCCATCGCGAATCGGGACGCGTTCCATAGCTTGTTACAGAAATTCCGGCCAATGTCAAATTTCGGCGACGAATTCACCGTTCGGCCATCCGGCAGCGTCATCGGCTCTACCGGCATGCGGACATCCTGGGTTTGCGTCGTCATACTTGCCAGCGCGAACCGCATCGCGTCTGCACCGTGGCTGTCGATTATATCCAGCGGATCGATACCATTGCCCAGACTCTTGGACATCTTCCGCCCTTCGCCATCCTGGATCATCGCATGAATAAACACATCGCTGAAGGGGATATCACCAACGCAATATTGACCCATCATCACCATGCGCGACACCCACAGAGTGATTATCTCGCGGGCCGTACACAAAACACTGCCGGGATAATACGTCTCCAGATCCTTCGATGGTTCCGGCCAGCCCAGCGTACTGAACGGCCACAACGCGCTGCTGAACCAGGTATCCAGAACATCATTATCGCGCACCCACCCCTCGGCTTCCATGGCTTTTTCCAGCTCATCAAAGCCCGGCTTAACGCAAAGATAAGTCACCGGTCCGCTATCGCTCTGGAAAACCTGTCGGTGCGTACCATATTCACAACGATTAGGATGCTCACCGGGTTTGGACCAGACCGGGATCCGATGCCCCCACCAGAGCTGACGACTGATGGGCCAGTCACGTAAGTTCTCCAGCCATAACTGATAGTTGCGGCGATACCGTTCCGGCGTTATCCGTAACCGCCCATCCACCAGCGGTTTCAGCGCCAGACCCGCCAGTGAATTAACTGGCACATCAGTCCCTGCGATCAGTCCCTGACCAAATTTTTCACCAAGGCCGGTTATTGGCTCCTTCACTGCAATATACCATTGATCCGATAAATACGGCTCAATCGGCACATGACTGCGATAACTATGACCCACCTCATGGACATGATCCCGCACATCTTCCAATAGTTTATTCTGACGAAACCACTCCACAATCGCTTCCCGGGCCTCAAAACGGTCCTTCCCCAACACCCATTCTTCCAATAATCCCCGGTGCGCCTGGTCATGCTCATCCCAGTCAATCCAGCCAAAATTCTTGCTGATACTGCCATCCGGCGCCATGACATTCACTATCGGTAAGCCATGTCGTTGACCGATCTGATAGTCATTGGGATCATGCGCCGGAGTCACTTTCAAAAATCCCGTTGAAAACCTGGCTTTCTCATCACTGCTTTCTGGATCCGGCAGTACGACATGCTGATCGGCAACAATCGGGATCACTCGCCCCACTATTGGCAAACGCAACATCTTGCCAACCAGAACGCCGGCCCGGGGATCAACTGGATTCATCGCCACTGCCGTATCGCCCAGCATTGTCTCAGGCCGGGTGGTCGCTACCGTTACATAGGTAATTTTCCCACCCTTAAATGCCACCGGCTCAACCAGCGGATATCGCAGATACCAGAACGCCCCCTTCACGCTTTCGTGTTCCACTTCATCATCCGCCAATACCGTCTGGGTCGCCGGATCCCAGTTCACCAGTCGTTTCCCCCGATAAATCAAACCATCGGCAAATAATTTGGAAAACGTCTCCCGCACCGCCCGCGCGCAAACCTCATCCATGGTAAACCGCGTCCGATCCCAGTCACACGAGCACCCCATCAATTGTAACTGCTTAATGATCCGGGCCTCATAGTCATCCTTCCACGCCTGCACCCGCCCCACAAATGCGTCCCGGCTAAAATCGGTCCTCCGCTTCCCTTCATCCGCCAGCAATCGCTTCTCAACCACCGTTTGTGTCGCAATCCCGGCATGATCCGTTCCCGGCATCCATAAAGTATTATACCCCTGCATCCGCCGCCAGCGGATCAGGATATCCTGCAACGTATTATTAAGAGCATGCCCCAGGTGCAGCGCCGCCGTCACATTCGGCGGCGGGATCACAATCGTATAAACCCGCATATCCACTTCCGGCTCTTCAGGCGCCACCGCACTGAAACATTTATTGTCATTCCATAAACGTGAAGCTTCCATCTCGATCTGACTGGGCTCATACAATGTCGACATGTCTTTCATCGGCAATTATCCCTTTTTCTGGCCGGCAATACGCAACAGCCTTTACAACACAACTTATTGCAATAATTATAGTTACATAGACTATGAACTTTTATGAATTATAAGCGCTTAACCCTTATTGTCAACGCAATTTACTAGGTAATCACCATTCCATGCAATTTTTTAACTTAACAATTGACCTGCAACCCCATTTCCCCTAAAATCCTGACTGAGCTTTTGCCCAAAAATGCAAATTCACATAAACCGGGCTGTGGCGCAGTTTGGCTAGCGTGCTTGACTGGGGGTCAAGAGGTCGCAGGTTCAAGTCCTGTCAGCCCGATTAATACAAAAAAGGAAAGGATTTATAAAATCCTTTCCTTTTTTGTATGTCTATTCCGGGAGTTCTCATCAACAATTCAGCCCAAAAAGAATTGATTCATAATAAATTCTAACCCATGTTGGCTTAATGCTTTGGGTGGCGCTGCGGCCAGATCAATTCTGGAGTGACAGTTGGTTGGATAAAATTTATTCTTGTCAAAAATTAACCCAACGGTTATCTGCAGAAAAATGATTAAAATCGATCGGATCATTTAAAAACAATAAGGTCGAATCTACAAAAATACCTTTTATTAGTATTAATGATAAACAGTAATGGGTTCCCTGCCGTTAAACTGAATATATACCAGTCTATCTCACAATTTGGTGTATTTTGATTCCGATATTAAAAATCTGATTTTTTGACTCTAATTATAAATATTAGTAACAAATATATGGTATGTGTTTTTTCTCTAAAGAAAAAAATCAATGGATTTTTCTGATCAGAAATTAAACCTGAATCAAGATATTCATTTGAATCCACCATTGATAGCTATACCTTTTTTTAAATAACTGCTTCAATACCCAATGATTACCCGTTTGCTGCTCTTAATAAATTATCAGAGTATATTAATATAGTATCGACGATGTTTTTTCGCCCAAATGAGAAAATAAATGAATAAATACCAGTTTCTTTTAGATATAGCTATAGTATCAATTATATTCTTATCTTCAAACAGATCATGGGGTCAGCCAAACGTATGCTTGGAGCAATTAGATACCAGTTTGATTACGATACCTTGGGGCCAACCTCAAATTAATCAATCTGTTGGAAAGAATGTTCTGCAAATTAATGAGCAATCCTATTCCAGAGGTTTGGGATTACATGCCGCATGCAAATTCTGGATCGAAACAAGAGGCGCAACCCGTTTCAGCGGAGCGGTTGGAATTGACGATGAATCCCTTGGAACCGTCGCCAGTGCTCAGATGACAATTTACGGAGACGGTGCTCTTTTATGGGAAAGCCCTGTCTTTAAAGCTGGCCAACCCGCCAATCGATTTGATCTGGACATTTCATCCATACAAAAAATCCTGATAGAAATATCGGATGGAGGAGATGGCATTAATAGCGATCATATCGATATCGTTGATGCGATCTTTGAAGTGAATGGGAATCCCCCCCGACTGATTGAAACCCCTCTTCCGCCTGATCGCTGGATTTTGGGGCAAAAACATGATATTGAGTGGAATGTCGCTCACGAGGAGAGATTGCCGCATCAGGATTTTATTGAATTGAGCGGCCGTAAAGTGTCCTTTGTTCTTACCTATCAAGTTAATCCAGATAAAACGCTGGAAATTAACCGTCGCCTTATCTGGCCTGCCCTGCGTACAATCCCTAACGATACTCATGCCAGCTTGATTCATGATTTTCCGAAAGAATTGTTCTATAAAATTGAGTCCAATGGAAATTCGATCTTACCTGAAACGGTCAACCAGATAATCATTCACGGTTTAGTAACGATCCGTTCAACACTGACAAATGGTTTACACATGGAACGCCTATTAATGCCCAGCATGAATAAAGGTTACGTTGTTGAAATTGTTCGAATTACCAATCCTACCAAGGATTCAGTAACACTCACTTTTACTCCTCCCCATTACGAATATAAAACTGCCTCCGAAAAAGGAGTCTATGGATCCTACGTATTAGATATTTTAGCAGATTTTGAACCATCCATAACTTTGTTACCAGGGGCCGACCACACCTGTTCTCTTTTTTTTCGGGGCCGGAAACTAAACGAACTTCCGGAACAAGGTAACGCCCAACAGGAATTACAAGTACGTCAGCAATATGTCAACTCCCTTTTTGAATCCCTGATTTTGGAATGTCCGGACCCGATTATAACCCAGACTTTCAATTTTACCAAATTACGCGGTACCGAAAGCGTTTTTCAGACACAAGGTGGGTATATGTTTGCCCCGGGCGGAGAACGCTACTATGCCGCGATCTGGGCCAATGACAATGCGGAATATCAGGGCCCATTCGCCCCTTTTATAGGAGATTACTATGCCAATGAAGCAGCCCTGAATGCCTACCGCCACTTCGCTCGCTTTATGAACAATGAATTTAAACCGATACCATCTTCTATCATCGCCGAAGGAGTTTCGATCTGGAATGGCGCCGGGGACCGTGGCGATGCCGCCATGATCGCCTATGGAGCGGCACGTTATGCCCTGGCGCGAGGCAGTCAGGACGTCGCCCGTGAATTATGGCCTCTGATTAAATGGTGTTTGGAATACTGTCAACGCCAAAAGAATACCCAGGGTGTTATCGCTTCTGATTGTGATGAACTGGAACACCGATTCCCGGCGGGTAAAGCGAATCTTTGTACTTCAGCCCTGGCTTATGACGCATACCGCTCAGCGGCTATGCTGGCAAACACTCTGCATCTAAATTCATACATCAGCGATAAGTATCAACAGGAAGCCAATGCCTTGAAGGAAAATATAATCCGGTATTTTGCAGCAGAAGTTGAAGGGTTTCAAACCTGGCAATATTACGAAGGAAATACGGTTTTACGGGCATGGATTTGCATCCCTTTAACTACAGGGATCACTGACAGAATGGATGGGACCTTGGCTGCGTTATTCAGCCCGAGATTATGGACCCGCAATGGATTGGCAACCCAGGCCGGCGCCAGGACATTTTGGGATCGATCCACCCTGTACGCACTGCGCGGGGTATTCACCGTCGGAAAAACCGATTTGGGACTGGAAAAATTTCATTATTACAGTGAGAGACGCCTCCTTGGAGAACATGTTCCATACCCGGTCGAAGCCTGGCCGGAAGGCAATCAACGCCATCTGGCCGCTGAAAGCGCGCTGTATTGTCGAGTAATTACTGAAGGTTTGTTTGGAATTCGACCCACTGGATTCGGGCAATTTGAATGCGCTCCTTATCTCCCCTCTTCCTGGGATAAAATGGCTCTTAAACATATCAAATTATTCGACCGTGATTTTGATATCGTATCTGAAAGAACATCTGATGGTTTTGCCGTGACCATCCAATCGCCGCAACAACCGCCGGTCGTTTATCGTTGGAATGGTACAACCCCATTAAAAATCACCCTTGATCAACATGGCCTGCTTGACAAATAAAACTACTTCTGCGCAGAAGAGATGCACAAGAGTCATTTGATTAAGTTTTCCTTAAAAATATCACCATTACACAACATCGGGCTTGAATATATAAAACAGCCTTTGAGACTCGCATAGTCCTGAAATTATCTTGTATCGGATAAAGGGATCATTACAATTTAACAGGCTGACATTGGAGGAAATATAACATTTTTATTACGATCAAAAAATGGGAATGGACACAAAATAATTTTTTATTTTCCACCTCCAATTTTTCCCATCAATGACAAATTCATATGTTGCCTGACAAAGTTTAGATTCAATAACCCCAAACAATATGGATAAGAACAAACAGTTTATTCGCTTTTTTACCGGCGTCCAGGTTAAATTACATGCCTTTATCATGGCATGTGTGCATAACCGCAATGATGCCGACGATATCATGCAGGATGTTTCCGTAATTTTATGGGATAAATTCGAAACTTATGAAGTAAACCGGGATTTTGGCGCCTGGGCCATGGGAATTACTAAAATAAAAGTTATGGAATTCCTGCGTAAAAACAGGCGTTCAAAAATGGTTTTCAACGATTCCTTTTATCAATCGGTCTCTGATTATACTGAGCAGGCCAATGATGACATAAACGAACGGATTGAAGTTGTCAAGAATTGCATGTTGAAACTTAAAGATAACGAACGAAATCTGTTAAAACTTCGTTACCACAAAAACCTTACTGTTAAGCAAGTCTCCCAGATCACCGGTCGTTCCTCGTACGGTTTATACAAATCTTTTGCACGATTAATCGTTTGTCTTCGTGAGTGCGTAAGGCGTAATCTGGCTATCCAGGGACTGGAGAGATAAATGACTGAAGAAAATAAACTCATTGAAATCTTTCTCCGTCTGCTGGAAAACGATGCGTCAGATCAGGATATCGCTGATTTTGAAAAATGGTACGAACTGACTCCAGACGCCAATGAGATTTACTGGAACTTTATCAAAGATTATGAAGCATTCCGTGTCGCGTGTGAAGCGGTTCATATCACCGGTATTTCTGCTCAGACCAATGGGGAACCGGTCAATCATAATATTCTATCCGCTTTGAGTGAGAATGAGCGCTCGGCGCCCACCATCGTACCGGAACAGAACCTTCCGGAATCATCTAACGAGATACTGACTCTTAAGATTAAGGCATTCCAACAGAATAATATACGCGGTCTGAAAAAGGGTTTCTGGTCCACACTGGGATTAGTAGCGTCGATTATCATGGTCTTATCGATCATTCTATATACTGAAATTATCCGTTTTCAACCCGGTAAAATCGTTGCAACCCTGGCGGATGGCCAGGATATCTCCTGGCGGGATTCCGCTTTCTCCGATCAAATAAACACACCGTTTTATTCCCGCCAAAAAACGGCTCAGCTTGATTCTGGTTTGGCGAAATTCATGTTCATTAATGGCGTCAAATTGGTTATGGAAGCTCCTGCGGCAATTAAATTTATTTCCGAAGATAAAATCAGTCTGGATTATGGCCGAATTTATGTGCGGGTGCCCGATCATTCCATCGGATTTACTGTATTAACGCATAATTCTGAAATCATCGATTTAGGCACTGGCTTCGGCATTTATGCCGATCAGGCGGGCAGCGCTTCCATCCATGTCATGGATGGACAGGTCAATCTGTTAAGCGGAAACAAAAGAAAACACAATCTAAGTAAATTAGTTACGGTCGGGCAGGCTTATGAGGTTTCCGCGGATGGCCAGAAGGTTGATCCAATTGCATATTCCCCAACTCTTTTCGCCCGGGATCTATCCCCAATCAATGGTAATGTCTGGCGGGGCGGTTCTCTGGACCTGGTTGACATATCCAACGGCGGCTTGGGAATCGACCTTAAAACAACACCTTGTACGATCAATCCGTTTACCGGCGAAATCATTAAACCAATCCGTGAAGATATGTCATTGAAAATCACGACGAATCCCTCTTATTGCATCACCGATTCATTATGGGCTGTCGACGGTGTTTTTGTCCCCCAGCCGGTATTCTGGAATGCCGTGGTAAGTTCTGACGGCCACGTCTTTATGGAGATGCCCCGCATTGCAGGAGGCTGGCATAATCCAATTTTAACCCAGGCGGTTCAACGGTATATTTATATCGATACCGACAATCAGCCAACCTACCGAAACATTGAAGAACCGGTTATCGCCGGGGAATACTATTGCCGCCCGGGCAATATGCCTGGCATGATTATCCATTCGAATCAGGGGATCACCTACGATTTGGATAAATTACGCCAGGCCCTGCCATTTATTGAAATTACCGGGCTAAAAGCAAGGCTGGGACATCCTGATTCCGCTTATAAAATTTGTCGAACGGATTTCTGGGTCCTGTTGGATGGACAATTACGATTCCATTACGCCCACGACCCTGAAACCAGTGAGAGTATTCCGTTATCGTTGCCCCTGGAACGATCAAATCGCTTTCTGACTATGATCGCAACCGATGGCAATGATTCGATTAATAACGATTGGTGGGGGTTGATCGAGCCCAGGCTGACAACCCGAGAAAAATAACAAACCCGTATTTGAAAGGAAAAGTGAATGAAACTCCAAAGGTATGCCAAAGCATTGTTAATGGCAGCATGGACCGTTGCCTTGATTGGAGGGAATCTGGCTGGTGCGACTTTGACGGATGGCCTGGTCGCTTACTATCCCTTTGATGCCGGAGGGACGTATGATGAAAGCGGATATAATAATCACGGCACTATTGATGGAAGTGTCACGCCCCAGGAAGGCATCGTCGGAGGCGGCATGCTCTTTAATGGCCAAGGGGTGATTACTGCTCCGGATAAACCGCAGATTGACCTGGCCGGGAATCTGTCGTTTCAGGTCTGGTTCAAAACCTCCAGTACCAGCCGTATGGGATTGCTGGGTAAAATCTATGCCTGGCCTTACGACGTGTTCCCTTATTACTGCGAATTAATTCAGGTTAACAGCGTCACAAAATTCTATCCCTATATTGACGGCGCCGAATGGAATGGTGATGATCCGACGATACTGTTTGGAAATGCCCTTAACGATAATGAATGGCATCATGCCATAGTCACCTTTGATGATGCGGCAAACGTCATGAAGGTCTATATCGATGGTGTTTATAAGGGAGATGGCGGTACACAGGATGAGTTGATCGCTGATGAAGTAAATGATTACCCTCTGGTCATTGGCGCCCTGCTGGCCGGGGATTCCCCCTCTTATTACCGAGTATTCAACGGAAGCATGGATGAAATAGCCATTTGGAATCGCGTACTGACCGAAAATGAAGTAACCGCTCTATACAACAATGGCCAGGGACGCCCGGTGAGCTCTGTAACTTACCCGGTTTCACCCCAGCATCATCAAACCGGTGTGGCTCCAACTGCCAGTTTACACTGGGAAACGGTTTCATCCGGTTCCGGCCAGAGCTATGACATTTATCTCGCCGGCAATCTGGATCCCAATCAAATAGACCCCAACAACTTACCCCTGGTTGCCAGCGGGCTCGCCACAAAGGAATTCGATCCCGATGGCGAGCTGGGTTTCGATTTTACTTATCGTTGGCGAATTGTTACCCATATACCTGGCCAGGCAGACCAGACCAGCCCGGCTTGGACTTTTGTTGTTCGTTCGGATACGCCCTTCATTGCGACTCAACCACTTGATATCCATGCCACCCCGAATGGAATCGCTCAATTTACGATACAGGCAGAAAGTACCACTGACATGACTTACGCCTGGTATCGTCAGGTGGGTACAGAACCCACTCCGGCAACCGATCCACAAATCTTCGACCAGAACGCCGGCACTCCGGAGGTTTTGGACCTGGCGTCAGTGCAACTTGCCGATGAAGGCTATTATTACTGTGTCGTATCTAATAATGGCGGCAGTGTAACCAGCTCTCCCGCCTTTTTAACCATCGATCGTATCATAGCAACCTGGGAATTTGACCAGACATTGGCCGATTCAACCGGTAATGGTTGGGATGGACAGATGAGTCACGGTGCGACCCCCGTTTATGAGTCGGGCCTCAGCGGGACAGCCTTGAATCTCGCTGATACCCATGAATACGTTTATATCCCGGACAGTAACCAGGGATTTGAATTCCTCAAGCGTGGTTATACCTTGTCTGTTTGGATTAATACAACGACGGGTGGATGGAATGGTGTTTTGACCAAATCTACTCGAGCGAGTGGTACTGCGGGTGGCGTAAACTACGCCAGCTATAAAGGAATCGTTATCACCCAGTATGATGGCTGGGCAGGTCACCAGATCCGTGGTGCAGGCGATTACTGGGGCAGCAACAACATCAACGACGGAAAATGGCACATGATTACAGCCACCTATCGCAACGATAAATGGGCCGAAATTTATGTCGATGGCCTGCGTTATTCCACCACCGGCGGACCGGTTGATGTTGATCCAACTACCAGTGCCGACACGGACCAACCGTTCGTAATCGGTAATGAATTAACGGTGCAATTGGAAAATGGGGATGATGTGCCATTTAACGGTCTGATCGATAATGTTCAGGTCTACAATTATGCGCTTTCACAGGATACCATTGCTGATATGTACCTGGCTTATGTTGAGCAGGAGTATCTTTGCAAGAGTCGTCCGGAATTCGATTTTAACAACGATTGCATAACCGACCTGCTGGATTTCGCTCAGTTTGCCCAAACCTGGCTGGAATGCTACCGCTATCCGGAATGCCTGGATACACTGGAATAAATTGAAAGTATTGCGTATAGGTTCAGTCGAGCCGGCAAATGGCCCGGCTGAACCTTTCATATCCTGATAAATAAAGACTAACATCCAATATAAATCACCCCTGATTGATTTAACCAAATAAAAAATACTTGTAACCGTTCACACATTCTGACAGATTAACGATGGATATTTTATGTTGCTCCAATGAGCAATAATCGATTCATGGATAAAATCAAGGACATTCTGACGCTGTTTTTTGCAGGTTGCTATTGTTGTCCAGATGCGTTCGCACCAGCGCATGCCTGCCTGGCCGCGCGTTCCTTGCGTGATCCGTCGGTCAATCACCACGGTGCGAATTTGGCGCTCCGTGCCATTATTGGTGGGTTCGACAGCCGGCTCCGTCAAAAATCGGAAGTAATCGGTTGCAGCATTGCCCTTAAATCGTTTGGCCAGTTTCTGGGCCAGTTTGTGATTCGGCGGCCTTCGCATTTGCTTCAAAAAGCCGGTTTTGAGGCGCGCCATCGAACGCAACCAGCCCGGTGGCGTCAAGGCGTCCCGCCGATGCAGGGTGTCAAACAGTTTTTTGAGCCATGCCAGCAATTTTGTTCCCCAGCGAGACAGTGCGGGCACGCGATGCTCGGCCAGAAAACGAACGTCTCGAATCAAGTGAGCCATGCAATACTGAACACGAACACCAAACAACCGGGCATACTTGCGATAGGCGCCCCAGTAATCGGCCCCAATGATCCCGGCAAAGGTTTTACCAAGCATGGTTTCCAGCACGCCGCTGCCGCGCGACGGATCAATCTTAAACAAACTGTAGGCGCCGGTATCAAAACACCAGGTCCAGTGCAGCTTGCCATTGTCATGATGGCCTGTCTCATCGATATTGACCTGCGGTTCGTTCGGCAATCGGTCGGCCAGTTCATCATACGATCGGCCCAAGGCGCTCGATCCCTTCTGAACCGCCTTGCCAAGCATGCCGCGAGAAACCTCCAGCTTCATCACCTGCTGGAAAAAACCCTGAATGGTGCTATACGACATATGGCAGGCGCCTTTCAAATAGGACACCAACGCCGTCAGGTCCGCACCCAGCAATCCCCCTTTACGAATCTCGTTCGGCAAGGGGGTGATCTGGACCTTTCCTGTCACAGGGTTTCGGTACTTTCTGGCTCGATGCTCAATCACCTGGTACATTTTCTCCGGCAATCCGATTTGTTGAATGACAAACCAGGCATCCAGAGGCTTAAGGCCCACGGCGTCTTTGTCTGCCAACTCGTATTCAAATGTGTGGTCAACTTCTTCAAACGGTTGACGCGAAAACTTTTTATGCCCATGCTGGCCACCCCGGTTGCGTTTTTTGCGACTAGCCTTAGCGGAAGGCCTCTTGGGTTTGACAATATCACTTGAGGGCGGCTTGGACGAATTGCTCGAATCTTTCTTGAGCCGAGCAATTTCTTCTTTGAGCTGCCTTACTTCTTCGCGTAAGGAAGCGACCTCTTGGAGCAGCTGCGCTATAACAATATCTTTGTCATCCATAACTTATGGTATAACAGATGGTTGTGCAGGGCGCAATCTTTTTTCTTGTTATTTTTAAAAAAAGTGTGAATTGTTACAAATACTTTAAGATCTGAAACGATCTTCTGGAGAGACACTACGCTTGGATATTCTGAAATTATTCTGCCTGCTTGCTTGTATCCTGACTGTTCCGGTAAATCAGTCAATGGCTGACAACCCTGCTTCTTATTTAACCGCCGTCAGCCCGGATCGGATTATTGGAAAAATGAGCATTGACGAGAACATCTACGGATCTTCGATCGTAATCGCAGGCCAACCCTTTGAACGCGGGATATCGGTCCAGGCTGACAGCGAAATCATTTACCCGTTAACCTCATCCTGGCATCGTTTGGAAGCCTGGGCAGGACTCGACATGCAATCCGCCAATCCCGGTCAGGCGCAATTTCAAATCTATGCCGATGACCAATTGGTACTGGATAGCGGCAATGTCAGCTTTTATCCCTGGCAACCCGGCTCCAGTAATCCTAATCGCCCTTTTCGAGTTTCTGTGCCCTTGAATGGCTGTCGTCAGTTGCGGTTAATTGTAAAAAACACCGGATCTCCTGCGGATAACGTATGCGCCAACTGGGCGAACCCCCGTCTGGTTACCCGCTCGGAACCGGAATTTCGCCAACCGGTTCTCCTGAATAATCCGCCATTACCTCCGATGGGTTGGAATAGTTGGAATTGTTTTGGGACCGACATCGATGAAATAAAAATCAAAGCGATCATCGATACCATTATTGATAGTGGTCTCTTTCAGGCTGGATATCGTTTTATCAACCTGGATGATGGCTGGCAGGCTCCTGAATATCATGACGATCAGGGACGCCCTTTGTGTCATCCCATTCGTTTCCCCAATGGTATCAAGTCTCTGGCGGATTACGCGCACACCCATGATATGAAACTGGGAATCTATACCAGGCCCGCCTGGATCAGGAACCATTATCAACCAACCGCCAAAACCTTCGCCGAATGGGGAATTGATTATATCAAATTTGACTTCAGCGATGAAGAAAGCAATCGCCAGATGATTCAGGCCACCCGTTCAGCCGGACGCCCGGTCCTGTTTGCGGCCTGCGAATGGGGGGCAAACCTGCCCTGGCGCTGGGCTCCCGGGTTTGGCGCCGAATTATGGCGTACCAGCTACGATGTCGTCGATGCCTGGCACAACCAACGCGATAATAACCGCGGCATAGGTATCCTGGATGCCGCCCGGCAATGTGAATATGTGGCGTCGATTTGCGCCGGCCGGGGGATATGCGATCCCGATATGTTGATCGTCGGCTTAAACGGAAAATCTCATCATGGCGGTGGATGCACTCTGGAAGAATATCGATCCCAGTTTACCCTCTGGTCATTGCTGGGGGCTCCTTTACTACTCGGCAACGATATCCGCAATCTAAGTCCGGAAATTAAAGCGATCCTGACCAGCCAGGAATGCATTGCCGTCGATCAGGATCGTCTCTCAGTGCCTGCCTGGCGGGTTTGCATCATGCCGTCTTTTGAAATCTGGAAAAAACCACTCACTGGCGGCGGCTGGGCCATCGGAATATTAAATCTTGATAATAAGCCCCAATCGATAACGATCGACTGGATAAAACTCCATATTACACAGCCATACACCATTAAAGACATCTGGAATGCCCGGGAACTCCCAAATACCAGTCAACCGCTAATCGTCCATCTGGTCCCCCACCAGACCGCCCTGCTTGAACTACGACCAGCCACCGATTCTTCCCATTAACCATAGAAAGGGATTCCACATGAATATGATTAATAAAAACAGACGGGGGTTTACTCTGATTGAATTACTTGTTGTTATTTCGATTATCGCTTTATTGATCGCGATATTAATGCCCGCGCTGGGTAAAGCCCGGGAACAAGCCAGGCTGATTACCTGTGTCACCAATGTCAGATCGCTTTCCCAGGCCTATGACTTGTATCTGAGTAATTATGATGGCAAATTATTGCCTTACTACGAGGGGGGGGATTTCGCCCGGAAAATCCAGAATTTATGGTTGTTGCAATTGCAGAAAATCCAGAAGGATGTCAGTGACAATCGCTTTTGTCCCATGGCAGCCAGGGCGAACCTCACTGTAGATCCTGTCGCAAAATCTCAATACTACCCGAAACACAAAAAAGAACCCTGGCACTGGCATGGTCTGAATACCGAATATGTCGCCGACGGCAGCTATGGCATGAATGGCTGGATTTATGGCCCGAAATACAACGAATCCGATTTGCCGGATCATTACAAAAACAGTTCGGAAATCAAGCCGGCCGCCAATGTGCCGCGTTTTTTTGACTGTATCTGGGTTGACACCTGGCCTTCGGACAACAATAGCGTCAACAACCTGACATCCGATCCGGGCTTACTGGAAACCGGAAGCTGGGATAGTATGATGGGACGTATCTGGATTAACCGTCACGCCAAAAAACTCGCCATGTCTTTTTGGGATGGTCACGCCGAAGCGATTCCATTAAACACACTCTGGTCACTGGACTGGCACAAACGGTTTTACAAACAGCTTGATATTACGCTACCCTGATTAGTTTAATATATCAGTTCTGGGGATATCCTATACAATAATATTTTACCGTTGCGCTAGGAGATAACCAGTTAACGAGTAATATGTTATCTTTCGAGCGATCAGGAATTTTCTTACCCATTGGGTAAAGAAATGTCCGATCGCTCGTAAGCTAAGTTCCTACTTGTAAGAGACTTATTTCACAACCCGGCGGGCATTATCGTTTGTCAATAGTATATCTCTTTAATCCGATCCTTTAAAAGTAACCACCGTCAACTCAGCGGTTCTCCAGCTTTTATTGTCCAGAACCTCATGCAGTTCGCCCGGTTTCAGTTCCGGCGTATTATCCGTTCGTTCTACAACTTCAATTGCCTTGGCCCCCTTGTCGGTAGACTGTATCCGTTCGGTGAAGTACCCGTTGTAAGGTTGGTGGAGGGGTATTATAATTGTTTGGGGTGAGTTTCGACCGTTTTAGTCTGGGGTAGCGGACCATTTATCCGGCAGCAGTTCACTCAGTCGGCTGACTGGGATATCGCTGATCCGGTCGAGGACATTCTTGAGATACACCTGTGGATTCAGGTCGTTGCGTTTGGCGCTCTGGATGATCGACATCAGAATCGCCGCGGCGCGGCCACCCCGGTCGCTGCCCATGAACAGCCAGTTTTTCCGCCCGATAGCGACCGGTTTCATCAGTCTTTCCGCTTCATTATTGTCGATGTCAAACTCTCCGTCGGTCGTATAACGACACAACGCCTCCCAGCCGTTTTCCGCATAATTGATTGCCTTGCGGAACGGGCTTTCCGGCAGGGCCTGCCGGTCGGTAATCCCAGCCAGCCACTGCTTAAAATCAGCCAGGATCTTAACCGACTTCTCCTGCCGCACCGCGTACTTTTCCTGCGGACTCTTCTCCTTCAGCTGCTTTTCAATCTGGTACAACGGCTGGATAAAGGCGAGCGCAGTCAGGCTGAGCTGGGGCGCGGTCTTTTCCGCCTCCCGGAACTTGCGGCGCGCATGGGCCCAGCACAGCAGTTCTTGCACCGACCGCTGGGGGTCGTTAAAAATAAAGTCATACCCGGCATAGGCATCTGCCTGGATAAAGCCGGAGGTAAAATCCCGCAAAAACTCGGCCGGACCGTGACGGCTCCGGTCCGGGGTAAAATCATAGACATAATACGGATAAGACGGGTCGCCGGCATAGATCCACAAGCGCGATTGGCTCATGCCTTTGGGGTGGTTTTTATCCTGTTTACTGACCGGGGTGTCATCGGTTTTGATGACTTTTGACTGCAAAACCCTCGTTTTCATCAAGTCATACAATGGAACCAGCAAGTCCGCCGTATTCATCATCCAGCCGCACAGGGTCGACCGGCTGAGCTCGATGTCATGACGATGGAAGATCTGTTCAATGCGATACAACGGCAGGTGGTCGAGGTATTTGCTGACCGCCACATAAGTCAGTAATCCGGAGGCCGCCAGTGATTTTTCTAACGGCTGATTCGCCTTGGGAGCCGTCTCGATCCGGCCCTCGCATCGTTTATTCTTGCAGGCATATTTATAACGGATATGCTCATTAATGAATAATCGGGCGGGAATATACTCCAGTTGCTCCGATTTGTCTTCCCCGATACGCTCCATCGCAATGCCGCAGCAGGAACAGGTCTTCTCCGATTCATCCAGATCATGGATAATCTGCCGGCGTTCCATATGCGCCGGAAAGGTATTGCGCCTTTTCGGCTGGTTGCGGGTATAGGAGATGGTCTCTTTTTCAGGAGGGGTCTTTTCCGCTGCCTGCTCCTGAGCTTTCAGTTCGGCCAGATAATCCTGCATAAACGGAAGAAGTTGTTTGGGATCAATCTCTTCCAGCCGTTCCGATTTGCGGCCGAACCGCTGTTCCAGCAGTTTTTGGATGCCATGTTCCAGTCGGGTCACTTTCCGCTCATACTTCTCGATCGTTTCAAAAAGCGTGCGAATCAGTTCATGGCAAAGACCGATGTCTTCGGGGAGTTCCACTGGAGAGGTGTTGTTTGCTTCCTTGCTTATCACGAGTCATATCCTAAGCAAAAATGCTTGAAATTGCAAGTGTTATTTTAGCTTAAAACGTGCTTTTAATGCAGTTTTATGCGGTTTTAAGCCTTTCAGCATCATCGCCAGTTGACGATGATCCACGGCATGATCGGCGCCGGTTGGCGGGATGGAAAAGGTGCCTTTTTCCAGGCGCTTATACCAGATGGCATAGCCATCTTGATCCCAGTATAAACACTTGATCCGATTGCCGCGTTTATTGCAAAAGATAAAGATGTGGCCGCTGAGCGGATTCTGGCAGAGAACCGACTCCACCAGAACGGCCAGGGCATCGAAACTCTTTCGCATGTCCGTGGGCGCCTGGCAAAGATAGATCTTGACGGGGGAGGGCAGATGCCACATACGCTACCTCCGGCACAAGACGATGACTTTGTCGAGTTGGGCCAGGTCGCACGTTTCCGGCACATCGATGGATATCCCCGTGGGCAGATTGATTCTGAGCAGAGAACTCGCACGGGTCCTGACCTCGATAAAGGACGGTGGGCGGGTGGCCGTTTGGGCCGGAACGCCAAGATCACCGTCCAGGATCTTTAACTTGCGGGCAAAAGTTGAGATCGCCAGGTGATGCTCCCGGCAGTAATCCGATAGGCTTTGGCCACTGAGTCGAAATTGATTGATCTCGGCCTGCCAGAATTCCTTGCTGCGAAATAGCCGTCGCTTGCCTGTTCGGCTCATAATAGCTCCTGTCCTGATTAGAATATTGAATGTCAAATAACCTGGACAGATTTTATCACACCCCCGCTATCCCGCAACGGGGGGTTCGCCGAACGGATACGGTAGACTTGAACTTACCGGAGTAATTTCTTGAATCAACCCCCGTTAATAGCAAAGGACGACGCATCGCGATCGCACGCACCAGGAATTCACCATGTGGAGGCCTGATAGCCAGTTGAAAATTATCCCGTGGATCGGAAATCAGCATTTTCCCACCACCGCGCGTCGGGATAGGTCTCCCGCTGCATAATCGACTGGTTATAATCCACTCCCAGCTGGGTTTTCAGATACAACACCATCGTCACCGCCCGGAACTTGCCTTCCGAACCATCGTAAGCCGCCGGCTCCTGCCGAAACCGCGGCAAACGCAACTCCGTCTGACAGCCAACCTCCGCCGCCCACCGATCCAGGATCGCCAGGCAATTCTCCACCTCCAAATCCTGCGATCCCGGCAGCCCCCCGGCGCACAACAGGTTCATCCGGGCGATATCCACCCCCGCCAGTTCTTCCGGCCCCATCGCCAGCAACTCACCCAAAGTCCCCGGCTTTTGCCCACCTTGCGATACAACAGTTTTATTCGTTTTCTCAACCGGCATCACCTCAGAACCAGCCACCACCCCCAGCGTATCAGCCAGTGCAACCTTGGACCGCCCCTTCGCCTCGCGACCATCAGAATTCACCGCGACAGTCCCCACAACCCCAATCACACAGCCGGCAAGAAATATCCCTATCGCCTTCACGCCCCATACAGCTTGCTTAGTTATCATTTTTCCCATAGCTCTTATTCCGCCGCCTGCCACACTTTAATATCATATTTCGCAAACAACGGCTCCAGGACCCTTTCATACTCACGGACCTCCCTGGGAATCTGTTCTTCTTTCAGTTTCCATTCCTCTCGAATATATCCCGTACTGCCAAACCGGGGAATAGGCGGCACCTCCGGCCCCTGGATCAGCTTCTCCGCGCGAGCCAGGTAAAAGCCATTCCCAATCTCCACCACCATCTTCTTAAACCCATTGCCATGATAAAAGATATACTCCTCATGATAATACGGACCGGACCGGTCCAGATACGGTTCAGGGTTCAAATCCTCCTTCGTGATCCGCCGGATAACGCTTTCCGGCCGGGCCTGTTGAATCTCATCCTGAATTTTCAGATACGCCGCTATCGGCACCCGGCGACACCCAAATCGGTAAGGTGAAAATTCCTCTTCATCTTTGGCAAATTGGATACTATAGTGCCAATCCATCTTGATGTCTTGTACTGGATCTTTTACCGCTAACAACTGCCGGGCATTCTCTTCATTTACCTCCCAGTCAAAATAGATATAATCCCTGAAATTATTTTCTAACAGATAGATGCGAAAAGGTGTCTTTATCCATTCTCTTTCGTGTGTTTCATTATGAATTCCCCATTCATGATATTGAGAACCATAATATATGTGATCTTTTGAACGTCGTTTCAAAAAATCATATTTATCTAACAAATAATTTCGATCGATTATATGGTTTTCAGGATAATACTGATTTACATACTCCGTATAATTTATAAATTCTTTATCGCGAATAACACATTGACTAAAATCCTTTTCAAATGCCTTCCAGATCAAGATCTCTTTGTTTATCTCACCCAGTTTATCCGGATGAATACCTATACAAATTTCATCAGTTTTATCATATTCACTTAAAGTCTCTTTGATCGCCACGATATCATGGCCACAATAATGACATCCCAGCATAAAAATTACTATCACGGCGTTAATAGGATAATATGCTTTTCTCATAGTATCTCCGGCAAAATACCTCATAATCATTTTTTGCTTCTGGCATGAAAGACTTTTTCAGCAATTTGAGCCCAATCCAAAAAATCGTTAAATTCAATCCAGATATGAGTGTTGCTGCTATAGGCCGAACCAATAGTCTGACTGCCAACCACCTTTTCGAAGGGAACATAATAGTTCCAGTTATCTATCAAACTATGCTGTAATTCCTCAGCAGAAAGAATTTTTTTTGAAGGAAATCCAAAATACGAATTTTCTCCAACTTTTATTGCATTTTCATGCCGGGCTGATCCTAAACTTTGTGGATATTTACTTATTCCAGTTATAACAGTTGGCCCATAGGGACCATTCCAATTATTTATATAGGGACCGTTAGTAAAGCGTATCCAATTCCCAATCACCATACTATCAAAATTCCTGTCATACTCTATGAACGGCAAAGCCTCTCCCTTGAATGTAACATTGTATTCGGCCGGCTTCAAAGTCCCGATAACGGCATTAGCCATAATAAAATAAGCCGCGTCCCAACAATCCGCCTGCAGTCTATTATTCGGATTGCCAAAATATCTTTTAATCATTACATCACTCGCACCGTAACGTTTTTGCACTCCCAGCGAATTAAAGCTCCCATGAAAACCATAGGCCCCCGCCACCACATTCGAACGAAGCAGGTTTTCATAGTACCTGAAATAATACTCAAGATTATAAATGGTCCCTTCAGGTACTTCATCCTTGATTTCCAATCCCGGTACCTTTTGTACAATATTTCTGACTTGCGAATAGAATTGCCCCATTTCGCCCGGTAACAGTTTCCACAATCCGCTCCAGGTATCGCGACACTCAGCTTGCACCAAACCCTTATACGGCTTCGATTCCCAGGGTTTTCCATAAACCTTCCACAAACCCGCCGGATCAACCGCTAGCACCGGTTGGCTTCCCACATATTCATACCCGTTCATCCCATCCGTATATTCCACCGGATCCAGGCTCAGCCACCGCCCCTGCTTCGCGTCATACATCCCATAGCCCGCCTGTCCGGCCAATCCAATCCAGATCATCATAACAGCAAAGATCGCTTTGGGCTTATCCATCTGCTCACCTCTCCGCTTCGGGCGGATTTATCACCTTTATTCGTTTAGGTGTTTTGTTAAATCGAATAGGTTTGCACAATACTCTAAACTCAAACATCACAATAAACATTCAACATGATTAAAGAGGATCAAGGCCAGGCATATTCCAATTAAAATAGCGTTAATAATACCTTCTCTTTTCGAATATCTGCCTTTTTTCTGGAATATCAATAATATAATTCCCATCAGATAAAAACAATCGCCAATCAATTCGAATTTATCTTGCACTATTAATGAAAATACAATCCCTAAAAACAAGAGTATCAAAATTAGGATGGTATTATTGCGCCTTTTTAACGACATTAAGTATTCCCCAATTAAAACCAGCAGCTTCAAATCCATTGCCCAACCAATAAAAACCATTTTTTGAAACCGTATCAGACCAGGGTGGATTCGCTTGGGCAGCATTACAAATTTTTAAAATAAGAATACCCAATTGATGATCTGGAATATCTAATGGGATTATTGTGTCTGAATTGTCACCTTGATTTTTTGAGACGAGCCATACTCCTTTTAGTGCATTGCCCCATGGAAGAGAGAACTTACCTCCTTTACCACCCCAGCCATGTCCACCTCCCATAATACCGTACAATTCTGTAGGAGATATATTACTAATATTGGAGGATGGCCATGGCCTTACATAATAATCATAGAATGGGGCATAAAAACCTTTTTGGCTTAATAATTCAATAGCTTTTCGCCATGTACCAAGATATAAATAATGTGCTTGGGTATTCATGTGTCCCAATGCGACAACAAATGTGTTAGGGACTGAAAAACGCCTGGTTTCTTTGAGTGCTTGACTTGAACTTGGCGGAAGCGGTTTTCCATCTAAAGCAACCAGCCATCTTCTAAAATACCTTTCATCTAATAATATTTTTTTGGATAAACTATCAATTGTATCTCCGCATTCCCCTATGGCGTTAGCTGTTTTTTTATATTGCCGAATTACTTTCCACTCTAATCCAAACATATCTTTTTCACTGCTAGGCCTCCCCCCTACATACTCATACAAATTCCCACCATCCGCATACTGCCCCGTCGGCCCAAACGCATTCGTCTCATCGCCCACCACCGTCCCCACCGGATCCAGGCTCAGCCACCGCCCCTCTTTCGGATCATACATCCCATAGCCCGTCAGACAGAAAGCTCCCATCCAGATCAGGCCCACAACCCATCGGTAACACCCCAGTTTAGTCATCAGATGATCCTCTCATTGAGTTGGCGTAACAGTCTTCTGATAAATCGCACGATAGTTTCCCAGTTCCTTTTCCAGCGCCCGGTTCAAATGGGCCAGGGTATCCAGCGAATCCGGCATCAACCGATAGGCCCAGGCGTACATGGCCTGGGCTTCCGTCACCCGTCCGGCATCGAACAGACAATGCCCGCGTGTCTGCAAGAACACACCCAGTTCCTCGGACGGGCTCAACGATCTCAGATACGGATTGGCCCGCATATCCGCATCGCTGATCCGGCCCGGCCAGCTGCGATAATACGCATCCGGATGCGAATCACAGCCCGGACAGCAGGCCTCCACATTAAAAACCTCACTCCCCTCCTCCCAGCGGAAAAACACATGCTGGCGGGTCGCAACCAGTTTGAGCGGATACCCCAGCCGCCGGCCCACCGCCACACACAAAGTCGGAATCGACAGACAGCCGCCCTGCTTCTGATCGCCCAGACAGCCATGAATAAACACATCCCGCGCGTCGGGATAGGTCTCCCGCTGCATAATCGCCTGGTTATAATCCACTCCCAGCTGGGTTTTCAGATACAACACCATCGTCACCGCCCGGAACTTGCCTTCCGAACCATCGTAAGCCGCCGGCTCCTGCCGAAACCGCGGCAAACGCAACTCCGTCTGACAGCCAACCTCCGCCGCCCACCGATCCAGGATCGCCAGGCAACTCTCCACCTCCAAATCCTGTGATCCCGGCAACCCTCCGGCGCACAACAGGTTCATCCGGGCGATATCCACCCCCGCCAGTTCTTCCGGCCCCATCGCCAGCAACTCACCCAAAGTCCCCGGCTTTTGCTCACCTTGCGATACAACAGTTTTATTCGTTTTCTCAACCGGCATCACCTCAGAACCAGCCACCATCCCCAGCGTATCAGCCAGTACAACCTCGGTCCGCCCCTTCGCCTCGCGCCCATCAGAATTCACCGCGACAGTCCCCACAACCCCAATCACACAGCCGGCAAGAAAGATTACTACACCCACTTTCAACTTCATGCTATCCCCTGATTTTTTGATAATTTAATCTGTTTTCACCTTAACAGGCATCTTACAAACCGTATTTATCAAATAAACTTTTCACATAATTTTCAAATTCACTGACCTCAGCCGGAATTTGGTCTTTCTCCACCCGATACGCCCCAACATCACTAAGCTGGGTTCCATGGCGCTGTTTTCGTTCTTCAAGTTCTTCCGCGCTCCATTCAAATTGTGGTCCTTGTATCAGCAGTTCAACCCGGCCCATAAAAAAACCATTACCCATCTTGATCACCATCCGCCAGAAACTGTTTCGATAATAGAAAACATACTCTTTATGATACCATTTCTTATCGGTACGAATGCTGGGTTCAGGCAAAATCGTATCGGTCCCTGCCATTTTTCTGACACATTGCGGCCGGCTGGCTCGAATTTCTTGTTGAATCGCTGGATACTTGTCAAGAGGAATTATTCGATAATCCAGTTGATAACCATCCACCGCATCAATTTCGTCCAAAAACGCCAGGTTTCCAGCCACCAATTGACGATCCAGTTCATGCATTTCCTTTAGCAGTTCTTCGGCATGATCCCTGATCAGATCCCAGTCAAAATGGATATAATCAAAAAATTGATTGCCCATCTCCCGGCAACCCAGGTCGTTTTGAATAACCCATTTGATTCGTGGTTCCGGCTTATTCGTTTTAGCGCTATAGCGGTTTTGATATCGCTTTTCAAAAATCTGACAATCCGGCCGCAATTTTAAAAACCGATGCTGATCCAGAAATGGATAAGATTGCACCTGACTCACGACCTCAAGACCCTGTTTGGCTACCAAGAAGCTGTTTGGATCGCCATAATTAACAAATCCCTGACAAAGAAACGGATCATTTGATTCCATTTCAAATATCTTCCATATGAGAATTTCATGATCGATATCCCAGACTTTGGCGGCATCAATATAAACACAAACAGCGATTGATTCCTGGCATTCATCAAATATTTCACAATTCGTGTGTATTGCCTGAATCATCGATCCCATGCAACACAAGATTACAATTACTATTTTATCCATACTAATCACACATAAAAATACTAGATTCCATTAACTTCTATTTCTTATATTAAATATTCTTTTTGCAATTCTCGCCCAGTCTAAAAAACGATTAAATCCAATCATAACATGATTTTTATTGTACGGATCATATGGTCGTTTCAAATCAGGCCCCCGACCATTATTTACAACATTATTGATCCAGGCATTAATCATCTCAGTCCTCCATCCATCCCAGCTTAAATTTCCAATTGGAAATCCCCAATACAAATCTTCACCAACTTTAATGGCATTTTCGTGTCGAAACGCGTCTGGATTTGGTGACCATTTTGGATTTATGTATAGATCTTGGCCGTTTATTATTGGCCCATTTTGAAATCGTACCCAATTACCAACTGGCATATTGCTAAAGCTCTTAGGATATTCAACAAATGGGATCGCGCCAATTTGATTAAATTCACCTGGATGTAATGTATCTATCACCGCTTTGTCCATAACATATTGAGCGGCATCCCAGCAATCCAGCGATTTACCCGTTGCCGGGTCTTCATCAAAGTAAGCGTTCACAAAATCTTCTTTGGCCGAATAGCGCGCAGTTAAATGACTGGCACCAAATTTTCCCATCTCAAAACTCACGGTTGCTTTCACCACATTACCACGCAATAATTGCTCGTAAAACATCAGATACGACTTTAGGTTGACACGGATCCCATTAGGCACGCTGTCAATATCGACCCCGGCTATTTGTTTCGTAGCATATGCCAGTGCATGATATAATCCACCATCCAACCCCGGCAATAAACTCAATAACTCGCTATAAGTATCGCCACATTCTGATATGATAAATCCTTCATAGGTCAATGACTTCCAGGCTCCCTGAGCCTTCCACAGGCCCGCCGGATCAACCGCTTGCGCCGGTTGGCTTCCCACATATTCATACCCGTTCATCCCATCCGTATATTCCACCGGATCCAGACTCAGCCACCGCCCCTGCTTCGCGTCATACATGCCATAGCCCACCTGGACAAGTGATAGAATCCAGCCAACCGCCATCACCCCAATCAGCCTTTTTGTATTAATCATAAAACCTCCAATTTGATATAATTATTTCTTCCAGTTTAAGTCAGCATTTAGATTCAGCGGTTCATCGATTCCATTGCCATAGACGAACTCACGCCGGGTTGTTCCTTGCTCATCGGTTTCCATTATTATCCTCAAAGATAATGGGATACCCAACTTCTGTATCCCATTCAATCACATACTGATATAAAGGTTGCTGATCCCAGGTAATTAGCTTATATTTCGGCCCGTTATTTTTCAGTGCCGAATCAGTTTCAGTTTTAATGTCTATTTCCAGCCTCTGCTTTTTCAGAAGCTCAAAGCTGCGTTCTCTGAATTCTGACTCAGAATTACGATCCCATTCTGTCACAATGGTCAATCCAGGTAATTTTTGTCTTAACGCCTCAATACCTGTTAAAGTTACCTGAGTATTGAATACTGTCAGATATTTTAAATTTTTCATATACGCCAGAAAGCTTAATCCTTTATCCGAAATCGCAGTCGAATGCAATTCCAGATACTCTAAATCTGGCTCTCGATAAAAATATAGATCACGATCCGTAATATTAGTATAGGACAATAGTAGCTTCTTTAAATGAAGCGGATTGAGTTCCGCAATATTGTAATCTCTGAAATAATTTCCCCGCAAATCCAGAATTTGCAGCTCCGACATATCTGCAATATCACACCATCCCGAACCTGTGATCTTAGTCCAGGAAGCATTCAGATAACGCAAGTTTTTGAAATTCGCTACCACACTGAGATAATCATCGTTACTGGTATACGGCAATCCCAGATAGGTCAGATTGGATAATCCCGAAAGTTCAGCGAAGTTTTCCCGGGTCATACTGGCAAAATATAAGTCCAAATACTTCAAATCGACAAAGTCGGAAATCTCCTTGACTGTGGGAACATAAGTTTGGTTTCTAAAATCATAACAAAAGGATCTCAACTCGATTTGACCGATATGTGTCAATGTCTGTCTATCGCCGGAACGGCCATTGCTAATCGCTAAACCTTCCACATACAATTCGGATGGTTTAGCTGTTGAACGAGAGCCGAACTGGACTAGCAAGTGGTCAATCCCTGCCAAATCTTCTAAACCTTTCCTATCTCTGGAATTAAGCCCCTCATATAACTTACAATTCAGGTCACTTTTATAATAGAGATACCCTCCTTGAGGTACGGTATAAACACGACGAAGCATACCCCTAATATTTTCGGAATATAACTCCCTCTGACAGCGAAGCCAATGATCTTCTGTAATCCCTTCACCACCCATCAAAGCGTTAGAAAGCAAAAACAGGTTAAAATACAACAGGTATATCCTTTTTAATGAACACATATTATTCACCTTAATATAATACCACACTTGGATCATATTCACCAGATACCCATGGGCTTATTGAATTCGATGCATAATCACTTACATTAAATGGATACCAAACATTTGGATCCCAAGCATGTAAATAGTCGGGTCAGTAACGGCTGTTCCGGCCCAATTGGGCGTCGCCCATGCGGTCTCATTTAAATGATCCATCATTTCCTGATCCATCCTGTCAATCCTGTGATCCTGTCTAGAATATTTTTCTTTAAAATCTCGACGATCTCCATCACCACCTACCGGCGGTCATTTTAATAATACTGCGTCACAGTATCCATCACCTCGCCCGGCACCCGCATCGCGATGTAGCGTCCCAGCGCGTTTTAATAACACTTTACTATCCTTACTCAATGTTTATCCTGCTATCAGATCCCATCATTCCGTTGACACAAAACGCTTATAGAGTATAAGACTATATTTTTCATATAAATCCTTTGCAATAAATTTGTGCTTGCCTTTAATTAGAAAAACCTGCTCATTTCCCTTATCGTAAATTGTACCACTGCGTTCTTTAAGATCGTTAAAATCCTTACCATACCCAATAAAATAATCATCCAACGCATCAGTTTGAATGACACAATCCATATTTTGACCATATCGTAATAGATAATCTTTATTTGAAACCGAGTCTGGTTTTACCAATTGCAAATAACCTTTTAAAATCAGATCATTCTTGCTTGTAGGCATTGCATTATTCTGGTCAATATAACAAGAAAGCCAGGTACATATTTTGTACAAATCACATCCCGTCTTATATCTTATATAAGCAACATCGAAAGCAATATACAATATAATTATAACCGCAATTATAATTAGTCTTTTTTTCATGGACACTCCTTCAACATTACCTCAATAATCTGCCTGGCATATCTTCCACATGCATGTTGTGCAGTATATATCCAAGGCTGATCTACAAGCCCCTTTTTTAATTTGTCTGCGGCATCGCAACTTATTGCTCCGGCAAATTCCCATTTCGCACCTAAATCCGAATTGTGTGTAATTTCTGTTTGAACAATGCTAAATACAAATCCGGCCTGCTTAAATCCAAACAACTCACCTGGCATTACATGAATATCCCATGATTTCTCAATGCCATGCTTGAAGCATTTTACTCTGGCAACTTTATGAGCCCATGTGGATTCAAGGGTGACAAAATAAACTCCGCACCAACAACATGTACCTTTATGAGCGCCATAGACAGTACTTGATGAATTTCCATATTTACATTGACATGCGGCCATCGCATCTTGTTTTTCTCCTCTTGGCACTGAAACCTGTTTACAATCACTTATCGTCTTATAGTGCTGTATCGGGTCCCCATGCATATAAGTAGTATGCGTATAGACCTTTTTACCATGCTCTGGACCTTTGATCTTGCAACAGGCATAACTATCTTCACTTAATCCAGTTAAATCACCATTCATCATCGGTCCACTCTTTACATATTCATACAAATTCACTCCATCCGTATACTGCCTCAGCGGACTGAAACCATTCATAGTGTCCCCCGGCACTACCCCCAGCGGATCCACACTCAACCACCGCCCGGTCCGATAATCATAATACCGATGACGGTTAATCTGAATCAGCTTCGCCCCGCCGTCAAGGATATCTAATCGCCGACCGGTGAAGTAGTACGGATTACCGATAACCGATCCTACCGCCGAAGCCGTCAATTCCGAAGTCGGCCCCGCCACACTCATCGCCGGCATCTCCAATCCTCCCAGCGACAGTCCTTCAGCATCAATCACCGTATTGGGATCCAGCAGCATCCCCAACGAATCGTTCGGATCGTAAACCGGGTCATACTCCGGCAACTCCGTCGCATACAATACCGGCGCAAACTGCCAGTCCCACGGCTCCATCCGCCACAGCGACTCCTGCGCCAACTCATCCTCCGTCACCCCCGCCCAGGCCGCCTCATCATACCCCCCATACGCCGGCATAACCGCCCCGGCGATCAGATCATCCCGCACCCACACACTCGGCTTGCCATAGACATCATACTCGTACCGCTCGGCCACCTCTGCCGATTCATCTAATAAGGCAACGGTGCTATTCAGGTGGTCCTGAACATAGTAATACAACGGCTCACCGGCCGTCATCCCATCGATCAGGATCAGCGGCTCATCGATACCATTGCCATAGACGAACTCACGCCGGGTCGCCCCTTCTTCATCCGTCTCCATCACCACCTGCCAGCGGTCATTGAAGTAATAGCGCGTCACAGTATCCACCACCTCGCCCGGCACCCGCATCTCGATGCGGCGTCCCTGGGCATCGCTAGGCTCAAAAAACAACAACAATCATAAAATCAGTACACATAGTATCATTTTATGGATTTTCCTCATCTATTGCCCACGATTTATTAATAGCATATTTCTGCACAATATCATCCTTCAATCCCTTGTCATCTTTTCCATTGTAGCCATAACTCATAAGACAATACTGACCATCTTTCTCCTTGATAATTATGATTGGTTTATTGTAATCATCAAGCAAATCATTGTTTGTGTCAATATATTCATCTAAATAACTCAAATTTGCAGCAACTACAATATCGTCATTTTCTACAGATTCACCCCATTCTGCAGATTTGCCCCATTCTATCACCGAACGGGTAGTTATGGGAAATTTTTCATTATTTTTTGCATATATTTCTACGATATTAGAAAAAAAATCCATTCTTTGCTTTGTTCTAGATATAGCCTCAGCCTTCCCTTGTCGTATACAATCTCGCTCATTTAAAAAATTGACGACAAGTACAAACACAACAACAACGGCCACAAGTGCCGCTAAGATATATTTATATTTTTTATTTAAACACATCGGGGATTCGTCCTTCGGTTCCGAACTCATATATTACGTTACTAGGATGACAAACAAATTTATAGCAAGAATTGCCCTTATATTTTAATAAGCTGTTATATTTTTCCGCTAATTCACGACAACTTAATTTAAAACCAAATATTTTTTTAAGCTCTTCAAATGGTCGTTCACCTAATGTAAAATTATATCCCAACAAGCCCTGTTCCGACATTGTTAACAGGCTTTTTGGCAAACCCTTAAGAGCTTCACTTGAAACAACCCAAGCGCCATTATATTGTACGCCTTCTCTAGCTGTACTCCATACTAATTTCCAGAATCCTTTGATTTTTCTTGTATTAGAAAAATTATTTTCAACATTATAAATATATATCTCCCGCTCTAAAAGTCTAAGATCTCTTAATGGGGTTAAAATTTGTTCTGAAGCATATGCTATGCCTTCATTTTTAATAATATCTCTTAAATTATCCTTATCAGGATAAATTCCATTAAGATATAAATATGCATGAACTAACTCATGTAATGCGGTAGCATTAGTAGAACCTTCGGGCAAATATACAGTTTCGGATTCATCATCAAAATGAGCAATAGATGTAATTATAGGTCGTCTAATTCCACCATGATTGAATAGTACATTAGCAGTATTTGTTAAATCAATCTCAAGCATTTTTTTAAAACCTGTTAAAGGATAAAAAGCAGTAGAAACTTCATTTCCGTTTACATTAACTGAAGAATAATAAGAAATAAGACTTTGAATATGATTTAATAGGAAGTTTTCTGCCGCTTTTGGGGTGTCTCTCACATAATTCCCTCCTAGCCCTCCATAAGGATCCCAATAATCTGTACCCAAAGGATCATAATATTCAACAGGATTATCCCCAACATACTCCAACAAATTCCCCCCATCTGCATACTGTCCCAGCGGACTAAAAGCATTCTCATAATCCCCCGGCACCACGCCCAGCGGATCCACACTCAGCCACCGCCCGGTACGATAATCATAATGCCGATGCCGGTTAATCTGAATCAGTTTCGCCCCGCCGTCAAGGATATCCAGCCGCCGCCCGGTGAAGTAGTACGGATTGCCGATAACCGACCCCACCGCCGAAGCCGTCAATTCCGAAGTCGGCCCCGCCACACTCATCGCCAGCATCTCCCCAGCGGCGAGCGTCAGCGACCCGATTTCGTCCGCCGACAGTCTCTGCGACAATCCATCCACAGCCGTATTAGATAGGATAACAGGATTTACAGGATAATTTATAATCCAATAGCCCTCCTTCTTATCTCGTAAGTAGAGTATCGAGCCGTTTTACCACATTATCCGTTTTCCAATCGTCCGACATCCAAAACTTAATAAATGTATCATAAGGGACTGGAGCATACCGGTGAAGTACGCCCGTATCCAAACTTGTGACCTCAATTAATAAGCCAATTCTATCATTTTCTTTTGAAATAAAATACAAATATTCATAATCAAGACCAGATATGCCTCTACCACAAGCATAGATCGCACTAATTGTTATTATCGGCTTTCTGTCAATTAAATCAGGTTTAACTGCATTAGGGTCTGGAGGATCAAACACAATATCAGATTCGTCAAAACCTTCAATTCTATACTTTTTTTGATATCCAAGCATTTCAAGTTTCTGACAAACCTTTTCAACCTGATCACCAATTACTAAATTGGGGGCCGGGTTATAGTTAGTCCGGCATAGCAAGGAAGACTCGTCACACCACATTTTGGCGGCTGTTACCCTGTCACACCCTGACAAATAGACACACACAATAAACAACGCGATCAAAATTAGTTTTCTCATTTATTAATCTCCACCACTAACCATGGAAATGCCTCGTATGGGTATCGTAACGGACTTATTATCTTGCCATCTGGACTTACGCATCGTTTTACAATTTCATGTTTAGACTCATCATAATAAATATTGCATGAATATCGATGTTCTTCATTAGTCCAGGCAAATGGCGCGCTTTTTTCCCATGGATCTAACCGCACTGAGCATGGACCAGTAAGTAATGGTCGTTCACCAACAGATACTGTTGCCCAATTGTGTCGAATAGTCATACTTTTATTAATTGTTTCAGTTGGATCATAGCCTGCTCTCCATACTTTAAAACAGCTATCCGAATCCCTGCTGGCTTTGATGGCATTGTAGGTTAAGGTCTGCCAGTAGAAGCAGGGCCAACCACAATGTAAATTGCCATATTCAGACCCCAAGTAACTGTTATCTTGTATTCCAAAATTAATCATCGCAAATGACTGAGGATAATTCGCCATATTATCCCACATCTTGATATAATCGTTCGCAATCTGCCGGGCCTCTCTGAGGCATTTGAAAAGATCGCATTTGCAATCAGAATTATCTCTGCACTTTTTGTTTCGACATACTTTGGCCAATTTTTCATAAACTAACGATGCCGATTCAGTTAACGGCCCGTATAATGGAGGTTCTGCTCTTGTTTGAGCGTCTGGATAAATTACTTTTGGATAAATCAGACCGGTATCAGGGTCAACATAATCTGTTGCGGAATCAATAACATTCGTCATCTTTCCCATCGGATCTGTATTTATCATCACCTGTGAATAAGCATATTGATAAAGATTCATCCCATCGACATATCCAGCAGGATCCACACTCAGCCACCGCCCGGTACGATAATCATAATACCGATGCCGGTTAATCTGAATCAGCTTCGCCCCGCCGTCAAGGATATCCAGCCGTCGCCCGGTGAAGGAATACGGATTGCCGACAACCGACCCCACCGCCGAAGCCGTCAACTCCGAAGTCGGCCCCGCCACACTCATCGCCAGCATCTCCAATCCTCCTGGTATCCCCGTATCAGCGGCGATCAATCCCGTACTATTGGGATCACTCGGCCAGCCCATCATGTCGCTGCCGCTCCATGCTTCATTCGGATCCAGCGCCGCCAACAGCAGTATCGGCGTATTATCACCCACCGCCATTTCTCCGGATGTTTCCTCCATGACCTTCATGTCCCTCGTGGTGAATAACGGCTGTTCCAGCCACCCGGCCGCCGCGTCGGCGTAGAAGGTCAACGAATCCATCGGCCTCACCGTCGGCGCCATGATCGAGTCGCTGACGCTCCCCGCTGCTACCCAGACACTCGGCTTGCCATACACATCATACTCATACCGCTCGGCCACGTCCGCCGCTTCATCCAACAGCACAACGGTACTATTCAGGTGGTCCTGAACATAGTAATACAACGGCTCTCCGGCCGTCATCCCATCGATCAGGATAAGCGGCTCATCGATCCCGTTGCCATAGACGAACTCACGCCGGGTCGCCCCTTCTTCATCCGTCTCCATCACCACCTGCCAGCGGTCATTGAAGTAATAGCGCGTCACAGTATCCACCACCTCGCCCGGCACCCGCATCTCGATGCGGCGTCCCAGCGCGTCATAGTCATAAGCGACCACATCCGTATCACTCCCTTCATCATACACCCCATCGCTGTCCAGGTCAATATAAACCCGCTTCAGCCGGTTCTCATAGTCCCAGACATAACTATAGCCTTCTTCATCAGTTACGACATTCCCCGCCGCGTCATAGCCCAGCTGCACATCATAACTGCCGACCGCGTCATACTGGTTCGTCAGCGCATCGACGGCATAAGTCTCGACCGCCCCGGTTTTCAGGGCCACCTGCGTCCGGTTCCCCAGGGTATCGTAATCGAAAACTTCCGACTGACCCTGGGCCAGCCGCTCGATCGTCGCCTCAGACAGAACCTGGTTATAGATCCGCACATCGTCGATCACCCCATCAAAACCACGGCCGCCGCCGATCCGGGCCAATGAAATGACCTGAATGAACCGACTTTCAGCCGCCAGACTATTGGCAATTACCATCACTCGCGGAACATTATCCGGTAAAGTAATCTCTACAGCCTAGTCAATCCCAATGAAACGAACGGACCGTTTTGACAACAATGATTTTAATGCATAATTCTTAACCAACCAGATGCCCGGCTCCCAACATGGCGTTCGACCGATAACTATTGCCCGATAAATTAAAATCCGAATTATCAGTATTATTTTGCCAACAAATTTGCCTTTTCATTTTCATGGTGTATATTATATACGGCGCCCGTTGGACCGGAGAGCCTGACGGATAAAACTGGTTGCCCGATTACCCGAGAGAGAGCTGACTCACGGTAAGTTATAAAGCGAGACAACTTTTTATGAGTTTGTCGCCGTAAAGGAAAGAATAACCGGATAAAGCTCAAGGTAACCGAAATAGCAAGATCCAAAATTAAGTTCCATGAATGCAATCGTACACTGCTTTTAAGAAGGGAGTAAGAAGATTCGATAGTTGGAAATGATTCTGGGTCAACAGGCTAAAAGCCCCCGGTCAATACCGCGGGCTTTTTTTATTGCGCTTAGTCCATCGCTTTGATCACGCCACCACAACTTCCATGCCATTTTTTTCCAGGATTAATCGATCTTCCACTGACGGTTCAGCATCCACAATCAGAACATCGATTTCATTGCACGACAAAACACTATATAAAGCCTTCCTGCCCATTTTGGTTGAATCTATCAGCAAATAGACTTTACCCGCACGCGCCGCGATCTGACGTTTAATGGTCCGATTGAACGCCGCGTTTTCAAAGGTTCCCTCACCCGGCATCAATCCTGTACAGGAGAAAAAAGCTTTTTCAATATAAATCGAATCGCGCTGACTGTCCGTCTCAAACCCAACAAAAGAATAGGTCTCTCGATCAAATACCCCCCCCAGACCAATCAACCGGATTTCCTGTGAGCGCGCCAGTTCATTAGTAATAATCGCGGAATTGGTCACCACAGTCACATCCCGCCGCTGCCGGGTCAGTTCCCTGCCAAAACATGCCACTGTTGTCGATCCATCCAGAAATATCGAATCGCCCGCGGAAACAAAATCCATCGCCCGGTTGGCAATTTTCTGCTTTTGGACCAGATTCATTTGCATCCGATAAGTGAGTGCCGCTTCCCGAAATTGCGCCGGCGAATCCAACCGTTGGGCCCCCCCCTTGATTCGCGTCAAAAAACGCGATTCCGCTAGAAAATCCACATCTCGACGAATCGTAAATGGAGACACCCCAAATTTATCAGCAAGATCACCAAACGAAGCAATGCCAACTTGCTGAATATATTCCAATATCTTTTGCTGTCGTTCTCTTACCATTTCTAATTCATTTAATAATAGATAATTATATTAAAAAAACCATTCTAATTGACACTATATATACCGCTAATTATACCTAAATGTTGGTTTTTTGCAAATATTTTGCAAAATATATTGACATTATTAGCACATTCTTTACAATAAATGAATCGTCAACAGCAATATTTTGTCAGTATTGCTAATATTACGCTAAAATTTCCTGAACATTCCATAAAGCGACTGTGGAGAACTGGTAAAAATGAAAAGTATCCTTGCGGCACCGGATTTCACTCCAAAATCACTCACCTTTGGTGAAGTCCCATGTTACCAATACACTGGCACTCTAAAAGATGAAATCAAAGCCAACTTATTGAGTAAAGATGACGCTATCTTTATGTTCCGCGTCATGCTTTATAACCGTTATTTTGAACAAACTATCATCAAACTACGCAATGGTGAGCTTGTTCCTTATGAAGGATTTAAATTTACCGGCGCCACTCACTTATCCATCGGCCAGGAAGGCGTTGCCATTGGTGCCAATGCCGCACTGCGCTATGACGATTATATCACCAGTTCCCATCGCGGTCATGGCCATGGCATCGCGAAAAGCGCTTATGCGCTGCGCCAATCCTGCCAGAGCGAATGGGCCGATTTTATCAAAGGGGTCAGCTTTACCAGCCAACAAACAGACCTTTTCGAACAGGCTATGGAAGTCCATCTTTATCGCACCATGGCAGAATTTATGGGAATGGAAGAGGGCTATTGCCGCGGACGAGGCGGCGGCATGCACATTGCCGATTTTCACGTTGGACATCTGGGCGCCAACGCCATCGTTGGTGGCAGTATTCCAATCGCCACTGGCGCAGGCATGTCGATGACATTACAGCACAAAGATCGGGTCACCTGTTGTTTCTTTGGCGATGGCGCCTGCAATAACGGCGTGTTTGGCGAATCGCTTAATATGGCTTCCATGAAACAATTCAAACAGGGAGTACCTGTCATCTTCTTAATCGAAAACAACCAGTTTGGCATGAGCGGTCGTGGCGCAGGCGAAGTAACCGGGGTAGACCATGTGGTCCGGCGCGGTTGGGGCTACAAACAAAATGGCATGCACGCCGAAGTGGTTAACGGCATGAATGCCATGGCCGTTTATGAAGCCGTGCGGCGGGCAGTCGACACCTGCCGGTCAGGCGATGGCCCGGTCCTGCTCGAGTGCATGACCTACCGATACCGCGGTCATTCTCTCAGTGACCAGAATGCCTATCGCTCCGATGAAGAAATAAAAGCCTGGATGGACGAAGACCCCATCAACCGTATGGAAAAAGAACTTATTGATGCCGATGTCCTTACTGCCAACCAGATAGAAGCCATGAAAACCCGGCATGAAACGCAGATGGAAACCATTACACTGGCTGCGGCGCGCAGCGAATTCCCCAAACCCGAGGACATCTTGAAGGGACTCTATTCATCCAGTACCAGCGATACCATCCCAGCTGAATTGCAGACGACCGATTACAACAAAGAGGCCATACGCGATCAGCGTGATGGCAAAGGCCGCATGCAGGTTCGGCGCGCGTTACTTGAGGCCATGACCGAAGAAATGATCCGTGATCAACGCGTTGTGGTTTATGGTGAAGACGTTGCCGAATATGGCGGAGCCTTCGCCGTTACGGCTGGTCTGATCGATATTTTTGGCCGTGACCGGGTATTTAATACCGCCATCTCCGAAGCGACGATCTGCGGTTCCGCAGTCGGCATGGCCATCACCGGCCTGCGCCCTGTTTGCGAACTCATGTATATCGATTTCATCCTGATGAGTATGGACCAACTCGGCAATCAGGCGGCTAAAAATAAGTACATGTTTGGCGGTCATGCCAAAATTCCCATGGTCTGCCGATGCGCGATTGGCGGTGGCAAAGGCTACGCCGGCCAGCATTCCCAGAGTCTCGAAGCAGTCGCCACCATGATCCCCGGCCTCAAGGTCGTGGCGCCTTACACGGCTGCCGATGCGAAAGGCCTGCTCAAAACCGCCATTCGCGATGACAATCCGGTCATTTTCCTCGAACATCAGTTGCTCTACGGCGAACGCGGCGAAGTCCCCGCCGGGGATTTCCTCGTTCCATTCGGCAAGGCAGCAATTTTACGGGAAGGTACTGACGTCAGCCTGATCGCCTACAGTTATATGACCCTCATCGCCGAAAAAGCGGCTGATCTGCTGGCACAAAAAGGCGTTTCTGCTGAGGTCGTAGATGTTCGCAGCCTGATCCCGCTGGATAGCGAAACCATAGCCGCATCAGTCAAAAAGACTAACTACGGCGCCATCTTATCTCAGGCTCCCGGAACCGGTTGCTTTGGCGAACATATTGCCCGTAGAATCAACGAACTGGCATTTGATTACCTCGATGCCCCGATTGAACTCATCGCTTCCTACGATTGCCCGCCTCCCATGGCGCCTACTCTTGAAGATGAATTTATGCCCAACCCGCAGAAAGTCTGCGATAAAGTTCTTAAAATGCTCAATAAATAACTTTGGATATATTGGCCCTGGTGACCGGGTAGGCCTGATGTTTCCTTTCCTTCCAAACCATTATGATCAGGCTTACCCGAGTCACATTTCTTGCAGGAGTAATCGATTCAATGGCCACCGAAATCAAAATACCCGTTCCCGATCAGACGACTACTGAAGTTCGTATTGTTGAATGGAAAATCAAACCAGGCGATACGGTCAAACACGGCCAGGTTATTCTGGAAGTCGAATCGGACAAATCTGTTATCGAAGTGGAATCCCCGGCCGATGGTACCGTACTAAAGCTTCTAGCTCAGGTCGATGACATGGTCCCGGTTGCTCAGGTCGTCGGCTTTATCGGCCAGTCAGAGGAACCCATAGAAACACCTTTGCCTTCCCCTCCACCCGCCAATCCCTCACCGACCCCAGTAGCTTCTCCCCCACCAGTAACAGATGAGCAGTTGCCCACAAGCGTTACTGAAATAAAAATCCCGGTACCCGACCAGACCACAACCGAGGTTCGCATTGTCGAGTGGAAAATCAATCCGGGCGACACAGTGAAACGCGGCCAGGTGATCTTGGAAGTTGAATCGGACAAATCCGTCATTGAAGTGGAATCCCCTGCTGAGGGTGCGATCCTCAAGTTAACGGCCCAGGTAGATGACATGGTCCCCGTCGCCGAAGTCGTCGGCTATATCGGCCAGCCTGGAACTCAACTTCCAGATACCAGCCAATCCCAATCGTCTCAAGCCAGTGAACCCACAGCTTCAATTGCGCCTCAAACAGTTGATGGCACAGCCAAGGCCTCCCCGCTGGCTCAAAAAACCGCTCAGGAACTGGAGGTGAATCTGACGACCATACAGGGTACAGGTATTCACGGTAAAATCATGCGGGCCGATGTGGTTGGTCATCCGGATAAACCGGTTGGTTCCAGAGAGAGAGTTATCGCCTCTCCCAATGCCCGGCGACTGGCTCGTGAACTCAATGTCGATTTAACCGCCATTTCAGCCGGCAGTGGCGCCGGGGGCCGCATCGTGGGCAAAGATGTCCAGGCCCTGGCCGCCAACGGACCCACCGCAACAACTCCTGCTCCTGCTACAGCACCGGCGAGCGCCGGTTCACCTCTTCCCGGCACCGTTGAACCCCTGTCAAAAATGCGCCGGGCAATTGGCAACAATCTGCAAATGAGTTTTCGTGACACCCCTCATTTTAATGTCACCATGGCCATTGACATGACCCAGGCGATCTCATTTCGCGCCATGTACAATTCCGGCAAGGATAAATCCACCCAGATATCCGTCAACGATCTGGTTGTCCGCGCCACTGCCAATGCCATGAAACAATTCCCAGTGGTCAATAGCCGCCTGGTCGATAACGCCATTCACTATCTGGCCGATATTAATATCGGTATCGCTACTGCGCTGGATTCCGGCCTGGTTGTGCCTGTCCTGGCCCATGCCGACCAGAAAAACTGGGCTCAACTCGCCGCCGAAACCAAACGTCTGGCCACCGAAGCGCGCAACGGGAAGATTATCGGAGCCGGCAAAGGCACTTTTACCATCTCCAATCTGGGCATGTTCGGTGTCGATCAGTTTACTGCCATTATAAATCCGGGAGAATGCGCCATCATGGCCGTTGGCGCCTTGCAACAGGAAGTTGTCGTAATTGACGGCATGATTGGCATTAAGCCCATGATGAAAATCACCCTCTGCAGCGATCACCGTATTATTGATGGCGCCACAGCTGCCCGTTTCCTGTTGGCGCTTAAACAATATCTCGAAAGAGATATCATTGAAGGGTAAAATTTTCGGTTCGAATGCAATATCAGGCGGCTCATAGCCGCCTTTTTATTTCAATAATTCACAGGCGACTTTCACAACGACCTTTTTAACCCCAGCCTTTTCCCCTGCCAGGGCAATTCCCGGCAAATGACCATCGTGCGGATAAAACACGGCTATTGAACCAGGTTCCATAACAAGCGAGCTGACTGCGATGTGATCATGATAGTAAAATATGACATCCCGTTCAGTATCGTAAGGTCCGGATGGGCGCAAAAAGACCCACTGGAGAGAACAAGATCCGTTCACTTCCATTCAAGAGATATTGTACATCAACATATTTCTGGTGGGACTCAAATTGCCCTTCAGCTTCAAACCTGGTCTGATATTCGGATATAACGGCAAATATCTCATGCCCCCGTAACTCATACTTTCCCGGTTCTGGATCAGTCAATCCTCTGAGATAGTCAGCAACAATGACCCATGCCTCTCCCAATTGATAATAGTTACTATAAATCCAGCCTGTCAAAAATCATTAAGTTCATGCTCCAATTGAAACCTGTTCTCGGTTATGTTTTGCCTCCATCAGTAAGCAATCCGATTCGAGTATCATTACTCTCTTCCAGCATCAACACAAACACCATTCTACTATGGATAACAATTCATTTCCAGCCAATACCGACAAAATAATGTTAACTGCTCAGAAAAACCTTTGAAAATCCAACGGTTTGGTTAAAAAAACTGTTGGCATGATATTCATAAGCCTTCTTAACATCAGCCTCAGCGGCCGAAGTCGATAATACAATAATCGGAATCGAGCATAGATTCTTATTCTGCTTTACTGTTTGCAACACCTCCAGACCATCTAAACGAGGCAGTCGCAAATCAAGCAGAATCACATCCGGTCTTTGCACGGTAGTATCGTTAAGATACGTACCTTGCTGAAAAATATAATCGACTGCCGCCTGACCATCTGATATATGGCGTAATTCGATTGGCGCAGGTGCAACATTTCAGACTGCGTCGGATAATCTCGGCATGGGCCGGATCGTCTTCAATCATGAGGACATGAAATTCTTTTGCCATACTAACTCTCCTGGCCAGAAAGGATATGTGTCTTCATTAAGGTGAATTTAAAAGTAGTCCCAGTGCCGGAACCTTTAGATTCAACCCAAATACGTCCACCATGGACCCGAACAATTCGCTGGACTAACGTCAGGCCGATTCCCGTCCCTTCCTTGGCAGGATCTAACTTTTCAAACAAGCGAAATAGCCGGCTGTGATATTCAGGCTCAACCCCGATCCCATTATCTTTAACGAACAAAACCGGTTCTTCCTCAATACATTCCACACCGATTTCGACGTGTGGTTCGGGTTGATTACCCATGAATTTTGCCGCGTTATCGAGCAGATTCTGATACAATTCCCGTAATCGGCGTCGATCACCGAACAGCATTACTGGGGTATCGGTAATAGTAACCTTTATCCCCCCCTCAACATACCGTCCGGCTACCAGATCCAGTGTTTCCTGAATCAGTTCCTGCAAAGTCAATTTTACCGGATCGTTCACGATCCGTCCGATACGAGATAATTCCAATAACTCCTCCAGCAACTGGCTCATTTTTTCTGCCGCGTTGCTGATATAATTCATATCCGATTCAGCCTTCTTTAAATCCCCTTTTCCCCAGTCTTCTTTTAAATATCCTAAAAATGCCCGGATCGTTACCAGCGGACTCTTGAGATCATGCGAAACGGTATAAGTAAACCGTGCCATTTCTTCGTTGCGTTGCTCCAGTTCCTCCCTTTGTTGAATGCGTTCGGTAATATCTTCAAACACCGTCGCGAATCGATCCTTAAACGGAGATACGACGTAAATCCTGAAATGTCTTTGCATCGGCTCAAACCAGGTCTCGAATGTATAAGATTCACCCGTTCTGGCAACCTGCTCGAAATAGTCAAAATACGGAGGCTTGCCGGTCCTGTACAATTCACTGGCCAGTAATCCACGGACGGATATGGCCTCGAGCCCCGTGTGCTTTTCGTAAGCGGGATTGACATCGATAATCCTGTAATCAACCGCTTCCCCCTGCTCATTGCGAATAATTTCATGCAAGGCCACACCTTCTGTCATCGTCTCGAACAATGACCGGAATTTTTCCTCGCTTTCCCGAAGCGCCCGCTCGGCTTTTATTCGGGCGGTAATATCATCAAATGTGGCGTATACCCCATAAGGCCGCGCTCCCCCCTGCCGATATTGGGGAACCGCCGTAATATTCAACCAGATATGATCCTTCCGCATAGGTTGATATACGCCCATCACTTGATTATATACGGTCTCACCGGTCTGTAACGCAATCATGGCCGGATGACGGTCGCCCGGCACCACATTACCATCGATATCAATCGACTGCCAATGGGAATCTTCAGAACTTTTCCCTTTCATGTCCTCCTGGCTGATTCCCAGTATTCGCTCTGCGGCAGGATTGGCCATAATGATTTTGCCATGCTGATCTTGATAGACAACTCCCGGGGCCATGGTTTCAAACAGCGTTCTGAACCGTTCCTCACTTTCACATAGAGCCTCTTCGATTTTCTTTCGGGCGGTAATGTCATGAAATAACGTGGCAAATCGACCACGATCCGGACAATAAGCCAACACTTCATAATGCCGCCCCAAGGCACCGCTGTAATTTTCAAAATGGATCGACTCTCCGGTCATTGCGACACGTCCATAGGTTTCGATCCAGTATTTTTCAGTATCTGGCATACACGCTAAAACCGTTCTGCCAATCAAATCAGACGCTTTCAATCCGGTCAGGCGTTCAAAGGCCGGATTGATTTCCAGAAAACGATAATCGCATGGCTGCCCCGATTCATTCAAAATGACTTCGTGCAACGCAAAACCTGAATTAATCTCTTCGAATAACTGGCGGTAACGGCGTTCACTTTCTTGAAGAGCCTGTTCTGCCTGCTTACGCTCAGTGATATCTTCAAAGGCTACTCCCAGTTTTTCGCCCGTCATCCAGAAGGCTATTACCTTAAATGCTCCCGCCAGGCGCCCATCAGCATAAATGATAGTATCGTCGACATAAGACTTGTGAGTTTGCATGACTTGCAAAAATTTTTCCGTGAGCCCCCGTCTGCGGGCATCTGGCCAGATATCATTAAATTCTTTACCCCTGCATTCATCCAGGGCAAGCTGGGTGTAATTTAAGGCGGCGGGGTTGGCATCCACGAACATCAATTTATCCGGTTCGATATATTGATAAATAAATAAACCCGAAGGTATCGATTTGACGACTTCGGTAGAGGCCTTGATAATTTCTTCCGCTCGCTTCATCTCAGTGATATCGCTGCAAATCCCTAATACTCCCTGGATAACGCCATTTGTGTCCCGAAAAGGAACTTTGGTGGTATCCACGTCACAACGACTGCCATCGACCCGTTCCATCGGTTCAATGATATGCCATTTTGCCGCCCCCGATCGAATGACCTCTTGATCGTCTTTGCGGTAATCGTTTGCCTCCGATTCCGGCCAGGGCATATCATAATCGGTCTTACCCTTAACGGCATCAGGATGATCAAATCCGATATCCCTGGCAAACGCGAGGTTGCAACCAAGATAAACAGATTCACGATCTTTCCAGAAAATGGCCTGTGGTAAAACATCCAGCACCTGACGCAACATGTTCTGGTTCGCATGCAAAGTCTTTTCAATTCGTTTACGATTTACGATTTCCCCAATCAACAGGGCAGAAGCATGCAAACGCGCTTTGGCATTCTCGATCATATAATACGGCCGCTTTTTATAGGCTTTCGATAATCGGGCTAATTCTTCAACAGGAATCCGATACCTGGCTGAAAGCTCTTCCAGAGTCTTTTTATCACCTGGCGGCGTTCCATAACCGAAATTGATCGCGCCAACAATTTCATCTCCGGCCCGAATCGGCTCACTATAAAGCCTTAACCCCCCGTCGCAAGCCACATCCACAGATTGGCCGCTCTCAATGGCTCGTAAAGAGGCTTTTCGCCAACAGGATTCATGACAAAGCCACTTGCCACACTCTAAAGCAACCGCATTATCTTCTGTATCACATAATAGACGCGATGCCTGATCCAGACATTGACACCAGTTCGAGGAAAATATCCCAACGGCATAATCCCCATTCTTCTCATACACGGCCGCGGAAGTTTCCAGCAAAGACAAATATTCATTCACGACCTCTTCCAACAGAGGTTTTCCCACCGAATCTAAGATCAGCCTGGCGGTATTCAACCTCGTTAAATCACCATAAGCAGGACACGCCTGGGGTTTGACCGGTCGCTGGGTTAACATCCATTCGACACTCTCCAACCGATCCGAAGCCTGCTTTATCCGGGTCTTATCCCGGATGATGGATAGACCGGTGGATACCCCATTCCAGTTGAATAACTGCGTACGGATTTCAGACGGAACCTTCCGCCCATCCCGGGTAATCAGGGTCTTTTCCACAACCATTTCGTGCCCCGATTCCAATCCCGGCCATTGATCGGTCATTGTTTGCCTGTCATCCGGATCGATCAGATCGTCAAACCCCATTCCGGCAAGTTCTTTTTTGGTATACCCAAGTACCTCACAAACCTTGTTGTTCACCTGGGTGAAATGCCCTGCAATCCCATCCGAAACGAGGGGGTACATAACAATCATTTCATTGGCGCCCACAAATAATAATTGATAAAACAGCTCGCTTAGATGCGCGTCGAAACCAACCGGATTGCTATCTGGCACTTCCTTCATATACCAGACAAGGCTATCTTCACAACGAAATCCACTGAACTCTATCTGCTGTTTTATGCCTGATCGACGATAAATATAGTCTTTCGCTTGAAAGGACTCTCCACATTGACAACATGAATTTACGAATCGGAAAAATTCTCCATTTTCATCCCGATGGACCATTTTAAACCATTGAGAAAGGCTCTTGATATCATTCGATCGGTAGCCCGTTAACTCCTCGGCCTTTCGATTCAAATGGATAGAATGCCCCTGACTCATCACCGCGGCTATAGGGAGGGTATCTACCCATACGAGCAAAGGATCTGGCTTGACAGATTCTTTATTGACCATAATCTGCATCTCTCGTTTCCCTGGCAAGAATTACGTATCATTTGAACATCCACTTTTGAATAAATTCTTGCCAGATATTGACTTAATATATCATCGGGTATATTTCCCATCCAATTTGATTAAATTAAACTTTGGATAATTTTATGATATTCTTCGCTTGATTACCAGCACTTTTATAAATCTATCTTAACCCAAAACATTGTGGGCCGCCCTGTTTCGTCCCGCAAGATTATTGTTCATTGAAGCATGACAATTTTATTTGACATACAAAATTTACTTTGATTGGCGTACCAAAGTCACGGATTTGATTACCGACTTATCAGCAACCCAATCCGGACCAGGAAAAGAAGTTTAGCATTTTGCGTATTCTCTTTATCGATCCTGACATTAATTTAGGGTACCGCTGAAAATGGTTCTAACGGCGAAAGGAGGAGGCATTTTCTCTGGAAAGGAACAAACCACGGACATAGATGTCCATACTCACGTTTTTTGTGAGGCTGCTTAGATGAAAACACTCATCTCGCGGCATAGGGAGTGCCCCCAGGATTGAATCCCTGAATGATTTTTTAAGGCGCCATTAATATTTTGAATTTCTCCAATTAGATAACCGTTTGAATTTCGATCATATCAGCAAAGAATCACTGACTGGTGATTGCACTCTCAAACTCAAACGTTAATCATCGATTCTTTTAAATTTGTAATATTATTGCATTTAATCGTTCTGATATTAAATTAAATTTCACTTCCTGATAATTTCAATACTAGATGATAGATCTTACACAATTGCTGCAAATAGAATTACCCCCTTCATATCTCCTGTTCTTTTAAGGTATTTCCTCTATCAAATTTGACTTTTTCCTGGTCGGTTCATAACATTTACCGTTCTTTGATAATTGAACCATTAAATAATCCTTTTTTGAAAGGGGGATTTTATTATGAAGTTTAAAACAATCAGTTACGTGTTTCTCCTTTTGTTAGTTTATTCACAACTGCAGGCAGGCACAACGGACATTACCCGATTGACGGGTTACTATGTCACTGGCTTCAATGGCGGTGAATTCACCATTGGTCAACTGGATTCCAATCTTCAAAGCTACCTGAATCAATATGCGGATGTCGCTAAGAATCGAGGAAATAATCCCAGTTTCCAATCATTCTGTCTTGAATTAAGTGAGCACACTGACAGCAATGTCGATTACACAATCGACAATTATGCGATTAATGGCGGCGCCGGAGCAGATGCGAATCTCGGCGGTGATCCGCTTTCCGATCCTACGGCTTGGCTATACAAACAGTTTGCCACTGGTAAGATCAATGATTACGGTCCGGTTGTATACGATTACGATAATAATGCCAATCGGGCTATTTCTGCCAGAGGGATGCAAAAAGCCATTTGGTTCCTCGAAGAAGTGATCAATTACGATGTCGAAGCCAAACAATTCCTCGACTTGTACAACAAAGTTGTCCAGAATGTGGATTCTTCCAGTTGGAATTCAACTGCCGAGTATTCGGTTTTACGGGGATACACCAATCAGCAAACCGGTGTGGCTGTTTTTAATCCATACGTTTATGGTAATAATGGCGAGATACTTCATCGCCAGTCCCAGTTGATTCTGGTACCTGCACCGGGAGCGGTTATTTTAGGCAGCCTTGGTATGGTTGTGGTTAATTATCTGCGCAATCGCAAGAGATTCTGATAGATTATTTTATCAGAATTAAAATGGAATTCGAAGAGGAATTTGTATTAAAACAAGGAGGTCAGGAAGTGTGTTAGTGAAGGCAGGAAAAAAGCCGCGAATACTATTCGCGGCTTTTTTATTTATATTTTGTCGTGATAACCTTGATATGACTACTGGCTTTTCAATGGGTTTTGTGAGAAAATTTTGTCGCGGTCTGGTTTTGACGTTGATAAACATTAACCACTCGTCCTAATCGACGCATTATATTCCTGCCCTCTTCTGTCAGTTCCAGTCCAACAAACTGGAATCCAACCAGATTGGAGTCTGCATCCAGATGAGTGGAATGACGATAACGCCCTTGAGCAATGACGCTTTCCTGCCCGGGCAATGGCGTGAATTGCACCTGGCATAATTGATCATCCGGCCATCCCGGCAAATGATTGCTGTCTACCGCGACACCTATGCCGCCGGTTGAAAGATTCTCTAACACGCCGGCATGTTGTTCGCCTGCATCGTCAATCGACCAGAAATGAACCTCAACATTCATGTCGCCTGGAACATTCGTTCGCTCGAAAGCGCGTCGTTGAATTTTCTCAACCTGCTCTGGAACATAAATTGTCAATGAAGCCGCTTTCTCGCCCGATGGAAACTCAAATTCATCCTGTGATATAATCCGACTGGTAAATAAACACTTATTATAGCCCTTTTTGAAGGTAATGGCTATTTCCTGACCGGCGATGGCTTCCATTCCCGGATGATCACCCTCTGCCACCGGCAAAGCAATCTCCATCCGATAGGGATACAACTTCAATATTGTCGATTTATAAACCTTCCACTGATTATCAGGACCGCGCTGGGTAATGGTCAATGGCAACGGTTTTTCCGCCGCAAACTCTAATAATTTCCGGCATTCGTTTCCGGCGACAAACTTTCTCTTACGCATAAACTCGGTCCTCCGGTTTAGCTGGTCATTTGACAAAAACTCACTTTATTACCGGTCTTTATACATCGAACCAGTACTCTATGACTATTTTCGTCCGCCGCAAGCAACGACATAAGCCAAAAGTTTAAGGGCGCAGCCAAAAATATTCAACTCACGCCCTGAATCATCATAAGCCTATGTAAACCAGAAGATTACAATTCAGGAACCGGACCCGCAATCACTTCATATTCACTGATCGTACTACGATCGCCCCTTAAGATATCCTTGCAAAGCATCGTCACTTTAGCCCCATTGCCATGGATATACCGGTTGGCAACCACTCGCTTATGCTGCTGTACCGCCCGATAACCAGCCAGATTCTTTAGCGCTGCTGGCGAATTATCACTTGGTTTTTCACTAAACGCATCCATAATTTTCGCATCACCACAGCTTTGTTGCAAAAACAGATGCCCGACAACCAGCATGATTGCCACATCAACAATCTTCCGGCCATATAAATCCATGTACTCAGTACCAGGCTGCTCCTTGACAAAATGGATCGCCTCAACCATTTCTTCACGGCCTTTAACCAGAATGTCCGCCAGTTCGCGAACTTCTTGCGGATAGGCGAAAGTCTCCAGTTCCATCAGATATTTTTCCGCCGTACCGTTGCAAACGCCTCGTACCCCCGCCACAATCTGCAATTGACTGGTGCCTTCGTAAATCGTCGTGATACGCGCGTCACGAGTCAGACGTTCAACAGGATAATCCTTCATATACCCGCTGCCACCCAGCACCTGCATGGCGTCGTAACAAACCGAATTGCACATCTCACTGGCGTGATATTTACTTAACGGGGTCAGCATATCCGCCAACCGTTTAATCCGTTTGCTTTCCTGTTTCAGCGCCTTGACCTGCTCTTTGTCGGTCACTTCACCGCCTTCCAGCTTTTTCATTACGGCCACCATATGATCTACGGCCCAGCAGGTTTCATACGTCAAACTGCGTGAAACTTCCATCTCGATCTTCATGTCAACCAGCAGTTCTCTCACCGCCGGGAAATTTTCAATCGACATGCCAAACTGTTTACGGCTGAAACCATAATCGCGCGCCACCCGATAGGCCGCCTCGGCAATCCCCAGCGACTGAGCGGCGATTCCCACCCGGGCGCCGTTCATCAAACTCATGACATAAGTGACCAGGCCGCGCTGGCGCTCGCCGATCAATTCACATGGAGTGTTCTTGTAAATCAATTCACAAGTGGGAGAACCGTGAATGCCCAGCTTATTTTCCAATCGGCGTACTCGCACCGTTTCATCACGGCGATTGACAAACAAACTCAGTCCCAACCCCCCACTGCGATCGGGTTCACTGCGGGCCAGGGTCAACAGCACCTCGCCGCAGCCGTTGGTAATAAACCGCTTCACGCCATTTAAATACCATTGACCATTGGCGTCTTGATGGGCGCGTAATTTCACCGCTTGCAAATCACTGCCGGCATCCGGTTCCGTCAAGACCATGGCGCCGGTTGTTAAGCCTTCACAGAAATCCGGCAGATAGGCCTGCTTAATCTCATCGCTGGCAAACGCGTTGATCGTTTCGGCAATCCCCTGTAATCCAAAGATATTCATCAAGGCTGCGTCAGCACGGGACACGATTTCGGTTGCGATAGTATAAATCAAATTCGGACAGTTCAATCCACCATATTGGTACGGCAGGGTAAATCCCATCACTTCAGCCTGTTTCAATCGAGCCAGGTTCTCCTGCATCCCCTTGGAATAGGTTACAGTACCATCCTCGTTCAGATGGTTGCCTTCCTGGTCGATCCCTTCCGCGCGGGGCGCGATAAAATCACCGCTGATCTCACCCAGCGTATCCAACAGGCGATCATAGTTATCGACGGCGTCATCAGCATTTTCCGGCGCCCATTGATAGTTCTGGCTATCCGTATAATCCCCTTCCATCAAATCCGCCAGCTTGCGCATATCGTAATAGCGGAACAAAAATCGAATGTCATCGTTATCTAGATAAAAGTTTGCCATTTTCAGACTCTTTCATATTAAAGGCGCTTTTGTCATTTAAAGTATTGACACATAGGCCGGTTAAACACGTTCCCGAATCGCCCGGATCATCTTTGGAATGATCTCCTGATAATCACCTTTTATGCCATAATGAGCAACGGAAAAAATTGGAGCGTCCGGATCATTGTTGATCGCGATAATCTTGCCGGAATCACTCATTCCCGCCACATGTTGCACCGCGCCGCTGATGCCGACAGCAATATACAACGCCGGCCGCACTGTCGTACCGGTCTGCCCGATTTGATGATCATGGTCAATATAACCCAGATCCACCGCTGCGCGGGATGCCCCCGGCGCGCCACCCAGCACATTAGCCAGATCCCAGACCAGCCGGAATCCATCCCTGCTGCCGATTCCCGCTCCCCCGGCCACAATTACCCGGGACGCTTTCAGGTTAACCTTTCTGGGCGCGCGGTGATGTTCCAGAATCCGGATACAGGCATCGGCGGCATCCAGAATAACTGATTCTGAAACAATTTCCGCCTTTCCGTTACTATTCTTTTCGGGCAAAGGCATGACCCCTTCACGAACCGTCGCCATCTGGGGCCAGCGATCGTAATTGACAATTGTTGCGATAATATTACCACCAAAAGCCGGCCGGATTTGCTGTAAAAGATTCTTGTGGACTTCTTTAGTCTTTGTCTCGACAAAGTCCTCAATCTGCAAATCGGTACAATCTGCCGTTAAGCCGGCTTTCATTGCCGATGCCACGCGCGGCGCCAGATCCCTGCCAATCGCTGTCGCGCCATAAAGAACAATCTGGGGTTTATGTTTCCCGATCATTTGACAAAGCGCCTTGGTATAGGGAACCGTTTGATAATGATTCAGAACCGTATGCTCCAGCACATACACTTTATCTGGCCCATATGCAGCCAGGGTCTGGGGCATCATTCCAAGATTATTGCCTGGCAAAACGGCCGCCAGTTTAACACCCAGTTTGTCAGCCAGTTCCCGTCCCCGGCCCAGTAATTCCAGCGACACCTCGTTCAGTTCGCCGTAAGCTTGCTCGGCAAACACCCATACATCGCCATTTCTATTCACTTCAATCATATTAATTTCCTGTTACTACTCGGTTTATCCACAGTTTTTTTATCGAATACACTGGTGCCCGGTATTAACCAATGGTATGGTCTTCAATCAGTTCATGGACCATCTCGCGTATGGCAGCATCGGTTGGATCAATTTCTTTGTACTCAGTAGCTGTCAGTACAACACTTTGAATCCGATTCACTTTGGTGGGACTGCCATCCCGGCCGCACCACCGTAAATCTGCTTCCAGATAATCCAGATCCCATTGTTCCAGTAATAAGCCTTGCTCACGATACTGAGTAATCTCTTCGGCACTGGCGCCCTGACGCTCTAACTCTGATTGAGACCGCATTTTCTTACAGTACATCATCTTACGCGCGGCTTGCGGCCGGGGCTCATTGGCCGTATCCATCACTGTCAATAAAATTGGCAACTGTCCCTCGACCAGTTCCCAGCCATTTCCAATAGTTCGTTTGGCAACCAGGATATCGCCATCCAGCTTCTCCAGGGCTTCTACATAGGTAATCTGCGGTATACCCAGTTTCTCTGCTGTTTGCGGTCCTACCTGGGCCGTATCGCCATCGATAGCCTGACGTCCACATAATACCATATCATACTTATCCAGCTTCTTTAACGCGCAACTTAGAATATAGCTGGTCGCAAGGGTATCGCTGGCGGCACAACGACGATCTGTTATCAATATCGCTCGATCTGCGCCCCGATACAACGACTCCCGTAAAATCTCACAAGCCGTTGGCAAACCCATGGTAATAACGGTCACAGTCCCGCCGAACCGCTCTTTAACTTGCAACGCTAATTCTAATGCGTTTAAATCTTCCGGATTAAAGATCGCCGGTAAAGCGCCGCGATTGACAGTTCCGTCATCATTCATCGCTTTTCCAGTAACTGCTTTGGTATCCGGAACCTGTTTGGCTAATACAACACAATGATATGCCATAATCGTGTAATCTCCTGTCGTTAAAAATAAGCCCCATACTTTATACAATCAGAAATTCCCTGTCAACCCCCCGGAAACGTCACGTAACACTTTTTTTGCAATTATTGATTCGAATCGCAAAAACTTTTCACAGAATTATAAATTAATTAATTAATCATTTAACTTGTCGCGTAATTGTATTTCTGCCAGAAATAATCCCACCCTGAAACAGACCACAAAAATTTACTTTTACAAACCCGTATAAAATGACTATACTCTTACATCATAATTCCGACCGGCAGGAGTCAGGCCGATCGTATTTACACAATAAGCTATTTAAATCAAATAAGTTATGATTGTAGATTGTCATACTCATATCTGGCCGGACCGTGCTGCCATTGGGCGGGCTGCAGATTTTTCCTGCCTGTGTACACCGAATGTTACTCAGGCCTGCACAAACTCACATATCGAAGCGATGGATCATGCCGACAGGGCAATCGTCCTGGGCTTCGCCAGTAAATTTTTACAGGCCGAAATCTCCAATGTTCTCCTAAAAAATTATGTTCAACAGCATCCTGGCAAACTCATCGGTTTTGCCGGTCTGGATCCTCTTGATACGGAAGATCCCATTGGAACGCTTGAAACCCTCCATCTGGACGGTTTCAAAGGAGTTGTTTTATGTCCTGCCTGCCAGAGTTGTCATCCCTGCGATGTCCAGGCCATGCTGGTTTACGAAGCCGCTGAAAAATTGAACATGCCGGTTTACTTCCTCTATGGCCAGAACCTGCCCCGCCAAGCTTGCCTGGAATATGCCAATCCGACCCCACTGGATGAAATCGGACGCCGTTTCCCCGATCTCAAAATGATCATTTCCCACCTGGGCTTCCCTTATATCGAAGAGACCATCGCTATCCTGGCCAAAAATCCAAATGTCTTCGCCGATGTGTCCGGTCTATCTAATAAGCAATGGCAGGCCTATCGCAGCCTGACTCTGGCTTATGAATACGGCGTGATCGAAAAGCTGCTTTTCGGTAGCGATTTCCCTAACTTTTCAGTAAAAGAATCAATTGAGGCCCTCTACAATCTCAATAAGATTGGCCTGAACTCCGTCCTGCCTGCCGTGCCGAGAGAACTGCTCCGGGGTATTGTTGAGCGTGACAGCATAACCTTACTGGGTTTAGATTGATACGATTGATGCCTAATAGTTTCTGAAGGGTTATCGGAAACGATAATCTTGGACTGAATGCCGGCTTTCATCTAAACTAGGCTCATTTTACCCGAAATGCTTGAATACCCTTTTTGGCATTTTTAACTGAATAACATTATGAAAGAACAAAGAGAAAACTGGGGTTCGCGCGCCGGCTTCATCCTGGCTGCCATTGGCTCCGCCGTTGGCCTGGGCAATGTCTGGCGCTTTCCTCATGAAGCCTACAGCAGCGGCGGCAGCGCTTTCCTGGTCCCTTACATCATTGCCATGCTCGTCATCGGAATCCCGCTCCTCATTGCGGAGTTTTCCCTGGGGCACCTGACTCAACAGGCCTCCCCTAAGGCATTTGCCCGGATTGGCGCCCGATGGGAATTCGTGGGCTGGTGGCCGATCATTCTCAGTTCGATAATTGTCTGCTATTATTCCGCTGTGCTGGCTTGGACACTGAACTATCTGGTGTTCAGTTTCCAGACCCCCCTGCCCTGGGCCAATAATCCTGATAGCTTTTTTTACGACACGTTTCTAAAATTTAACAAATCTCATGCCATCGGCTCCCTGCAATGGCCGATCGTCATTTCTCTGGCGGCTATCTGGATCATCATGTTTCTATGTATTTTTAAAGGGGTTAAGATCGTCAGTAAAATCGTCCTGTGGACCGTTCCCATCCCTTGGATCATGCTACTGATTCTGATGTTCCGGGGAATTACTCTGAATGGAGCGATTCAGGGACTGGAATATTTTCTGGAACCGGATTGGTCCCGTTTAGCCGATTCCCAGGTCTGGCGCGCGGCCTTTGGCCAGGTCTTTTTCTCCCTGACCATCGCGTTCGGCGTCATGATTACATACGCCAGCTTCCTGCACCGCAAAAGCGACCTCAATAATAACGCTATGATTATCGCTCTGGCGGACCTGGCTACCAGTATCATCGCTGGAATCGCTGTTTTTGCCACCATGGGCGCCCTGGCTCATAATAACGGTAAACCGGTTCACGAAGTCCTTGAAGGCAGTAAATCACTCGGACTGGCATTCGTTGCTTTTCCTGAAGCCCTCTCTAACTTACCATTTGCCCACATCTTCTCCGCCATATTCTTTATTGCACTGATCCTGCTCGGGATCGACTCCGCTTTCTCCATGACCGAGGCGACCCTTGCCAGTTTAATTGATAAAACCAGCTGGAAACGAACGACCATTCTCGCAGTAATGTCACTGGTTGGTTTTGGCATTGGTTTACTTTTTACCAGTGAAGGCGGTCTGTCCTGGCTGGATACCATCGACCGCACCGTCAACGAAGGCACTTGGGGCATTATGTTCGTCGGATTAATCGAATGCCTCGTCATCGGCTGGGCTTTCGACCTGAAAAAACTGCGCGATCATACTAACCGTCACAGCGACTGGAAACTGGGGGTCTGGTGGGAATGGGCGATTAAACTAATTATTCCCGCCATTTTATTGAGCTTAATTGGCTGGAGTTTCTGGGATGATCTCCATCGCAAAGAGGGTTATCTCATTGATCCCCAAGGCAAACTCATCGGTACTGATGTACTGAATATCGCACTGTCTTTCATAATCTTGTTGGTTTCTATTATTTTGGGACTCTGGCAACCTGACAAAACAAAACAGATCGTTGAATATGATTAATTTACTGGCATCCATCGAAGCATCCACCCCTGATATCCAGGACACCGCCAGACATGTTTATGATGGCAAACTGGACCCGATTGCCTGGATCATCATTGGCATTATTTTTATTATGATCGCCGGCGGATTAAGCTGGTGCTTTTATCGCGCGATTACTGCCGCCAAAACCGACTACCAGGAACAGTTACCCGACGAAATTTAACTATGATATACCGTTTGTGTTGCCTGCTTGCTCTTTTATGGACGCTGACACTGACTGGCTGCGTGGAACGGGTCATTTATATCGACACTGAACCCTCTGGCGCCACCGTCTGGCTCAACGATCAGGAAATCGGTTCGACCCCCTTGAAAACCGGCTTCCTTTTCTACGGCGATTATGATGTTACCATCCGAAAAGAAAATTACGAACCGATCAAAACCCACCAACGTACCCCCAGACCCTTTTATGAGATTCTCGGACTTGATTTCATAACTGAAGTATTGATCCCCTTTACGATCACTGACGAGCATAAGTGGCAATTTGAATTACAGCCGCTCAATTCAGACAAAGAGGCCCTGCTGCAAAACGCGCTTCAAATGTCCAGTGAGCACAAACCCGTTGAATCCAATGAACATACCCAGGATTCATTTTAATAGTACCCCATCAGATGTCTGCAAATCAACTCCCTTCGGGCTTGATCTCTGAATAAACCGGGCTGGCCGGAATGTTAAATTCACCCACAGGATCTGGATGGGCCGGATCAAACGGAGATAATTCATCGATGATCTGGTTGGCCAATTCAGGAATCGTGGCTTTGATGCCCTCCACAACACATTTGGCCAACTCATAAGCGCCATAGGCGTTATGGTGAGTACCATCCACAAACGCTTTGGCGGACTCTTCCGGCCCCAGGGCTTCATAGAATTTACGGCTCATGGCGTGCAGGTCGATCAGCGGGACATTCTGCTCCCGCGCCAGCGCTATCATGGCTTCAGGAAATCCCTGCATGGTATCTAGAGCCTGTCCGTAGCTTTAACCCTATAGATTTCAAAAGATTATGTAAAAGAGTCGGAGTTATAGCGTGCTATTTTGGGTCAAAACCGTAAAATAGGTGTGTTATAAAATGTTTTGCGAATCATTTTTCCTTAAAAAAGGGAACACACCTATGCCAGAGATTTTACCCGTTCAGCAGTTGTTTGACAAAGGTATTCCGGAAGAATTTGGCTGTCTGGAGTATCGCCAGGAACGCCAGCAGTTGCTGGCCATGGACCAGATCATCCGCCACAGCGATCTGGAGCAGTTGTTTCTCCAGTATTTTCTCGACAAAGCTTACGCTGAAATGGCCATCGAGTACTTTGGCACTGACACGCCGGTTAAATTAACCCATACGGATCGCATGAATATTCGTGCCCAGGCCGTTTGGGCGTTACGGATGTCGATCCTGCGTAAGCGGCTGGGTTTGTCGTTGCGTAAATTTGCCGTGGCCTTGTCTCATAGCGAACTGTATCAGTGGTTTTGCGGCATTAACCGCTTTGATCTGCCCCGGATCCCCGGCAAAACCAGAATCAACGAGTTGGAAAACGCGCTTTCGCCTCAGTTAATCGCTCAGGCGGAAGAACTGTTTTTTCAAGTGGCCCAGGGTTCGGTTGTTTTGGAGGACCCCCTGGATTTCAGTCAGGCTTATTTTGACTGTACCTGCATTGGCGCCCACATTCATTATCCGATCGACTGGCTGCTGTTTAGAGATGCGACCCGTACCTTGATGAAGGCGACGGCCCGTATTCGTAAAGCCGGGATCCTGTGTCGCATGCCTTGCGAGCCGGCTAAGTTTATTTCAAACATGAATAAGCTCTGCATGGAGATGACCTATGTTAACCGCAAAAAGGGCGCGAAAAAACTGCGTAAAGCGGTTTTGCGAAAGATGAAAAAACTGATCCGGCGGGTCTTGAATCATGCGGAAAATCATCTGAAAAACCTGGAAAACCACTGGAAAAAGGCCGATATCGCTCTCGGTTCCGTCCGGCAAATCGTCAAACAGATTACCGGCGTGACCTGTCAGTTGGCCGCCGTGGTCAGGCAGGCTCACGAACGCATGATCGGCGAACGCAAGGTTGCCAATCCAGACAAGATCTTGAGCCTTTACGAGCCGGATATCCATGTGATCGTGCGCCGCAAGGCCGGCGCGGAGACGGAATTTGGCAACCAACTTTATCTGGCCGAACAATCCAATGGCTTAATCATGGACTGGAAGTTATTTCGTCAGCAAGGTCCCAGCGATGAAAAAATGCTTAAAGCCAGCCACCGGCGTATGGAAGAGAAGCTTGGTAATCAAGTCAAGCTGTTGGCCGGCGATCGGGGCTTCGACAGCGCCGGGAATCGCCAATACATGGAAAGTCACGATATTTTTAATGCGGTTTGTCCGCTCAGCCCGGCCTTGCTGAAGGAAAGGCTTCAGGAAGAGCCGTTCCGGCAGGCTCAGACTCGCCGCAGTCAGACCGAAGCCCGAATCAGCATCCTGAGCCATGGTTTTTGCGGGGCGCCCATGAAACAAAAAGGCTTTGATCACCGCCAAGTCCATATGGGCCTGAGCATTTTATCGCACAACCTCTGGGTATTGGCCAGAATTAAGCTGGCTCAAGAGGAAGAACGGGAAAAAGAACGACAAAAAGTGGCTTAAAACCACCCCGGCTTGCCCTGTTTATGGGGCTACTATGCGCAGAAATCGGAAAATCACCCGCTGAACGAAAATAACCTGGACGCCAGCCGTCATCTACTGATGATACGATTGAAAATCCGTCCTCCCAAAACCGCGGCTCACAAAATCCAAGAATTGCGGACAGGCTCTATCTACGACATGACCCGTTTCATCAAACCGGCGTCGATGCATGGAGGTGACCAGAACCGGATGAGCGCCTCGATTCCGTGCTTCATCAATAAACTGTCTGAGAGAATCCTGATAACCAACTTCCTCGGGGGTTCCCCGCTTCATGTCATTATGGGCAAACTGGATAAATAAATAATCGCCGGCTTTGATCTGCGTCAACAGTTTTTCCAAACGTCGCTCACCCACAAACGCTTTCAGCGTTTCCCCCGATTCCGCGTAATTGGCAATACCGATATCTGGCTTGAAAAAACACGTCAGCATCTGACCCCATGATGTCCAGGGTTCTTTTGTCTGGTCAGTCACGGTTGAATCCCCCGCCAGAAACAGGGTAGTCACGTGATCGGCTTTTTCTATCTCGATGCTACAGACAGAAGGCTGCGTGCCATTCAATTCCAGAGTCAGGCTGTCATCCCAGTGCAAAACGCCAACCTCCCGGCTTTTCAACTTTACTGAACGCCCTTCGGGAAGTCGGCTGTTTCGAATATTGACTATAAAGGAGCGGAGGATCGTGTTACCGGGAACTATTTTAAGATTATCCAGCATCAGCCGGCGTGATTCCGCCTTGACAGTCGTATTAGCCAACGTATTGCCACTAAAAGTAATCGTCACAAGGTAGTTGCCTTCTTCGGGCACATCAACTGAAAACATAAACGGCTTGTCACTCGTGCAGAAATCCCCTCTCATGGCGTCAGTCATATTCCGCTTGCCAGTGACCATATCGGCGCCGGGGAGAAAGCCATAGCCTCGTTGAGGTGTGTATTGCGTATCTGAGCTTACTGGCGTATAGCCATCGGCTACACGACCTGAACCAAAATCGAATTTCCAGAATAGACCTGTCTCGGATAAGACCTTCATCGAATTTATCTTGGAATCCTGCTGGGCATCGCCAAACTTTTTATCACCGAGTTGACTGTTATTTATCTGAACATTTTCAGCATATTTAATCTCTATGGCTTTTTGAGTAATTTCATTGAGTGCAACATTTTCTAGTTGAATATCGCGAATCGGCTCTTCCGCATCGCCGTGTATCCATAGGCCATATTCAGCCTTGTCAGCCCGGATATTTTTTAACTGGATATTTCTGATTTTCGTTAAGCGTTTTTCATAAGTCGGCACCAGATCCCGCCACTGGTACAGGACATCGGTGTCGATCTCCAGAATGGCCTTGGCGGGTTGAGTGCCGTGAAACTGAATGTTGTCAACAAAGATATTTTCAACAAAACCACCCCGGCGATGATTGGTCTTGATCAGTACACAACTGCGGACAAATCCTTCGTAGGGTTGATAATCGCAATCGTACATATAAACATTCCTGACCCCTCCGGACATTTCGCTGCCAATAGCCAGCAGGTTATGGCCCAGGATCACCTTGCAATGACGGATAACAATATTTTCACTGCACTTGCCAATACGCCAGGCATCCTGATTCCGGCCGGCTTTTATGACGATGGGATCGTCACCCTGGTCAAACTGGCAATATTCGATCAGAACATTTTTGCAGAATTCCGGATCAATACCGTCCGTATTATGGCCCCGGCAGCGAACATCAATGCCACGAACAATGACATTTTCACACAGAACCGGATGCACGGTCCAGAATGGACTGTTTCTTATTGTGACATCTTCGATCAGGACATTCCTGCAACGATTTATCTGAATAAATTGCGGCCGCAGATTGATATGATCTCTGACCATATTCCGTTCCCGGACCGGAACGTTTTGGGCGGCCATTTCATACAGTTCCTTCAATCCCTGCATGTGGGCCGCCGGCCGGTCCATCCATTTTTTCCAGTGGTCCTGAACACAAGTGAGCTGCCCCTTGCCGGTTATCGCGACATTTTCACATTGATAGGCGTAAATCAGGGGGGAATAGTTATAGCATTCCAAGCCTTCCCAGGTGGTATGCACCACCGGCAGGTAATCAGCCGGATCGTCAGAAAAAATCAGTTCAGCCCCTTGATCCACACGGAGGTTAACATTACTTTTCAAATGGACCGTGCCAGTCAGCCATTTCCCTGCAGGCACAATAACAAAGCCCCCTCCGGCATTATGACAGGCATCGATAGCCTTGGCAATGGCATCGGTGTTTTTGACATTGCCACCTTCCTGAGCGCCGTAATCCCTGATATTGTACTGCTGGTCCTGAAATGGCGGGCGCTGGATTGCGGGCATGATAAAAGGTGCTTGAATCGGTTGAATTTCAGCAGGAATATCTGCAGTAACTCTATTATTGGCATATGTTAATGTAGAAATAATACTGACTAAGCCAAAGATGATATATTGATAACTAATATTCATATTATTGCTCTCTGACATTTAAGGGTACCTCTAATAATTGCTTTAGAGGCGAAAGCGAGGATGATTTTTCTCTGGCAAGAAACAAAGAACCGGGCATATTTGTCAATATTCACGGTTTTTTGTGACGCCGTCCAGAGGAAAATCAGACCGCTTGCAGCCCTGAATGAATTATTAGAGGTGCCCTTAATTTAACGATTTTTCATTTTGATTTCATTTAGATGTGTAACCTTTAATAATAATCCTAAACCTGGAATTGGTTTTAATACACTGCATATTATTAAACCGCAAATTCAGATACCGGCCCAATTTTTATTCAAAGCGAGAGACCGGACTCGAACCGGCGACGTCCAGCTTGGGAAAATTTAAAGGCCGTTTTTGTAAGTATTTGTGGATTCATGGTTTATGAACTTAAATGTTTGTATTTTAAAAAGTTGTTGTTTCTATGGTTTTCTACGGTTTTCTATGGTTTTCTACGGTTTTTGGGGCTAGTGTCACATAAAGTGTCACATTGTGACACACTATTAAGTTTGGCTGACGGTCTAGGGTTTTCTGCGTATTTTTCACTATTTACATGCCAGTATGTCACAAAATGCCTAAAGTGTCACATCGGTGTGTCACAATTTTTATATTACTTCTTGTGACCCTTCTTTGCCACTATTTTCATTGCCCGGAGTTCGTATCCGAAGACATTCAGGCACTTGTTTACCCGGTCAATAGACATGTCGGTGTCACCGTCCAGAAAGCGGTAAATCATGGCCCGAGATACGCCCTCAACCCGCTCGCACAGGTGGGCCCGTCTCATATTCCGTTTCGTCATTTCGTCAATTATAAGCTGTCTGACTTGGTCCATAAGATAAGCCTGTTCAAGTTCAACGGCTTCCTGATCGATCATGTCCGCACACCGTGTGCAGATCACATCGCCTTTTTGAGCCGGTCCAGTTTCGCATATTTCGCATAGCATATTAATAGTCCTTTGAGGTTGTGTCAAGGGCCAAATCTAAAATTTTAGAGATAGCCCTTGACGGGTTATGGATTAATATTCTGATTTCAGCATGCTAACCCCGTCGATGTGATAGAATTCATACTCGGTCATGGGGAAGTCGGTGTACTCAATACGCTGACGATAAAGACACTTGCTCTCGTTGGGTGTGTCATTCCAAGCCGTTACCCAAGCTTTACTAAGATCGTCCTTGTCCAGTTCGATACGCCAAACTTGGAACGATTCACCCTTAACGCCGGGTTCGGCCTGAACACTGCCCACAATATCAAGAAGCCAGTAGCACTCGGCCTTGTCGCACAGGTATTGAATCCCGTCCGTGTAGAGAGTGCCGAGCCAGTGCCGATACCATTTGCATGTCCCGGTGAAAGAGGGGAGATTGATTTTGAGATCGTGCTCGATTTGTTCCCTGTTTTGCTTGGTTGCCATTTCGTGTCTCCTAAAAAGGTATGTGATTTTAATACAATCCCCCGCCCGGTTGCGAAGCCGGGTTGCGCTGTCGGGGGGTTAGGGGTTTTATTCAGAAAAAGTATAGTGACCAACAGTATTACCATTAAAGTCTCTGACACTTACGGGCTGTGATCCGAAGTAGAGGAACCTGTCATAGCTGACTTGCTTTAAGCAATGGTCGATTTCATCCCGCAGACCATCACCCTCGAAGGCCGAGTTGTTTGTTTCGATTTCAATTTGTAGCTTCATTTTTTTTTGTCTCCATTAGGGGTTATTATTTATCTATACGAAGCCTAGCACAGAGAAAATAATAGTCAAACTGAATGTCTAATATTTTAGAAATATTTTAAAAAAAAATGGGAGGCCGAAGCCTCCCGCTAAAACACCCGCACCGCTCTCTAGTTTTCAAGTTTGTTAATGGCTTTCTCAAGAAAAATGTTGCATTTTCAAGATTTTCCATCGTGCCCGTGATAAGATAATCAACCGGACTGGTTGGATCTCCAATCTCGTCACCCAGCTTCCTCAGATTGTCCCACTGTTTATTCAGGATTTCTAAGATTTTTTCTAATTTTGCTTTCATGGTTTTAACTCCTTACAATTCTGACTATTTTGTCTTTGTCCACAAGGACGTGCATGGTGTCGCACCAGAGCACAGCCTTGCCATCCTGCCAGCCCCGGAATACGCCTTCATCGTGGTCGCTCAGGGGTGATTTAAATATCACTTTATCGCCGCTGTTAATGTTCATAGTTTTTTGCCTCCCGATTGTAAGATTATTCCTTGCCCAATTTAGCATAGTCTTCAATCGTCTCAAGAATCCCCTTGAAGCAATCTCCAACAAAAGAGGTATCGTCCATATCAGTACAGTTGATGACCACATCAGCAATAACACTTGGATCAAGTCCCATGATAATTCCATGAGCAACGACCGCTTCAAGCGCATCATCCAGACAAATCCCGTTCGTAAATCCGAGATTGTAAGTTTCTAGTCTGTCATACACTTCAGTTCTGGCTTTTATGTAATCTGGGAATTTCATTTTTTTGTCTCCTGTAAGGGGTTATTATTTATCTATACGAAACGTATCACAAGAGAAAAAATTGTCAAACTGAAAGTCTAAAATATGAGAAAATTAATCAAAAAAATATCGGCACGAGGCCGATAGGTTTGCTAATGCCAGATGTGAAGTTATTCACGGGACGTGACTTCGGGTAGCTTAGTCATTGGGTGTCAAAAAAAAACTGTGAAAACGCCTGACAATAATGAAGAACAAATGAAGGCAAAATGACAGAAAAAAGAGAGCGAAAAAGATTTTGAGTGTCAAATCGTATTCAAGCTCACAGGCTTCTATGTTTGCCGTTGTCGGAAGGCCGCCCAGTAAGGCAATGATGGCGATTAAATAATACAACTGCAACACAAACGAGGCGAAGACCCATCCGTTGATTTCTCTCAAATGCTCGCCTTCGCCTTCTGGGGCTATGATCCGGGTACGAAGTAAGAATTTCAGTAAAAATATTTTGAACGGTCCCGGTGGCCTTATTCGACCGTTGAAGTATCGATGACGTGAAAGTGCTTTATTTATGTCGATTCGGGGCATGTGATATGCCAGAACAAAAAAAAGCTGGATGGAAACAGTGGCGCAGTAAAACACCAGCAAAAAAGTGTTATTGGGTTTTGGGCTAAAATCAGCGGAAGAGTAGATAATTTTTCCGTCTATGTCATAGACCGGCTCGTAAATGCTTTCTTCCGGTGTAAGAATTGACCATGTGACTAGCATCTGAAGAATAAACAGGCCATATACCACTCGCATTATGCACCTCATTTCTTAATGTTCTGTTTTGCGTTCAGTTTAATGATAGCACAAGTTTGCAACTTGGTCAAGTACGTTCTTCAGCGGCTCTTTTAAACTTGTAGCAGGGAGCCAAAGTTGCAATGCCATCGAGTCGGTAAAGTTGCTTGCGGCCAACAATTAACATTCCCTTCTTCTTGGCTCTGTGTAAGAGGCCCAGAATTGCCTTTCTGGGCTTCCCGGTCAGTTCTACTAGTTCTGTGGTAGTCAGTCCCTCGTCCGAGCCTCCTGTGGCTTCTTCGAGTTCCTGTAGCCATTCAGCGAGCGTTATTTGAATGTCTTCTTTCATTATGATGCTGTCCTTGTCCTGCTTAGGCGTTTAACAAAGTGTCTGGTAAATATATCTTCATCCCCACAGCGAATCATCGAGCCGCCAAATTGAGGCCGGGCCTGCCGTGCCCCTGCCACACGATAGACCAGCGGAGTTTTACCCTGCCAGCCCGGAGTTGTAAAGGAAGTCCCGAAGCCCTTGTAAGTCTGTACCCGAGTTTCAGCGTTACGGTGACGGTGGGAACGCACTACCACATCAGGGGGCTCCTCGTTCCAGCGTGCAGACTCTATATAAGCCTCAGTAAGTTCTTTCTGGATGGCAGTGGTCTCATAGTGCATCGAGCCAGCCGTGCCAATGTGGTGCATAATATTCACCAGCCCAAATCCGAGCCTGTACCACAGTTCCCATCGGGCATATTGGCCGGTTTCGTCAGGGATCGCACCCAGTTCCCGGGCCAGCCGTTCCTCGTCCACACCTGACTTGCCTGCGTGAGCCTCAGTCCCACGGATATGATAATATTGCTCAGACATCTCGACGACAGGCTCAAGGATCGCCTTGGCTATTTTGAGTTCATCTTCCCGATTGTCTGAGATGTGGGTTGAGTTGCCGTGGTGTGCCCCGCCATCGAGAGCATCGCCATTGACCACCAACACAAACGGCTCGTTCTTTGTGGTCCGGGGTACAAAGTCATCCCAGAACTCTTGCCACCAAGAGAATACTTTTTTCTGAAAGGTCGATGGGTGATAAAATCCACCGTCGTCGAGTTTCGTTGGCTGGTTAGAGTGCAGGCCCATCCTGCACCCACAGTGCAGATCAGATACTACGATCATGTTATTGAATTCGCCTCGCTTCATGACTTGTCCTTTCTTCTGTGTGAAAAAGTTTGGGGGCGAGATCGATCCCGCCCCCTAAAAGACTGTCAAAGCGATTAAGTTGCCAGAGCCGATTGGCCAGCAATCCCGAGCTTGTATTTCTCGCCAGTCGTGCCGGTGACAGTAATGGTCCCGAGAGCATTAGTGGCCTGCTCGTTGTTTGGATTTGACCACACCATTGCACTTCCCGGAGGAAAGACCAAGCTGAAGTTATTGCCCGTGTTGAAGTTGGTTATCGCAACGGTCATGCTGGCCGTGGCCGACAGGTTTTCAAAGATCATATACAACAGGCGTGCCATGGTCTGGCTGGTGCGGTTGAGGGCATCGGTCAGAGAGCCAGCAGGATTAATTGAATTGCTCCCGCTCACAATGGCTTCGCCTTCACCGTCCGAGCCTGCCTGAACTGCCCACACATCAACGTCATCAGTGTTGGTCGGAATAGTAATATCGTGGCTCAGCTTGGCAGTCATCATGCCAAGCGTCTCCTCAAACTCAACTTTTGTAACAAGTCTGGTTTTTACACTCATTGAAAATAATCCTTTCAAAAAAAATATTAATTACCATTTATTAACCGGGCAATGCTCGGTTTCGAGTTTTGTTTTAAATTTGGTGTAACAGCCGCATTTGGCACAGCGGCCATTAGCGGTCCAATGTTCACATAACTTACAGATTGTCAGTCTCCTGAGAGATTCAAGTTTAGGCACAATTTTTAGTCCAGACTTCAGAATTCTAAGAACAGAGTTCAAAAAATTAAGAAGCTGAGCAATCTTGCTTGGAAACACCTTGCACTTCCACTGGCAATAGCCATCTGGAATATGCTTATTGAACTTCTTACAAAAACCACCAATGATGTAGTGTTCACATGTCATGCTTCAGATGTCGTAAAATATCCCTTGTCGCCATCTTCACGATAGAGCGGGGTATATGTTGAATAATCTCTGGCATCATTACCGCCTGACGTGTACAAAGACACGGTTCGCATATTTTGTTTATACATCATCAGTCGCCATCCGCCATAATGTCCGCCCTGAGTAAAAAGCGAACTCCTGTCAAGGTTGTATGCCGCCTTCACTGTTATTGTTCCAGTGTTTGAATTGTAAATGACTCCAATCTCCAGTCTGACGTAGTGCGTATTAGGGTAAGTCAGACAAGTATATATTGGCCCAATGTATTCGTAATGAGCTGTCCCTGAGTCGCAAGATGTTCTGGTCAAAGTAAATGTGCCTGCATTTTCATAATTAATGTCAGTCGCAAATAAATCTTGACATTCAGTGCAGCATTCAAGATCGCTACAGTTTTCAATGTTGTCAAATCGAATATCTAGGTAATACGGGAAGTTTGTACATGTGATCGGAGATGAACAACAATTATCGATTGGTAAAGCCGATATAGAAGCCGATCCGCTTAGCGATCCTTCGCTACAGGAGCTAGTAATAGATGTTATGTCTAGCGGGTCAGAAATTGAATCCACCCTACCAATAAAAGCAGTGTTTCCAAGGGAGTAATGGTTGACTATTATGCCAGCCTCCCACTTGCCCTCAATCTTATCAAACTTGTAATAAAGTGATATACTATTCCATGATGAGTTATAGATACTACTGCCCTGATCGATAGCAACATACGTCCAAACATGGGCTTCTTCATCAGAGCCCGAATTGCTTGACGTGTGCTGAAGCACAAAAGACTGATTACTAAATATAGTATCCGGGTCTGAGGTGTCACAATCCGTGAGAGAGCCAAAGGTAACTGTGATCCTCTTGGTTAAGTCAGGGGCTAAGCTAAAAACTGGTGGACAAGGCGTACAACAGGTATCCCAAAGGTAGAGAGCCCCCTGATAGGCAACTTTGTACGCCGTAGATTGGCCGCTATCCTCAATTGGAGCCATGGGCATATATTGGCCTTCAGCATAACCGCCTTCAAATACAATTGCCGATGCGCTACTTGTAAGGCGAAGCAGATAATTCCAGACGAAATTACCGCTACTCATGGTCAGCGTCAAGATGGCCGTATAACTCACCCCGTTTATTTCTTCGACAGTTGACCATGTGCAAGTATTCGACTCGTAACCTTGATAATTAAGAGCAAAAGTGTGGCTGTCAACATTTCTGGTTTCTTGATAGTAATTATTAAGCGGCTCAAGATAAACAGCTTTGGCATATATCACTTTTCCAACAGGCACACCATAGTTTACGCAATAGTTACAAGTAGAAGCATCGCAGTCATCAGGAATAGACAAGGCATTGTTGTACATTTTTGCAGGCACTTTTCGTGTGCCCAAATCTACTTTTAATTTATTATCCGATGTGTCCATCTTGGCCGGGTACTTTGTGCCATTGATCTCTGCTTTGAGCTTGCCATCGGAGGTGTCTATTTTTAAAGGGTAGTATGTCATTATTCGTGTTTCCCCACATGCGTTAAAATGCTTCTGTCCAAAAACCAATCGCCGTTCCAGTAGCGTACATCAACTACCGTTCCTGAAGGGAGGCAGGGGAAGTATTGGGCAAGGTCAGCATAGTCTCCCGTGGTTACTTTGTCCGGGGTAACATAAACATCAAACTCATCTCCCGTCTCCGACCAAGTTCCACCATAACACATCCAGAATTTGACAGACACAACGCCACTGGTTCCGGTTGTTGGCTCCTGCGTCTTCGCCTTGAAAATCGAATTAGGATTTTTGGTATTAAGGTCAACTATACACCTCTGCACACCAGTTCCGCCATCTTTCCAGAGAATTCTATGGGCTTCAGGGTGAGGCACGGTCAGAGAGTCAGCCACTTCCACTTCATTTGGTGGAATTTCGCACCATTCATCGTCAGCGTCAATTATGTCCACCCACAACCATGCCGGACCACAATACACCGCCTTAAACAATGCGCCTACTGCCGCCGCAACTTCGCCAGCATTACAAAACCAACGACTAGACCCTTGCTGGGCCATGTGGACAGTTATTGGTTTAGCGGACGTTGGAAGCACGACCGATTTAGGGCACATAGTCCAATGATTGGGTATGCGAAAATCTGGCAATTCAGCAAGTTCAGACAACGGAGACTCAACCGGGTCTCCCAAGTAAAAAACAGTTCCCGGCTCTACAGCTACATCCCACGTATTTCTGACCAAGACATAATTCTGGTTATCGTTGGCAATCTTGTTGGCACTAGAGAACAAATTGGATGGAGACTGATGCGGCTTAAAGTCTGGATGAATTCTGAACTGTTCAGCCATGCTTTGTTTACGCTTCTGTTCTCTCAGGTAGTCCAACACTGCCTGAGTGTCCCGGACGGGTTGCGGAATTAACGGATCAGTAGTGCTATATGAAGTTAAAGACATTAAAATTCTCCTTAGAATTTATCTACATAAGTTAGATCGGGAGACACTAAAAACCAGTCATCCCCTTGCTGTTCGATACGGACGATTGTGCCTGTGGCCAGATAGGGAAAGTATCTGGCCATGTCAGCCAAATTACCGCTTGTGGTTTTGGATCGAGTGAAGTAAGCATTGAACGCATCGCCTGATTCTGTCCCATCTGCATCACAGAGTTTTACAGACACAACCCCGGCTGTCTGTCCTTGGTTCTGAGTCTTAGCCAGCGACACACTGCCACCGTCAGCCGAGGCTGAGTAGCCCATACGAACCAATGCACTTAACATGCCCGTGCCAGACTCCCTCCACATGATCGGAAACCAACTCTTATTGTCGGTGGATTCCAGATAGGTTGAAGAACCGGCGACGGGTTTGGCATAGTTGTGATCCGCATCAGTAACGTCCACATAGGTCCAAGCCGGGCCAGTGACCACAGCCACTCCGAAGGCGTTGTTTTCCACTCCGTTCAGGGTAATGACCAGCTTGTAAGCGTCTTTGAGATTGGTTAAATAGTCGGCTATGGTTTCGTCAGAGGCATCAGATGGGACTATGTCTTCAAACAAGTCAGCGTCCCAGAAGCCATCCGCATAACTAACGCCAGTTGCCGCTGACAGAGTTGAGTTCAGTTCAATGGGTGAGTCAAGCATTAACAGTGTGCCAGCCTCAATGTAATCGCCTGACGAATTTTTAAATCGTTGGACGGTTACTTGAGGATTAAGCGAAGGCCAATACTGACCAGAAACCTTCCCGGATGTTCCGGGGAGGTTACTCTGGTTGACAGTATCAGCTATCCGATTCCAGTCTGAAGCTGAAATCCTGAGCGGATCGCCTCTTTTGACGTACTTAATGCGAGACATTAAATTCCCAGTAAGCTAAAATCGCCTGACTCATAAACGGTTTCAACAAAAACGGCTACCGGGGTCTGAACGATACAACCTGCGGTTGCGTCATTGGTCGGCTCATAGCGAACCCATAAATAGTCCCAAGCCTTTTTGTCGATATTAGTGATTGATCCGATGGTCAGAGCGTTGCCATTGGCCGCTGTCCGGTTTTTTCCAGCCCGGAAGTAAAAGACTACTTCCCACTTAGCCAGATCGGATCGGTAGTTTGCCTCGGCTCCCTCGAACAACACTTCTCCCGGATCGAAGTCACGGAACACATCAGCATTGACTGTACCAGTCAGGTCTCGAAGGGTTAATGCTTCGATTGACGTATCGAAATAATGAGTCTCACTGAACACAAACGCCGGGACCACAGCGTCAACACCCTCAACACCGTTGGGAGTCACGCCAATCGCCCCGCCATAGTCGGGTGCGGTCCAGCCGCTCAGGGCATAAGAGGCTGTGCTAAGGCTCTGAGTGATTCGTTCAGTTTTTCCGGTTGTGGAGAAAGAGGTTGTGTAGTTGTCTGTGTCCGGGGCATCAGCAGAATAGACGCATGTGCCTAGCCAGATTTTGTCTTCTGTGATGACAGAGACAGAATAGGTCTTTCTGATCATCCAGCTATATGTCAGGGGTGATTCAGAAGCCAGTGCGCTCAGGGCTTCGCTTTCTGTTATGTCAGCCCCGGCATCGTCCATAATAATAAATTTCAGAGTCGCCGTGGCCCCTTGACCACGGGAGATTGTGGGAGAACCCAGTTTTTCAGTGCAATTTATACTCATTGAAAAGTAGCTCCGTTTAAGCGAATTTCGTCCACGAGGACACTCATGTTACTGTCGATTGACGACAACGAATTAGCCATCCTGTCTTCAACCCGGTTTGATGAACCCAGTTGAGTAGCGGCCCGGTCTGAAAAAGTCCCGGCCACTTTCGCTTCCACACCAGCAGGCGTAGCCCCGGCCAATTGGCTCAGGGTTCCCGGAAGGTTTGCAAGCGGATTGCCATCTTTCTTTTTGTCATCCGCAGTGTCGCTCGAAGCACTTTCAATGGCGTTAATTGCCTCACGCCAAGAAGCCACAGCGTTCTTGTAATCCTGTTCAGTTTTGGAGAGTTTCTCTGACTGGTCAGACTGCATAGAAGCGTATTTCTCTGCAAATCCCTGTTCCAGTCCCGTTCTTAGTTCATCGTAATTCTGAGCAATTCCAGCACGTTCAGACTCACGCTGGGAATTAATCTCTTGATTTTTTCTGTCCATTTCCCGATTCAGTTGGTCCACCGCCGCCTTGCGGTCCTGATCGATGTAGCTCATAGCGGCATCGTAACTGAAATCCTTATCGATTTTTGACTTAGCCCATGCCCATGCCTTAACCAAGCCTGAAGACCACTCAACCACAGATTGTGCGTGCCAGTTCTGGAAGGTCAGCCAAACCTTCTGAAAGAATGCCACAGTCCCCGACCATGCCTGTTCAATGCCTTCCATGGATTTGATCGCTGTCAGTTCGATTGACAGCCAACTCATAGCGAGCCAGTTCTGAGCAGAGAACCAAATGTTCTGAATGAAGTTAATTCCTTTTTGCCATGCGATTTTTATGGCCGCCCATAGCACATCGACAGCAGCAGTCAGATTGCCCTGAGCCAGTGCTTTCCCCATGGCCGATATGGAAGCCTGTATGCCCGATGTCAACTTAGGGAACCGGGTCAATAGGTAATTGATCGCCTGACCTGAAATCTTGGAGAAATCAACAAATCGGGCGGCCAGAGCAATAACTATTACAGACAATAATCCAATGGGAGAGATCAGAGCCAGGAACGCCGCCTTTGACAACGCCAGACTTGTTCCCAGAATTTTCAGGATTGAAACAAGTCCACCGAGCCCGACAGCAATCACTTTGGTTGCCAGCCCCAGAGTTAGAAGAGCTCCGCCGATCAGACCAATTCCGACAACGATCACGCCCATGGTGACTATCAGGGCCCGGTTATTGTCAACCCATTCTTTGATTCTACCTAAGAGTGTTGTCAAGAGGTCTGTGACTGTTGATATTGGCTTAGCCAGTGCTGTTCCTATGGCAATGGCCACGCCTTCAGCCGCAGACATGATCCGTCTGAATGATCCACCAATGCCAGAGTCCATTTCTTTCGCTGTTCGTTCAGCCGTACCAGCCGACTTGTCAATTGCCTGAGACAGATTCTCAAAAACAGTCGAAGTAAGCTTGGCACCGCCCGTTACGGCTCGCAGTCCAAAGAGTTTATTGAAGAGGTCCAGCTTTTCGGCTTGAGGCAGTTTTTGGGTCGCCGTCCCAAGGTCTCTCATAATATCTGCCAGATTGCGGAAGCGTCCTGATGCGTCAGTTACAGCAACGCCCTGCCCTTCAATCTCTTTTCGGATCGAAGGAGAGGCCATTCTTAGCATGATGTTTTTCAGGGTGTTACCGGCCATACTTCCCCGGATTGCAAAGTTAGCTAGAGCCCCCAGAGACTTTGCTGTGTCTTCGAGAGTCATTCCAAACTCGGCGGCTACCGGGGCTGAATACTTCATAGCCTCGCCCAGATCAGTTAAGGTCTGGGCAGAGTTGTTGGCAGTGGCAGTCAGCACATCGGCCACACGGCCCATCTGGTCAGCCTCGAGATTAAACGAACGCAAAGTAGAGGCGGCGATATTGGTCGCCTCTGCCAGCTCGGTCGTTGTTGCCCTAGACAGGTCCATAACCCCGGCAATAGAGTTCAGAATCTCTTTAGCTGTGAAGCCAGCACGCCCAAGCTCAACCATGCCAGAGGCCGCTTGCTTGGCTGTAAAGCTGGTTGTCGCCCCCAGAGTTTTAGCCTTTTCAACCAAGGCTTCAAACTCTTTTCCGGTCGATCCAGTGACCGCCTTAACTATTCTCATTTGGTCGTCGAAGTCAGCAAAGAGCTTGGTGGAGATCGCCATTGGGGTCGCTAGAATGGCGGAGGTTTTAAGCAGGGATTGTCCCATGGCTGTCACAGATCGGGAGAAGTTGGACAAGTCCCGCTGTGCCAGTTTGAGCCCGGCGACAAGCTTACTGCGATCAGCGTTAAGCTCGACGTAGGCCCGGCCTGCTTTTATGCCTTTGCCGAAAGCCATTTACTCGGTCAGTCCTTCAATAATGGTTTTAATGTCCATAGCGGCCAGTGTTAAGAGTGGATCAGAGTCGGAGGCTTGAAGCTCTAAGATGACCTGATCCAAAACAATCAGGGCGTTTTGTCTCAGGTCGTCAGTGAGTTGGCCATCAGCAATGGCTTTGAAGCGTTCACCCAGAGAGATCCACCGGGCAAGTTTTTCAGACAATTCACAGGCTCTATCATTGCCCTGAGCACATTGCTCCTGCAACTGTTCTTGGTGGAGGTAAGCGTGGTTTAAAGCAATTCCAGTGGCAGTCTTGATTTTATTTTGGGGCGTTGTGTTAAAACATCCGGGAAGAAAAGCAAGGACCATCAGAATTAGTACAAATCTTAAGGGTTTCATGGGTGTACTCCGTTTGGGGTTATCCGGGTCGTTTTATTGCGCCAATAAATTCGATCCGGGAGTCATCGATAAAATTGCTTGGGAATATATGCTTGGTCTTGTCGAGGTTGACATGGCAGTCCACAGACTCCAAACCGGCAAGCCCATACTCTGAGCAGATATACAGATCGTTGTCTTCATGCTCTATTGGGGACCAGCCCACCTTGTCTCGGAGAAGGGATCGTGCAATATTGAAGATTTCCCGCTTGTCATACTTCGAGCCCTTAAGCTCTGTTATGAAGCGGACAAACTCTCTTTGCCTGTGATCCGGGAAGTCTTTGTGCCGAAGAATAATAATGCCTGACGGGTCACTGAGCCGCTTGGATAGCCAGATGTCGTGAACGCCGGTTCCTTCCAGACTTTCAGCGTTATAGACTATATCATTGCAGTCGTCCCGGTAGATAAGGGCCACATGGGTCCAGATTGATCCGGTAAAGATATGAATACCTTTACTGAATTTCTCCTGACCGGCATACAGAGCAATATCGCCCGTTTTGACCATTTTCCTGAGTTCGGGATAATGGATTGGGGGCACGTCTGGAAACTTTTCGTGGCTTAAAATCATGGCTTAAAATACTTCTTAATTTGTTTGATCGTGTCTTTGTTCAATGGAATGCCATTGCCTTTGGATTTACTCCGTGCAACAAACGGATTGAAGTCGTAAGGCTTCTTGGGCTGAACATTTTTTCCTCGATTAATATTAAAGAGCATCGCTAACAGGGCAGAAGTATGAGACCAGTCTGAGCGTTGCTTGGCTTCTGCCATATCTAACAATTCTCTCAGGGTAAAAGGGTCGGGGTTGACCCCAACAATTCCTGCATACTCCGTGATAGTTCGCCAGACAGCTTGTTCATCACTGGGGCCGTGTCCAGAGTCTCGATTTTCTGGGACACCAGCGTCACCGCTTGCCGTACCACCTCCGCTGTCTTCGAGATAACGTTGGCTTTGTCGGTTCTGCCGGTTGAGAGGAAAAAATTTACAAACTCATCCGTAAAGGCTGTGTGAGCGTCGAGGACCGCATCACCACTGAGCAACTCGCCAAAGTCTTCATCCGTGATGTTTCGGCCCTGTGCCTGTGGAAAGCACAGGGCATAAATAACATCGCAGATCAGGATTATGTCAGTCGCCAGCCGCTCGGCCAGTGTCGGCTCACCTTTTTCAAGGTCGAGCAAATTAACGTCAAGCATGGCCTTCACCCGCTTGATTGCACCAACGGTGATACTTAACTCCCACTGGTTTCCTTTAGCATCTTTAAAATACTTCATGTTTTAAAATCCTGTTGTTAGGGGTTAGTTTGGGTCAGAATTAAGAACCGCCTTCATACCATGCGCCAAAGCGAGTCAGAACAAGAGACACGCTGACTTTCTGAGCGTCTTCCAGTGATTCAGATTTGGTGAAGGTCTTGACCGAGAAGTCGCCGACAATACCTTCAGAAGTTGAAGAGGAAGAAACTTCAGACAGGAAGGCCATGGCGAGCGTAGTGTCATTTAGCCAAGCGTTTCTGACAGCCGCAAAGCCAGCGTCTTCAGTGTCCCAGATCATCTCGAAATCAACCGTTGCCTCACGAACCGTTGTCACCTTGGCTCGCCAACCGCTATTACCACGAGTAGTAATGTCGGCCTCAGCCTTGTCAAAGTTACAGGTAACATCTGTGATGTTGTCGAGCAGAGTCATTCCAGAGGCATCTGTCGGGGCAGATGTACTCGAAGCGGCATAGTAGGCAGCCGCATTCATGCCAAGTTTGTTAGCCATAATTAGGACTCCTTATGTGATAGAGTTATGCCACAATGGTGGCATTTGGTGTAATTCAATCTCGAACGCCGGTTCCATGTAAGGACGTGGTTCGATATACAATCGTTTGTGTGGTATGTTGGCAATCCCGCCATGTTCCAGAACCTCCGGGGCGTTACTCCGGTTGTTGAGTTTCGCCGGGCCAATGACAACAGACTGAGTGTGAGCGTCATAGGCGAAAAAGATAAAATTTCTCAAAAGCCCGGTATGGCTATAGGGCGGCTTACCCGGTGCAGACACGCCGTCTTTTGTCCTGATGCTTTGCTTGGCCCGAGTCCTGACAAACGCACCAAAGCGGGACAGCACCCGGCGAGTCGCCCGGCCAGTTGCCCGGATGACCGCAGAGCGGTCAAAGAACATGGATTGCATTTGTTTCAAATTAAATTCAATCATCGATAGGCCAGAAAATTAGCGGTTATTACAGACAAAAAGACTCGTTTCTCCCTGAGAAGTTCAGCGGAGTAGAGGGTTTCAAAGCGGGTCGTCTCGCAAATAACGTCAGTGCTATCCACTACCAGAGCCAGAGCTCTCAAGTGGTCGTTGATTTCTTCAGACAGAGTAAGCAAGATGGCTATGTCTGAGTCTTGAGATATTTTCTGAGCCACACCGATGTTTATGGTGTGCTGGCTCATAAAAGTGTTCTTGCGGTTCGCTCTGGTGTTCTCGGTCAGGGCAGGCACAACGCTTACTTTCAAGTTGATCAGGTCTTTTACTTCTGACACCGGCAAAAACTCTTTGACAGCAGTAAACTCCTGCGAGAATTCAGTGCTGTTCAGGGCAGTTACCACAGCGTCAACTATTTGTTCAATGAATGAGGCCATTATTCAGTTGATCCAGTGTGAATAGTATGGACACGGATTTGATAGCCATAGGGATCGGCGTAACGCCAGTGGGAGTCACTCGGGCCCTTGGCTACTTCGTAGGTTTCCGTTTTTCCGTTTCTGGTTAGCTCTATTTCATCTCCAAGCTCAGGGATGGTCTGTGATTCATCTAAGATCAGATCAGCCGTTGATAAGACAAAATCGGGCTGTTCATACTCGATTATGAAGCCAGATTCATCCGTTGCCTGTCGTCTGGCAAAAATTGGGGTTGCCGACAGAGTCACACTGTCTGTTCCCCGTCGATAAGTAACGCTCACAGATAAGGACTGCGAATGTACTTTCTCGATTAATTCTGAGCCTTGTTGAAATAGATTGGTCATGGTTAGTGGCTAAAGTGAATTAACAATGGTTCCATTTAAAGCTTGGTATTCAATCACAATGTCGTCGCCATCGGACAATGGTGTCGTTGCTGATGTGTCATCCGATTTAAGAGAGAAATCGATATACCCGGACTGAATGGAGTTGGAAAGTGCTGAACCCATAAATGGGATTGTGCCCACTTTATATTCTTTAGTCGCAGAGCCAACCAGAGAGAGCATGTCGCCATTTTTTCTAACAGCCAACATTGAATCCTCGTCCAGACTCCAAGGCACTCGATTTAAGGCAAATTTGTCTCCATAAGAAATCATTACAGAATCGCTAGTGGTTATGTTGGTGTCTATCCCAGTTGCCTTGGAAAAATAAACTCGATATAACTCACGAAAAGCAATATCAGTTTCGACAGTAACGGAACCGCCTGCTGGGGCTGTCATGGTTTCAATTTCGTAAACCATGTATTCACCATCTACATCATAACCATAGATAATCGCCTTAAGTGTTACATCGCCCTCGGACGAACTGGCATCGGTCAATGTGATTTTCAGTGTTCGGGGATAGTCCAACTGTTCCGTTACGGTTGTATAGCGGGTTATATTGGCCGTTCCTGCGTTCAAGTAGCCGCATTCACTTTCATTGAACTGCCATGCAGAAGTAAGCATGTCGCCCACAGCCACGTTATCAAACGTCTCTGTTACAACATCGAACCATCGGCAAGAACGTCCAGCCCATTTGTCAGTACGATTGTCTAATACAGGGGGATCGCCCGGCTTAATCAAATATCGATTATTAGTTATAATGACATGGTATGGAGGATACTGGCTTGACGGTGCATTAAACTCGATACACGCAGAGGCGTTATATTGATTGCCCCATGACTGAGGAGCTTGTGCTATCGTGCAATTGTTAATGCCTAGAATATTAGGAGCGCTCAAGCCGCCTTTGAGATTGCCGACATAGATACAGGGATAGCCGCCTTCGGTCAAATTGCTACAATCCCAAAAATAATCTCTGTCCACTGTGATGTTTTTGCAGTTGCCTTCAATTCGCATACCTCCGGTTGCGTTACGCTGATTCAGGTTGTTGGTAAACCATACATTCTGGATAGAATTATGGCCTTGTAATACCACAGACGGACCAGAAGGGAAATAACCGTTGGTCGAGTCTGTTCGATCTTGCATCAACGTGCCCTGTTCCATTGTTACATGATTAATTAGGTACAGATAAGATCCCGGCGTATAATTGGGAGCGCACAAATAAAATCCTGCGTCTCGGTTATGCTCAATTGGACATCGCCGAAAATACAAGGTCCATGCGTGACGGATAAATATACCGCAACCCTGAGCTGCTTCGATAAAACAATGTTCCATGCCAGCATCTTGCCATGAGGCCCCAAGGATACAGGGGATAGATAATTTAATCTGTCCATCGCTAGTGCTATCAGCGGCCACGCCATTTAGTAGGACAAATTCAGTATTGGGTGAGTTGTAAGTCACCGTCTTAATTACCGCCATGCCATCATTGCTGGTTGAGCCGTATATGCGAACTGCGTCCAATGGTTTAAAAATTGAGGTTAAATCTTCATTCGCAACCACAACGGTACTTGTTGAGGCGGTGGTTGAGGCAATGTCGTAAACATACTCCTCTTGATACCCTTGGTTGCCGTGAATATTTACATGCTCAAAGTTGATGTTAGCGGTTTTAAGTGAGCCGGTAGAGGTCGGATTGTCCATGCGAGGGTCATAACCAATAATAAACATTGGTTTGTCTAGGTGATAACCCGCCTCGAAGCGTGTACCAAAAATACAGCCAGAACCGATCAGATCAATGCAATGCTGTTTCGTCGCTGTACTGAACCTGAGAGAATCTTCTAGTATAAAAGTCCCTTCAGAAAAGTAGATTGCGCCTCCATACATTGTCGGCTCTTCAGAAACTAGGTCTCGATATATGCCCGGCATAGAGTCAATCACGGCTTGGATTTTTGCCGCATCGGTCGTGCCATCACAAATTATATCTGCGTTTTGCTTGCTCTTGGCTGAAGCATCAGAAGCGGCAATGCGATAAGACACTTTACTCGATCCACCGCCCCACCATTGCGAAAAACATGGAACAGTCAAGCACAGCATTACAACTAAAGCGATAGTAAATTTTTTCATGGATTGTCCTTTAAAATTTCGTATGTCGTCAAAAATTATGCGTACCCATACCGAACGGTTAATGAGGTATCATGGGTTTCAGATGAACACTGAATAGCTATCGAATAGCCAGATTTACCGGGGATCAGATAATCTGGGGCATATATTTCGGCTGGCGTGCCTCCCGGTATGTGGTATTTGCGAATAAGAGTCCCATTGGACCAGAACGTAATTATTTGTGGCGTGTCCGAAGATATGCTCAAACCCAGTATCAGCGGAATGGAGTCCGCAACAGCCGAAACAATAGTCACCTGCTCATCGCTGTTGGATAAATCGAATGTGGTTTCCGGTGCAACAACAATATATTCATTAGCTTTAGGCATGGTTTGTCTTTCTTGAAAAGTGGTTTATTTCAAAGCGATTGTGACAGCGATTCCCAACGCTGTAGTAAGCAGAGTTATAATCATGCATACTGCCCATCCGGGTCGGCCCATTAATTTTTCCGAGATATTTTTAAGCTCAGAAAAAATTTGTCTTATGGTCACATCAGTTTCGTCTTGATGTTTTTCCAGTGCGTCGATTCGACTTTCATGGGCGGCGTGCATGGTACATTTTTCGTGTTCTTTTTCTGCCATGGCGTAGAAGGGACTCCAAGGTGATTAAGACAGACAAGGGGGAGGCTCCCTTGTCTGTCAGCAAAACAGGAAGAAAAAAGATGGTTTTATTGTCAGGACTGGGTTGCCCAAGTGCCGACCATGGCTATGATCTGATAGCCAGCAGTACCACCATTCACGACATGGACCCAGTCGCCTTGAGCCGCAGTCGCTTTGGTATTCTGAAGGTCTTTGTCTTCATTGCCCGCAATATCCATGCCGAATATTCGGTCATTGGCATTGGGGCTCAGAGAAACCAGTGCGTCGCCATCCGTGGCCATGTTCTGAATGATAATGTCCTGCGGTGTGGCAATCGCCATGAGAGTCAGTGCGCCAGCATCGCCGGTCAACTGGAAGACCTTGCCGTTGTCTTCAGCGTCCAAAGTTTTTTGCCGTGGTCCCGGTGTATGTTTCATACACACGCTCGGGGAAGTATGGATACTTTGGATTGAAGACATTAAGATTAACAATTACTTCAGTGTCATCCTCTTCAGCCGTATAGACCGCCGAACCGGGAACCATGTCAGCGTCTTCCAGAAGCACAGTAGCGGCCCCGAGCCTGCAACTCCGTCCGCTGGATCAGCGTCAGCATCATAACCAACAGGCAGGCCAGCCTTGATTTGCTGTCCGTCCAGCTTGGGAATGCTGATAAAGCCCTGAGTCTGAAGAGAGTCTGTCTTGGTGTCGGCAATGTCCACAGGGGCAAGGCCAACCTGTCCATTGGCGAGCAGGATCAGTTGACCGCCAGTAATGTCAGCGGTTGCAACGTGGTCGGTCACTTCGCCTTTCTTATGAAATTCTGCCATGATAAAATACTCCGTATAGGTTTATGGTTGTGATTGGTTGAGGCTGGCCCCATGAGCGAGGCCAGCCGTTTCAGGTTAATTATTGACCTGCGAAGAACACTGCACCCCGGTAGTCTTGCTGAGCCGCACCGAAGTCCAGATAGCCACGGAATTGAACGCCCAGAGTATTAAAGTCGGCTTGTGCCGATTCGATAGTGGGACGCTCAACACCATTCAGGAAAGCGATTTCAAAGGCCGGGACCACATTGGGGTCAGCAAACAGATACCAGCCCTTGGTACTGGCATTGGCATGGACCGAAGAATTGCTCAGATAGGGAGAGCAAACCGGGGCATACTTGCCAGCGTGAGGATTGCCATCGGGCTTCTCTTCTGAGTCGCCATCGGTCGGAGTGGCCAGATTCAGTTTGAGCGATCCATACAACTGCTCAGCCAGCACCTTCAGGGCGGTCGGCACAAGCATGGTCTGGGGAGAAATGCCCAGCGGATGACCATTGGGCTTAGTCTGGTCCAAGAACATTTGTTCCGCAGAGGTCAAAGCTGTGATAGACAGGTAAGACGATGCACCGGAGGCATAGTTTTGGTGTGTGGTAGAAAAGAAAGCGCCAGCGTTCGCAAGGATCAGGGCCCAGACAATCATGTTGATGGATTCAGCCGCACCCCGGCCAAAAGCGGCGGGAATTTCAGAGAAAGCACCCATGTCGTCATTGATGATCGTCTGACGATTCAGACTGAACATGATGCCATAGGTATCAGCCTGATTGCTGTAGGTCTCTTCTCCCAATTTGCCATGCTTGAACTCACCAGAAGGCGGGATCAATTGGAACTGCATGGTGTCAGTCAGGCGGTAACGGCTGTGTTCCATGAAGTTATTGACCGGACGGGTCTTACAAACTCGTCGCCAAGAACTGTCCACACTTGCGAAGCTGTCCATCAGCACGGCATTAGCGGCCCCGGACAGAATATTCGGGAGAGACAGAGAAGAGAAGGCGGCACGAATGAAAGCGTCATGGCCACGGCGGGGCGAAGGAAGAGCGATGCCATCCAGACGGGCGGCTTCGATAAACAATTCCTGAACGCCGAGGTTACGCAGGCTATAAGCCATTTCGAGAGTGTTCTCGCCGTAACGCTTCACCATTACAGAATCATTTGTCTGAGAATTGGACAGACAAATAGCGGCTTCCAAGACTTTCCGGTCAAGCCGTGGAGCACTGGGAACAAACATGCCCGGAGGTTGGGTCTGCTTGGCTTCCAGAACCGCCAGCTTGGTCTTATCGTGGCCCCATCCTTCCCGGATCGCCTTGGCTTCAATGTCAGGGTGTGCCCCGGCGCAAAGCTCTTTCACAGTGGCGATACGCTCAGATTCGGCGGCCAGTTGTTCCCGATATTTTTGAATATCGGCTTGCGGATTCAGTGCCGACGCCTCAACCGTGCCCTGCTTATTAGTATTTTCCGCAGAAGCTTGGACGCTGTCTTTGGTGTCGGCAGGAGTTTCGGTTTTGGCAGTCTGGCCCTTTGCTTCGAGGTCTTTGTTTTTTACCTCAGTGTCTTTGTTAGGATTAGGCATAGTGCTAGACTCCTTGTCATAAAAATTTGCAACAATCGTATTAGTTAGGTGGTCGGCCCCAAGCACAACCACAGAGACTTCCCTTAGTCTCGATTTAGATACAACCATGACCGGGCCCGTAATGGTCTGGCCATTGACAATCTCTGTTTCTTCTGCTTCAAGGTGATAACGTTCAATGATCTGGGCCCCGACAGAGGCTTGCAGCGGTACTCCACTGTCAGACAGTGCGGTCAATTGCTTTGCCTTTTCACTGCCAGAGGACAGTTTGCCTTCGACGTTGATTTTTCCGTCCGAGACAGTGACCTTGCTGATAACGCCTACTACATTGTCCACATCTTTGTAATGATTGTGGAGGGCAGGCATGGGAGTGTTTGCCTCCATCCCGTTCAGGTCGATAACAACCGGATCATAGTAACCAACCTGCATCGGTCCACCCGTATAGGCCAGCATGGTAAACTTGCGGTCCTTCGATTCACTACTGGCCGCTTCGATAGAAATGGCCTCGATAATTTGCAGTTTGTCACTATTTGGCATTGGAAGCCCCTTCACTGTCTGCGTTCTGTGGTGCAACGTCTTCCATGACTAGCCCGAGTTCTTTCATTTTTGCTCGTTCCCGGCCAATTTGTTCGAGTTCCCGTTCCCAGTCCTTGCCCTGCTTGGCATACTCTGTGGCCAGAGTGGTTGTGTGTGAGACCAAGCGGGTCTGTTGCGCCGTAGCTTCTTTTTGCGGATCAACATGCTCGTCCCCGTCCCAGAACCAAACTCTCGGGATTCTGTGCAGAGTGCGGACCTTGATAGGGAGGTAGTCAGAAACCAGAATTGCCCGATCCAGCCACGCTCTGAAGATTTTATTAAGAACCACGGACTCGGCGTGTTGTCGTTCGACTCTCAGCATCTTGTAATAAGTCTGGAAGTCCAGCCGCCCAGAAGAGTAGTTGTAACCCGAGCTATTGGCCGCCGCCTTGTTGTAGGGAACCCCCAGACATCGGGCGATTTCGTTTAATACTTCCCGCTTGAACTCAGCATAAGTGGTGACAGGCTGTTCAGCTTCAAGCTGTCCCAGTTTCCATCCACTCGGAAGAGTTGTCGCCATGTTCCGCTCAAGCTCAACTGTGTCCATCGGATCGACATCAGCGGCCTCGTCTGAGGCGTTCATGTCGGTGTAAAGAACAGCCGCAAAGTCGGCGGCGGTCTCAGCGGCCAAAATCGTTGCTAATGTGTATCGTCTCAGATGGGAGAACAAAGGAAGAGCCGGTGTAAGCTCAGGGATGGCCCTGTGTTGCTCCGGTCGGTCAGCAGTCATCCAATGGATCACATCTTCAGCAGGAATGCGATTGTAGGCCCGATCCGTGGAAAAAGTGAAAGTGTCCCCCGGATGACTCTGGGTGAAGTAATAGGCAACCGAGTTGCCCCAGTCGTCCAATACAATCCCGTCGATAATATTGGAAGGAAGTTTAACTCCAATTGGACTCGTCACCCGATCCGTTTCCATAGGGCGTATGTCCATTTTTACCGGGGATTCGAGTTTGCGATTGGTTGACATGACCGCAAACGCTTCACCGTCAACGCTCTTGGCTTTTCGCATGGTGCGAAGTTTTTCGGCCAGACGAATTTCGTCAGCCCACGCCATAAACTCTTCTTCGATAATTGAATTGATTTCGCTGTTGAGAGTGGCCAGTTGTATGCGGGGGCCAGTGCCAATAGTGTCTTGTGCAAGTGTGTTCACTATGCCCCGTGCGTAACTGTTATTAGCCACCTCGTAACGGCTTCGATTGCGAAGAATCCGTCTAACTTCAGGCGAGTTTGATGCGTCTGGGCTCAGGTTGTCATTAGCCTGTTGCCAATGTCGCTGATTGATGTTATTTGTCTGAGCCGAGTCGTACTTGACAGCCCGCAGATTAATTCTGGGCCGTGGAGTGACGATAGAGATGTTTCCACTAGGGGCAGCTATGGACTGGGTGACGATCTGAGTCATTACGCACCCCCCGCAGGAGATAGCTGATAGATGCGTATCCCGAGTTTTTTTCTGGAAGCCGCTCGCTTAGAGGCCAAGTAACGGTCAGCGGCAATCTGATCAGCCAAGCTATGTTGCTCTACTGATCCAGCGTCATTGCTGGCCTTCTTAGGCCCGGTAGCATTGGTTTCAATTGTGGTGTCGAGATCGTCACTCATGCCTCTATTTTGAAAAAAACAGAGACTCGACACAAATTGTGTGTGGCATGTTTACCGACCATACCTACATATCTATAGATTTATTTTTTTTATACCTACATATCTATAGATTTATTTTGAAAAATTCTCTCTGAGGTAGTGAACCTTTTTCCGCAGTTTCGGCACTCTCGGCGGCGAGTCCTACGGTTTCTCAGGTCTTGAGTGTAGACAACCGGAACGTGACCGCAGTTGCACACCGGGCATCTAACGCCATGGTTTTGATTATTTTCTTTCTGATCGTCAGCCATCTTACGCTCGCCTTTCTCGCTGTATCTGCGACAACTTGATCTTCTTTTTAGATTCAACCTTGGAGGCATGACCGACTAACTTACAACCACACAGACTGGCCGCAACACAATTGCCAACCAGACAATCCAGCCAGTGATTGTCCGGTGATCCGGGGACAGGTGTCCATTGATGAACTACCCGACCATGGCCCTCTGTCTTGGTCCATGACTCTGACCCGGCCACATGCTCGGCAAACATTCTATGGATTTCAGGTTTTGTCCCAAACAGAGTCAGTGAGCCGGGCTCCCCGCCAGCGGCCATAAGCCTTTCATGGCTAAAAGTCTTCCAATAATTAGTGTCAATCAGTACATAAGGGTACTCACCTGTTGTCCGTTTGACATTGGGGATCATCCAGTGTTCACCATAACGCTCGCCGGGTTTTCGTCGATAGGAAGACATAGGTTTGTTGCCAGCCTTGACAGACACACCTTTGCTGGACATGATCGGGGCGTCCATTTCCCGTTTGACGTTTTCAATAATTCCCGGCTTGTACCCTGCATCGATAAAAATTCTGTCTATCTTGACAATACCTCCACCGCCTGCCTTCTTCCATGGGTAACTCATCAGCTTAGCGACCAAATCCTTCAATCCTGCCTGTATGACTGCATCTTTGACAATTCCCTTGTAGAGAGTGTCCATGGAGACATGAGGCTTTCTATGAGTGAAGTAGGCCCGTTTCTGGTCAGGGTATGAGCCATAGTCAACTATCCACCCAGTGAAGTCCTGCTCCCATGCACAGACAACATAGTAGAGGATTTTGTCGTGCACATCGATGAAGGCTGTCAGAAAGTGGGCCCGGAACGGGATTTCACACTGTGCCCGATGATTGATCTGGTCCATGAGAGCCTCGGGAGTCAGAACGTCCCCATCTGCCTCCTGAGTGACAGGCTCGTTCTGATACTCCGCATAAAAACTCTCTTCATCGTCATAGAATAAATTCATGGCGGCTTGGAGAGCCGAGATTTCTTTTTTGCGAGTATAACGATCCAGCCATGAGACCTCTGCTCCTTCATCCATGGCTTCACGATTCTCTCGATAAAAGTCTGTGGCCTCCGATCCGTTGCCATCAGCCGCATACGATTCGCTTCTGATTTTGGCATACTGGTCCCACAGCTTCATATTAGACGGGAAGTGGATCAGCATTTTAGTTCGCTCGCCCTGCCATGTCGGGTTTTTGGTCCGGTCAAGAAGTTGGTCGGCAAGGTCGAGAGGCTGAATGACCGTACAAGGAATAATAATGGCGGTATTCTGTCCGGGACCGGCCAGCCCCTTGATTGCCCCGTTAATGATTGACAGACGTTGTGTGATCTGCATCGGGGACCGGGCTGACTGGTCTGTCTGTGGATCGTCAACAATTACCAAAGTGGGCCTGATTTTCTCGCCATCAGGCAGGACGTGATTTGCTCCACGAATTGAACCAGTAATTCCAGAGGCTTCTATGATCGCCCCTGAGCAGGTTGATCCCGGAATATCAGCAAAAATAATCTGACTGGTTGACCATGCAATGTTGGTGTTTACTCCCCGATACTTCTGCCCGGTACATCGGCGGGACTCGCCTTGGAGTTGCCAGAACGGGAACACCGCTTCAGGGAAGTCCTGAAGAAGGAGTTTGTTTTTGTAAAGCTGATGCTGAATATTGCCCATCATCTGCTCAGCATCCTCGTTTGTACTGCCAACCAGAAAGACGTAATGATGTTTCCCTGTCAGGACCGCCCATAGGACCGCCGCTTCGCAAAGCGTTGTCTTGCCTGATCCCCGAGGCATGGCCACGGCAAACTTTTCCAGATCGATAACCACACGCTCGATCTTGTCGATGGCAACCAAGTGATGGTCACTCCATGCCAGATTGAACTGTTTTTTTAGGTAGATTTCACAGAAGCTCTTGAACGAAGTCTCGGCCACAGCCCTGCGAATCGGGTCTTTAATCGGTGGGATCGAAGGAAGCTCCTGACCAGCCGCACTACGGGCACGAGACCGCTCATTAGCAGTCTGTCGCCTGCGCTCTGCCTGTCGTTTCAGTTCCTCAAGTCTGGCTGGATCGGGACTTGATGACTTCATGGGCCGCTATCCTTGCGTGTTCTGATAATGGGTAAGTTTCGTCCGTGAGTTGCAACGGCAACAGATGTGCCGCTATTTCGTCTAATTGAGCTTGAAGGTCTGTGGGGTCAGGGCCAGTGTCGATCTGCTTTCTCTCAGCCTTGTAGAGCCCCAAAAGCTTATTCAGTTCCCGTTGGGCCTGCAACGCTGTCTTAATATCCTTGGTTGCCTGTGCCAGTTTAAAAATTTCATTGATCCGGGTGATAGCCTTGCCGATCTGCTCAGACTGATCATAGTCCGAAGCGATAGCAATCGACCGCTTAGCCTGCTCAAGCAAATCTTTGGATTTGTCCGGTGAGACGTTCTGTTGTTTTAACGACTCTAAAATCTGGGAGTCAGTAAAACCGTTGCACAACAGAATAATAATCTGGTCTTTTGTCATAAACTGTAAACAAAAAATGGCCATGTGTCCTGGAGACAATGGGGCACATGACCGATAGATAGATAAATAAACCAATTACTTTTTTAAATTAAGTCGTCAAACAAGCCCGGCTCTCTGGGAGTCAGGGCCTCGAACTCTCGCTTGATAAAGTCCCTCTTTGTCATACCAAGCTTTTTACCCTTGCGGGTGTGTTGGTCATAAGCATAATCTGGTATGGTTTCCAGATCGGCTCTAGCCTCTTCAATATAACTTTCTAAAATTTTAGAGTCAACTAATTTTTCATCATAAACACAATTAGTCAGGTGATCCGCATCACGGGACTTGCGTGCTAAGGCCAATAATATGATCGCCTTGCTCGCAAATACCCGGCCCGAACCCTTCTTTTTCTTGTTGGCGGCCTGCCATGATCGATATAATGCCTCAACTTCATACGTTATTATGCCCCAGACATCCTCTGCGGAGATGACCAACAGCCGTTTCCACAGGTATTCCCGGAAGCCTGATTCAAAGAGTTCAATCCCAAAGTACCCGGCGAGGCGGGAGTCGCCTCGCCGGATAGCTTTCTGCATTGCGCTGGTGACTTCAAAAAAGTCATAGTTCCTTACGGTTCTCAATGGTGGCATTATGCGGCCTCACTTTCTTTTTAGAGATTTTATTGATTGCTTGATTGATCCAGTCAATTGCGTCCTGCTCATTGTTTACTCTGTTACCAATAAATAGGTCAAACTCTTCAGTCAGTTCGGGTAGTATCGGAGTGACCAACCCCAAAGAGTCATAAAGATTGCCCGGTATCAGACGGCCTATTCCAGTAAGTGCTAATCGCATGAAGGCGATTTCACTGACCGCAAACGTTAATGAATTAATGTCGAGAGGATGGGTGAAGTCTTTTAGAGTGATCCGCTGAAACTCATGCTTCACCTTACTTCCCAAGTCAGACATATAAATCGTCGCCACCAGCTTCACGTTGATTCCCTGCCGAGTCAAACTGTCGGCCATGGCCAGCATACAGGCCCCTCTGCAAAGACTTACTTCGGGGTCTCTGTACCATGCCGCTGCAATGTCAATCCCAATAGTCACTTGCCGGGTGGAACGGGGTCTTTTTCATTGACTCCCACATTTGTGGATTCCTGTTCAGGAACTTATCAACGTCAATTTCAGAACCGGCATCCAGATTGCGACGCCTTTTTCTGCGTGGTTTGTAAGAAGGCTGAATATCAGAAACGTCTGCTATTTTGTCTTTGAACTCATCAATCTTGTCTTTGTAAAAACCAGACGGACTCTCGAGTTCTTGATAAAATTTATGTTTCGTGAAGCCGTTGCCCCATTCGCCATGGCCTCTGAATTTATCGTCCAGAATTTTATTAACATGGTCGCCGTTTTTCCGGACAGCGGACAAATTTCTATCGAAAGCAACGTCGAGAACGTCTTTCAAGCTGTCCCATTCAACATGAAATACATTACCTTGGTAATAGGTCTGTACGCTATAGCCCCCGTGACTATGCTGTGTCTTGGTTTTTTTAGGGGACTCTTTTTTGGTGGTTTGCGGTTCAGTAGTGGAAGGTTGAGTGTCAGTGGCCTTGCGACTCTTAACCTTGCTCTTGGTTGGCTGATCTTCTGCGGTATGAGGTCCACAGGCTTCACATTTCACGCCAAAATGTTTTTTCCAGTAAACCGGATCGCCCTTGGCCACGGAAGCCCCGCATTTGGCGCATTTGCCTTTAAACCGTGCTGGAATTTTAGTGCTTTTCATTTTTTTGTCTCCTGTTCAAAAGGTTAAGTTTATTCATCTGCACGAAGCCTAGCACAGTAGTGCTAGGCAGTCAAACATAGTGGACAAAATTTATATGTTTTTTACTTTTTCTTTTTCGTCCTTAGACCAAGATTGCAGATAAAGAGCCTTAACTTCGTCAAGAGTGAAACCGGCCTGAAGTTTTTGGATGGTTTTGATGACTAATCTGGTACTGGCAATCCGATGGAGTCTGCATTGATTGATCGCTTTGCGAACCCCATGGACCCAAGCCAGCACTTCCTCACCGCCTTCTACTCCCTGCACTATGGTTTTTTCTAGTTGCTCGTCATAGTCAACATACAACTGGTCAGTGACGAATCTTTCAAGAGACGTCGCACATAGTTGGTTGCGACCAACATACATCGCATCAGCCCCTAGGCCATAGGTATTAGCCGCTGTCACAATTATGCAATTTTCATGACGTTCGATAACTTCACTTGTTACCGGGTTACACATGTGCCCGTTTTCAAGGGCCGCATTAATTGAAACCATGACGTTCGCCTCAGCCGCATCGAGCTCGTCTAACAAAAATACGCCTCCATGTCGATAAGTCTCAACAAAGGGAGTGGTCCGAAAAGACCAGCCCTCACCGTTTTCGTTCGGTAAAACCCGTCCAAACAGATGGGTTTCACTGATCCCTTCAGACATCGAGACGAATGAGAATGGAAGGTCAAGGGTTTTGGCCAGATGTTTAGCTAAAGTGGTTTTTCCGGTCCCGCTCGGACCGACCAGCATCACATTGCGTGCTCCGCTATTAATCAGCTTCAGGACCATCTCAAGCTCTTTGTGGGGATTGTCAATAGTGTTGACCGCATTCAGGGGCTTGATAGTGACTTCAAGCTTTCTGACCGACTCAGCCACAGTCTCTTCAACAATTTTGCGAACCATATCCTCATTGACCGGAGAGCTAATTCTCTGTTGCAGAGTTACGGCCATCAGTTCGACCAGATTTTCAGCATTGGGAGCTACGACTTTTTCAATTGTTGTTTCGGTTGCCATCTTGTGTCTCCTGTAAAAAAAGTAAAAGTAAAGTAATTGGTGTGTGAGAATTTTTTTAATTCATATTATTCAATTGTCATAAACGAAGCCTATCACAGTCTAAAATTTTGTCAAACTGAAATAGGCAAAAATGCTAAAATTTTAGAAAATAATTTATTGGCGACGAGGGACTCTTATGCCAAAGTGGATTTGTGACTTAGATTCACGGGTATGTAAATACTGGCCCCATCGCTTGAGCAGATAATTAATTTCTTTTTGGTGTCGTTCCTGTGATCGAAGCTTGGACCCGCCGCCTGCCCCGGCAAATAAATCGTAGGCAAAGTCATAGCGTCCGTCCACCATAACGATACGGTCTAACATCAGAGACTTCAGGCAAAAGTCAATGTCTGCCCGGAGCAATAGCGAGGTGTCATAGCGAAGCTCACGGCCTATGATCCCAATCGAACCGCCTACCCAAGCATTGAGATGGAACGGGTCAAACGGCTTATAAGCCACAGGGCGGGCGCAAATCTGAAACCCGAACACTCTGGCCCCGGCCTCCTGTGCGACGATGGCGAGACGTTCCACAATGGCTTGAGCCTCTCTGGGATCGGTGATCCGTCTCTTGTGAAACCCGGTCTGGTCGTAGAGCTTTTTGAGGTCATCGTCGATTTGATAGACTACCGGATCGTCAACGTGATCCAGAATCCATTGGCGAAGCGGGCCAATGCCAAGAATATCGTCCGGGTGGATCAGCAAATTTTTTGTGACCTTGAAATAGTCGTCACGTTCTGACTCGCCAACACATACCACAGCGTCAGGGAACAGGGCGAGAGTTCTCTCGCCCACAATATTTGATCGGCCTTTACTCGGAATAACTATCTGCATTATTTTTGCTCCTTAGCATAGCTGGAAAGGTTTTGAAGGAACTGGGCCCCATCGAGAACACGGCCCACACCGACTTTCTTGGTTCCACCGGGATATTTAACCTGAACTTTCTTCAAGCCAAAACGTTCGCAAGCCTGCTGAAAGTTCTGGGTATCCTTGAACATGAGCATTACATAGTCATAACTCTCAAACGGCTGAAGTTCCATTCCGGGAAGGTCAATGTCTGGAATATTCTCAGCCATGTCCATGTCAGGGTCAACGCTTCCCGGCATCGTCTGAGAAAGCGTGTGGTGCAGCAATTCTCTCACCCAGAGGCTGTCAGCCTCCACCGATTCGGTCAGAGCGTGGTAAATTTCCTGATCGCCGTTGGCCATGGCCCCTACAGGATCGAGCGAAGCTAGAATGATCTTCTCGGCCTCCTCAGTCCAGTTGCCAATCAGAACTGGGACCAGTGTGTCAGGGCTGACCACGGAACGTCTGGCATGTCCATCGATCAGACGTTTAGTCCGTTCGTTGTAGAGCAATGGGGCGGCCCACCCAATCTCGGGATTTTCAATTAAATCCTTGAGCGTGGACAATTGATCGTCCGGGTGCTTACGCCAGTTGTTAGGGTTTTCGTCGAGGCTTCCAGCCTCAATCCACTCAAGTCTTAGTTGCTTTTGTTGGTCGGTTAGTTGATCGTTCATAAAATTACTCCAAAATGGTGATTGTCTTAAAAACGCCGTAAATGGCTCTCTATTGAATTTTCTCGGTTTCTAGGTCTGTCGGTAAAGGGTTAGGGTCAGTTTTTGCAATGTAGGCATAATTCTGTGTGAAATTGGCGTATGTCTGCCAGTTGTCAGAACGTCAGAGGAAATAATAGCACGGTTCGGGAGTGTTCCCGAAGGGGTGGGGAGTCGTTTCAAGTCTAGGAAGGACCCATCGTTTTGTTTTTTGTGCTGACCACAGCGATTTCCACAGCCGGGCCACAGTCCACATGTATCCAACTTGAGCTTCTTAAAGAGGGGTATTTTGTTTTTTTAAAAATCAACTCCTCGCACACGAATAAGGGTCACGATAAGTGTACGAAATATAAAGTTTATTAGTGTGGTTATTTAATTGTGTAAGAACGTAAGAAATGCGTAAGAAGTCTAAATTTCATTCTTTCTTACACCTTAAATGTAGTATATATATGTATTTAGAAGACATGTAAGAATGTAAGAAGTCAAAAAGACCAAAATTCAATTTTAAAAAAACAAAATACCCCCCTTTAAGAAGCCCAAGTTATGATACATGTGGGCTGACCAAATGTGGGCATATCTTTGCATTGGTCATCTCACAATAAAGCAAGGCTCAACGCTCATCATCGCAGACCAGAGAACGTTGGTTCTCTCACCGTAGTCATAGCGTGACTTCATGCCGGTCAGAGACCGCAGGGCATATTTGACCACCTGCAAGTCTTTGTGTTCCCCATAGGATTGAATGGCCTTGTTGAGATTAGCTAGGGCCTTGGCCCATTGATCATCGGTGATGTGTGGCTGGCCCGGCTGCATCTTGCTGACTGAGTTGTCTATCTCGTCCAGCAATCTCTCAGGCAGGCCATTGGGCAGAGGAACAAAAACAGCAGTGTTGTCTGTGAGACGATAAACCCAACCGCCAATCACCCTGCTTATAGCTGTGTCGTATTCGGTAAAAATAGTTTGGTGTAAGTCCATTTCACACAACTGTTTCGGTGTTATTTTAGCCATAATTTTCTCACTTTCTGTGGTGTGTGTTAAAATCTTGACACTTATCGATAAGTGTCAATGTTTTGCGTTGCCCATTATTCAGGCTCAACTTCTTCAGATATGTCAAAACCGAGCTTCGCATATATTTCGTGACCGTCCACATAGCATTCCCCCAGATACTCTTCATAAATCATCGGATCAGGTATCCCGATTTTTTTCAGAAGCTCATAAAACACTGCGTCCGGGTTAGAGGTCCAGTCATCGACATACTCGTTGTTGATCAGAATCGGCCTGTCGTCCTGCGTGAACAAATCAAGGCCGATGGCTTCCAGAATCTCATCGATCAACTCAGACTTGTCCGGGTGATCGGCCCTCATTTTAGTGGTATTATAGGCCCGCATGTCTATGGAAAGTCCCATTATTCAGCCTCGCTTTCCTGTTTTGGATTTTATGGTCCGTTTTCTTCTGTGCTTCACATCAATGTCACCACCACAGTGTTTGCAGAGTTTATTGGTTCTTGCACAGACATCGCATAATTTATCGGTGCATGTGTTACCGAAGACCATGGGTTCACCACATAGGGCACATTCCACTTCAGTTATAACCGAGCCACCAATCCGGGTTCCATAGTAGTAGCATACTGGGCACTCATTTCTCTGGTGTCTTGAATCTTTATGTTGGTCATCTGTGAAACATTTAGCCCTTTTGATAGTATGGTCCATAATGTCTCGTGCGTGTTGTGTATCAAATTCAATAGTTGCTAGGTTAATTTGTATTTTTCTTGCTCTCATTGAATCGCCTCGCTTTCTTCAAGCGTCTGGGTATCGCTTTGATAGCTTGTTCAGATTTGTCTTGAGAATATCTTCGAGCCAGTTCCCAAGCGAATCGATCCCAACTGACTGATACCATTCAATTCCCCAAGTTCTTCCCGCAGGTTTGTCCGGTCAATTTCTTTGCCATAAAAAATATGTCTTTTGAGTTGATCCAGAAACTCAGCGGCCTCGGTACATAAACCCATGCCCACATGCAGGAGCCGGGCTAAGTATGGGTCAGACAGTCGCTTGACTATCTCTGAATAGTCAGGCTCAAGCCTTTTTATTGCGTCGATGTAAGCTTTGTGATCCATTTTGTTTACATCCTCTCTTTGATTGCAAAAGGTTCATCGGTCAAATACTGTGGGCTAGAATGAATGTCTCCAATCACATTACATTTCTTAAAAAGATGTGCAAGAATGATCTGCCCGTCTTTTGCTTCAGCAACAAACTGGCCTTGCCTGTATCGCACAGCAAAGGGCTTAGGTAGGGTGGACCCTTCAAGAGTGATGTTAAAATTAATAAGAATGTCACCCTCAAACACTAATTCACCATTAAGAGAAACCTCCCCGGTGCATTGCTCGCTATTGTCGTGAGCTTCCCAAAGGGTTATAGTGTTTCCGGTTGTAGGACCATAGTAGCTCTTCTCGTTCACAAATCCCCAGTAGGCGAAGCGGTGGAATTTGCCGTCAACATAGATTGCTTGTCGGAACTTGATCCGGGTATAGAGCCTTCTCTGTATTTCCAATGCTTCCTGTTTATCCATTTTGTTTGCTCGCTTTCTCATGCTGGAACTGGCAACCAGTCCACATACTCAATATCGTGTGTATATCGTTTATCGTTCACCACAGTGTGAATTGCCGTACCATTATTTATTACTCTGAAGTCATAATAGGGATCGTCTTTGAATTTAAAACGTATCAGGATCGGGCCGCAGTGTGTTGGGGGCTCGTGGTCCAGCCTTCGCCATCGTACAGCGTCCCGATATTTAGCAATCTTCATCGATAGCCTTGAAATAGTCTGATCACAGTTGTAAGCCATTGTTATGATCCTCGCTTTCTTTCGTCTCTTTTGACCTCGATATAAACCACTGCATAAAAGCCGAGCATAATGAGCCCAAAAACCAGAGACAAAATCAAAATAATATAGTCAAGCATCGTGTTATGATCCTCACTTTCTGACTTTTTAGATTAGCCGCCCGGTGGTAGAGGTCCGGGCGGCTTGTTCAACATATTGCCATATTGTGATTTCTATCAGACTCGTCTGTTTGTCACGAGCCGCTGGTAGAATTTATTTCATTTTTACCCCCATTCTGGCTTGCTTGCTGGTGCAACTTGCGTGCAACGATTAAGTCACGAAGCCGCCTGCTTAATCTGCATTGTTTCTGTTGGATCAGTTCATACTCCCGGTCAATGTCGATCCCTTCCAAGGGGTCTTTGATTTTTCGATACACAGCCGGGGCATGTTTACGAGTTATTTCTTTAAGCATGTGTAATGTTTCAATCATCGGGATTTGCTCTCTCTTAAAAAAGATTAGTTGTCAAACCAGAATACACAGCGAACCCGCTCAACCGGGGTCCGGTCGATGACTTCCTCACTGTAAACAGCACTACCAAACATATACCCAAACATCTGGTCAAAGCTCCTGTCAGCATGAAACGGAGTTTCCCATCGATAAGGAGGAAAGGTCTTGTACCACTCAGACAGTGACTCAAGCTCGGGCCTTGACAGCCAACTGACCGAGTGTGCATCAACTCCCCAGTTAGCCAGCTCAGCTTGCGTTACTGCTGAAATGTCTGTCGGCGGTCCCTTGGGTGGAGAAATTGGCTCAATAGTGCGTCCAGAGTCATTTCTTACCCCGGCCATTTTCGCAAACAACCAGTAGTCCCGGCTGATTTGAAGTCTGTTATAAGCGTGCCAAACCCCATTAAGTTTCACTTCAATAAATCCGTAAATATCACATCCCATGATTAATCTCCTGTATTAGAGTCAAAAGTTAAAGGACGTTCAGTCTCTTACTGAGCGTCCGGTCAATCGGTTTATTAGTTGAAAGCCAAATCGGAGAGGATGTCAGGATTTCCTGAAATAGCGCAGTGATAAACATTCAGAGCAACTATCGCCTCAGCGGCATCACGCACGATGCTCAAAAAATCGCCAAAGTTATCAGAGTCAACTTTAAATTCAAAAACGCCCGTCCCGCCTTTTCCGCCCTTGGCTTCGGCTGTGAAGACTTGAAGTGTTTTTGCGGCAAAAATTTTATACAAAAAGGTCAAGCGGGCAAAGTCTTTGGATTTGAGCTTGCAACAGTCGTCGCACTTAGAAATATGGCCATCGACCTCTTTCATCATGCACAAATAAATATCAAAGGTTGATATGCCCATATGTTTAGTGATCTGCCGTGAGACGATCATAAAGGCTGTCTCGTTCTTAGAATAAAATCCCTTGAGGTACTCTTCTGAGGACAACCCCGGATTTGGGACATTTCCGTCTTCAGCCGTAAGAGACATGAAGGCTAGAATGTCGCCAATTAGATTGTCGACCATGATGACATCTTTGGAGTTGAGTTTTTGTTCTGATGGGCCCGAGGTGTTTTTGTCCGAACAGTTTGCATTTGCAACCATAAGTTGTCTCCTTGTTTTAGTGGTGTGTGAAATAATTTAAATCTAAACGAAGCCTATCACAGCAAACAAAAAAGGTCAATCGTAAATTCTAAAATTTTATAATTAATTTTCCCTTTTGTCCGCTTCTTTAGTTCTGCTATCGAGTCGCTTGATTTCGTCTTCAGTGTAGCCATGCTCAAGTTGCCAACTTTCGTTGTACCTGTAGTAACACTTATTGCAAATCCGTGAACGTGCTCTAGTGAGCTTCCCGCAACAGATACAGTCGTTTAATTCTGGTCTAGGCTTTGACATGATGGGTTATGATCCGTGAGTAATGTTTTTCTACATCATCGAGGTTATAGCAGATACAAGCATAGCCGCCTGTATCCAGAATAGTATTAATCATGTGAGATTGAAGTTGAGTAGGCCGGTTATTGCCTATTTTTAATTCGATTCCCACAAAAACGCCCTGAATGTGGCCGATTAAATCCGGGATCCCGGATTGTTGATACTGCCCTCCGTGGACCTTGAAGAAAAAGCAACCTGGCTGGCTGTTTAACCAGCCCAGTGCCGCTCTCATAAGGTCAGACTCTTTCTTCCAGACCTTACTCTTTTTCGTCATCGTCAGGCCCTCTATAGTCGTCAATGTCATCAAACAATGTGCCTTCCAACGGGGTAATAGTGATTTTTACCCGTGATCCGGTAACAATGAGTTCGTCCAGCAGTTCCAAGTCAGAGCCTTCGATGGTACATGGCTTGATCTGGATTGCCCGGCCTGTGTTGGACGAACTGGTTGTTTTGATCTTGGCTTCCTTGATAGTTACTTTCATTTTTTGTACTCCTGTTTAAAATGGGTTAATTAGTCAGATACAAACTGACGAGTTGATTTGTCGCTTCTGAGGATTGATTCAAAATAACCGTATTTGCAGTTTTTTGCGTTCCTGAGAGATAGGTCAGAAACTTCGTAAGCATGAATTACCGGGATTTGGCGTTTAGTTGCGAAGGCTACTTCAATGTCCACGCCTTCAGATACCCCCGGAGGGGTGTCGGCAACAATCAAGTCACAAATACTGATAATTTCACAGTCAAGGTCCAGTATTTCACCGGCTGTCATTAGCCCGGCCCGGTAAGCGTTGCGCATGGCAGGCTCGAACTTATGAGGGACGTACATACGGACTGGTCTTTTAAAAACACGTTCAAGTTCCTGTTGAATGGCCAGTGATCGTTTGAGTCCCCGGTTGTTGTTGGCGTTTAACTGTTCGTCAGTCACTTTGTCGCCGTGTTCACCCCGCATAGAAGCCGAGTAATACACACTGATGGGTCTGGGGTCGTGTTTTGAAGTCGTCGCCTCCACAGGGGTTCCAGAAGCCCCAGAAGCACTCGGGGATTTATGGCCTTTGTCGTCCGGGTTCTCGAAGTAGAGATAGCAAGCCATACTCAACCGGCACAAGGCGTGAGTCAGGTCTTCTTCATTTGGGTTGTCCAGAAACTTATAAAGATGAACGAGGGCATGATCCAGATGTCCCCCGGTTCCATCCACACAGGTCAGGGCCACTTTGTGCCAGTTGTTCAGGGCATATTTTTTAGCCCCGTAAGTAAAAACTCTGGCCAGTGCCAGAGCCACTCCGGGCGGAACCGCTGTGGGCCACTCAGCCATTTCCGATCCCTGCCCGCCTCTGGCATTGGTCTCAACGGGTTCAGTTGTCATTGACTTAGGTGTGGTCATGTGGTGTGTTTCCTTTCTGTTTTGGTTTATAAATTAAAAGTTTCTTTATTGATTAGGTCTGCCAGTTTTTTGCGAAAACAGTTGGTAAGTCTGATTACAAGCTCGTCTTTTAATGCTCGTTCTTCAGGAATGCCAACCATGGCCATCAAGTGCGTATCAAGTCTGATGCGGATTGCGATCTCTTCCAACCGTTCTGTGTATGGGTTGACGTAGGAGCTATATTTGTAGCTTCTCATAATCCTGTCGCATAACTCTTCGATTTTAGCTGTGTTTTTTGATGTCATCGTTTCTCTCTTAAAAACTAAAAGTCCCGCCTGTGTTGCCATCGCAGAGATACAGAGTTTCTTTAGCTCTGGTCATTGCCACATAGAACGCCCTGATAATCGAATCCCGCAACTCCGGGTTCGTTCCCCGGTTCCATGATTCCTGAGCCACTGGTGAGAGGTCAGGGGCCACATAGACCACGTCAGCCTCAGCCCCCTTGAATGAGTGAATAGTCCCGACATAGAGCTTTGGTTTTTGCTCATACACAGACAAGCCGTTGGCCTGAATTAGTTTAATGGGGTACTTGGTCTGCTTTAGCGAGGAAGATTTAACCTGTGACTGCCAATAGTTAATAACCTCCCGCTGTTTGCCAGCCATGAGCAGTTCGCCATATTTCTTAATGGCCTCAAGATTGACAAACTCAAGTAATCCGGTCCAATTTGAGTTTGGGGGTAGTTCGTCGGCCTTCTTCTCTGCGTTGGATTTCTGTCCCTTGATAAAAATAGCCTCAGCCGACAAGGGGCCAGTCCACGCCATAAACTCTCTCACTGTCCATGGCTCAGGATTTGGGTTAGAATCTGACCGGCACATTCTGAGAAGAGACAGAATCCTATGGTGCATTGATCTGCCGAGATTTTCATTAACCGGGTTCCATGTGTAGTTTGTTTTTCGCCATGGATTAGAGAAATATATCCCATATTCTCGAAGCTGTGTGATTAATTTGATAAGCATGTAGGAACAGGAGGCCATAATCATTACAGACTTGCCATCGGCAAGGTGTTGCTGTGCCGATTTGATCATCCATTCAGGATCGGTGAAGGGAAAATTAAAACGAGACACTTTACCGTCGAAGTCTCTGGGCTTGTAGTCAATCGGGGAGTAGTTAGACAGTCTCTTTATCCACTCAATTGCCCGAGCGTGTACCGCCCTTGGAATACGCCAAGATTGCCCCAGAACCCGCCTGTGATCGTCCGGGATAGCCGGGTCGTTCAATAGGTCAGGATCAGCCCCACGCCAAGAATAAAGCGATTGCCAACCATCGCCGCAAGCCATCATTGCCCCCGCCTTTACTCCCCAGAATTTGAGTAAATCATACTCTAATTTTGAGAAGTCCTGAACTTCATCTGCGATGACTATATCAGGCTTGCCCATCGGCTCAATCCCCAGCGTGAGGCACTCTTCAATCATGTCCGTGAAGTCGAGGGAATTATTATCCAGCTTCCACTCAGTCCATTTTTTAGCAAACGATCTAACGTCCGCTGTCCACCATTCCTTGGGAGTGAGCTTGTGTCGATACAGAGAGTACTGATTATACAATCTGTCCCCAAGCCCACTTTTACTGGATTGCTGATCTAAGTTGTCACCGTCGATATTTGAGCCTTCATCTGTGAGAGCTAACGCAGGATAGTCTTTGTTCCATTGTTTAATTTTGACTAGTTTCTTATCATATCCAATGGCTCGATAAGCTAAGCTGTGAAGTGTCCCAACCATGGAGTCGGACACAGGCAGGTCACGGCTTGCGATCTCCCGAGCCGCTGTGGTAGTCAATGAGCAGATTAATGGAGTCAAGCCCTTGTCGCATAGCTGATTGACTTGCTTGGCTAGAAAAGTCGTCTTGCCCGTTCCGGGCGGGCCGATGATCGAATAGAGTCCCTTATATTCAGATTCCATCCCACACCCCCGAGTCTGCCGAAGCTTGCCAGTAGGAAGCGTTGTCAACCCCACAATCAAGACGAACAGACATTTTGTATGATCTAAAGCCCGTTTTTCGTAACATGCGAGTGACATCTGAGCGATTCGCAGAGTGGTTCCCAAAAAAGTTGTGAATAAATTTGAGAAAGCTTGAATAGTGGATATAAATTGTACCGTTGTGAATAAACGGCTCTCTCTGTTTAAAATAATCGTGCCAGTCATTGCCATTGTAAACAGGCTTTTGGATCAGAAATGTCCTGATATAGTCAACTGCTATGTTATACTCTAGACTGTCATTGTCTTCGATTTCCTCTGCGATAGAGAGCAGGAGGCCAACACATTTTTTCCATTGGGCCGGTTTCATGGCCGGGACCGGATCGGCAAGCATAGCGTCCATGATCTTTGTCCGAAAAACATTGGCCTGCACCATTGAGGTCGAGTTCCCGATTGTGACTTCTACCTCCTGCCCATCCAACTCAAGGACCACCGAGTATTGAGTCTTCTCCCGCCCCTGACATAATACTTTGACCAATGGAATCTTGAGGACATTACGAAGCATCTCAAGCTTCTGCTCTTTGGTCTGGTCTTTGAGCGTTTCAGAGTGATCAGGTTTTGGGATACCAATTTTTGTCCGCTGTTTGTCTGTGAACAGATCGGGCCCCATTACTGACCCAAGCTTTGCTTTGTGGATCGTCCGGGCAATGTAGTCGTCCCGATCAGTAACTTTAGATAAGTCATGCCCATGCTTTTTTCGGAAAGCATAAATCAGCCCGGCAATCTCAGAGTCAGGCCAGTCTAATTGAACCAAGATGTTACAGAGGGCCATATCGTAGGAAGAAGGCGATTGATCAGGCATATCCAGCCGCTTTTTGTCCCAAGTGCGAGCAAACGACTCGACATTCTCTTTGAGTAACATGAATTTATCGGGGTCAAACTGACCAACTTCGCAAGGGGTCAGTTCCACAGGCTGAGAAGAGCTTTCATTGCCTCCTGTAGCTGTTGTTTTAGTTATCTTGAATAGATCATTCAAGGCATACCGGGGCACGTCCCGGCCTTCCCAGTTGTGAGGGTAATAAATTTTGACCTGTTTTGGATTGTCAGTGTCTTTATTGTTATAAGTCCCAGGAACTCTCAATACTCTGGCAAAATCGTGTGTGGTGTCGAGATCATAGCCCGAGGCCCGGAATACCGCCCTGAGCTTAGCCTGCCAACTCTTGACGGCGTTCATACCAACGGCCCTGTCGTCGTCATCCGTGAATATCCAAGGCTCTTCTAATAGCCAGTAGGCGTGCCATCCGTTGCCCGAGTCAACAACGATTGAGGGCATGAATGGGAATTTCTTGATCAGTTCAACCGCTGTCTTTTCGTCGGGCGGGACGTTTTTCTTATGATTTGGCCCGAAGTCTATATCGGCCCACAGACACGTTATTCCCGCTACTTCTGTTGACTTGGCTCTGGTAGTTGGCGCTAGAGGTTCTGTGGTCAGACCAAGGCCAAAGTAGAGGTCCACATCAGATTTGTACTTTGTTACGTCAACTTCCTGACCGGCCTGAAAACTGTGTGAGTGCTTCGGTGGATTGGCCCAGAGATAATAATAAAGGTTCTCTGGGACACCCTTAAATATCTGACTGAGGAACTGGTTCGCTAATTGGTTGTCTGGTGATATGATTTTCATTTCGTTGCCACTCCATGGCTGTGCCGAGTCCTAGACATACCGGGCATTGTTGCCGGGCCGGGTCGCCCCCCAGAAATGTCATTACCTCGTCACTGCTGTCCATATTGTTCAAAGTCCCCCGGCCTGAGCAGACGGGGCACTGAATTTTTACAAGGTCAACGCCTTGTTTTTTTAGTCTTGGATCGATTTTGAGCATAATTTCAATAAGCTGTGTGGGGCACTAAACAATCCCCACACAACCAACAACGTAATTAGGAGATATTATTCAGAGGGAGAGGGAGTGGCGGCCTTCATACCGAGGGCCACAGACATTTGGTCAAAGAATTCTTTCGAGCCATCTTCAAGGACAGCTTGGATGTTCGGATTGACCACAGAATACTTGATACCGTCTTTGTTTTGCTCAGTGACCAGAGTGAACGAGGTTAGGACGTGACTGAATTTCAGTCGTCTCATGGTCAACCGCATGGCGTATTTTTTCCATGCGCCGAGAGAGGTTGGGGGCAATGTAATCACGATGGGGAGACAGTCTTCTTTACGATAGACCATCAAAGCCTTCATTTGTTTACAGGCTTGTCCCCGGCCAGCCCCGCCCTTGTCCGATCCGAACTGGGCAAGTTGACATTCGGCACAACAGCCGCCCGGTGATCCGTGGCCAAATACGCCATCTTCTGATGAGCAGGCAGGAGGCTCTCCACCCGTTTCTTCAAAGGGCCGTTCCCAGTAACCCCGGCCATTTCGTTGAGCAATGACCACACCCGTGATCTCTTTAACGGAATCTTCAGAACCGTCAGGCATAATCACTTCCCACGATTTACCACCGCCAGCAGGAACAGAGATTCGCTCCAAGTCCCGGACAGTAAGTTTATCGGCTCCGAGGTTGTCAGCGATAAGCTCCCGGAGTTGAGTTATATCGCCCCCGGCAAACTGGGTAATAGCGAAGTCGTTGTGACTGATTACCGCCAAGGCGGTCGATGCAGGCTCATCTTTTTTGGCTGTCATAGATTTTACTCCTGAAAAAAGTGGTGTTATTTTTTAACTTTGACCTTAATGGTCTCAGATACTTTTACGAGTGCTTTCAGTTCGTCAGGCAGGTCCGGGAGACCCTGTTCGTCGGGCGGGTATTCCCGCACCATGGCCGAGAGCCGCTGGCTGGCAATGCTGGTTGTGATCAGATCGTCAAAGCCGTTCTCCCTGAGATATTCACAGAGAGGCTCCTGACCCTGACTGGGCGATGCCCAGATTTGCCGGTTGAGATAAATGGTCCGGTCATCGACTTTGATGTTCTGAATACCAGCCTCAATCATTTGGTCCTGAATATAGGGCTCAAGCTCAGACATCTCATACTTAATAGCGTCGATGTTTGCGTCAATCTCGGCTTTTTGTTTAACGAGCTCGACGTACCGTTTGAATTTGGTCATGTCCATTAGTCACCTTCTTTCTTTTTATACATTTCTAGTACCGATTCAACGATCTTCTTTTTGGACATAAGAGATCGATATACTTTTGCGTCCACTGTGCCTTGTGCTATTAAATGCAGGAAGGTCACAGACTTGTTTTGTCCCGGTCGATGTAATCTGGCCCGTGATTGTTCGTATTCACCCAGACTCCATCCTGTGGAGTAATACACGCAATAACAAGCACGGGTGAGGTCGATACCGACCCCACCGGCTTGTATCTGAACAGCCAGCACATCGCCCGGTTTTGCTGAGTTTTGCCAACGGTCTAATTCGTTAATTGTCCCCGATAGTTCCATACAGGTCCGTCCTGACTGGCAGGCCGCTTGGGCAGTGACAGACAGATCATTTCTGAAGCGACAGAAAACAACGATTGGCTCACTGCTGTCAATCGATTCAAAAATGTCTAAGAGTTCCCGATACTTGGCCGTGCTGACCGTGTGTGTTTCGTCGGTGTGTTCGTCCGGGTCAGGGAGAAAGCCCGAAGTGATTTGCTGAAGCCTGAGCATTCGACTCAGAGCGTTGTTTGCCACAAGTTTGCCTGAGCCGACATCGGCTATGAATTCTTTCTCAAGTGTCTTGTAAAGTTTTGTGGCCGATGGCTCTAGCTCAATGTCACGGAGTTCATCTGTGTAGGGTGGAAGGTCGAGAACATCGCTCTTGTGGACCTTCAGGGCTATCGAGTTAAACTTATCCTGCAACTCTGGTATATTCTGGTATCCAAGAATTTGTTTGCCTCCATAGCCGCCCATTTGAGCGTATCGAGCCCGGAACATGGTGAACGAAGTCCCGTAAATAGAAGGATCAAGAAACCTGTACTGACCATAAACATCAAGCGGACTGTGGGGCATGGGTGTCCCTGTCAGCCCGACTCGTTTTTTGGCGTTCACTTTTCGTCCGAAAAATTTGCTGGTGATGCCAGAATGAGATTTGATTTTGTGGATTTCATCACAGACAACTATGTCCCAATCTGTCTTCTCAACTACCTCGCCGACTTTGCCCTGATAGACCCCATCATAGTTGACCACAAAAACAAGAGGCGGGACTGTAGGCTGATGAAACTTAATCATTCGTTCCATTAGATCGCCCCGCTTCTTCAAGGGCCCCTCACCCAGTGTGACAATGATGAAAGGCCAGTAACCGTGCTTCTCGAATTCTTTCTTCCAGTTAGGGACCACAGACTTTGGGGCAATGATCAGGGCCAGCCTGAATGGCCAGTTATTCAAAGCGTCAATCGTTGTTTTTGTTTTCCCCGTACCCATATCGTAAGCCAGCATTGTCGCATCTTGATTAATGATCGCATGAGTGCCCCGAAGCTGGTGATTCCAAGGCTTCATGCGTGTGGTTGCCAGTGGCGGTAGTTCGACAGCTGGACAGTATTTGAATTTCTCGGCCCGTTCAAACCGCTCAACCGTCTGGACGAATTCATGGATTATTTCTGGCCTGTCACAAGCCGCCCGCAATTCCGGGTTAGACATAATGTCATGGATCACTCTGGCTGTCTTTGGGTACTCCCAATGTTTTTTTGATTTGTTCCAGCTTGCGCCGGGAATAGCTTTTAATACGTCCTTGTATATATAAGGAGTTTTAATAGCTATTTTATCTGTTACTTCCACAGCAATCACAGGCCAAGCCTTTCAATTGAGATCAGATTTAAGTTAAGGAGCATGGCCGGGATTTGAACCCGGCTCGGCGTTGGTGTTGGAGAACAGTCTTACGAGTATTGAGATAGTCAGTCTTTTTAGATGTGGTGTGTGAAGACACCATCGCCTTCCAGCCGTTTGAGCGTCCATTCTCAAACCATGCCCGTATTTTTTTTTAAAGAACTAATAGCGGAGCCGGGACTTGAACCCGGAGTCGGGGAGCATGAATCCCCGGTGTTAGCCAATTACACTACTCCGCAGTATTTTCCCGGATGTCGCCGGGTTCGCTTGCCACTTGGTGTCTCAGGCAGGCAACGCCTGTTTTTTTGCTCGGCCTCCAAGGTTTTCGGTCGCAGACAGACGCTGCGTCTAGCTCACATCTGCCCCCCTGAGTCAGCAGGAGGCCAATTGACTCACTTCGTGGTATTCCAAAGCCACCCGCAGGAGTCGAACCCGCAACATTCTGAGTACAAAACAGATGCTCTCCCAGTTGAGCTAGGGCGGCTAATATTCACTTGTCAAAAAGTGTGCGGATCGGCTCGGTCAGACCGATCCGCACGAAAAAAAAGAGGGTTCATGGAGTGCTTGCGTTAATTTCAGTCTGATACTCTCCCCCGATCCCGCTGGGGCCCACAGAGACTAAGGGAATTTCTCGGGTTACAGACTGTTTGATTAGTTTTTCAACAGACGACTCGGTAACACGTTTTTGCGTTCGTGGAGTATTGGTCAGTGCGACTATTTTTAAGCCCTGCGCTTTTAGTTCTGGTAGCCATTTGTAAAAAGTGCTCAGGGCCATTCCCAGCCTTCGTGCCGCTTCTTTGATCGTGATAAGTGTTTCGGTTTTCATTTCATCTGTCCTTCTCTATGGTTTTCCATGGGCTTCTTTTTTATAGCCCCTCATAATAATGGGAAAATTATTCACGACACCGGACGAAATGGGCTGTTTTTCATGCATATAGGCCGTTTCTGGCTTAAAAATGAGGTTTTTGCCATGCATACTAGTCATCAAAAAAGTCGTCGTCGTAAGTTTCCGACTCTTGATTGTGGATTATTGATTCTCTAGCTTTTCGTTCCTGATCCGACAACTGCTGTAGCAGGAATGGGGTAGTCTGACCGATTATTCGTGATACCTGTGACTGGGAGATGCTGAATTGGGCGGCCAGATCGCCCTGTGAGGCCCCCATGAGTGACTGGGTGGTGATTTTCATCGCCCGACTGTCCGGAGCTTCAGAGAAAGCTTTCTCCATCGCCTCAAGCTCTTTATCTTCTGCTTCATACCGGGCAAGCATGGCCTCCCGCTCTTGAGCTAATTTTTTTCGTCGGGCCTTGACTACGGACAAGAAGTCTGCTATCATTATTCAAGTCCCCCTGTGGATGGAGGTCTTGAGTAGTCTATAATCATAAAAATAGCCGTAACCATGGTGTCTCCCATGTGGTGTGTGAGTCTATGACCGTTACGGAAAGGGCCTAGTGTTCTCAGCACTGGGCCTATTTTTTTTATATAACAATCAAATAATGACCTAAGAACTATATTGCTAATTGATTATGGCGGCAGGTGCACAACATTTTCCTTTGCAATTAAGATTAAACTTTTCTCTAAATGCAAATGGGACACAGGCTGCCCCATCGTGCGACACCCACAAGAAGTCCCAAGCGGTACACCCTATGGACACAATGGGGCAACTTGTGCCCCATGAGTCGGGTGTACGAATGTGAAATACTCAAAATTTTGGAACTTGTAGGTGTCATAGGAAATAGTAAATAAACAGGGATAAACTGTCAAGGACTTTTAATCTTTGGGGATCGCCATTGCACTAGCGAGGGACCGATTAACATAATAGTTGATCGTACCCTAACAAACACCGAACATCAAGGCAAAAAGCAAAAAAATTCGGTGATTTTTTGTGGTTATCCAATCTTTTCAGCTAACCGTTTTGCCAGTGCTAAATTGCGCTCGGCATAAATCTCTGTCACATCGGCACTTGAATGCCCAAGCATGACTTGGGCGGCCTCTAGGCCCATTTCGGCCCGTGCCAGTGTTGCGGCTGTGTGCCTGAGGTTATGGGGTGAGAAGTCGGGGATAGGTGGTCTGTTTTCTTTTTCAGCGGCTTTCTGAGCCCTTCTAAGTGCTCTCTGAACGGCTCTGCCATACGTCCCGGTCGTGTAATGGTCTGTCAATTCTATCGGTAAGCGGCCTTGATTATTGGCCATGCCTTCTTCTGGCTTAAAGCAATAGTCATCCACCTTAAAGAGATATTTCTTTAAAACGACTTGAGCTTTGGGCCCAATGGGGATGATTCGTTTTTTGCCCAGATGCTTTGTCTTGTGGGTTGGCGGTTCGTACTCCCAGACGTGGCCAGCCATTTTTATATAACACGGCTTGAGCAGGACCAACTCGCCTGACCGCATACCCGTGAGCATTTGGATTCTCATCATGTCAGCGATGATTGGGGAAGCGTGGTCAGCTACCAGATTGACAAAGTATTGAGAGACCGACGTAACGGGTTCGTGGTCCACAGCTTTTGACCGCCCCTGCTTCAGTCCGATCAGGCAGCGGAGAGATTCATAAACATGGACCGGGGCCAGTTCTTCATTGACTGCCCATAGGAACATTCGGCGAATAATATTGATTCTCTGATTGATCACCTTTCTACAAAGCCGGGGCCTAGGCTCTCCATTTCTCTCTACAGTCATTTCGGTCATGGATTCCCGAAGCTCTTTGAGTGTGCGAAGCGAAAAGTCTTCCACCAGCATCGTCGGGCAAAATTCTGTCAGATGTCTCACTGCTATTTCTATATTCGCAGGTTCTTTTGAATTTTTGTAATATTCCTTGGCGAAGCTATTATAGCGAGCCACAAGGTCAGAAATTGTCCCGTTATACGAAGAGTCCGGGTCTGACTTTCTTATGGCTTCCTGCCAAATATACTCCGCTACTTTTACTGCCACAGCATAGTCTTTGGTTGCGAACTGAGCCCCTACGGGGATTAGTGGGTAGCTTTGGCGTTTGTCTGAGTTGGGCAATTTCACTTTCCAATGATACCGGCCATTACGTTCATAAATGGTTCCGGGCAGGTCTTTTGAGTTCAACATCTTCTTCATAGTCATTTTTCTTGCTCCTGTTTGGATCGGTACTTCATAGTTTAAGGTAAAGTGTCACAATTTCAACCTCCATGTGTCACAATTCTAAAATACTAGAATAATAGACCAAAAGAAAACCTCCGTAAGTTTTTGTTCTACGGAGGTTTATGGATTAGCGAGAGACCGGACTCGAACCGGCGACGTCCAGCTTGGGAAGCTGGCATTCTACCACTGAATTACTCTCGCAACTAATTTGTCAATAAGCTGTTAACAAAGCAGGACCATGCCTGCACGGAGTATTATAGGTGAATCTTTGCAAATGTAAACAAAAAAACACTTGCAGAGAAATCAAGGGCGCGTATTAATCGGAATTCAGATACTCATGTAGAATGGCAGTCGCTACACCCTGAATAAGACACTCTTCTCCTGATCGAGCCGGAATAATACGGATGGTTCGACCTTCGGAATCAAAAACCCCCTGATTTATTGCGTGATAAATCGCTTCGGATAGTTGCGGCATGATCTCGCGGCTGACATACCCCGCCAGCATAACGATATCCGGATCATAGCAATTGATTGCCATAGCGGCAACACGTGCGATATATTGAGATACATTTTGACATAAGGCAACGGCATAGGGATCTTTATGCCGAATAGCGTTACCCCACGCTTCGATTATTTTTTCAGGGATATCTTCATTTTGCAGCGTCTGTTTAAGAACCGACTCCTGACTTTTCATATCTTGATGAATCTGCCGCGTTATTGCCGGACCAGACACATACGCCTCCAAACATCCCCGATTCCCGCAACCACATAATGAACCATCCGGATTTATTGTTATATGACCAATCTCTCCGGTTCTTCCGGTAGCCCCTTGAGTCAGCTTTCCATCAATATAAACACTTCCTCCTACACCGTTGGCAATATTGATGTACAACACGTTTTTGAAAGAATCCTGTTCGGCCAGGTTCATTTCCGCGAGCAATCGAACTCTCGTTGAATGGACGGTAACCAGAATATCATTAAATCGTTCCTGCACCATCGAACGCAAAGGGATATTCTTCCAGCCCAACGGGCTGGACAGATGAACTTCACCATCAGGGGTTATGGATCCGCTTAAGGTAATCCCTATGCCGATCACTTTACTCGTGTCAGTTTTATGACGACCCAGCAACCCGCGAATATTGATTTCAATCAAATCGTTAATTTGTTGCGGTAAATGCTGATCAAACGGAGAGATGGCAGAACGAACACTGTCAATCAACTGCGCGTTGAAATCGAACAACCCTACTGAAAGATGGCTTGGATTCACTTCGACGCCGATAATATACTGCCCCAGAGAATTAATACGAATCAGCACCGGTTTAGCGCCCCGTGAATGACTTTTCCCTGGTTCCTCCAATATTAATCCTTTATCTCGTAACCGTGCTACAGTATAACTGATGGTTGAACTATTCAACCCCGTCATCTGGCATAAACTAGTCTGGGTAACCTGGCGGCTGCGATGGAGCAGGGTTAATATCTTTTTTTCGTTTCGTAAACCGGGATTTTTGGTAAATCCCTGATTCTGGTTATTATTGACCTCTGATTGTTGAGATAAATCATTCATAGATAGGTATGATAATTGAAAAATTACTGTAAAGCCAGTCAAAAATCATGTTGACATACAAATGTAAGTCATTAAATTACAACAAACAATAGAATAATATAATTTTTTCTTGCGAAACAAATGGTAATTGCATTATATTATCTCAAGTCTTGAGTTAATATAAATCCCAGAGGAGTTATAATTACAATGAAAAAAACAAACGTACTGGTTGCTCAATCCGGCGGCCCTACGACAGCAATTAATGCCAGCGTATGTGGTGTCATTCAAGAGGCAATATCATCAGGAAAATTTGGTAAAATCTTCGGCGCCAGCAATGGGATTTTAGGCGTTCTGAAAGAAGATCTTTTTGATATCACTGCGGAAAAAAGCGAAACGATCGCCGCTTTAATGCGTACACCGGCCGCCGCCATTGGTTCTTGCCGGTATAAATTAAAAAGCCTCGATAAATCAAAGGCGGATTACGAACGTGTATTGGATGTTTTTAAAGCCCACGATATCCACTATTTCTTTTATGCCGGTGGTAATGACTCCATGGACACCGCAGATAAAGTCAACAAACTGGCTGCCGATGCCAAATACGATCTGGTTTGCATGGGAGTTCCCAAAACGATAGACAATGACCTGGCCTTTACGGACCACTGCCCCGGTTATGGCAGCGTCGCGAAATATGTCGCCACTTGCGCCATGGAAGCCGGAAAAGATACGGAGGCGCTTTATACCACGGATACCTGTACCATCCTTGAAGTGATGGGCCGGAATGCCGGATGGATCGCTGCGGCCAGCGGCCTGGCCCAACGGGAGCCACAAGATGCCCCCCACTTGATCTATCTGCCGGAAGTTCCGTTTGCATTCGAAAAATTGATCAGTGATGTCAAGACCGTATTACAAAACTTTAAGCGCGTTTTCATCGTCGCCGGCGAAGGCTTAAAGGATGACAACGGGCAGTACGTGACCGCGGACAGCGGAGCGTTTGGCAAAGACAGCTTTGGTCACGCCCAGTTGGGCGGTGTGGCCGAAATGCTCAAAGCGGTCATCGAAAAAGAGGTTGGCATCAAGACTCGTTTCAACAAATTAGGCACCAACCAGCGGAGCGCCATGCATTTCGCATCTTTAACCGATATTGAAGAATCCTACCAATGCGGCAGCATGGCTGTGCGGCATGCTCTCAACGGTGAAAACGGGAAAATGGTTACCCTGGTTCGAAAAGACAGTTCAACTTATGAATGTACAACCGGACTTGCCGCACTTGCCGATGTAGCCAACGGCGAAAAATTTATGCCCCGTTCTTATATTAATGCAGAAGGCAATCATATTACTCAAGCCATGAAAGACTACGTCCGCCCGCTGGTAATGGGTGAAGCGCCGGTTACCATTGGTCCGGATGGATTACCCGTCTATATGCGGTTTGAGCGGTTTCCGGTCGAAAAGAAATTACCCGAATACCATCCCTGAGAGAAAGGATATGAAACTCGTGACAGATCAATTATTTGACGTATCCGGCAAAGTCGTCGCGATTACCGGTGGCGCCGGTGTTCTCTGTGCTTCCATGGCCAGAGAATTGGCTCGCCGCGAGGCTCGTGTAGCGGTCATCGACTACGACGTGATGCGCGCCAATGAATTATGCAAGGAAATCGAATCTCAGGGCGGCATGGCGATTCCGGTCGAAGCCAACGTTCTGGATCGCGGCAAAATCCAGGAAGCCTTTGGCTGTGTCGTCGAAACCTATGGTAAAGTTGACGTATTAATCAATGGCGCCGGTGGCAATAAAAAAGAAGCGACTTGTGCTCCGCCGGTTGATTTTTTCGGTTTACCCGATGAAGCGATCCGCTGGGTTTTCGACTTGAACTGTTTGGGAACCATTATGCCCTCTCAGGTCTTCGGCCAGTATATGGCTCAGCAAGGAAGCGGCGTTATCATTAATATCGCTTCCATGAATGCCTATCGGCCATTAACCAATATCGCGGCTTACTCCGCCGCCAAAGCCGCCATTGCCAACTTTACCCAGTGGCTAGCCGTCTATATGGCACAACGTCACAATCCTGCTATCCGGGTTAATGCGATCGCACCGGGATTTTTCCTCACCCAGCAAAATCAATTCCTGCTGGTTGACGAATCCTCCGGACATTGGACCTCGCGGGGAAATACCATCATCTCTCACACACCCATGGGGCGTTTCGGCGAGCCTGATGAATTAATCGGAACGTTAATCTGGCTCATGAGTGAGGCCTCAAAGTTCGTGACGGGTATTGTCGTTCCTGTGGATGGCGGCTTCAGCGCCTTTAGCGGTGTATAAATTTTCAGAAATCTTCGATAGTGAAAGGATATGAGATGTCAGATCCAGCTCAAGCCCTGAAAGACTTGCAGCCCTCAAAACAATACCTCGTTGCGATCGATTCTGATGGTTGCGCGTTCGATACCATGGGCATTAAGCAACGTGAATGTTTCTGCCCCTGGATGATTGGCTATTTCGGCTTACAGCCAGTGGCACAGGCGGCACGAGAATGCAAAGATTTTGCCGACCTGTTCAGTAAAACTCGCGGAGCCAACCGCCATAAAACCATTGTGCGTATCCTGACCGAATTACTCCCAACACACCCTCAAGTGTTAGAACGCGGTTTTAAAGTGCCGGCATTCAAGTACTATTGCGAGTGGGCGAATAATCCCAAAAGTCTTCTGAGTAATGAAGGGTTGGTGGATGCTATCGATAATGCGTTAGATCCCCACCAGAAGGCAGAACTCGAGATGGTATTGGAATGGAGCAATAAAGTCAATGATTCCATTACCGAAATCGTTAAAGGGATGCCCCCCTTCCCCTATGTCCGGGAGTGCCTGAAAAAAATCTCCCAGGTGGCTGACATCATTGTCTGTTCAGCCACCCCTAACGAAGCGCTGAACCGCGAATGGGAGGAACACGGCATCGACGGCTATGTTCGCATCATTGCCGGCCAGGAACTGGGTTCCAAGGCTCAACAACTGGCAATTATGGCCGATGGCAAATACGCTCTCGATAAAATCATCATGATCGGCGACGCCCCCGGTGACATGAAAGCGGCCCAGAGCAACAAGGTGCTTTTTTATCCGATCAATCCTGGTGATGAACCGGCCAGTTGGAAGCGCTTCCATGATGAAGCATTTGACAAATTCATGGCCGGTAATTACGCCGGCGACTATCAGGACCGGGTTATCGCCGAGTTTGACGCCTGCCTGCCCGTCGAACCCTCCTGGAAATAGAGAAACCCCATGCTATATTACGAACGTGGCAGCATAACGAATAACCTTACCCCTGGCGATCTGAAAACCGGGTTGTGTCAGGCACTTGATAAACTGGGCAAACGAACAAAAGTCCTGGCCATACCCCCCGACATAACACGCTATCATTCAGGCGCGGGCTATCTGACCCAATGTGCCTGGCAATATTATGGTTCGATCCTGACCGATATTCTGCCGGCGCTCGGTACCCATTATGCCATGACCGATCTGGAACGGATCAGAATGTTCGGCAATATTCCTTCCGAACTGTTTCGTATCCATAACTGGCGTGAAGATCTGGTGACACTGGGAAAAGTTCCCGCTGAGTATCTGCAACAGGTTAGTGAAGGCCGTGTCAGCTACGATTGGCCGGCTCAAGTTAATCGAATACTGGTGGAAGGTCAGTTCGACCTGATCCTGTCTCTGGGGCAGGTGGTTCCCCATGAAGTGATTGGCATGGCCAATTATAACAAAAACATTTTTGTAGGAACCGGTGGACAGGAAGGAATCAACAAAAGCCACTTCCTGGGCGCCGCGTATGGTATGGAACGAATTATGGGCCGGGCCGATACCCCGGTGCGACGGGTATTAAACTATGCCTCGACGCATTTCGCCCGGGATTTGCCCATTGTTTATATACAAACCGTTGTAGGGATGTCTGAAAACGGACTGGTCACTCGAGGTTTGTTCATTGGTGATGATATTGAATGTTTTGAGAAAGCCTCCGACTTGGCCTTGCAAGTCAATTTTACCTTGCTCGACAAGCCCATTCAGAAAGCCGTGGTCTACCTTGATCCCGCCGAATTCAAATCGACCTGGCTCGGCAACAAAAGCATTTACCGGACACGGATGGCCATGGCTGACCAGGGCGAACTGATTGTTCTGGCGCCAGGTCTAAAAGAATTTGGAGAAGATAAAGAAATCGATCGCCTGATCCGAAAATACGGTTATGCCGGTACCCCCCGGGTTCTGAAATTAGTAGAAACCAACGATGATCTCAGGAATAATTTGAGTGCTGCCGCACATTTAATCCATGGATCTAGTGAAGGCCGTTTCAAAATCACCTATTGTCCAGGCGCTTTAACTAAACAGGAAATCGAATCGGTCCATTTCCAATATGCGGATTTAGCGGATATGCAAAAACGTTATAATCCTGAAAAATTGAAAGATGGGTACAATACTGTGGGTGGAGAAGAGATTTTCTTCATCTCTAATCCAGGTCTGGGCCTGTGGTCTACTCGAGACCGTTTTCACAACAACTTATCAACAAACAGAATTATGGATAAACCATAAACTACAATAATCCTTCAGAGGAGTTAACTATGAAAAAAGCCGATATAGCCGTCGTAGGTCTTGCCGTAATGGGTGAAAATTTGATTTTAAATATGGAAAGCAAAGGCTTTACTGTCGCCTGCTACAATCGAACCGTGTCTAAAGTCGATGACTTTATGAATGGCCGGGCCAAAGGCAAAAATATTATTGGCTGTAAAAGTCCTGAAGAACTGGTTGCCTCTCTGGCTTCTCCTCGAAAAATCATGATCATGGTAAAGGCGGGGGCGCCCGTTGATGCCTTCATTGAACAGATTCTACCGCTGCTCGACGATGGCGATATCCTGATCGATGGCGGTAACAGTCATTTTCCCGATACGGTTCGCCGTACGGACTATGTGGAAAGCAAGGGCAAATTGTATATCGGCACCGGTGTCTCCGGTGGCGAAGAAGGCGCGCTGCTGGGCCCGTCCATCATGCCGGGTGGTTCACCGGCCGCATGGCAACATGTTAAACCGATTTTTCAGAAAATCGCTGCTCAGACCGATTCCGGCGAGCCCTGTTGTGATTGGGTGGGCGAAAACGGCGCCGGCCATTTTGTCAAAATGGTTCATAACGGTATCGAATACGGCGATATGCAGATGATCTGCGAAACGTATCAGATGATGAAACACGGGCTTGGACTCACCAACGATAAAATGCATGAAGTGTTCTCCGCATGGAATCAAGGCGAACTCGATTCTTACTTGATTGAAATTACCCGGGATATCCTTGCTTATCGCGATGAGGAGGGACAGGCGACTCTGGATCTTATTCTCGACACCGCCGGCCAGAAAGGTACGGGTAAATGGACTGCCGTTGCTGCGCTTGACACGGGTCAGCCTTTAACCCTGGTAACCGAAGCGGTTTTCGCGCGTTGCCTGTCCGCAATAAAAGGTGAGCGTGTCAACGCCGCCAAAGTCCTGAACGGCCCCGGCAAAGTCTTCCAGGGCGATAAAAAACAAATGATTGATGATCTGCGTCAAGCCTTATATGCGTCAAAAATAGTCAGTTACGCACAAGGCTACCAGTTGATGCGGGCCGCGGCAGAAGAATACCAATGGAATCTCAATTATGGTGGCATTGCCCTGATGTGGCGTGGCGGTTGCATTATTCGTTCTGCCTTCCTGGGTAAAATCAAAGAGGCCTTTGATCAGAATCCTCAATTATGTAACTTGCTGTTGGATCCCTTCTTCCAGCAGGCCGTCACCAACGCGCAGGCCGCCTGGCGCCGCGTCGTTATTGCCGCGGTGGATATGGGTATCCCCATGCCGGCCATCAGTTCCGCTCTGGCTTATTACGATGGCTATCGTAGCGAAAGACTTCCCGCTAATCTGCTTCAGGCACAACGTGACTATTTCGGCGCCCATACCTATGAACGCGTCGATAAACCTCGTGGTGAATTTTTCCACACCAACTGGACCGGCAGAGGCGGTACAACATCTGCGTCAACTTATATTGTTTAAAAAGATAAGGACAATCTTCAGCCATGAATTTCATTCACGATAATTTTCTGCTGCGGAACAAAACGGCGCAAACCCTCTATCATGACTATGCCGAGAATATGCCCATCTTTGATTATCACTGCCATATTCCCCCGCAACAAGTGGCTGATGATGTCCAGTTTGAAACGATCACACAGATCTGGCTGTATGGCGACCATTATAAATGGCGGGCCATGCGCTCTAATGGCGTCAGTGAGCGCTTTTGTACCGGCGACGCGAGTGACTGTGAAAAATTCGAACAATGGGCTCATACCGTTCCACATACCCTGAGAAATCCATTATATCACTGGACTCATCTCGAGTTGAAACGTTATTTTGGTATCGATGATCTGCTGGGGCCGGATACCTGCTGTCAGATATACGATCACTGCAACCAAATGCTGAACACCCCGGATTTTTCAACCCGCAATATCTTGCGTCGTTCCAATGTAAAAGCCATCTGTACCACCGATGATCCGCTGGACAGCCTGGAGTATCATGCAAAAATCAAGAATGACCATTTCGAGATAAAAGTCCTGCCCACCTGGCGGCCGGACAAGGCCATGGCCACCAACAACATCCCCGGTCTGAATCGATGGATCGACAATTTGGCGGATCTGGCCGCAATCGACATTACTGATTTCAACCGATATCTGGAAGCCATCCAGTTACGACATGACTTTTTTCATGCCCATGGATGCCGCCTGAGCGACCATGGTCTGGATACCGCCTATGCCGAAGATTACAACGCAAACGACATCGAATCCATATTTCAAAGCATCCGCAAAAACCAGACACTGTCTATCCTCCAGCATCGCCAGTTCCGTTCTGCCATGCTTTATGAATTCGGCAAAATGGACCATGCCCGCGCCTGGACTCAACAATATCATATCGGTGCCCTGCGTAACAACAATACTCGGTTGTATCAGGAACTCGGCCCGGATACTGGCTTCGATTCGATCGGCGATTTGGAAATCGCCCTTCCCTTGTCAAAAATGCTTGACCGGTTGGACCAGACCAATCAACTGGCGAAGACGATCCTCTATAATCTGAACCCTCGCGATAATGAGTTACTGGCTACCATGATCGGCAATTTCCAGGATGGCTCCTGTCCCGGGAAAATGCAATATGGCAGTGGCTGGTGGTTCCTCGACCAGAAAGATGGCATGATAAATCAGATCAATACCCTGTCTAACCTGGGGTTACTCAGCCGTTTTGTAGGTATGCTGACCGATTCTCGAAGCTTCCTGTCCTACCCCCGACATGAATATTTTCGCCGCATTCTATGTAATATTATCGGCAACGATGTTGAAAACGGCGAATTGCCATCCGACATAAACCTGCTGGGCGCTATGGTCCAGAATATCTGTTTTAACAATGCCAGAAACTATTTTGGTATTGAAATATAACCTTATTTAATTAATGAAATTCTTCGGGAAATGTTATTGCTATATAACTGATAAGGTGATCTTAATTCGTTCCCAGTCATCCCTTGATAAATTGGCATGGAATTTGGCTTACTTACCAAAAGTGAATTGGTTGACTCAGTGGAAACTTGTCTATAAGAATTCAGAAAATTCCTTGGTTGCAAAGAGGGCAGGTATTTGGTTTCATCTTGAAGTATTGCATGGCTCACGTTATCCCTGGCCGGCATGATATTGTTAAGATTAGGGTTATAATTAATGGGCAACCGGTTCCTGGTTTGAATCACTCTGGATTCGGGATATCGGGGAGTTGATGAGACGTAATTTTTAAAACTTGATATGCCATTTGAATACGGATTTTGCGTTGAAGCCAATAAATTCGCAGATATTCGTGTACTGGTCCTGGATCTAAGTGGAGGATTAGCGGCTAAAGGGGGTGTATAGCCGCGTGCGGCACTTGAGCCCAAAATTGTATTAAAATTTCTATTCTCTGTATATCTTAATGGATTCGGCATGGATCGGTTTTGAAAAGTTTCAGGTAAACCATAAGAATAGGTTCTGAACAGCGAATTGGCCCCTGTGCCTACTGATACCCGAGGTGCCTGCACAGAACCCTGTGAGATAGAATTCCCAAATACTTGCGCTGATACATCAGCAGTAAGTATGAAAAGTAGACTTATGAAAACAAATAAAACAAAATGTCTTTTCATATAATTCATTCCAGTAACTTCCAAAACTACAATTTTATTATACGATATTAATCTATTTGAATCAAATAGAAACATGTTTTTTGATCCACACCCAAAACCCGCCATAACTCGTTACTATACAATTATTTACAATTACAACATCCAGATTGTTTCATTTTGTCTCCTACCGATAATTATCATATATAAAATAACTCTCAATATCTGATTAGATATATTGACTGATTGGGTTAATATAGCTATAATAATGGGCATGATTAATATTTTAGAAATTAATTCAAACAATTATTGGTGGTGGCGAAATTGGCAGACTGGCGGGTCTGGCGAATAGCGCCTCGTTTATAGACACAAAATACCGAAAGAACCGCAGTCTGTTGAACCTGTCAGACTGCGGTTTTTTTTCTTACACACAAGGAGTCCCAACGATGTCAGAACAGATTTTTATTACCAAAGGGGGCATTACGGTAAAACGAACTCAGGTCTTTACCGATCCCGACTCAGCCATGACGGATGTTTATAAACGGATCGATCAGGCCAAAGGCTGCATCCTGGCCAGTGATTATGATTATCCCGGCCGTTACAGCCGGTGGGATATCGGCATCGTGGATCCCCCCGTCGAGATGGTCAGTACCGGCAGGGATTTTACCATGCGCGCCCTCAACGATCGCGGTATCGTATTGCTGCAAATGCTTCAATCCGTCATCACCGGCAATCCGGATATTGACTCTCACTCAATATCAGAACAAGAGATTTCCGCCCGGATCAAACCTGGCACCAATGACTTTCCTGAAGAGCTACGCAGTCGACAGCCCAGTGTTTTCTCAATTTTAAGAGCGCTATGCGACTTTTTGGCATGCGACGATGAGTTTTTAACCGTTTTTGGCGCATTTGGCTATGATCTGGTATTCCAATTCGAGCCCATCAACCTGAAACATGACAGATTAAATTCCGGACCTGATTGCCATTTGTTCCTGGCCGACAGGATATCCGCGATCGACCACCGTACGCAACAGGGATTCAAACTGGCCTATGAATTTGAAGATATTCAAGGCCGATCTACCGAGAGACTTGCAGTAACTGGATTGAGAAGAAAACTGGAACGGACTATCACCACCACTGAAGTCAAATCAGATCATCAACCGGATGAATACGCTGACAAAGTTCAGCAAATTCGCGAGGGATGCCATCGAGGTGATTTCTTCGAAGTCGTCCTGTCCCAGGAGTTCAGCGTCAAGTGCGGTTACTGGCCCACTGAAATATTCTCCCGCTTACGCAAACACAATCCCAGCCCCTACGATTTTCTATTTAACTTCGGCGATGAACAACTCATTGGCGCTTCGCCGGAAATGTTCGTGCGCGTCAAAAATGGCGAAGTGGAAACCTGCCCAATCAGCGGGACCATCAAACGGGGCGCCAATCCTATGGAAGATGCTGAAAATATTCAGAAACTGCTGGCGTCCCGCAAGGATGAATCAGAGCTGACCATGTGCACCGACGTGGATCGTAATGATAAATCCAGAATCTGTGAACCGGGATCGGTCCGGGTCATTGCCCGCCGATTAATTGAAACCTATTCCAAACTATTCCATACCGTTGATCATGTCAAAGGGACGCTGAAATCCGATTGCGACATGTTTGACGCCTTCTTGTCCCATATGTGGGCTTGCACATTAACCGGCGCCCCCAAACCGATCGCCATGCAGACTATCGAAAATATGGAAAACAGCCCAAGACGTTGGTATGGCGGCTGTGTTGGCCTGTTTACCATGAACGGTCAGCTCAATACCGGTATAACCATACGAACCGTACACTTGCAAAATGGCGTCGCAAAAGTAAGAGCCGGGGCCACACTGCTATATGACTCGAATCCCGCGGATGAAGAAATTGAAACCCGCGTCAAAGCCAGGGCTTTCATTGAAGCGGTTACCTCCAGAGATTATGAACGTGCGGATACCTGGATACCCGACCTGATTAAAGTACGAAAAGCCAATGTGCTTTTTGTCGATAATCGAGACAGCTTTGTCCATACCCTGGCCAACTATGTCCGCCAAACCGGCGTAGACGTGACAACCTTGCGTTGTGGATTCGATCCTGCCAGACTGGATGAACTCAAGCCTGACCTGGTTTTCATTTCACCCGGTCCGGGAACACCCGAACAATTGGGAGTTCCCAATCTGGTTGGAGAAGTGGTTAAACGCAACATCCCGTTAACCGGAGTCTGTCTTGGTCACCAGGGAATCGCGCAATATTTTGGCGCGGAACTGGGGGTTTTGGATGAACCGGTTCACGGCAAAGAATCATTTATCAAACACAACGAAACTGGAATTTTCAGAAATATACCCGATCCGTTCAAAGCCGGGCGCTATCACAGTCTATACGTTAAAAAAGAAGGATTACCAGATTGCCTCGAAGTACTTGCGGAATCGGATGATGGCGTTATAATGTCTATCAGGCATAAAACATTGCCCATTGTCTCGATTCAGTTTCATCCTGAATCGATCATGACATTGCAGGCGGATATCGGCTTGAAGATTATTACGAACATTATCGAAGAGTTGACTCGTTCAAAAGGGGTAATGCCATGCTGAAAGATCTCACGGAAAAGTTAATTGCCGGCCACGATTTGTCTTTCGATCTGGCACGCCAGGCAGTCGATACCATACTGGGAGGCAGTCAGTCCGAAGTAGCAATCGCCGGGTTCCTGACCGCTCTGGCGGCCAAAGGCGAATGCGCCGATGAAGTGGCAGGCATGGCCCAGGCGTTGCGTAATCACGCGGTAAAAGTGAATCCGCAACAGCGCCCGGTACTTGATATCGTTGGCACCGGTGGAGATGGTCGCTGCACCTTCAATATCAGTACAACCTCAGCGTTTGTCCTGGCCGGCGCGGGAGTGTCGGTCGCCAAACATGGCAATCGCGCCATAACCAGCAAGTGTGGCGCCGCCGACCTTCTGGCTGGATTGGGTGTCAAACTCGATGCGGCTCCTGAAACGATTGCGCAATGCATAGACCAGGCGGGTATCGGATTTATGTTTGCCCCCATGCATCACCCTGCCATGAAATTTGTTCAACCGGTGCGGAAAGCGCTGGGATTTCGAACCGTTTTCAATATCCTGGGGCCGCTGGCCAATCCGGCATGCGCCGAGTGGATGGTGATCGGTGTCGCTCGAGAAAACCTGCTGGAAATGATGGCGCAAGCCCTGATCAAACTTGGAGTCAAACGGGCGATGGTTGTCAGCGGCGATGGAACGGATGAACTGGTTTTAAGCGGTGTAAACCATGTGATCGACCTGGCGGGAAACGAAACCCGTCGATATACGATTGAAGCCGATCAGTTGGGTTTGGCAAAAGGCGATATCGCGCAAATCACCAGCGATTCTCTGGAAAATAATTTGAAACTGACGCGAGGTGTTCTGGACGGCACGATATCCGGCGTCATACGCAATACGATTTTATTGAACGCTGCCGCCGGATTCTATGTGGCCGGTAAATGTCAGAGCGTAAAAGAAGGCCTTCCATTAGCCGCAAAATCGATCGATACCGGTGCAGCGCTTGCCGCTTTGGAAAAAATGACAGCCATCTCAAATTCCTGACCATGAAACCTAAAATTAAAATATGTGGTATTACCAATCATGACGATTTGCGCTTGACAGTTCAATTGGGCGCCGACTGGATAGGCTACAATTTCTATCCGCCCAGCCCGCGCAGCATCAGCTATCAACTTGCCGGCCAATTGATCGATGAAAGCGGGGGATGCTCCATTGCAGTTGGATTATTTGTTAATGAATCATTAGATGAAATACGCCGGGCTTTGGATAGTTGCCCATTAAAGGTTATCCAGTTACACGGTAATGAAACTCCCGATTTTTGTCGACAGGTTAAGCACTTGGGAATCGAGGTCATGAAGGCGTTTCGGATTCGTGATTACAGGGATCTTGCGTTGTTAAACACCTATGAGGTTGATTACTATCTGCTGGACGCATATCATCCCTCTCTTTATGGCGGAACAGGGGAATCGTTTGATTGGAGCTGGCTTAAAGACATTTCACCGGATCGGAAGCTTTTTCTTGCCGGAGGGATCAATCCGGATAATATATCGGAGGCCCTTACACTGGGAATGTATGGCATCGATTTATGTAGTGGGATCGAACGTGACCCCGGTCATAAAGACCCGGAAAAGATGACCCGGTTATTTAATCAGATTAATCATGAAGTACCTTGAATCGGTTTTGCTATATGGCGGCACTTTTGATCCAATTCATGTGGGTCATATAGGTATTGCGCGTGAAGTTGCTTCAACATTGAATATCAGTAAAATCATATTGATTCCATCGGCTCGCCCGCCTCATAAAATCGCCAATCAAATTTCTGACTTCCAGGATCGTCTGGCCATGGTTCAACTGGCCACGGATAATGATCCATTGTTTTCAGTTTCGGATTGCGAAGCCAGACGCGAATGCCCCAGCTATACCCTGGAAACTGTTTTGGAATTCAGAAATCTATATCCTCCACCCACGACACTTTACTGGCTGATCGGGGCAGATACAATACGAGATTTACCTGACTGGTATCGGGTTAAAGATCTGCTAAAGACCTGTATCATTGTCACCGCCCGACGACTGGGCTGCCCCGACAACTATTCCTCATTATCGAAGGTATTTTCAAAAGCAGAAATCGAGTCTTTAAACCGGTACATTATTGATACACCTATTTTTAATGTTTCTTCTACCGAAATAAGAACTAAAATCAAATCTGGTCAGCCCATTGCCGGGCTGGTTCCTCAATCCGTTGAAAGGTATATTCATCATCACAAATTATACCTTTAATCGATTAAGGGTCCCGTATTTAAATAAATGCTGCATTTATCGCACAGCTTGTCGTCAGATTCAGACGCCCCGATTGAGCGAAACCACAGGCGGTGTTGTTCTATGTCGAGGATTTCGCGACGGAGAAGCGGCTGAAGATGGCGGCAAGATGGGATGAAAAATGAAGGTGTTATTTATTTTCGGTCCCTAATCTCGATAAGCGACAAAACAATATCTATGATCCAAATGATTAGATTACACAATTAAAATAAGTTGCAAGGGATGATTCAGGCGTTCTGCATGATGGTATTTATCGTAACCGTTTGTAAAACAAGAAGATATTATAGCTTTGGCGATCAGGTATTTATCTGGTTTACTCTTGGATATAAACTCTTCCAAAAATGAAAAATCTGGAATAAATCATTTTAAAATTGGATATAAAGCCAAAGTGAAGTTATAAATATTTTAGAAGACATAGATAACTTATATCTTAATTGGCTTATTAATTGATAAGAAATATCCTGGTGATGTCAATGCGATGTTTTATTGCTATTGAGTTAAATTCGGCTATTAAAAAATCTCTCAACGATTTAAAAGACGCTACCGAAAAAACCGTTTCATTGGACTACAAGGCCATGCGCTGGATCAAACCGGAACATATGCATTTGACGCTCAAATTCCTGGGCGAGGTTGATGATGACATTGTACCGCCGGTTTGTCAGCTGATTAATAAAATTGCTTCTGATACGTCTCGTTTTGATATTGAATTTGGCGGATTGGGATTTTTCCCATTACGCGGGCCGGCTAGAGTCTACTGGTGTGGCCTGAAGTCCGGCCTTGAACCGCTCAAAAATCTGCAATCGATTATCGACCATTCACTGACAGACTTAAACATCTCCCCCGAAAAACAGGCTTGGTCGCCCCATTTAACCCTTGCACGCATAAACATGGCGCAAACCGGTAAAACCATACGCAGAATACCTGATTCACTTTTTGACAATACTTGCAAAAAGCCCCTGATTCAAACCGTCGATTCCATCATGGTATTCGAAAGTGAATTATCCCGTCAAGGACCGGTTTACACCCCGCTCCATCAGGCCAGATTAATCTGATTTAATGTCCCAGACTTGGATATGCGATTTTATAAACAATCCGGCTATTTCTAAATTCATCTCACATCACAGGGGATTAATCATTTCTCACTAGATCATTGCTTTATGGCTGAATAGGGCTAAAATATGATCGTCTATTTTATGATGAGCGTAAAATAAATATATATTCTTCCCCGATGCCGGCTAATTTGCCGGATTAACAAAAAATAAAGTAGGTACTGACATAATAACTAAAACCGACCCGCACCTGACCACACAGAAATTGAATGGTATTTATAGAGTGACAAAGTGAAAATTTTTGGGAATAACAATTAAGCAAATACACGTGAATCCCTCAGCTTGAATGATCGCCTGAATTAGACAACTTATAACATAATAACCCATTATGACACAAGAAGATACAACCATTAAAACTCCCCGTCGGGGCCAGTATTTCGCTGAGATCGTCGATCATAAACCCTATGCGATCGATCACATGCAATTACAGCTTAAATTAACGGAAATTGCCGCCCTGGCCTTTCGAAAAGCCAGACCCGGGCAGTTTATCCAGATCACCTGTCACGACTTGAATCATGATCGCACTTACACCCCCCTGCTCCGCCGCCCAATCAGCATCGCCGATCTGGACATTAACGAGGATAGTTGTATAGTTACTATTATATATCGTATCGTCGGGCCGGGTACCACTTGGCTGTCAGAACGTAAAGTCGGTGAAAAAATCGACATACTGGGGCCCTTAGGGCAACCGTTTAAACTTCCCCAGGACAAAAACCAGAAATGTATATTACTTGGCGGCGGTATCGGACTGCCCCCTATGTTCTTTCTGGCCCATACGCTGCAACAGGAAGGGTACGAAAATCGCCTGGCCTTCGCGGCCGCACGCGGCCATACCAATTTGCAAAACAGCTTTCTGATGGATGCAATCGATCCCGAACACCCCCTGAAACCGGGCCTGTCCCAGATCAATTTCAACCAGAGCCAAACCCTGTCTATACTAGCCACTGATGATGGCACCTGTGGATTTCATGGTACCATTGTCGATGCGCTTTATCTTTTTCTGAAATTGAATCCCGATTGGGAAGATACCCATTTGTTCGCCTGCGGCCCCAAACCCATGTTGCGCGCGATCGGACAATTTTCTATTGAACGTCGAATGCCCTGCCAGGTATGCCTGGAAGCCTATATGGCCTGCGGCATTGGCCTCTGCCAGTCCTGCGCAGTCGCCTTTAACGACCTGGAAGATATCAACGCCTCGATCAAAGATGCTAAATATAAGCTGGTTTGTGTCAACGGACCAGTTTTCAACGCCTGGAACGTTGATTGGGAAGAGGACTATTAACTTATTTTTGAATTGACCACTTGGTAAAATTCAATTTTAACTACAAGGACAATAATGACCGTTCAAAATACCGATAACACCCTGTCCGTTTCTTTAGGGCAGATCCAACTCAATAATCCGATATTAACCGCCTCCGGGACATGCGGTTATTGTTTTGAGCTCATGGACTTTTTTGATCTGAATCATTTGGGTGGATTTATCACTAAAAGCATTACCCCGGAACCAAGACTTGGCAATCCCCCTCAACGGACCTGTGAAACACCTGCTGGTCTGATTAATGCCATTGGATTGGCCAATGTCGGATTGGATAAATTTTGCGAAGAAAAAATCCCTTTGCTGGAACGGATGACAATCCCCGTTTTTGTTAATGTCGCCGGGAAAACAGTGAATGACTATTTGATTGTCGCGGAACGCATCAGCCAGATCCCTCACATTGCCGGTCTGGAAATCAATGTCAGTTGTCCCAATGTCAAAGAAGGCGGTATCAGCTTCGGAACCGATCCCAAATCGGTCTATGATCTTGTCTGTCAAATACGTAAACGATGTCCAGACACTTATCTGATTGTTAAGCTGACACCCAATGTCACCGATATCTGCGTCCCGGCTCGTGCCGCGATTGATGCCGGCGCCAATTGCCTGAGCCTGGTCAATACGTTTGTTGGCATGGCGATCGACATCCATGCCCGCCGCCCGGTGCTTGCCAACAGAACCGGCGGCTTAAGCGGCCCAGCCATCAAACCCATGGCCGTTTATCTGGTCAACAAAGTTTATCAGCAGGTGGCCAGGCCTTCTAATATTCCTCTCATTGGTTTGGGAGGCATCAGTTGCGCCGACGATGTCGTCGAATTTATGCTCGCCGGCGCCAGCGCGGTTTCAGTTGGAACTCATATGATGATCAACCCGGCCTGCCTGGAAACCATTCTTACCGGATTGCGAAACTATATGCAGCAATATCAAATGAATAATATACGTGACCTGACCGGGGCTCTATGCGAGTAGAGTGAATACGATGAATGAACGCCTCCAGCTTTTACGAGATTATTTTCCGACGGCCATTTATACGGGCAAGGCTTTGGTTTTTATCAGCGAAGAACACCGGGTCGAACTGACGGAATTACCCTCCCGGCATTTTACCGGTTCAAATCCCGCCTCTATCCGCGTTCGCCTGTATATCCGTAATAACAATGGTGAATTCACCGGGGGCCACTACGAAGACTTCGAAATTGATGATATCCATGACCTGGCCGGTGAAATCGAAAAATTCGTCCAGTTTTCAGTGGGAAGGAATATTAAAGAATTATAAAAATACCCGTGCGCCGGTCTGGATTTTCTTCCGTTTCTTTTATGGCAGGATATCACAAGGCCTGTGGTCTGTACCGTGCTATTTTTGTCGAAATGAGGATGGCGTTTTTCCGGTATGCCGTTTGAAAACCGTCGCAAAATACTGGCTGGAATCAAATCCACAATGCATGGCGATATCCGTTATAGTCCGATCCGGATAGTTCTTCATGATCCGTTGGGCCATCTCTATGCGACAATGGTTCAGATACTCAGCCGGAGTCATATTCGTGATCAATTTGCAATGATGGGCGAATCGGCTTCGCCCCAGGTTGCAATGGCTCGCCATTTCATTCAGCGTCCAGGGATAATTCAAATGTTTTGGTAAAGCCGCCAGAAACATTTCTACACTGCGCCGGGTCGAGGCAAGATGGGCATCCAGTTCAATATTCTTTTTCTGCAATAACTCATAGAGCTCTATCAGCAAAGAATTTATATAGAATTTCAACCGGGTATGAACCCTCTCGGGCTCTTGCTCTTCAGTAAGCAATGCAATATTTTCAAAACATTCTTCCACTTTGGCATTTCCCTGCCAGACCGGATACTCATTATATCGCAACATTTCAGTGAACCGTGATAGATCCTGAGGCGAAAAAATCAGCCAGTCCGGCCATTTCCAGGTTTCATTGGGACGACGGACGCCAACATCAAGAATTAGCCAATGCATGCGACTGGCAGTGATACTCGGATTACCCACTTTATGGGGTTGCCAGGGTCTGGTAAGCGTCAAATGACCGCTGGTCAGCGGATAGACACTTTCATTGACGACAAAATCCAGCTTGCCGCGGGTTAAATATCCAATTTCAAGACCTTCATTTCGATGGGTCTCCAAACCCCAGTTCTGATTGGTTTTCGCGTCCCATACACAGGCCAGGCATAATTCTGGAAGCATACGGACCGGTAATGCCGTTCCCGGATAACAGTTACGGCCAAATCCGTTTAAAACCAGCTCATGATTCCTGGCTGCGGTTTTTAATGGTTCGCAAGTATCGGCACGATAAATAATATCTGTGTCATAAAATATTGCAGGAGCCGTTCTTATATCTTTTTTCGGATTCATGACTTCTTGGATTAGAATATGCAAATTTTACCAATGTTTAATTTTAGTAGATAATGAACAGTCTGTCCAATATTATTTTCAATATTCAGTCTATTCGTGAATCTCAAGACAACCGAACCTTCTCGGCATGGATTACAAATTCAACACCTAAGTAAATGAAGGATCAAAAAATAGGGACAAATTTTAATACATATGGTTGACGGCATCAGCCCTACAAGTTTACAATTGCCTTTGACCTTATCCATCCTGATCTTTCTGGCCTGATTGCAATAAAATCGGGACTTATGTGTTTGTTTTAGTACTAAATGGACATTTATCGCGAAAGGAATCATTATGACAATTAACCGTAAACTGAGAATGGGAATGATTGGCGGCGGACCGGGTGCTTTCATTGGTGAAGTCCACAGAAAAGCAGCCCGAATGGATGGCCAGATTGAACTGGTGGCCGGCGCTTTTGACATCGATCCCAAAAAATCGATAAAAATGGGCAAGGAATTATATCTGAATCCCAAACGCGCTTATGGTACCTATACCGAAATGATCGAAACCGAACTGGCGCTTCCTGCTGAAGAACGCATTGATTTTGTGACCATTACTACCCCCAATAACTGGCATTTCCCCATCGCCCGTGATTTTCTTAAAGCGGGTTTCCATGTCATGTGCGAAAAACCCATGACCTTCAATGTGGCAGAAGCGCGCCAGCTCAATCAACTGGTCAAAAAAACCGGCAAAGTTTTCGGTTTAATGCACAATTACACGGGTTATCCGATGGTCAAACTGGCCAAAGACATGGTCAAACAAGGCGATCTGGGTAATATCCGCAAAATTATCGTACAATATCCCCAGGGTTGGCTGGCCAGGTTTATCGACAAACAGTCCATGCAGGCATCCTGGCGCACCGATCCCAAACAGAGCGGCGCCGCCGGTAGCATGGGCGACATTGGCACTCACGCCGAAAACCTGGCCGAATACATTACCGGCCTGAAAATCACTCATCTCTGCGCCGACCTGAATATTTTTGTCAAGGGACGGCGGTTGGATGACGATGGCAATTGCCTGCTCAAATTCAATAATGGCGCCAGCGGTATTCTCCATGCCAGCCAGATCTCTATCGGTGAAGAAAACGGCCTGGCGATCTGGGTATACGGGGAAAAGAAATCTCTGGAGTGGCATCAGGAACATCCCAATTATCTATACGTCAAAGAACCGGACGGCCCCGTACAAGTCTGGCGCCGGGGTAATGAATACATCACCAAAAAAAGTCCTGCGGCGGGTCGCGCCACACGGCTGCCATCCGGCCACCCGGAAGCATTCTTTGAAGCATTTGCTAATAACTATGCTAATTTTGCCGAAACCGTTAAAGCCAATATTGAAGGCAAGAAACCCAGTCCGCTGGCCCTGGATTTCCCCAATGTTGAAGATGGACTGCGCGGGATGCTCTTCATCGAAACAGTGGTTGCCGCTGGCAAATCCAAACAGAAATGGACCCCCTTTAAGAAATAAACTCAATTAACTGGAGACCTGAACATGGCAAGACCTGTAACTCTCTTCACCGGTCAGTGGGCCGATTTACCACTGAAAGAACTCGCCGCCACCGCTGCCGATTTCGGCTATGACGGATTGGAATTAGCCTGTTGGGGCGACCATATGGACGTCAATAAAGCCGCCACGGACAAGGCTTATTGCGAAAAACAAATTAAAATCCTTTCCGATAATAATCTCCAGGTATTCGCGATCAGTCACCATCTGGCCGGACAACTCGTTTGCGACCTGAATAACGATAGCCGTTCCGATGGCTTTGCCCCGGCTGATTGCGCCGGTAATGCTGAAAAGAAACGTGCCTGGGCCGTTGAAACCATGAAAAACGCCGCCCGGGCCGCCAAAAACCTCGGCCTTAAAGTCGTAAACGGCTTTACCGGATCATCCATCTGGCATATGCTCTATAGTTTCCCTCCGGTGACGGAACAGATGATTGAGGACGGCTTCAAATATTTCGCGCAGATGTGGAATCCCATCCTTGATGTCTATGATGAATGCGATGTCAAATTCGCTCTCGAAGTTCACCCGACTGAAATTGCCTTCGATATCGTTACCGCCAGACGCGCTCTGGAAGCCGTTGGAAATCGTGAAGCCTTTGGGTTCAATTTCGATCCCAGCCATCTGCACTGGCAGATGGTCGATCCGGCCCTGTTTATCCATGAATTCAAGGATCGGATCTATCACGTCCATATGAAAGATGCCGCATTACAATTGAACGGCTATCGCGGCATTCTTGCTTCTCATTTGAATTTTGGCAACCCCAACCGTGGTTGGGATTTTCGATCTCTCGGTCATGGTGGTGTGGATTTTGAAGAAATTATCCGTGCCCTCAATCATATCGGTTACAATGGCCCGCTCTCTGTCGAATGGGAAGACTGCGGCATGAACCGGTTGCGCGGCGCCCGCGAAGCATGTCAGTTCGTCAAGGATATCGATTTCAGTCCATCCGATGTCGTGTTTGACGAAGCCTTCGATAAGAAATAAGAAACCTTGGGCGGTGTATCTTTCCGGATACGCCGCCTTTCTCTTTTTATCATAATACTTCTTTCAGGGAGTGCTTTTCATGAGTCGTTCTAAGCAACCCAATCGTCGCCAGTTTATTCAGGGTCTGGCTGGCTCGGCAATAGCCGCGGCTTTATTTCCAACCGTTTTGCCTTCCAAAGTGATAGCGGCGGGCCCCCGGCTCCCCAGTAACAAAATCGTCATGGGGGCTATCGGCTGTGGCTCAATGGGGTGCGGTGATATTAATGGATTAACCAGCAAATCTCAGGTCTATATGGTTGCCTTGTGCGATGTAGATTCAAATCACGCGGCCGAAGCAAAAAAAATCGTCGATAATCGCAACAAGAACCAGGACAGCCGTATCTATAAAGATTACCGTGAAATGCTGGCCGTCGAAAAACTGGACGCCATCTGCCACGCCCTGCCCGACCATTGGCACGGCATTATCTCGGTTGCATGCGCCCGGGCAGGTTGTGATATCTACGGTCAGAAACCTCTGGCACGGACAATTGAAGAAGGCCGGGCAATCTGTAACGCCGTTAAACACTATGGTCGCATCTGGCAAACCGGCAGTTGGCAACGCTCCGTAGAAAACTTTCGCAAAGCCAGCGAATTAGTGATAAACAGTCGCATCGGCACAGTAAAATATGTCGAGGTAGGATTACCCGATGGCGGCGGAAGTGGGAATTTTCAGCAAAAATCTATTCCAGACAATCTCGATTATAATATGTGGCTGGGACCCGCTCCCTGGCGGCCCTATACTGGTTTTGGTAACGGCACCATCCACTGGGACTGGCGCTGGATAATGGATTATAGCGGTGGACAACTCACCGACTGGGCAGGACATCATATCGATATCGCACATTGGGGCCTGGGACTCGATTATGCCGGACCAGTCGAAATCGAAGGAGTCGGCGAATATCCCAAGGATGGCACCTATAACGTTCCCACGAAATACAAATGCCGTTGCAAGTATGCCAACGGAGTGGAAATGGTGGTCGCCAATGCGTCCCAAAGCCCGCGCGGGATGGGAACGTGCTGGTACGGAGATAAAGGATGGATCCATGTCAGCCGTGGCGGATTATGGGCTTCTGACGACAGGATCCTTCAGGAACGTATCGCTCCCAGCGAAATCCAGCTCTACCAGAGCAAAGATCATTATCAGAATTTCCTTGATTGCATAATCACCCGTCAGGAAACGATTACTCCGGCTGAAATCGCCCATCGCTCCATCAGTGTCGGATTACTTTGTGAAATCGCTATGCTGACGGGAAGAAAGTTGAACTGGGATCCGCAAAAGGAACGCTTCATCAACGATCCTCAGGCGGACAATTATCTCAGGCGCACTTTCCGAAGTCCCTGGCATCTATAAATAGAATCATATGAGATTAAATACATCAATTTATTGAAAGGCTGGCAAAATGAGTACCTTTAAAAACAAAGCCGTTCTTTTCGTCATCCTCAGTGCTTTGACGATGTTATCCGCTGGCCGCTTACCAGCCCAGAACATCAATCCTCAGCATCTCGATAACATCCGTAACGCGATGCCCGATAAATCGCCGGTTAATCCTCAGAAACCGCGCATGGTGCTGTCCTTTGACCTGAGTAAAGGCTTTCAGCACGGCTCGATTCCCTACTGTGCGGCCATGCTCGATATCATGGCGGAAAAAACCGGCGCCTTTAAGGTGACTCATAGCGAAGACATGAATGTATTCCGTGCTGAAAATCTGGCAAAATACGATGCCGTCATATTCAACAATACGACCCGGTTGCAAATGGATGACCCGGCCCAGCGCAAAGGTCTGATGGACTTTATCAATAGCGGCAAAGGGATCATCGGTATCCACGCGGCCACCGATAATTTTTATACCTGGCCGGAAGCGGCCGAAATGATGGGAGGCCAGTTCGATGGTCATCCCTGGGTAGGCGGCGGTACCTGGGCGGTGCAGATCGACAAGCCGGACCACCCTTTCAACAAATCCTTTGCCGGCAAGGGCTTCAAGATCAAAGAAGAACTGTACCGCAGCAAAGGCTATTCCCGCACGCGCGTTCAGGTTCTGGTTGGACTGGACTTCAGCGATGAAGCAACCGCCCAGGCGGATGGCAGACGTCCTACGGATAAGGATGTCGCGATCAGTTGGATCCGTAATTATGGCAAAGGCAGGGTGTTCTATTGCTCATTCGGACATAACTCTGAAATCTACTGGAACAAAGCCATTCTGGCACATTACCTGGCCGGCATTCAGTTTGCCCTGGGCGATTATGCCATCGATGCAACCGCCGATGTGCCGCGCACCCTGAAGCAGATTGCCCAATACCAAGAAGGCCAGAGCCGGGCCGCTCAATATGAATTGGAAACCTATATTCGCTATATCACTGGTTTGCCCGAAGAAATGAAGGCTTACGAACAGGAAATGCTCAAAACTCTGGCCGGACCTATCACCCCCGAAGGCCGCGATGTAATCTGTCGCATGCTTAGCCTGATTGGCAGTGAAGCGTCTGTAGACGCTTTGGGGACTCTGCTGCTAGACCCGCAAACCAGCGACGTTGCCCGCTATGCGCTTGAGCGTATCGAAGGCGAACGGGTCAACTCACTGTTCCTTTCCGGCTTGAATCAAGCGCCGGATAGCGTCAAAATTGGTATTATCAACTCACTGGGCGTACGTCGTTGCGAAAAAGCCGTCTCCCAGATAGCGCCTCTGATGAGCAAGGATAACAATCAAATAAAAACGGCGGTAATCGAAGCCCTCGGTACCATCGGCAACCAGCAAGCGATTGACATCCTGAAAAAACAAAATGTGTCTTCAGACACGAATACCTTGCTGATTCAGGATGCCTTAATTCGCGCCGCTGACGCCCAGACTTCATCAGGCAAAACCGATGTGGCAAGCGGCATATACCGAGAACTGGTTAAATCTACCCTTCCTTCTATTCGTTGCGCCTCATTGAAAGGACTGGCTCAAGTTGATAAAGATTCGGTCTCTTTGATTACCAACGCCTTGTCTGATCCCGATCCCTCAGTCATCTCCGTGGCGATCACATTAAGCCGTTCAGTATCCAGCCCATCCATGACTCAGGCCCTGGTGGCGGCCTTGGGTAAAGTCGATCCCCTGTTCCAGGTCCAGATCCTGGCGGCTTTGTCCGATCGTGGCGATAAATCCGCGTTGCCGGCCGTTTCAGATGTGGCGCGCACCGCGGAAGGCGATGTCAAAATCCAGGCGATTCGCGCTCTGGAAAAGCTTGGCAATGCATCCATCGTACCCATGCTGGCGGATATGGCCGCCAAAGGGGCTCCGCAATATCGCGGTATCGTTTCTGAAACGTTAATCCGGATTCCCGGTCCGAATATCAATCCTGCGATCGTTAACTTGCTTGAGAACGCTGATGACAACGTTAAAGTGGTATTGATTCGCGCCCTGGCTGATCGTCTGGTTGACAACGCGGTCCCCCACCTGCTCAGGGAAACCGCGAGCAATAATGCCTCTGTGGCATCAGAAGCCTTTAAAGCGTTGAAAGTTCTTGCCAAACCGGACCATCTACCCTTGATCATCGGGCGGATGGTCCAGACCCGGTCAAATAACGTCCGCGATGAAGCCGGACGGACAGTAGCATCCTTATCCGGTAATAGCTGTTCAGATGTTTTAAAAGCCTGGGCTCAGAATCCTTCCCCTGAAGTCAAATGCTCATTAATTAAGGTACTCGGATTAATTGGATCCAATCAGGGCTTACCGACCTTACAAGCGGCGCTGAATGACTCCAATAATAACATCCAGATTGAAGCGATTAGAGCGCTAAGTTCCTGGCCTGATGCCTCGCCACTCGGTGATTTGCTCAAAATTGTTGATAGTTCCAGCAACAATACCGCGGTCATCCTGGCCATACGGGGCGCGGCCGGACTTCTGGTAAAAGACAACAATAAAAGTCCACAGGAAAAAGTCGATCTCTATCGCAAGCTTTTTGATAAGACCGATAACAACGATACTCGAAAACAGATCCTAGGAAGCCTGGGCACAATTGGGCATACCAGCGGCCTCGAGATGGCCTGTGCCTGTCTTGATGATGCCAATTTGCAATCAGAAGCTGCTCAAGCCGTTATTGATATAGCGGATCGTGTCCGCGGCCAGAATGGCAATGAAGCAAAAAATGCTTTAAACCTTGTAATTTCTAAGATTAATAACGATAATCTCAGAAATAAAGCCAAAGATGTGCTAAACAAAATCAAGTAACCCGTTCAATTAATTTCTTGGAGATTTTATCTGATGAATTTTGACACCATGGATCGTAGATCGTTTTTACAGGGTACCGCTGCGTTGGGCGCGGGACTCATGCTGGGACAGACCGCTACAGGGCAAAGTAATTCTGATACCATCAACATTGCTCTGCTCGGTGCCGGCGCTCAAGGCAAAGTTTTAATGAATGCCATCTTAAATATGAAAAATCCCAATATCCGTTTCCAGGCTGTCTGCGATATTTGGAAAGATTATAATCTTAAACTGGTCAGCGCCACCTTGAAAGCTTACAAACATAAAGCCACTCCTTATACTGACTACCAGGAAATGCTTGATAAGGAGGAACTGGACGCCGTAATCATCGCTACTCCGGACTTCTGGCATGCAGAACACGCCATCGCTTGCTTGAACAAGAAACTGCATGTCTATTGCGAAAAGGAAATGAGCAACAGTCTCGAAAAAGCCAAAGAGATGGTGCTTGCTTCACGCAGCAATGAGAGGCTCCTCCAGATCGGTCACCAGCGCCGTAGTAATCCGCGCTATCGTTTCTGCTATGATAACATCATTAAAGAAGCTAAAATGCTTGGCCATATCACCACGATTAATGGCCAGTGGAACCGTAGCCGTCAAGCCTGCGTCGATATCGAACTGAATCCAAAACTGGCCTCTATCGCCATTGATGAAGCGACCCTTAACAAGTACGGCTTCAAATCCATGAAACAATACCTTAACTGGCGCTGGTACAAAGGTCTGGGCGGTGGTCCGATTGTTGACCTGGGTTCCCACCAGATCGATATCTATGCCTGGTTCCTCGATGCACAACCTCGCTCTGTAATGGCCAGTGGGGGCACCGATTACTGGACCGATCATGAATGGTACGACAACGTAATTGCTATCTATGAATTCCCCACCAAAGAAGGTATTGTTCGCGCGTCCTACCAGACCATTACCACCAATAGCGCCGGCGGCTACTTTGAGCAATTCATGGGGGATGAAGGCACCTTGGAGATTTCTGAAGCTGCCGCTCGCGGTAATGTATACCGGGAAGCCAGTGTGCCAGAAGATAATTGGAAACCCTGGGTCGCCAAAGGTTTTGTCAACCAACCCGTTAAAGTTGAAAAAATCGAAGCCGTCAAAGGTGAAGATTCCCGTAGTTCACCGAAACCCCAGCCTTACACCTTACCCATTACGCTGGACAAACCCTTCCACCAACCGCACCTGGAAAACTTCTTCGATGCCATCCATGGTAAAGCCAAACTCAACTGCCCCGGTGAAATCGGCTACGAAACCGCTGCCATGGTCCTCAAAGTCAATGAAGCGGTGGCCAAAGGGTGTAAACTGGATTTTAAACCCGATGAATTCCATGTATAATCTCTTGTAATTTAATTTGTTACAGAGGGCAGGCCCTGTCTGCCCTCTTTTTTTACTCAGTATTTTATTTTTATTGATAACAATAAGAGGTTATCATTATAATCCCTTGTTCTGTCAGGAATTATACTCGACATTCTTTAAAACTCTGTTATAGTGTCGTGTTATGTTTTGTAAATCTGGGTTCCTTCCAGATCTTCATGTGTGTTTGTTACTCTGTGTTAAGGAAGTAAAATGTTGTACAAGTTACGCATCGCCAGAGGGTGTGCATTTCTGCTTTGTCTATTGGTCATTCACAACTTCGCTTACAGCCAGGAACTGCTGGGCGATGGCAATGATGGCAACCGCACCAGCCCGATTCATCTGATTCCGTTGCTTGACGAAGATGGCAACGAAATCGATCCCGCCAGTGAAACTCCGGTCCCCTTTTCGATCAAAAAGACATGTGGCAAATGCCATAATTATGATGAAATCTCCAAAGGCTGGCATTTTAATGGCGCCATGAACTCTGTCGATCCAGGTCGACCCGGTCAGCCATGGGTTATCCAGGATAACAAATTACGCATTCAATTACCAGTTGGTCGCAACTGGAAAGGTTGTTATTCCGCTGAAGATTTGGGTATTGGTCCGTGGGATTACACCACCTTATTTGGCTCGCATTATCCCGGCGGCGGCTATGCTGAAACACCCGATGTAGACAATCCGCAAGCGATGCTTAAGGGTATGGTCGCAGGGGCAATGGAGATCAACTGTTTTGCCTGCCATAGTGGTGATCCTCAACAGGATCAATCCTTGGCGGCCTTGATGATTTATGAACAAAATTACAAATGGGCTCCTGTTGCCTCATGCGGATTGGCTGATATCCAGGGTTCCGTAAAGGGTATGCCCATCACTTTTGATCCAATCCTGGATGATCCCCCCGTTAAAATGACCTACCGAAAAGAAAAATTCGATCACGCCAACCGGGTCTTTTTCGATCTCAAACGCAGCCCGATTGCTGAACGTTGCTATTTCTGTCATTCCAACGAATCGCAAGCCAAATCAGGTGAAAAAGGCTGGACTTGCGATCAGGACATCCATTTAACCTCAGGCATGACCTGTACCGATTGCCATCGCAACGGCCTGAATCACATGATCAGCCGGGGTGACGCTTCATCGGGTACGGACCGCAAACCGGTCGAAATGGAAACCCTCACCTGCGAAGGGTGTCACTATGGCGATGATCGCGAAAAACTATCCGGCGGCCGCCTGAGCGCCCCCAAACCGGCCCACGTCGGCTTGCCAATCGTCCATTTCGAGGAATTGACCTGTACCGCCTGCCATAGCGGCCCGGTCCCCCATGACCAAGCCGATCTGGTTCGAACCTCGCGTATGCACAAAACCGGTCTGCATGGCAAGCATGGCTCTCATCCCAGTCTGCCGCATGTTTCCTGGCCGGTGTTTATGCCCGATAGCGCCGATAAAATCGCGCCGCATAAACTCATGTGGCCGGCATTCTGGGGGACAAAAACCGGCGAGGCGGTTAAACCTCTAACATACGCCTTTATGAAAGAAAAACTGGAAGATCAATTATCCTCCCTGATCAAACAGGAAAAAGTCAATAACTGGCTTCCTCTATCCGAAGAACAAATCACCGAAGCCCTCAAATCGATTGCGGGCAGCCTTGATGCGGGCAGCAGCCCTGTTTATGTCGCCGGCGGCAAGGTCTTCGAATTGGCCGGCGATGGTGCCCTGTCAAGTGCCACCCATGAAGCCGCCCAACCCTTCGCCTGGCCGCTGGCCCACGATGTTCGACCCGCCCAGCAGGCGTTGGGCTCTAATGGTTGCAAAGACTGCCATACCAATGACGCGCCCATATTCTATGGCGAAATCGCGGTCGATACCCCCATCGTCGCCAGCCAGTCCGAAACCGTTGCTATGATCGATTTTATTGGCGAAGGATTGTTCATCAAACTCTTCAATGCCTCGTTCGCCTTCCGGCCCATGCTGAAAATCCTCTGCTCCCTGATATGCCTGGCCCTGGTGGGATTATTGGCTGTTTATGCCCTGCGCATGGTCGGCTGGATTACCCAGTTCATGACTGGCTCATGCCAACCAGCCCCCACCGCTGAAATCACCCCCCATCGGAACATCATCTACCACGGATTGATGATCCTGGTCGCGCTGGGTTGCCTCGCGTCGCTGTTCGTTCTGGCGGCTACTGGATTCTACGCCTTGTTCATCGCCAAAGAACCCATGAGTGAGTTCCTCTTAATGATCCATGTCACTATGGCGCCCGTTTTCGCCGTCTGTCTCATGCTGCTGGCCTTCCGACTGGCCCATGCCAGCCAGTTCAAACTGAACGATTGCTTCTTTGTTCTTCTCAAAAAGATTTGCTTCTGGGCCACCATCATCCTGGCCCTGCCCGTTATTCTCTCCATCATCTTAAGTATGGTTCCGTTATTCGGTACCCCGGTGCAGGAATTCCTTTATCACCTGCACCAACTGGCTACCGTCCTAATCACTCTGACTCTAGCAGGCTATGGAATCTTGTTTTTCCTTACCTCCAAAAAGAAAACCGTTTAATGATTTAGTCACAGGGACTTTGTCAGGAGATTCACATGAGTAACTCAAATTTACCCGCGTATCTGAAATCCGCCACCCCCAACCCCCAGCAAAATCGGGCCCCATGGCACAAAAACACCGCCCCGTCCTACGCCGGCATCTTTCTGTCCGTCCCATTTATGGCCGGTATGTTGGGCTCTCTGGCTTATGGTAGTGTCCTGGCCACCGTCATCGGTCTGGTAGTCGGCGCGCTATTCTGCTTTATCTTGTACTATGTACCAGGAAAACTTGGTATGACAACCGGAATGCCCCTCTATGTAGTAGCCTCATCTACGTTTGGTTCTCAGGGCGGTATTCTTATGCCCGGCCTTCTGATGGGTGTTTTACAGATCGGGTGGCATGCCGTATTCACCATTACTGCGGCTAAATTTATTGTCCAGGCCCTGGGTATGGACGCTGCCATTGGGAGTGTGCAATTCTGGGTGATTTGTGGTATCTGGGGTATGGTCTTTGCGTTTGTCGGTGCCGTCGGTATCGGACTACTGGGCGCGCTTTCTACTTATCTACCGGTTCTTCCCTTAATTGCGATTATTATAGCCGGCTTTAATAATATGTCGGGAGTCGGCAAATTTACTGGCACAATCGAAGCCCCGGAAAATATTCCCGTCTTTGGTTTAGCTGTTTTTGCCGCCCTCCAGGCAGCCGCTGGCTTCTTTGCCACCGCCGGAGCGGCTGGCGCGGATTTTGCCATGAATAGCCGTAACGAAAAAGATGTGGTTATGGGTGGTTTTGTCGGCGTAACCCTGGCTGCCATCGTAGCCGGATTTTTTGCAATCCTGGCCATGGCCGGCGCGATGGGTAACGATCTGGAAGCTGTAAAAACCGCCGGTAACGGCGATATGTTCATTGGTTCAATCGCCCAGGTGGGTTCACTGTCAGGTGTCATGTTCTGGGTCTTCGTAATCGCCTGTATTTGCCCAACTGGTTTCTGTGCCTTTCTGGCCGCCAACTCTTTCTCGACGATGTTCCCCTCCCTGCCTCGAATGGGTATGACCCTGGCTGCCGGTGTTGTCGGTGTTATTCTGGCTGCCACCGGGGTTGCCAATAACCTGATTGGCTTCTTCCTGATAATCGGCGCTTCTTTCGGGCCGATCTTGGGCGCAATGGTCGCTGATTATCTCCGTGGCGGCAAATGGGCCGGACCACGTGAAGGGATTAACTGGGCTGGCTATATTGCCTGGGCCGCCGGCTTCCTGGTGGGCATTTTAAATGTCTTTAACAAAGACTGGTCCTACGGCCTCGAAACCCTGATGTCCTTCATCGTCGGCCTGGCCGTTTATCTGATCCTGGCTGAAATGGGCCTTGAACCCAAAAAAGTGGAATTGCAATCTTCCGCTGCCTGATTCTCCTGGAAATTTGAAATAAAACGCCCATAATGGGCGTTTTATATTTATAGGTATATTAAAAAGAAAAGTTAATATTGTTTTATCACTGAGGATTTTGACCATGAAAAAATGTATCGTATTAATGAGTATCTTGCTTTTAATGATCTTGAACCTGACCTCCTGCAAAAAATCTACTGACTCGGACACTAAACCGGTGGACAATAATGGCGCAGGAACCCAGCAAAAAGCCCCGGAAGGCGATACCCAGTCTGTTACTCCCGATACAACCACTCCTGAAAAAACTGAAACTACCGAGCAGGCCGCCCCAACTGACACGACCGGCGGCGAGGCTCCCAAGGCCGCTCCGGGAATGGTTGCCCTGAATATCGAACTGCCCAATGCCGTATTCCGTGGCACCCCCACTAATTTGCAGGTTCCTAACCTGGAAAAACCTCTGGGCCGCCCTCGCGATCCTTTCTACGCTCCAGAAGGCACCGTTCTGGTTTCCAAAGGCAAACCGGTCATTGCTGAAGATCCGATCTTTGGTGAACTCTCTCTCATCACCGACGGCGACAAAGAAGCCGCCGATGGCTGCTATGTCGTTCTGGGCCCGATGAAACAGGAAATCGTCATCGATCTGGAAGCCATGTACGAAATCTATGCGATTGTCGTTTGGCATTTCCATCAGCAACCCAGCGTTTATTATGATGTCATTGCCCAGATTGGTGAAGATCCCGATTTCATCACATCCAAAATCGTATTCAACAATGACATCGACAACTCCGCCCAGATGGGTGTTGGTACCGATATGCACTATATCGAAACCTCCGAAGGCAAGCTGATCGACGCCAAAGGTACCAAAGGCCGTTACGTCAAAATGGTTTCCGGCGGCAATAACGCCAACGACCTCAACCATTACATCGAAGTGGAAGTCTGGGGCAAACCCGTCGAATAAGGCTTGAAAGCAAATTTTGTATTCACCCGTCAATCAAAAGCCGGCGTGCTGAAAGGTACTCCGGCTTTCTTTTTTAATAATGGTCAAAATGCTGAAACCAAAAATATTTATTCCTGTTGAAATGATTCCTGTGATAACCACGTTATTCTTATGGTAAAAAATCAAACTCTATTTATTAAGGATGGTTATCATGAAAAAGACAGGTCGTATTTTTATCATTGCTTTAGTCATCATGTGTTTCGCTCTGCTATCCTGTAAAAAATCGCCAACCAGCGATCCAGCACCACCGCAACCCGATCCTGATCCCACAATTACAGATACCGATACGGTTTCACCAACCCCGGGAAGTGATGATCCATCTCCTTCGACACCCGATAGTCCTGATGCAAACGCCGACATGGTGGCGCTTAACATTGAGTTACCCATTGCGGCCTTTAAAGGCACCCCGATACCCATATTGGTTGATAATCTCGAACCACCACTTGGCCATGATCGTGAGCCTTTCCTGGCGCCCAAAGGTACCGTTCTGATATCCAGAAACAAGACTGTCCTCTCAGAAGATCCTATCTTCGGAGAACTGTCCCTGGTTACTGATGGCGACAAAGAGGCCGCCGATGGCTGTTTCGTCTACCTGGGCCCACTCAAACAGGAAATCGTTATCGACCTGGAAGCCATGCATGAAATCTACGCGATAATCGTCTGGCACAACCATCAGAAAGCGTTTGTCTATTTTGATGTCATTGCCCAGATTGGTGAAGATCTCGACTTCGTCAAATCAACCATCGTATTCAATAACGACATCGATAATTCATCCCAGATGGGTGTAGGGACCGACAAACATTATATCGAAACCGCTGAAGGAAAATTAATTGATTGTAAAGGCGTCAGGGGCCGCTATGTCAAAATGGTTTCCCGGGGCAACAATGCCAACGATCTCAACCATTACACCGAAGTAGAAGTATGGGGCAAACCTGTTGAATAAACGCAAAACGATTATCTGTGGATTCCTGATTGTCCTGATTCTCGCCGTCGCGGCCGCCCTGCGTATTCCGAAATTGGCGCTGCGTACCCTGCACACCGATGAAGCAGTCCATGCCTACAAATTCGCCGAACTGCTCGACCATAACGGCTATCGTTATGATCCCTGGGAATATCACGGTCCTACCCTAAACTATTTTACCCTTCTGCCGGCCAGGCTGGCCGGCCAGACCGATAGCGCCAAAGTAACCGAAACCACCTTGCGCCTGGTTCCGGTCATTTTTGGTCTGCTGCTGGTCCTGGCAACCCTACTGCTCTATCAGGAACTCTCCTGGCCGGCAGTACTGATCGCGGCGGCCCTGACGGCCGCATCACCCATCTTCACCTACTACAGCCGCTATTATATCCAGGAAATGTTATTTGTCTGCTTCGGCTTTTTAATGCTGGCCGCCATTATCAAATTACTGCTGTCCGGCAATACCGGTTATGCCATTGTCGCCGGCCTGGCCATGGGCCTGACACACGCCACCAAAGAAACCTGCATTATAACCTGGGCCGCCATCTTTACCGCCTGCCTGTTTGAAAATCCCAGACGATTCATCCCCCCCAAACGCACCAGCATCCTGCCAATCATACTTTTATTCGCCACTGCCGCCATCGTGTCTATGCTGTTTTTCTCCTCGTTTGGCAGCAATCCCCATGGCATCTTCGACTCGGTTAAAACCTACCTGACCTATTTTGATCGCGCCGGCCATAGCAATGGCCATCGAAATCCCTGGTGGTTTTACTGGCAGCGGTTACTCTGGTTCAGAGCTGGCTCCGGCCCCGTCTGGACCGAAGCGTTCATTTTGTTCTTTGCGGCCATCGGCGGCCTGACTGCCTGCAACCGTAACTGGCTGGACAAACTCAGAATATCGCAACCCGCCGCTCGCATCATCCTTTATTACACCCTGATCATCACCCTGGCCTACACCCTGATCCCCTACAAAACCCCATGGTGTTTTTTAGGTCCCTGGCAAGGATTCATCCTCTTAGCCGGCCTGGGGCTTGCCCACCTCTGGCACGCCCTCAAATCAACCTTCAGCCATATATTCATCGGCTTGACCTTTCTGGCCGGACTGGGCCATTTAGGCTGGCAATCCTGTCAGGCCAATTTCAGTTATCCCGACGATCACGCCAATCCCTGGGTCTATGCCCATACCCATCCGGATATCACCAAAGTGGTCGATACCCTCAATGACATCGCCAGTCATAATCCGCAAGGATCAAAAGTGACCATTCAGGCGATCTGTCCGGACCATGATTACTGGCCGCTCCCCTGGTATCTGCGCCGTCTGAATGTTCATTTCTCCGATACGATCCCGAATGATATCTATCAAACCCCCATCATCATTGCCTCGCCTCAATTCGAAAAAACACTGATCCAGAAACTCTACGAACTTCCCCCGCCCGGCGAAAAATATATGTATGTCCCTCTTTTCCACGAATTAATCTGGCTCCGGCCCCAGGTTGAACTGAGAGGGTACATCCGCAAAGAGTTACTCGACAAATATCGCCAGCTAAAAGAACCGCCGCCGGCCTTACCGGACAGAATCACTGATCCGGCGGAAAACAAAATTCCAAAGAAAGTGGATGCCAAACTACAACCCGATAGCGACAATTACGATAAGTTGCCCCGCTTCTCTCACGAATCGATGGCAGCCGCTTTTGAGATCGTTGTCGATCACCCTGACCTAAAATTGTGTGAACAGGCGGCCATTCAAGCGTTCGCCAAACTCGATGAATTAAACCAGTATCTCAGTCGATATATCCCCAACAGTGACATCAGCAGGATTTGTGCCGCTCCTCCCGGCCAGGAAGTCGTCGTCTCTCCGGACACCCTGGAATGCCTTCAAATCGCCAAAAAAATGTACGATCTGACCAATGGCGTTTTTGATATCACTGTCGGCGGCCTCAAAGACTGCTGGTTCGATCCCGATAAAAAACTCAAAACTCCCACTGAAACCGAACTGCAGCAAGCCCGACAGCGTTATGGCATGCAATATGTAAAAATCAATCCGGAAAATTTCACTGTCACGCTTGAAAAAACCGGTATGAAACTGGATCTGGGCGGTATCGGCAAAGGGTTCGCCGTGGATAAAATGGCTGATATCGTTAGCGATTGGGGCATTGAAAATGCCCTGATCCATGGCGGCCATAGTTCCATTCGTGTTTTGGGCTGTCCCGCAGGAAAAAAAGGCTGGTTAATCAACCTGCGCCATCCTGTCCGGCTCGATTATTGTTTGGGACAATTCGTCTTCACTGGACCGGCAATTGGTTCTTCCAGCAACGAACAAGGCCGGCATATCATCAATCCCAGAACCGCTCACCCCGCCCAATCCCATTTTGCCACCTGGGTCACGGCTCCCAACGCTGCAATGGCTGACGCCCTGTCTACTGGTTTTATGATTCTGACACGCGCTGAAATAGAAAAAATCTGCCAGACAAACCCTTTGATCAATGCGATGATAATCGAACAGGACACATCCGCCGTCTATTCCTGCGGCGATTGGAATGCGATGGGCCAATGGCTCAATCTGGATCCCGGTTTAAAAATCCCTGCCAATATTAATACCTCCCGGCCCTGAACTTGACATGAGTATTTTAATCCGGTTATGAATTAAGGGGTATATTTGTAACGATTATATCGTTTATACTGCTCCATAACATACGATTAGACGGTCATTAGCGCCCTCAGGTATCACCTTAAGTAAAATATTCTTTTCCCGCATAACTTCGATTGAATTTGCTTCCGGATTTGTTTATAATCCAATAATCAGTTTATTGGTTTTCCAGAATGTTCGTTATTTTTTGTCAATCCAGGCAAGACAGGCTTTGTGGTCAGTTTAATATGGAATACCAAAACACTGTATCCAGGAGGTAGAAATGGCTGACATTAAGGACTTTGGCAACTCGTCAGGATTAACTGTTTTCGTACTCAATGAACAGGACATGATTGTTCCAGATCTGAATTACCGCCCGGCTACGTGGATGGTTGACAAGGATGGGCATGTTATTTTATACGAAATGGATCCGATGCCGGGAGAAGCGCTGGTAAAATGTGTCATTCGCCAGGGAATGGCGCCTTCCTACGCCGCTAAAATTCTCAGAAAACTTGCCTTCTTAATCGAAAGAAACGGCTTGGAACTGCTGAACTTGCCAGTCGGCGCTCTTGGCGATTTCGACAATAATGGCCATCCCGTCGAAGATCCGATTTCCGGGTTCAATAGCTGATTTCTAAGTTCGGCTCAACTCCCGACTTCTTTCTGCGGCTGCAGCTACAGTGGCTGATATGATCGTCGAAATTTCAGAATTCTCCAACACCGATCGCCCTGCCACGGTTGTTCCATTGGGCGATGAAACCATCTTGATCAACTCTCGGGGCAGCATATCCCACTTTTGCAATAAATTCGCTGTCCCGGCAATTGTTTGCAAAGTCAAATCCCGGGCCACTATTTCTGGCAATCCTTCTTTAATACCGGCCTGAATAAAACAATCGATCAGATAAGCCACAAAGGCCGGACCCGAACCACTCAAACCCGTTACGGCGTCTATCAACGCTTCGCTGACTTCACAAACAATACCGGCGCCTTCACATAATTGCTTCACCTGATTGATATCTGCTTGCGGAACGTCATCTGCAACAGCCATTCCGGCAGCCATCTGCCCGGTTAAACAGGGCGTATTCGGCATCAGGCGTATTATTTGAGCCGGCAACACTTTTTTTATGGCGGCGATACGAATGCCGGCCATAATCGACACGATGGTCTGATCCGGTCGGACACAGTCCGTTAATGGCTCAACCGTCTGCGGGAAGCCCTGTGGTTTGAAGGCCAGAAACACAATCTTGCAGTGGGTAATGACATCTCGATTGGAATCGGTGGTTGCTATACCGATGTCATCTGAAACCTTTTGGCGTGCGCCGGGATCGATGTCACTGCATAATATCTGATCGGCGGTGATCTGGCCGCTCGCGACCATGGCGTGCATTAATGCGAAAGCCATTTTACCGCCACCGATGAATCCAACACGGTATTTCAATTATGGTCTCCCTTCAAGTCAAATCCACCCGCTCTTAACGGGGCAGGGTACGCCGTTCATTCTCCAGCGCCATTGTCTTTTCCAGCAACAGATAATCCTTTCCCTGAAATTTCACCACGGTTCCGCTGATACGAAACCGCAAGGGATACAGCGCGTTGGCGGCAATATTTTCCATCTGCTCCAATTGACGGCACGGCATCAATACCACTGGCGGCATTTCCAGAAATTTGCTGTCCGAATCGAATAAAAACAGGAATTGTCCGGACTGCACATTCAACTGGATACGCCCTTCCCGATCCAGAATCACCTGATTGTCTTTCCATTTACGCGCGGTGCCTGCCCCGGGCCCGCTGCGATCCTTTTCCTCTGTCCCGATTGAATTTGCGCCTTCATCGGTTATCTCACTGATGAACGGCGGCAATTCCAGAGGCTCCGGCCGGGGTATCTTCAATAACTCCGCCCGTAATGCTTCAGTCATGGCTTCAATCCGCTTCTGCTCATCCAGACGCTGCTTTTGTTGATCGCTGGTTCTTTGTTCCGCCTGAATGATCGATTCCAATCCTGTCAACCGGCCGTTATCAGGTATTGATTCTCTGGCGGCTGGCTCAAACAACTTCTCCGTCGCCACCAGGGACGGCAGAATATAATTGCGTCCCTTGTATTCATAGATAACTCCCCAGATTCGAAAGGTCAAAGTCAGGTCATCTTTGCGATCGCTGACATAAATCATTGCCATTAACCATTTACATGGCAATACCTCTATCAAAAGATCATATTGGCTTTGCTTGGTTTCTGCCTTGGCGTTCTGCAGGATTGCCTGATCGATTTTAGTATCCATCAGGGCGCGGATCCCGGAAGTATCGAAAACCAGAAACCAGCGTGGTTCGTTGGGATGCTTGATAAATTTCGCCTCCCGGTTAACGATATGATAACGTTCCCGCATGATCATCGTTGGTTTCGCTTCAATACTGGCCAGGATTTCCCGGTCATTGCGGCTTGCCGTGTTCGCGTTAATGGCCTTATTATCAGATGGATTTTTATTGGGTGTTTGTGCCCGGGCACACACGGACAAAATGACCGCTAACAATATAACGATTGGGTATTTCAATGGGTTGGATAACATGGCTTTACCTTGACTTTATCTCTGCGGTTCCTTAAAAAAATGATCCAGAGTCGCTATCATCTCGGTTATGGTATCGACAAAAATCACACACGCGCCATCGGTTTCCCCGGTTTTTACAATTGTATCGATCACTGGACGCCAGAACGGCCCCAGGCAGATCAAGGGAACCGGATCAAGTAATTTCTTATTGATCAGTTCCCAGCAGGATGCCAGTTCCAGCAAGGTACCGGTACTTCCAGGCAAAACAATATAAGCATCAGACTCTTCAATTAAGGTATTGAGTCTGTCTGGCAGATTGTCTGTTGAAATAGTCTGATCCAGCCATTCATTAGGCTGACTGCTCCAGATCGTACAGGTTACCCCCAGGGTCTGGCCTCCTGCCTCTCTTGCGCCCTTCGCCGAAGCGGCCATGGTCCCTTGATACCCCCCATTCACTACCATATACCCGGCTTGCCCCAGGGCCTCACCGGTACGATA